>NZ_JAJEJT010000002.1:0-1200000 GCF_021390645.1 Paraburkholderia flagellata
ATGGCCACGAAGCGCGTGAAAAAGACCGATGTGGTAAGCCCCAGCTCGGCGGAATTGCGCAAGGCCGTCGAGGCGATCGCGATCCAGCCGAAGAGCGGCAAGATCACCCTGCTGACCCGCAAGCTGTTCAACGTCCTGCTGGCCGTCGCCCAGCAGGCCGACGAGTCTGGCGATACCTACCGCGCGCTGCTGTCCGACATCGTCGCCAACTCGGCGTTCGATTCGAACGATACCGCGCTCGTGAAGGAGCACCTGCGCCGTATGGTGTCGGTGCAGGTCGAATGGAGCCAGGGCACGTCGAGCCAGAAGCCGGGCCGCAAGTGGGGTATTTCCACGCTCATTGCAGACGCGGAAATTCTCGAGGACCCGCAAACCCGTCGCGTCTGGGTGGAGTTCTCGTTCGCGCCGAAGATCAAGAAGAAGCTGCTGGATCCGGTGCAGTACGCCCGTCTGAGCCTGCAGTTCCAGAGCCAGTTGCGCAGCAGCGCGGGGCTTGCGCTCTACGAGATCTGCGTGCGCTATCTGACCAACCCCAGCCATCTGACGATGCGCGAGACCTGGGAGTGGTGGCGCCCGATCCTTTCCGGCACCCCGGACACCGAAGCCGGCGACGAAGCCAAACGCGAATACAAGTACTTCAAGCGCGATTATCTGCGGCCCGCGATTGCCGAAGTCAACGCGGTGACGAATATCTTCGTCGAGTTGATCGAGCATCGCGAGGGGCGCCGTGTCGCCGAAATCCAGTTTCGCGTGACCGAGCGCAAGCAGCCGATGCTCGCGCTCGACGAGCATCCGAATGTATTCGACAGTACGCTCGTCGACCGCATGGTGAAGATCGGTATTCCGCTCAAGGAAGCGCAGTCGCTTTACGCTGACAGCGAAGAAAACCGCATTCGCGCCGCGTTGCAATTGACCGAACAGCGTATGCGCAGCACGAGCTTGCCGCCGGTGCGCAGCGCTGCGGCGCTGTTCAAGGACGCGCTGAAGAAGGGCTACGCGCCGCCGGTCGAGACTGCGGCAGGCGCCACACCGGCCGTTGGCCGCGGATCGTCGGCAGCGGTTGCAGCCGACGATCCGAAGGCGCGGCTGCTCGATGAATACGCGGCCTATCGGCGCAAGGAAGCGCGCTCGCTCTACGAGGAGCAGGGCGACATGGAGCGCGAGCTTGCGCGTCAGTCGTTCGAGACGGATGAACTGCCGGGTCTGGGCTCGCATTTGCGCGATGACTGGCGTCGTCGCGGGCTGGAATCGAAACTGGGCGATACGGCGTTTTTCGACTGGCTCGCGCGCAAGACCTGGGGCGAACCGACCGACGGCGATTTGCTCGCATTCACGCTGAGCCCGACGCGCGCGGCCTGAGCGTCATGTGTGGCCGGCCCGCGCAATGCGGGGCGGTGGAGGTGGGGCCGTTCGGTCGATCGGCCGATTTGAGAGGCGTGGGAGAATCCCGTCCCATCGTCGACGGGCCGCCTGATGCATGGCGGCCGTTGACAAATTCTCCAAACTTATTTCGTCTTCAGGATCTGCTCGATCTGCTGAAGGATCGCGTCGCGCCGATCTTTTGTGAGTCCCTTCAGGCGCAGTTCGAGCCGATCGTCCCCATATGACTTCAGGTCACCGACGGCCACACCATCCAGTTTGATCTCCAGCCGTTGCGCGTAGCGTTGGCGCCCCGCCGGCTTGGGGCTTTCCTGCGCGCTCGCCCGGCCTTTCACGATATCCGCTACCTGACGCGTGCTGAGGTCATCGGCAACGATGCGGTTGATGAGGCGCAGTGTGGCATCGGTCCCGCGCGCGCCGTGATAACGCCCAACCTGATAGGCCATGTTCGAGCCAAACCGGTCCGGGCGCGCCACCATTTCCTGCATGACCAATTCCGGTAACTTGCCGATCGACAGCGCAACCGCAACCGTCGATTCGTCGAGGCCGAGGTGATCGGCAAGCTCGCGCTGACTCTGAAAATGCTGTTCGTCGATGAATCGCTTCCACACCACCGCGTTATCGAACACGGTTTGCGAATCGCGCTGAACGTTCAGGTCATAACCGAGCTTGTAGCTCTGTATGCCGATCGGCAGATCGACGACAACTGCCTTGACGACTTCCTTGTTCGCCTCTTTCAGTGCCCGCACGCGACGGCCACCATCGCTGACGTAATAGCTGCCCGGCGCTGCGTAGTCAGGAATCACGTGGATCGCCTGCTGCTGCCCTTGCTTCGCGAGATTGACGGCCAGTTCTGCGATCGAGGCCTTCAGATAGAAGTGACGCGGATTGAACGGGCTTGGCTTGATGTCCTTGAGCGGCAACTCGATGATCTGCCCCGGACGGTAGCCGTGTGCAACACGCCAGGCATGGTATTCGGCCGACTCATTTTCGAGGCCGGGCGCGTCGTCAAGAACGGGTTCGACTGCAGATTCGAAGCCGGTCACAAGGGCAGGCTGACTCGAGCGTCCAGCGACTTCTCGCGTTTTTGGCTTGTCCTGGACGAGCCCGTCGATGGCGTTAAGGCGATCGAGTGCAGTGCGCTTTTCGCTGCTCGTCGTATCAGGCCGAGCCTGAAAGCCTTTGGCGAATTGGGAGGGTTTCATTCAGGGTCCTTTATGCGCATAAAGTCAGGGGAGCATGGCCGCGATTTCGTCGGCGCATGCGCGCACTTCCACTGCGGCGAGGCGCGCGCCGCGGTCGTTCATTTGCAGAACTGTCTGGCCCAATGCCATTGCCTGCTTGTACGCCTCACGGGTGGGAATTTGCGTTCTGAGCAGAGGGAAACCAAGTTCTTCAAGGGCGCGCTTCAGCTCGCGTGTGAGCATGCGCTTCTCTTCGGTCTTGTTCAGCAGAAATACGGCGCGCAGATCTTCGTTCATGACCTGGGCCTGCTGGATGAGCTTCACGAGACCAACACTCGACCAGTAATCAGCCGGAGAAGACGAAGTCGGAATGACGGCGACCGTAGCGGCCAGCAGCACCACGCCGGAGACCTTCTCCGTGATCGAAGGCGGGCAGTCCACCACGATCACGTCGTAGTCGTTGATGAACTTCTTGATCTCCCGGTGGATCTGGCCACCGGCCTCGGAGAGATTGACCACCGGAAACGGGATGCCGGTGTCACCATCGGCTGACGCACTAGCCCAATGGACCAGTGTGTTTTGGCCATCGGCATCCACGACGAGCACCCGTTTCCCTTTCTCGTGGAAGGCCGCGCCGAGATGCATCGCGATCGTGCTCTTGCCGACCCCGCCCTTTTGTTGAGTGACTGCGATTATCTCTGCTGCCAATTGGTATTCTCCTTTTTGCTATTAGCTTGGGATTTTACCTGGAATGTTTTTCAGTTCAATGATTTTTGGCGTAATATGCAACGAAATTAGCCATTCGGACAAGATTTATGCGCATAAAGCTCGCGCGGAGGTATCTGGATGCTGCATAGCGGTCGCGTGCGGTTCTGGAGTCACCTCGCAACGTCTTTGATGCGTGACGTACATCGTTGAACTAACACGCACATTGGAGATGACCCGCGCGCGCCACAGCGCTTTATGCGCATAAAGTCAGCCCCACTCCCCCATCGCATATCGGCCTCACACAAGCGCGACCGAGAGACCTCATCGCGCATCCCAAGCGTGGGCACATGGCAGCAACAGTGGTTAAGCACTCAGAGGCCTTCGTCAACCGAGGCTTCATACGCCGACCAGCCCGCCCCCGGTAAAATCACAGCGATTCCCGGCCTCACCGAGGCACAGCCACCACTCCCCTCTCGTACTTCAGACGTCATGATCACGATCTACCATAACCCTCGCTGTTCCAAGTCCCGCGCGGCTTGCGAACTGGTGTCCAACTCGACGGCGAACGAGCCAGTCGAGATGATTGAATACCTGAAGCAGCCGCTCACCATCGACCAACTGAAGGCGCTGCACGTGATGCTCGGCGGCCCGCTGCTCGACATGATCCGCACCAGTGAAACCGAGTACGCGGATCTCAGTCTTGATGCACCCGGCGTGACAGATGATCAGTTATACGAAGCAATTGTGCGGCATCCGATTCTGCTGCAGCGACCCATCGTCGTACGCGATGGCCGTGCCGTGATCGGCCGCCCAACCGAAAACATCGCGGCGCTGCTCGGTTGACATCGCTGCGTTGCTCACGCGCCGAAAGCGAGCGAATCGCAAGCGCGAGAGCCCGCGTGCATGGACGAGACGCCATCTACGCCATGCACGCACGGAAATTGCAGATTTGCTAACCTGCAGACGAATCCCACGCGAGGCCCGTATCCATCGGCTCTCCACGTAAGTTGTCCACAAGTTTATGCCCAAAAACTGTGGATAAATTCGCGTAACCCCCGGTTATCCACAGCGGCGCGCGGCTACTGGCCAGGCCTGCGCGCGTGCGCATCGCCGAAATGCGCTCGCGTCTATGATGATGTTTCTTTTCGCTGCGCTTCGCGCGCCCCTCCGAGGAAACCGAAATGGCCTACAAGATCGCAGTCGTGGTTGGCAGTCTGCGCAAGGATTCATTCAACCGGCAACTCGCGCACGCGGTGACATCGCTGGCCCCCGCTGATTTCACTTTCGAGTATCTCGACATTGGCGTACTGCCGCTCTATAGCCAGGAATACGACGCCGACTATCCCGAGGTGGCGCGCCGCTTCAAGCAGCAGGTCGAAGCAGCCGATGGGCTGCTCTTCGTCACGCCCGAATACAACCGCTCGATTCCGGGCGCCCTGAAAAACGCGCTCGACTGGGGTTCGCGGCCGTGGGGCTCGAATTCGTGGCGCGGCAAGCCGGGCGCGGTGCTCGGTACGTCGCCGGGGGCGACCGGCACGGCGCTTTCGCAACAACATCTACGTAACGTGCTCGCCTATCTCGACGTCGTGCTGCTCGGTCAGCCCGAGATGTTCATCAAGCACGACACGGGCCGCATCAACGAGAAAGGCGAAATCGTCAACGAGCACACGCGCAAGTTCCTGCAAGGTTTCGTCGATACGTACGTGGCGTGGATCAAGCATCAACTCGGCCGCTGACGCCTGATCACGCCGAACGCCGCACTGCGCGAGCGGGCTCAATGCAGCGTGCGACGCTGCCCCGGCATGTCCTTGTGGTGCTCGGGCGTGTCTTCCTCGTACTCGAGGAATTCGTCCGGAATCTGCGGCGCGGCGCCCGCGGCGGGCCGCGTCGCTTCGGGCGCGGCTGGAACGTCCACATGATGCGCGCCCATCACCGCGCCGGCGCCGGGCGCGCTTGCGGAAGTGAGCACGGTCGCCTCGGCCTCGCTGGTCTGCCACATCGGTTCGACGGTGGGGCCAAGCGTGGGCTCGACAGCGGTTTGTTCGCGCGCTGCTTCCGTTTGCGGGGCACGGCGACGCAGGGCATCGGCGAACTCGGAGAGACCCAGTTCATCGAGCGCCGAGTGCTCGCGCGCGACTGGATGGTCCGCCGCTGGCCACGCCCACGGCGTGCCGCGTAGCGCAACGTCCGTCGCGTGCTCCTCGCGCAGCGTCTCGTACGCGAGATTGGCGTGTGCCTCGTCGCTCACATGCACGCCGATGCGCACCGATTCGCCCGGCGGCGGCGTCATGCCGGTCTGGGCTTCGGTGGTTCGGCGCACGTCGCCCGTCGTCGAGAAAAAACTTCCCACGAGCCGCTCGATGCCAGCCAGCACGCCCTCTGTGCGCGCCGGCAGGTCGATGTCGCCCGCCGCGAAGCCGCGTTGCAGCAGCGCGTCCTGCGCGTGGCGTGCTTCGTCGTAGGTTTGGAAAACGCCTGTCACGGTCTGTTTCATGGCAGCCTCCTTCGCCAGATGGCGACGCCCCGCGTACATCATGCGCCGATTGCGCGTCGATAGTGCATCGGCTGGCGCATGCTGTGCGCGACGTCTAACCGCCTGATTCTGCGGGTCGCGCTGCCTGCCGCAATCCTCGTGCCGCGAGGCCTGTCACGCGTGTCCTGTCAGGCCCGCGGGCTCGGGAGCGTCGCGTCGTGGTCGCGCTTGGCACGCGCCTGGCGGTCCTCGCGAATCGCCTCGAGCATTTTCTCCAGCAGCGCGATGTCGAACGGCTTCGACAGCACACGCACATCGGCATTGCGCGTGCGCTCGAGCTCCTCCGCGTAGCCCGTCACGAGGATCACGGGCAGATCCGGCTCGAGCCCCTGCAGCGCCTCGGCCAGATCGATGCCGTTCATCGTCCCCGGCATGTGGATGTCGGAAAGCACGAGGTCGAAGCGCGGCGTGTGCTCGCCCTCGGCAAGCGGCGCTTCGACCCGTTGCAGCGCGCTCGCGGCGTCGCTCGCGCAGGTCACGCGGTGGCCCATCATCTGCAGGAGCGCCTCGGTGCCGGCCGCGACTTCGTCGTTGTCCTCCACGAGCAGCACGTTCAGTCCATGCTGCACCTGGGCGCTCTCCTCGCGCGGTTCGCTCGGACGTTGCGCGGGCGGCTCGGCAAGCGAGCGCGGCAGATACAGGTGCACCGTCGTGCCCGCGCCGATCGCGCTGTCGATCGCGGCGAGGCCGCCGGTGCGCTCGCAGAACGCAAACACCTGCGGCAGCCCGAGGCCGGTGCCCGTGCCCTTCGATTTGGTCGTGTAGAGCGGCTCGAACGCGCGCGCGAGCACGTCCGGCGGCATGCCTGTGCCCGTGTCTTCGAGCGTGACGTGCACGAAGTCGCCGTCGAGCGGGAACCCTTCGTCGGGCCGGAAGCTGATGTTGCGCGCACGCACGGTGAAGCGGCCGCCGTTGGGCATCGCGTCGCGCGCATTCACGGCAAGATTGATGAGCGCGAGTTCGAATTCGGCCACGTCGACGAGCACGGGCCACACGTCGTCATCGACGTTGACGACGAGCGACACCTTCGCGCCCAGCGACGCGCGCATCAGCTCGCGGGCCGCGGGCAGCCAGCGCCCCACATGGATCGTTTCGTTGCGCAGCGGCTGCTTGCGCGCCACGCCGAGCAACTGGCGCGTGAGCGACTGGCCGCTCTTGAGCGCACGCTCGACCGCCGAGAGTTCGCGCTCGAAGCCCGCCGCGCCCCGCCGCCGCGCGATCTGCACGTTGGCCGAGACGATCATCAGCAGGTTGTTGAAGTCGTGCGCGACGCTGCCCACGAGGTTGCCGAGCGCTTCCATCTTGCGCGATTGCCGATAGGCGGATTCGATCGAGCGGCGCATCGAGGCTTCGGCCTGCCAGCGCTCCCACGCCTCCTCTTCGGCGGCGAGGCGCCGCAGCGAAAGCCAGATCACGCACCACAGCGCGATCGACGGCGTGAACATCGAGATGATGAGCACGCTCAGATGCCGGTACCAGCCCGCCCAGATCGCCGGCGTGCGATACGCGCAGGTCACGTAGACGGGGTATGCGCCCACGCGCCGGAACGCGAGGATCACGTTGCTGTCGAGCAGCGCGGAATGCATGCGCACGACGCCGGACTCCGTGCCGCGCTGCAGCGCGGCGCCAAGCGGCGAGCGCGGCGTGATCACCGACGCGTCAGCGCGCGGCGGCGGATCGAAGGCGAGGATCGTGCCGTCGCTGCGCACGAGGCCGAGCGACATCGGCGAATCGGGGCCGAGCAGGTCGCGGTAGAACGAGCTGAAATAGCCGGGGCGCAAGGCGACCGAGACGAGACCCGCGAACGCGCCGGCGTCGTTCAGGCGCGCCACGCCCATGTTGAAGACGGTCTCGCCGCTCACCCGGCCCTGCATCACGCGCGAGACGTGGTCGATCACGCGGCCGTCGCGGATACCGGTGAAATCGTCGCGCGCGGCGATCGACACCGGAGGCGGCGGCGAATAGCGGCTGCTCGCGAGCAGCCCGCCGTCGCTCCCGAAAATCGACACCGCGGCCACCTGCGGGTAACCGCCGCCGATCGCGTCGAGTTTCTCGTGGATCTGCGCTTCGTTCGCGCGGATGCCGTCGTCGCTCAGGCCGCGCACGAGGTCGACCACGCGCGCGTCGAGCGCCTCGTTCATGTCGAACACCTTGAGCGCGTGCTCTTCGGCCACGCGCACGGTGCGCAGCGTGGTGTCGGTGGCGTCGGCTTCGCGCGCGCGCAGGTCGTTGTACGCCATGGCGGCCACGTAGATGCACGGCAGCACGATCGCCGCGACGAGCAGCGCGAGCAGCGTGCGCCGGCGCACCGTGAAGTCGTGGCCGGGCGCGGCCGGAAACGGCGCGTCGTCGGCGGGGGGCGGCAGGGAGGGGCGTTCGTCTGGCCGCTCGGGCCGGTCAGCAATCATCGTACGGAAAAGCAGGGAAAAGACGGCGGAGCATGCGACATGATAAACGACCGCGATGACGCCCCGACGGCCAGTGGATGTCCGGTGCGCCGCGAGCATCGTCTGGCAAGCACGCCGCCCAGGGGTTTTCCTCTTCCTTAAGCCGAATTCGCGAAAATCGGCGAAGCGCAAACGTACCACAAAGGGATAATCGACGCCCTTTATTTAAGGGGTGGATCATTTATTTCCATAAACTAGCCAGAATGAGTCGATTTCGTTCGTTGATTGATTAACGGCGAGTTGCATTTGATTCAATTTGATTCGAGAATCGCGGACAAGATAAATAACGCATACGCATGAAAGCCATGTCGCCGCGAGGTCGCATGGCCATGCTACGGGGTGGCTGCAGGCATGCAGACGAGGGCCTTCACAACCGGCGCACGGGTTGCCGGTATCCATGGGTCGACGGCACGGCGACGGCGCAGCCATGCGCCTTGTGTTCACACGCCAGCGCGCGGATCCGTTCATGCGTTATGCATTATTCGGCCGGTTCGCAATTTTCTTTGAGGTTTTTCCTAAAGTAATTGCCCGTGCCGCCGTTAAACCGTTGAAACGCACTCCGTCCAACGCACACTCATTCAGCATATCCATGTCCTTGCCCATCGTGATCGCCGATGACTCGCTGTTAGCCCGCAAGGTGCTCACGAAGGCGCTGCCCGAGGACTGGGACGTTGCAATTTCGTACGCGTCGAACGGACACGAAGCGCTTGCGCACTACCGCGCCGGTCGTGCGGCCGTCATGTTCCTCGACCTCACGATGCCCGATATGACGGGCTTCCAGGTCCTGGAAGCATTGCAGCACGAAGACCTGAACACGTTCGTGATCGTCGTTTCAGCGGACATCCAGCCTCGTGCCCGTGAGCGCGTGCAGGCGCTCGGCGCGGCAGCGTTCGTCGCAAAGCCGGTAACCCAGGAGGCGCTGCTGCCCATCCTGAAGGAGTACGGGTTGTATGCCTGATCGAGTGTTCACGGAACTCCAGCGCGACGCGCTCCAGGAGATCGCCAATCTCGGCATGGGGCAGGCAGCGACGCGACTGTCGGGGCTGCTCAATGCGTTCATCGAGCTTTCGGTGCCGCGCGTGCGTGTGGTCGCCGTATCCGAGGCCGCGGCGGCGCTGCGCGAAATGACCGGGATCGACGGCCCGGTCGCGGCCGTGCGCCAGGGCTTTCGCTCGGAGATCAAGGGCGAGGCGCTGGTGATCTGCCGCAGCGGCGAGATCGCCGAGCTGGGCAGCCTGGTCGGCGGTCCCTACGCCACGATCGGCGACGACGCGCTCACCGAGGAAGAGCTGATGTTCGACGTCGCCAACGCGCTCACGGGCGCGTGTGTCTCGTCGATGCTCGACCAGCTCGGCCGCATGCCGGTGTTTTCGCAGCCGGGCCTGCTCGGCGAGGCGATCATGCTCGACGAGGTGTTCCAGCCGGGCCTGCTCGCCTGGGACGTCGCGCTGCTCGTTGAAGTCAATTTCGCGCTGGAAGACCAGCGCTTTCGGGCCCACCTCGTCATGCTGATGGCCGAGGAATCGATCCATGTCGTGAGCCGGGCCATCGACGCGTTGTTACATAGCCTATGAACGAGCCAGCCGGGTTGCCAACGCTGTCGGACCTCGTCGTCGAGCGGGTAGGTTTCGGCATTTTCGTGGTCGATCGCGACATGAGCGTGCTGAGCTGGAACCGCTTCATGCAGGACCACAGCGGCGTGACGGCCGAGGACGTGATCGGCCGCTCCATCTTCGAACGCTTCCCCGATCTGCCGCGCGCGTGGCTCACGCGCAAGGTGGAGAGCGTGTTCCAGCTGGGCAGCTTTGCGTTCAGCTCGTGGGAGCAGCGTCCGTATCTGTTCCAGTTCGACCATGACCGGCCGATCACAGGCGGTGTGGACTACATGCAGCAGGACTGCACCTTCATGCCGCTCATGCGCGGGCGCGATGTGATCGCCGTGTGCGTGACCATCTCGGATGTCACGCACGTGAGCGTCATGCAGCGCGAGCGCGAGGAGGCCGTGGCCAAGCTGCGCGAATACGCCGATCGCGACGGCCTTACCGGCATTGCGAACCGGCGCTTTTTCGAAGCGCGCCTCGCCGACGAATTCCTGCGCTGGCAACGCTACGGCGGCGAGCTTTCGATGCTGCTGTTCGACCTCGACCACTTCAAGCGGATCAACGACGAGTTCGGCCACATGGCCGGCGACACGGTCCTGCGCTCGATGGCGCAGCGCGTGTCGGGCGTGGTGCGCAAGCAGGATGTGTTCGGGCGCTTCGGCGGCGAGGAATTCGCACTGCTGTTGCCATGCACGCCGCTGGACGACGCGCTCTACGTGGCGGAGAAGATCCGCTGCACGATCGGCGACGAGCCGATCGAGGTGCAGGGCGTGATCGTGCCCGTGACGGCGAGCGTCGGCGCCGCCACCGCCCGCACGGGGGCGCCCGACTACGAAGGCATGATCAACGAGGCCGACGCCGCCCTTTACACCGCAAAGCGCCAGGGGCGCAACCGCTCGGTCGCGCTCGCCTGAGACCTGGCGGGGCGCAGACGGCTCCCGCCTCAATCAACCTCATCGCCCCATGTTCCGGGGCGTGCGCCCCATACTATGCGCCCCGACTCAACTGCGGCGCACCCCAAAGATTGCTATACTTTTGCCCGTTTCCGGCCTTGCGCGCGCCATGGTGGGCAATTTCAGGGTCGGATGCCTCGCGCGTGTCCGCGCGCGCGGGCGACCCGCGGCAATGCGGGCCCGAATAGAGTCGAACGCCCGTTGAGGGCGCCCCCAGCGGAGATCGTCTTGGCCGTTTCCAATCTCGTCGTGGACGATACACAACAAACCGACGCCGCCGCCGCTTCGTCGGGCAGCTCGTTTTATCTGGCGATGCGGATCCTGCCCCCTGCGCAGCGCGACGCCATGTATCAGGTCTACGCCTTTTGCCGCGCTGTCGACGACATCGCGGACAGCGCCCTGCCGCGCGCCGAGCGCGCGGCAGGGCTCGACCAATGGCGCGCCGACATCGATGCGTGCTACGCCGGCACGCCGCGCGCTTCGCTCGCGGCGCTTACGCGTCACATCCATACGTTCGGGCTTCAGCGCGAAGACTTCCACGCGATGATCGACGGCATGGCCATGGACGCCGCCGAGGACATCTGCGCGCCCGACGAGGACACGCTCGACCTGTACTGCGACCGCGTCGCGAGTGCCGCGGGCCGGCTGTCGGTGAGAATTTTCGGGATGCAGGAGGAGCCGGGCCGCTTGCTGTCGCACCATCTGGGGCGCGCGCTGCAGCTCACCAACATCCTGCGCGACATCGACGAAGACGCGGATATCAACCGCTGCTACCTGCCGCGCGAGCTGCTCGCGCGCGAAGGAATCGCAGCGGGCAATCCGCACACGATCGCCGCCGACCCGTCGCTGCCGCGCGTGTGCGAGACGCTCGTGCAACGCGCCCGCGCGCACTTCGCGCGAGCCGACGCGATCATGGACGCCGCGCCCCGCGCGCAGGTGAAAGCGCCGCGCATCATGTCGGGCGTCTACCGCGTGCTGCTCGAGCGCACCGTGGATCGCGGCTTCGACCTGCCGCGCACGAAAGTCAGCAAGCCGCGCGCACGGCTCATGTGGATCGTCGCGCGCTACGCGCTGTTCTGATGCCTCGGCTAGTCCACGTCATCGGCGCTGGGCTTGCGGGCCTCGCGACGGCCGTGCGGCTTCAGCGGCGCGGCGTGCAGGTGGCGCTCTACGAGGCCGCCGGCCAGGCAGGGGGACGCTGCCGCTCGTATTACGACCGCACGCTTTCGGCGACGCTCGATACGGGCAATCATCTGGTGCTGGCGGGACATGCGCGCACGCTCGAATACGTGCGCACGATCGGTGCTGGCGACGCGCTTTCCGGCCCCACCGAGCCGGGCTTCGCGTTCATGGATATCGCGGCGCGCTCGCGCTGGACGGTGCGCTTCTCGCGCTCGCGCATGCCGTTCTGGATCGGCGATTCGCGCTCGCGCGTGCCGGGTACGCGCGCCGCTGACTATCTGGGGCTGCTGCCGCTGCTGTTCGCCAAGCCAGGCCGCACGATGGCGCAGACCATGCGCTGTGAAGGCGTGCTGTGGGACCGGCTGCTGCATCCGTTTTTCCTCACGGCGCTCAATGTCGAGCCGCGCGTGGGCAGCGCGGAGCTGGCGGGCGCGATGCTGCGCGAGTCGCTCACGGCCGGCGGCGATTCGTTCCGGCCGCTGACGGCGCGCGGTGGGCTTTCCAGCGCGTTCGTCGATCCGGCCTTGCGCATGCTCCAGCACGGCGGCGCGACGATTCGCCTTGACTCGCCGCTCAGGGAGATCGTGTACGACGACGCGGCGGGCCGCGTCGTCGCACTCGATTTTCCAGACGGGCGTATCACACTCGCCCCCGACGAAGCCGTGGTGCTGGCCGTGCCCGGTGTGGCCGCCGCCGCGCTCGTGCCTGCGCTGCAGGCGCCGCAGCGCCACAATGCGATCGTCACGGTGCACTACGCCGTGCCGGCGCCGCCGGGCCTCGTCACGCCGATGGCGCTCGTCAACGGCACGGCCCACTGGCTGTGCACGGCCGAAGGGCGGCTTTCGGCGACGATCCACGACGCGCACGGCGTGCTCGACCTCGATCCCGAGGAGATCGCGCGCCGCGTGTGGGCAGACGTGGCCGAGGCGGCCTCGCTGCCGCTCGAGCCGCTGCCCGCCTGGCGTGTGTGCGCCGATGCGCGTGCGACCTTCGCTGCCGTGCCCGACGAGGAGTGGCGCCGCCCCGCGACGCGCACGCGCTGGAACAATCTGATGCTTGCAGGCGACTGGACGGCTACCGGTCTGCCCGCGACGATCGAAGGAGCGATCCGCTCGGGCCGCAAGGCCGCCGAGCTGCTCCTGACCGAAAATTTGGAACGTAGATGAACGATTTATCCCAAGCCACGCCGACCGAAGATCTGGCCAGCAGCCTCGCCGGCGCTGACGTTGCCGACGCGCCGGCCGTGGCGATGCCCACTCCCTCGTTTGCCGACGAGACGGCCGCACCGCTCGCATCGCTCGACGCCGCGGTCGCGCGCGCGACCGACACGATCCTCGCCGACCAGCGCGCCGATGGCCATTGGGTCTACGAACTCGAAGCGGACGCCACGATTCCGGCCGAATACGTGCTGCTCGTGCATTACCTCGGCGAAGAAGCGAACCTCGAGCTCGAACAGAAGATCGCGCGCTACCTGCGTCGCATCCAGTTGCCGGAAGGCGGCTGGCCGCTCTTCACCGACGGCGCCATGGACGTGAGCGCGAGCGTGAAGGCTTACTTCGCACTCAAGATGATCGGCGATGCCGAAGACGCCGAGCACATGGTGCGCGCGCGCGAGGCGATCCTCGCGGCGGGCGGCGCGGAGCACGTCAACGTGTTCACGCGCATCCTGCTCGCGCTCTTTGGCGTGGTGACGTGGTACGCAGTCCCGATGATGCCCGTCGAGATCACGTTGCTGCCGCAGTGGTTCCCGTTCCATCTTTCGAAGGTGTCGTACTGGGCGCGCACGGTGATCGTGCCGCTGCTCGTCCTGGGTGCGAAGCGCCCGGTCGCGCGCAACCCGCGCGGCGTGCGCATCGACGAGCTGTTCCGCGGCGCACCGGTGAGCGTGGGCCTGAACGCCCGCTCCCCGCATCAGAGCAAGGGCTGGTTCGGCTTCTTCCGCGCCGTGGACGGCGTGCTGCGCGTGACCGATCCGCTCTTTCCGACCTACCTGCGCCAGCGCGCGATCGACGCCGCGGTGGCGTTCGTGGACGAACGCCTGAACGGCGAGGACGGCCTGGGCGCGATCTTCCCGGCCATGGCCAACGCCGTGATGATGTACGACGTGCTGGGCTATCCCGCCGATCATCCGCATCGCGCCATCGCGCGCCAGTCGCTCGAAAAGCTGGTGACGGTTCACACAGGGGAAGCGTACGTCCAGCCCTGCCTTTCACCGGTGTGGGACACGTCGCTCGCGGCGCACGCGTTGCTGGAGACTGGCGACGCGCGTGCCGAGGAAGCCGCGCGCCGGGGCCTCGAATGGCTGCGTCCGCTGCAGATTCTCGACGTGCGCGGCGACTGGATCTCGCGCCGCGAGGCGGTGCGTCCGGGCGGTTGGGCGTTCCAGTATGCCAACCCGCACTACCCCGACGTCGACGACACGGCCGTGGTCGTGGCCGCGATGGATCGCGTGGACAAGCTCGACAACACGAAGGCCTACGACGCCCCCATCGCCCGCGCGCGCGAATGGGTGGTCGGCATGCAGAGCAGCAACGGCGGCTGGGGCGCGTTCGAGCCGGAAAACACGCAGTACTACCTGAACAACATCCCGTTCTCGGATCACGGCGCACTGCTCGATCCGCCGACCGCCGACGTCTCGGGCCGCTGCCTCTCGATGCTCGCGCAGCTCGGCGAACTGCCGGCTGCGAGCGAGCACGCGCGCCGCGCGTACAACTACCTGCTCGAAGAGCAGGAGGCCGACGGCAGCTGGTATGGCCGCTGGGGCATGAACTACATCTACGGCACGTGGACGGCGCTCTGTGCGCTCAACGCGGCCGGCCTCGCGCACGACGACCCGCGCATGAAGCGCGCGGTGCAATGGCTCGTGCAGATCCAGAACGACGACGGCGGCTGGGGCGAAGACGGCACGAGCTACAAGCTCGAATACCGCGGCTATGAGCGCGCCACGAGCACCGCTTCGCAAACGGCGTGGGCGCTGCTCGGCCTGATGGCTGCGGGCGCGGTCGATCATCCGGCGGTCGCGCGCGGTATCGACTATCTGCAGAAGACGCAGCAGGAACATGGCCTTTGGGACGAAACGCGCTTCACGGCTACGGGTTTTCCGCGTGTGTTCTATCTGCGCTACCACGGCTATCGCAAGTTCTTCCCGCTGTGGGCGCTCGCGCGCTACCGCAACCTCAAGCGCGCGGGCGTGACGCGCGTCACGGTCGGTCTGTGAGCGTGGCGGCTGGTGTAAAAGCGCGCGCCTTGCCCGTAATCGCGGTGACGGGCATGGCCTTCGAGGCGAGCATTGCTGCGGGCAAAGGCCAGGACGGCGTGCGCGCCGTCTTCGCCGCGCGCGCGGATCTGCTGCAGCGCGCGCTCGCGGCGGCGCTCAAGGACGGTGCGGCGGGCATCATCAGCTTCGGCACGGCGGGCGGTCTTGCGCCCGATCTCGAGCCGGGTACCCTGGTGATCGCGCAAGCGATCGACGGCCCGTTCGGGCGCGTGGCGACCGATGCCGCCTGGAGCGCACGCATGGCCGACGCGCTGATGGCCTCGCCGCTCGCCGCCAAAACACGGCGCGGCGTGGAGGCAGCCGTTGCCGCGCCGCTCACCGGTGCGGCGGACAAGGCGGCGCTGTTCGGCGCGTGCGGAGCGCTCGCCGTCGACATGGAATCGCATCTGGCCGCGGCAGCGGCAGCCGCGCATGGCGTGCCGTTCGCGGTGTGTCGTGCGATCGTCGATCCGGCCTGGCGCAGCCTGCCGAAAGCAGCAATGGCCGGCTTGCGCGACGACGGCACGACAGCGGTGTTCCCTGTCCTGCGCGAGCTGGCGCGCGACCCGGCGCAACTGGGCGGCCTGCTGCGTGTGGCGGCGGATGCGAAAGCGGCCCGCCAGTCGCTAAGCGCTGCGCGCCAGGTGCTGACGGCCAGCGGCGCCTTTTTCCCCACATGACCCTTGCGGGCTATTGAATTACCTAGGGTAAACCCCTATCTCTGGTAACATCTCAGTGTTAACCCTGGGCTCATCTCAGCGAACTGGGGGCGAATCACATTTCGGGGAGTTACCAGCCATGAATTTCCATACTCGCAAGTGGGTCAAGCCTGAAGACCTGAATCCGAACGGCACGCTGTTCGGCGGCAGCCTGCTGCGCTGGATCGATGAAGAAGCGGCGATCTACGCGATCTGCCAGCTCGACAACCAGCGCGTGGTGACCAAGTTCATGTCGGAGATCAACTTCGTGAGCTCGGCACGTCAGGGCGACATCATCGAGCTTGGGATCACAGCCACGGATTTCGGCCGCACATCGATCACGCTGCGCGCCGAAGTGCGCAACAAGATCACGCGCAAGAGCATTTTGACGATCGAAAAAATGGTGTTCGTGAACCTCGGCGCGGACGGCGTGCCGGCCCCGCACGGCCGCGAACGCATCCGTTACGCCGACGAAGCCTACGAGCGCTATCGCCAGACCGTGCAGACATCGGCGGACGCCACGGTGCTGGCGGCGGCAAACGAGGCGGAGCGCCTGGCCGAGAGCGAGGACGTTGCGGTGCATTGAGCTTGCATTGAGCTGTATGCACGGCGCGAACGAAAAACCCGGCAACCTGGAAAGGTTGCCGGGTTTTTTGCGTTTCCGCGATTTCAAGCATGCTTGATTTGAACGCTTAGCCAGACTAGACTAAGCTGTAATAACTGGAGGCGCTATGACCTACGTGAACATGCTGGAAGCCAAGTCGTCGCTCTCACGACTCGTCGAGGATGTCGAGCTTGGACGAGAAAAGGAAATCATCATCGCTCGCGGCGGGCGGCCGGTCGCGCGGCTCGTGCCGCTTGCACCAGAAGCGCCGGTCGAACGGCGCATTGGGGTCGCCAAGGGCGCATTCGAGGTGCCCGATGATATCGATGCGCACAGCGAAGAGGTCGCAGCGCTGTTCAACGGGCGCGGCGCGTGAACGTTCTACTCGATACGCACATCGCGCTTTGGGCTATCGCAGATAGCCCAAAGCTGCCGGCGGCAGCGCGCGAACTGATTCTGGCGCCGACAAGTACGATTTATGTGAGTACCGCGAGCATCTGGGAAATCGGCATCAAGTATTCCCTGCAGCGCGGCGACATGCCTCTGTCCGGAGAAGCGGCGCTGCACTACTTCAGACAAGCGGGATATCGCATTCTGGCAATCGAGGCCGAGCATGCGGTGGCGGTCGAATCGCTGCCATTGCACCACCAGGACCCGTTTGACCGGTTGCTCGTGGCGCAAGCATTGACCGAACCCCTGCGGCTGATATCGCACGACCGGCAGGTCGCGCGATACAGCGATACCGTCGTTCTGGTCTAGAGTCCGATCGCGCCGGACGGCAATCCTTCAAGGCGCCGACGCCGGTTTCGCAGGCGCGGCCGTCACACCCGAAGCCGGCGCGGCAGCCGAAGCCGCAACAGGTGCCGATGCCATAGCCGGCGCGGAAGCCGCCAGTGCCGCCACCGCGGCAGCCGGACCCGCGCCAGCCGCCGCCGTGCTTCCCTCGCCCGGATCATCGTAATTCGGCAGACCATTGTTCGAAGCGCCGGGACCGCCGGTGGCGCCAGCACCGCCGCCACCCGCACCACCCGACTCGCCCGGGTCCTCGTAATTGGGCGCACCGTTCTCGTTCGGCGTTCCTTCCCCGCCCGGCTCGCCGTAATTGGGCAGCGGCGCATTGTTGCCACGTCCGCCGCGAATCAGCGATTCGCGTTGCTGGCGGTACGCGTCGCGCACGAACGAATACGGGTCGAGCGCCGCCTGCTTGAGCAGGTCGGTCGCGCCGAGCAGGTCGGCGCGCGCGCTGATGAACTGCGCGAGATACATCGGATTGCGCACCGCCGGCTCGAAGTAGTTGATGACGTTGAACTTCACGTCCACGCCCATGCCGATGCCGTCGCGCACCGAACTCGGCCCGAACAGCGGCAGCACGAGATACGGGCCGGCCGGCACGCCGTAATGACCCATCGTGAGTCCGAAGTCCTGGTGGTGCTTGGGCAGGCCCGCCGCCGTCGCGAAGTCGATCAGGCCGCCCAGACCGAAGGTCGTGTTCATCGCAATGCGCATGAGATCCTCGACGGCGTCGGTGATCTTCAGCTGCAGCAGGTTGTTTGCGAAGTTGTCCGCGTCTCCGAGATTCGAGAAGAAGTTCGTGATCGCCTGGCGCAGCGGCTGCGGCGTCACCTTCTGGTAGCCCTTGGCGATCGGCTGCGCGACGTAGGTGTCGAGTTTGTCGTTGAACGTGAAAATCGCGCGATTCGCGGGCTCGAACGGATCGCCCGGCTTGCGGTCGGGGCCCGTGGCGCAGCCCGACGTCACGAGGAGCGCCAGGCTCGCCGCCGCCATGGTGAGCGCGGCTTGATTCTTCTTCATTGGTCGATCCCCTGAATTTCCGATCTCGCGCGTTTTGCGCGCGGCTTGCCCATCAGCACCGGCTGGAACACCACGGCGCCTATCAGCGTACAGAACAAGGACAGTGCGAGCAGCTTGCCCATGCTCGACGTGCCCGGATGATGCGATAGCCACAGGCTCCCGAACGCCGTGGCCGTGGTCGCGGCGGAAAAAAGCACCGCGTGTGTGAGGCTCGAATGCAGGAGGCCGGTTTGCCCCGCGCGCCAGGCCATCACGAAATAGATTTTGAACGCGACGCCGACGCCGAGCATCAGGGGAAGCGCGATGATGTTGGCGAAATTTAGCTGAATTCCAAATACGACGCACAGTTCGAGCGTGACGAGCGCCGATACCAGCAGAGGAATGAGCGTGCGCAGCACGTCGCCGAAATTGCGAAGCGTGATCCAGAGGAGAGCCGTGATGAGCAGTACCGACCACCCCGCCGCCTCGAAGAACGCGAGGATGATCACGTTCGCCGAGTGCAGGATCGAGATCGGGCCGCCGATCGCGTTCGGCTCCGCCGCCTTCACGGCGTGCGCGAAGCGCGCGAGCATCACGTCGTCATTGGAATCGACGCCCGGCGGCACGCGCGGCGCCACGTCCACGATCGCCTGGCCAGTCGGCGCCACCCAGTCGCGCACCATCTCGGGTGGCAGGTTTTCACGCGTGATTTCCGAGGGCTGCAAAAGGCGCGCGAGCTGCGCGAAGGCGAGCTTGAGCGTGAGGCTGAAAGCGGTTTCGGCGCGGTCGCGCGTGGCCGGGCTCGCGGCCGCGAGCTTGTTGAGCGAGTCGGACAGATGCTTCGCCTCGGCCGCGCCCGGCCCGGGGTGGTCGCTCGCGGCGAGCGAGAGCTGGTTGGCCGCGCGCTTGAGCGTCTGCACACGCACTTCGTCGGTCACGGGCGTGGACGGCTGCTGCGTGAGCGCGGGCAGAAGCTGCTGTGCGGCGCTCGAGATCAGCATGAGCTTTTGCTGCTGATCGTCGGGAATGAGCGAGCTGAGCGTCGTTGCACGTGCCACTTCCGGCAGCTTCGAGAGCCGCGCGGCGATCTTGTCGGCCTCTTCGAGCGACGGCGCGAGCACGCTCACGTCGTTGATCGAGATGACGGGCGAGTTCTTGAGTGCGAGCAGCGTCGCCATCGACTCGGTATGCGGATCCTTCAGATGAAGCGGGTTGAAGTCGAAGCGCAGATGGAACAGCAACGGCATCGCGCCCACCACGATGACGAGCGTGGTGAGCAGCACCGGCTTGCGATGCTCGGCGAGCCATTTGTCGACCGGTGCGAGGAACGCGAAGCCCGGCGAGGCGCGCTCGCCCCTGGGGTTGAACAAGCGGATGAGCGCCGGCAGCACCGTCATGTTGCAGACGTACGCCACGAACATGCCCACGCCCGCGATCTGCCCAAGTTCCGAGAGGCCCTTGTACGCGGTTGGCAGGAAGGAAAAGAAACTTTCGGCCACGGCGATCGCCGCGAGCGTGAGCGGCACGCCAATGTTGCGCGCGGTCTTGAGGAGCGCGGCGTCGAGCCGCTCGTCCTGAAAGCGCTCTTCGCGATACTTCACGCCGAACTGCACGCCGAAATCGACGCCTAGCCCCACGAACAGCACCATGAACGCGACCGAGAGCATGTTGAACGAGCCGATCATCATGAGGCCGAGCGCGGCCGTGATGACGAGGCCGATCACGAGCGTGATGAGCGTTGCGCCAATCAGCTTGCCCGAACGCAGCGCGAGCCACAGGATGGCGAGCACGACGATGATCGTGATCACGCCGTTGAGCGCGGCGCCGTCCTGGACCGAGGCAAACTCGTCGTCGGCGAGTGGCTGTTCGCCCGTGAGGCGCACGCGCGCGCCGAATTCGGTGTCGAGGTGAAGCGAGGCGGCGGTCGCGCGGATCGCCTCCGCAGCGTTCGCACCCGCCTTGAGCGCGGCGAAATTGAGCACCGGCTGCACCGTGACGAACGCGAACGCGGGCTTCGTGGCCGAGTCCTTGTCGACGAGCGCGCGCCACGAGAACGCGGCGGGTTTGCCGGCCAGGACCTCGTCGACGACATTGGCGGCGCTGCCAAGCAGATTTGCCATTTGCGGCAATTTGATCTGACCGATCGTGAGCGGCAACTGCAGCGTGGTCGTGAGCGTACCGGCAAGACCCGCGAGGCTTGGGTCCTTCGCGAGCTGGTTCACGAGCGGGCGCGCTTGCACGAGCTGGCCCGTGGTCGAGAGCACGGTGGCCGTGGACGGAAAGAGCAAGCCGTTGTGCTGGAAGAACGGGCCGCCCGCAGGCTGCGAGACGGCGCTGAATTCGCGCGAGTCGGCTTTGAGCGCCTGCGCGAGCTTGTCGGCGGCGGCGTCGGCGAGCTCGGGCGCGTCGGCTTCGACGACCACGAGCAGCGAGCTTGCGCGCTGCGGGAACGCCTTGTCCTTGGCTTCGCTCAACGCGGCCCATTGGGCCGTGTTCTCGACGAGACCGCTGACGTCGGTGTTGATCTTGAAATTTCTTGCGACGTACACGCCGGAAAGCACGGCGAGCACGATCGAAAGTGTGATCACCCACGCCGCGCGGCGCACCGACCAGGCGACGAGGCTAATGATGAATGGCTTCAGCATACAGGCGAGGGGGCCCTGTCAATTGGGTTCTTTGACGCGAAACGCACAAGTATACCGGCCCCGCCCGTCCCGGCGCGGCTCATGCACTCCGAGCGTCGGGCGGCGCGTGGGCAGCGAGTGCGCCAAAGCCGTTATACTCACTCAGCCAGCCGCGCGGCGGTTGCGTGAATGCACTGCAGCGCACGCACTGAACCGCACTGTACCGGCGCTTGAATATCACTGTTCCAGAAGAGCGTATGAAACGTTACCTGACCGCATTTTTCGTCGCCGCCTGTTTCACGGGCGTTTCGGGCGCGGCGTTCGCGCAGACCTCGCCGGACGCCACCGTCAAGGCCGCCGTGGAAGGCACCGTGAAGGCGATGCAGGCCGACCCGCAGGCACGCGGCGGCGATATGAACAAGATCACCGAGGTGGTCCAGACCCATTTCGTTCCCGCCACCGACTTCAAACGCACCACGCGTATCGCCGTTGGCAAACCTTGGGCGACGGCCACGCCCGAACAGCAGCAGAAGCTGTATGAGCAATTTCAACTCCTGCTCGTGAAGACGTACGCGTCGTCGCTCTCGCAACTTCGCGATACTCAGGTGAACTTCAAGTTCGCGCCCTCGAACACGGGTGCCGGCGCGAAGGACACCGTGGTGCAGTCGCATGTGCTCAGTAACGGCGGCGACGACGCCATCGACTACCGCCTCGCGCAAACGCCCAGCGGCTGGAAGATCTACGACATCAACATGATGGGCGCCTGGCTGATCCAGGTCTACCAGACGCAATTTGCCGACCAGATCGCCAAGGGCGGCATCGACGGGCTCATCAAGTTCCTCGTCGACCACAACGCGCGCAGCTGATCGCCGGCCGGTGGTTGCACACGCATTGTGCTTCGTAAGGGCGCTTCGGGTAATCCGGAGCGCCCTTTTCACTTCCGGCGGTGCTCCACCGCGAACTTGATCAACTCCGCCTGGCCTTCGATCTCCAGCTTGCGCTTGAGATTCAGCCGGTGCGTTTCCACCGTGCGCACCGAGAGCCCCTCGCGCTGCGCGATCTGCTTGCTCGATAGCCCTTGCGCCAGCGCGTCGAGAATATCCCGCTCGCGCGGCGTGAGCCGCTCAACAGGCGTGCTGCGCGCCGACGCCTGGATCATGCGCGCGCTCAACCCCGCGCTGAAATAGGTGCGCCCGGCCAGCACCGCCTCGATCGCGCGGATGATCTCGGTGGCCGGCGAATCCTTGAGCACATAGCCGCTTGCGCCCGCGCGCACCGCCTCGGTCACGTATTCGACGTTGTCGTGCATCGAAAGCATGAGCACGCGGATGGCCGGAAAGCGCTCGTGGAAGATGCCCGCAAGCGCGATGCCGTTGACGCCGGCCATGCCCACGTCCATCAGCACGAGATCGGGTTCGAGCGACGCCGCTAGCGCGATGGCCTCGTCGGCGTTGCCGGCCTCGCCCGCCACCTCGAAACCCGGCACGGCTTCGAGCCGTGCTCTCAGGCCGTCGCGCACGAGAGGATGGTCGTCCACCAGGACGAGGCGCGCGGGTCTCGCGCCGGGGCTGGTCGATTCGTTCACGTTTGCATTCGTCATCGTCATGTCGGCGTTCCTGATACGGCGGCGGCTTTGGATGCGGCATGAGTCGCAACGGGCACCCACGCGGTGACGAGCGTATGGCCGGGCTGCGAGGTGATGTCGAGGCGGCCGCCAAGAGACTCCAGCCGCTCGCGCATGTTGCGCAGACCCAGACCCGCGCGCGGGTCGGTTAGCGCGTGCGTCACGTCGAAGCCGCGACCATTGTCGGCGATGCTGAGCGTCACGCCGTTCGCCGTGACCTCGAGCGTAAGCGCGGCGCGCGCCGCCTGCGCGTGCCGCACGATGTTGGTGAGCGCTTCCTGCGCGATGCGAAAGAGCACCGTGTTGACGGCGTCGGGCAGCGCGCTCGCCTGTGCTTTCCTGCTCGCAGGCTTCGGCGCGGCTTGCGTGAAGGCGATCTCGATGCCCGTTTGCTCGGCCAGTTCGCGCGTGAGTTGCTCCAGCGCGGCGGCGAGGCCCAGGTCGTCGAGCATCGAGGGGCGCAGCGCGTGCGAGATGCTGCGCACTTCGCGCAGCGTGTCCGAAAGCCGCGAGAGACCGGTCGCGAGCGACGCTTCGGCGGCGGGCACGCGCGTTTCGCCGCGCTCGAAGCGCGCGAGCGCCGACTCCAGCAGCAGCTTTACCGAAACGAGCATCTGGCTAATGCCGTCGTGCAGTTCGCGCGAGAGCCGCGCGCGCTCCTGCTCCTGCGACTCGACCACTTGCTGCGCGAGGCGCTTGAGCTTGGCGTCGGCGCTGCGGTGCTCGCTCACGTTGAGCACGAGCGCGCCGAGCGCGATCACGAGCACGCCTGCGAGTGCGATCACGCCGAGCCACTGAATGGTGTGCTCGATGTTCGCTAAGGCGCGCTCGTCGATGTGCGCGAGCGTCGAATCGACGTCGTCGAGATAGATGCCGGTGCCGATCATCCAGCCCCAGCGCGGCAGCGGCACCACATAGCCGAGCTTCGGCGCGAGCTTGCCCGTGGACGGACGGTGCCACATGTAGCGCACATACCCGCCGCCCTGCCTGGCTGCGGCAATCAGCTGCTGGATCGTGAGCGCGCCTTGAGGGTCGCGCAGGTTCCAGAGATCCTGGCCGACGAGCGCCGGCTCGCGCGGATGCATGAGCGAGCGGCCGTGCATGTCGTAGACGAAGAAATAGCCGTCGGGGCCGAAATCCATCTTCTGCAGCACGGCCAGCGCGGCTAGCTGGCGGTCGGCTTCGCTGGCTGGAGCGGGCAACGCGGCGCTGGCGTTCTCCTCGGGCGCGTAGAGCGGCGCGATGGCGCTCGTGGCCAGCTCCACGTAATGACGCAGCTCGATCTCCTTGCTCGACAGATAGGCGCTCTGCATGGTCGCGTGCTGCGTTTGCGCGAGCTGCGTGGCCTGCTGGCGCACGCCGATCCCGATGCCGGCAATGGCGGCGAGGAACGGCACGACCGCGAGCAGGAAGATTTTCGTCTTCAGGCGGCGCTCAGCAAAGAAAAATGGGGTGGGCATGACTGGGTTCGGGAACTGAGTCTTCAAGCATAACCGGACGTGCACATCGTGGCGATCGCCGTCGATAACGAGGCCGACTACAAGGCGGCGTGCGCGGGCGTGGACGCTGCACTCCCCGACTCGACGCGCAAGATGGCGCCCTTGCGCGACGCGTACGACTGTCGTTGAGCGCGCAACGAATTGTTGTCTTTCCTACGTAGTTCTACGTAGCGCGCTTACGTAGTTGTCCGGTTGTGGCTGACGGTCTGAAAGCGAATACTACCGCCCACGACATGGCGCAATGCGTCATGCATGCGCCGGCATCCGATGGCGCACACACGCGCGGATTCGAATCCGGGCACAAAACCAAAACCATAGAACGGAGACACCGCATGAGTCGGACATCCAGTTTTGTCGTCTGGACGCTGGTCGCGCTGCTTGGCGCGTTCGCGTTTGGCACCATCGCGCTCGCGCACGGCGAGCGAATCAGCGCACTGTGGATCGTGATCTGCGCCGTGTGCGTCTATCTGATCGCGTATCGTTTCTACAGCCGCTTCATCGCGAGCACCGTGCTGCAGCTCGACGGCCTGCGCATGACGCCGGCCGTGCGCCACAACGACGGGCTCGACTTCGTGCCCACCAACAAGTACGTGCTGTTCGGCCATCACTTCGCGGCGATCGCGGGCGCGGGGCCGCTCGTCGGCCCGGTACTGGCCGCGCAAATGGGCTATATGCCCGGCATGCTGTGGATTCTCGCGGGCGTGGTGTTCGCGGGCGCCGTACAGGACTTCGTGGTGCTGTTCCTCTCCACGCGCCGCGATGGCCGCTCGCTTGGCGACCTCGTGAAGATGGAACTGGGGCCCGTGCCCGGCGTGATCGCGCTGTTCGGCACCTTCCTCATCATGATCATCATTCTCGCGGTGCTCGCGCTGATCGTGGTGAAGGCGCTGACGAACTCGCCGTGGGGCACGTTCACCGTGGCCGCGACGATTCCCATCGCGATCTTCATGGGCCTCTATGTGCGTTACATCCGCCCGGGCAGGATCGGCGAGATTTCGATCATTGGTTTCGTCCTGCTGATGGCTTCCATCGCCTTCGGCCAGCACGTGCATGATTCGCCCACGCTCGCAGCCTGGTTCACGTTCACGGGCACGCAGCTCACGTGGATTCTGATCGGCTACGGCTTTGTCGCTTCAGTGCTGCCGGTGTGGCTGCTGCTCGCGCCGCGCGACTATCTCTCGACGTTCCTGAAGATCGGCACGATCCTCGCGCTCGCGATCGGCATTCTGATCGTCGCGCCGGAGCTGAAGATGCCGGCCTTCACGAAGTTCATCGACGGCACGGGTCCGGTCTGGTCGGGCAACCTGTTCCCGTTCCTCTTCATCACGATCGCGTGCGGTTCGGTGTCGGGCTTCCATGCGCTGATCTCGTCGGGCACGACGCCCAAGCTGCTCGATAACGAAACCAACGCGCGCTTCATCGGTTACGGCGCGATGCTGATGGAATCGTTCGTCGCGATCATGGCGCTTGTCGCCGCATCGGTGATCGAGCCGGGCGTGTACTTCGCGATGAACGCGCCGCTCGCCGTGCTTGGCACGACGCCGGACGCCGTCGCCCAAACCGTGGGCCACTGGGGCTTCGTGCTCACGCCGGAAATGCTCACGCACACCGCGCAGGCCGTAGGCGAGACGACCATCGTCGCGCGCGCGGGCGGCGCGCCCACGCTGGCCGTGGGCATGGCGCAGATCCTGCACCAGGTAGTGGGCGGCGAAGCGATGATGGCGTTCTGGTATCACTTCGCCATCCTCTTCGAAGCGCTCTTCATCCTGACCGCCGTCGACGCGGGCACGCGCGCGGGCCGCTTTATGCTGCAAGACCTGCTCGGCACGTTCCATCCGTCGCTCAAGCGCACGGAGTCGCTGCCGGCCAACCTGATCGCCACCGGCTTGTGCGTGGCCGCGTGGGGCTACTTCCTCTATCAAGGCGTGGTCGATCCCCTCGGGGGCATCAACACGCTGTGGCCGCTCTTCGGGATCTCGAACCAGATGCTCGCCGGTATCGCGCTGATGCTTGCAACCGTCGTGCTCTTCAAGATGAAGCGCGAGAAGTTCGCATGGGTGACCGCAGTGCCGACGCTCTGGCTGCTTATCTGCACGCTGACTGCGGGCTGGCAGAAGATTTTCGACAGCAACCCGAAGGTGAGCTTCGTCGCGCACGCACAGAAGCTTTCGGCGGCGATCGCGGAAGGCAAGATCGTCGCGCCCGCGAAGTCGCTCGAGCAGATGCAGCGCATGGTCTTCAACGACTACGTGGACGCCGCGCTTTCGGGCCTCTTCATTTTCGTGGTGGTGAGCATTGTCGTGTACGGCCTGATCGCGATTGCGCGCGCACGCCGCATCGACCGCCCGACTGTGCAGGAAACGCCGTACCAGGCGATGCCGGCTGGCGGCGCGGCCGTCGCGACGAATCGCGTCCATTGAATCGACGTTACGCTACTGAACGGAGCACACCATGTTCTCGGGACTTCGCGACAACGTACAAACGGCTGGGCGCTATCTCGGCCAGGCCATGCGTTTGATGGTCGGTTTGCCCGACTATGAGGGCTACGTCGCGCATATGCGCGCGACGCATCCCGACCGCCCGGTGATGACCTACGAAGAGTTCTTCCGCGAGCGGCAAAACGCCCGATATGGCGCGGGCGCGGGCAAGTGTTGCTAATGCCTGACTGAGCGGACACGGTCAAAGCAAGGCGCGACGGCGAAGGCCGTCGCGCCTTTTTTTACGCCTGTAATCTGTGCGGTTCGGGGCGATATAAAAAAGCACTCAATTCTCGCAGTGCGGCTGCCGTTAACTTTTACGAGGCTCCGCAACAATGCGGCGCATGACGCCCGCACATGCGTCGCACACGGATTCGAATCGTCTGGCATCGGACTGCGTTTTCGCCGAGCTGGTGACATTGCATCTTCAACACTCACACCGTAAGGTGTACGAATCAAATCTTTCATGATCTTGCATCGAATTGGCGCAGCAATGCTTGCGGCCGCCCTCACCGCAACGGTTACGCCTGTTTGCGAAGCGCAATACACCACCGACTGGATTGCGAACACCTACGGCGCCAACGCGACGCACGTGGGCAACGTGGCCCGCTCGATGTGGGTCGCGCCCGAAGGCGTGATCTATACGTCGTCGATGTGGGATGAAAACGAAGGCGGCGTGGCGATCTACCAGAACGGCCAGAGCCTCGGCTCGATTGGCGGGCACGGCGACTTCCAGGGCGGCGCGATCACGGGCAACGCAACCTCGCTGTTCGTCGCGATGCAGTACAACACGACATATGGCAGCGGCAACGTCGGGCGATACAACCGCGCGAGCGGCGCGCGCGACCTGCTCATCGCCGTGAGCGCCGATACGACCGAAAAGCTCGCCGATGTCATCACCGGACTTGCGACCTCCGGCGCACTGCTCTATGCAAGCGATTTCCCCGGCAACCGCGTGCGCGTGTACACCACGGATGGCGTCTGGCAGCGCGACATCAGCGTGACGGGTCCGGGCGCGCTGGCGCTCGACGCGAGCGGCAATCTCTGGGTCGCGCAAAAAAGCGCGGGCGCCGTACTCGAATTCAGTGCAGGTGGCCAACTCCTGAACACGATCCAGTTGGCGTCCGCTGCCCGGCCGTCGTCGCTGTACTTCGATTCGCAGACCTCACAGTTGATGATCGGCGACTCGGGTCCCGACATGAACATCAAGAACTTCAGCGTGACAGGCACGCCCTCTCAAACCGGCACGTTCGGCATTCAGGGCGGCTATCTCGACACGACCAAAGGCATCAAGGGGCAGGTGGGCGACAAGCGCTTTACGCGCGTGGTCGGTATCGGCAAGGATTCCGCGGGCACGTTGTACGTGCTGAACAATCCGTGGGGCGGCTCGTGGGACCTCGGCCGCAACGGCGGCACCGATCTGCACGCTTACGATGGCACCGGCACGCTGCGCTGGAAGCTCCAGTCGCTCAACTTCGAAGGCAATGCAGCGCCGGATCCGGGCACCGATGGCGCGACGTTCTACGGCGGCATGAACCTCTATTCAGGCACGGCTGGCGGCACCTTCGTGGCCAACACCATCGATCCGTTCACGTATCCATCCGATCCGCGCATCAATCTCGCAGACACCGCGCGCGGCGAGCATTTCGCGCAAGTGGCGAGCGTGGGTGGACAGCGCATTCTCGTGGCCGCCGGTCAGAACTCCGATACGTTCTACTTCTTCCACTTCAATGCAGCGAGCGGCTATATCGCCATTCCCGATTACACGCTGCCGGGGTCGGCGTTCAATACGGCGGCGCCGGTGCGAAACGGCTTTTGCCTCGACAGCCGGGGCGACCTGTGGGTGGGCCTCGACAAGACCAACGTCATTTCCCACTACCCGTTGACTGGCTTCGACTCGACCGGCAAGCCGCTCTGGGGCGCCGCGCTCACCACGCCGATTCCCGCCACGATCTCGCGGCTCACGCGCATCGTCTACCTGCCCGAAAGCGACACGATGATACTCACGGGAGAAGACGCCAGCATTACCGACTGGACTGCGGTCGGCACGCGCGTCGAGGTGTATCACGGCTGGCTTGCTGGCAACACGAGCGCGCCGAATCCGGTGATTACGCTCACGAGTGCGAATCCCAAGTCGATTGCAGCCGCCGGTAACTATCTGTTCGTGGGCTACGTGCACACCGTGCCCAACATCGATGCCTTCAACCTCACCACCGGCGCGATCGACACGACGCTAATCAATAGCAATCCGAATGCGGTGTACGTGGGCAACGATGTGGATTCGATGTATGGCCTGCGTGCGTATCTGCGCTCGACTGGCGAGTATGTCGTGACGAAGGACAACTACAACGCCGCGAGCGCCGTGGTGTATCGATGGACACCGTCAGTGGCGAGCGCGAGCGCGGCGGCGGCAACGGTATTGCCGTTTTAGCCCGGAGTGAGGCGTGAAAGGCGCAACAGGTGCCGAGTCTGTCGCGCGGCTTTATTGCGCATCGTCTTCGGCCTCGTGCAAATGCGCGTTCTTCAGGTCCTCCAGAAACGCCCGAACGATCGGGCTATGCCGATTGCGCTTTTGCGTGACCACATGAAACGTGACCTCATAGCTGAGCTGTTTCGGATTGAGCGCGACGAGCAAGCCACGCTGCACATGCGGCGCCGCAAACTGCTGAGGCAGGTAGCCGAGATGGTGTCCGGACAGAATCAGCAGCGCAACGGCCTCCATGTTGTCGGCCTGCGCGGTGACCTTGTTTTGCGTAGTCGAATGCTGGGCCTCGGGCGTGGGATACGTGCGCCATACCCATTCGAATTCCGCAGCCTCTAGCGGATCGAGTTTCCCTGCGCGTTCGAACAGCGGATGCCCGCGCCCGCAATACGCGATCTGCCGCTCGATGAAAAGCGGCGTGTATTCGAGCGTCGGCACGCGGTGCCAGAAATAGCCGACCGCAATCTGCGTCTCGCCATTGAGCAACTGCTCCTCCAGTTCGCCCGGCGACTTCACCGAAATCGAAAAGCGCACCGCTTCGTCACGTTGCCGGAACGAAGCGATCGCCTCGCTGATGCGCGCGTTCTGGCTGGTCGGCGTATGGCCGATCAAGCCGATGCTCAATGTCCCCACGAGCTTGCGGTCCAGGTGCCGCGCCCTGAGCGTGAAGTCTTCGGCGGCGGCGAGCAGCGTGGTCGCCAGTTCGTAAAGGCGCGCCCCTTTTTCCGTCAGCTTGAAACCGCTGCGCCCGCGCTCGCAGAGCCGGTAGCCGAGCCGCGTTTCGAGCGTCGAAAGTTGTGCGCTGATGGTGGGCTGGCTCACGTTCAGCGTGGTCTGCGCAATGCTCACGCCGCCGGCGTCCGCCACGGCAACGAAGACGCGCAGCAGGCGCAGGTCGAGATCGGTCAGGCTGCCGAGCATGGATTCTCCGGGGTTTTCATCGAAACATAGATAGGAATCTATGTTAACAGCGGCCGAATCGTTATTCATCTTTGGCCGATGCGCGCTTACAACTGCGGCTATGGCCGTTTCGAATGATACGGCACGGTAAATGAAAGTGGAGAGCCGTAATGTCTGATCAATACTTCCAGCCGCTCAGCGGCAATGCCATGCCCCGCTGCGGCGGGATCGCGACGATGATGCGTTTGCCGCAGGTCGAGAACGCGTCCGGCCTCGATGCCTGCTTCGTGGGCGTGCCGTTCGATCTCGGCACCTCGAACCGCACCGGCGCGCGCTTCGGCCCGCGTCAGGTTCGCTCGGAGTCCGTGCTGCTGCGCCCGTACAACATGGCGACGCGCGCGGCGCCGTTCGATTCGCTGCGCGTGGCCGACATCGGCGACGTCGCGACGAATCCCTACAATCTCGCCGATTCGATCACACGCATCGAAGCCGCCTACGACGCGATCCTCGAACATGACTGCCGCCCGATCTCGCTCGGCGGCGATCACACGATCACGCTGCCGATCCTGCGAGCGATCCATCGCAAGCATGGTCGCGTGGGCCTCATCCATGTGGACGCGCACGCCGACGTCAACGACACGATGTTCGGCGAAAAGATCGCGCACGGCACGCCGTTTCGCCGCGCCGTGGAGGAAGGGTTGCTCGACTGCGATCGTGTCGTGCAGATCGGATTGCGCGGTACCGGCTACGAGGCCGAGGACTTCGACTGGTGCCGCCAGCAAGGCTTCAAGGTCGTGCAGGCCGAGGAATGCTGGAACCGTTCGCTGGCGCCGCTGATGGAAGAGGTGCGCGCGCGCGTGCAGGGCGGTCCGGTCTACGTGAGCTTCGACATCGACGGCATCGATCCCGCCTACGCGCCGGGCACCGGCACGCCGGAGATCGCCGGGCTGACCGTGCCGCAGGCGCTCGAGATCATCCGCGGTTCGTGGGGGCTCGATATCGTCGGTGCGGACCTCGTGGAAGTGGCTCCGCCGTACGACCCGTTCGGCACCACGGCGCTGCTCGGGGCCAATCTCGCGTTCGAATTGCTTTGCGTGTTGCCGGGCGTGAAGCGCCGCGACTGAGCGGCCGCGCCCCGCCACCCGAACACATTACGAAAATCTGGAGACAAGCAGCATGAATGCCCACGAAAGCGCTGGCCTCGCGGCCGAGACGGCTGGCCTCGAAATCGAGAGCCGGTCGATCGACTACATTCCCGAACGCGAGCGTCACGCGAAACTCAGCAGCCAGGGTCCGTTCTGGTTCCTCGGCAATTTCCACTTCTTCACCATCTCCATCGGCTTCGTTGGGCCGAGCATGGGCCTTTCCGCCGGTTGGACCACGCTGGGCGGCGCACTCGGCATCATGTTCGGCACGATCTTCATGGCGTTCCACGGCTCGCAGGGCCCGGAGATGGGTCTGCCGCAGATGATCCAGTCGCGCGCCCAGTTCGGCTATCGCGGCGTCGCGCTCGCGCTGCTTGCCACGCTCTTCGTGTTCGTCGGCTTCAACGTCGTGAACATCTCGCTGATCATGGACGGCCTGAAGAACGTGTTCGGCGTGAATCCTTCTGTGGTGGCGATCGTCGCGGCAGTCGCGGGCGGCGCGCTCGCGATCTACGGTCACGACGTCATGCACAAGGCGTTCAAGTGGGCGCTGATCGCGACGCTGCCGCTTTATGCGCTCGTCACGATTGCGCTTGCGTTCGGCGCGGGCAAGGGTGCCGCTCCCATTGCTGCCGCGGCATCGGGCGCGGGCGTGCACCTCGGCTTCAACTGGGTCGCGTTCCTCACGCAGTTCGCCATTGGCGCGAGCTACAACATCTCGTACGCGCCGTATGTTTCGGACTACTCGCGCTATCTGCCGAAGCACACGAGCCGCGCGAAGCTGATCTCCGCGATTTTCCTCGGCGCCTCGCTCTCGGGCGCCTGGATGATCGGTCTTGGCGCGTGGCTCGCGCAGCAACTGAAGGCGTCCGATGCGCTCGTTGCGCTCAATCAGGTCGGCGCTTCGCTGTTCCCTGGCTGCGGCAGCCTGCTCGTCATTGTTTCCGTGGCGGGCTTCCTGCCGATCATCGCGCTCAATACCTATAGCGCGATGCTCACGCTGCTCACGGGCGTCGACTCGTTCCGCAAGATCAAGCCCACGCGCCGCGCCCGCATTGGCGCGGTGATGACCATCAGCGCGATCCTGCTGGCGTGCACGCTGTCGATCAAGGGCAACGGCGTGGCGCTGCTGAACACGTTCCTCGTGCTGATGCTGTACTTCCTCGTGCCGTGGACCGCCGTGAATCTCGTCGATTACTTCTTCGTGCGCAAGGGGCGTTACGCGATCTCGCACTTCTTCACGCCGAAGGGCATCTACGGCGCGTGGCAGATGCGAGGGATTGCCGCGTATCTGATCGGCTTCGCAGCGATGATTCCGTTCTTCGCCATCGTCGATAACGAGTCGGGCAAGGAGATTTTCGTGGGTTACTTCGCTCACCTGATGGACGGCATCGATCTCGCGTGGCTCGTCGGGCTGATCGTTGCGGGCGCGAGCTACTACGTGCTGAGCCGTTCGCTCGACCTGCGCGCGGAAGAGAAGGTAATTCGCACCATCAAGGAAAGCGACATCGTTGCGATGGCGCGGCAGTCAGCGGGGCATTGAAGGGCGTGCGGCGCGTGAATCTGCGCCGCAAAAAAACAAAGGGCGCAACGGTCAAAACCGTTGCGCCCTTTTCGCTTACTGAACGCGCGAAGCGTATTAAAGCGTATTAGCTAGCCGCGACCGTAGCCGGCTTCTTCGTCTTGGCCGCGTTCTTGATCTCTTCGAGCTTGATCTCGACGTGACGCGAGAACACGTACTCAGCCGGACGTTGCCCATCCAGCGAAATATCCTTCGCGAATGCGCCTTGCGTGCGCGGACCCGTAAGCGCGACGCGCGCCGCCTTGAGCGGGTGCGCCACCGTGTCCATCACGGCGGTTGCCTCGAAGCCGCAGTGGACCATGCAGTCCGCGCACTTTTCGTACTTGCCCGTGCCGTACTTGTCCCAGTCGGTGGTTTCCATCAGCTCCTTGAAGGTCTTCACATAACCTTCGCCGACCAGATAGCAAGGCTTTTGCCAGCCGAACACCGTGCGCGCCGGGTTGCCCCACGGCGTGCATTGGTACGTCTGGTTGCCCGCCAGGAAGTCGAGGAACAGGCTCGACTGGCTGAACGACCACTTCTTGCCGTTGTTGCCGCGCTTGAAGATCTCGCGGAACAGGTTCTTCGTCTTCTCGCGGTTCAGGAAGTGCTGCTGGTCCGGCGCGCGCTCATAGGCATAGCCCGGCGAAACCGTGATGCCATCGACGCCGATCTCGCCGACCGTGTCGAAGAACTTCGCCACGCGCTCGGGTTGAGCGTCGTTGAACAGCGTGCAGTTGATGTTCACGCGGAAACCGCGGCGCTTCGCTTCCTTGATGGCCGCGACGGCCTTGTCGTAGACGCCTTCCTGCGAAACCGAGTGATCGTGCGCTTCGCGGTCGCCATCCAGGTGCACCGACCAGACGAAGTACGGGTTCGGCTCGTAGTCGTCCATCTTCTTTTCCATGAGCAGCGCGTTCGTGCAGAGATACACGAACTTCTTGCGCGCCATGATGCCCTTCACGATCTGCGGCATTTCCTTGTGCAGCAGCGGCTCGCCGCCTGCGATGGAAACGACCGGCGCGCCGCACTCATCGACGGCTTCGAGGCATTCCTGGAGCGACAGGCGCTGGTTCAGGATGGGGTCCGGATAGTCGATCTTGCCGCAGCCATTGCAGGCGAGATTGCAGCGGAACAGCGGTTCGAGCATGAGCGCGAGCGGATAGCGCTTGTTGCCGCTGAAATGCTGGCGAAAGATGTACGAGCCAACGCGGACTTTTTGTAGCAGCGGAATAGACAAAGCGTGTCCTCCTTAAACTTCGCGTGCGACGAGCGGTTGCAAGAGCTTCGACGGCAGCTTGAATTCGACTTTTTCTTCACGGCCCGCCATCGTCGACACCTCGACAGGCCCTAACGCGCGAAGCGCGTCAATGACGTTCTCAACCATTTCTTCAGGCGCCGATGCGCCGGCCGTGATGCCGACCGTTTGCACGTTGGCGAACCACTCGGACTTCACTTCCGAGCCGTCGGCCACGAGATAGCTCGGCACACCCGTTTCGCTGCCGATTTCGCGCAGACGATTCGAGTTCGAACTGTTCGTTGCGCCTACCACGAGCAGAACGTCCACCTGATCAGACAATTCGCGCACCGCGGCCTGCCGGTTCTGCGTCGCGTAGCAGATGTCGCGCGTGTCCGGCCCGACGATGTCGGAGAACCGCGCGAGCAGCGCGTCGATGATGCCGCGCGTGTCGTCCACCGAAAGGGTGGTTTGCGTCACGTACGCGAGCGGTGCATCGAGCGGCAGATCGAGCTTCGAAACATCGGCTTCGCTCTGCACGAGCAACACGGTGCCGGGAATCTGGCCGATCGTGCCTTCCACTTCAGGGTGACCGGCATGGCCGATCAGGATCAGCGTGCGGCCCGCCGCGACGTACTGGCGGCCCTGCACATGAACCTTCGTGACGAGCGGGCAGGTGGCGTCGAGCACGTCGAGGTCGCGTTCCTCGGCGGCGCGTTCCACGGTCTTGGCCACGCCGTGGGCGCTGAAAATCGCCACGGCGCCTTCCGGCACTTCGTCGAGTTCCTCCACGAAACGCGCGCCCTTGTTGCGCAGGTTCTCGACCACATGACGGTTGTGGACGATTTCATGGCGCACGTAGACCGGCGCGCCGTGCTTCTGCAGTGCGCGATCGACGATTTCGATAGCGCGGACAACCCCCGCGCAAAAGCCGCGGGGTTGGGCAAGGATCACTCGCATAGGGTGGCGAACTCCGACTGCCGCAGTAGGCGAGCGAATCGGTAAAAATGACCTGATCGCCGGCGGCTGTCTAATTATTAAGGGTGCAAAAATCCGCCAAAGGGGTGACGGAGTAAAAACTAGACGCGCATTTTAACCCCTTCGCCTTTCGTTTGCTGTGCGGAGCACTCGCGGGTGCTGCGTGCACGCGACGGTGGCGCCCGGGCCGCGTCTATTTTTTCCGGAAAAGCCTGCTACGCAGCGCTTCTGCAGTATGCGTCATGGCCTGCGCAAGCGCGTCGCGCACGCCGCAAAGGACGACGCCCGAAGCCGGCGTCCCGGCGTTGCGCGGTGCAACATACCCCGGGAACCCTTAAAATATCGCGTCCTGCGGGCTGCCTGGATGGCGCCCGGGGATACGACCCCATTCTGGACGCCTTGATGGAACCCGACCACTACGACGATTTTCCGGTAGCACGCGTACTGCTGCCGAAGGCGCTGCGCGCGCCTGTCGGCGTGATCTACCACGTTGCGCGCACGCTCGACGACATCGCAGACGAAGGCGACTGGAGCCCCGAAGAGCGCCACATGCGCCTCGCCGATTTTCGCGAAGGCCTGAACGCGGTGGCCGAAGGCCGCCCGGCGCGCGTCCATCCCATGCTGTTCGCGAAGCTCGCGGAGGTGGTGCGCGAGTGCCGCCTGCCGCTCGCGCCGTTTTACGATCTCGTCGCCGCGTTCGATCAGGATATCGACACGACACGTTATGCCGACCGCTTCGAGCTGCTGGATTTTTGCCGGCGCTCGGCGAACCCGGTCGGCCATCTGATGCTGCATCTGATCCACGAAGCGACGCCCGAAAATCTCGCCGATTCCGACGCGATCTGCACCGCCTTGCAGCTCGTCACCTTCTTGCAGGACGTGAGCGCCGACTTTGCGCGCGGCCGCATTTACCTGCCGCTAGCCGACCGGGAGCGCTTTGGCGTGACCGAAGCGCAGATTGCCGCCGGCAAGGTGGACGACGCCTGGCGCGCGCTGATGGCGCACGAAGTGGCGCGCGCCCGGGCGCTGATGGTGAGCGGCGCGCCGCTCGCGCTGCGCGTGCCAGGGCGCTTCGGTCTTGAGTTGTGCAGCGTCGTGCATGGCGGACTGCGCGTGCTCGAAATCATCGAGCGCGGCGGCTACGATGTGTTCCGCGCGCGGCCTGCGCTGCGCGCCCCCGACTGGGCCGTGGTGCTCCTGCGCACGGCGGCCATGTGGCTGTCGCGCCGCGTGGGCGTGAACGCACCTTCGATCGAGAGTAACAACGCATGACTACGACTATCCTGTTTGCCGTCTCCTGTCTCTCGCTGCTGATCTGGCTCGTGCTGATGTTCGGGCGCGGCGGTTTCTGGCGCGCCCGCCCGGCCGCACCGCTGCCGATCGTCGAGCCCGCGGCCGGCTGGCCTGCGGCGTGCGCGGTGGTGCCGGCGCGCAACGAGGCCGACGCGATCGGCGAGGCCGTCAGCTCGCTGCTCCAGCAGGACTACGGCGGCGAGTTTCACGTGATCGTGATCGACGACCACAGCACCGATGGCACCGCCGAAGCCGCCCGCGCCGCCGCGCTCGCGCTGCAGTGCCCGGAAAAGCTCAGCGTGATTACGGCCAAGCCGTTGCCGGCGGGCTGGTCGGGCAAGGTTTGGGCGCAGTCGCAGGGCATCGAGGCCGTGCGTACGCTCAAGCTGCCGGCGGACTACCTGCTTCTGACCGACGCCGACATCGGCCATCCGCCCGACGCGCTCGCGCAACTCGTGGTGCGCGCGCAGGCCGAAGGCCGCGACCTCGTCTCGCTGATGGTGCGGCTGCGCTGCGATTCCTTCTGGGAAAAGGCGCTGATCCCCGCGTTCGTGTTCTTCTTCGCGAAGCTCTACCCGTTCTCGTGGGTCAACAACCCGAAGAACCGCACGGCGGCCGCGGCTGGCGGCTGCATGCTGGTGCGTCGTGAGGCGCTCGAAGAGGCGGGCGGCATCGAGTCGATCCGCGCCGAACTGATCGACGACTGCAGCCTGGCCGCGCGGATCAAGCATCGTGGCGAGGGGCATCATCCGATCCGGCTCGACGTTGCCGCGAAGAGCGTGTCGCTGCGCCCGTACGATTCGTGGAAGGACATCTGGAACATGATCGCGCGCACGGCGTTCACGCAGCTGCATTACTCGGCGTGGCAACTCGCGGGCACGCTGCTCGGCATGACGATCATCTATCTCGCGCCGCCCGTGGTTGCGCTCGTGCTCGGGCCGAAGGGCTGGCCCGCGTGGATCGCCTGGGCGCTGATGTGCTGCGCCTACTCGCCGATGCTTGCCTACTACCGGCGCTCGCCGCTGTGGGCGCCGTTCCTGCCGCTCGTTGCGCTGTTCTACGTAGGAGCGACGTTCGCTTCGGCCTGGCGCTTCTGGCGGGGCAAGGGCGGACAGTGGAAGGCGCGCGTGCAGGCGCCGGTGCAGGGGCGCTAAGGGCCTGCACAAAGGGCTAGCAAATGAAAAAGCCGTCGGTTTCGACGGCTTTTTCGTTTCATCGATCTCTGCGCGCGCGTTAGCGCTGCGTGAGCATCATGTACATCTGCACAGCGATGTCGGGCGAGAACGTGAACGGCACCCACCCGTGGCCCGTGTGGCGCAGCACCAGCAGGCGGTCGCCGTTGGATTGTTTCTGCACGGCCATCATCGGATTCTTCGTCGATGCGAAACGCCAGCCTTGCGGAATGCCCGGCGGCGGTTCGGGCTGCATCGAGGCGCGCGCGTTCGACAACTCCTCGATCATCTGGCCGACTTGCAGCGCGTTGAGCGTCACCGTCTGGCCGCCGATCGTCAGCGTGATCTCGTTCTGCGACGGGCGCGCAACGTGCAGTTCGGGCTGCGCGGGCGCAGCCTTGGCCGCCTCGGCAGCGGGTTCGATGGCTTCGGCGGTTTCGGTCACGGTTGCAATTGCAGTTTCAGCGGCTTCAACGGTTTCTGCGGCCGCGCCGGCGTTGGCAGCATAGGTAGCATCCGCGGCCGTATCGACGGCAACGGTTTGCGGCTGCTCAGCGACGGCTTCCTCCGCTTCGCTGCTTGCAACGGGAGATTCCTGCTGGGGAACTGCGGCGGCGCGTTCATCGGCGCGCGGTGCGTGCGCGGCGGCGGCGGCCTGAAGGAGCTGATCGACGCCCGCTTCGAGCACGCCAATCTGGTCTTGAAGATTCATGCGAGCTTCTCAGGTAAGACCCGCGATTCTACCCGCAGCTCACACGCATTGCCCTTCAGGCGTTGTACGCATGTCGCAAGAAAAGTTGTAACAGTTTCCTCAGCTTGGCTCATTTCGCGCTCATTTTGTATTGAGGTATCCCGCTTCGCGGAACCAGGCGAGCGCATCCTTCAAGCCCTCGCGATACGGCCGCGCGCGATAACCCAGCTCGCGCTCCGCCTTCGCCGACGTGAAATACATCTTGTTTTTCGACATCTTGAGTGCATCGACGGTCACGAACGGCTCGCGCTTCGTGAAACGCGCGACGGCTTCCGCGCCCATCGCAAGCGGATAGAGCGGCCAGCGCGGCAGCGCGATCGTAGGCGGTTTGCGGCCCACCATGCCGGCGATGTCGGTGAGCATCTGCTGCAGGGGCAAATTCTCCCCGCCGAGGATATAGCGCTCGCCAATGCGCCCGCGCTCCAGCGCGAGGAAGTGGCCGTTCGCCACGTCATCGACGTGCGCGAGGTTCAGGCCGGTGTCGACGAAGGCGGGGATCTTGCCCGTTGCCGCTTCGACGATGATGCGGCCCGTGGGCGTCGGTTTCACGTCGCGCGGGCCGATCGGCGTGGAGGGGTTGACGATCACGGCGGGCAGGCCGTCGCGCTCGATCATGCGCTCCACGGCGCGCTCGGATAGCACCTTGCTGCGCTTGTACACGCCGATGGCCTGCTCGGGAGTGAGCGGCGAGGTTTCATCGGCGGAGTTGCCCGAGCTCGTGACCTTGAGCGTGGCCACGCTGCTCGTATAGACGATGCGCTCTACGCCCGCGTCGAGCGCCGCGCGCATGGTGGCTTCGGCGCCTTCGAGGTTGGCCCGCTCGATTTCGTGCGGATCGGGCGCCCAAAGGCGATAGTCGGCGGCGACGTGGAAGAGGTAGCGCACGCCGTCGAGCGCCCGGCGCATGGAGGCGGCGTCGCGCATGTCGCCGGTGACGATCTCGGCGTCGAGCGCTTCGAGGTTCTTGCGCGGGCTCGTCGCGCGCACCAGCAGGCGCACGGCATAGCCCTTTTCCTGCGCGATGCGGGCGACGGCCGAGCCGACGAAGCCGGACGCGCCGGTGATCAGGACGAGATCGCGGTTGGCTCGGGAGGTGTCGGTCATTGCGGGGTCGTTTCCATGTTCAGTGACGGCGCCGCGTGCGCGGCGTGGCACGGATTGTACGTGGCGCGGACCCGGCGCGTGAGCGTGTTGGCGTCTACAATGCCGACCGTAACGGATGCATGGAGAAACGAACAATGAGCGAACCGGATCTGGATACGCGCCTCGAAACGTACTACGTGCGCGTGCGCGGGACGGTGCAGGGCGTGGGTTTTCGTCACGCGACGGTGCGCCAGGCGCACGCGCTGCGCATTCGCGGCTACGTCGCGAACATGGAGGACGGCTCGGTCGAAGCCGTGATCCAGGGCACAGCGAACCAGGTGGACCGCATGCTTTCGTGGCTGCGCCACGGGCCGCCGGCCGCACGCGTGAGTTCAGTGGAAAGCGAAGAGCGCTTGACCGAAAAACGTTACGAACGCTTCGAGCAGCACTGAAAATCGCCCGATAAAAAAGCGGTGCGCCAGGCAACTGGCGCACCGCTTTTTCGTTTCAGACGCCGCTTACTTCACGGCGAGCAGGCTCTCCGCGAATCCCCAATCTTTTTCGACCCACTGACGCGCGCATTCGAAACCCGCGTCGGCGGCGATCGCCGGGATTTCGTCGGCGTGGTACTTGTGGCTGCTCTCGGTCCAGATCGTCTCGCCTGCACCGATCTCGACGGCGAGATTCGCCGCGCGCACCTCGGCGTGCACATCGCGCTTCGCGCGCAGATGCATCTCGATGCTGCGCACGTCCGGATTGAAGCGCGCGACGTGCTCGAAGTCGCGCAGGTCGAAGTCGGCGTCCAGCTCGCGGTTGATGCGCGCAAGCAGGTTCAGGTTGAACGCGGCCGTGGCGCCGATGGCGTCGTCGTAGGCGGCGATCAGCGTATCGACGGGCTTTACCAGGTCGGTGCCGAGCAGGAGCGTGTCGCCGGGGCGCAGCATCGCGCGGATGTCGCGCAAGAAGCGCGTGGCCGCAAGGCGCGCGAAGTTGCCGATCGTGCTGCCGAGAAAGAGCACGAGCAGTTGCTCGCCTTCTTTGCGCTGGCGGCTCACCTCGGATAGACCGGCGAGATAGTCGCGCTCGTAACCGACGATCGAAATGCGCTCGATATCGGCCAGCTCACGACGGCATAGCTGCAGGGCGGCACGCGAGATCTCGATCGGGTAGTACGACGTTGGGCGCTTGCGGCACAACGCTTCGAGAATGCGGCGCGTCTTGCGGCCGCTGCCGCTGCCGAGTTCGGCGACCTTCACGTCGGCGGGCAGCGCCTCGACGATCTCGCCCGCGTAGCGCGTGAGCAGACGCTCCTCGCTGCGCGTGACGCCGTATTCAGGCAGCACGGTGATGACCTCGAAGAGGGCCGAGCCGACTTCGTCATACAAATATTTCGACGGCAATTCCTTTTGCGGCGAGCGCATCAATCCCGCGCGCACCTCGGCGGCGAACGTGCTGGCGGCGGGGGAAAGGGCGAATGCGCGGGCGGGGTCGGCAACGGCGGGGCGGGGCGCAGAAAGTGGCATGCGGGCTCCAGGGGGCGTTGGACGTTGGGGACGGCGTCGTGAATCGCGGCGGCCGGCGAAAGCGTGGCGCTCCGGGACAAGCGAGGCGCGGCTCCAGCGGCCCCGGTGAAATCTCGCTCGCCGAAGCGAATTGCAGCCGCGAATTCCAACCGGTTAAGGCGACGCGGGCTGGCGTGGCGAGACTTACGTTCTAGTCCATCGTTGCGTGATCTGCCGGACTAAATTGATCGGCCTGCACCTGGCCAGCAAGCGCGCACGGCATGTGCCCGCCTTGTCTGGCATGGGTTTGCGCCGCCTGCCGGCGTCAAAACGCGACTAGAATGCGGTCTCGCCGATGGCAACGCCCGCCCACGCCTTATTCAATAGCCAATTCAAATGACAACGTCTTTACCCGCGCGCGTGGAATTAACGCGCCGCGCCGCTTGCGATCTCTGCGTTTTCGCTTTTTGTCCCCGCGCGTCCCGATGAACCAGTACGAACCCAGGCGCGGCATTGCGCTCTCCGTGGGCGCTTCAGCGTTGTTCGCGCTGATGTCGGCCTACACGCTCCTGCTCGCGCCGCTCGGCGGCCTCGACATTTTTGCGTGGCGCGTGATCTGGACCGCGCCCGGCGCGCTGGCCCTGCTGGTGCTGCGCAAGCGCGCGCCGCAGTTGCGCGCGCTCGTCGCCCGCATGTCGCGTGAGCCGCGCACCGCGCTCGCACTGGTGGCGAGCGCCGCGCTGCTGGGCTCGCAACTGTGGGTGTTTCTGTGGGCGCCGCTGCACGGACGCATGCTGGAGGTGTCGCTCGGCTACTTCCTGTTGCCGCTCATCATGGTTCTGGTGGGGCGCTTTTACTATCACGAGCGCCTCGAACCGCTGCAATGGCTCGCCGTGGCGTGCGCCGCCGTGGGCGTGGCACACGAGCTATGGGCTACGCACGCGTTCTCCTGGCCCACGCTGCTCGTCGCGTTTGGCTATCCGCCGTATTTCGTGCTGCGCCGCAAGATTCACGCGGATTCGCTCGTCACCTTTGCCGTGGAGATGCTGCTGCTCGTGCCGGTGGCGCTGATCGAAGTGCGCGCGGGCGGCTCGCTCGCGCTGCTCGACGCGCACAAGTTTCTCGCCTTCGTGCTGCTGCCCGGGCTCGGCGTGCTCAGCACGGTCGCGCTCGCGTCGTACCTGAAGGCGAGCCGGCTGCTGCCGATGGCGCTCTTCGGCATCCTCGGCTATGTCGAGCCGGTGCTCCTCGTGATCGTTTCGGTAACACTGCTGGGCGAGCATCTCGGCATGCGCCAGCTCGGGACTTACGTGCCGATCTGGCTCGCCGTCGCGCTCACGGCGGTCCACGCGGCGCGGCTCATCCGGTTCGAACGCTGAGGGTCTTTCAACGGCGCTGCTACTGCCGCGCTTCCTGAGCGCGCGGTGGATTGATGCGCGTCGGTCCCACCTTTGCCTCGATAGCCGCACGCAGCTGGGGTCGCCAGCCGATGCTGAACAGCGCTTCGGCGAGCACGAAAAGCGGGCCGATCAAGAGGCCGATGAGATCGTCGACGAAGGCCGGTTTGCGATGCTCCCACGCAATGTGCCCGACGAACTGGAAGATCCAGCCGACCACGAACAGCCCCACGCCGCCGGCGAGCCACGCGGCGGTGCCTTGCTGCGCGAGCCACGCGCCGAACGCCACGCACGCGGCGCTGACGACCGCCATCATGAGGCCGAGCGGCACGTCCAGCACGAGGTAGTAAATCGTCGAGGCGCCGAACAGCAGCCACGCAGGCGACACCGGAACCGGCAGCCAGAGCGCGATCGCAGGACGCGAAAGCAGCACCGCAAGCGCGAGCACGATGAGCGGAATGCCGACGAAATGGGTGCCGATGTTGCGCGCGTCGCGGTGATAAGCCGCGTACTGGGTGAGTTGCTCGGTCAGGTTTCTCATGGGTGTCTCTCTGTCTCCAAAATCATTATGATCGTCGGGCTCACGAGCGCAAACCTTCGGCTAGCCGACAATTGCGCCGCTTTGTGCGGGCCGCCTGGCTCGCCTCGCCTGCTTGCCGAGCCCCGATGACCTCACGTTCCTCCTCGCCAGCCACAGCCAGTTCACCGTCCGCCGCCGCGCTCGAACGCAGCGCGTGGTTTCGCGGCGCGCCCGAACCGTTACGCGCCGCGCTGCGCGCAGCGGGGCGCGTGCGCACGCTTAAGGCGGGCGAGCGCCTCTTCATGCGCGGCGACGCCGACGACGGCCTCTACTGCGTGCTGGAAGGCTCGGTGCGCGTGGGGGCGGCGAGCGTGGCAGGCCGCGAGGCGCTGCTCGCCGTGGTCGGGCCTGCGCACTGGTTCGGCGAGATCGCGCTCTTCGACGGCGGCGCGCGCACGCACGACGCCTACGCCGAGCGCGACGCCACGCTCTTTCACGTGCCGCGCGCGGCGCTCGTGGCGCTGCTCGACGCCACGCCTGCGTACTGGCACGCGTTTGGACTGCTGCTCGCGCAAAAGCTGCGGCTAGCGTTCGACGCCATCGAGGAAAGCGCGCTGCTCGGCGCTTCCGCGCGCGTGGCGCGCCGTTTGCTGCTGCTCTCGAACGAGTACGGGGAGGCCGCCGCCACGCACGGCGCGTCGCACTCGCGCGTCGTGATCAACGTGCCGCAGGAGGACCTCGCGCTGATGCTCGCGCTCTCTCGGCAAACGGTGAACCAGATCCTGCGCCAGTTCGAGCGCGAGGGCTTGCTCGTGTTGCGCTACGGCGAAATCGAGATCGTCGATGCCGCGGGTCTGGCGACACAAGCGCGGTGACGCCAACGTATCTGCGTCAATGCAAGTCCATATCGATACACGTTGATGAATTACGTCAATATCGTAAACGGCGCTTGCGCTGCGTTTGCCGCCACATCGCGTTTGCGCCGACAATGACGCCCGTTCGGCGCGCCCAGGCGCGTCGCCTTTCCCTTCCTCGCATGGCTTAGATCGCTTCATGAACGACCGCGTCGTCGCCGCATTCGACTTTGATGGCACCATCACCACGTCCGACAGCTTTCGCGCCTTCATGCTCGACGCCGCCGGCCCCGCTAGCTTCGCTGCCGCCGCGCTGCGCTGCCTGCCCGGGCTCATCGGCGTGCCGCTCGGCTGGTCGCCGCGCGGGCCGACCAAGGCGCGCTTCCTGTACGCCGCCATGGGGCCGGTGCGGCGCGAGGTGCTCGAAGCCGCTGCGCAGCGCTTCGTCGAGCGGCGTCTGCCCGCGCTGCTGCGCCCCGAGATGCTCGCGCGCGTGGCTGAGCACCAGGCGCTCGGGCACGAGGTCGTGCTCGTGAGCGCGTCACCGTCGATCTATCTGCGGATGTGGGCCAAGTCGATCGGCATCGGCACCGTGCTGTCGAGCGAACTCGAATGGCGCGACGGCGTGTACACGGGGCATCTAGCGGGCAATAACTGCTGGGGCCCGGAGAAGGTCGCACGGCTGCGCGCATGGTGGGGGAAGGATGCACCCGCCACGCTCTACGCTTATGGCGACAGCCGCGGCGACAAGGAAATGGCCGAGCTTGCGCAGTACGCGTGGATACGCGGCGAGTCGGCGTTGCCGCCGCTTGCGGCGGCTGGCGGCTTCGGCGCGGCGTGAACTGCCCGTCGCGCTGCGCCGGCGCGAGATCGACGCTAACCTAGCGCAACTAACCAGGACGAACGGAGGAGACACACCGATGAACGGACAATGGACCCAGGTGAAGTCGCACGACGGCGGCGAATTTCGCGCCTACACGGCGCTGCCGCCCGAGGGTAGCGGCCCTGGCCTCGTGCTGCTGCAGGAGATCTTCGGCGTCAACGGCTACATGCGCGCGCTTGCCGACCGCTACGCCGAAGAAGGCTACGTCGTGATGGTGCCGGACCTGTTCTGGCGTCTGGAGCCGAACGTCGATCTCGGCTACGAGGGCGCCGACGCGCAAAAGGCGTTCTCGCTCTATGAGCGCTTCGACGTCGACCTCGCGATGCAGGACGTGGCGCAAACGCTCGCCGCGTTGCGCGCGCATGCGCAGCATCGCGGCAAGGTCGGCGTGGTGGGTTTTTGCCTCGGCGGCAAGCTCGCGTACCTGAGCGCCACGCGCACCGATGTCGATTGCGCGATCGGCTATTACGCCGTGGGCCTCGAAAACAATCTGGACGAAGCCGCGCGCATCACGTGCCCGCTCATGCTGCATTTCGGCGCCGACGACGCCCATTGCGACGCCGCGACGCGCGAGCGCATCACGCAGGCGCTGGCGGGCAAGCCTGGCGTCGAGCTGTATACGTACCCGGGCTGCGATCACGCGTTCGCTTCGTCTTCGCGCTCGACGTACGACAAGCCGGCCACGATGATGGCGTACTCGCGCACGCTCGCCATGCTGCGCCGCGTGCTCGGCCCGATCTACGACTTCAACGCGCTGTGGGAAGAGCACTGTTACCACGAGTTCGTCGCGCGCAACCCGAGCGACGTGATGCCGACGATGGTCGCGCAGCCCTACGTCAACCACATTCCCACGATGACGGGCGGTGTGGGCCACGACGAACTCAAGCGCTTCTACACGCACCACTTCGTGCATTCGAACCCGGAGGACACGCGCCTGATCCCGATCTCCCGCACGATTGGCTCGGACCGCGTGGTGGACGAGTTCATCTTCTGCTGCACGCACGACCGCGAAATCGACTGGCTGCTGCCGGGCCTCGCGCCCACGGGCAAATACTTCGAAGTGCCGATGCTTGCTGTGATCTGCTTTCGCGGCAACAAGCTCTATAACGAGCACATCTACTGGGACCAGGCTTCGGTGCTCGTGCAGATCGGCGCGATCGATCCCACCGGCCTGCCGATCGCGGGCGCGCAAAGCGCGAAGAAGCTGCTCGACGAAACGCTGCCCTCGAACACGCTCATGGCGCGCGCCTGGCGCGAGAGCGAAGGCAAACCGTTCTAGCGCGTGCTTCGCCTAAGCGTGGTCAATTGAACGGATTGTCGACGACGCCGGGCTTCTGGTCCGGCTCGTCGGCGACCTTAGCGGGCAGGTGCGGGTCGGCCTGCAGTTTCTTCACGACGTCGTCGAGCGCCGCCTTCAGCGCCAGTGCGGCGGCGAGGCCGCGCTTGTCGCGCGTGAACTCGAGCGTGCCGGCGAGCGTCACGCGCGTCGTGCCGTTCGTGAGCGTGAGTGCGTCGCCTTGTACGTTGAGCACGTCGTTGTCGTTTGCGTATGAGTCGAACACCGTTTGATCCTCCTTCTGCATGACGGGGGCGCGCCCGGGTAGTGGCGCGATGTGGCGGGCCGAATTATAGGAAGCCGAGCCCCCACCTTCAATTCTCTTCGTCGATTCCTGTCTGCCGCTTCGTCTTTTCTGCCTAAATATGAGGCGGACTTGTCACGTCGATGTCAAAGCCACGCGCAGGCACGCCGCACGCGCTGATTCAGGTCAACTCGCTCGCGCTAAACCACGGCATCCGCAGGCAAACCAACGATGATGACGCACCCGCGCGCAGGCGCGGCCGATCTGCCTCAGTGCGAGCAAGGAGTCATCGATGGGAATTCTGGATAAGGTATCTGAAAACGCGGGAGCGGACACGGCGGACAACGCCGATCCGCAGGCCTGACGATGCGCGGCCAGCATCGAGGGGCCACGCGACGCGCCGAGGCCTTGCGCATCGCGGTCGGCGCGACGTTCGCGTTGGCCATCACGCTTGAATTCACATTGAGCGGTTGCACGATCACGCCGTGGCGTACCGCGCAAAGCGACGAGGCCGGGACGGCCGCGGACACCGGCGTCACGACGACCGCCGTGCCGCCTCCGGCCGTTGCCGCTTCGGCGTTGCCCGCCAGTGGTGCCGCGGCCGGGACCAGCCCGTCCGGCTTTTATCGCGTGAAGTCCGGCGACACGCTCTATCGCATTGCGAAAGCCTCAGGCCAGCGCCCCGCCGACCTCGTGAGCTGGAACAAGCTGCCCGCCGACGGAAAGGTCCAGGTAGGGCAACTCTTGCGAGTCGCGCCGCCCGCGGCCGCCACCGCCACCGCCACCGCGCCGGTGAGTACGACTGCGAAGCCTTCCGCCGCGCAATCGGCCAAGGCGGCAACCACGCCCGCAACCGCAACGGCCACCGCAGCGAGCGCGCCACCCGCCGCCACACCGAAATCCGCCGCCACGCGCAGCAACGCCCGTTTCATCTGGCCGATCGAGGGCAGCGTTGCGCAGCCCTTCAAGGGCAAATCGAAGGGTGTGGTGATCGCTGGGCCGCCCGACCAACAGGTGAAAGCAGCAGCATCGGGCCGCGTGGTCTATGCCGGGAGTGGCATGAAGGCGTACGGCAAGCTCGTCATCGTGAAGCACGACGTGCGTCTGGTCACGGCCTACGGCCGCAACGCCAGGCTGCTCGTGAAGGAGGGCGACGCGGTGAAGCAGGGCCAGGCGATTGCCGTGAGCGGCACGGATGGCGCCGGCATCTCCGCCCTCATGTTCGAGGTGCGCGAGAACGGCAAACCTACCGATCCGCTCGCCTGGTTGCCAAAGGCGCCCCAATAATTACGAAGGATACCGAATCAAGATGAAGAGAAGGGAATTTCTCGCTGGCTCGCTGGCCATTGCCGGGTGGCTCGCGGCGAGCGCGGGCTGCACGACGACCTCCAGTTCCGTCGATGCCGATCCCGCCACGGAGAATGCCGTTGCGCGCCGCGAGATCGACACGGGTGTCGATGAAACTCTCGCACGCCTTTATCGCACCGTGCCGGGCGCGCGCGAACTCATTGCCAAAGCGCGTGGCGTGCTCGTGTTTCCGGAAGTCGTGGGCGCGGGTTTCGTGATCGGCGCCGAATATGGACGCGGCGCGCTGCGCGTGGAGGGCCGCACGCTCGGCTACTTCTCGACGATGGGCGGCTCGTTCGGCGCCCAGATCGGCGCGCAGTCGCGCGCCATCGTTTATGCGTTCATGACGCGCTCCTCTCTCGACCGCTTCAAGCGCAGCAGCGGATGGAGAGCGGGCGCGGACGCCACCGTCGCGCTCGTAAAAATGGGCGCCAACGGCAAAATCGATACCTCGACGGCGGTGAACCCCATCGAAGCCTTCGTGTTGACGAACGGCGGCCTCATGGCGGGCGTTTCGCTGGAGGGCTCGAAAGTCTCGCGGCTCGATATCTAGCGCTTCAAACGCGCCGCTGCCGCCTTAGCCGCCTACCAGCCCCATTTGCTCACCGCAAACCCGCGGCCGTTGAACGAGACCTTTTCCTTGGCCGCCACATCCGCCGGAATGCCCGGGAACGCAATGCCGCTCTGCGCTTCGAGATCGCGCACCGAGCGTACGTCATAGCGATCGACAGCCGTATTGTCGGCGACGATGGCGAACGCGAGCTGCTGCGAAGGCACGTACACGACCTTGAAGATCTGCGTCGGGACGAGCACGCGCGTCGCGCCAATGGTCTGCAGCTGTGCGCCCGTGAAGAGCGGGCCGGTCACGACATACGCGTCGCCATACTTCGATGCGAGCTTGCGTACGGCGGTTTCGATGTGCGCCCAGAGGCGCTGGTTGTTCTCGCGATTCTGCGGAACGATGTTGGCGAGTGAAAACGATTCCGCCATCGCCTGTGCATTCCAGCGGTTGCCTGCCGGGCTCATGTGGCCCCGGTCGAAACCGCTGCGCTTGTAGTCGGCGAGTGTCGCGCCTTCACCTTCGGGCAGACGGTCGTCTTCGAAAAAGCGGTTCGTGCGCGTCATGTCCTTGGCGGCTTCGAGGTGATCGCGCGTGAGATGCTCGGCGGACCACAGCGGACCGTGCGTAACGCCCGAATGCAGCACGACGAAATCCGAGTAGCAAAGCATGCGCGTTTTGGGCGCCATGCGTTGATTCGTGAGCGTCGGAAACTGGCCGTTGGGTACGAACTGCGAACAGGCAGGCGCGGCGTAAGCATGGCTGGCGGCGGCGAGCAGCAGGGAGGAAATCAGTGAGGCGAACAGCTTCTTCATCGAGGGGACTGGCTGGACTGGGGTGGGATCAAGCGGGCTGAAAGTATAGCGGGCGCATGCAGGCGGGAGGAAAGCGCGGCGCAAAAAAACGCGCGCCCGCGGATGGGCGGGCGCAAGCGAGAAATGATGCACAAGCAGATGCAATGAGCGCGGCAGCGTTGCGTTGCTGCGCGAGGAGCGAGGCGGCAAATGATGCCGCCTGCATTCAATCGACTACGTCATTAACGACAACTCAGCCCGCAAAAAGCGAATGCTCGGCGCGGACCATCTGGCGGTCCACGGCCTGGAGCCGCCATTGGCCTTCCATCGGCGAATGCGAGGTTTCACACGACCATGTCGCGTCGCCGTGTGCGGAACTGATTTCCTGGCGGCGGTTCACATGCAGACCGCGTAGCGTGCACAGCGGCTCGTTTTCGAGCGGCGCGCATAACGACGTGACACCATTCACGTCGCGTAATTCACCCCATTCTGGCAGGTCGATCCCTTCGTGAGACTCGCGGGACCAGCGTTGCTGGTCGGTGTCGAGCCAGAGCACTGCATAGTCGTGATTGACGGTCGGATCGGAACCGTTGATCAGGATCGTAAGTCGCATGGCATCTCCGCAAAATTGATCGGGGGCGTCGGCAATTTAAAAGTCTAGGACGACTCCGCGCGCGCGCAAAGTGAAGAGTGCAGGACAGATCGTCGCGCGCACCGCGCGTGCCTGGACCGGCCCCGTTTATGCAGTGTCGTGCCCGCGTAAACCCGCCTACGCTATCGCGGGGATTGAAATTCACAATTGGGAACGCAAACGCCACAGCCTAGATTGATAGTGCGGCGAAGTCGCCCGCGCATGCTGCATTGCACGAAGGCGAACTGCGTCGCGTCCCCACATATCAGGTCGAACGATGGAGGCACAGATGGCACAGCTAAAGGGCTCGAAGACGGAACAGAACCTCAAGGATGCATTTGCCGGCGAATCACAGGCCAACCGCCGTTATCTGTATTTCGCAGCCAAGGCCGACGTAGAAGGACAAAATGATGTCGCGGCGCTGTTTCGCTCGACCGCCGAAGGCGAAACCGGCCACGCGCACGGTCACCTCGAATATCTGGAAGCGGTAGGCGACCCGGCAACCGGGCTGCCGTTCGGCAGTTCGCGCCTGAATCTGCAAGCAGCGATTGCGGGCGAAACGCACGAATACACCGACATGTATCCCGGCATGGCCAAGGTCGCGCGCGACGAAGGCTTCGACGAGATCGCGAACTGGTTCGAGACGCTCGCCAAGGCCGAGCGCAGCCACGCCAACCGTTATACGAAGGCGCTGGAGGTTCTGGCGGACTGAGCATCGCCGCGTGCTTCCCGGCACGCGTCCATGACGCGCGCTTTTTGTTTCGCGTGCCGGGCAAGCTCCGGCGCGCGTACGCGCGCGCTCGTTTAGCCGCGTATTTGGCTGATAAATAAAAGAAGGAGACGTCATGCCCCACAAGGAAGGCAGTCTCGAAGCGCCCACACGCCATCCGCTCGACTGGCGCTCCGACGCTTTTTACGACCAGGCCAAGCTCGATACGGAACTCGCGCGCGTGTTCGATATCTGTGCGGGCTGCCGGCGCTGCGTGTCGTTGTGCGGCGCGTTTCCCGCGCTCTTCGATCTCGTCGATGAAACCGATAGCGGCGAAGCGCACGACGTCGACAAGGCGTCTTTCGACAAGGTCGTCGACCAGTGCTATCTGTGCGATCTCTGCTACATGACGAAGTGCCCCTATGTGCCGCCGCATCCGTGGAATGTGGACTTTCCGCATCTCATGCTGCGGGCCAAAGCGGTTCACTATCGCAAGGGCGACGTAAAGTTTCGCGACCGCGTGCTTTCGAATACCGACGCGCTAGGCCAGATCGCAGGCATTCCCGTCGTCACGCAAACGGTCAACGCGATCAACCACACGAAGGCGATGCGCGGCGCGATGGAAGACATGCTGGGCGTCGATCGCAAAGCGTGGCTCCCCGACTTCGCGACGCATAAGTTTCGTAACGTTGCGAAACGCGCCGCATCGAGCGAGGTGCGCGACGGCGAGCGCACGCCGGGCAAGGTTGCCATTTACGCGACCTGCTACGTGAATTTCAACGAGCCCGGCATTGGCCACGATCTGCTCGCGGTGCTCGACCACAACGAGATTCCCTACGAACTGGTGAAGAGCGAATGGTGCTGCGGCATGCCGCTGCTCGAGCAGGGCAATCTGGAGGGCGTGGCGCACAAGCAGTCGCAGAACATGCCCATGCTTGCGCGTTACGCGCGCGAGGGTTACGCGCTGATCGGCGCGGTGCCGAGCTGTGTGCTCATGTACAAGCACGAACTGCCGCTGATGTTCCCCGACGACGCCAACACGAAAGCTGTGAGCGACGCGTTCTGGGACCCGTTCGAGTATCTCGTGGCGCGTCATCGCGACGGGCTGCTCAAGACCGATTTCCGCGCGCCGCTTGGCAACGTGTCGTATCACGTGCCGTGTCATGCGCGCGTGCAGAACATCGGCCGCAAGACCTTCGACCTGCTTTCGCTCGTGCCCGAAACGAAAGTGACCGTGGTCGAGCGCTGTTCGGGCCATGCGGGCACGTTTGGCGTGAAGAAGGAATTCCACGCCATGTCGATGAAGATCGGCACGCCCGTGTTCAAGCAGATGGGCCAGGCCGAGCCGAACTTCATCTCGTCCGATTGCCAGCTTGCGGGCCATCACATTGCGCAGGGCATCGAGGAGAACCAGCTAGGCGAGCCGCCGCTCGCTCACCCCATTACCCTGCTGCGCCGCGCCTATGGCATTTAGGCCCCGACGCCAACACGCAACATTCACGAGGCACGACTCATGACGATCGCGAGAAATTCGCTGTTGACGCTGGAAGCCTACGCCAAGGTGCGGGGCGATATGCGCAAACGCATCATCGAACACAAGAAGCAGCGCGTGGTGTCGCTCGGTAATCACCTCACGTTCCTGTTCGAGGATGAAACCACGATCCGCTATCAGATTCAGGAGATGCTGCACATCGAAAAGATCTTCGACGAAGACGGCATTCAGGGCGAACTCGCGGCCTATCTGCCGCTCGTGCCCGACGGCGGTAACCTGAAGGCGACCATGCAGCTCGAATACGAAAGCGAAGTCGAGCGTCACGCGGCGCTCGCGCGGCTCATCGGCATCGAGGACAAAGTGTTCGTTCAGGTGGAAGACGAGCCGCCCGTCTACGCGATTGCCGATGAAGACCTCGAACGCGAAAACGCCGAAAAGACCTCGGCGGTGCACTTCGTGCGTTTCGAACTCACGCCGCAGATGAAAACGCGGCTGCGCGAAGGCGCCGCGCTCGCGATAGGCTGCGATCATCCGAATTACCGCGTGCCGACACAGACCATCGACGGGGAAGTGCGCGCCTCGTTGCTCAAGGATCTTGCCTGAGGCGCTTTACACGCCCGATCAAACGTCCTTGCGGTACATGACGAAGCCAGGCTTCACGGCCACATCGTCGTAAAGCCGCATCGCCGTGTGATTCGTCTCGTGCGTGTGCCAGTACACGCGCGACGAATTCGACGCCTTCGCGTGCGCATACACGGCCTCGATCAGCGCGCGGCCCACGCCCTGGCCGCGCGCGTCCTCCACGGTGAAGAGATCCTGCAAATAGCAGATCGGCCCTTCCAGAATCGTGTTGCGGTGATAGATGAAATGCACGAGACCGAGCACGCGTTCGCCGCGCACGGCGATGAACGCGTGCATGGGCTCATAGCCATCGAAGAAGCGCGACCAGGTCGTGCGCGTGATGTGCTGCGGCAGCGCGGTGGCGTCGAAGCGGCCGTAAAAGCGGTTATAGCCGTCCCATAGCGGCAGCCACGCATCGAAATCGTCGGGCGCGACGGCGCGGACTTGAAGCGTCGTGTCGGTCATGTGTTGTCTCCTTGTTTGCAGGCTTGCCCAAACCCCCAAGCGTAAGCGACTTGTGGCACCATTGTTAGTCCCACCGAAACATAGAACCATGGAGCCACGGGTTTGGACTACGCGTTGATGATGGCGGCCTATGCGAAGCGCGCCGTGCGCAAGCTCACGCAGCAGGACCTGCTTTACGAGAGCCTGCGCCGCGCGATTCTTGACGGCGACATTGGCCGCGGCACGCGCCTCGCGTCGAGCCGTGCGCTCGCAGAGCAACTCGGCATTGCGCGCAATTCGGTGCTCTATGCGTACGAGCGGCTCGTGGAAGAGGGTTTTGTCAGCGCTACGCGCCATGGTTCGGTCGTCAACGCGGTCAACGCGACTGCGGCGGCCACGCCTGCACAATCCGCGCTGCGCGAAGATCCCGCGCCTGCGCTCGCGCGCCGCGTGCGCGAACTGCCGCCGCGCCGCACCGGCCGCGACGGTCCCAAGGCGCTGCGCCCAGGCGTGCCCGCGCTCGACGCGTTTCCCTACGCGCAATGGCGCACCGCCGTCGAGCGTGCATTGCGCGAGTTGCGCGCGCACGATCTCGGCTATGGCGACAGCGCGGGCATGCCGGCGCTGCGCCAGGCCATTGCGCAATACGTGCGGGTTTCGCGCGGCGTGCGCTGCCAGCCCGGCCAGGTGTTCGTCACGGAGGGCACGCAGTCGAGCCTCGACTTGTGCGCACGTCTGTTCGCGGACGAGGGCGAACGCGCGTGGATCGAAAATCCGGGCTATCTGGGCGCGCGCGTGGCTTTTACGGCCGCGGGGCTGCAACTCGTGCCGATGAGTGTGGATGCGGCGGGCATGGCGGCGCGCTCCGAGGACTGGCGTGAGCGGCCGCCGCGACTCGTTTATCTCACGCCGTCGCACCAGTATCCGCTTGGCTGCGTGCTGAGCCTCGAGCGGCGGCTCGCGCTGATCGAGCAGGCGCGAGCTTGCGGCGCGTGGATCGTCGAAGACGACTACGACAGTGAATTGCGCCACGACGGACCGCCGTTGCCGTCGATCCAGGGCCTTGCCGACGATGCACCCGTGATTTATCTCGGCACCTTCAGCAAGACGCTCTTTCCGGCCCTGCGCATCGGCTTCATGATCGTGCCGCAGCGTGTGGCGGCGCAGTTCGCGCAGGCGCATCACACGCTCATGCGCCAGGGGCGCGTGGCGGAACAACTGGCGCTTGCGGAATTCATCGAAAGCGGGCGCTACGCGCGCCACTTGCGGCGCATGCGCAAGCTCTACGAAGAGCGCCGCGACGGCCTCGTCGCGGCAATCGACAAACATCTGGCAGGGGTGATGACGGTATCGGCGGACGCGGGCGGCATGCATCTGAGCGTGCGCCTCGACGCAGCGCTCACCGACGCCGATGTGAGCGAAGCCGCGCGCGCCCATGGCCTGCATCTCTCGCCATTGAGCGCGTACTGCGTCGATGCACCGGACGCCACGCGCTACAACGGCTTCCTGCTCGGCTATGCGGAAACGCCGCCGCACGTTGCCGACACCCTCATGCAGACGCTCGCTCGCATCGTGCGCGAACGGCTGGCCGCGGCCGCGCCGCTTACTGATGGCCCGCGATCACATGCGGCAGATAAGGCGCTTCAAGCGATTTGATCTCTTCGTCGGAGAGCTTGAGCGAGAGGGCCGCGACGGCGTCTTCGAGATGCTGCGGCTTCGAGGCGCCGATGATCGGCGAAGTGATGCTGGGCTTGTGCAGCAGCCACGCGAGTGCGACCTGTGCGCGCGAGACGTTGTGCGCACGCGCGATGGTTGCGACCGCATCGATAATGGCTTTGTCCGCGTCGGCGCCGTAGAGCGTCTTGCCGAACTTGTCGGTTGCCTCGCGCTCGCTCGTTTCGTTCCAGTCGCGCGTGAGGCGGCCGCGCGCGAGCGGGCTCCACGGCATCACGGCAATGCCCTGATCGGCGCACAGCGGCAGCATTTCGCGCTCTTCCTCGCGATACAGCAGGTTCACGTGGTCCTGCATGCTCACGAACTCAGTCCAGCCGTTCAGGCGCGACGTGTAGAGCGCCTTGCTGAACTGCCACGCATGCATGGACGAAGCGCCGATGTAACGCGCCTTGCCCGCTTTCACCACGTCATGCAGTGCTTCGAGCGTTTCTTCGATGGGCGTGTTGTAGTCCCAGCGATGGATCTGGTAGAGATCAACGTAATCGGTACCGAGCCGCTTGAGGCTATGGTCGATTTCCGTGAGGATGGCCTTGCGCGAAAGGCCCTGGCCGTTCGGACCGGGCCGCATGCGGTTGTACACCTTCGTAGCGAGCACGATGTCGTCGCGCTTGACGAAGTCGCGCAGCGCGCGCCCGACGATCTCCTCCGAGGTGCCGTCCGAGTAGGTGTTCGCGGTGTCGAAGAAGTTGATGCCGGCGTCGAGCGCCTGGCGGATGAGCGGACGGCTGGCTTCCTCGCCTAGCGTCCACGGGTGCGTGCCGCGCTCGGCCACGCCGTAAGTCATGCAACCGAGGCAAAGACGCGAAACCTGCAGCCCTGTCGAGCCGAACCTGACGTAATCCATTGCTGTTGCTCCTGGCGAAAAGGCGATTCAAGCAGAGGAAGTGCGTGCGCCGCGCAAGGGCGGCGGACTTTCGCAAGGGTATAACAGGCGGGGAGAACGTGCAGGGCGCGCCGCTTCAGAACATTTCCATCACGCGGTGATAAAGCATGCCGATTTCGAGCGCGGGCCGCCGCCACGCGGGGCCGCCGGGGAAGCGCGCGTGCCGCAGTTGCGCGAACAGATCGAACGAGGCGCGCTCGCCCACGATGGCCTGCGCAACGAGACGCCCGGCAATGCCCGTGAGCGCGACACCGTGCCCCGAAAAGCCTTGCACATAGTAATAATTCGGGTCGATCGTGCCGAAGTCGGGCGCTCGGTTGCGCGTGACGTCAACGAAGCCGCCCCACGCGTATTCCACGCGCGCGCCGGCGATTTGCGGGAACGTATCGCTCATGCGCGTTTGCATGGCCGTTGTAAGGCGTTCGGGCGCGGCGCCAGTCGAATCGGCGCGGCCGCCGAACAGCATGCGGTTGTCCGCCGAGACGCGGAAATAGTCGAGAAAGAAGTTGTTGTCGCACACGGCGGAACGTTGCGCGATCAACGAGTCGGCCAGCTCGCGCCCAAGCGGCTCGGTCGCAATGATGTACGACGCGATCGGCGCGATGCGCGCGGCCACGGCGCCTGGCAGTACGCCACCCGGCGCGGCGTTGCTGCACGACACCACGAAACGGCAGCGCACTTCGCCGTGCGAGGTCTTCACCACGGGCCGGGCGCCGCGCACGACTTCGAGCGCGCGCGTATGCGCGAAGAGTTGCGCGCCTTCGCGGCGCGCGGCGGCAGCGAGGCCCAGACAATACTTGAGCGGATGAAGATGGCCCGAGACCGGATCGTAGACGCCCGCGATATAGCGCTGCGACGCCACACGTGCGCGCGTAGCGTCGGTATCGAGCCATTCGAGGCGGTCGTAGCCCCAGCGCGTGCGCGCCGCGTCCATCCACGCGCGCAGATCGGGCACGCGTTTTGTTTTCGTCGCAACGGTCAGATAGCCCGGCGTGAAGTCGCAATCGATGCCATAGCGCGCAATGCGCTCGCGCACGAGGTTCACGCCTTCGATGGAAAGCGCCCACGCCGCGCGTATGCCCTGCGCGCCGAGCTGCTTTTCGAGCACTTCGTCTTTCGCGAAGCCTACGAGCGTCTGCCCGCCGTTGCGGCCCGAGGCGCCCCAGCCGGGACGATGCGCGTCGAGCACCGCGACCGAAAGGCCGCGTGCGCGGCACTCAAGCGCCACCGAGAGCCCGGCGAAGCCCGCGCCGATCACGCAGACGTCGGCGTCGAGCGTGCCTTCGAGCACGGGGTCGTCGGCGGCGGGGCGCGTGGCGGTGGCTTCGTAGTACGAGTGGCGGGCGAGGGCGTCCGCCTGGGCGTCGAGGTCGAGTGTCGTCAAAGCAGGTCCTTCATCCGATACCACGCCATCGCGAGCACGAGGGCAGGGGTTCGCAGTGTAGCGCCGCCGGGGAAATCGCGGTGACGGATCTTGCCGAACAGGTCGAAGCGCGCGGCCTGGCCGTGAATGGCTTCGGCGATCAGGGTGCCCGCGAGTCCCGTGGTGTTCACGCCGTGGCCCGAGAAGCCCTGCGCGAAATACACCGTGGGCGAGAGGCGGCCGAAGTGCGGCGCGCGGTTCATCGTGATGTCCACGTAGCCGCCCCACGCGTAGTCCACCTTCACATCGGCGAGTTGGGGAAACGTTTTCAGCATGTCGCGGCGCATGGCTTCGCCCAGATTGGGCGGCGCGAAGGTGGAATAGCTCACCTTACCGCCCCAAAGCAGGCGCGTGTCCGGCGCGGGACGGAAGTAGTCGAGTACGAAGCGGCTGTCGCATACGGCAGCCTGAGCCGGCATCAGCGCATTCATGCGTTCGGCGCCCAGCTTTTCGGTGGCGATCACATAGGTGCCCACGGGCATGATCTTGCGCGAGAGCGCCGGCGCGAGATCGCCCAAATACGTATTGCATGCGAGCACAACGAATTTCGCGCGCACGTTGCCCCGCGCGGTTTCGACCACATGTCCGCCGTTTTCTTCGCGCAGGTGCGTGACGGCGCTGTTCTCATACACGCGCCCGCCCGCTTCGACCGCCGCGCGCGCAAGTCCAAGCGTGTAGTTGAGCGGATGCAGATGGCCGCTATCGGGATCGTAGAGGCCGCCCGGATAGCGTGACGACGCTACATAGCGACCCACACCGTCGCCGCCCACGTACCGGAAGCGGTCGTAGCCGAAGCGCTGCGCCGCTTCGTCGCGCCAGCGCTTGAGTGCATCCACGTCGCGCGCTTTGTTCGCGGCGGTGAAATAGCCTTCTGTGAGCGCGCAGTCGATGTTGTGCTGCTTGACGCGCCGCTTCACGATGTCGAGTGTTTCGAGGCCCATGTCCCACACCTGACGGACCTCGGCTTCGGGCATGAACTGCGCGAACGTGTCAATGTCGCAGGCAAATCCGCCGATCAACTGCCCGCCGTTGCGGCCGCTTGCGGCCCACCCCACTCGCGAGGCTTCGACGAGCGCGACGCGGTGGCCGCGCTCAGCGAGGTTGAGCGCGGCGGAAATGCCCGTGAGGCCCGCGCCGACCACACAGACATCGGCATCGATCGCACCTTCCAGTGCGGGGTGCGTGGCGGTGTCGTTGGCGGTGGCCGCGTACCACGACGGGGCATGAGGCTGATTGGCGAATTTGAGCATAGGAAAAGCGTACCAGGAAACAGCGGGCGACAGCACAAGGCCGACGCCCGCTGCGACTTCATCAGAACGAGTAGATGAACTGCGCGCCGAGCAAATCGTTGCTCTTGCTGTACGAGCCGTCGCTGTTCAGGAACACGCGCTGCGTGGCCCAGTCGTGGCGATATTCCACCTTCACCTGGATCTGCTGCGTCGGGAAGAACAGCAGGTCCAGCGCTACGTCCTGGCGCGTCGCGCCCTTGCACTCGAAGCCAAATCCGCCGCCTGCCTGCGAATTCGCCAGGCAGTCCGCACCAATGCCGAAGCCGTTGGCCGTGTCCATGCCGTTCGAATTCAGCACGATGCCGCCGCCGCCGCCGCCGTTCTTGCTGTTGGCGAGCAGGTCGTAGCGTGCGGTCACGCCCATGCGGCCCACCACCGGTGCGTTGAACTTGCGGTGTGCGAGCAGCGAGAAGCCGTACCACTGCGCGTTGCCGCCGTTGAACGCGGCGCGCTGCTGCTGGCCGTAATCGACTTCGGCGTTGTACTGGATGTCCGCTTGCGTGTAGGTCGCGTCCACTTCGCCGAAGAAGAAGTAGCCGCCCGAGCTCGATGCCTGGCCGCCCACGCCGTACACGGCCTGGCCCGTCGTCGAATCGAATGCGCTCGGCAGCGTCTGGCGGCCGATATTGAACGAGCCGCCAACGTCGAGCGCGCTCGACCAGGTGTAGTCGGCGCGCGCCGTGAAGGTCGGGATCCTGTTGCTCGTGGTGATCGGGTCGCCCAGTGCGTTCTGGCCCGTCTGCACGACCGCGCCGTTGGTGCGGTACTGCTCGTTGCCGACCATGAACTTGAACGCCCACTGGCTGCCGTCCGGCGTGTAGTTCCAGCCAATGCCCACATAGCTGCCCGGATCCGAGAAGTCGTAGAGCAGGTTGTGCGTGAGCGTGAGCATCTGGTTGGACTGCTGCACCTCATAGCCGCCGAAGCTCGGCATGAGACCGGCGACGAACGTGCCCGTCGAGGTCACCGGCACGGTAACGACCGCCGTGTTCAGGATGTTGTTGCCGATCTCGCCATGCTCGTTCTGCAGCAGCGTGATGCCGTTGCCGCGGTTGGGCATGAGCGTGATTTCGGCCGAAGGCGCCATCGGGCCTACGCCGAAGGTCTTCTTGATGTCCAGATAGACATCGCCGAACGTGCTGTTGAAGTAGTTATACGCACCCGTATGGTTCGCGAACAGGAACGACGAAGTACCCGGCGCGCGGTTGTAGATATACGTCGGGTCGATGTAGCCGGTGATCGAAAGGCCCGCGAGCGGCCCGGTATTGGCGGCGTCGGTGAGCGAATCGACCTTGAGCTGCTGGCTCGCGATCTGCTGCTTCATCGCATCGACCTGGTCGTTGGTCAGGTTCGCCTGCGCCTTGCCGTAGTCGGGCGAGCTGATGTCCACGACCGGAGCGGCGGCGGTGACCGGTGTGGCCGGCATGGCCGGCGCCGTGGCTGCCGTCTTCGCGGTGGGCTTCGATTGCGCCAGTTCGGTCTTGAGTGATTTCACCTCTTTTTGCAGGGCATTCAGCTGCGCCTGCAGGGCCTTGATCTGTTCGCTGGTCGAGTCCGCTAGCGCGAGCCCTGGCAGCGCCCCGGCCACCAGCAGACAGATTAACTTCTTCTTCATCGAAATTCTCCTTGTTGGTCGTTATTGCAATCAGTTCGAGTGCGGTGAGGAGCGGCGCGACCCGCTCCTTTTTGCCTGGCAATCCTCATCAGGCCGCGCGGCGACCGATGGGTGCGCCCACCGCGCCAGCGGGCGCTGCTGGCTTGATGGCTTCTGCGGCATCGGGCTGGACGAAGGCGAGCTGCATGTCGCGCAGGCGCTTCTTTTCGCGCGCCGACATGATCTGGTTGGCGGCGATCACGCCGATCGTCACCGCGCTGATGAAGAGCGTGGCAAGCGCATTCATCTCCGGATTCAGGCCGAGACGCACACGCGAGAACACCACGAGCGGCAGCGTGGTCGAGCCCGGGCCCGAGAGGAACGCGGAGAGCACGAGGTCGTCGATCGAAAGCGTGAACGAGAGCAGCCAGCCCGAAATGAGCGCCTGCGAGATCAGTGGCAGCGTGATGACGAAGAACACCTTGAAGGGCGTAGCGCCAAGATCGAGCGCGGCCTCCTCGAGCGACTTGTTCATCTCCTTCACGCGCGACTGCACGATGATCGCCACGTAGGACACGCACAGCATCACGTGACCGATCCACATGGTCAGGACGCCACGACCTTTCGGCCAGCCGAGGAACTGTTCCATCGCGACGAACAGCAGCAGCAGCGAAATGCCCTGAATGACTTCGGGAATCACGAGCGGCGCGTTGATCATGCCGGCGAAGAGCGCGAAGCCCCTGAAGCGGCCCATGCGCGCGAGCACGAAGCCGGCCCACGTGCCGATCACAACCGATGCGAATGCCGTCATCAGACCGATCTTCAGCGACAGCCACGCCGCGCTGAGCAACTCCTCGTCCTGCAGCAGCGCCGAATACCACTTCAGCGAGAAGCCAGACCACACCGTGACGAGCTTCGACTCGTTGAACGAGTACACGACGAGGCTGATGATCGGGATGTAGAGGAAGAGGAATCCGAGGGTGAGAACGCCCGCGGAAAGCGTACGGTTGGGCTTGATCATTTGCCTTCCTCCAGTTGCTTGACCTGGTTGTGCTGAAAGAGGGCCATCGGCACGAGCAGCAGCAGCACCATCGCGACCGTCACGGCGGAGGCCATCGGCCAGTCCATGTTGTTGAAGAACTCATCCCACATCACGCGGCCGATCATGAGCGTGTCGGCGCCGCCGAGCAGTTCGGGAATCACGTACTCGCCAACGGCCGGAATGAACACGAGCAGGCTGCCCGCGATGATTCCGTTCTTCGAGAGCGGCAGCGTGATCCGCGTGAACGCCACCCAGGGCTTCGCGCCCAGGTCATAGGCGGCTTCGAGCAGCGTGAGGTCCATCTTCACGAGGTGCGCGTAGAGCGGCATCACCATGAACGGCAGGTACGAATAGACCATGCCGATATAGACGCCCGCGTCGCTGTGATAGAGCCGCAGCGGCGAATGGATGAGGCCGATGGCCATGAGCGTGTGATTGAGCAGGCCGTCGTCTTTGAGGATGCCGATCCACGCATACACGCGGATCAGGAACGACGTCCAGAACGGCAGCATCACGCCCATCATGAGCAGGTTGCGCGTGGCGGGATTCGAGCGCGCGATGTAGTAGGCGATCGGATAGCCGATCAGGAGGCAGAAGATGGTGGAAACGGCCGCCATCTTCAGCGAGCTGATGTAGGTGGCGATGTACAGGTCGTCCTGCAGCAGGAACGCGTAGTGGCCGAGCTGCAGTGCGAAGTGCACGACGCCGTCCTTCATCTGCACCAGGTTCGTGTAGGGCGGCACCGCCATCATCTGGTCGGCGAAGCTGATCTTGAACACGAGCACGAAGGGCACGGCAAAGAACAGCGTGAGCCAGATGAACGGCACGCCGATCACGGCGGTGCGGCCCGAGGGCACGAAGCGAGAGAAGAAGCGCGCGAGCGCGCCACGGCGGGCGTCTGCGGCTGCACGGCCTGACCCAGGCGTGGTGGGAATAGTGGTACTCATGATTCAGGCCTCCTTACTGCGTGAGCACGACGCCGCTGGCCGGCGACCAGGACACATAGACGTCGTCGTTCCAGGCGGGCGCGCCCTCGTTCATGAGGTGCGAGCTGGAGAGGTTCGAGACGACCACCTTGCCGCCTGGCAGGCGCACGTGATAGAGCGAATAGCTGCCCATGTAGGCAACATCCGTGACCACGCCGCGCGCCCAGTTGTGCGGCGTGCCGGGCTTTTCGCGCGTCACGCGCACGCGCTCGGGGCGCACCGAAATACCGACGGGCATGCCGAGCGGCCCGGTCACGCCGTGGCTCACGTACATGCGCGTTTCGAGGTCTTCGCTTTCCACGAAGATGTGATCGGGTTCGTCCTCGACGACCTTGCCTTCGAACAGGTTGGTCGAGCCGATGAACTCGGCCGAGAAGCGGCTGTTGGGGAACTCGTACACTTCGCCCGGCGAGCCGATCTGCACGATGCGGCCCTCGCTCATCACGGCGAGGCGGTTGGCCATGGTCATCGCCTCTTCCTGATCGTGCGTGACCATCACACAGGTGACATCGACCTTCTCGATGATGTTCACGAGTTCGAGCTGGGTCTTCTGGCGGATCTTCTTGTCGAGCGCCGACATCGGTTCGTCGAGCAGCAGGAGCTTTGGGCGCTTCACGAGCGAGCGCGCAAGCGCCACGCGCTGCTGCTGGCCGCCGGAGAGCTGATGCGGTTTGCGCTTCGCGTAGCGGCCCATCTGCACGAGGTTGAGGGCATCGGCGACGCGCTCGCGAATCTCGTTCTTCGGCACGCCTTCCTGCTTGAGGCCGAACGCGACGTTCGACTCCACGCTCATGTGCGGGAAGAGCGCATACGACTGGAACATCATGTTGACGGGGCGTCGGTACGGGGGCAGCGACGCGAGGTCTTCGCCGTCGACGAAGATGCGGCCCGACGTGGCCGTTTCGAGGCCCGCGAGCATGCGCAGCAGGGTGGACTTGCCGCAGCCCGAACTGCCGAGCAGCGCAAACAGCTCGTTCTTGGCGATGTTCAGGCTTACGTTGTCCACGGCGGTGCTGTCGCCGAACTTCTTGACGACGTTTTCGATACGCACGAACGCGTCGTTCTTTGCCGGGGTCGCGTTGGCGCGCAGAGCTTCTGGGGCGTTGACTTTAGACGTCGAATTCATGATCTGATCTTGGTTCCTTTCTGATCGCAGTACGCGTTTTTCAGGCGCGAGTCGCCCCGCACGGGGCGCACGGTGCGACTCGCGATTAGTACTGCGAACGGAGCTCGGGAATGGCTCGCGCGCGTCGTCAAAAAAGGGGGGCGGCGCTGCGCGGCCGGACTTCGGAATTGCACACTTCAGGCGGAGAGGGGTCGAGCGATCCCTCTTCCGCGTCGTCTCCTTCTTGTTTCCTTCAGGGGGTGATCAGGGTGTCAGTGGCCCGTCTTCAACTGGGCCCACAGGCGGTTTTCGAGGCGCAGAATGTCAGCCGGCATCGGCTTCATCAGCGTCATCTTCTTGAGCACGTCTTCCGGCGGGTACACCGTCGCGTCCTGCGCAACTGCCGGGGTCACGAACTGGCGTGCGGCCTTGTTCGCGGTCGGGTAGAACACTTCGTTGGTGATTTGCGCGTTGACCTTCGGGTCCGAGATGTAGTTGATCCACTTCATCGCGTTCTCGGGGTGCGGCGCGTCCTTCGGGATGACCATCACGTCGAACCACAGCAGGCCGCCTTCCTTCACGTTCGAGAACTTGACGTCATACGAGCGCTTGGCTTCCTCTGCGCGGCGATGCGCGATGCCGACGTCGCCCGACCATGCCACGGCGACGCAGATGTCGTTGTTCACGAGGTCGTTGATATAGCCCGACGAATTGAACTGGGTGATATACGGGCGGACTTTCTTCAGCACTTCAAACGCGGCCTGGTAGTCGGCGGGGTTCGTGCTGTTGGGGTCCTTGTGCATGTATTGCAGCGTCGCGGCAAACACGTCCACGGCCTGGTCGAGGAACGACACGCCGCAGCCCTTGAGCTTCGAGAGATTCTGCGGGTCGAACACGAGCGCCCAGCTATCTACGGGCGCGTTCGCGCCGAGCGCCTTTTCCACCGCCTGCTTGTTGTAGCCGATGCCGTCGGTGCCGAACGCCCAGGGCACGCCGTACTGATTGCCCGGATCGGCGTCGGCGATCATGTGCATGAGCACGGGATCGAGGTTCGCGAGGTTGGGGATCTTCGACTTGTCGAGCTTCTGGTACACGCCGGCCTGAATCTGCTTGGCCATGTAGTTCGATGTGGGCACAACGATGTCATAGCCCGAGCTGCCGGCGAGCAGTTTGGCTTGCAGCGTATCGTCGCTGTCGTAGTTGTCGTACTTGACCTTGATGCCCGCTTCTTTTTCGAAGTTCGGGATGGTGTCCTTCGCAATGTAGTCGGACCAGTTGTAGACGTTCAAATCGCCGTCGGCCGCGTGTGCAGACTGGCTCGAGATGGCCGTGAGGCCCGCACACGCTGCGAGGGCCGCAAGTGCGACCGCATGACGAAGATGACTAACACTCATGTTGCTTTCCCCTGAAGATGAAGATCGGCGGGAGGCCCAGCACCCCGTTGCACCGCCCGCCGTGGACAAGTCGCGTTAAGAAAGACCCAGCTGTTGCGCAGTTGCGTCGATGGCTCTCTTCGCCTTCGACACGATTTCATCGATCTCGCCGCGCGTGACGACGAGCGGCGGCGAGAGCAGCATGCGGTCGCCCGTGGCGCGCATGATGAGATTGCCGTTGAAGCAGAAGTCGCGGCAGAGCGTGCCCACGTCGCCGCCATTCGCGAAGCGCTTGCGCGCCTTCGGATCTTCCGCGAGCTGCAGACCCGCCACGAGACCCGTACCCGAGATGTCACCGATGATCGGATGATTGGCGAAGGTCTCGCGCAGGCGTTGCTGGAAGTACGGGCCGGTGTCGTTCTTCACCTGCGTCACGATGCCTTCGTCGCGCAGCAGCTTGAGGTTCGCAACGGCCACGGCTGCCGCCACGGGATGCCCCGAATACGTGAGGCCGTGATTGAAGTCGCCGTTCTCGATGAGCGCTTTGGCCACGCGGTCGTGAATGCCCACCGCACCCATCGGCACATAGCCGCTCGTGAGGCCCTTGGCCATCGTGATGAGATCCGGCTCGAAGCCGAAGTGCTGATGCGCGAACCATTCGCCGGTGCGGCCAAAGCCGCCGATCACTTCGTCGGCGCAGAGCAGGACGTCGTACTTGCGGCAAATGCGCTGAATTTCCGGCCAGTAGGTGGAGGGCGGGAAGATCACGCCGCCCGCGCCCTGGAACGGCTCGCCGATAAAGGCGGCCACGTTCTCCGCGCCCACTTCGAGAATCTTCGCTTCGAGCTGCTGTGCACGCGCGAGACCGAACTCCTCGGGCGACATGTCGCCTTGTGCTTCGCCATAGAAGTACGGCTGGTCGATGTGCACGATGTTCTCGACCTTCGAAGGCATTTGCTCGTGCATGTAGCCCATGCCGCCCAGCGTGCCGCCCGCGATCGTCGAACCGTGATACGCGTTCCTGCGCGAAATGACGACCTTCTTCGAGGGCTTGCCTTGCGTGAGCCAGTATTGATGCACGATGCGCAGCACCGTGTCGTTGCCTTCGGAGCCGCTGTTGCAATAGAAGAAGTGGTTGAACGGCTCGGGCGAAAGCTGTGCGAGCAACGCCGACAATTCAATGACCGGCGGGTGCGTGGTCTTGAAGAACGTGTTGTAGAAGGGCAGTTCCTGCATCTGCTCGTAGGCGGCGTCGGCCAGTTCCTTGCGGCCATAGCCCACGTTCACGCACCAGAGCCCGGCCATGCCGTCGATGATCTGGTTGCCTTCCGAGTCCCACAGGTACACACCTTTCGCCTTCACGATCACACGGCTGCCCGCCTTGTTCAGCGACCCCATGTCCGAAAACGGATGAATGTGATGCGCGGCGTCCAGCGCGCGGTATTCGCTCGTCGAGCGCGTCGTGCGGGTGGGCTGGGCGCGCAGCGTCGTCGGCACTTCCTGCAGCGCGCTCGCGGGGGCGTCGATTCGATAGCTCATTACTTTGTCTCCTTTCGTTTACACGTGCAGCAGCAGGTGCTTGCGTTCCCACGAACTGATCACGCGGAAATACGCTTCGTATTCGGTTTCCTTCAGCGCCAGGTAGGCGCGCACGAACTTCTCGCCGAGGAGGTCGTTGAGCGGCTCGCACGCGCTCATCAACGTGAGGCCCTCTTCGAGGTTGCGCGGCAACTGGTACGGCAGCGCGTAGCCGTCGCTCACGAGCGGCTCCGTGGGCTTCAGGTGCTGCGTCATGCCGAGATAGCCGGCCGCGAGTGTCGCGGCGATCGCGAGATACGGGTTGGTGTCCACGCCCGGAATGCGGTTCTCCACACGGCGCGCAGCCGGCGACGAATACGGCACGCGAAAGCCCACGGTGCGGTTGTCGTAGCCCCACGCGACGTTGATCGGCGCGGCCATGAAGCGCGACAGGCGGCGATACGAGTTGATGTACGGCGCGAAGATCGGCATCAGCGCTGGCGTGTACTTCTGCAGGCCGGCGATGTACGCATGGAACATGTCCGTGGGCTTGCCGTCCGAACCCGTGAAGAGGTTCTGGCCGCTTTCCGCCGAGATGAGGCTCTGGTGAATGTGCATGGCCGAGCCCGGCTCGTTCTCCATCGGCTTCGCCATGAACGTGGCGTACATATGATGGCGCAGCGCGGCTTCACGCACCGTACGCTTGAACAGGAACACGCGGTCGGCGAGACCCAGCGGTTCACCGTGCATGAAGTTGATTTCCATCTGCGCGGCGCCGACCTCGTGAATCAGCGTATCGACTTCGAGGTCCTGAATATCGCAGTACTCGTAGATGTCTTCGAAGAGCGGATCGAACTCGTTCACCGCTTCGATCGAGTACGCCTGGCGGCCGGTTTCCGGACGGCCCGTGCGGCCGATGGGCGGCGCGAGCGGAATGTCCGGGTCCTTGTTCATGTCGACGAGATAGAACTCGAGTTCTGGAGCAATGATGGGCTTCCAGCCCTTCGCTTCATAAAGTTCGAGCACGCGGCGCAGCACACGGCGCGGCGAGATCTCGACGGGCGTGCCGTCGAAGTGGACGCAATCGTGAATCACCTGCGCCGTGGGATCGACGGCCCACGGAATGATGCGGATGGTGGACGCGTCCGGCACGCACACCATGTCGGGATCGGTGACGCCGGTGAGGCTGCCGTCTTCGGGATAATCGCCCGTCACGGTCTGGATCATCACGGCTTGCGGCAAGCGCATGGACTCGCCCGACTCGAACTTGCTGCGCGGAATGATCTTGCCGCGCGCGATGCCCGCCATGTCGGGGATGATCGCTTCGATTTCGGTGATGTGGTGCTTCTTCAGGAATTCGTCGATTTCATGCATGATCTTTCTCTCTGTTCTGTATGGGCCGGCATCAGGCGTGGACGGCGCGCGGCGCGTGCGCCACGTCGTGTCCGGCCCCGCCCGGTATTCGGGCCAGCATGTGGTTGCGGCAGGCCTCGCCGAACGCGTGGAAGATGGCGGTGGACAGCGCGTCGTCGGCATGTTTCCACTCGGGGTGCCATTGCACGCCAAGCGCGAAGCTGTGCGCGTTCGCCACGCTCACCGCTTCGATGAGGCCGTCGGGTGCGAATGCCTCGGCCACGAGGCCCGCACCCAGCCGCTCGATACCCTGGCCGTGCAGTGAGTTCACGCGTGCTTCGCGTGCGCCGCCTGCGAGCCGTTGCAGCAGACCGCCTTCCACGAGCTTCAACGCGTGCGCCGGACCGTATTGCGTGTCGAGCGGATCGTCCTTGTTCTCGCGATGGTCGTCGTAGCGTGCGACGTTATGCACCTGCTGATGCAGCGTGCCGCCGAACACCACGTTCATCTCCTGGAAGCCGCGGCAGATGGCGAGCACCGGCACGCCAGCCTCGATCGCGGCGCGCATGAGCGGCAGCGTGGTGGCGTCGCGAGCGGGGTCGTGCAGCGTGCCGGCTTCGCTCGCCGGGCCGCCATAACGATGCGGCTCGACGTTCGAATAACTGCCCGTGAAAAGCAGTCCATCGACGGCTTCGAGAATGTCGGACGCAGCCTGCCGCTCGCCAAGTGCCGGCAGCACGAATGCGAGTGCGCCTGCGCCGTCCACCGCTGCGCCGATGTACTTCTCACCAGCAACGTGTGACGCGTGCGCTCCCATCATCGTGCGGTCTGCGGTGACACCAACTATTGGTCTGGTTCGCATGACTAATGATTCGCTTGCTTGCCCGTGCGGAACATATCGATGCGACGGGCGTGACATGACCTTGCAGCCTTGCGGGACGCAAAACTACAAACCCTGTGTGCTCCGCGCAGCGGCGCTAACGCATGGCGCTGCGCGTGGAGATCATGTAGGCGGTTCGTTTCTTGCCGTTGTGAGGCGCGACTGTGTTCAGGCGTGCGCAACCACATCGTAGAGGCGCGACGAGACACCTCGCGAACAAACGACGGCGAAGAAAACGAACGGCGCAGGAAGGAGAGGCGCTAGGGCAGCAGCGACGCGACTTCGTCCGTATGGACGGCAATGAAGGCGCGCGCGGAGACGGAGTTATGACGCCGAACGGAGCGGCGGGAAAGGATCGTGAAGACGGACAGGAACAGGCGAGAGGCAAGCCTGCCGCTACTGCCGTCGGCGATGGCGGAGCAGTCACTGCGAAGACACCTCGCATGACTACGATCCCACCTCACCAGAGGGCCACGGACTCTCACAATAACACTCGACTGGTTGCGTTGAAAAAGACGTCTGGATCAAGCATTCGAGGCCGTCAATTTGAGCGATGCATTAAACATTGAACGACATCGATGTATGGCTTTCCAAACTCAGCCGACTCGCTATGTTTCTCGCATAAAACGCGGTTTTTGCGTTGCAACGCGACAGAAACGATGCAGTGTTCGACCTGTAGTTCAGCATATACGAGTCAAAAAGGGCGTCAATTATTTTTTCACGTTTTTGATGTCAGCACTTTCCCCGAGTGCCCCGAGAAATAGCACGCTGTGCGAAATATCGGCACCTGTACTTATATTTCGAATAACTTACAGGGGTTTGTACTGACGCAAAATAAAGCAAACTGATTAGAATATTCAACACGTCCACCGCGCTCCTACGCGCACCCTGCCAACGGTTCTTCATCGTGTCCGAGTCTTCCTCTGTGTCATCCGAAGTCGCCACGCGCCTGCGCTATGTTCGCAAACGCTATGGGTTGTCGCAGCGTGAACTCGCCAAGCGTGCGGGTGTGACCAATGGCGCGATCTCGCTGATCGAGCAAAGCCGCGTCAGCCCCTCAGTGGGCTCGCTCAAGAAGCTGCTCGAATGCATACCGATGAGCCTCGCCGAATTCTTCACATTTGATCTGACCGAAGGGACAGAAGTCGTGTCGCGGCGCGGCGAAATGCCGAACCTCGGCAACGAATCGATCGAGTTCTATCTGGCCGGCGCGAACGTGAAGGACCGCAACATGGGCATCATGCGCGAGGTCTATCAGCCGCTGGCCGACACTGGCCCTGAAATGCTGGTGCATGCGGGGCACGAAGGCGGCGTGGTGGTCGTCGGGCAACTCGAGCTGACCGTGGATGGCACGACCTGGCTGCTCGACCCCGGAGACAGCTACTACTTCGAAAGCCGCTTCCCGCACCGGTTTCGCAACCCCAGCGCGAACGAAGTCTGCGAAGTGGTGTCGGCCAATTCGCCGCCCACCTTCTGACTCCCTGATCGCGCGAACCTGTTCCTCCTCGCTCCGCCATGCGGCGCGCGAGGTGGATCGCAAATCATTGAGGCATCCTGATGGAAAAGAAAACTCTCGCTTACTGGCAGGACAAGGCCGCGACGCTTTCGATCGAAGGCCGTGCATACATCGACGGCGCGTACCGTGACGCCTATTCGGGCCGCACGTTCGACTGCGTGAGCCCGATCGACGGCCGTGTGCTCGCAAGCGTGGCCGATTGCGGCGCAGCCGATGTCGATGCCGCGGTCGGCGCCGCGCGCCGCGCGTTCGACGAAGGCGTATGGGCAGGCCTGAATCCGCGCGCGCGCAAGGCCGTTCTGCTGCGCTGGGCTGCGCTCATGCGCGAGCATCTCGACGAACTGGCATTGCTCGAAACGCTGGACGCAGGCAAGCCCATTGGCGACACGACCACCGTCGACGTGCCGGGTGCGGCCTACTGTGTGGAATGGTTCGCGGAAGCCATCGACAAGGTCGGCGGCGAAGTCGTGCCTGCCGATCATCATCTCGTGGGGCTCGTCACACGCGAGCCCATTGGCGTGGTCGCCGCCGTCGTGCCGTGGAACTTCCCGATCCTGATGGCCTCGTGGAAGTTCGGGCCCGCGCTCGCCGCGGGCAACAGCGTCGTGCTCAAGCCATCGGAGAAGTCGCCGCTCACGGCTATTCGCGTGGCGCAGCTTGCGCACGAGGCCGGCATTCCTGCGGGCGTGTTCAACGTGCTGCCGGGCGGCGGCGAGCCCGGCAAGCTGCTCGGCTTGCATCGCGACGTGGACTGCATTGCGTTCACCGGATCGACGAATGTGGGCAAGCAGATCATGCAGTACGCGGGCCAGTCGAACCTCAAGCGCGTGTGGCTCGAACTTGGCGGCAAGTCGCCCAACATCGTGCTGCACGATTGCCCGGATCTCGACCGTGCCGCAAACGCAGCGGCAGGCGCCATCTTCTACAACATGGGTGAGATGTGCACGGCGGGCTCGCGTCTGCTCGTCCATCACGAGATCAAGGACGTGTTCCTCGCGAAGCTCGTCGAGGCCGCGAAGGCGTACAAGCCTGGGAATCCTCTCGATCCGGCTGTGTCGATGGGCGCGATCATCGACAAGATTCAGCTAGAGCGGGTGCTGAGTTATATCGAGGCCGGCCGCAAGGACTCGAAGCTGCTCACCGGCGGTGAGCGGGTGAATGCGGAGGGCGGCGGCTTCTACGTGCAGCCCACGGTGTTCGATACGCATCACGACACGAAGATCGCTCGCGAGGAAATTTTCGGGCCGGTGCTCTCGGTCATCACGTTCAACACGATCGACGAGGCGGTGCGCATTGCCAACGATAGCGACTACGGGCTCGCAGCGGCTGTGTGGACCGCCAATCTCATGCATGCGCATGATATTTCGCGCCGCCTGCGAGCGGGCACGGTGTGGGTGAACTGCTACGACGAAGGCGGGGACATGAACTTCCCGTTCGGCGGCTTCAAGGAATCGGGCAACGGCCGCGACAAGTCGTTGCACGCGCTCGAGAAGTACACGGAACTCAAGTCCACGCTCGTGCGGCTGCGCTAACGCAATTTACCGCTCCACCAGCGCGCCGAGATTGGCGCGGACCCGCTGAAGCATCGCACTGAACTGCTCAGCTTCTTCAGGCGTGAAGCCCGCCAGGGCTTCCGCCTGCACTTCGTCGCCCACGCGGCGTGCGCCCGTGAGCACGCCTTCCGCCTTGGGCGTGAGGCTCACCAGCAATTCGCGGCGGTCGTCCGGGTTGGGCGTGCGCTCGACCCAGCCGCCTTCTTCCATGCGCTCCAGCAGCCGCCCCGCGGAAATGGGCGCCACTTCCAGCAGCTCGGCAAGACGTGCCTGGTTCATGTCGCCGTAGTGCGCGAGGTACGCGATCATGCGGCACTGCGCGCGCGTGAGTTCGAGCGACGACTTCGCAAGCTCGTCGTAACGTTTGCCGTAGAGCCGGCCCACGTCGACGACCAGGAAGCCAAAGCGTTTTTCGAGGTCGGTAGTCATCGCGCGATTATACGGGCGTGTGGCTCGCGCCTTCGCGCGAGCGTCGTCTCCCGTCCGATACCGATTGCGTCCACAGGCGCGAGTCGTATAATAAGCAGGCTTATTAATTCGACGCTGCGCCCCCAATCACGATAGACGCAAGACAACCGCACGATGACCGCAGTCATGCAGGACGGCGCCGCCGCGCAGCATCGGGCGGAGTCGGGCAAGGAAGCCCCGCTCAATCGCGGCATGATCACGCTCTCGATCATGCTTGCCACGCTGATGCAGACGCTGGACAGCACGATCGCCAATGTCGCGCTGCCGCATATGCAGGGCACACTGTCCGCCTCTCAGGACGAGATCACCTGGGTGCTCACCTCGTATATTGTCGCGGCGGCCATTGCTACCCCGCTCACGGGATGGCTCGCCGATCGCTACGGCGTGAAGCGGCTGTTAGGCGTGGCGATCGCTGGCTTCACCGTGGCCTCGGCGCTATGCGGGCTCTCCGAAACGCTTGGCGAGATCGTCGCCTCTCGGCTCTTGCAGGGCGTGTTCGGCGCGTCGCTCGTGCCGCTCTCGCAGTCCATTCTTCTCGACATCAACCCGCGCGAGCGCCAGGGACAAGCCATGGCGGTATGGGGCATGGGTGTGATGGTGGGACCCGTGCTGGGGCCCACGCTGGGCGGCTGGCTCACGGATAGTTACAACTGGCGCTGGGTGTTCTTCATCAACGTGCCTGTGGGCCTGTTCGCGTTCTTCGGCGTTTCGACCTTCATGCCCGCGCGTACGCCGGGCCGCACGCAGCGCTTCGACGTGTTCGGCTTCGCCACGCTCGCGCTCGCCATCGGTGCGCTGCAGGCCTTGCTCGACCGCGGCGAGCAGCTTGACTGGTTCGGCTCGCTGGAAATCCGCATCGAAGCGCTGGTTGCGGTGATTGCGTTCGCGTTCTTCATCGTGCATACGGCATCTTCAGGGCCCGGCACGTTCTTTCGTTACCAACTGCTGAAAGACCGCAACTTCGCGACGGGCACGCTCTTCATTTTCGTGATTGGCGCGGTGCTCTATGCCACGCGCGCGCTGCTGCCGCCCATGCTGCAGAACCTCATGGGCTATCCGGTCGCCACTACGGGGCTCGTTACCGCGCCAAGCGGCGCGGGCACCATGGTCGCCATGCTGATAGCGGGGCGCATACTGAAGCGCGTGGACCCCCGCGTCATGCTGCTGTTCGGCTTCGTGGTGTCCGCTTACGCGCTTTGGCAGATGATGCAGTACACGCTCGTGCTCTCGCCCTCGGATATCGTGTGGCCCGGCGTGGTGCAGGGTTTTGGCCTCGGCTTCGTGTTCGTGCCGCTTTCCGCGCTGACTTTCTCGACGCTTACGCCGCAACTGCGCGCGGACGGGACGGCCACGTATAGCCTCATGCGCAATATCGGCAGCAGTATTGGCATTTCGATCGTGCAGACCTTTGTCACGCGCGGCACGCAGATCGCGCATTCGGATCTCGCCGCGAATATCACGCCGTTCAATCCGGCAGTTCAGCAGATGCTCGAAAGCGGTTCGCGGTACGATCTTGCCGTGCTCAACCAGTCGATCACGCAGCAGGCCCAGATGATCGCGTACCTGAACGACTTCAAGATGATGTTCGTGGCCACGCTGCTCGTGATTCCGCTGCTCTTTCTGATCCGCACCGGCCCGAGCGCCGCTACCGTCGATACGAGTCACGCGGCCATGGACTAGCGAAACTGCCTGTCTTGCGTTTTACCCTTGCGCGCGGCACGTCCGCGCGCTTTGCATTCACGAATCCCGATGCTTTCTGCCGTTTCCATTCTCTTGCCGGTTTTCGGCCTCATTTTCGCGGGCTTCGCCTGCCGTCGCACGAATGTCCTCGGCCCCGCCGCGGCTTCCGAGCTGAACCGCTTCGTTGTATGGCTTGCGCTGCCCGCGCTGCTGTTCGATATCCTTGCGCACGCAACGTGGCACGAGTTGTATCAGCCCGCATTCGTCGCGGCGTTCGGCCTTGCCGGGATCGCGGTGTTCGTCGCCGTGGTGGGTGTGCGCGTGTTCCTCGGCCGCCCGCTCGCGGATGCGAGCATCGATGGACTTGCTGCCGCGTATCCGAATACCGGCTACGTCGGCTTCCCGCTGTGCATGATCGCGTTCGGACCGTCGAGCCTCACGCCCACGACCATCGCGACGATTCTCGTGGTCTGCGTGCTGTTCGCCATTGCGATCGTGCTGATCGAAACGGGCCTGCAAAGCGAGCGGCGTCCGCACCGGCTCGCCATCAAGGTCGTACGCTCGCTACTGCGCAATCCGTTGCTGGTTGCGCCGGCGCTGGGGGCGGTCGTTTCCGCAGCACATGTCACGCTGCCCGCGAGCGCGGAGACGTTCCTCAAGCTGCTGGGAGGCGCTGCGAGTCCGTGCGCGCTCGTCAGCCTCGGCCTCTTTCTTGCCGAGCGCCGTGCCAGTGGCGACGCGCCGCGCGAGTCGTCGTGGTGGCTCACGCTCTCCAAGCTTGTCGCGCAGCCGCTCATCACCTGGTGGCTGGCCGAGCGCGTATTCGGGCTGTCCGACCAGCTCGTGGAAATTGCGGTGCTGCTCGCGGCGCTGCCCACGGGCACCGGCCCGTTCATGCTCGCCGAGTACTACCGCCGCGAGGCGCACGTGACTTCGCGCACCATTTTGCATTCCACTCTCGGCTCGCTCGTCACGCTCACGCTGATCCTGCTGCATCTGCACCACGGCTGAAAGCCGGCGTGGCACGGTGCTTGCTGGCATGAAAGCCTCAACCATCGATCAGGAGAATCGACGATGAACTGGCTACGACGCTTAAGCGCCGCGCGCGCTTCACTCGTCATTACCGTCGTGCTCACTGCGGCGGGTACGGGAGCCTGCACGCTCGGCGGCGCCGCTGCGGGCGGCTACGTCGGCAACCGGGCCACCAACGGCAGCGCGGTCGGTACTGTTGGCGGCGCCGTGGCCGGCGGCGTGATCGGGCATGAACTGAGCAAGTAAGCGAAGCCTCGCGCGCATAGAGTTACATGGGTCGCCCGCTGCAGCGAGCCCACCCATGAATTCCCTCGCGTTTACTTCACCGCGCCAAGCGCGAGCCCCTTCACCATATAGCGCTGCAGCCAGGCGAAGACGACGGAAACCGGCAGCGTGGCCGCGAGTGTCGCCGCCATGACGAGCTGCCATTCCACGGTGTACTTGCCGGCCACCATGTCGGTGACCTGCACCGTGAGCGTCTTGTTCTCGGGCGAGCGGATCAGTGTGTAGACCACGGCGAATTCGTTCCACGCGCTGATGAACGTGAAGATCGCCGTGACCACCACAGCCGGCACCGCGAGCGGCAGGAACACGCGGAACACGGCGCCGGTGCGGCTGCAGCCTTCGAGCCATGCCGATTCTTCCAGATCGCGCGGCACGGTCTGGAAATACGACGAAAGCATCCACACAGCAAAGGCAATGTTGAACGCGGCGTACGAGACGATCACACCGATCTTCGAATCGACGAGATTGCCGTCGCCATACGGAATCATCGCGGCGAGCCGGAACAGGCCGACCACGAGCAGAATGGGCGAGAGCATCTGCGTGACGAGCAGGAACTGGCGGTACACGCCGCGCCCGCGGAACGGGAAGCGCGCGAGCGCGTAGGCGGCCGGCAGGCTCACGGCGAGCGCGAGCGCCGTGGAAAGACAGCTCACCACAATGCTGTTGCGAAGCGCGACGCCAAAGTTCGCGGCCTGCCACATGTCGACGTAGTTCTGCCAGCGCCACTGCATGGGCAGCCAGCGCGCCGGATACACGAACACTTCCGAAGCCGGCTTGAACGAGGTGAAGAACATTACCGCGAACGGGAACAGCACGGCCACGACGAGCGGCGAGAGCGCGAGCCAGCACCAGATCGAGCGTTTGAGCTTGCGGTTCATGCGAGGTCTCCTTCGGCGCCGCCGCGTTTGGCCTGCAAGCGCAGGTAGACCACCGAGAACGCGAAGAGGATCACGAGCATGATGAGCGAGACGGCGGCGGCTTCGCCTGGTCGTCCTAACCGGAAACCGAGTTCGTAAAGGTACGTGACGAGAATATGCGTGCTGTCATCGGGGCCGCCTTGCGTCATGACCCAGATGATCGGGAACGAGTTGAACACGTAGATCACATTGAGCAGGATCGCCATGTTGATGAACGGCTTGAGCAGCGGCAGCGTGAGCTGGCGGAACTGCTGCCAGGCGCTCGCGCCGTCGATGCGCGCGGCTTCGTAGATATCGCCCGGCACAGAGGAAAGGCCGCCAAGCAGGATCGTGGTCGTGAACGGAATCGACACGAGTATGCCCACGCAGATTTCAACCGGGAACGCATACTCGGGCGTCGCGAGCCAGTGGATCGGTCCGGAAACGAGTCCGAGCCGCTGCAGCGTGACGTTGACCATGCCGTAGTCGTCGTTGAATGCCCAGCGCCACACCACGGCTGTCATCGTGAGCGAGACGGACCATGGCAGCATGACGATCGTGCGTGCAATGCCGCGGCCGTAAAAGTCCTGATTGAGCACGAGCGCGACGGGCACGGAAATGAGCACCGTGCCCACCACGACGAAGAATGTCCAGATCAGCGTGTTCCTGAGGGCGCTCATGAATACGGGATCGCCGAACACGTTGTAGAAGTTCTGCAGGCCGCTGAAGTCGCGGATCTGCCCGAAGCGCGACACATCGTGCAGCGACTGATACACGATGTTGAAGATCGGATAGCTGATGATGAAGAGCGCGAGCACGAGACTCGGCACGATCAGGAGCCAGGGCGCGCGGGGCGCGGAAACGGCGCGGGGTTGTCGGCTCATGCGGGTTCGTGCGCGTGATCGGTCGGGGGCATCGCCGGCCGCTGCTGTGGCGGGCGAGGGCTTCAGGGGACCCGTAGTCATGTCGAATCGTCAGTGCTTCGAAACGTCGGTTCTCAGGCGCTCCGGCGCGCGCCGGGAACTTCGGGCGCGCGCCGGTTTTGCCATTAAGGCTTGCTTGCAGGCTTATTTGCCAAACTTATTTGCCAAGCGACTTGTTCGCTTCGGTGGCCGCCTGGTTCAGCGCATCGGCAGGCTTGGCCTTGCCGAGGTAGACCGACTGCATCCCATTGGTCACAGCCTTCGCGGTGTCTTCCCAGCCCGTCACGGTCGGCGCGAACTTTGCGTGCGGCAGGAGCGCGATGAAGGCTTGCGTATCTGCGTCCTGGAACGCCGGGTCGCCCGCTTCAGCCTTCGTGGTCGGGAGGAAGCCTTCCGTGCTCGTGAACTGCACGCGCGGTTCCTTCGTGAACAGGTAGTCCAGGAACTTCCAGGCGCTTGGCTTTACCTTGGAGTTCTTGAACATCATGATCGAGTCGGTCACTGCGTACGTTGCAGGCGTCGTCGCAACCGGGATCGGATCGATGCCGTACTTGATGTTCGGTGCTTCCTTCTTCAGTTGCTTGGCGAGGAACGGCGCCGAGATCATCATCGCCACGCGGCCCTGCTTGAAGAGGTTCTGCACGTCTTCACGGCTGTAGCCCGTCACGCCCGGCTGCGTAAGACCTTCGTCGATCATGGTCTTGTAGAGCGTCGCGGCCTTCACGCCAGCCGGCGAGTTGAATGCCGCCTTGCCGTCCTTGCCCACCACTTCGCCGCCGTGGGTCCACAGCGCATAGTAGAAGTACACGTCGGTCTCGATTTCCTTGCCCTGCAGGCCGAAGCCCGCAATGCCCTTCGCCTTGAGCTTCTTCGAGGCGTCGATCACGTCGTTCCAGGTCTTCGGGCCGTTCGGATAGCCAACCGAGGCGAGCATGTCCTTGTTGTAGTACAGCGCGCGCGCCGAAGCGGCAATCGGCAGGCCGTAGGTCTTGCCGTTGATCTGACCCGGAGCGAGGAACGGACCGATGAAGCGGCCCTTGAAGTTCGCGTCCATGTACGGGTCGAGCGGCTCGGCGATGTCGTCCTTCACGAAGTCGAGCAGCCACCGCGTGCCGATGATCGCGAGGTCGGCGTTGGCGCCGCCGGAGATGTCCGTTTGCAGCTTCTGTTGCAGCGAGTCCCAGTTCACGTCTTCGATCTTGATCGTGATGCCGGGGTTGGCGGCCTCGAACTGCTTGGCCATTTTCTCGAAGTACGGGGCGGTGGCGTCGCTGTAGTGGGCGACGGTCACGCGGACCGTGTCGGCGTGCGCCGCGGCGGTGATGCCGGCGAACGCTAGCGCGACGGCCAGCTTTCCGAGCATGGTGGTTGCACGTGCCTGAAACGACATTCTCTCTCTCCTAGGTGGTTTTTCCTGCTTATGCCGCCGCCTTGACCCGGCTGCTGGGTTGCGTTGTTTGAAAAAATCCTACAGGATGAAAAAAGCGTTGTCACCTGGTAATCTCGATATTGTTTCGAGTGCCGGAATTTGCATAACATGCTGTAAAACAGGGGAAATTCATGCACTGCAGCGGTGCGGCGTGGTCGGTATAAACCCGCATAAGGGTGACCGTGCACCATTCGTATGTAGGAAATTTTCAGGCTCGCTGGCATGACTGGCGGGCCGCACGGAGAGTCGACATGAGCCGGGTGGTACTGGTGACGGGTGCGGGCGGCGGCATAGGCCGCGCGCTGTGCAAACGGTTTCTGGAGGCGGGCGACACGGTGCTCGCGCTCGACCGCGACGCGGCGCTTGTACAACAACTCGCGACGGAAATCGGCGAAGCGGGCGCGGCGCGCCTCGAGCCGCTTGCCGCCGACGTGAGCGATCAGGCCGCCGTGGCCGAAGCCGTGGCGCGCGGCGTGGCGGCGCGCGGCCCGGTGGACGTGGCGGTGGCGAACGCGGGCGGCGCGCTCGGTACGACGCTCGCGCATACCGACGCCGCGAGCTGGCGGCGCGACATCGACCTGAACCTGAACGGGACCTACTACACGGTCGAAGCCGTACGCGCCTCGATGATCGAACGCCGGCGCGGCGTGCTCGTGCTGATTGGCTCGGTGAACGGCCTTTCGGCGCTCGGCCACCCCGCGTACAGCGCGGCGAAGGCGGGCCTCGTGAGCTACACGAAGGCGCTCGCCATGGAGCTGGGGCCGCACGGCATACGCGCGAACATCGTCTGTCCGGGCACGGTGAAAACGCCCGCGTGGCGCGCGCGTGTCGAGCAGCATCCGAAGATATTCGAAGAACTAAGCAAATGGTATCCGCTCGGCGACGTGGCCACGCCTGAGGATATCGCCGATGCCGTGCAGTTTCTCGCCTCGCCGCAAGCGCGCGTCATCACGGGCGTGGCGCTGCCCGTGGATGCGGGGCTCATGGCGGGCAACCGCCTCATGGCGAACGAACTGACGCTCGACCCGTTCTGAGGCGCGCACGCGGCGCTTCGACCTGAAAAGACTTCACGCAAACGAGGAAAGCATGGCAGCGGTACAACTGAACGGCATCTACAAGCGCTATGGCGACACTCAGGTCGTGCACGGCGTCGATCTCGACATCGAAGACGGCGAATTCGTCGTGCTCGTCGGGCCCTCGGGTTGCGGCAAGACCACGGTGATGCGCATGATCGCCGGTCTCGAAGACATCTCCGGCGGCGACCTCACGATCGGCGGCACGCGCGCGAACGCGCTGCCGCCGCAGCAGCGCAACATCTCGATGGTGTTCCAGAGCTACGCGCTCTACCCGCATCTCTCGGTGTACGACAACATCGCGTTCGGTCCGCGCATTCGCAAGGAGCGCGAGGACGGGTTCAAGCCGCGCATCGAAGCCGCCGCGAAAATGCTCAACCTGTCGGGCTACCTGGAGCGCCTGCCGCGTGCGCTTTCCGGCGGCCAGCGCCAGCGCGTCGCCATGGGCCGCGCCGTGGTGCGCGAGCCCGCGCTCTTCCTCTTCGACGAGCCGCTTTCGAACCTCGACGCCAAGCTGCGCGTGCAGATGCGCACCGAGATCAAGGCGCTGCACCAGCGCCTGCGCAACACGGTGGTGTACGTCACGCACGACCAGATCGAGGCGATGACGATGGCCGACCGCATCGTCGTGATGAACGCGGGGCGTATCGAACAGATCGGCCGTCCGCTCGATCTTTACGACAAGCCGGGCAACCTTTTCGTGGCGAGCTTCCTCGGCTCGCCCTCGATGAACTTCGCCGTGGGCACGGTGATGAGCGACGCGCGTGGCACGGCGCTCGTGCTCGAAGACGGCGTGCGTATCCCGCTGCCGGAAGGCAAGGCGCAAGCGGGCGCACGCGTGACGCTCGGCGTGCGGCCCGAGCACATCGAGGCGGGCGGCGACGTGCCGTTCACCGTCGACGTGATCGAGCCGACTGGCGCGGAGACCCACTTCTACGGGAAAATAGGCGACACGACATGGTGCGTCACCACGCGCGCGCGCCCGGACGTCACGCCGGGCCAGCGCATGACGCTAGGTTTGCCTTTGGCGCACCTGCATCTGTTCGATACTGAAAGCGGCAAGCGGCTCGATTGAAGCGGAAGCACGCATCGAAACTGGATAGCGGGCGCCTCGTACCTTCCACGGGAAAAACAGCTTGCCGGTCTCCAACCTGATCCATCACATCCGCAACGTCGCGGAGTCGCTGCGTCCCGCCGAGCGCAAGGTCGCGGAGATGGTGCTCGCCGACATCGACTTCGCCATGCGCGCGAGCATCACCGAACTCGCGTTGCGCGCGGACGTGTCCGAGCCATCCGTCACGCGTTTTTGCCGCGCGGTGGGTGCGCACGGCCTGCGCGACTTCAAGATGCGGCTCGCGCAGAGCGCGGCGGGCAACGTGCCCTTCGCGCTCGCCACGGAGTTGACGGGTGGCGAGGCGGGCGGCGCCGGGTGGGCCGGCGAGGTCGGCACCTTGCTCGACAAGGTGACGGAATCGGTCGTCCAGGGCGTGACGCATGCGCGCGCTTCGCTCGATACAGCCGTATTCGAGGCCGCGGTGGCGGCGCTCTCCAGCGCGCGGCGCGTGTACTTTTTCGGCGTGGGCGCGGGTTCGGGGCTCGTTGCGCAAGACGCGGCGCTGCGCCTGCTGCGGCTCGACATCGCCGCGAGCGCGTTCACGGATGCGCATTTGCAGCGCCTTTACGCGGCGCTGCTCGAACCGGGCGACGTGGCGTTCGCAATCTCGCAGTCGGGGCGCAGCGTCGAGGTCAACGAGAGCATTCAGATCGCCAAGGAGCGAGGTGCGACGACCATCGCGCTCACGAGCGCGGGTTCGCGGCTCGCGTGGGTGGTGGACATTCCGCTTTTGCTGCGCGTACCCGCCGCGAGCGATGCGCACGCGCCTGCCGTGGTGCGCATCGCGCATCTCGCGGTGCTCGATGCGCTCGCGCTGGGCGTGTCGCTCGGGCTCGGGCCCAAGGCGCTCGAAAAGGTGCGCGACGCCCAGGCGCGCAGCGATGGCGCGCCCGACGATGCTCCCGCAGTTGGCACGCCGGAAGACGGGCGTTGATGCTTAGGCAAACGTGGCGCCTTCGCGCCGTTTGAGCCGCACCGGCATCGTGTCCGGCACCATCGTGAACGCCTGCACTTCCTGAATCTTCGCGGGATCGATCGCCAGCTCGATCGTGAACGACTTCATCAGCATCGAGAGCGCGAGGCGCATTTCCACGGTCGCGAGATGGCGGCCAGGACACACGCGCGGCCCCGCGCCGAACTGTAGATAAGCGCGCACGTCATGGGCTTTTCCGTCATCGGATTCGCGTTCTGTGCGCTTCATCCAGCGCCACGGATCGTAGCGCTGCGGATCGGCGAAATTTTTCGCATCCAGCATGGCGGGACGCGCGACGAAGAACATGCGCGTGCCCTTGGGCAACGCCACGTTGTCCACGACTACATCTTCCAGCGGCTCGAACGAATGCACGGACGCTACCGGCCGCAAACGCGTCGCCTCGATACAGATCGCCTCGAAAATATCGAGGTCTTTCAACGTCGTGTAGTCGGGACAAACCGTCGAATTGCCGAGCGCGCGCTGCGCTTCGTCGCCGAGATGCCGCTGCAAGGCCGTATCCGCGGCGAGGTAGGGCAGCGTCCACGCGATGGAATCGGCGGTCGTGTCTTCGCCCGCGATCAGGAGCGTGAGGACATTCGCGCGGATCTGCGCGTCGCTGATGGACGTGTCGCCGCCCGGCGCCTGCTGCTGGGCGAGCATCGCTTCGAGCAGATTGCGCGGCGTTTCCGAGGGCTCGTCGCGCATGCGCTCGCGGGCGCGCGCCATCATCGCGTTGACGTAGCGGTGGACTTCGGCGAGTGAGCGCTCGAGTTTGCGGTCCGACGGCAGCTTGACATATCGCCAATACGGAAAGAGCGCATTCGTGCGCCTCATTACGCCCGGCAGGATGCGCTCCAGATGCTCCTGAATCACGCCGTGGTCGCGCTCCAGCGTGCGCGGGTCTTCGCCGAACGCGAGCGCGCTCGTCACATCGACCGTGTAGCGCTTGAGGTCGTCGGTCATCTCGACGGTCTCGCCGCGCTCGGCCGCGCGTTGCCAGCGTGCGTGAAGCCGCTGCGTGATCTCGGCCAGCGTGGGGTAGAACGCCTTGATATTGGGTATCGAGAGCGCCTGCATGACGAGCTTGCGCTGCGGTTCCCACGCTACGCCTTCCGCGGAGAAAAGCCCGTTGAAGCCCATCTCCTCGAACACGGCTTCGATCGGCTGATAGCGGCGGAAGCGATGCGGCCGCTCGCGCATGATCTGCTGGATCAGTTCGGTGTCGGTCCAGATCGTGATGGGGATGCCGCCCACCTGGAAGCGGTAGGGCGCGCCGAGTTCGGCGGCCCACTGTTCGAGGATCAAATGCAGACGCGGCGGCGAAAGCTGCAGCAGATTGCCGAGCAGCGGCAGGCCGCGCGGGCAGGGCAGGTCGGCGATCTGGCGCAACGTTTGTCCGGTCGATGCCGTGCTCATGGGCGTATTCTCATTAGTTAGGCATGCTGTTTTTGTATTGCGCGCGAAAGGCGCTCACAGCGGCGCGGCCGCCGCGCCTTCCATGTAGCCGAAGCGCCGCGAGAGGCGCTGCGCGGCGGCGATCAGCAGTTGCGCCGCCGTGCCTTCGCGCGCGATGTCGAGGCTGCCCGTAGGTCCCATCACCGCGAGCACCAGGCACACGCTGCCCGTGTGGTCGAACACGGGCGCGGTCACGGTGCTGATGCCGGGAATGGGCTTGTCGAGCGCCGTATCCACGCCTTCGGCGCGAATGGCGGCGAGCCGCGCGAGGTAGGCGGGCGTCGCGCCTTCGCGCGGCTTCGCGCCCGCGAGCCGCAGTTCGTCCTGGGCGAGGAGGGCTGCGCGCACATCGTCGTCGACCCATGCGGCGAACACGCGTCCGATCGACGTGTTCACAAGCGACATCACCGTGCCGGGGCGCAGGCTCACGTGCAGCGGTAACGCCGATTCTTCGAGGCGCACGACGGTCGGGCCAAGCGGCCCCGGCACCGCGAGCGCGACGCTCATCGCGGTGGCGGCGGCGAGGCCGACCAGTTCGGCATCGGCCTCGCGCACCGGCGAGAGCCGCGCAAGGCCGATCAGGCCGAGTTCGAGGCTGAGCGGCCCCGCTTCGTAGCGGCCCGCCGCGTCGCGCGCGAGCAGGCCGATCTTCTGCAGGCTCACGAGGTGCGGGAAGGCCTTGGCGGGCGCCATGCCGGCGGCGGCGGCCAGGTCGCGCAACGGCAAGGGCGTGCCGGCCGCGACGAGCGCGGCGAGCAGCTCGCCCGTGACATCGAGCGACTGGATGCCGCGCTGCGGCTTGTCGGCTTCGGGCGTGACGTGGATCGCGGCGTCTGCGCTCGCGGCTTGGGTCACATCGACGTTGTCGTCGCGCGGGGGCTTGGAGCTTACTCGGGGCATGTTGGTGTCGATGGAAAAGCGGCGGCTGCGATTTCGGCGGCAGCGTCGCGCAGCGCGCGCACGACCGCGCCGTCCGCGCGCACGTCGAGTGCGCCGCTCGCGCCAATAGCGGTGAGCAAGAGACTCAGTTCGCGTTGCGGCCCGAGTACGGGCATGCACACGCTGCTCACGCCGGGGCTGGGTGCGTCGATGGCGAGTTCGTAGCCGCGCGCGCGAATGGCGTCGAGCGAGGCGAGGAAGCCGGCGTCCGGCGCGCTTTCCGGGGGCGCGCTGGCGGCACTTGCCGCGTGGCTGGTGCCGCGCCACACCGGCTGCGCGGTTTGCGTGGTCCATACGGCTGCGAGCGCCTCAGGCCCGAGGAACGCGCAGAACACGCGGCCCGTGGCCGTGGCACGCAGCGACATCACGGTACCGACGTGCAGGTTCACGTGCAGCGGCAGGCTCGCGTGCTCGTAGCGCACGATGGTCGGCCCCTGCGGCCCGGCGATACAGAGCGCGACGCTGCAATTGAGCGCCTGCGCGAGCGCTGCCGCGCGCGGCACCGCCTCGCGCAGCGCTGGCTGCTGCGCGAGATGCAGCAGGCCGAGGCGCAGCGCGAGCGGGCCGGGCTCATAGCGCCCCGACAGCGCGTCGCGCTTGATCAGCCCAAGACGCGTGAGGCTCACGAGATAGGCGTGCGCCTGGCTCGACGGAATCTCACCGCTCGCCGCGAGATCGGTGGCGCCAAGCGGCGCGCGCGCGTCGGCGAGCGCGCGCAGCAGGCGTCCGCCCACCTCGACGCTCTGAATGCCGCGCTGCTCGCGGGCAGCCGTAGCGCTGCTTTCCGGCGCGGACGCGGCGCTTTCGTTGCGACGTCTCATTGGCGCTTTTCTCTGGCTGAAAAAGGGTCCATGTTAACTGAATGGCGGCGGCCCATGGCATCTGGGCAGGCTACAGCGCGTATCGGCTAGAAATTAGCGTATAGCGATGTAATTCGCTATTGACAAATAAAAATCGGGAGGCCAAGATGGCCTCACCCCGGCACAACAGCCGTCCAATTTCAAACGGGGCGAGACAACCAGCGCTGGCGCCGTGCGCGCCCAGCCCCTGCACGCTTCGCCCCGCCCTGGCTTCAAGAGCCCCTCGATACGGAGACTCAACATGGCAAAGGCGTTCGCATCCCAGGCCGACCTCGAAGAAAAGAAGGTCACTTTCACGCAGCTCTCGGAAAACGCATACGCGTACACCACGGAAGGCGACCCCAACTCGGGCGTCATCATCGGCGACGACGGCGTGCTGATCGTCGACACCACGGCTACGCCCGCCATGGCGCAGGACCTCATCGCGAAGATCCGCACGGTGACGGACAAGCCCATCAAGTACGTCGTGCTCTCGCACTATCACGCGGTGCGCGTGCTGGGCGCTTCGGCTTACTTCAAGGAAGGCGCGCAGCAGGTGATCGCGAGCCGCGGCACGTACGAAATGATCGTCGAGCGCGGCGAAGCCGACATGAAGTCTGAAATCGAGCGCTTTCCGCGCCTGTTCGCGGGCGTCGAAACGGTGCCGGGCCTCACATGGCCCACGCTCGTGTTCGAGAAGGAAATCACGCTGTTCCTCGGCAAGCTCGAAGTGAAGATCGCGCACCTCGGCTCGGGTCACACGAAGGGCGACACCGTGGTGTGGCTGCCCGAGCAGAAGGTGCTGTTCTCGGGAGACCTCGTCGAATACGACGCTGCCTGCTATTGCGGCGACGCCCAGCTTGCCGACTGGCCCGCTACGCTCGAAGCGCTGCGCTCGCTTGGCGCCGAAAAGCTCGTGCCGGGCCGCGGCCCCGCGCTGCTCAACCCCGCCGAAGTGAACAAGGGTCTCGACTACACGAAGGACTTCGTGACCACGCTGCTCGCACAGGGCCGCGCCGCCGTGGAACGCAAGCTCGACCTGAAGGGCGCGATGTCGCTCACGCGCGAGGCGATGGACCCGAAGTTCGGCCATGTGTTCATCTACGAGCATTGCCTGCCGTTCGACGTGACCCGCGCGTATGACGAGGCGAGCGGCATTACGCATCCGCGCATCTGGACGGCGCAGCGCGACAAGGAGATGTGGGACGCGTTGCAGGATTGAGCACGGGCCGGAATGGGTGGACTGGTGGAGACAAGAATGATCGACTATCAAACGCTGACCTTCGACTACGCGCGATGCAGCGAACAAACCCCGGACGCCGCCGCGTGCGTGCGTCCGGTCGTGGTGGTCGGCGCGGGGCCGGTGGGCCTGGCGACCGCCATCGATCTCGCGCGGCAAGGTGTGCAGGTGGTGCTCGTGGACGACGACTGCACGCTTTCCACGGGCTCGCGCGCCATCTGCTTTTCCAAGCGCTCGCTCGATATTTTCGACCGCCTCGGCTGCGGCGAGCGCATGGTCGAAAAGGGCGTGAGCTGGAACGTGGGCAAGGTGTTCCGCAAGGACGAACTCGTCTACACGTTCAACCTGCTGCCTGAAAGCGGTCACCATCGGCCGGCTTTCGTGAATCTTCAGCAGTACTACGTGGAAGGCTATCTGCTCGAACGTGCACAGGCGTTGCCCAACCTCGAAATCCGCTGGAAGAACAAGGTGACGGGCGTGGCTCAGCACGGCACGCCGGGCGAAAGCGATGCGCACGTCGCGCTCGAAATCGAAACACCCGACGGCCCGTACACGCTGCTCGCGCGCTACGTGGTGGCCGCCGACGGCTCGCGCAGCCCGCTGCGCAAGCTGCTCGGCCTCGACAGTCACGGGCGCACGTTCAAGGACCGCTTCCTCATCGCCGACGTGAAGATGGAAGCCGACTTTCCGACCGAGCGCTGGTTCTGGTTCGATCCGCCGTTTCATCCGAACCAGTCGGTGCTGCTGCATCGCCAGCCCGATAACGTGTGGCGCATCGACTTCCAGCTCGGCTGGGACGCCGACCCGGTGCTCGAGAAAACGCCCGAGCGCGTGATTCCGCGCGTGCGCGCGCTACTCGGCCCCGATGTGAAGTTCGAGCTGGAGTGGGTGAGCATCTACACGTTCTCGTGCCTGCGCATGGACAGCTTCCGCCAGGGCAACGTGCTGTTCGCAGGCGACTCGGCGCATCTGGTTTCGCCGTTCGGCGCGCGCGGCGCGAATAGCGGCTTTCAGGACGGCGAGAACCTCGCATGGAAGCTCGCCATGGTGCTGGAGAACCACGCACCCGACGCGCTGCTCGACACCTATGCGAGCGAGCGCGAATACGCGGCCGACGAAAACATCCGCAACTCGACGCGTTCGACCGACTTCATCACGCCGAAGAGCGCGGTGAGCCGCGTGTTCCGCGACGCCGTGCTCACGCTCGCTCGCGACCATGCATTTGCGCGGCAGTTGGTGAACAGCGGCCGGCTTTCCGTGCCGGCAGTGCTGCGCGAATCGACTTTGAACACGCCCGACGAAGATACGTTCGGCGGCAAGATGGAGCCGGGCGCATCGTGCGCGGACGCGCCGGTGCTAAACGCAGCGGGCAACGAGAGCTGGCTGCTTGCGCATCTGGGCGACCAGTTTGCGGGCCTCGTGTTCAGCCGCGCGGGCTCGGCATTCGATACCGCGACGCTCGACATGCTGCAGGCGCTCTCGCATTCACCGGTGCCGCTCAAGTTCGTGGTGATGCTCGAAGGCGATGCGGCCGTGCCCGCGGGTCTGCCTGCATCGACGGTGGTGTTGCGCGACGTGCAAGGACTGGCGGCGCAGCGATACGGCGCGCAGGATGGTGCGTTCTATCTGATTCGTCCTGACCAGCACGTGAGCGCACGCTGGCGGCGCGCCGACGCGGCGCGTGTGGAAAGCGCACTCAAGCGTGCGCTTTGCGTGCAAGGCACGGCATAGAGGGAGAGGAGACAACCATGCTGAACACCCAACCGAATCTGGCAAGACCGGACGACTTTTACGAAGCGCTGATCGACATGCATCGCGATCTCGACGAGGCGCAGAGTCAATCGGCCAACGCGCAACTCATTCTGCTGCTGGCGAATCACATAGGCGACCACGAAACGCTGATTGAAGCGCTTCGCTTCGCGCGCGCAGGCGTGAGCGCGCCGGCGAGCAACGGCGCGACAGGAAAACTTGCGGCGTAAAAAATATCACGTCGACGCGAGCGGCCGCGTACCTGCCGGCCGCTCGCCAGCCATCACACCTGCATCGACGGCACATCCTTCATGCAGCGCAAGGCGAACATCGACCGGCTGTGGCGAATGCTCGAGATGCGATAGAGCTTCTCGCGCAGAAAACGCTCGTAGCCTGCGGTGCCGTCTACCGCCACCTTGATCCAGTAGTCGTACTCGCCGGAGACGAGATACGCCTCGAGCACTTCTGGCAGCGCCGCGAGTTCGGCGCCGAAGCGCGCGAGCGCGTCGTCTTCGTGGCGGTCGAGCGTCACTTCCAGAATCACGATGTCTGCGTAGCCCAGCTTTTGCTGGTTCACGAGCGCGACATAGCCGTCGATATAGCCATCGGCTTCGAGCTGGCGCGTGCGGTTCCAGCACGCGGTCGTGGACATGCCCACCTGCTCGGCCAGTTCGGCATTCGATAGTCGGGCGTTTTTTTGCAGGGCGCTGAGGATCTTGCGGTCCTGATTGTCGAGCGCTTTGGGCGCACGTTCACGAGGGCTCATGGCGATAAAGAATCTTGTGCAGGTAAGGTCAATTCTAGCGGAAGAAGATTCCGTATATCGACCGTTTCCACCTAAAAACCGGAAGCCTAATCCGGCTATCCACCGGTATATTTTCTCCATGCCTTCTTGCCTGGCACGACCCACGCGGCCACCTCCCCGCGTCGGGGAGCGCCGCCGCAGCCACAAGCCGCGGTGGTCCGTCAGGGCCGGTTTCCGTTGCACCCTGCGGCGGCTACCGGGCGTTGCGCGCGTACACCACGCAGCCAGCAATGTCCGGTCAGGCAGATGGCATTCGAAAACCGCGCTTTTGCGCGGTTTTTTGTTGTCCGTTTTCGATGCTTTTCCCAACCCCGAGCGCCGTCCGTCACAACGTCTTCGCCAGCACGCCCAGCAATGTCGATCCAGCTGTATCTATCTTTTCTCGCCGCCGCGCTCGTACTCGTCTACACCCCCGGTCCAGTCAACGTGCTCACCATGAGTCAGGCGCTCCATGCTGGCTGGCGCCGCGCGCTGCCCTGCGTCTGGGGCGGCACGCTCGCCGTGCTGCTCCAACTCGCGTTGACGGCGCTTTGCCTTAATTCGCTGCTGTTAATTAGTGAGCATTCACTTACGTTGCTGCGCTGGCTGGGTGCGGCCTATCTCGTCTGGCTGGGCTGCAAGCAGTGGCGCAGCCGCTCGCTGGCGGGCACGGATGCGCCAGCCGTTGCAGCCGATAGCGCAAGCCGTCGCGATTTGTTCTGGCGCGGTTTTGCGACTTCGGGGCTCAATCCGAAGACCTTGCTGTTCTTCCCGTCGTTTTTCCCGCAGTTCATGAGTGCCGACGCGCCCTGGAGCGCCAACCGTCAGTATTTGCTGCTGGCGGCGACGTTCGCCGTGCTGTTTGCGGGAGGCGTGGCTTCGATGGCGCTGTTTTCGCACCGGCTGCGCCACGTGCTGCAGCGCCCGACGCGTATGCGCGCCGTGAATCGCCTGATGGGCAGCCTGCTCGTGGGAATGGGCGCGATGATGGCCGGCTTGCGCTGAGCGTGCAGGCGGCGGATGGCTCGCGCGCGGTTGTGCGCGAGCCGGTTGGCGTGACGCCGGTTCGGCGCGCCGGGCTTAGGGCGTCGTCGTGCTGCCGGTGGTCGATGCGGCCGGCGCTACAGTCGGCGTGGCAGACGTGCCGGAGTCCGACGAGGTCGAAGCGAGCGTTTGCGCTGCCGCAGCGCTTGCCGACGCCGCGACGGGCGCAGACGCCGACGCGTTGTGAGTGGTCACACTCGCCGTGAGCCCTGTAGCCTGCGGGTTTGCCGGAACAGTCGGCGACACACCCATGATCGCGGCCGCCGCCGCCGTGGCGTGGTCGACCGGAGCGGCGGCGCCCGGAGTCGATGCGGCGGGCGCGGGCGCCGCCGTAGCAGGCGCAGACGCAGCCGCGGGCGCGGCAGCAGGCGCCGTCACCACAGGCGCCGCCGGCAGCGTCGTGCTGTGCAGCACCGCCGCACCCGTTGCCGCAGCCGCTGCAGCAGCGGCCGGCGCTGCCGACCCCACCGTGGTCGCGGCGGGCGCCGCGCTTGCCGTGACCGGCGCGATGGGCGGCGGCAGTGGCGCAACATCGATCGCGCCGGTGCTCGGCACAGGCTCGCTGCGCGCCGAAGCATTCAAATACCGCCCCACCAGGTCGAAGAAGCGCGAGTAAAACGGCCCCGACTGGATCGTCTCGCTCGAAATCTTCACCATCTCGTCGCTGTTCGAGCGAATAGGCAGCGATACCGACCCCAGAATCGAGAGCCCCACGCTCGCCGAGGTATCGCTCTTCTTGAGCGCGTAGCCGTTCTGCACGGCATTCACGTACACCATGCTCGTATTGCTCGCGTCGCCCGGCGTGCAGACCACGTGCACCTCCACGACGATGTGCTGATCCATCGTCGGCTGGAAGTTTTTCGTGGCGTCGACGGTGTCGTTGCGCGTCATCGTCGTCATGTAGCCCTGGCTCAGAAGCGCGCGGCGCGACGACTCGCAGGCGTCCGTGCTCGCGTAGTTGAAGCTGCGCGAGAACTGGCTGGGCGCGGTGCTCAGCAATTGATCTTCCTGGAACTTGGGCTTGGGCGACGAGCACGCGCCGAGCGCGGCAGCCAGCGTCACCGTAGCTACGGTGAGGGCGGCGTGACGAACCGGGACGGGCAAACGAGGGAAAGCTTTCGAAAAACGGGACATGTTCGGGGCAAACAGGGCGGCAATGCGGCATTGCATCGTACGGGTTGCATTGTAGTTCGGTTCCGCTGCGCACAACCGAACGCTCGTTTTTTCGCGGCATTTCGAAAGCCGGACGAAGGCGTTCCGAACGCTTACATCCCGCATGACGAAAAAAACGGGCTTCCGCCCAACGCGAAAGCCCGTGTCAACCCGGCGCCCGGGGCAGCGAGTGGAGAAGCGAACTCGCTGGCGTGCGCCGCAGCCGGGTACCGCCGGCTGTTCCAGTGCGCAATGCGCTAAATCTTAGGAGCCACACTGGCCGCCGCGCCCGCAACGCGGCGTCAGTGTGGGCCTACTTCGTGCCGACCGTCGTAAGCGGCTGCCACTTGCCGCTCACGACCTTGTAGACCGTCACGCCGCCGTACTTGAGGTCGCCGTACTGGTCGTAGGCCAGTTCGTTCGTGGTCACGCCCTTCATGTTCGTCGACTTGAGCGAGGCGAGGTAGAGGTGCGGATCGGTCGAGTTCGCCTTCTTCATTGCGGCGATCACGGCGCGCGTGCCGTCGTACGCGTACGGCGAGTACAGTTCGACCGGCTTGTTGAAACGCTTGGTGTAGCGCTCGACATAGCTCTTGCCGCCCGGCATCTGGTCGAGCGGGCTGCCGCCCGACGAAGCGAGCGCGCCTTCCGCCGCCGGACCGGCGATCTTGACGAGTTCGTCCGAGTGCATCATGTCGGGGCCGATCAGCGTGGCCTTGATCGCGAGCGACTTCATCTGCTTGAGCATCGGCGCGGCCTGGGTGTCGGCGCCGCCGTAGAAGATCGCGTCGACGTCCGCCGACTTGATGTGCGTGAGGATCGAGCGGAAATCCACGGCCTTGTCGTTCGTGAATTCCTGCGCGACCACCGTGCCGCCCGCCGCCTTCACGGCCTTGGCGAACTCTTCGGCCACGCCTTGACCGTAAGCCGTGCGGTCGTCGATCACGGCGAAGCGCTTGAACTTCAGGTCCTTCACGACGTATTCGCCGAGCACGCTGCCTTGCTGCGCGTCGGACGTCACGAGACGGAACGTGGTGGGCAGACCCTGGCGCGTATAGGTGGGCGCGGTGGCCGTGGCGATTTCGGGAATACCGGCCTTCGCGTAGATCGGCGCGGCCGGAATGCTGGTGCCCGAGTTGAAGTGGCCGATGACGGCGGAAACACCGTCGTCGACGAGCTTCTGGGCGACGGTCGTGCCGGTGCGCGGGTCGGCCTGGTCGTCGTAGGCGTCGAGCACGAAGCGCACCGGCTTGCCGCCGATGGTCGGGCTCGTGGCGTTCTCGTCGTCGATCGCCATCTGCACGCCGCTGCGGAAATCTGCGCCGTAGTGGGCCTGGCCACCGGTGAGCGGGGCGGCGAAGCCGATCTTGACGTCGGTGGCCTGGGCGAGCGCACCGGCGCTCCACAGGGCCGCCACGGCGGCAAGAACGACGGGCGCGCGCAGGCGCATTTGCGTGTTTCGGTTGCTTGGATTCATTCTGGTTCTCTCCTCAGCGGTCTACGTTTTTCGTGGGCGCAGCCGGGCCCGCACCGCGTCCGGAGCGCGCGGCGTGCCTTTTTGCGCAGGGGTGAAGCAAAAGAAACCGGCCGCCGAATGGCGGTTGGGCGAGCGAAACCGTTGCGCATGCAACGGCCTCGGGCCGACCCGGTGGATACGCTAAAATTGCTTGGTTTTCAGATGCTTACAGAAACCTATACAGTCTCCAGACAAGGACACGGCACAGTGGGAACGGCTGGCGGATCCGTAATGCCAGCATAAATATCCAGAAGCGATTGGATTGTATCCAATTCTGGCAGGCAAAAATATTGACGACAACACTTTTTCGTCGGACGGCGTTCGTCCGCCCGGCGCCCACGAGCTCATGACGACAGTGCAGGCCAAGGAAGACCAGCGATCGCTGCCTCAAACGATCCGCGACCAGCTGCGCGACGAGATCCTGCGCGGCGTGCTGCCGCCCGGTGCGCAGTTGCGCCAGGAGGGCCTTGCGGAGCGCTTCGGCGCGAGCCGCATTCCCGTGCGCGAGGCGCTGCGCCAGCTCGAGGCCGAAGGGCTCGTGAGCTACCAGCTCAATCGCGGCGCCGTGGTGATCGCGATGTCCACGCAGGAGATCTGCGAGCTGCTCGACATTCGCGCGGCCCTGGAGACCTATGCGGCGAAGCTTGCGGTGCCGAACATGGTGGCCGGCGACATCGACGTGATGAAGCGCATTCTCGCGGCGTACGACGCCGCTTCGTCACCCGCCGAGTGGGCCGAATGCAATCGACAGTTCCATCTCGCGCTGTGCGCGCCCGCGAACAACTCGCGGCTGCGCAAGATGATCGAGGAGTACTGCCTGAGTACGACGAATCGATATCCGCATCTGCGCATGTCGCTCGATACGGAAAAGAACGAGGTGCAAAGCGATCACTACGCGATCGTCGAGGCCTGCAAGCGGCGCGCTGTGGATGAAGTCGTGGCGCTGATCGAGCGGCACATTCTCGATACCAAGCGCGAGGTGATGGCCGCGGCGCGGCTGGCGGGGATGGATAGCTGAGCGGTTCTTTTCGCTGCACCGAATGCAAAAACGGCGAGCGCCCCGTAGGGGACGCTCGCCGTTTTGTTTGAAACAAGCAGTGGCAGGCGTATCGCTTACACCGCCATTTCCGGCGGCGCTTGCCGGAAGCACCGCGTGATCCATCCGAGGTACGCTAGGCCGAGCACGAACCAGACTATGCCGAGCACGATCGCCGTCTTCTCGAGACTGCACAGCAGCCAGATATCGGTCACGGCACCGATGAGCGGGAACACCAGACCGCCGAGCAACCCAAAGCCACGCGTGCCTGCCGCGCCGCTGAAGTACTGGCGGATCACGCACAGGTTCACCGAAGTGAACGCGAGGAACGCGCCGAAGTTGATGAACGAGGTGGACGTGGCCACGTCGAGCTTCAGTGCGATCAAGCCAACGACACCGGCAATCGCGATGTTGATCGCAGGCGTGCGAAAACGCGGGTGGATGTAGCCGAAAATCGACTTGGGCAGCACTTCATCGCGGCCCATTGCATAGAGCAAGCGCCCAACGCTGGCCTGCGCCGAGATGCCCGAGGCGAACTGCGCGAGAATCAGGCCCGCGAGGAAAATCGTCACGAAGATATCGCCGCCCACCTTGCGGGCGATTTCGAACGCGGCCGAATCGGGGTCCTTGAACACGGCGCCCGGATGCGCGAGTTGCAGCGTGTACGCAGCGATCACGAAGATCGCGCCGCCCACGAGCGCGATCAACACGATGGCGCGCGGAATGGTCTTTTCGGGCTCGATGGTTTCCTCGGTGAGCGTGGAAACGGCGTCGAAGCCGAGGTACGAATACGCGGCGATCGCAGCGCCCGCCATCGTGGCCGAAAGCGGCACGTGCGGCTGGAAGAACGGCTGGGCTGCGATGAGTCCGCCCGGACCTGCGGCTGCGGAGGCGTAGTGCAAACACAGGACTACGAACATTGCCGTAATGCCGAGCTGCACGATCATGAGCACGATGTTGAATTTTGCTGCGAGTTCGATGCCGATGATGTTCAGCGCGCTCGTGAACACGATGAATGCGACGATCCAGATCCACGTGGGCACGCTCGGGAACGCAGCGCCAAGATAAGCCGCGCCGATGAGCCAGATCACCATCGGCAGGAAGAAGTAATCGAGCAGCGTGGCCCAGCCGATCATGAAGCCCAGGTGCGAATTGAAACTCTTGCGCGTGTACGTATAGGCCGAACCCGCTACAGGGAAAAGGCGCGCGAGCTTGCCGTAGCTGAGCGCCGTGAACACGATCGCGATGAGCGCGATGAGATACGCAAGGGCGGCGGTGTCCTGGCTCGCGCCTGCGAGCACGCCATAGGTGCCGTAGACGATCAGCGGCGCCATGTAGGCGAGCCCGAACAGGAGCACGGACGGCAGGCCGAGCGTGCGCTTCAGGTGAGGTACGTGAGTGCCGCGTTCATGCGACGGCGAGGCAGGCTTCATGATGCAGTTGTCTCCTGGGTGCTGCGGTTCTGGCAGGCGTGAGCGAGCCTGGCAAGCCACGAGAAGCGGCCTGCCGGATCGCTTGTTGCCGGGTCGGTGCCTGACGCTTTTAAGGCCCTTAACGCGTGCGCGGGCGGATATTGAGCGAGCGGCGGCCTTGCGCGTCGTTCTCGTCGGCGAGATTGAGCGCAATGCGTGCGTCGTGCAGATAGCTGTAGTGTTCGCGGCTTTGAGCGAGGAGCGCGCGATCTACCGTCGCGTGCAGCACCGCGTCTTCGTCCTTCAACTCGCAGAGCACGTCGCCGAACGGGCTCACGAGCGCCGTTTCGCCGGGGAACGTGAGGTTGTCGTCGCCGTCACCGGTGCGGTTCACGAGCGCCGCGAACATCTGGTTCTCCATGGCGCGCGCGACGATCGCGCGGCGATGCACGGGGCCGAATGGATCCATATTGCCGTTCGTGACGACGAGCATTTCCGCGCCGAGCGAGGCTACGGCGCGCGCCGTTTCGGGAAACTCGATGTCGTAGCAGATCAAAAGACCCACGGTCGTGCCCTTGAATTCGCATACCTCGTAACGGTCGCCGGGCGTGAACACACCCACGTCCGAGGCCCACAGGTGCGTCTTGCGGTAACGCAGCGCGATGTCGCCGCGTTCGTCGATCAGCACGGTGGTGTTGTAGAAACGATCGCCTTCGCGCTCGGCGAGGCCCACGGCGACGCCGATATTGGCCGTGCGTGCGGCGTCGCGCACTTTGGAGAGCGACGGACCTTCGAGCGTTTCGGCCAGATCGCGCACATTTTCGCGCGTGGGAAAGCCCGTGAGCGTGGCTTCGGGAAAGACGATGAGATCGCTGCCTTCGCGGCGCCTGGCGATCGCGTCGAGCACGCGGGCCAGGTTGGGAGCGACTGCGCCGTCCACGACCGGGATCTGCGCGAGTTCGAGTTGCATGCCTGTCTCCTTCCTTATGTATTACGTAATGCACCGCGTGGGCGTCTGGAGCGGCTATTATCTCCACGTTATTTTTGTCGAGGAATTACCCTGCAGGGGTACCCCTGATCGGAGAAGCCATGGAACTGGACTGGCAGGACCGCGCGTTCCATCACCATATCGCGACGCTGATCGACGCTCTCGACGGCCCCGACTTCTGGACCCGCATGACGCGCGTGGTCGAGCGCTTCGTCGCGTTCGACAATTGGGTTGCGCTCGTCTTCCGGCGCGATCGCGCGCCGCTCGTGTGCGCCGAGTCGCCCATGCCCGACGGCACCGTGGATCTCTTGTTCCGCGCGTATCTGGAGGGGATGTACCTGCTCGATCCGTTCTATCTCAACGCTAGCGAAAAGCCGCGCGCGGGTCTCGTCACGCTCGCCGAAGTTGCGCCCGACAACTTCCGCATGACGGACTATTACCAGCGCTACTTCAAGAGCAACATCATCGGCGACGAAGTGCAGTTCAACTTGCCTCTCGACGAAGCGCGCACGCTGATTTTCTCGCTGGGCGCAAAGCACCATTACACGGAACGCGATATTGCGTTGTTCGCAATGTTCGCGCCTTGGGTCGTCGCGCTCATGAAGCAGCGGCTCGCGTATGAGACGTTTGCCGAAGGGGTTGCCGAGGCGGTCGCGTCGGACCCGGCTGAAGCCGAAAACACGGCTCAGCAGGGGCAGTTGAGCGAGGCGGGCTTTGCGAGCCGCATCGAGGCGGTCACGCAGCAAAGCGGACGCGTGCCGCTCACCGCGCGCGAGATCGAAGTGGTGCGTTTGAGCCTGAGCGGCTTTTCCACGCGCGCGATTGCGGAGCGGCTCGAAATTTCGTTCGAGACCGTGCGCGCGCACAAGAAGCATATTTACGCGAAGCTCGGCGTGAGTTCGCAGTCGGAGTTGTTTGCGCTGTTCTACGAACCGCTTGGACGCGCGGGCGCGTGAGCGCCGCGCGTTAGAACTCGACGAGCGCGAAGTCTTCCTTGCCTACGTCGCAGAGCGGGCAGCGCCAGTCATCGGGCACGTCGGCCCAGCGGGTGCCGGGGGCGAGGCCGTCGTCGGGGGCGCCTGCCGCTTCGTCGTATACCCAGCCGCAGATCACGCAGACCCATTGCTTGAGGCCGTCGTCGGCGCCGGCAGCGGCCGTCGAGGCGCTTGCAGGTGCTTCGGGCGCGGCGCTTTCGCGCGGCGTGTCGAGCGCGACGACGAGCGGCGCTGCGGTGCTTTCGCGCGCGGCGAGTTTTGTTTGCAGCGTGGCGAGCAGTGCGGCGGCCTCGTCGGTGGTGAGGTCGATCCAGTACGGGTCGCCTGCGCCGTCATTCAGGCGTTCGGGAGAGAACTGGATTTCGAGGGCGACGCCTTTCTTGTACATAAGCGAAAACGGTTGGCTCAATGCCCCGGACGCGCTGCGCTCACAGGAAGTAGCGGAACAGCAGCGAGGCCGCGATGCCGCCAGCCGCGATCAGCGCGAGCATTTGCAGGAGCGTGATGGACTTGCTGGACTTGGCGTTCGAAGCGGTGGGACGGGTGGTGGTGTTCATAGGGTGATTTTGCGGCGGCGTAGGTTGCGTTCTCGATTGCGCCCCTTAACGTCGCCATGTTTTGCATGACGCGGATAGAGCGCGGCGGGGGAGTTTCGCACGATTTCGTGTCAACAGGGACATTTGCGCGGCGACTGCGCGCACGCGCCGCAGATTTCGCCCCCGGCAACCTGGCCGCACAGCGGTATGGATTATCGCCGCTAACGCGGGCCGGATTCCTGAGCGCCTGGAGATGGATTATTTCGCGTGCGTTGAGAGACGGCGCTCACGCATGCAGCCAGCGTTGCTCGACATACGAAAAAAGCCAGCTGACCGGCACTGCGCAGGCCATGCCGATGGCCACCTGCGCCACGCGAAAGAGCGCAACGTCCCATACCGGCCCGTTCATGGGCACGAGGAGCACGATGGTGGTGGTGATCGCGCCCAGCCGCGCGGCGGTACTCACACTCAGGCACCAGCAGCCGATGATCACCACGCTCACCGCTACGAGGTAGGCCGCGAGATTTTCCGGACCGAACGCAGCCGTGGCGAGCCCGACCACGCCGCCGGCAATCGCGCCGATGAACTGGTCGCGCGATTGCGCGAGCGTATCGGCGTAGTCGTGCTGGGTGACGGCAATAGCCGTGATCGCGGCCCAGAACGCCTGTTCAGTGTGGAGCGCGCGGCCGATGCTGTACGCAAGACCCGCCGCGCATACCGCGCGCAGCGCCATGAGCGTGCCTTGCGCGGCGCGGTTCTTGAGCGGCAGGCGCTTGAGCGCGCTCAGCGCCGACTGCTGGAGCGAAGTGAGGTACGCGTAGAGGTTGTCTTGTGGGTCGTGCATCGCGCGTGATCGGTCGTAAGGAGAACGTGAGGATAGGCGGGCGCGCCGCCAAGCATATCAAGCCGTGTCTGCCGTGTGCGCATCGTCGGGCAGGCAATGCATGCGCAACGGCTTCGCCGCGTGGCGCAGGTCGCGCTCGACGGTGCGCTGCGCGCCCTGCGCGTCGCGGCGTTTGAGCCGCCGCATCAGGCCTTCGTGTGCGTCGTTGAGCGTGTGCGCAAAGTCGGGGTCGTCGAACAGCAGGTTCGAGATCGGCCCCACCTGGAGCCACACCGTTTCGATCAGGTCCACGAGCAGCGGCGAGCCGCTTGCGCGATAAAGTGTGACGTGGAAGTCTTCGTTGGCGTCGAGATAGTGCGCGCGCTTGTTCTGCTCCAGCGCTTCGGCCATCTGCGCGCATAGGGCGTCGAGCTGCGCGATTTCGCTAGCGGTCAGGCGTGTGGCGGCGAGAAACGCCGCTTCGCCTTCGAGCATCACGCGTACGTTGAGCACGTCGTCGAACTGAGCGCGCGTGAGTTGCGGCACCACTACGCCGCGATTAGGCAGGTTCACGAGTGCCGACTCGCCTGCCAGGCGCACGAGCGCCGCGCGCACCGGCATCTCGCCCACGCCCAGTTGCTCGGCGAGTGCGTGGATGCGCAAACGCTCGCCCGGCACGAAGCGCCCGAGGCTCAGCCAGCGGCGCAGCGTGGCGTAGGTCTCGTCCTGCAGCGATTGATGCGCGCGTGTTTTCATCGATCGTTCAGTTCGTTCAGTTCGCTCACTTCGATCAGGCAGGCATCGAATGCGGCGAGTAGTCGGTCGACGTCGGCCTCGGTCGTCTCTGGGCACACGAGCATCATGTTGTGGAACGGCGTGATGAGCACGCCGCGATTGAGCAGATAGAGATGGAGCAGGTGTTCGAGTTCGTCATCCATGGCGGCGCGCGCCTCGCTGCCGTTGCGCGGCGGCATGGCGCAGAACTGGAACTCGGTGCGTGCGCCCACGCGCGTCACACACCACGGCAACGCGTGGCGCGCGATCGTCGCTGTAAGCCCATTGGCGAGTCGCTCGGCCAACAAGAACATGTGCGCGTAGGCGGCTGTGGTCATCACTTCGCCGAGCGTCGCGCGCATTGCGCTCATCGAAAGCGCGTTCGCCGTGAGCGTCGTGCCGATGCCTGAATGGCCCGGCGGCGCGTCGAGTTTCGCCTGCTGCGCACGCGCGGCGAATTCGGCCGAAAAGCCGTAGACAGCGCACGGCACGCCGCCGCCCACCGGCTTGCCGAGCACGAAGAGGTCGGGCTCAATGCCATGCTCGTGCGCGTAGCCGCGCGGCCCACTGCTGATCGTATGCGTTTCGTCGATCAATAGCAGCGTGCCGTGCTGCTTCATGAGCGCCTGCGCCTCGCGCCAGAAGTCGGGTTCGGGCAGCACCATGCCCACGTTCGTCATGACGGGCTCGGCTAGCACGCAGGCTACGTCGTTGTCGGCGAGTGCGCGCGCGAGCGCTTCGAGATCGTTGAACTCGACTACGCGCGTGGTTGGCAGCAGGTCGTGAACCTGGCCTAGCAGGCTCGCGCGCTGCGTGGGCTGACCGTCGACGAGATCGACGAACACGTCGTCCACCGTGCCGTGATAGCAGCCGTTGAAGACGAGTATCGTGCGTCGACCCGTGGCCGCGCGCGCCCAGCGCACGGCGAAGCGGTTGGCGTCGCTCGCCGTCATCGCGAACTGCCAGAAGGGCAGGCCGAAGCGTTGCGTGAGCGCTTCGGCCACGGCCACAGCGTCTTCGCCCGGCAGCATGGTCGTGAAGCCGCGCTGTGCCTGAGCCGCGAGCGCGCGCGCCACGGGCTGCGGCGCGTGGCCGAACATCGCGCCCGTGTCGCCGAGGCAGAAGTCGGCGTAGCGGTGGCCGTCCACGTCGGTGAAGGTTGCGGCGCGCGCGGCATCCACGTACAGCGAGAAGGGCGTGGACCAATCGTTCATCCAGTGCAGCGGCACGCCGAACAGCAGATGTTGTGCGGCTTGCGCGGACAATGCCTGCGATTTCGGGCGCGCGGCGGCGAAGGCTTCGCGTTCCCGGGCGAGGACGTGCTGCGAACGGTCCCAATTCAAGCCTTGGCGGGTAGGCATGCGTGTCTCCTTTAGATTTGATCAAATCTTCACATGGGCAAATGGGGAAGTAAATTTGATCAAATTCCCGGGGCGCAAAAAAAAGCGCGATGCCATACGGCATCGCGCCTTTCCACAGCCCTAAAAAGCCGTTCGTTACTTCCTGTCGATCGAGATCCGTCCCGGACCCGTTACCGCGAGTGCGAGCAAGCCGCCGGCGATGCTGATGTTCTTGTAGAAGTTGATCATATTCATCATTTGATCGGCGCCGGTCATGGTCCAGAAGTGATGGCCGATGAACGCCGTCGCAACGGTGTAGATCGCGAGCAGCACGGCGAGCGGCCGCGTGTAGAACCCCACGAGCAGCAGAATGCCAACTGCGAACTCCATGATCACGGCGATGACGGCCGACAGCATCGGCACGGGCGCGCCCACGTGCGCCATGTAGTCGACGGTGCCCGAAAAGCCGGTGATCTTGGACCAGCCGAACAGGATGAACAGGGAAGTCAGCAGGACTCGCGAGACCAGTAGCACGACGTCGTTGCCCGGCCCGAACAGGTTGTATCGCATGTTTTTCTCCGAATGAAGTTGTAAGCAGTTCACTACGTATCAGTTCGCGCTTTGCCGGACGGCGGCCCGCTTTCAGCAAGCGGGCCGCTTCGTGCCGGTCTGCGCCAGCATAACCGCAGGCGCCACGCCGAAGTTAAGACCAGAGCTCCGACACTTCGATATTACGCAGATCGAACACCAGGACCTCTGCATCGTGTCCGTCGCTGAAGCTCAACTCGCGCTCGGAACGGATACGCGCGCCGTCGCCTTCACCGAGTTCCACGCCGTTCAGCTTCACGCTGCCGCGCGCCACATGAACGTAGGCGTAGCGCTCGGCACCGATTTCGACCTTCGCCGTTTCAGCACCGTCGAGGCGTCCGGCATACACGCGTGCGTCCTGGCGCAGCAGCAGCGAGTCTTCGGCGCCGTCCGGCGAGAGGATCAGGCGGAACTTGCCGCGCTTTTCCTCATCGACGATGTTCTTCTGCTGGTAGCGCGGCTGCGCGCCCTTCACGTTCGGTGCAATCCAGATCTGCAGGAAGTGCACGCCTTCGTCGGCCGAGTGGTTGAACTCGCTGTGCGCGACGCCGGTGCCGGCGCTCATCAGCTGCACGTCGCCGGGGACGATTACCGAGCCCGTGCCCATCGAGTCCTTGTGCTCGAGCGCGCCTTCCAGCACGTACGAGAAGATTTCCATGTCGCGGTGCGGGTGCTTGCCGAAGCCGCGCGCCGGGGCCACGCGGTCGTCGTTGATCACGAGCAGGTCCGAAAAGCCCACTTGCTTCGGATCGTAGTAGTTGGCAAACGAAAACGTATGACGCGAGCTGAGCCAGCCATGTTCACCGCGGCCGCGTTGGTCTGCCTTGCGAAGTTCGATCATTTTCGTCTCTCCGTGCGAATCGTTTCGATTCGGTTGTTTGGTTGCGATGGAAGAATTTTAGGTCAATCAAATCGACTCGAATCGACGTAAAATACGACTCACCGTCACAGTTTAGTGGACAATAGACATGCAACTCGACGACATGCGGATCTTCGTGAACACCGTGGATGCCGGCAATTTCACGGCGGCGGCCCATCGGCTTCGGCTTTCCAAGCAGTTCGTGAGCCGGCGCGTGGCGGCGCTGGAGGCCGATCTGGGCGCGCGTTTGCTCGTGCGCAACACGCGCAAGCTGGCGGTCACGGACCTCGGCCAGGACTTCTACGAGCGCGCGAAGCGCATCCTCGTGGACGTGTCCGAAGCCGAGCAGGCCATGTCGGACCGGCGCAGCGAGCCGCGCGGCCTCCTGAAAGTGAGCGCGCCGATGTCGTTCGGCATGGCGCACCTTTCGCCGCTCGTCGCCGAATTTCTGCGCGAGCATCCGGACGTGCGCTTCGACATGGACCTAAGCGACCGCAACGTCGATGTGATCGGCGAGGGTTTCGATATGGCGTTGCGCATTGGGCGACTGGCGGACTCCACGCTGGTCGCGCAAAAGCTTGTCGACGTGCGCATGATCGCCTGCTGCAGCCCCGGCTACCGGCGCCGCCGCCGCGCGCCGCAAACGCCGGCCGATCTCGCGCAGCACGCCTGCCTGCCATACGGGCAACAGGGGCGCGCGCCGTGGGAGTTCATCGTCGACGGCGTGCGCACGCCTTTCGACGTGCAAGGGCCGCTGCGCGCGAACAACGGCGAAGTGATCCGCGACGCGGCCATTGCCGGGCTAGGTATCTGCTATCTCCCAGACTTCATCGTGGCGGGATCAGTTGATGCGGGTCTGCTTGTCGAGGTGCTCGAGCCGTTCATGCCGCCGCCCAACGCGCTGCACGCGCTTTACCCGCAGCATCGTGAAGCTTCCGTGACGATCCGCGCGTTCACGCAATACCTGCGCGAGCGGCTTGCGGCGCGTGCGGCAACGGCGCGTGGCGGAGCACTTTGACGCAGAAAGCCTGCGGGGCCCTTGCAGAATGGCCGTTGCGCCTGCATCTAAGGCTCAAAGCCTCGCGGACGCACCACGAAAGGGCGGGCATGTGAGGTGCATTGTCGCAGTTTCGTTGTATGCTCACCGCCCCGAGGGTTGCTCGGGCCGCGCGATGCGGGCGCGGAACCCCATGCTGGCGGGCTTTGACGGACGCTATGGGGTCCGATAGGCAGGGTTAATACCAGCGATCAAAGCAACCAATTTTTCAAACGGGCGCGGTTCCCGTAACCTTCGTCCATACCTTTTCCCAACCCAGACCGAGGAAACAACGCATGTCTCTCATCAACACGCAAGTCAAGCCGTTCAAGGCAACCGCATACCACAACGGCAAGTTCGTTCCGGTCTCTGAAGAAAACCTCAAGGGCAAGTGGTCGGTTGTCGTGTTCTACCCCGCCGACTTCACTTTCGTGTGCCCGACGGAACTCGGCGACCTGGCTGACCAGTACGCAGAATTCCAGAAGCTGGGCGTCGAAGTCTACGGTGTGTCGACCGACACGCACTTCACGCACAAGGCATGGCACGACACGTCGGACACGATCGCCAAGATCAAGTACCCGCTGGTCGGCGACCCGACGGGCGCAATCACGCGCAACTTCGACGTGATGATCGAAGAAGAAGGCCTGGCACTGCGCGGCACGTTCGTGATCAACCCGGAAGGCGAGATCAAGCTGTGCGAAATCCACGACAACGGCATCGGCCGTGACGCCAAGGAACTGCTGCGCAAGGTGCAAGCTGCTCAGTACGTGGCATCGCACCCGGGTGAAGTTTGCCCCGCCAAGTGGACGCCGGGCGCTGAAACGCTCAAGCCGTCGCTCGACCTCGTCGGCAAGATCTAAGCGTCGCTGTTCACATGCGATCGCCCTGATCGCATGACGCTTCAGATATTCAGCAGTAGATCAAAGCTGTAAATCAAAGCTGTAAGTCCGGGCCGCGCCCTCGCGGCCTGGGGCCCGGACGCATCCCAGCATTCCCCCGCTTCTTCTCTAGCCGGAAAAAAAGCCATGCTCGACGCCAACCTCAAAGATCAACTCAAAAGCTACCTCGAAAAAGTCACGCAGTCGATCGAGATCGTTGCGTACCTGGACGATGGCGAGAAGTCGCAGGAACTGCAGCAACTGCTGCAGGACATCGCATCGCTCTCGAATCGCATCTCCTACGAAGAGCGCCGTGGCGCCGCAGCCGGCGACGCGCGTACCCCTTCGTTCGAGATCAAGCGCGCGAACTCCGACGTGAAAGTCACGTTCGCGGGCATTCCGATGGGCCATGAATTCACGTCGCTCGTGCTTGCCCTGCTCCAGGTGGGCGGCCACCCGGTCAAGCTCGAGAACGACACGATCGAACAGGTGAAGGCGCTCGACGGCGTGTTCTCGTTCGAAGTCTATATGTCCCTGTCGTGCCAGAACTGCCCGGAAGTCGTGCAGTCGATCAACGCGATGGCCACGCTCAACCCGAACGTGCAGATCGTCACCATCGACGGCGCGCTGTATCAGGACGAAGTCGAGAAGCGCCAGATCATGGCCGTGCCGACCATCTACCTGAACGGCGAAGTGTTCGGCCAGGGGCGTATGGGCGTGGAAGAGATTCTCGCGAAGCTCGACACCGGCGCATCGACGCGTGCCGCAGAAAAGCTGAACCAGAAGGATATTTTCGACATGCTCATCGTCGGCGGCGGTCCCGCTGGCGCGGCGGCTGCGATCTACGCGGCGCGCAAGGGCATTCGCACCGGCGTGCTCGCCGAGCGCTTCGGCGGCCAGGTGCTCGACACGATGTCGATCGAGAACTTCGTCTCGGTCACGGAAACGGAAGGGCCGAAGTTCGCCACGGCGCTGGAGCAGCACGTGCGCGCCTACGACGTCGACATCATGAATCTGCAGCGCGCCGAAGCGCTCGTGCCCTCGGGCAACGGCTTCGAAGTGCGCACGCAAAGCGGCGCGACGCTGCGCGCGAAGAGTGTTGTGCTCGCAACGGGTGCGCGCTGGCGCAACGTGGATGTGCCGGGCGAGCAGCAGTACAAGAACAAGGGCGTGGCCTACTGCCCGCACTGCGACGGCCCGCTCTTCAAGGGCAAGCGCGTGGCGGTGATCGGCGGCGGCAACTCGGGCGTGGAAGCGGCGATCGACCTGGCCGGTATCGTGAGCCATGTCACGCTGCTCGAATTCGGCGCGCAACTGCGCGCGGACGAAGTGCTGCAACGCAAGCTGCGCAGCCTGCCGAACGTCACGGTGCACGTGAACGCGCAAACCACGGAGATTTCCGGCGATGGCCAGAAGGTCACGGGTCTCGCGTATCTCGAACGCACGTCGGGCGAGAAGCATCGTCTCGAACTCGAAGGCGTGTTCGTGCAAATCGGTCTCGTGCCGAACACCGAGTTCCTCAAGGGCACGGTGGCGCTGTCGAAGCACGGCGAGATCGAAGTGGACGCGAAAGGCCAGACGTCCGTGCCGGGCGTGTTCGCCGCGGGCGATGTGACGACCGTGCCGTTCAAGCAGATCGTGATCGCCGTAGGCGAAGGTGCAAAGGCATCGCTCGGCGCGTTCGATTATTTGATCCGCTCCTCCGTGGAGCAGGAAGAGGACGCGAAGGCAGCGCCTGTGGTCGCCTGAACTGAGGTTTAAAGCAGTCTCTCTTTACGCCGGCATACGCCGGCGTTTTTTTATGATTTCGCGAGACGAGAGATGGCTCAGTCCTGCACGAGCGGGCTGCCATACGCGAAGTTGGCCGCCGGTTCGATATGCTTTTGGCGATGCGCATTGCGCAATGGCTTGAGCACGAACACGGCGAGCAGGGCGGAGACCGCCGCCATGCCCGAGGCGAGCATGAACACCGCGTGCCAGCTGCCGGTTGCCGCGGTGATCACGCTCGTGAACGGAACGAGCAGCGCGGCGGTGCCCTTCGCGGTGTAAAGCAGGCCCGCGTTGGTCGCGGCGAACTTCGGCCCGAACGTGTCGCCGCAGGTGGCGGGAAAGAGGCTGTAGATCTCGCCCCACGCGAAGAACACGATGCCGGTGAGCACGACGAACGCCGTCGGGCTGTGACCGTATTGCGAGAGCAGCACGATGCCGATCGCCTCGATGCCGAATGCGACGAACATCGTGTTCTCGCGGCCAATGCGGTCCGACACCCAGCCGAAGAAGGGCCGCGTGAGACCGTTGAGCACGCGGTCGATGGTGAGCGCGAACGTGAGCGCGGGCAGCGTGAGGCCGAGCAGCGAAACGGGCGAGTCATGCAGGCCGAAATCCTTCGCGATGGGGCCGAGCTGTGCGGTCGCCATCAGGCCTCCGGCGGCCATCATCACGAACATGGCGTACATCACCCAGAAGATGGGCGACGCAATCACCTCGCGCGGCCCCGCGTTGTAGACGGCGCTCGCACTCTGCGCGACTTGTTTCGCCGCTTGTCCGATGGCGCGTTTGGCTGCGGCGACGCCATGCGAGGCGGGCGCGCTGAGCGCGAAGCCAAGCACGAGCACGACGATCCCTTGCCCCAAACCGAACCAGAGGAAAGTGGACTCATATCCGCTGCTCTTGATCATGTTGGCGATGGGCACGACGGTCGCCGCCGACCCCGCACCGAAGCCCGCCGCGGTAATGCCGGCCGCGAGCCCGCGCCGGTTCGGAAACCACTTGAGCGCGTTGCCGACGCAGGTGCCGTAAACGGCCCCCGCACCGAGCCCGCCGATCGCCGCCGCGATATAGAGCACAGGCAGCGACGCGGCCACCGAGTTGAGCACCCAGGCAACGGCGCACAACAGCCCGCCGCCCACGACCACGGGACGTGGCCCGTACTTGTCGACGAGCCAGCCTTCCACGGGCACGAGCCAGGTTTCGGTGACGACGAAGATCGTGAACGCGACCTGAATCGCGGCACGCCCCCAGTGATACTTCTCGTTGATCGGATTGACGAACAGCGTCCAGCCGTACTGCATGTTGGCGATCATCGCCATGCAGATGACGCCGAACACGAGTTGCGTCCACGGCGACGCGAATCGCGACGCCTCTCCTTGCCGATGCTCCATGTGTGTCTCCGGTTTTTTCGAATGAACGGCCTTCTGCGAAGGGGCGATTTCTGCCCGAATCGCAGCCCGCGAATCCTGTCGGTTTGCTGACAGTTGATTACACAATATGTAATATATCAACGAAGTCAAGCGGAAGACATCTCAGGGCTTCCACTAGCTCTGGGCATTGATGAGTATGGTTTTTGAAAGCTTTTGACCGATGCCGCCGACGCCAGAAAAAAAGCCCGCCGGCTAGGCCAGGCGGGCTGAGGCATGCGCGAGATAGCGGAAATCGCGACATGTTGATGTCGTTATAGATGAAAGCTTTTGGTAATGTAAGGGGATTTTTTTCCAAAACCTTTCAAGCGCGTTTGAGTGAAAGGTTGGCCGGCGTGCTTGTATGGATTCGGCGGTTCGGCGGAAAGCCGGGTCGTGCAGCGCTTTGGCGCGCGTGCCAAACTGGCTGCTGGTGGGTCGACACTGTCGAGCGAGGAGACGAATCATGCAGCGCGAAACATTCATCCGTAGCCTTGCCGACGAGGGCTTTCCCGAGCCCGTTGTCGTGACCCGCGAAGCCGGCGTCATGGAGGTTCATTCGCATCCGTTCGAAGCGAAGGCGCTGGTCATCGAAGGCGAACTGCACATTCGCGTGGGCGACGAAGAGCGGCACTACAGGGCCGGCGACGTGTTCCATCTCGCCGCCAACCTGCCGCACGCCGAGCGATACGGGCCGCAGGGCGTGCAGTATCTCGTGGGGAGGAAGTGAGGGCAGCTCGCTCCCTCACCCCCGTGCCGCAATCTCCTTCTTCCACCCGGCGATGATCTTCCCGGCGAGCGCGTTGTAGTCACCGTCGAAGTGATGGTCGCCGCCCGTCTTGACGACGTCGATGCCGGTGTTCACGAGCGCCGGGCACAGCGTTTCTTTCTCACCCGCCCCATACACGCATTGCACGATCGAAGGCGGCACCTTCGCGAGTTCCGGGCGCACTTGCAGCGCCTTGTCGCTGGCGGGCATGCCGAGCCAGCCCGTCACGCGGATCTGGAAGTCGGCGTCCGGCGCGAAGCCGAGTAGCGACATGTACGACACCTTCGCGCGCAGCGCGTCGGGCAGACGGTTGTAGGCGAACGGCATCACGTCCGCGCCAAACGAGTAGCCCACGAGCGCGATGTGCTGCGCATGCCAGCGCGAGCCGTAAGTCTTCAGCACGCGTGCGAGATCGTGGCTCGTTTGTACCGGCGTCTTCTCGCTCCAGAAGTAACGCAGCGCGTCCCAGCCGATCACCGAAATTCCCTGCTTTTGCAGCGCTTCTGCGATCGTCTTGTCGAGATCGCGCCAGCCGCCGTCACCCGAGATCACGACCGCGAGCATGTCGGTGGGGTGCGCGGCGGGCAGTTCGACGAGCGGCAGATCCGACACGTCCTCGTCGCTTTCCGTCGCGACGCGCAAGTGATTCGATGTGAGCGCAACGATCTTGTCGGCGTCGGCGACGCTAGGGGCAAACGCACGCGGCGCGCCAGAATTCGTTGCGCGCGCATCTTTCGTCGTCATGCCCTGCTCGAAGAAGCCGGGCAAGCCATTGCCGCGCGAAAGCGTGGGATCGGCCGGGCAGGGTGAGAAGCGCGCGTCGGGCGTCGCGGCGGGGTCGAGCGACACGGCGCCCGCCATCGTGTTCGCGGGCGCCTGCGAGAGCATGCGCTGAGCGATGAGCGCGCCTTCGCCGCTGCCGATGGCGATCGGCGCGTAGTACTCGCTGGCGCCCTGCTGGCGTTCGAGCTGATGGCTCAGCGCTTCGGCGTCGCTATAGAGCTTGTGGCAGGTTTCGTTCTTTACGGCCGCGAGATTCTGCGCGTAGCGCTCCGTATCCACACCCACGACGAGCGCGCCATGCTGCGCGAGCGCGTCGGCGCGTGTCTGGTCGGCGGCGCTCCAGTGCTTGTCCGCGGAAAACAGCACGGTGAAGCCGCGCATCGCGCCGATCGGTTTCGTCACCGCGACTTCGCCGTAACGGCCGCCGGAAATGTGCATCGTCGCGGCGGAAGCCGGCGTCGAAGTAGCCATCGAAGCGGGCATTGAAGCCGCGTTCGCGTGAGCCGTGAAAAACGCGAGCACAGCGGCGCCCGCTGCCGTGCCTGCAATGCGCGGCAGCTTGAGAATACGGAATGTCATGAGCGCCAGCCTCCTGCCAGCAGCGATAGATCGGCGAGGGTGATGAACACGCTGATCGAGCCCGAAGCGGCCAGATAGCGGGGTTCCCAGCGCGGCGCGAACTTGTTCTTGAAGCCGCGCAGGCCCCGGAAGTTGTAGAAGCGGCCGCCGAAACGCCAGATGAAGCCCGCGAGCCTGTGCCACGACGAAGCGAGCGGCGAGGGACCCATGCCCGAGAGCGGCGCCATGCCGAGCGAGAGCGACTGGTAGCCGGCGGCCTTCAGATGCAGTGCGAGCTGCGTGAACAGATACTCCATCGCGTAGGGCGAGGCGCCGGGCAAATGGCGCATGACGCCCACCGTTGCATCGGTGTTCAGATCGGTTGTCATGAAGGTGACGAACGCGAGCGGCTCGCCGTTCTGGCGGATGAGCAACACGGACTGCGCGGCGAGATAGTCGTCGTCGAACGCGGCCACCGAGAAGCTCTTTTCGCGCGCTTCGCGGTCCTGCAGCCAGGCGTCGGAGATCGCGCGCAGCACGGGCAGGCTCGCGCCCATCTGCGTGGGCTCGATATGTTCGATCGAAAAGCCGTCGCGTTCGCCGCGCTTGAGCGCGTAGCGCAGATGCGCGCGCTGCGGACCCTTGAGGTCGAATTCTTGCAGCATCACGCGCGCTTCCTCGCCGAGCTTCATCAGCGTGAGACCGGCGTCGAGATAAAGCGGCAGCGCATCGGCGCGCACCTGGTAGAACGCCGCGCGGCCATTGTGCGCGTGCGCGAGTGTGACGAATTCCCGGATCAGCGCCGGCCACTCTTCGCGCGGGCCGACCGGGTCGTGCAGCGCCGCCCACGTGCGGCCGCGCTTCGCGTACATCAGGAACGCCTTGCGCGAGGCGGAGAAGAGGAAGCTCTTGTCGCCCATCAGCGCGAGGCCCGCGTCGCTGCGCTCCTGCGCGCGCACGATGCGCGCGGCCTCTTCGAGGTCTTCGCTCGGGGGCATCACGAAGCGGCCCGCGGCGGGGCGCAGCAGTTGCCACAGTGCGAGCGCGGCGGCGAACACGCCGGCGCCGAGCGTGGCGCGCAGTGCGCGCGGGGCGCGGCTGTGGAAGGCGAATTGCCACCAGAGGCTCTGCGAGTACTGCACGTCGCGGAACGCGAACAGCAGCACCCACACCGCGAGCGCGATCACACAGCCGACCGAGGCGAGCCAGGCCGGCGTGAAGCGCTCGGTGAACATCGACGAATGGCGGTTAAAGCGCTGGCGCGTGCCGAGGAGCAGCACGATCAGCACGCACAGTACGCCCGCTTCGACGAAGGCGAGGCCCTTGGCGAGCGAGAGCGCGAGGTTGGCCACGGCGATCACGAGCGCGAGCCACCAGGCGGCGTCCAGACGCCGCAGCAGGCCGCGCGCGACGAAGAGGAGCAACACACCGAAGAGACTGCCCAGCAATTGCGAGCTTTCGAGCACCCACAGCGGCACGATGGTTTGCAAGAGCGCGATGCGCTTGGAGAACGCGGGCGTGGCACCCGAGATCACGAGCATGCTGCCGGTCACGAACGTGACGATGGCGAGGAAGAGCGGCGCGAGCTGCGAGACGCCGTCGGCGCCGCGCTTCGCAAAGCGGGCGCTGAGCGGGGTTTTGAGCGCGCGGCCTTCGAATACCGCGAGCACGGCCGCCGCGAGCGCGAGCGGCGCGCCGAAGTAGATCGCGCGATACGCGAGCAGCGCGGCCAGCACCTTGGAGGTGGGCACGCTCGGCCCGAGCGCGTAGACCATCGCGGCTTCGAACACGCCGATGCCGCCGGGCGTGTGGCCGATCAGGCCGAGCAGCATGGCGGCGCAATAGACGGTGAGGAAGTCGGTGAAGCCGAGGAGCGCATGCGGCATGACCGACCAGAGCGCGAGCCCGGCGCCGACCACGTCGAGCGCGGCCAGCAGCAACTGTGCGACGAGGTCGCGCCGCGCGGGCACCGAAAAGCGCAGCCAGGCGCGGCCAAACGGCTCGATCTCGCGCGCGCGGGCAGGGCAGAGGATCACGAGCACCGCGCCGCAGCCGAGCACCACGCCGCCGATCAGGCGGAGTTCGTCGGGCGAGAGGTGCAGCAGGCCGGAGAGCGTGCCGGCGGCGCCCACCATGCCGAGCGCGGTCATGAGCACGAGCGCGAGGGCGAGCGTGACGCTCGTGAACACTGTCATGCGGCCGATCTGTGCCGGGGTGACGCCCGCACCGCCATACACGCGGCAACGCACGGCGCCGCCCGTGAGCGCGCCAAAGCCGGTGACATTACCGAGCGCCGAGCCGGCGATCGCGCCGGCCCACAACGCGCCGCGCGAGACGCTCGCGCCGAGGTAGCGCAGCCCCACCGCGTCGCGTCCGACCAGGGCGACGAAGCTCACGGCCGTGGCGGCGAGCGCGCCGGCCCATTGCACTGGCGTGAGCGTCCAGAGCTGGCGGATCACCGAGTGATAGTCGACCGTGCGCGAGAGGTGCTGGAACACGACGAGCAGCAGCGCGCAGATGCCGAGCGCGAAGACCGGCGCGACAAAGCGCTGCAGGTGCAGGGCTCCGGCACGGCGGCGCAGCGCCTCGAGGGCGCGCGCCGCGCGCGAAGAATGCGATTGAGACATGGATCGGTCTGGTGGCTCTCTGCGGTGTCGCCGTATCGACTGTTACAGCTTCCCCGGCGGTGACATCGCGTTTATTCGCGTTTTGCGCTTACGTTCTTTCGAGGCCGGCTCTCGCGCACCTCGCGCCGCGAACCGGAAAATCGAGCCGAATCGTAATCGTTCGGAAAGGACTGGTTAAGCTCAGCAAACGCATAGGACTGCCCGCCGGTTGACGCCAAAGCGTAAGAAACCGTTATTGGGTACGGATGAATCGGGCGCAAAGGCGTGTTCTAACTAGCGGATTTAATTGGGGAATAATGCCGCGCTGATTAATGTTTGCAAAACCTAATTAACAGATACGCGGAGCGGCAATGCACTTGTTAAGTTATGAGTAATGCGCGCGTGATTACCACAAACTGAAACGCTCGCCGAGTTGGCTGGTTCGTCGCAAGTCCTTGCGTGGCGGGCGTTGTGGGCGGATGCTCAGGGCATTGTTTCGCAGCGAGCGATAATCGTTCGGCAGGTATCCAGGCGCTTCCTGAAATCGCTGTCACTAATTCGAGACAGCTTCTTTAATCCTTTTACAATGCTCGATGGGCGAGTTAGTCTGCTTTGGTCAAGAGTTGTTTTACTGCGCCGGGAGAAAGACGTGAAAAGACTAGCCTTGACTTCCCTTTCGCTTGCTGCGCTCGGGGTGGCCGGCGCGGCTCAGGCACAGAACAGCGTGACGCTGTACGGGACCATCGACACCTCGATCACGTACGTCAACCACGCCGACGGCAGCAAGAACCTCTGGACGCTCGGCAACAGCAGCCTCGGCAATCTCTCCGGCTCGCGATGGGGTTTGAAGGGCGCCGAAGATCTCGGCGGCGGCCTCAAGGCGATCTTCCAGTTGGAAAACGGCTTCAACCCGTCGACGGGCTCGCTCGGGCAAGGCGGCAGGCTGTTCGGCCGCCAGGCGTACGTCGGCTTGACGGCCGAGCAGTACGGTTCGCTCACGCTGGGGCGGCAGTATGACCCGCTCATCGACCTCGTGCAGGGAATCACGGCGGACAACTATTTCGGCTCCGTGTTCGCAACGGCGGGCGACGTCGACAACTACGACAACAGCTTTCGCGTGAACAATGCCGTCAAGTACACGACGCCCGTGTGGAGCGGCCTGCAGGTCGCGGCGATGTACTCGTTCGGCGGAGTCGCGGGCTCGACGGGCGCCGAGCAGTCGTACTCGGCGGCACTGAACTACACCAACGGACCGCTCGCGCTCGCAGGCGGTTACTTCTACGCGACGAACAGCCAGGCCGTGAACGGCATACGCACCGGCGGCTGGACGAGCACCTCGGATGGCACCTTCGACGGCCCGATCAACTCCGGCTACACCACGGCGCACTCGCTTGCCATCGCGCGCGCGGCGGCGCAGTACCAGCTCGGCCAGTTCACCTTCGGCCTCGGCTACAGTAATGCGCGCTACGCGCCGGACGGCAGCTCGGTGTTCCTCAATACCCAGAAGTACAACACCGGCCAGGGCTTCCTGAACTATCAGCTGACTCCGGTGCTGCTCCTGGGCGTGGGCTACAGCTATACGCATGCCAATGGCGATACGACGGCGAGCTACAACCAGGTCTCGCTCGGCGCGGACTACAGCCTTTCGAAGCGCACCGACCTCTACATGACGGCAGCGTGGCAGCACGCGAGCGGCGATACTGGCAACGGCTCCGGCGGCTCGATGCCGGCTGAGGCGTCGGTCGGATCGTATGGCTACGCGGGCACGTCGAACCAAACCATCGTGAACCTCGGGCTGCGGCACAAGTTCTGATTCAGCGTCTGTCTTACGACGCCGGATGCGCCCGTTGGGCGGCGCATCCGGCGTTTTGGCGTTTACAGCTTTAGCTTCGGCTTAGAGCGCGTGCGGCGCGCGGGCTTCACGCCTCGCGCGAACGCCGTAGCGTGAGCAGCGCAAGCCAGGCGGCAAGGCGCTCCATACAGCGCCGCCCGCCCGCAAACGGCGGCTGCCATGCGCTCGTGATGCTCACGCGCGCCGGCAACGCGGCATCGGTGCTGAGCCAGATGCGCTCGCCACGTTCGAGGCGGAGCGTCTCGCCCGGCTGCAGCCAGTGGTCGTAGGGTGAGCGGGCGCGCGTGACCCACACCTGTGCTGCCTGAACCCGCAGCGTCGCGGATGCATTCACGCGCCAGGTGAGCGTGCGCCTGGGCGGCACGGCGAAGTGGACCGATTGCGAGGGCAGCGGATCGTCGAAGCGGTCGGTTGCGTCTGCAACGGTCAGCGGAGCGGGTTGTGAAGCTGCCTGAAATGCGTCATCCATCGTTTTCTCCATATTTTGGAGCCGACGAACGGAGCGCTGCCACCCAGAAAAACAAAAAGCCCCGTCGATGCCGGCGGGGCTTGTGATTTGCGTGACGACAGACTGCTAGTACGCACACCATCCCCGTGGGTTACCCGTATGGGTTTTCCACGGATGATTCATCGTGTTTGCGATGACGAGGAGGGTGGAGGAAGTGTGCATGGGTCGAGTGTGCGGGGTGCCTCGCAGCGCTGTCAACCTGAAATGCTTAAATGGCTTTCGCAGCCTTAGGTTGTGTTGCGCGCGAGTCTCGTCTGCCGCTTTCCATGACGCGATCGTGCCCTTCGATGGCATATTCCCTTGCGGGCGGTGCCTGTTTCTCACTAGCATTGGTTGTTTTCATAAATATCCGGCTAGATGTACCCAGAATGTGGGATCGCAGCCTTGCTAAGACCCCGAAACATTGAAGTGTTGTGTGGAAACGACCGCATCTGATATATCACATACAGAATATTGCTTTCTGTCGCAACGCAGCATATGATTGAGTCATTCGATTACTCAATCATGCGGAGCTTCAAATGGATTTCGTTTCTCTCGCACTTTTCGGTGCAGCGGTCGTGGGTCTGGGTGCGGCTGCTACGGTCATGATCGCCAGGTGGCTGCCGCCGTCTGCTATCGAGCAGGCCGCACAGCATGGCCGGTACGCCGGTTTGGGCGAAGCGCCGCGCGCGAAGGCGGTGCGTCGTGCACAATTCGGTCCGCGAATCCGTCCGCAGGTCGGAAAAGAGGTAATCAATGTCGTCAGAACAAACTGAAGTTGTAGCAAGCCGGGAAGCGGCGCCGCTCAAGCTGGTGCTGCAGCCCATCAATGCAACACTGAGCCTGCGCGATCAGGCCTACGCCATGCTGCGCCAGGCCATTGCCGACGCCGACATCTACCAGACACGCGAGGAAATCCGACTCGACGAGCGCGTGCTGAGCGAATCGCTCGGCGTGAGCCGTACGCCGGTGCGCGAGGCCATGACGCTGCTCGAGCAGGAAGGATTCCTGCGCATGGTGCCCCGCCGCGGCATCTATATCGTGCGCAAGAGCAAGCGCGAGATCGTGGAGATGATCCAGATGTGGGCGGCGCTCGAAAGCATGGCCGCACGCCTCGCCACGATCCACGCCACAGACGAGGAAATCGCACGGCTGCGCCACATGTTCGACGACTTCCGCGACAGCACGCCAGCCGAGCATATCGCCGAGTACTCGGACGCGAACATCGCGTTCCACCAGGCGATTGTCGAGCTCTCCAGGTCGCAGATCATCCTCGACACCATCAAGAACATCTTCGTGCACGTGCGCGCCATTCGCCGCATGACGATCTCGCAGAGCGACCGGGCTTCGCGCTCGATCGTCGACCATCTGCGCATTATCGAGGCGCTCGAGAAGCGCGACACCGAACTGGCGGAAAAGCTCGTGCGCCAGCATTCGCTCGATCTCGCGGTCTTCGTAGAGAAGAACTGCGACTTCCTTGACTGAAGCGGGCAACTAGCGCTGCGATCAACGCAAGACGGGAGACCTTTGGGTCTCCCGTCTTGCGTTTACGTCCACTCGCGGCCTGCTCGCGGCCTATTCGCGGCCGCCGCCGGCCGACTTTATGCGCATCAACCCCTGGGATCCCTGACTAAATCACGGTCCCTTACAGCCATCCTTCACACGGTATCTGGCATATCAGGCGCGGTAGAGGCTCGGGGTTTTCCCTCGTGTGCGCCGCGTCAACGACGTCAAATTTGGCCAAAAACCATACTGGACAAGGCTTTGGCGCGATTCTAGTGGCATTCCCGATAAGCAATTCCCCTCTTGCCTCACACTGATATATCACATACCGTATTGCTCAAGGACGCAGATGTCGCGCCGCGGCGCGAAACGCCTCTGCCCACGCAACCCCACCGATTTTTCGAAAACTCGCCCGGCCACGATTAGATAAGGAGACATGACATGGGCAAGGCATTGAACGGCGTGCGCATCCTCGATTTCACGCACGTGCAGTCGGGACCCACCTGCACGCAACTGCTCGCCTGGTTCGGCGCGGACGTGATCAAGGTAGAGCGCGTAGGCGCTGGCGACATCACGCGGGAACAGCTGCGCGACCTGCCGGATGCGGACAGCCTCTACTTCACGATGCTCAACGGCAACAAGCGCTCGCTCACGCTCGACACGAAGAACCCGCAAGGCAAGCGCGTGCTGGAGCGGCTCATTCGCGACTGCGACGTACTGGTCGAGAACTTCGCGCCGGGCGCGCTCGAGCGCATGGGCTTCAGCTGGGAACATATACAGACGCTGAACCCGCGCATGATCGTCGCCTCGGTGAAGGGCTTCGGCCCTGGGCCCTATGAGGACTGCAAGGTCTACGAGAACGTCGCGCAGTGCGTGGGCGGCGCGGCGTCGACCACCGGCTTCGACGACGGCCCGCCGGTCGTTTCCGGCGCGCAGATCGGCGACAGCGGTACGGGCCTGCATCTCGCGCTCGGTATCGTCACGGCGCTCTATCAGCGCACACACACGGGGCGCGGCCAAAAGGTGCTCGCGGCCATGCAGGACGGCGTGCTCAACCTCTGCCGCGTGAAGCTGCGCGACCAGCAGCGGCTCGAACGCACCGGCGTCATGAAGGAGTACCCGCAGTACCCCAACGACAGCTTCGGCGAAGCGGTGCCGCGCGCCGGCAATGCGTCGGGTGGCGGGCAGCCGGGCTGGATCCTCAAGTGCAAGGGGTGGGAGACCGATCCGAACGCCTATATCTACTTCATCGCGCAGGCACCCGTGTGGGACCGCATCTGCAAGCTGATTGGGCGCGAGGAGTGGATCGACGACCCGGACTACGCCACGCCGAACGCACGCCTGCCGCGCCTGAAGGCGATCTTCGACGAGATCGAGCACTGGACCATGAACCGCACGAAGTTCGACGCGATGGCCGTGCTCAACCGTTACGACATTCCATGCGGCCCGATTCTCTCGATGAAGGAGATCGCGAGCGACGAATCGCTGCGCGCGAGCGGCACGATCGTCGAGGTGGATCACCCTGTGCGTGGCAAGTACCTCACGGTGGGCAACCCGATCAAGCTCTCGGACAGCCCGACGGAGGTCACGCGTTCGCCGATGCTCGGTGAACACACCGACGAGGTGCTCGCCGAATTCGGCTACACGAAGGACGAGATCCACTCGCTGCGCGCCTCTGGCGCCGTTTGAAATCAGGGGAGCGAAACATGGAAACGTGGATGCGTTTGATGGCGAGCGACGGGAGCATTGTGTTCGGCCGCGTCGAGAACGGTTACCTGCACGAATACGAAGGGCTCGATCAGCCGGTGCCCACTGGCGCGGTGCTGTCGCTGCGCGCGCTCACGCCGCTTGCGCCTTGTGCGCCCGGCAAGGTGGTCGCGCTCTGGAACAATTTTCACGCGCTCGCCGCGAAGCTGGAAAAGCCGGTGCCTTCGCACCCGCTTTTCCTCATCAAGCCGGCGGCTTCGGTGATCGGCTCTTCGGAATTGATTCGGCGTCCTGCCCACTATGCGGGAAAAATCGTGTTCGAAGGCGAACTCGGCATCGTGATCGGCAAGCGCTGTCGCGATGTGAGCGTCGAGGAAGCCGAGTCGGCAATCTTCGGCTACACGATCGTCAACGACGTCACGGCTGCGGGCCTCATCACCGAGAATCCGCACTTCCCGCAATGGTGCAGAGCCAAAGGTTTCGATACGTTCTGTTGTCTGGGCCCGGCGATCGTTTCCGGGTTCGACTGGCAGCGCGCACGCGTCGTCACGAAACTCGATGGTGTGGAGCGGCAGAATTATCCGCTCAACGACATGGTGTTTTCGCCGGCGCAGCAGGTGAGCCTCATTTCGCAGGACCTGACGCTCGAACCGGGCGACGTGATCGCGTGCGGCACCTCACTCGGCGTAGGTTCGATCGTTGATGGCGCAACTGTCGAGGTCAGCATCGAAGGGATAGGTATGTTGAGCAATACGCTGGGCACCGCATGCGCGCAAAGCGAGTCGCTTGCTGCCGTAGAGGGCGCGGGCTGATGCTGTGAACTGAAGGCGTAAAACCAAAGACGCGCGGCAGACATGCCGCGCGAGGAGGAGAGATGCCGGACCAACTGGCTGGCGACCTGGTGTGGCTGGGCGCTGGCGCGCTGTTCGCATGGCTCGGCTGTGCATTTGCACAATTGGCGGCGCTCGCGCCGGTGCGCGCGTGGCCTTCGTCGCGTTCTTGCGCTGCGCCGCGCTGCGCAAAGCGTGCTGGTGCATCGCACAAGCATCGGCTCGCCTTCGCTATTTCGTTCGCATTGCTACTGACCGTGCCGCCTGGCCTGATCGCTGCGGGCTGGATGCATTCGATGGATGCGACGGTCGCTGTCGAAGCGGGTGTGCTGGGCGGTTTGTGCCTCGCGGGCCGGCGCGACCTCACGCGGCGCGCCCGGACGGCGGCGCTGCTGGGGGGTGTGTCGGGCGCGAGTGTCTTGATCGGCGCTTTCGTTGCCTGCGTGTTGCAGCTTGAACGTAGTTCGATCGAACGCGTGGCGCTGTTCGTCGCGGTGGCGACCGGCGCATTGCTGATCGGCGGCGCGCTGAGTTTGTTCAGCCGTGGCGCGCGAGCGAGCGGCGCGGCGCGCAGGCGCGTGCCGTTCGGCCGCGGCGACCGCGTCATGCATGTCATCGCGCTGTTGCTTGCCGTGGCGCTCGGCTATGGGTTCCTGAGCGAGCGTGCTCGCCCCGAATTCGAAATCTCCATACTGGTCGCGGCGAGCGTGCTGTGTGCGGCGCTGGGCGCGCGGCTTACGAGCGGCGCGCGGCGACCGCGGCTCGCGCGTACGGGCGCTGTCGAGGCGTTACCGGCACGTGATCCCTTTAGCGCGACATTCAACGCGAGCTTCGCGGGTGTGCCGGACGAACTGCTGGTCGCGGCCTGCGGCAGTGGAGCGTTCGAACCCGCGTGGCTGGCCGCGAACGACACACCGCATGGCGGCCCAGGGCGCGCGGTTCATCACGCGTCGCAGGACTTGCCACGGCGGCGGCGCAGCCGGAGCGGCGCGTTGCGTCAGCGGCAAGGGCCGCACTGAGGCCATCTGCGGGACCAGGGGACACCACAGAACGCGCAACACGACGCGAATGATTAGTCATGCATGATAGTTTGCGGCCCAGCCATAAAACCTTACTTATGCAAACTCGCTTCTGACACTTTCGTAATGTTCTCGATGAGCGCTGCCCCTTCCTCCATGAGGAAGCGCTTGAAAGCGAGCGCGACGGGCGGCAGGCGCTTGTTTTTCCGGTGCACGACGTACCAGTTGAGCATGACCGGGAAGCCTTCGACGTCGAGCACCGTGAGGTGGCCGACCTGCAATTCGAGGCTGATGGTGTGCGCCGAGAGAAACGCGATGCCCATGCCCGCGATCACGGCCTGCTTGATCGTCTCGGTGCTCTGAATCTCCATGGCGATCTTGAGGTTCGTGATCTTCCCGGCGAAACCCTCCTCCATTGAGTTCCAGGTGTCCGAGCCGCGCTCGCGCACGATGAACGCCTCGTTGGCAAGCGTGCTGAGCTTGATGGCGCGCTTGTGCGCGAGCGGATGCGTGGGCGCCGCGACGATCACGTACGGGTGCGGCGCAAACGGCTCGTTGATGGCGTCGGTCGCGTGCGGCGGACGCACCATCACGGCGAGATCGGTCTGGTTGGTGGCGAGCTGCTGGAGCAACTGCTCGCGGTTGTGCACGGAGAGATTGAGCGCGACGCCCTTGTAGCGGCGCGTGAATTCGGCCAGCAGACGCGGAAAGAAGTAATCGCCCGCGCTAATGACGGCCACGTTGAGCTTGCCGCCCGAGACGCCCTTTAGCTGGCTCATCGCCTCGTCGACTTCGTGGAACTGCTGCATGATCGCGCGGCTGTAGTGAAGCATCTCCGTGCCCGCGGGCGTGAGATAGATCTTCTTGCCGAGCTGCTCGAAGAGCGGCAGGCCCGCGTGATCTTCGAGCTGCCGAACCTGCGTGGAAACGGCCGGCTGGGTGAGATGCAGTTCCTCCGCAGCACGCGAAAAACTGAGGTGGCGCGCCACGGTCTCGAAGACCTTGAGCTGGCGCAGCGTGGCGTTTCGCATCGTCATGGCTGAACCATAAGGGATACTGAATCAACATAATAACAAACTTTAATTGTGAGTAATTCAGCAATCACCCTAGCATAAGTTGAAAGGCGTCCGAATGCCGCGCGGCATGCCCGAAGCTATGTTCGGGTTAACGCTCGGAAATGTGATTTCATAAGGGACAACGCGTAGAAAATCCCTTGTTTCGCGATATTTTCGAGGCCATGCCGCAATGCCAGGGTGAATGAGGATTGACGAATTTCCATTCGAATTTCTGATTCATCCGGTGAATAAAAAACGCAACGGAACGAAGTAAAAAATTAAAACCATAAGCAAAGATTTATGCAGACCCGTAATCATGCAGGCTGCAATGAATAGATAGCGGAGACAAGCGATATGAATGCAATCGGTCAGAGGAGCGAGAGCGGTCCGTTCTGGACGAACCGCTGGTTTCAACTGGTGGTGGGCATGCTATGCATGGCGCTCGTTGCCAACCTGCAATACGCATGGACGTTGTTCGTCGCGCCGATGAATTCGCGCCATCACTGGGGCCAGGCGGAGATTCAACTGGCGTTCTCGATTTTCATTTTGACCGAGACCTGGCTCGTGCCGGTGGAAGGCTGGCTGGTCGACAAGTTCGGCCCGCGTCCGGTCGTGGCGGGTGGTGCGGTTTGCGCAGGCCTCGCCTGGGTGATCAACTCCTACGTCACGACGCTGCCGATGCTCTACGTTTCGGCCGTGATCGCGGGCATCGGCGCGGGCGGCGTGTACGGAACCTGCGTAGGCAACGCGCTCAAGTGGTTCCCGGACCGCCGCGGCCTCGCCGCGGGCCTCACGGCCGCGGGCTTCGGCGCCGGCGCCGCCGTGACGGTGATTCCCATTGCGAACATGATCACGCGCTCAGGCTACGAGCACACGTTCTTCTTTTTCGGCGTGCTCCAGGGCGTATCGATTCTGGTGCTTTCGTTCCTGCTCGTGAAGCCCGTGACGCGCCCCATCACCGCGGCTGGCCGCCGTCTCGTCTCGCGCGTCGACTACACGCCGGGGCAGATGGTCAAGCAGCCGGTGTTCTGGGTGATCTACATCTGCTTCGTCGCGGTGGCCGCTGGCGGCTTGATGGCAACGGCGCAGATCGGACCGATCGCCAAGGACTGGGGCCTCGCCCGCATTCCGATGACGGTGTTCGGTATGACGCTGCCGCTGCTCACGCTCACGCTCTCGATCGACAACATCTGCAACGGCTTTACGCGTCCGCTGTGCGGCTTCATCTCCGACAAGATCGGCCGTGAGAACGCGATGTTCCTGATCTTCGCCGGCGAAGGGCTCGCGCTGCTCGGCATGATGCAGTTCGGCACGAACCCGTATGCGTTCATGATTTTCGCCGCGCTGATCTTCCTGTTCTGGGGCGAGATCTTCTCGATCTTCCCGGCCATCTGCGCGGACACCTTCGGCAGCAAGTACGCCGCGTCCAATGCCGGCACGCTGTACACCGCCAAGGGCACCGCCGCGCTGCTCGTGCCGGTTGCCTCGGTACTGTCTGCTACGGGCGGCTGGAGCGCCGTGTTCATCGCGGCTGCGGTCATCACGATCGCGGCGGCCGTGAGCGCCAAGTTCATCCTCGCGCCGATGCGCAAGCGCCTGATCGAGCAGAGCAGCGAAGCGAGCAATGAGGCGAGCAACGAGCCCAACGTCACGCTGGCCACGAATACGGGCGCAGGATTGCCGCACTGGTCCAACCAGAGCGGCGAATGAGGCGCGCGGGCCCGCCATGTCGATGAACGTATCGCTCCAGCAACTCAAGGTGTTCGTCGCGGTGGCGCGGGCGCGCAGCTTCACGCGCGCCGCGCGCGAGTTCGGGCTCACGCAGTCGGCGGTGAGCCGCTGCGTGCGCGAACTGGAAGAGGCGGTCGAGCTCAAGCTCTTCGACCGCACCACGCGCCAGGTCGAGCTCACGCTCGCGGGCAGCGGCTTCGAGCGGCGCATCGGCCGCCTGCTCGACGAGATCGAGATGGCGCTCAACGAGGGTCGCGACGCCAACCAGGCGCATAGCGGCGTGGTGCTCGTGGCGAGCAACCCGGTGCTCTCGTCGACCTGGGTGCCCGCCGCGCTCGCGCGCTGCGCAGCGGCTTTTCCTTCGCTCACGCTGCAATTGCAGGACTTGCCGCAGGCGGCCGTGTTGCAGGCGGTCGAGCAGGGCGAGGCCGATTTCGGCGTGATCGCCGAAAGCGTGCCGTTTGCGAGCGGCAATCTCGACGTGCAGCCGCTTTCCGCCACGCCGCTATGCGCGCTTTTGCCCGCGCACCATCCGCTTGCGCTACAGGGGGCGCTGCGATGGGACGATCTCGCGCGCGAGCCGCTCGTCACGCTCAATCGCGACGCGGGTTGCCGCGGCGCGGTGATGCGCGCGCTGGACGGTCTGCGGCCCGAGGGGAGGCCGCTGCAGGAGTTCGCGCACGTGGCGGGCGTCGCGCGCATGGCGCAGCTCGGCATGGGCATTGGCGTGCTGCCGGTGTGCGCGGACGGCGCACGCGCAGGCCATGCGCATCGCTCGGGGGAAGTTGCGCACGCAACGTCTCACTGGCCCGCGCCCGCGGGGCCGCTCGTTACGCGCTTGCTGCATCCCGTCGTCAACGTGACGACGATGCTCGTGCGCCGCCGCCATCGTTCGCTGCGGCCTTGCGCTCAGGCGGCGTGGTCGCAGTTTATGGCCGATGGCTCCGCGCCAGATGGCTCGGACCCGGAGGCTTCATCGCAGGGCAACGAAGCGCTGCCGGAAACATCCATCGACGGCTCGCCGATGCGTGGCTCGAACGGCGCGCCGGTGCGCGTCGCGTTGCGCGCCGCCGATGCGCCGCCGCCACTTCAGGTGACCCGCACGCACGCACGCATCGAATAGCGTGCGTTTCCTTGTTCAGCAAAGCAAAACGGATCGCTCGATGCGATCCGTTTTGTCTTTCCAGCCCCCGTATCACCGCAAAAAAGGCGACGCACACGCCGCCCCTTCGCCGTCACTTAAGCCGGTTGCATCGCCATCCGCTCGCGCTGCTTGACCAACGCGAGCACCGTGTCGATGACCGGTGTCGGCTCGCCAACCAGCTTGCCCATTTCCTGCACGACGGTGATCAGCGGATCGATCTCCATCGGCCGGCCGGTTTCGAGGTCGACGAGCATCGAGGTCTTGTGCGCGCCCACCGCGCCCGCGCCGTCGATACGCCGCTCCACGTCCACGCGGAAGTTCACACCGAACTGCTCGGCAATGCGCTTGCCTTCGAGCATCATCGTGCGCGCGACGGCGCGCGTGGCCGGGTCGCTGGTGATGACGTCGAGCGTGGCATGCGTGAGTGCGCTGATCGGGTTGAAGCAGAGATTGCCCCACAGCTTGAGCCAGATTTCGTCGCGGATGTTTTCGCGGATCGGCGCATCGAACCCGGCGGCCTGCATGGCTTCGTGCAGTTGGACGATGCGCGGCGTGCGCTCGCCCGAAGGCTCGCCAATCGGAAACTTCTTGCCGTACACATGGCGGATCACGCCGGGCGCGTCGATTTCCGCGGCTGGATAGAGTACGCAGCCAATCGCGCGCTCGGGCGTGAGACGGTTCCATTGCGAGCCATCGGGGTCGATGCTTTCGAGCCGCGTGCCCGCGAACTTGCCGCCATGCTGGTAGAAGTACCAGTAGGGAATGCCATTGGTGCCCGTGACGATGGCCGTGTGCTTGCCGAGGAGCGGCTGCATCGCGTCGATCACGCCCGCCACCGAATGCGCCTTGAGCGTAACGATGACGACGTCCTGCACACCCAGTTCGCGCGGATCGGACGTGCATCGCACCTTCGCCACGTACTCCTCACCATCCATCAGCAGGCGCGCGCCGTTCTCGCGCATGGCGGCCAGATGCGGGCCGCGAGCAACGAAGCTCACGTCGGCGCCTGCGCGTGCGAGTTGCACGCCCATCATGCCTCCGATGGCGCCCGCCCCAAAGATGCAGATCTTCATGTTGAAACCCCAATGACGTTGAAAACCGCTTGTCCGCAGGTATTTTCGCGAGCGTTGGGGAAAAGCTACCCGCTCGCCGCGACCCCGGACGATGGTTTGAGCATAGGGGGTGCTGTCGATTAACGACAGTTAAAGTTTCTCTCGAAAATCATCAAGAGAAGCTTATGGACGAAGAGGCGTGGAACGAGGCCTTCAGGCGCGCCGCACGAGCAGGAAACTCACGCCAATCAGGCCGAGAAAAGCGCCGCAGGTGCGATTGAACCAGCGGCGCACGGTGGTGCGCGTGAGCCAGCGGCCGAGGTACATCCCGGCAAGTGAATAGAGTGCGATCGCCACGCATTCGAGCACGAGAAAGCTCGCGCCGAGCACACCGAACTGCGGTGCGATGGGCTTCGCGACATCGACGAATTGCGGCAGGAAGGCCGTGAAAACGAGAATCGCTTTGGGGTTGCCCGCCGCCACGAGGCACTCGCGCCACGCGAGGCGAGCGAGCGAGGCGTCGCTATCCATGCTCTCGCCGATGGGGTTGGCGTCGCTGCGCCAGAGTTGCACGGCGAGCCACACGAGGTAAGCGGCGCCCGCCAGCTTGATGACGAAGAAGACCGCCTCGGAAGCGCGCAGCACGACGGCAAGACCCGTGGCCGCGAGCGCGATCATCGCCGCGAACGAAACGAGCCGCCCTGCGCCGCCAAGGAACGCGCGCAGGAAACCGTGCCGCGCTGCCACGTTGATGGAGAGGAGATTGTTCGGCCCCGGCGCCATGTTCAGCGCGAAACAGGCGGGCAGAAAGAAGAGCCAGGCGGTAAGGGACATGATGACGCTCGGAGGTGGGCGCCGTGCGCGGCGCACCGTGAATCGCGCCATTGTAGCGCGGCTGGCGTGCCGCGCCTTGCCGCTCAATGGAAGACAGGCAGCATGAGAAAGAGCTTGATGGTGATGGCGTTGGCAATGTCGATAAAGAACGCGGCCACCATCGGCACCACGAGAAACGCAACATGGGAATGGCCAAAGCGGGCCGTCACCGCCTGCATGTTTGCAATCGCCGTGGGCGTTGCGCCGAGGCCAAAGCCGCAGTGGCCCGCCGAAAGCACGACGGCGTCGTAGTCCGCGCCCATCACGCGGAACGTCACGAAGATCGCGTAGACGACCATGAGCAGCGTTTGCGCAGCGAGGATCGTGAACACGGGAAGCGCGAGCGCGGCGAGGTCCCACAGGCGCAGCGTCATGAGCGCCATCGCGAGAAAGAGCGCGAGGCTCACATTGCCGATCAGCGCGACGGCATGCTCGGCCACGGGGCGCCCGGCGAGCGCGAGCCCATTGGCGAGCAGCACGGCCACGAACAGCACGCACACGAAGGTGGGCAGTTCGAACACGGTGCCCGCGATCAGGTCGGAGAGCGCGTCGCCCACAGCCAGGCTGATGGCGATGAGCGTGACCGTGTTGATGAACGCGCCCGGCGTGGTCGGCTGCTCGGCTTTCGGCTCTTCGAATGCGTAGGCGTCGGGCGTCGCCGCGCCGTTTGCGCCGGGAGCCGCGTCGCCAGCCTGCGTGCCGATACGCTTCATGAGGTGCTGCGCGACGGGGCCGCCCAGAATGCCGCCCATGATCAGCCCGAAAGTGGCGCAGGCAATGGCCGCTTCGGTGGCGGACTGCAGCCCGTGATGCTCGGTGAACACCGCCCCCCACGCCGCGCCCGTACCATGGCCGCCCGCAAGCGACACCGAGCCGCCCAGCAGCCCGAACAGCGGATCGACGCCGAACGCCATGGCGAGCGTGATGCCCAGCACGTTTTGCAGCACGAGCAGTGCGACCACCACGGCGAGAAAGCGCACGAGCACAGGGCCGCCGTGTTTCAGGTTGGCGAGGTTCGCATTGAGGCCGATGGTGGCGAAGAACGCTTGCATGAGCGGCGCTTGCAGCGAGGTGTCGAAGACCACGTCCATGTGCGCGAAGCTGTGCAGGCCGAACACGATCAGCGCGGCGACGATGCCGCCCGCCACGGGTTCGGGTATCGTCCATTTGCGCAGGACCGGCACGGCGGCGACGAGCCACTGGCCGGCCAGCAGCACGAGTGATGCGACGACGAGCGTTCCGTAGACTTTGATGTTCATTTCGGGTGTCCGGCGGGGCGGTGAGGGCGCAAGGCGGGCGGCGCATCTTTCGCGCACGGTACACCACGCGCTCGCGCGTTGCGCGCTTGGTGCGCAGTGACGCAAAACCGGGCGCCGGTTCCGGCCACGTTCGTTGCACGAAACGGGGTCCCACGCTTAAATACGCAAGCGCGGCCGCCGCGCTTACAGGACGAATATCCCCGCGTTTGCCCGTTTGCCAGGACGGCGCGAGATCGTACAAGAACCGGAGAAGGTCATGAATGGGAGCACCGTTGCTGAACGCGAGGCGGCCGGGCGTGCCGTGCGCGAGCGTTCGAAACGTTCGAGCCACAAGGAAACCGGCACCATCAAGCGCGATCCGCTCGCACTGCTGCGCGCGAGCAGCGAAGGCCGCGTGCCGAACCTCGTGCAACTGCGCTACGGGCGCATGATCGTCTCGCCGTTCACGTTCTTTCGCGGCAGCGCGATCCTCCAGGCGCACGATCTCGCCGGCGTGCCCAACACCGGCATGGCGATGGAGATTTGCGGCGACGCACATCTGCTGAACTTCGGCGCCTTCGCCACACCCGAGCGCCAGCTCGTGTTCGATCTCAACGACTTCGACGAGGTCGCGCCCGGCCCGTGGGAGTGGGATGTCAAGCGCCTCGTGGCGAGCTTCGTCGTGGCGGCGCGGCACATGCGCTACTCGCGCGGCGTGGCCGAGGAACTGGTGATGACGGCCGTGACCAGCTATCGCGACCGGCTGCGCCAATATGCGGAGTACGGCGCGCTCGATCTCTGGTACGACAAAATCACCTTCGATCGCATGGTCGAGACCGCGCTCACGCCCGAAGGCCGACGCCTGATCCGGCGCGGCATGGAGAAGGCCGCGAATCGCACGCACGAGAACCTGCTCGAAAAGCTCGCGGAGCGCGACGACGATCACTGGACGATTCACGACGTCCCGCCCGCGCTCTTTCACGTGCACGGCGTGAACACGCTGTTCGAGCCGGAAGACGACTGGTTCACGCTCGGCGACTGGCGCACGCTGATCGAGCCGATGTACGAGGATTACGCGAAGACGCTCGCGCCCGACCGGCGCGAACTGCTCGAACATTTCGCCATTCACGATCTGGTATTCAAGGTGGTCGGCGTGGGCAGCGTGGGCACGCGCTGCCTCGTAATGCTGCTCGTCGATCATCACGAGAAGCCGCTCTTCCTGCAGGTGAAAGAGGCACGGCGCTCGGTCGTTTCGCAGTACTTCAAGTCGCCTTCGATCAAACACGAAGGCGCGCGTGTCGTGCGCGGCCAGCGGCTCCTGCAGGCGGCGAGCGATATCTTCCTTGGCTGGACCACGGGACCTGCGGGGCGCCATTTTTACGTGCGTCAGTTGCGCGACATGAAGCTCTCGGTCGATCTCCAGCTGCTCGACAGCACACTGCTTTGCGGCTATGCGCGACTCTGCGGCTGGGCGCTTGCGCGCGCGCACGCGAAGTCGGGCAGCGCGGCCATCGAAATTGCTTCGTACATTGGCCGCAGCGATCTGTTCGCGGAGGCGCTCACGAGCTACGCGTTCAGCTATGCCGACCAGGTGGAGCGCGATTACGACGTGTTCATCAAGGCCGCGCGCAGCGGCGCGATCGTCGCGCGCAGCGAAGAGGACATGGCGGCCGATTTCCGCGTTTGAGCGGCGCTTAACTTCAGGCCGCAGGCGAGGCGCGCAACCGAACGCGCTATCCTTGCGCTTTTCCTTCGTCCCGCCGCGCATGAGCTTCGTACGCATGCCCGGCACGCGCCCATGCGTTTACGTCATATCGAAGTCTTTCACGCGATCATGCGCACCGGCTCGCTCTCCAAAGCGGCCGAGCTGCTGTGCGTTTCCCAGCCTGCTGTCAGCAAGGTGCTCGCCCATGCGGAGCGCAGCGCGGGCCTCAAGCTCTTCAGCCGCGCGCACGGCCGCCTGCAGCCCACGCGCGAGGCCGAACTGCTGTTCGCCGAGACGCAGAAGCTGCAATCGAACCTCGACAGCATTCGCGATCTCGCGCGCAATCTCGCGCTGCGTCCGCAAGGGCTGTTGCGCATCGGCTGTCTGCCCAGCCTTGGCATGAGCCTGATTCCGGCTGCCGTGCAGACGTTTCGCGCCGGCTATCCCGATGTGTCGCTCAAGATCCAGACGCGCCACACCGCCGAACTGCTCAACGCGCTGCTCACGCGCGAACTCGATCTGGGCGTTGCGCTCAATCCGCCCGCGCGGCCGGGCATTGCCGCAGTCGAACTCGCGCGCACGGCCGTGGTCTGCGTCGCGCCGCCCGACGAGCCCACGCCGGAACACGCGCCGCTCGCGTTGCGCGACCTGGTCGATGGCGAGTGGATCAGCATCGGCAACGTCGACCCGCTTGGCGAGGCGATCGGCAACCTGCTCGAAGCCGAAGGCGTGGACGACCGGCTCGCGGCAGTCGAGGCGCAAACGTGGCACGTCGCGCGCGCACTCGCGGCGCGCGGCATCGGCCGCGTGCTGCTCGACGAACTCAGCGCGCGCGGGGCGGGCGAGCCGGTGGCGATCCGGCGCGTCGAACCGGCGCTCACGGTCGGCGTGTTCGCCATGTGGCGCGAAGGCGGCATGGACTCGCAGGCAGGCAACGCATTCGTGGAAGTGCTGCGCGCAAGCCTCGCCGATTCTTGCGCGGCGTGACGGCGCGCGCAGCCTGCAATTTTGCGGCATAACGCGAGCCGCCCCGGCCCGCCGGTACAATCGCGCGCAGGGGAAGCGGCGCTGCACGCGCATCATGCGAACGAATGAGGGATCCACAGGAGAGACGGTTGAAGCGCGAGTCAAAGCCGCTGGGCATCGCCAGAAAGCCGCGTGGCCACATGCAGCGCAGCAGCATGGCCCGCGCGCTCCTGGCCATGCGCTACGTCGCGCTCGCGTGCGCCTGCATGTCTGCGGGCGCGGTGCATGCCGATGAACTGGAAAGCCCCACGCTGCGCAAGATTCGCGACACCGGCACGATCGTCATCGGCGTGCGCGAAGCGACCGTCCCGTTCTCTTATATGGCCGGCGGCGGGCACGCAGCGGGCTATTCGTACGAGATCACCCAACGCATCGTGGAAAACGTGCGCGAGACGCTCAAGCTTCCCGCGCTGCGTGTGCGTGAACTCGTCGTCACGCCGCAAAACCGCATCACGCTCGTGCAGAACGGCACGGTCGATCTCGAGTGCAGCACCACGACGCACACGCGCGAGCGCGAGAACGACGTGGCATTCTCGAACAGCATTTTCGAGTACGGCGTGCGCATGCTCGTGAAGCGCGGCTCGCAGGTCAAAGACTTCGGCGATCTCGCGGGCCGCACCGTGGTCACGACCGCGGGCACTTCGGAAGAGCGCCTCTTGCGCCGCTGGAACATGGAGCGCGGGATGAACATGCACATCGTCGTCGCGAAGACTCACGGCGATTCCGTCGAAGCCGTGCGCTCGGGGCGCGCCGTTGCCTTCGTGATGGACGAGCCGCTGCTGCACGCCGCGCTCGCGACCGGTTACATGGCGAGCGAAACGCCGGGTGCGCCGGTGGCGCAAAGCGCGCACGCCATGAGCGACGCGCACGCTTACGCAATCGTTGGCAGCCCGGCCAGGTCGGAGGTCTACGGCTGCATGTTCCGGCGCGGCGACACTGCCTTCAAGCGCATTGCCGACGACACCATCGCGAAGATGGAGCGCTCGGGCGAAGCGCTCGCGCTTTACCGGCGCTGGTTCGAGTCGCCCATTCCGCCTGCGGGCGTGAACCTCGACTATCCGATGTCGGAGCAGATGAAGGCGCTTTTCGCGAATCCCAACGATCAGCCGCTCGATTGAAGGCTCAACCGCAAGAAAGAGGCAACGATGAGTGATACGCAACAACGCAAAATCGCACTGGTGACGGGCGCGGGCAGCGGCATTGGTCGCGCGTGCGCGCGCAGGCTGCTGGCCAATGGCTTCGCCGTCGTGCTGGCGGGCAGACGGGCCGCGCCGCTCGAAGCGCTCGCTGACGAGGCGCGCGCGCGTGGCGAAGAGGCGCTGGCGGCGCCCTGCGACGTGACCGACGCGGCGGCCGTCGAGGCGCTCTTCGAGACGATCCGCACGCGCTACGGCCGGCTCGATCTGCTCTTCAACAACGCGGGCCGCAACGCGCCGGCCGTGGACATCGACGAGCTTTCCGTCGACGACTGGCGCGCCGTGGTCGACACGAACCTCACCGGCGTGTTCCTGTGCACGCGCGCGGCGTTCGGGCTGATGAAGCGGCAGACGCCGCAAGGCGGGCGCATCATCAACAACGGCTCGATTTCGGCGCATGCGCCGAGGCCGTTCAGCATTGCCTATACGGCCACAAAGCACGCTATCACTGGCCTGACCAAAACCGTTTCGCTCGATGGCCGGCGCTACGACATCGCGTGCGGGCAAATCGACATCGGCAACGCGGCGACGGAGATGGCCGAGCGCATGGCGCGCGGCGTGCCGCAGGCGAACGGCGAGATTGCCGTCGAGCCGCTGATGGACGTGGAACTCGTGGCCGATGCGCTGCTACACATGGCGCAAATGCCGCTCGAAGCAAACGTGCAGTTCATGACGATCATGGCGACGAAGATGCCGTTCGTGGGACGCGGCTGAGCGCAAAAGACGGGCGCGAGCGGGCGCGGGCCTGGCCGCACGCGCTCGCGCACAGTCCCGTATACTGGCCGCTGAACCACCACGACGCCTGAGCGCCCATGTCTTTGCCCCCGCGTCCGGACGACGATCCGCGTCCCCAGCCGCCCGAATGTCCCGATAACGACGACTGCTGCCATAGTGGCTGCGACCCCTGCATCTTCGATCTATACGACGAGGAGTTTGGCCGGTATCGCGCCGCGCTGGCTGCGTGGCAAGCGCGCGAAGCCGAGCGCGAGGCACAGGCGAAAGCGCCGCGCAAGCAAGCCGCTAAATCGGCGGAGTCGCGCGACAAACCCACGCGCTGAACTGCATTGCTCCCTGCCGCCATGACCGAATCCATCCTCGTTCCCAGCGCTCCCATCGTCGACACCGCCGCGCTCGACGCGCTGCAGGCGTTCGTCGAGCGTCATCCGCGCCTGTTCGTGCTGACCGGCGCGGGCATCAGCACGGATTCGGGCATTCCGGGCTACCGCGACGAGAACGGCGCCTGGAAGCGCTCACCGCCCATCACGCTGCAGGAATTCCTCGGCTCCGAGAGCATGCGCCGGCGTTACTGGGCACGCAGCTTGATCGGCTGGCCCACGGTGGGTCTCGCGCAGCCCAACGGCGCCCATCGCGCGCTCGCGCGCCTGGGTGCGGCGGGCTACGCGCGCACGCTCGTCACGCAGAACGTGGATGGGCTGCATCAGCGCGCGGGCAGTCGCGACGTGATCGAGTTGCACGGCAGCATCGCGCACGTGCATTGCCTCGACTGCGGCGCGCAGTATTCGCGCGCCTCGATCCAGCCGGAACTCGAGGCGCGCAATCCAGTCATTGCGGGCGCGAGCGCGGAACCGGCCGCCGACGGCGACGCCCACCTCGACTTCGATGGCGCCAACGCCTTCCACGTGCCCGCATGCGCCGCGTGCGGCGGCATGCTCAAGCCTTCGGTGGTGTTCTTCGGCGAGAATGTGCCGCGCGAGCGCGTGGCCAGCGCCTCGAACGCGCTCGACGAGGCCGACGCGGTGCTCGTGGTCGGCTCCTCGCTCATGGTGTATTCGGGCTACCGCTTCTGCGCGTGGGCGCAGCAGCGCGGCAAGCCCGTGGCCGCGATCAACATGGGCAAGACGCGCGCCGACCCGCTCCTCGCACTCAAGCTCGAAGCCCCCTGCGCCGCCGTGCTCGATGCGCTGGGCGCGCGCCTCGTCCCCTGACACTACACGACTCCACGGAACCGACGACATGCTGACCACGCTAGCCGACCTCGAAGCGCATTACGGCACGCCGCACGAACGCGCGCTGCGCAAGGAAATCGATCACGTCAACGCGGACTACCGGCGCTTCATCGAAAGCTCGCCGTTCGTCGTGCTCGCCACGGGCGGGCCGGAAGGCCTCGACTGCTCGCCGCGCGGCGACGCACCGGGTTTCGTGCGCATTCTCGACGAGCACACGCTCGCGTTGCCCGACCGCCCCGGCAACAACCGTGTGGACAGTCTGCGCAACGTGGTCGCCTCGTCGCAGGTGGGCCTGCTATTCATGGTGCCGGGCGTGGGCGAGATGCTGCGCGTGAACGGGCGCGGCCGTGTGAGCACCGACCCCGTGCTCGCCGCGAGCTTCGCCGTGGACGGCAAGCCGCCGCGCTCGGTGCTCGTGATCGACGTGGAAAGTGTGTATTTCCATTGCTCCAAGGCCATCGTGCGCTCGAAGCTGTGGGATCCGTCGCGTCACGTCGAACGCTCGCATCTGCCGAGTGCGGGTGAAATGCTGCGCCGTGTGAACGAGGAGCAATATGGCGAGACGTTCGACGCCGAGACTTATGAAGCCGGTCTGGCCGAACGCATCAAGACCACGCTGTACTGAGCGCAAGCCGATTCAACGCCGAAGAGAAGAGAACGCAACACGATGAACGACCCGCAAGCCGCCCAACGCCTAAACGCGCCCGCCGCCGAGCGCAACGCCGCGCCGATCCTCGAGGTGCTGCGCGGCGCGCTGCCCGCGCGGGGTACGGTGCTCGAAATCGCGAGCGGCACCGGCCAGCATGCCGTCCATTTCGCGGCAGCGTTTCCTGACCTCGCCTGGCAGCCGAGCGACGCCGACGCGCGAGCCCGCGCCTCGATCGACGCCTGGCGCGAGCACACGGGACTCGCCAATCTGCGCGCGCCGCTCGATCTCGACGTGCGCCGCGAGCCCTGGCCGATCGGCGCGGTGGATGCCATCGTTTGCATCAACATGATTCACATCGCGCCGTGGGAAGCGGCGCAGGCGCTGATGAAAGGTGCAGGCGCGCGCGTTGCTTCAGGGGGCGCGCTCGTGCTTTACGGGCCGTACCGGCGCGAAGGCGCGCACACTGCGCCGAGCAACGAGGCCTTCGACGCCGACCTTCGCGCGCGCGACCCGTCCTGGGGCGTGCGCGACATGGAAGAAGTGGAGGCGCTGGCGCAGGCGCAAGGCTTCGACTGCGAGGCGCGCGTGGCGATGCCGGCGAATAATTTCAGTCTGGTGTTCCGAAAACGCTAAGCAGGTAGGGAAACATGGGTCGCAATGCGCGCGTGCGCGCGGCTCCTGGGCGTTTCCCTTATGCTTGCACGGTTGGCGCCCCGTTGCGGCGCCGTCAATGAATGAAGTGGAGAATCAACATGAGCAAACAGCCAATCGGCGTTGTGGGTCTGGCCGTGATGGGTAGCAATCTGGCGCTCAACATCGAAAGCCGCGGCCATGCGGTCTCGGTGTTCAATCGCAGCCGCGCCAGAACCGACGAGCTGATCGCTGAGTATCCGGATCGCAAGCTCGTGCCGGCGTACACGCTCGAAGAGTTCGTGGATTCGCTGGAAAAACCGCGCCGCATTCTGATGATGGTGAAGGCCGGCGCGCCGACCGACGACACCATCGCCGCACTCAAGCCGCTGCTGGAGAAGGGCGACATCCTGATCGACGGCGGCAATACGCACTTCACGGATACCATCCGCCGCAACCAGGAACTCGCGAAGTCGGGCCTGCACTTCATCGGCACGGGCGTGTCGGGCGGCGAGGAAGGCGCGCTCAAAGGCCCGTCGATCATGCCGGGCGGCCAGCGCGATGCTTACGATCTGGTTGCGCCGATCCTGACCGAAATCGCCGCGAAGGCACCGGACGGCGAGCCGTGCGTGGCCTACATGGGTCCGGACGGCGCGGGCCATTTCGTGAAGATGGTGCACAACGGCATCGAATACGGCGACATGCAGCTGATCGCCGAAAGCTACGCGGTGCTCAAGCAGGTGCTCGGCCTCTCGAACGAGGAACTGGGCAAGGTCTACACCGAATGGAACGAGGGCGAACTCGACAGCTATCTGATCGAAATCACCTCGAAGATCTTCGGCAAGAAGGACGAGGAAACGGGCAAGGATCTCGTCGACGTGATTCTCGACCGCGCCGCACAAAAGGGCACCGGCAAGTGGACCAGCCAGAACGCACTGGATCTCGGCGCGCCGCTGCCGCTCATCACCGAAGCCGTGTTCGCGCGCGTGCTCTCGTCGCTCAAGACGCAGCGCGTGGCGGCGAGCAAGGTGCTCTCGGGCCCGGACGCGAAGCCGTTCTCGGGCGACCGCAAGGCGTTCATCGAGTCGGTGCGCCGCGCGCTGTACTTCTCGAAGGTCATTTCGTACGCGCAAGGCTTCGCGCAACTGCGCGCCGCCTCCGACGAGTACAAGTGGGACTTCCAGTACGGCACGATCGCCAAGATCTTCCGCGCGGGCTGCATCATCCGCGCGCGCTTCCTGCAGAAGATCATGGACGCTTACGCGAAGAACCCGCAGCTCGACAACCTGTTGCTCGATCCCTATTTCCGTGACATCGCGGCCAACTATCAGTCGGCGCTGCGCGACGTGGTGGTCCAGGCAGTGAGCGCGGGCGTGCCGGTGCCGGCGTTCTCGTCGGCGGTTGCGTACTTCGACGGCTACCGCTCGGAGCGCGTGCCCGCCAACCTCGTGCAGGCGCAACGCGACTTCTTCGGCGCGCACACGTTCGAGCGCATCGACAAGCCGGGCAGCTTCCACGCCGACTGGTCGTAAGGAAATCGCAAGACAAAAGACCGCATTGTCGTTGCGGCCTTTGTTGGAATCGAAAGGTGAGTCCGCGGGACTCACCTTTTTTTATTGCGGAAATTGCAACGGTGTTTTGATGAATTAGGGTTTTCCCTAGCGAGACCGGACGCCTACACTGTATTCAACGGCTGACGAACACGGTGTTCCGAAGCTGACATAAAACAGATGGAGGTCCGATCATGAACAAGCTCATCCCCGCAGTTGTCGTTGCCGCCGCTCTTGCCATCCCGGCAATCTCGTTCGCCCAGTCGAGCGAGCAAGGCCTGACCCGCGCCCAGGTGCGTGCGGAGCTGGTTCAACTGGAGCACGCTGGCTACAACCCGTCGGCAGACCATGTGAACTACCCGGAAAACCTGCAGGCCGCTCAAGCCCGCGTGACCCAGGAAAAGCTCGCCGCCGGCGACACCAGCGGTTACGGCGCACCGGCAGCAGGCACGTCGCAGTCGGGCGCAGCAGTGCAACCGGCGCAAGTCGCACCGAGCCAGCGCATTTACTTCGGTCACTAAGCCCTGACCGAATGGAACCGCCGCAGGCGGTTCCGGCAAGCTACCCCCTGTAGTGAGTTGTCGCTGTACGTTGTCGGTAGTTGCAGCAGAAGTTGCAGTGCGAGTAGGTGCAGTCGCAGTACGCAGTGAGATGTCGCGGTAGAAGTTGGAGTTGCAATACGCAGTGAGTAGTTGCAGTTCGCAGTGTGCAGTTGCAGTACGCAGGCGAGTTGTTGCAGTGAAGCAGTTGCAGTACGCAGAGAGAGCAGAAGGTAGTTGAAGTTGGCTGGCGCAGTGAGAGGTGCAGCCGTGCAGTAGCAGTACGCAGTAGGCAGTACGTTGTTGCAAAAGGCAGTCCAGCACGGGCCGGTTCTCCACCGGCCCGTACTTTTTTGTGGTGCGCTTTATCCCTATCTAAGGACGCCGTATCAAACATTGACGGGTCCGGACGTCACTCCTATGATCGGGCGGCAGTTTCCATGACAGTTGCCCAGCGACAGGAGACGCCCCGCCATGACCCGCTCCACCCGCAAGCCCTTGCGCAGTCAAGCCTGGTTCGGCAAAGCCGACAAGGACGGCTTCATCCACCGCTCGTGGATGAAGAATCAGGGCATCCCTCACGACGCGTTCGACGGCCGCCCCGTCATCGGCATCTGCAATACGTGGTCGGAACTCACGCCGTGCAACGCGCATTTTCGCGAACTCGCGGAGTACGTGAAGAAAGGGGTGTACGAGGCTGGCGGCCTGCCGCTCGAATTTCCCGTGATGTCGCTGGGCGAATCGAACCTGCGCCCCACCGCGATGCTGTTTCGAAACCTCGCTTCGATGGACGTCGAAGAGTCGATTCGCGGCAATCCGATCGACGGCACGATTTTGCTCGTCGGCTGCGACAAGACCACGCCTGCCTTGCTGATGGGCGCAGCGTCGTGCGACTTGCCCGCGCTCGCCGTTTCGGGCGGCCCGATGCTCAACGGACGTTTCCGGGGCCATGAAATCGGCTCGGGCACGGGCGTGTGGCAAATGTCCGAGGAAGTGCGTGCGGGGACGATGTCGCAGGCCGAATTCGTCGAGGCGGAGTCGTGCATGAACCGCTCGCGCGGCCACTGCATGACCATGGGCACGGCTTCCACGATGGCATCGATGGTCGAATCGCTGGGCATGGGGCTGCCGCACAATGCGGCCATCCCCGCCGTCGATGCGCGCCGCCAGGTGCTCGCGCAACTCGCGGGGCGGCGCATCGTCGAGATGGTGCGCGAAGACCTCACGATGTCGAAGATCCTCACCCGCGCGGCTTTCGAAAATGCGATCCGCACCAACGCGGCCATCGGCGGCTCGACGAATGCCGTCGTGCATCTGATCGCGCTCGCGCGGCGCATCGGCGTGCCGCTTTCGCTCGATGACTGGGAACTCGGCTCGGACATACCGTGCCTCGTGAATCTGCAGCCTTCAGGCCATTATCTGATGGAGGATTTTTACTACGCGGGCGGCTTGCCTGCGGTGCTGCGGCAACTCGGCGAGCAAGGGCTGCTGCATCGGGACGCGTTGACCGTCAACGGTAAAACCCTCTGGGAAAACGTGGCCGACGCGCCGAACTACAACGCCGAAGTCATTACCTCGTTTGCGCAGCCGTTCAAGCCCAAAGCGGGTATCGCCGTGCTCAAGGGCAACCTGGCGCCCGACGGCGCGGTCATCAAGCCTTCTGCCGCCACGCCGGCGCTGTTGCGTCATCGCGGCCGCGCGGTGGTGTTCGAGAACGTCGAGGAACTGCACGCGAAGGTCGACGACGCATCGCTCGATGTCGACGAACATTGCGTCATGGTCCTCAAGGGTGCCGGGCCCAAGGGCTATCCCGGTTTCGCCGAGGTCGGCAACATGCCGCTACCGAAGAAGGTGCTGCAAAAGGGCATTACCGACATGGTGCGTATATCGGATGGCCGCATGAGCGGCACGGCATATGGCGCGGTCGTATTGCACGTGTCGCCCGAAGCGGCTGCGGGCGGACCGCTCGCGCTCGTGCGCACGGGCGACATGATCGAGCTGGACGTCGCGGCGCGGCGCTTGCATCTGGAAGTCTCCGACGAGGAACTCGCGCGCCGCAAGACTGAGTGGAAGGCGCCCGAACTGCCCGAGCGCGGCTATTACCGGCTCTACGTCGAACACGTGCTGCAGGCCGACAAGGGCGCCGACCTGGACTTTCTCGTCGGCGCAAGCGGCGCGGCCGTGCCGCGCGACTCCCACTGATCGTGCCGGAGAAAGTGATGGCAGCGTCAGCCAAAGCCGCCGGCGCAATTGCCGGCATCTACCCGATCCTCTACGCGTTCTTCGATCGCGATAACCGCCTTGACCGCGCTGCCATGCGCCGCCAGGTCGAAGCGGTCGTGCGCGCCGGCGCGCCGGGCATTGCGGTGCTCGGGCTCGCGACCGAGGTCAACAAGCTTTCGCGCGCAGAACGCGAGCAGGTGATCGACTGGGCGCAGGAGGACAGCGGCGGCGCGCTGCCGCTTGCGGTCACGGTGAGCGGTCCGACGGTTGCAGCGCAGCGCGAATTCGCGCAACACGCCATCGAGCGCGGCGCGGCGTGGCTGATCCTCCAGCCGCCCGCGCGCGCGCAAGGCGAGCCCGCGCAACCCGAGCCGTTCTATTTCGACTTCTTCGCTGGCGTGATGGCGGGGCTGGACGCAACGGTCGGCATTCAGAATGCGCCGGAGTATCTGGGCGTCGGGCTCTCGCCGGGCAATTTGCGCGCGCTTGCCGCGCAATGTCCGAACTTCCGTGTGCTCAAGGGCGAAGGCCCCGCGGTGACGATTGCCGAAACGATCGCGCAGATCGGCGATCTGATGCCCGTGCTCAACGGCCGCGGCGGCCTGGAATTGCTCGACAATCTGCGCGCCGGCTGCGCGGGCATGATCGTCGCGCCCGATTGCTTCGACTGGCAGCGGCAGATTTACGCGGCGTTTTGTTCAGGCGATATCGAGCGCGCGCAAGCCCTGTATCAGCAGGTGCTGCCCGCCATCGTCTTCGTCATGCAGTCACTCGATACGGTCATTTGCTACGGCAAGCGCATTGCGGCGTGGCGCATGGGCATCGACGTCGAATATGACCGCGACGTCAAGCTGGCGCCGAGCCGCTTCGGCCTCGACGCCGCCCGGCGATTCGCGCGGCAACTGGGCACGCTTGCGTGATCACCGTGCATGCAGATGCGGCACGCCCTCGCTCGTCGCGACCTTGAGCTGATGCAGCGCCCGGTGCGCCTTGTTCAACTGTGCCTGCGCGGCAATGCGCTGCGCCTCCAGTTGCGCCACTTCCTTGCGCACCTGATGCTGGCGGCCGGTTACCGTCTGTTCCTGTTCCGCGTGGCGCTGCAGGTCCACGCGCAGGCGTTCGGCCTGGGCTTCCGACTCCTCGATTTGCCGAGACAGCTCCGCGTTCTGCGCGACGAGCTGCACGCGGCGCGTTTCGCCGTCAGCGAGGCGCGTGGCTTGCTCCTGCATCAGGTGAAACGCCGAGCCGGCTGCGTCGAGGTCGTTGGCTTTCAGCGCGCGCCACAGTACGCTTTCCTGATGTAGCGCGACGAAGTAGCCGAGCGTGGACGGATGGAAGAAGAGGCTGACCGTATAGGCGAAGCAGCGATAGACGCGGAACGTCAGCAACTCGTCGGCGGCGTGGAGCGCTTCGAACGCGGCGCCGTCGGCGATCTGCACCGGTCGGCCGTTCAGGTGCGCGGGCATGACCGGCACCGGATGGAGCGTGGAGACCGGGCGAGGTCCGCCGGCGCCCTCGGGCAGCACGGCCGCGCCAGCGGCCGGTTCTCCGCGCGACTCGATCTCGCCGTTGGTCTCGGGAAGCGTGACTGAGGAATCAGTGGAATCGGCGGCGGAATGCGGGGCGCGGCTGGCGGCTTCGCTTGCGGCGGCGCGTTGCGTGGCCGCATCATGGGCCACGGCAAGGATTCGTGATGGTGCGCCAGAGAGCGCGGTGTTGCGGCGGTTCAGAATGGATTTCACGGCGGTTCCCCCAGTTTGGCGCGCCAGAAATAAGGCAGGCGCTCCGCGCGCGGCGGCGTGGCACACAGGCGCCAGCGCGCAGGCAAATGGGGCGGGCGATGCGGGTAGGGCGCCGTCCGCTCCGGGTTCGCGTACTAGTGAAGCAGGCGAGGCCGGCGTGCGATGTCGTCAAAGAGCGCACGGCCGGGTTCGAGCGCGAAAAGCCAGGTTTCGTCATAGCCGCTCAGGGTGTCGAGCGCGTCGCGCAGACGCTCGATGACCACGGCGGGAATTTCCACGGACGCCTGGGTGGCGCCGGAAAGCCGTGCGATGCTGGCGTGCTGCACCAGTTCGTCGGCGGCTTCGGCCACGTCGGCAGCGAAGATGAGATGGTTGTTCAACAATTCGACGAGGCCCGGCGACGACGTGACATCTTCGACGTTGAGCTGCAGCGAAAGAAAGGTGGCTTTGTTCATTCTCGGATCCCTCAGGGCCATGGGACTGCAGCGAGAGGCCTTTCATCTGATTATCGGGTGACGCGTGAACCAGTATAGGCGTTGACCCGCGCGAACGCTGGCCGGGCGAGCATGCCCGCGAAAAAAGGCGGTTGGAGCATGAACGATATAATGGGGACGTTCGCCATTTCCGGCTTAGCTTCGGCTTAATTCGCGCGGAATGTGGCGCGCAAGCGAACGCCTGCGGCCCGCCGCGCATCCCATACGCGTATTTTTTGTCGTACGCGAGGACCAAGCGAGGAACAGCAAGATGAATCGACAACGGCGAAACCCGGGCGCGTATGCGGCGCTCGCCGCCCTCACGCTCGTCTGCAGCGCCTGTAGCAGCACCTTCGCGCCCTGGGCGGAGTCCCCGAGCGCGCCCGCCATGTCCACGAGCGGCGTGCCTGCGGGCTACTACCGCGTCAATCCGGGCGACACGCTCTCGCGCGTCGCCGGCGCCTTCGGCCAGCGTCCGCAGGACATCGCGAGCTGGAACCAGCTGCCTTCGGCCAACGCCCAGATCCTGCCAGGCCAGGTCCTGCGCGTCGCACCCCCGCCCAACTACGCAGTGGCCACGCCGCCGGGGCAGGTGCAGATGCCCGGCGCGCCCGCCGCCAACGGCGTAGCCATGCCCGCGCCGGTCGCGCCCAGCATCGCGCTCGCGTGGCCCGCGCGCGGACCGATCCTGCAGCGCTTCGTGCCGGGCAAGTCCACCGGCATCGTAATCGGCGGGACGCCCGGCGAGGAGGTCAAGGCCGCTGCCGCTGGCCGGGTGGTCTACGCGGGCACGGGTATCGAGGCTTACGGGCCGCTCGTGATCATCAAGCACAACGACCAGGTCGTGACGGCCTACGGCCGCAACGGCAAGCTGCTCGTGAAGGAAGACGACGCCGTCTCGCAAGGCCAGCCGATCGCGGAAATGGGCAGCGGCGGCGTTCAGTTCGAAGTCCGTAGCGACGGCAAGCCCGTTGATCCGCTGCCGCTGCTCGCGCACTAGCCACGGCGGCAGCGCGCGGGGCGAGCGCCCCGGCATTGCGCTGGGGCGCCGTTTGAAAATACACTCGATGATTCCCACGCCGCGCAGCGCGTGCCCGACAAGGCGCGCGCACGTCCATTCCGCGCGTGCTTTAACCACGAGGATTTCATCGCAATGATCGACCTGCGCAGCGACACCGTCACCCGTCCGAGCGAAGCCATGCTCGCCGCCATGACCCGCGCCGAAACCGGCGACGACGTGTGGGGCGACGACCCGACCGTGCTGCGCCTGCAGGCGCGCGTGGCGCAAGAGGCGGGCAAGGAGGCGGGGCTATTTTTCCCGAGCGGCACGCAGAGCAACCTTGCCGCGCTGATGGCGCATTGCGCGCGCGGCGACGAGTACATCGTCGGCCAGGCGGCGCACACCTATAAGTACGAGGGCGGCGGCGCGGCCGTGCTGGGCAGCATCCAGCCGCAACCGCTCGACAACGCCGAAGACGGTTCGATCCCGCTCGAGCGTATCGCCGCCGCGATCAAGCCGCTCGACGACCACTTCGCGCGCACGCGCCTGCTCGCGCTCGAAAACACCATCGGCGGCAAGGTGCTGCCGGCAGATTACGTCGCGAAGGCCACGCAGCTCGCGCGTGAGCGCGGGCTTGCCACGCACCTCGACGGCGCACGCGTGTACAACGCGGTGGTCGCCTCGGGCCAGCCGCTCGAGGTACTCGCGGCGGGCTTCGACTCGGTGTCGATCTGCTTTTCGAAGGGTTTGGGCACGCCGGTGGGGTCGGTGCTGGTGGGCAGCCGCGCGCTCATCGACGTCGCGCATCGCTGGCGCAAAGTGCTGGGCGGCGGCATGCGCCAGTCGGGCGTGCTCGCGGCCGCGTGCCTTTACGCGCTCGATCACAACGTCGCGCGTCTTGCCGACGACCATGCGAACGCCGCGCGTCTCGCCGCGGGTCTCGCGCAGATCGATCAGGTGAAGGTGATGTCGCACGCCACCAACATGGTGTTCGTGCAGTTCCCGCAGGAACACTGCGCGCCATTGGAGGCGTATCTGAAGGAGCGCGGCATTCTCACGCAGATGCTGTACGCGTCGCGCTTCGTGACGCACCTCGACGTGACGGCCGCCGATATCGATACGTTCCTGGCGGCGGTGAAGGGTTACTTCGCGCGCTGAGCCGACAGTAGGGCTGGCAAAGGCGCGCTTGTCCAACGCGCCTTTGCCTCAGACCTTAGCTGAGCGCATCGCCTGCATTACCCGCGCTGCACCGCCCGGTGCGACGGCGCGAAGAGCCGCAGCCCGCTCGCAATGGCCGCCGCGCCCGCGAAGGCGCAGCCAAGGCCCAACGCGAGCGTCGGGCCGTGCCGGCCCACGATCCCGAAGCACAGCGCGACCAACGCCGCGCCCGTGGTCTGCCCGAGCAGACGAGAGACGGCGATCGTGCCGCTCGCGCCGCCGCTGCGCTCGGGCGGCGCGCTCGCCATGATCGCCCGCAGGTTGGGCGACTGGAAAAAGCCGAAGCCCGCGCCGCAGATCGACATGCGCACGACGATGTCCGTCAGCGTGGGGTGCACGGGCAGCAGCGCGAGCGAAGCCATGCCCGCCGAAAGGATGGCAAGGCCGATGGCGCCGAGCAGGCCGGGCGGATAGCGGTCGGAGAGGCGTCCTGCAATCGGCGCCGCGGCGGCCACGACAACGGGCCAGGGCGTCATCAGGAAGCCCGTCTCCACCTGGCTGCGCATCAGCACGGTTTCGAAATAGAACGGCAGCGACACGAACGCGAGGCCCTGGGCCGCGAACGAGCAGATCGCGGTGACCGACGAAAGCGCGAATACCGGCCGGCGGAACAGATCCACGGGCAGCATGGGCGCGGGATGTCCGGCTTCGCGCCGGATCAGCAGCGCGCCGAATACCAGCGCCACGACGGCTGCAATGCCCACTTCCAGGCCAGGCGCGCGCTGCGCGGCTTCGCCGAGCGCGAAGATCAGCGCCGCGAAGGTGATCACGTTGAGCACCGCCGCGACGGGATCGAAAGCGTGCTTGCCGCGCGCGGTGTGCGGCAGCGCGGGCAGCGCGAACACGAATGCGAGCACGCCGAGCGGCACGTTGATCGCGAAGAGCCACGGCCAGGTGCCCGCGGAGAGGATCAGCGAGGCCACGGTCGGGCCAACGGCGAATGAAACGCCCACGATCAGCGCATTCATGCCGAGCCCGCGCCCTAGCCGGTGCGGCGGGTAAAGAAAGCGGATCAGCGCCGTGTTCACGCTCATGATGGCGCTCGCACCCAGCCCCTGCAGCACGCGCGCGCCGGCAAGCGCGGCGAGCGTGGGCGAGAGCGCGCAGGCAAGCGAAGCGACCGTAAAGATCGCCAGGCCGCTGATATAGATGCGCCGGTGGCCGATGATGTCCCCGAGCGCGGCGAGCGGCAGCAACGTGGCGACCATCGCGAGCTGGTACGCGTTGATGATCCATACCGAGGCGGCGGGAGCCGCGTGCAGGTCGGTGGCGATGGCGGGCAGCGCGGTGTTGGCGATGGCGGTGTCGAGCGTCGCGAGCGCGACGGCGAGCATCACCGCGCCCATCGCGCGCCGGTTCTTCGCGGACATGGGCGCGTCGGGAGGCTCGGCAGGGCTGGTATTGCGGGTTTCGCGCGCCGCGGAAAAGGTTTCGGACAAGACAGTCTCGAGCGGGTGGACGAGGAAGGCTGCGGCGCGGGCCGCACGGACGAATCCAGTGATTGTTACAGAGCCCGCCTGGTTTTGCAGGAGACGCTTCAAAGCGTGGGGTGACTGTAAGGCTTTGGGTCGCGCGCAATCGCCATCGAACGTCGTCATATCGCAACTAACCGCCAAGCCCGTCAAGCGCACGCGTGCCGCCGCGCTGCGCGCGCGGAACCGTCCGCATCGCAAGGGATCGAGGCGGCCGGCAAGTTCCGTGTGCCGGGCGGCTGTGCTCCGCGCCCGGTTGGCGCGCCGCCGCACGCCCTTTGAAAATGCACTACTCTGCAAATTGATCTGCGCTCGCGGGCGAGCGGTGTCGGCCTTTTGCGCCGCGACGCCGATGCGTCATCGTTCCGTTCCGCCACGCGCGGCGCAGGCCCAGAACAACCGCGCGTCCTGCACCATCTTGGGACACTCTGCTTCTTCCAGCGCTATTGCGTGGGACTGCACCAGGCGCTTCAGCGCCAGGTGCACTCGACAGGAGTTCGTCGATGACAGCCATCGGTCTCGAGTTCGATCAGTTGCAAAGCAGCGTCGAAGCGCTGCGCCGTTCCCTCTCCAACCGCCTGATGTACGGTGTCGGCAAGGACGCCGTGACGGCCCGCCCGCAAGACTGGCTGCACGCCGCGGCGCTCGCCGTGCGCGACCGCCTCGTCGAGCGCTGGATGATCACCACGCGCCGCCAGTACGATCAGGACGTCAAACGCGTCTATTACCTGTCGATGGAGTTTCTCATCGGCCGCACGTTCTCGAACGCGCTGATCGCGCTCGGTATTCACGAGCAGATGAAAGAGGCGCTCGCGAGCGTGGGCGTCGACATGGACACCGTGCTCGATTACGAGCCCGACGCCGCGCTCGGCAACGGCGGCCTCGGCCGTCTCGCGGCGTGCTTTCTCGATTCGATGGCGACGCTCGGCATTCCGGGCTTCGGCTATGGCATTCGCTACGACTACGGCATGTTCCGTCAGCAGATCGTCAACGGCGAACAGGTCGAAGCACCCGACTACTGGCTGCGCTATGGCAACCCCTGGGAGTTTCCACGGCCCGAGGTCCAGTACCCCGTGCATTTTGGCGGGCGCACCCAGCAGCACAACGGCCATGTGGAATGGATCGACACGCAGCATGTGAACGCCATGGCCTACGACACGGTCATTCCCGGCTACGCCACGAGCGCGACCAATACGCTGCGGCTGTGGTCCGCGCGCGCGGATGAAGAGCTCAATCTTTCTGCGTTCAACCAGGGCGACTATCAGCGCGCGGTGGAAGCGCGCAACATCTCCGAGAACGTCTCGCGCCTGCTCTATCCCGACGACTCGACGATGGCCGGACGCGAATTGCGCCTGCGTCAGGAGTATTTCTTCGTCTCCGCGACGATGCAGGACCTGATTCGCCGCTACCTGCGCACGCACAGCACGTTCGGGCGCTTCTCCGAAAAGGTCGCGGTGCACCTGAACGACACGCACCCCGTGCTGGCTATCCCTGAATTGATCCGCCTGCTCGTGGACGTGCATCATCTGCCGTGGGACGACGCGATGGCCCACGTGCGCCGCGTGTTCTCGTACACCAACCACACGCTGATGCCCGAAGCGCTGGAAACCTGGGATATCGAACTATTGGCGCGCTTGCTGCCGCGCCACCTCGAAATCATCTTCGACATCAACGCGGCGTTCCTGCGCGAAGCGAGCGACCGCGGTGCGCACGATCTCGACCTGATCCGCCGCATCTCGCTCGTGGACGAATACGGCCAGCGCCGCGTGCGCATGGCCTATCTCGCGATCGTGGCGAGCCACAAGGTCAACGGCGTGTCGAAGTTGCACTCGCAACTGATGACGCGCGATATCTTCGCCGACTTCGCGCGCCTCTTTCCCGACCGCTTCACGAACGTGACCAATGGGATCACCCCGCGTCGCTGGCTCGCGCAGGCGAGCCCGCCGCTCGCGCACCTCGTGGACGAAGCGATCGGGCCGCGTTGGCGCAGCGATCTCTTCGAACTGGGCGCGCTGCGCAAGCTGCGCGGCGATGCATCGTTCGAAGCCGCGTTCCGCGCGGCCAAGCGCAGCAACAAGGTGCGCCTCGCACACCGCGCCCTGGAGCGCACGGGCATTGTCTTCAATCCCGACGCGCTGTTCGACATGCAGGTCAAGCGCATTCACGAGTACAAGCGCCAGTTGCTCAACGTGCTGCACGTGATCACGCGCTACAACCGCATTCTCGAAGCGCCGGAGCGCGACTGGGTGCCGCGTGTCGTGCTGTTCGCGGGCAAGGCCGCCTCGGCCTACCGCATGGCGAAGATGATCATTCACCTCATCAACGACGTGGCCGCGAAGATCAACAACGATCCTGCGGTGGGCGATCGCCTGAAGGTGGTGTTCGTGCCGAACTACGGCGTGAGCGTGGCCGAAATGCTGATTCCCGCGGCGGACCTTTCCGAGCAGATCTCGACGGCGGGCACCGAAGCGTCGGGCACCGGCAACATGAAGCTCGCGCTCAACGGCGCGCTCACCATGGGCACGCTGGACGGTGCGAACATCGAGATCGGCGAGGCCGTGGGGCAGGACAACATCTTCATCTTCGGGCACACGTCCGACCAGGTCGACCAGTTGCGTTGCGCGGGCTACCGGCCGCGCCAGGTCTACGAGGAGAACGCCGAGCTGCGCCGCGCGCTCGACCAGATCCGCACGGGCTTCTTTTCACCGCACGATACGGCACGCTACACGGACATCTTCCACACGCTCGTGGACTGGGGCGACCACTACCTCGTGCTGGCGGACTACTCGGCTTTCATCGAGGCCCAGGACGCCGCCGACCAGCGTTTCATGGACGTGCCGGCGTGGACCGCAAGCGCGATCGAAAACGTGGCGGGAATGGGGAAATTCTCTTCGGACCGTGCGATCGCGGAATACGCCCGCGATATCTGGCACGTGAAATCGATCGAAATGGCGTGAGGGGCAGGCGCGCGCAGTCCTTCCAACTGCGCTTGCCGTGAATCAGGGCGCTGCGGGCCGCGTCGTGCCGCCCTCGGCCGGTGCGGGTTGTGCGGGTTGCGCGGCCTTGGCGGTGCGCACCGCCTCTGCCACGCGTTCGAGGAATGCGGGGTCGAGGCTCGTGACCGCCTCGCGCGGTTCTCCGCCCGTCACGACATAGAGTCGATGCACGGCCTCTTGCCAGAGCCACGCGAGCCAGCCCACTACGATCACCATCACGCCGCACGCGAGACCGGTCGCCGAGCCGAGCACGCCGCCCACGACAGCGCCTGCGGCGCCTACGCCGCTGATCGCGATGGGCACGACACGGCTGCGCCGCCCGATGACGATGCGTACGTCCTCGATATCGCGCATGGGGAAGACCTGGCCGGCTGCGGAAAGCGCGTTGCGCGTGACCGAGACGGCGGCTTCGTTGAAAGGGAGTTCCATCGGTTCGATAGCTGCGAGGTGAGAGAGCGCAGCGTACCAGAAGCGGGGCCAGGGCGGGGGTGTGGCGGGCATAACGCCGCAGGCCGCACGCATGGCAGGTTGGGCAAGGTGCCGGAGCCGCTATACTTGCGCGCTTTTATTGCCCCCGTCAGCACTAAGGATTCACCATGAGCGCATTGCCACGCTGTCCGAAATGCAATTCCGAGTTCACCTACGAAGATGGAGAGGTCTACATCTGCCCGGAGTGTGCGCACGAATGGTCGCGGCAAGCCGCCGCGCCGGCCGAAACGGCGGGCAGGGTGTATCGCGATTCGGCCGGCAATGTCCTTCAGGACGGGGATACCGTCACGGTCATCAAGGACTTGAAGCTCAAGGGTTCGGCTGGCGTGATCAAGATGGGCACCAAAGTGAAAAATATCCGCCTTGTGGACAGCGATCACGATATCGATTGCAAGATTGACGGCTTTGGCGCCATGAGCCTCAAATCGGAATTCGTCAAGAAGGCGTGACGCTGGGCGTCGTGGCTCGATGGCGGTGGCCCGCCAGCGGCCGTTGGTTTTGCCCTTGCGCCGCGGCAGAACTGCGATGAACCAAAAAAAGCGGGGCATCCCAAGGGATGCCCCGTCCGGTAAGGCGCGTCGTGCAGCGTGGGCTGCGGCGCGCCGAGCAGAGCCGGCGCCATGAGCCGCCGGCTGCCGCTGTTGCGTAACGTTGCTGCGTAAAGCGGCTGCTTAGAACTTGTGGCGGATACCGACGCGAACCGCGACTTGATTCTGCGAACCCGTGCCCGACGGCTGGTAAATGCTCGAGCTCGAGTCACCGATCTGTGCCTGAACCTTCTGGCCGTTCGCTAGCGTGCCCGATGCGTCCTGGTACGTCACGAGGCCGTAGACGTCGGTGCGCTTGCTGAGCGCGTAGTCAACCGATGCGTTGACCTGGTTCCAGTGAGCCGTCTGGCTGCCCGAGGCGCGCGAGTACGTGTAGCCGAGGCCTGCCGAGAGAGCCGGCGTGAAGGCGTACTTGCCGCCCGCTTCGTACGCGTTGTAGAGCGTCGACGAACCGGCGATCGGCGAGAGCAGCGTGTTGGTCCACAGGGCCCACAGCGTTGCCGGACCGACGATGTAGCGGCCACCCACGCCGAACGAGCGCAGGCCGTGCAGCGCGACGGTGGTTTGGGTCGCCGGCAGGTTGGCGATCGAGGTCGTCGACTGCGTGGTGTTGGCCGGGTATGTGATGTTCGTGTACGCGGCGCCGAGGCTGAAGGGGCCGTAACCGTAGTTCGCGCCGAAGCTGTAGGCACGCGACGAAGCCGTCGAAGCCGTTGCCGGTGCGCCGGCGAACGACGTCGAGTTCGAGAAGCCATACAGGCCGCCGAACGTGAAGCCCGAGAAGTTCACGCTCTGGAACTTGACCGCGTTGTTGATGCGGCTCGAGGTCAACTGGTCGATGTCGTTGAAGTGGTATGCCCAGTTACCCGAAACCGTGTTGCCCCCGGTCGAGTACTGCGAGCCGAGAATGTCCGTGCTGAACGAGTATTGACGGCCGAACGTCAGCGAACCGATGTTCGATTGCGTCAGACCGACGAACGCTTGACGGCCGAACATCGCGCCGCCCTGGCCAGCCGTGCCGTTACCGCTGTTGAAGCCGTTTTCGAGCACGAAGATCGCCTTCAGGCCGCCGCCCAGGTCTTCCGTGCCGCGCAGGCCCCAACGGCTGCCTTGGGCAACGCCGTCACCGTACGAGAACTGATGCGAGCTGCCGCCCGTCGCGTTTTTCACGTTGCTGATGTAGTTCACACCCGCGTCGATAATGCCGTACAGCGTCACGCTGCTTTGTGCGTGGGCAACGCCTGCGATCGAGGCAAGAATAGCGGTGGTCAGAATTTTCTTTTTCAACTGTTTCTCCGGGTAAAGGAAAGTGACTACTCCGGCCTCTTATGGGCCGGTCAATGTGACGGGCTGCAATTTAAGGGTCGATAACGAAAGGAATGTGACAGTAAGGCTTTGTAGGCAAAATGTCGTCATTCTGTTGTGAGAATGCGACACACAGGTTGCGCGCCCGGAGAACGACGCTCGAGGCCCGCGGGTATTGGGCTTGCGGGCGATTTTCCTGTCGATTTGAAAGGCCGTATTGCGACAATCAGCCATATAAAATTTTTTTCTAAGCTTTCTTCTATTTGCTGGGTTAATCGATCTTTTGAATCTGGCTTCAAGGTGAAATTGATTGATTTCAAGAGCGCATTAACGGTCGATCAATGCGTGTTTTACATGGCTAATTGTCGTCGATTCAAGAAAATTGGAAATTAGTTATCCGAAATAATTGAATTGGCGCGGAAAGCCCACAAAAAAGGGCTCGCACCCGTGGTGCGAGCCCTTTTACGGTAAGGTGTTGCAGTTACAGCGAGAGGAGCGAGCCGCTGCGAATGGGCTTTTCCCCAGCAATGCGTGCGACTTCCATGCCGGCCGTGGCGAAGCGCGCGCTGTGGCGTGCGTATATCACGCCGCTCACGCCTGCGTGCAGCGTCGTCACGGTGTCGGCGAGCGGGTCGATGACATCGGCAATGGCCGCGCCGCGTTCCACCCACGTGCCGCAATCCACGCGGAACACGAGCACGCCGCTGGCAGGCGCCACGATCGGCTCCGTGCCCGCGAGCGGCGTGGCAGCATGGGCGAGCGGCGGCAGCGGCGCAGCCGTGCCTTCGATCACGCCGCGCCCGATCAGATAGTCGACGATGGCCTGGGCGTCGTGTTCGGCAAGCTCGTGCGAGACGTCGCGCTGGCCGCGCAGCTCGACCGTCACCGAAATCGAGCCGTACGGAATGGGAAAGCGCGTGCCGAAGTGTTCGCGCAGCTCCGACCAGCAGAAGCTGTGAATCTCGTCGAACGGATTGCCGATCGAGTTGAGCGCGAGGAGCGACGCCTTGGCGTCGAGATAGCGCGCGAGCGGCTCGACATCGGGCCACAGTTCGGGGTTGGTGTAAATGTGCATGGCGGCTTCCCAGTCGCAATGCAGGTCCAGCACGATATCGGCGTCATACGAAAGGCGCTGGAGCGCGAGCCGCATCGATTCGAGTTCGGTCCTGGGCTGCTGCGCGGCCAGTGCTTCGCCCATGGCCGCGCGGATGGCCGTGCGGTTCGCGGCTTCGTCGGGCCCGAGGCGCGCCTCGATGTTGGGCAGCACGAGCGCGGTGAGCTCATGAAAATTGCGGTTGAAGTTCTGCGCCGTGTTCGATTCGAAGCGGCCGATCATATGCCCGAGCCAGTGCTGATTCAGGCCAACGGGGTTGGGCACCGGCACGATCACGATCTCGCCGCGCAGGCGGCCCGCGGCTTCCAGCTCCGCGAGCTTGCGGCGCAGCACCCACGAGACGAGCATGCCCGGCAGCTCGTCGGCGTGCAGCGAGGACTGGATGTAGACCTTCTGGTCACCGCCGGCTTTGCCATAGTGGAAACTGGCAAGTTCCCGTGCGGTACCGAGCGCGGGCGCGATCAACGGATGGTTTCGGGTTTGCATGATGGATGCGCGAGGCGCGTCGGCCCGCAAAAGGTGTTGGAGTGAACGATGGCCCCGCAGAAGCACGCCGGGGCCGTAGACCGATCTTAGCCGATTCGACGCGGCGCCGGAACCAGCCCGCCCGCGCGCGCCTGATGCATAGCCATAAAATACGGAATCCGAAATAAAAATCCGGAAAAGAAAAAACCCGGACGCAAGTCCGGGCTTCGTGCGCCGTGATGCAGCGCAGGCGCGATGCGGTGCTTAGCCGCCGTACACGTCGAAGTCGAAGTACTTCGCTTCGATCTTCTTGTACGTGCCGTCCTTGATCATGTCGGCGATAGCCTTGTCGATCTTCGTCTTCAGGTCGGCGTCTTCCTTGCGCAGGCCGATAGCTGCGGCGCCCGTCGGGATTTCCTTGCCGGCGAACTGGAAGCCAGCGCCGCGCGGGGTCTTCAGGAAGCCCAGATCCGCTTGCACTTCATCCTGCAGCGCAGCGTCCAGACGGCCAGAGAGCAGGTCGGCGTAGACCTGGTCCTGGTTCTGGTAAGGCACGACGTTCACGCCCTTCGGCGCCCAGTTTTCCTTGGCATAGGTTTCCTGGATCGTGCCCTGTTCGACGCCAACCGACTTGCCCTTGAGCGAGTCAGCCGTCGGCGCGAGGCTCGAGCCCTTCTTGGCGACGAGGCGCGTCGGCGTGTTGAACAGCTTCGCCGAGAAGGCGATCTGCTGCTCGCGCTGCGGGGTGATCGTCATCGACGAGAGCACGCCGTCGAACTTCTTGGCCTTCAGGCCCGGGATCATGCCGTCGAAGTCTTGCTCGACCCACACGCACTTGGCATTCAGGCGCTTGCAGATTTCATTGCCAAGGTCGATGTCGAAGCCGACCAGCTTGCCATCGGGTGCTTTGGATTCGAACGGTGCGTAGCTGGCGTCAACGCCGAAACGCACGGTGGACCAGTCCTTCGCGTGGGCGACGCCGGCCGAGACGGCGAGCAGGGCAACCGTGAGGGTGGCAAGCAGTTTCTTCACTATGGGTACTCCTCGAGATGGTTCAGGGCGCGCCGCGTGCGGTTGTGCCGCCATGGCGCATTCACCGGCGCGGCTCGCGCTGGATTATTGTTGGACCCGCCAGCCTGCGGCCAGCGAAGCGCGGCAAGCTTACCAGGTCAAAATTGCTGCGTCGCTAGTGTAATACCGGATAGCGGGAAAGGGACCCGTTAAGTGTACGTCCGTGCGCTTGTACGATTTAACGCAAAGCCTTGTCGGATAAGGCATGCAGGCCAATGCGGGCGGGCCATTGCGGGGTGCTTGAGGTGGGGCGTGCGATGCTCGGCCGCAACAGTCGGAAGAATGCGATGTCGTGTGGGCGTGGCGTCGTCAACGATATGAAGGGAAATTGAAATCGAATCGACGGCGTGCCGTGCGTTTTCGGCCCAAATAGGCCATCCGGCGCGCCGTTTCTGGCGCGGTGCAGAAGATGCAGCGGCTGCACCGCGTGGGTCACCTCAGACCACGCGCACGCCCGCGCGCCACGTCGCGCGCGGCACGGGCAGCGTGTCGAGCATCGTCACGCGCACGAAGTCCGCGCGCAGGCCCGGTTCGATCGCGCCGCGGTCGTGCAGGCCCGACTTGCTGGCGGGCTCCCACGAGACCGTGGCGAGCGCGCGCGGCAGCGTCCAGTCGGCCTGGGTCACGAGGTCGAACGCGGCGGTCAGGAGGCTCGACGGCACGTAGTCGGACGAGAGGATGTCGAGCAGACCGGCCTGCGCCAGCTCCAGCGCCGAGACGTTGCCCGAGTGCGAGCCGCCGCGCACGACGTTCGGCGCACCCATGATCGTCGCGATGCCGCGCTTTCTCGCTTCCTCGGCGGCGACGCGCGTGGTCGGGAATTCGGCGAGCACGATGCCTTCGGCGGCGGCCTGCTCGACGTGCTCCACGAGCGTGTCGTCGTGGCTCGCGAGCGGTATGCCGCGCGCGCGGCAGCGCTGCACGATTTCGAGGCGGTGCGCGTCTGCGTAGCGCTCCTGCTCGGTGGCCATTTCGGCGAGCATGGTGTTCGTCTGCTCGTCGGTCCACTTGCCGTGGCGTTCCTGGAAGCGTCGCCATTGATCGCGGTCGTGCCACTGGCGCTGGCCCGGCGTGTGGTCCATCACCGAGGCGAGGCGCAGCAGCGGATGGTCGCTCAGCGTGTCGAACAGCTCGATCACGTCTTCGGTGGCGATTTCGCAGCGCAGGTGCAGAAAGTGCTCGGCGCGCAGCAGGTTGCGCTCGGAAAAGCGCTTGAGGGCGTTGGCGCTCGCGAGTTGCACGTCGCGGCCACGCACGCCCACGGCGAGGCGCGTGCCGATGGCGAGCGCGTCGAATACCGTGGTGATGCCGGCGGCAGCGATCTGCGCGTCGTGAATGACGAATGCGGCGTCGGTGTTCCAGTGCACGCCGGGGCGCGGCGCGAGGTGCTTTTCCAGGTTGTCGGTGTGCAGTTCGACGAGGCCGGGCAGCAGGAAGTCGCCTTCCCAGTCTTCGGCTTCGGGCGCGGCGGTCGAGCCGCGCGAGATGTCGCGGATCTTGCCGTCTTCCACGCTTAGCGTGCCGGTGAAAACGTCGTCTCGCGTCACGATGCGAGCGTTTTTGATCAACATCGTCAGGCTCCGTATCAGATATCGGTTTGTGCCGTTCAGGCGGTATTCAGGCTGCAGCGGTGAGCAGCGATTCGTGTGCGCCGGCGCGCGGCGCGGTGAGTTCGAGCACGCGCGTGGCGACGCGCTCGCGCGTGTCCTCGTCGTGGAACACGCCGACGATCGCCGCGCCGCGTTCGCGCGCCTCGCCAATCAGGCTCGCGACGACTTCGCGGTTTTGAGCGTCGAGCGAGGCCGTGGGTTCGTCGAGTAACAGGACGCGGTGCTGCGCGATCAGGCCCCGCGCGATGTTCACGCGTTGCTGCTCGCCGCCGGAGAACGTGGCGGGCGCGAGCGGCCAGAGGCGCTGCGGCACGTTCAGGCGTGCAAGCAGAGTTTGCGCGCGCTCGCGGGCTTCGTCTTCCTCCACGCCGCGCGAAACGAGCGGCGCGGCCACGATGTCGAGCGTGCTCACGCGCGGAATCACGCGCAAAAACTGGCTCACGTAGCCCACCACGTTGCGGCGCAGGCGCAGGATGTCGTGAGGCGCTGCGCCCGTGATCTCCAGATGCTCGAGCGGCGCGCCTTCGTCGCGGATCGCGATCGAGCCGCCGCTCGCGAGATAGTTGCCGTACAGGCAGCGCAAAAACGTGCTCTTGCCCGCGCCCGACGGTCCGACCAGCACGATGCATTCGCCGCGCTCCACGTCGAGCGAAACGCCCGCGAGCGCTTCGATGCCGATGCCGCCCTGGCCGTGCAGCGTGAAGGTCTTGCGTACGTCTTCGGCGCGCAGCATGAGCGCGGGGCGTTCGATGAACGCGCGCGTGCCACGGGCACCGCGCGCCGCCGCCGATTCTGTCGATGATGAAGTGAAAGTCATGTCGATCATCCTAGACCGGCAGCACGGATGCCACCAGCGTCTGCGTATAGGGATGTTGCGGGTCGTCCAGCACCTGGTCGGTCAGGCCCGATTCGACCACCGTGCCGCCTTGCATCACCATCAAGCGATGCGCGAGCAGGCGCGCCACGCCGATGTCGTGCGTGACGATCAGCACCGAAAGATGCAGTGTGCCCGTGAGCGTGCGCAGCAGGTCGAGCAGGCGCGCTTGCACGGACACGTCGAGACCCGCCGTGGGTTCGTCCATGAAGACGAGGCGCGGCCCGGTGACGAGATTGCGCGCGATTTGCAAGCGCTGCTGCATGCCGCCCGAAAACGCCGAGGGCAATTCGTCGATGCGCTGGGCGTCCAGCTCCACGCGCTGCATCCATTGCTGTGCCGTGTTGCGGATCTGCCCATAGTGGCGCGCGCCCACGGCCATCAACGGCTCGCCGATATTGGCGCCCGCGGAAACGCCCGCTCGCAGCCCGTCGCGCGGATTCTGCTGCACGAAGCCCCATTCGGTGCGCGCGAGCAGGCGCCGGCGCGGCTCGGAAAGCGTGCGCAGGTCGAGCGTTTCGCCATTCGCGTTCGTGTAGCGCAGCGTGCCCGAGTCGGACTCGGTGCGCAGCGCGAGCGTGTTGAGCAGCGTAGTCTTGCCCGAGCCCGATTCGCCGACGATGCACAGCACCTCGCCGGGATACAGGTCGAAGCTCACGTCGCGGCAGCCGTTGCGGCCGCCGTACTGCTTCGTGAGCGATCTTGCGCTTAGCAGCGGCGTCATGCTTTTTCTCCTGCTTCGTTCGTTGCGTGCGCATCGATAGGCTCGCGCCGGTCGTGGCAGTAGTCGCTGTCCGAGCACACGAACATGCGCTTGCCCGCGTCGTCGACGATCATCTCGTCGAGGAAGCTTTCGCGCGAGCCGCACAACGCACACGCGTGCTCCCAGCGCTGCACTTCAAACGGATGGTCGTCGAAATCGAGGCTCTTCACCGGCGTGTACGGCGGGATCGCGTAGATGCGGCGCTCGCGGCCCGCGCCGAACAACTGCAGCGCAGCGTTCATATGGAGCTTGGGGTTGTCGAACTTCGGAATCGGCGAGGGCGACGTGAGATAGCGGCTGTTCACCGTCACCGGGTAGTCGTAAGTCGTGGCGATGCTGCCGTGCTGCACGATGTCCTCATACAGCTTCACGCTGATGAGTCCATAGTCGGCGAGCGCGTGCAGCTTCTTGCATTCGGCCACGCGCGGCTCCAGCCGGAATAGCGGCTCGGGCATCGGCACCTGGTAGACGAGGATTTGCTTGTCCGTGAGCGGCGTTTCCGGAATGCGGTGCCGGGTCTGGACGATCGAAGCCTCGCTCGTGCGGCGCGTGGTGGCCACGCCCGTCGTGCGCGCGAAAAAGCGGCGGATGTTCACGGCGTTCGTGGTGTCGTCCGAGCCCTGGTCGATCACCTTGAGCGTGTCCTTCGCGCCGATGATCGCCGCCGTCACCTGGATGCCGCCCGTGCCCCAGCCATATGGCAGCGGCATTTCACGCGAGGCGAACGGCACCTGGTAGCCCGGCACGGCCACGGCCTTGAGGAGCGCGCGGCGCAGCATGCGCTTGGTCTGCTCGTCGAGGTACGCGAAGTTGTAGCCCGAGACGGCCTGCGTTTCGTGCGACGCGACTTCGGCTGCGGTGTTTTGCAAGGTATCGGGCGCGTTCATGCGGCCTCCTTGTTTTGCGCGTCGGCATCGGCGTCGGTGTCACTACCGGTGCCGCTTTCGTGCCGCGCGCGCAACTTGCGCACGAGTTCCAGCTCCGCCTGGAAATCCACGTAGTGCGGCAGCTTCAGGTGTTGAACGAAGCCTGACGCTTCCACGTTGTCGCTGTGCGAGAGCATGAATTCGATGTCCTGAGTAGGCGAGGCGATCGTCTCGCCCAGCTCCTCGGCTCGCAGCGCGCGATCGACGAGCGCCATCGCCATGGCCTTGCGCTCCGCGTGCCCGAACGCGAGACCGTAGCCTTGCGTGAATTGCGGCGGCACGTCTTTCGCGCCCGCGAACTGGTTGATCATCTGGCACTCGGTCAGGTCGATCTCGCCAATTTCGACAGCCTCGTCGAGTTCGTCCAGCATCATTTCTACGCAGACCGAACCAAACCGGATCTCGCCCGCGAACGGGTGCGAATGTGCGTAGCCGCGCTGCGTGGCATAGCCCATCGCGAGCAGGAAGCCCTCATCGCCGCGTGCGAGGTTCTGCAGGCGCACCGTGCGGTCGGCGGGGAACGCAAGCGGTTCGCGCGAGAGGTCGCCGGGCTCGCGCGCTTGCGGCGAGCGCGTTTCCTGTTCGATCAGGCCTTCCTTGTCGAGCAGCGAGACCACGCGGGGCATGGCTTCTTCGGGCGGCATTGCACGCGGCGTACCGGGCGTGGCGCCGGCCGCGTTGTCGCCCTCGGCCAGCAGCGCGAAGTCGAGCAGGCGCTGCGTGTAATCGTAGGTCGCGCCGAGCACCTGGCCGCCGGGCACGTCCTTGAAGGTGGCGGAAATGCGGCGTTCCACCACCATGTTTTCCGTTTCGACGGGCTGCGTATAGCCAAAGCGCGGCAGCGTGGTGCGATAGGCGCGCAGCAGGAAGATTGCTTCGACGAGATCGCCCGCTGCCTGCTTGATCGCAAGCGCGGCAAGTTCTTCGTCGTAGACCGAACCTTCGGCCATCACGCGCGCCACGGCGAGGCGCAACTGTTCGCGGATCTGCGCAACGCTCAGCTCGGGCACGCGCGTGTCGCCGCGGCGTGTTTCGTCGAGCAGGCGCCACGACGCTTCGATCGCGCGCTCTCCTCCTTTGACGGCGACGTACATCAGTGCATCTCCACGAGAGTGGTGCGCGGCAGGCCCATCAGACGGTCGCCGCACACGAGATAGAAGTCGATGCCGCACGGAAAGTGCGGCGCGAGGGCGGCGCGTTCGCGCCAGAAGCGCTCGGGCAGGCCGGCGGGCGCGATGCTGCAGCTCGTTTCGATGCCGGGGCCGCGCAGCGTGAGCGGCGCGCCGCCCGTGAGCGAATCGACCCGCACGAACACCGTGGCCGACTGCTCCGGCGATTCGGGCGTGCCGCTCGCGAAGGCTTCGAGCGGCGGCAGCGCGGCGGCGTCATGCACGTAGGCGAACGCGGCTTCACGCGCTTCCTGTGCAAGCGGCGCGCCTGCGTGAAAGCGCAGCGCGGCCGCGAGCGCGGCGTCGGGCTGCGCGAGCCATACGGGTGTGGCGTAGTCCGCGAGTGCGAGCAGCGAAGCGAAGGCTGCAAGGCCGGCGCGCGCGGGGGAGGCATTCGCCGCGGCGGCCGCGGGCAGCGGCGTCTCGATTACGCCGATCGTGCCGGGTCGCGCGAGCGCGTCGAGCAGCGTGCGGAACACGGTCTGCGTGTCGTGAACGGGGTCGCCGAAGCCGGGCGCGAGCGCCGCGAGCAAATCGGGCGTCATGACATTGCGTTCGTTGCTCATGCGTCACCTCGAACCATCGTGAAGAACTCGACCCGCGTGCTGGCGGCGTCGGCGCGGCGCGCGGCGCGTCGTGCGGCGAGGCGCGCGGCGAGCGGCTGGATCAACCGCATATGCAACTGGTCGTGGCGGGCGGGCAGTTGCAGCAGCGCGTCGGCGAGTGCGGCCAACTCGGCGCGGCGTTTGTCGCGGCCCAAATGGCAGGCCACGCCGACCGGACCGGGTTGGCTTGCGTCGGCGCCTTCGGTGCCATCTGCGCTCGATGCCCGTAGGCGCAGCGTGGCGCGCGTGACGGTGGCTTCGCCCAGATTGAAGGCATCGCCGGTGCCGCCAATGCGCCCGCGCACCATGGCAAGTCCGGTTTGTGGCGGACGCAGCCAGTCGAAAGCGGGCTCGGGTGCACCGGCGAGCGCGTCGCCGAGCGCCGCTTCAAGCTCGGCGCGCGGGGTGTGCGCGAGAACGGCCATCCATGCGCGCCGGCTTGCCGTTGCGGAGGATGGGGTGGAGGAAGCGTTCATCGGAGTTCCTGTGTCGTGAACGGGTGAGAACGGACATGGCAACTAGCCTGGCGACAGCCTGGTCCTGGACCTCGATTGAACCATCTATTCATCTAAACGTCTAGACGTTTAGTGGTACAGTCGTCCAATGCGAGCGCGACGGAGGTTTTCATATTTCCATCACGCCCTGCGCACTACAATGCACAAAACGCTATTGGAACCGAGAGGAATGACAGCACCATGACATCGAACGACGAGGCGCCGTCCAGCCTGCTTGAGCGCGGCGCGGGGGTGGCGGTGTGGCGGCAGATCGAGCAGATCCTCGCGGCGGAGATCGCTGCGAAGGGCTTCGGCGAAGACGGCCGGCTGCCTAGCGAGGGTGAGCTTGCGCGCCGCTTCGACGTGAACCGCCACACCGTGCGGCGCGCGATGCTGGGTCTCGCGGCGCTGGGCCTCGTGAGCGTGGAGCAGGGGCGCGGCACTTTCGTGCAGCCCGGCGCGATCGACTACAGCATCGGCAAGCGCACGCGCTTCACGGAGAACCTGAAGCGTCATCAGCATTCGGCGGCGGGCAAGCTGCTCGCGTCGTCGCGCGGCAAGGCGGACCCCACGGTCGCCAAGGCGCTCGGCCTGCGCGCGGGCGCGCTCGTGTACCGCCTCGAAACGCTGCACGAGTCGGACGGCGTGCCGCTCACTTACGCGCGCAGCTGGTATCCCGCCGCGCGCTTCGCCGATCTGCCAGTCGTCATGGAGCGCGTCGACAGTACGTCGAAGGCCCTTGCCGAATACGGCGTGACCGACTATCTGCGCAAGTGGAGCCGCATCGGCAGCGTGCTGCCCGATGCCGAAGTGGCGCGCCGCCTGAACATCAACCGGCAGCAGCCGGTGCTGTGGGTGGAAAACGTCGACGTCGATCTCGACGGCGTGCCAATCAAGTACGGTGTCACGCATTTCGCCGCCGACCGCGTGCAACTGATGGTGGAGCACGACCTATGAGCGTGCTGCACGAAGATTGGAGCGAAGCCGCGCGCTTCGCGCTCTACTATGCGCCGCCGCGCGAGTCGGTGTGGTGGGAGGCGGGCTGCGCGTGGCTTGGCCGCGATCCGGAAACGGGCGACACCCTTGCGCCGCCACCGTGGCTCAGCGGCCTGCCGCAGCCGCTGGAAGGGCTCACGGTCGCGCCACGCCGCTATGGCTGGCACGGCACCCTCGTGCCGCCATTCCGTCTCGCGCCGGGCGTGACGCCCACGGCGCTCCTTGCGGCCGCGCAGCAGTGGGCGCAGGGGCAGGCGCGCTTCGAAGCCATTGTCGAAGCGGCGTTGCTCGGCCGCTTCGTAGCGTTGCGCCCCGCCGACGATGCCGGCGAAACCGCGCTGCGCGAACTGGCTGCCAACGCACTGCGCGCGCTCGGTTCGCTGCGCGCTGCGCAAACCCCCGCCGAGCTCGCGAAGCGCCTGGACGCGCCGCTCACGCCGCGCCAGCGCGCGTACGTCGAGGCGTGGGGCTACCCGTACGTGTTCGAAGAATTCCGCTTTCACATGACGCTATCCGATTCGCTGAACGACGCGCAAACGTGCGCACAACTCGTCGATGCCTGGAACACGCAGATGCGCGATGCCAGAGCGCTGCCGGTGGAAGGCGCGGCGCTCTTCGTCGAGCCCGAGCCGGGCGCGCCGTTCGTGCTGTGGCGCCGCCTGCCGTTCGCGGGGGCCCGCGCATGAAGGGCGGTCTGATCTACGTAATGGGACCATCGGGCGCGGGCAAGGACACGCTGCTGCGTTACGCGCGCGAGCGCCTGTCCGGCAAAGACGTCGTGTTCGCGCATCGCTATATCACGCGCGAAGACAGCGGCGGCGAGAACCACATCGCGCTCACCGAAGCCGAATTCGAGGCGCGCTCGCAGCGCGGCCTCTTTGCGCTGCAATGGCGCAGCCACGCGCTGCGCTATGGCGTGGGTGTGGAGATCGACCAGTGGATGACGCTTGGCTGCACCGTCGTGGTGAACGGCTCGCGCGCCTACGCGGGTGAGGCGTTCGAGCGCTATCCGCGCATGACGCTCGTGCACATCGAAGCCGCGCAGCACGTGCTGGCCGCGCGCCTCGCTTCCCGGGCGCGCGAAACGCCCGAGCAGGTCGCGGCGCGCCTCGCGCGGCGCGCTCCGTTCGAGGTGCCGGCGGGCGCGGCGTTCGCGCGCATCGACAACTCGGGGCATCTGGAGGAGGCGGGCGAGGCGTTCGTCGAGCTCGTGCAGCAGGTGGCGGCCGGGTAGCGAGCGCCGTCCTTAACGGCCACTTAAGGGCTCGAAAGGGCTGGGGGATTTTTGGTTGGGTGAGGTTGCCGTGAGAAGATGCACGCGACCCGAGAACTCAACGAGAATGCCCTTGGACCGTTTCCAGGAGATGCAGATTTTCACGCGCATCGTCGACCGCCGCAGCTTCACGCAGGCGGCCGAGGATCTAAACCTGCCGCGCGCGACGGTCACCAATTCGATCAAGCGTCTCGAAGCGCGCCTTGGCGTGCGCCTGCTCGAGCGCACCACGCGCCAGGTGAAGCCGACGCTCGATGGCGACGCCTATTACCAGCGCTGCACGCGCCTGCTCGCCGACCTCGAGGAAACCGAGGAGGCGTTTCGCGACACCGATCCGCAGGGGCGCTTGCGCGTGAACATGCAGGGCACGCTCACGCAGTACTTCGTGATGCCGCGCCTGCAAGACTTTCTCGCGCGCTATCCGCGTGTCGAGCTTTTTATCGGCTCGGGCGACCACTTCGTCGATCTCGTGCGCGAGGGCGTGGACTGCGTGCTGCGCGCGGGCGAACTGGCCGACTCCTCGATGATCGCGCGGCGCGTGGCGCTGCTGGAGCAGGTGACCTGCGCGAGCCCCGCGTATCTCGAGCGGCACGGCGACCCGGAGTCGATCGAGGCGCTCGCCGTCACACACGCGGAAAATCCAGGCCGCGCAGGCCATCGGGCCGTGAACTATGTTTCGCCGGCTACGGGCCGCGCGCTCCCGCTCGAATTCACGACACCCGAAGGTATCGTCCACGTGACGCTGCCGGGTCCGGTGGCCGTGAATGGCGCGGAACTCTACACGGCGGGCTCGCTGGCGGGGCTCGGTATCGTGCAGGTGCCGCGCTACCGCGTGCGCGATCTGCTCGCCAACGGCGAGCTTTGCGTGGTGCTGCCGGCGCATCCGCCGCCGCCCTTGCCGGTTTCGGTGCTGTATCCGCAGAACCGCCAGTTGTCCCTGCGCGTGCGCGCTTTCGCCGACTGGCTCGTGCAGGTGTTTGCCGAGATTGCCTGAAATGGCTTGCGCGCGCCGGGCGGCGTGCTCAGTTGCCCTCAGTTGACTTCAGGTGCGCCGCGCGACCATGCCGGACACGCGCGCCGCGGCTTGCTGAAGCGGATCGAGGAAGGTCTTCACCATCTGCTTGGCCGAAGTGCGCTGCGCGTTGCCGCTGATGTTCATCGCGGCGATCACGCGGCCTTGGCGGTTGCGAATGGGCGCGGAGATCGAGATGAGGCCGCCTTCCAGTTCCTGATCGACGATCGCCCAGCCCTGCTGGCGCACCTGCCCGATGATCTTCTTGAGTTCGCCGACGTCGGTGACCGTGCGCGCCGTATGCGCGTAGAGCGGTGAGGCGCCGAGCGTTTCGTCGAGTGTGGCTTCATCGAGCGACGCAAGCAGCACACGCCCCATCGAGGTGCAGTACGCAGGCAGGCGGCTGCCGATCGAGAGGTTGATCGTCATGATCTTGTGCGTGGGCACGCGCAACACGTAGACGATCTCGGTGCGGTCGAGCACGGCCGCCGAGCAGCTCTCGTGCACTTCTTGCGACAACTCTTCCATTACCGGTTCGGCGAGATTCCAGAACGGCATCGACGTGAGGTACGCGAAGCCGAGGTCGAGAATGCGCGGGGTGAGGCGAAAGAGCCGCCCCTCGGCTTCGACATAGCCGAGCGTCTGCAGCGTGAGCAGAATGCGGCGCGCCCCGGCGCGCGTGAGGCCCGTGGCGGCGGCGACGTCGGTGAGGGTCTGCTCGGGATGCTCGGCGTTGAACGCGCGGATCACCGAAAGCCCACGCGCGAACGACTGCACATAGGAGTCGCCCGGTTTTTCGGGGATCTCCTGCTGGTCGGCGGAGCGGTCTGGCGAGGCACTGGAAGCAGAATTCATGGGGTTGGCGGTCGATCTTGCAGCGGCGCTTTGAGAACCTATCAAGATAACGCAAGCGATCGGTTTCGCCAACAAGCGGCGGGGCGCAGGGAGCGCAAACCTTCGGGCAGGGCTCCCAAAATCAACATTGATCGTGCGGCGTCGCATGCGGCGCGTCAAATGCGCACACCCAGTCATTTGCCATTCAGCTATTTGATTCCAGTCAATTAATTGTGGTCGAAAAGGATTGACGCGTGAATGGATTATTTAAATCCGAATATCGGCGTAGCCTGAAACTAAAAACGAGATAAAGGCGATGTCGAAATCCGAATGAATTGGCACATTGTCTGACAATTCCCCGGTCTCGCCGAGTATTCCTCCGGCTCCCTTCTTCGCTTGCGCGCGCGCTGGTCGTCGCGCTGAAACCGCCGTACAGCGGGCGTTTTCTAGATGAAAGCAATTAGAAAGATAATTGCGGCTTTCCGTCGCGCTTGCCTAAGCGAGCTTTGTCCCGCTGGCGAATCCTTAGCAAAGATCAAATTTTGAGATTGGTGCTTTCCGTAGAATCGCGCTGAATACGATACGGGTGCATTCTGCGTGGCGAATTTGCGATGCAAATGTGTTGGGTGTTACGCGTTTTGGTGGACAACGGAAGAACAGGCAAACATGAAAGACAGAAAAGCCTTTAAAAGGTGGTTAATCCCCCTCGGCAGCGGGCTGCTCGTTTCTCTTGCGGGGTGCAGCGGCAATTTTGCCGTGCTGGACCCGAAGGGCAGCGTCGGCGCGGCCGAGAAGTCGCTCATCCTCACGGCCACGTGGGCCATGCTGCTGGTCGTGGTGCCCGTCATCATCCTGACGCTCGTGTTCGCGTGGCGCTACCGCGCTTCGAACCGCAACGCGACCTACGCGCCGAAGTGGGCCCACTCCACGGCGATCGAAGTGGTGGTCTGGGCCATTCCGGCCGCGATCATTCTGTTCCTCGCCATCCTCACGTGGCGCACCTCGCACGAGCTCGACCCGTACAAGCCGCTGGAGTCGAGCGTGAAGCCCATCAACGTCGAGGTCGTCGCGCTCGACTGGAAGTGGCTCTTCATCTACCCGGACCTCGGCATTGCCTCGGTGAACCAGCTCGCCGTGCCGGTGGGCACGCCGGTCAACTTCCGTATCACGTCGGACTCGGTGATGAACTCGTTCTTCATCCCGCAGTTGGGCACCCAGGTCTACGCCATGGCGGGCATGCAAACGCGTTTGCACCTGATCGCCGATGAAGCGGGCGATTTCGACGGTCTCTCGTCCAACTACAGCGGCAAGGGCTTCTCGGACATGAAGTTCCGCACGCTCGCCACGAGCCAGCAGGACTTCGACGCGTGGGTGCAGAAGGTCAAGACGTCGTCCACCCCGCTTTCGATGGACGAGTACGCGACGGTTTCGAAGCCGCAGGAGAAGGCGCCGGTGCAGTACTTCTCGACTGTCGACCCGAAGCTCTTCAATAACATCATCGCGAAGTACAACAACGGGCACGTCACGAATTTCGACCCGTCCTGCGTGACCAAGGGGTAAGCAGCATGTTCGGAAAACTCACATTAGAGGCGATCCCGTTCGATCAGCCCATCATCATGGGCGCGGCGGCGTTCATGGCGCTGATCGTCGCTGGCGTGCTCGGTCTCGTTACCGTGACCGGCAAATGGAAGTACATCTGGAGCGAGTGGCTCACGAGCGTGGACCACAAGCGCATCGGCGTGATGTACATGATCGTGGCGGTGCTCATGCTCGTGCGCGGCTTCGCCGACGCGGTCATGATGCGCATCCAGCAGGCCATTGCGTTCAATTCTCCTGGCTACCTGCCTCCGCACCACTTCGATCAGATCTTCACGGCGCACGGCGTCATCATGATTTTCTTCATGGCGATGGCGCTCATGGTCGGTTTCTTCAACCTCGTCGTGCCCCTGCAGATCGGCGCGCGCGACGTGGCGTTCCCGTTCCTGAACTCGCTCTCGTTCTGGATGACGGCGATCAGCGCGATCCTCATCAACCTCTCGCTCGTGATCGGCGAGTTCGCGAAGGTGGGCTGGCTTGCGTATCCGCCGCTTTCCGAACTGCAGTTCAGTCCGGACGTGGGGGTGGACTACTACATCTGGGCGGTCCAGCTCTCCGGCGTCGGTACCTTGATTACGGGCGTGAACTTCTTCGTCACGATCATCAAGATGCGCGCGCCTGGCATGACGCTCATGAAGATGCCGGTGTTCACGTGGACGGCGCTGTGCTCGAACGTGCTCATCATGGCCACGTTCCCGATCCTCACGATCGCGGTGGCGCTGCTTGGCCTCGACCGCTACGTCGGCACGCACTTCTTCACGAACGAGCTTGGCGGCAACGCCATGCTGTATCTGAACCTGATCTGGGCGTGGGGCCACCCCGAGGTGTACATCCTCGTGCTGCCTGCGTTCGGCATCTATTCGGAAGTGATGGCCACGTTCTGCAAGAAGCCGCTGTTCGGCTACAAGACAATGGTCTACGCCTCGTGCGCGATCATGGTGCTGGCGTTCCTCGTGTGGGCGCACCACTTCTTTACGATGGGCTCGGGCGCCGACGTCAACGCGTTCTTCGGCATTGCGACGATGATCATCGCCATTCCGACCGGCGTGAAGATTTTCAACTGGCTGTTCACGATGTATCGCGGCCGGGTCCACTTCACCGCGCCCGTGCTCTGGACCGTCGGCTTCATGGTGACGTTCTCGATCGCCGGCATGACCGGTGTGATGCTCGCGATCCCGGGTGCGGACTTCGTGCTCCACAACTCGCTCTTCCTGATCGCTCACTTCCATAACGCGATTATCGGCGGCGTGGTGTTCGGTTACCTCGCGGGCCTGCAGTACTGGTTCCCGAAGGTGTTTGGCCTGAAGCCCAGCGAAAAGCTCGGCAAGGCGTCGTTCTGGTGCTGGTTCGTTGGCTTCTACGTGGCCTTCGTGCCGCTCTATGTGCTCGGTTTCATGGGCGCAACGCGTCGCACCAACCACTACGACGTGCCCGAATGGCATCCTTACTTCGTCGTCGCCGCAATTGGCGCTGCGATCATCGCGGTCGGCATCGTGCTCCAGGTCCTGCTGTGGGTGATGGCCTTCGTCAACCGCAACAAGGCCGAATGCAAAGACGTGACGGGCGATCCGTGGGACGGCCGCACGCTCGAGTGGGCAACGTCGTCGCCGCCGGCGGTCTACAACTTCGCGGTCATTCCGCACGTGGACGACATCGACGCTTTCGCGCACATGAAGGAAGTGGGCCGCGCTCCGGGGCTCGCCGCGAAATACACGGACATCCATATGCCGTCCAACACGGCGGCGGGCCTCATCGTCGGCATCTTCAGCCTCGTGCTGGGCTTTGCCGCCGTGTGGCACATCACGTGGCTTGCGGTGCTCGGATTCGTCGGCGTTGCGCTGACGATCATCATCAAGAGCTTCGGCAAGAACGACGGTTACTACATTCCGGCCGCGAAGGTTCGCGAGATCGAGGAACGGCGCTTCGGCACCGGCGTCGCCGTGGCCAAGCATGACCTGGTCGCCGAGGAGGCAATCTGATGTTGCAGAAAACCAATGCGGCAACCCTTGCCGAACTCGATCACCACGATCACCCGCAGTCGCACTCGGTATTCGGCTTCTGGGTCTACCTGATGACCGACTGCGTGCTGTTCGCGGCGCTGTTCGCCACGTTTGGCGTGCTCGGCCACCAGTTCGCGGGCGGCCCCACGGGCAAGGACCTGTTCGACATCCCGGGCGTGGCGCTCGAAACGGCCGTGCTGCTGCTTTCCAGCATCACGTACGGCTTCGCGATGCTCGGCGCGCACCAGCGCAAGAACGGCATGGTGCTCGGCTGGCTCGCCGTTACCTTCCTTCTGGGTGCCTCGTTCCTCGTGCTCGAACTGCGCGAGTTCTCGCACCTGATCGCAGAAGGCGCCGGCCCGCAGCGCAGCGCGTTCCTTTCGTCGTTCTTCACGCTTGTCGCCACGCACGGCCTGCACGTGTTCTTTGGCCTTCTGTGGATGCTCGTGATGATGATCCAGGTGGTTCGCGCGCGGCAACTTGGCGAGCAGGAAATCCGCCGTCTCACGTGCCTGAGCCTCTTCTGGCACTTTCTCGACGTGGTGTGGATCTGCGTGTTTTCTTTTGTCTATCTGGGGAGCGTGCTCTAAATGGCTCAATCTCATGCTCATGCAGAGTCGCACGGCAGCCTCGGCAGCTATGTGGCGGGCTTCATTCTTTCGGTGCTGCTTACAGCCGGCGCATTCGGCGTCGTCCTGCACGGCTCGCTCGACGCCACCACGGCCATCATCGTGATCGCTGTGCTCGCCTTCGTGCAGGTGGTCGTGCATCTCGTGTTCTTCCTGCATCTGAACACGTCGCCGGGGCAGGGCTGGAACGTGCTGTCGCTCGCGTACACGGTGCTGGCCGCCGCGTTCCTGATTTTCGGTACGATCTGGGTCATGCACAACGTCGGCATGCTCATGATGTCGCGTTGAGCGTTTGACGCACTGGCCGGCGTTTCGCGCCCGCCTGAACTCGCGAAGCCGCACGGGCACTTGCCCTGTGCGGCTTTTTCGCTTTTGGCGCCACGTCCGCGCGCTTGACACCCGTCCCAGGACACGCCTATTATGGCCGTCAAATTGTTCGATTAACGATCATTGGTTCGTTAGGCGAACAAATCGCACGAGGACGTGCGCGTTCGATCTCCCATTTTCGCCCGCGCAGTCCGTCAATCTCAATCATCTTTGCATGGGATCGCATCAAGTGCCTGCGATCGAAAGGAGACTTACATGACGGAAGCATTCATCTGCGACGCGATTCGCACGCCTATCGGCCGCTACGCGGGCGCCCTGGCCCAGGTTCGCGCCGACGATCTCGGCGCGGTTCCGCTGAAGGCGCTCATGGAGCGCAACAAGGACGTGGACTGGACGGCGACCGACGACGTCATCTACGGCTGCGCGAACCAGGCAGGCGAGGACAACCGTAACGTCGCGCGCATGTCGTCGCTGCTGGCGGGCTTGCCGCAGGCCGTGCCGGGCTCGACGGTGAACCGCCTGTGCGGCTCCGGCATGGACGCCGTGGGCATTGCCGCACGCGCGCTCAAGTCCGGCGAAGCGGGGCTGATGATTGCGGGCGGCGTGGAAAGCATGAGCCGCGCGCCGTTCGTCATGGGCAAGGCGGCGAGCGCCTTTGCTCGCGACGCCGCGATCTACGATACGACGATTGGCTGGCGCTTCGTCAATCCGCTGATGAAACAGCAATACGGCGTGGACTCGATGCCGGAAACGGGCGAGAACGTCGCGGTCGACTACAACGTGAGCCGTGCTGATCAAGATGCGTTTGCGGTTCGCAGCCAGCAGAAGGCGGCTCGTGCACAGGCGGATGGCACGCTTGCGCAGGAGATCGTCGCAGTGACGATTGCGCAGAAGAAGGGCGACCCGATTGTTTTCTCGCGTGACGAGCATCCGCGTGAGACGAGCCTCGAAGCGCTTGCCAAGCTCAAGGGCGTCGTGCGCCCGGATGGCTCGGTGACGGCTGGCAATGCTTCCGGTGTGAATGACGGCGCATGCGCGCTGCTCCTCGCCAATGAGGAAAACGCCAAACGCTTTGGGCTCGTGCCGCGTGCGCGCGTGCTGGGTATCGCAACGGCGGGCGTCGCGCCGCGCGTGATGGGTATCGGTCCCGCGCCCGCTACGCAGAAGCTCCTCGCCCGTCTGAACATGACCATCGACCAGTTCGATGTCATCGAGTTGAACGAAGCTTTTGCTTCGCAAGGGCTCGCGGTGCTGCGTACGCTCGGCGTTGCCGATGATGATCCTCGTGTCAATCCTAACGGCGGCGCGATTGCACTTGGCCACCCGCTTGGGATGAGCGGCGCGCGGCTCGTGACGACCGCCACGTATCAGCTTCATCGCACGCAAGGGCGCTTCGCGCTTTGCACGATGTGTATCGGAGTGGGGCAGGGGATTGCTATTGCTATCGAGCGTGTCTGATTATTGGTCGCTCTGATGTGTGGAAGCCGCGAGTCGATTTGATTCGCGGCTTTTTTGTTTTGCGGATCAGCTTGCAACGCAACGCAACGCCGCGCCGAAAAGAAGGATTCCGCGCTGCGCAAAAATTTCGCGGTTCGTTTCAACGCGCAATCACACGAGAATTTGAGTACCCGCAAACGCTTCGGAAATTAATCGCGTTCGTTGGCGATAGCTTGATCCGCTTCCGGCCAGATAACGTCCTCGTTTTAAGCGCCGCGCGTAGAATCGGTCGCACTTCGGCGCTACACGCCGATGCAAATACGGCAGCCAATTCAAACCAGTTAGATGAGGAGAATGCGAATGACTAAAGCAGCGATTCTGGCGGCGGCATGGGTGGTGGGCGTTGGCCTTTCGCAGGCGGCGCTAGCGCAAAACGACGCGGCCGCGTCTGCGCCGCAGGGGCAAAGTGCGCTCTCCAGCGCGGCGCAGGAAGTGATCGCCAACGCTGAGCCAGTGCATGTTCAGGCGAAGATCGTCGCTATCGATCGCGCAGCGCGCGTTGTCACGTTGCGTGGACCGCGCGGCAATGATGCCGATATCGCGCTCAGCCAGCAGGTCAGTAATTTCGATCAACTCAACGTGGGCGATACCGTCGACGTGCTTTACAAAAACGCGCTGCTCGTGACGGCCGACAAGGTAACGGGTAAGGACAAGGGTATTCGCAAGCGTGTGGATACCAATGTCTATTTGCCCGCGTCGTCGGGCTACGACGCCGCGCGTCAAGTCGAAGTTCAGGCCACGGTGCAGCATATCAACGCGAAGAAGCGTGAAGTGACGCTGCGCGGCGCGTATCAGACCGTCACGCTCAAAGCTACGCCCGACGTCGACCTCAAGAACTTGAAGGTCGGTGACACGATCCACGCCGTATTCGTTTCCGCGTATGCAACGCGGGTGACGCCGGTCGGCGCGACGCAGTAAGCATAAAAAAAGCCGGCGCATTGTAGCGCCGGCTTTTTTATGAACGACGGGCGCCTGAGAAGGCGCCCGCCGTTCATTTGGGCTTACATGCCCGCCATGCACATGTACTTGATCACCACGTAGTCATCCACGCCGTAGTGCGAGCCTTCGCGGCCGAGGCCCGACTGCTTCACGCCGCCAAACGGCGCGACTTCGTTCGAGATCAGGCCGGTGTTGATGCCCACCATGCCGTATTCGAGTGCTTCGGCCACGCGCCACACACGACCGATATCGCGGCTGTAGAAGTAAGCGGCGAGACCGAACTCGGTATCGTTCGCCATCCTGATCACTTCTTCATCCGACGAGAAGCGGAACAACGGCGCGAGCGGGCCGAAGGTCTCGTCGCGCGCAACCTTCATCGCGGGCGTGACGCCGGTGAGGATGGTCGGCTCGAAAAAGCCGTGGCCGAGCGCGTGGCGCTTGCCGCCTGTCGTCACCTGAGCGCCTTTCGCGAGCGCGTCTTCGATGTGCGATTCCACCTTCAGCACGGCCGCTTCGTTGATGAGCGGGCCTTGCGTCACGCCGGCTTCCGTGCCGAGACCGACCTTGAGCTTTTCAACGGCGTCGCGCAGTTTGGCCGCGAACGCGTCGTACACGGCGTCGTGCACGTAGAAACGGTTCGTGCACACGCAGGTCTGGCCGCTGTTGCGATACTTCGATGCGATGGCGCCGGCTACGGCCGCATCGAGATCGGCGTCTTCGAACACGATGAACGGCGCGTTGCCGCCCAGTTCCAGCGAGACCTTCTTGACAGTCGAGGCGCACTGGCTCATGAGCAGGCGGCCCACCGGCGTCGAGCCCGTAAACGAGAGCTTGCGCACGGTCGGATTGCTCGTGAGTTCGCCGCCAATCGCCTTCGGGTCGCCGGTCACGACGCTAAAGATGCCGCGCGGCACACCTGCGCGCTCGGCCAGCACGGCCAATGCGAGCGCCGAAAACGGCGTGGCTTCGGCGGGCTTGAGCACGATCGGGCAGCCTGCCGCGAGCGCGGGGCCGACCTTGCGCGTGATCATCGCGGCGGGGAAATTCCACGGCGTGATCGCGGCGCACACGCCCACCGGCTCCTTCGTCACGACGATGCGCTTGTCGTTAGCGGGCGTGGGGATCGTGTCGCCGTAAATGCGCTTGCCTTCCTCGGCGAACCATTCGAGGAACGAGGCGGCGTAGCCGATTTCGCCCTTCGCTTCGGCAATCGGCTTGCCTTGTTCCGTGGTGAGGATGAGCGCCAGGTCGTCGGCGTTTTCCATCATCAGGTCGTGCCATTTGCGCAGGATGCTGCTGCGCTCCTTCGCGGTCTTCGCGCGCCATGCGGGCCATGCGGCGTTCGCGGCGGCGATCGCGCGGCGCGTCTCGGCCGCGCCCATGCGCGGCACCGTGCCGATCAGCGCACCGGTGGCGGGGTTCTTCACTTCGAACGTGGCGCCGTCTTCGGCGCCTTGCCATTCGCCGTTGATATAGGCGTTGGTTTGCAGCAGCGTTGCGTCTTTCAGGTTCATGCCTGAACTCCCGGTAGGCGTTGATTCGATTCGTTTAGAACGACGAACGGCACAGCGGCAAACGCCGGTGTGCCGTTTCGTGAACGGCCCGCTTCACGCGAGCCAGAGTGTTGTGCTTACGCCGGCACGCCCACGGCTTCCTTGATCGACTCTTCGAGGATCACGAGCGCTTCGTCGAACACGGCGTCCTGGATCGTCAGCGGGAACAGGAAGCGCACGACGTTCGAGTACACGCCGCACACGAGCAGCAGCAGGCCGCGGTTCAGCGCTGCGGTTTGCACGCGCTTGGTGAAGTCGGCGTCGGCTTCGTTCGTGCCCGGCTTGCAGAATTCCACTGCGTTCATCGCGCCGGGGCCGCGCACGTCGGCGATTTGCGGCACGTCGGCCTTCATCGCGTTGAGCTTGGCCTTGAGCTTGTCGCCGAGCTTCGTGGCGCGCTCGCAGAGCTTTTCCTCTTCGATGATCTCGATCACTGCGTGCGCCGACGCCACGGCGAGCGGGTTGCCCGCGTACGTGCCGCCGAGGCCGCCAGGCGCCGGGGCGTCCATGACCTCTGCGCGGCCCACCACGCCGGACAGCGGCATGCCGCCTGCCAGGCTCTTGGCGATCGTCATGAGGTCAGGCGCGACGTCGTAGTGCTCCATTGCGAACAGCTTGCCGGTGCGCGCGAAGCCCGTTTGCACTTCGTCGGCGATCAACAGGATGCCGTGTGTGTCGCAGATCTTGCGCAGGCCGCGCACGAAGTCTGCGGGCGCCTGGTAGAAGCCGCCTTCGCCTTGAACCGGTTCGAAGATGATCGCGGCCACGCGCTTCGGATCGATGTCGGCCTTGAACAGCATGTCGATGTGCTTGAGCGAGTCAGCCGTGCTGATGCCATGCACCGAGTTCGGGTACGGTGCGTGGTACACGTCGGCCGGGAACGGACCGAACGCGAGCTTGTACGGGGCGACCTTGCCCGTGAGCGCCATACCCATCATCGTGCGGCCGTGGAAACCGCCCGCGAACGCGATCACGCCCGGACGGCCCGTATGGGCACGTGCGATTTTCACGGCGTTTTCAACGGCTTCGGCACCAGTCGTGAAGAAGGCGGCCTTCTTGGCGAAGCTGCCCGGCGCGCGCTGGGCGATCTTTTCGGCCAGCGAGACATACGACTCGTACGGCACGATCTGGTAGGCCGTGTGCGTGAATTGGTCGAGCTGCGCCTTGATGGCGGCGACGATCTTCGGATGGCGGTGGCCCGTGTTGCACACGGCGATACCGGCGGCGAAGTCGATGAAGCGGCGGCCTTCGACGTCCCACAGCTCGGCGTTTTCGGCGCGCTCGGCGTAGAAGTCGCACATCACGCCTACGCCGCGCGGGGTAATGGCGTTCTTGCGGCTATGCAGATCGGCGTTCTTGCTCACGTTCATCTCCTGTGGAATCGGTGTCAGTTCTGAGGTTGGTTGGCGGACCAGCAAGCAGTCCATGTCGCGACTATACTCACGTTTGGCTCTAAATTTCAGAGCCATTCGGTGCAATATTTAGGAGCCAATTTCGATGCGTGCGAGTGTTCTGTCCGATTGGCTGGCCCAACGGCTCGACCGTGGAAGCGCCCAGCCGGTGTACCGGCAACTGCACAAGCTGCTGCAGCAGGCGATCCTTTCGCGCGAGTTGCCAGCCGGGGCGCGGGTGCCGTCGTCCCGGCTGCTGGCGGCGGAGCTGGGGATTGCGCGCAATACCGTGACGCAGGTCTACGAACAATTGGTGCTCGAAGGCTATGTCACATCGGCCACGGGGCGCGGCACGTTCGTGGCGGACACGTCGCCCGACGAGATCGTTGGGGCGACGGAAATTGGCTCTATAGAGACGCGAAAAAATATCAATGTTTCAGGAGCCGTGCCGCCTCCCGGGAGAGTGGCAACTAACAGCCAGATCGCGCGCGGCGCGGAATCACTTGCCGCGGTGGCACCTGGAGTCTCAGCGGCAAGCGGCCCGGAAACCGTTGCCACCGCCCAACCGCAGCGCCCCACGGCGCGCGCGCTTTCGGCTCGAGGCGCGCGCCTGATCGGAAGCGCGGGCGTATCGAAGCGCCAGGGCGGTGCGTTCATGCCCGGCGTGCCGGACGTCTCGCGTTTCCCGGCGCGCGTCTGGACGCGTCTGCACAACAAGTACTGGCGCAGCCTGCGCCCGGACCTGCTGACCTACGCGCCCGGCGGCGGACTCGCGCTGCTGCGCCACGTGCTGGCCGACTATCTGCGCACGTCGCGCTCGGTGCGCTGCTCGCCGGAGCAGATCATCATCACGACGGGCATTCATCAGTCCGTCGACCTCGCCGTGCGTCTGCTCTCCGACCCCGGCGACACCATCTGGACCGAGGACCCGTGCTACTGGGGCGTGCGCAGCGTGCTGCACGTCTCGGGCCTGAACACGCGGCCGATCGCCGTGGACAGCGAAGGCCTCAACCCGTCGCCAGCCGACTTCGCCGCGCCGCCGCCGCGGCTCATGCTCGTCACGCCTTCGCACCAGTACCCGCTAGGCATGGTGATGAGCCTCGCGCGCCGCCGCATGCTGCTCGAGTACGCGCGCCAGCACCAGTGCTGGATCATCGAGGACGACTACGACAGCGAGTTCCGCTATGGCAGCCGCCCGCTTGCCTCATTGCAGGGGCTCGATACGGCGGGCCAGGTGATCTATGTGGGTAGCTTCGGCAAGACGCTGTTTCCGGGCTTACGCGTGGGTTATCTCGTCGCGCCGGAAGCGCTCGCGGAAAGCTTCGCGACTGCGAGTGCGGAGTTGTACCGCGAGGGGCAATTGCTGCAGCAGGCCGTGCTCGCGGAATTCATCGCCGAAGGGCATTTCACCTCGCATATCCGCAAGATGCGTGCGCTCTACGGCCAGCGCCGTCAGGTGCTGCTCGACGTCGTTTCGCGCCGCTACGGCGACGCGCTGCCCGCCATGGGCGGCGACGCGGGTCTGCATGTCGTGATGCAACTGCCCGAGGGCAGCGACGACCGCGCCGTGGCCGAAGCCGCGCTCGCGCGCAATATCGTGGTGCGGCCGCTTTCGGGGTATTACTCGTCGCGCGAGCGCGCGAACCCGGGCTTGTTGATCGGCTATGCCTGTGTGCCCGACGAGGAGATCGCGCCGGCATTCGAAACGCTTGCCGAGGCGATCGATACGACGTTACCCGCGTTCGTGTGAGCGATTACAGGCCGATCACAGCCGGATCAGCACCGCCCCGCACGTCACCAGTGCGCACGCCACCATGCGGCGCGCCGTGAGCTTCTCGTTCATGAAGAGCCAGCCGATCAGCACGGCGAAGATCGACGAGAGTTCACGCAGCGCGGAGACCATAGCGATAGGCAAATAACGGAACGCCTCGATCACGAGGCAATAGGCCGTGAGCGCGAGCACGCCCGCGAGCATGCCGCGCGCGACCGCGGACGCCGACGTGAACATCTTCGCGGCGCCCCCGCGCAGCGTGCAGACCACGAGAAACTGCGGGACGTTCCAGAGCAGATACACCCACATGATGTAGCTGATGCCGTTGCCGGCCACGCGCGCGCCGATGCCGTCGATGACCGAATACATCGCGATGAAAAGGCCGGTGAGCAACGCGTACGGCACGCTTTCGCCCGAAAAACGCATGCCGCGCCGGAAGGCGAGCGACATGATGCCGAGCGAAACGAGTGCGACGCCGGTGGCCGCGAGCCCGTGCAGTTCTTCGTGCGCGAACACGAGCGCGCCCCCAAATACGAGCAGCGGCGAGAGCCCGCGCGCAATGGGGTAGATCTGCCCGAAGTCTCCGCTGCGATAGGCGCGGATCAGCGTGAAGCAGTACACGAACTCCAGCACGACCGAAGCGGCGATATACGGCCAGCTCGCCTGCGCGGGCAGCGGCAGCACGCACACGGCGATCGCGCTCACGACGATGTACGGAACCGAGAACATGCCGAGCAGCCAGAGGCGGTCGCCCGAAAGATGGAGGAAGGCGTTCCAGCTCGCGTGCATGAGCGCCGAGAGCAGGACCAGCAGGACGATGAAACTGGCCATTGGGCAGCAGACCGGATCGATGGGTTAGGGCGGATGCGGGCCAATGCAGCCGCAAGGAAGCGATTATTCCACCGATCGCCGTCAATTGCCACAAATTGCCACAAATCGCCAGAAAAGGGATGGGCGAGCCGTTTTATAAGAATTTTGTCCTGGCTCGCATAGGGGAGGCGCACGGTAAGCGCGGCGGCGGGTCGAACCGCGGTGTCAGATCACGCGCGCACGCAGTCTTGCGGAGATGAGATCGATGGCCGTGACGACGGCGATCACCATGATGAGTACGGCGCTGGTCTGCTGATAGTCGAACGAGCGGATTTCCTCGTACAGCACGACGCCGATACCGCCCGCGCCCACCATGCCCACCACCATCGCCGAGCGCACGTTCGACTCGAACCGGTAGAGCGTGTAAGAGATCCACAGCGGCATGACCTGGGGCAGCACGCCGTAGATGATCTCGTCGAGCGGCGAGGCGCCCGTGGCGCGCACGCCTTCCACGGGGCGCGGGTCGATGGCTTCCACGGCTTCGGCAAAGAGCTTCGCGAGCACGCCCGTGGTGTGCACCCACAAGGCGAGCACGCCCGCGAACGGCCCGAGGCCCACGGCCACGATGAACAGCATCGCGAACACCATCTCGTTGATGGCACGGCACGCGTCCATCAGACGCCGCACGGGATGCAGCACCCAAGCGGGCGCGAGATTGTGCGCCGACATCAACCCGAACGGCACCGCGCAGACGATGGCGAGCGCCGTGCCCCACAGCGCCACCGCGACCGTGACCCACATTTCGTGGGCGTACGTGCGCCATTCCGTGAAGTCCGGCGGGAAGAAGCCGCGTGCGAACGTGCCCATGTTCGCGGAGTCGGAGAAGAGGTCGAGCGGGCGCATGTCGGCGCCGCGCCACGCCACGCCGAGCAGCACGAACACGATGGCCCAGTGCACGAGCGAGGACCAGCTGCGCTTGCCTGCCTGCTTGCTCGCCGCAAGGGCGACCGCCGCTTGAGCCGCTTTTGGCGCGGCGGCGACGGCTGGCGTCGCCGCCGGTCCAGTAACGGGCCCGGAGACTTCTGCCTGCCGCACGGCGCGTGAACTGTCGAAATCCATTGCGCCCATTACTGCTTCGCGGGTGCGGTGAGCGCACCGATCTTGGCGTCGATGGCCGCGATCTGGCTCTTGCGGTCGTCGTCGGAGAGATGCGTGTCGGCGGCGATCTTCTCTTTCTGCTGGAACAGCGCGACCTGGCGGATCGGCAGGAGCTGCGCGTCGGTGGCGGGCGCGAAGCCTGCATAGCCGGTGATGTCGGCCATGATCTTCTTCTCGCGCGGATCGGTCTTCGCGTAGTGGTAGAAGAAGTCGCGCAGCTTTTGCTTCGTGGCTTCAGGCAGATCCTTGCGATACACGAGCGGATCAGACGGAATGAGCGGCGAGGTCCACAGCACGCGCACCTGGGCAAAGCGGTCGGGGTGTTTTTGTTGGAGCGTGGAAAGCTCGATAGAGTTGTTGGTGGCGATATCCACCTTGTTGTTCACCACGGCGAGCAGGTTCGCTTCATGGCTCGACGGCAGCACGGTCTTGAAGTTCATCGCGTTCACCGAAACGCCATGCTGCGCGAAGAGGTAGTAGCCCGGAATCAGCGTGCCCGAGGTCGAATTGGGGTCGCCCCAGCCGAGCGTGAGATCCTTAGTATTCTTGAACACATCGTCGATCGTCTTCACGCGGCTGTTCACGTTGGTGATGAGCACCGACTTGTAGCCCGTGTCGCCGTTCGCGTAGAGCACCTTCGCGAAGATTTCGCCATTCGAGCGGTCCACGGCTTCCATCGCTGAAGCATTGCCGAAGTAGCCGATCTGCACCTTATTGAAGCGCATTGCCTCGATGATGCCCGAGTAGTCGGTGGCGAAGAACGCATTCACATGCAGGCCGGTCTGCTTGTTCAGGTCGTCGATGAACGGTTGCCAGCGTTGCTTGAGCACCGCAGACGAATCGGTCGAGATGATGCCGAAGCTGAGGTCTTCCGCGTGAGCGGCCGCGCTGCCGAGCGAGGCAAACGCGACGGCGCCGGCGGCGCACCAGGAGAGCATGGAGCGGAGCAGTTTCATTGGAGCGGTCCGTGGTGAGGGTAAACGTTGCGGGTTGAAATGGGTTGGACTGTTATGCGGCGCGGGGCTGCGCGCCGAAGCGCGTTCCCGCAGACGGAGCAGCATCGGGTTCGAGCAGTTCGCGCGCGGCGCTGCCATAAAGCTGTTGCAACAGGGCAGGCGTGAGCGCCGCCGAAGCGCCGTCGTACACCACGCGCCCGTCGCGCAGCGCGATGGTGCGCGGGCAATACTCCATGGCGATATCCACCTGATGCAGCGAGACGAGTACGGTCAAGCCGTGATCGCGGTTGAGCATACGCATCATGTCCATGACGCGGCGCGACGATGTGGGGTCGAGCGAGGCGATGGGTTCGTCGGCGAGAATGAGGCGTGCGCGCTGCACGAGTGCGCGGGCGAGCGCCGCGCGCTGCTGCTGGCCGCCCGAGAGATTCGCGGCGCGCTCACCAGCCTTGTGCGCGATGCCGACTTCGCCGAGCGCGGCCAGCATCAGCTCGCGCTCGGCGCGTGGAAAGCAGCCCGTGAGGCGTCGCCACAACGGCAGCCGCGACAGTGCGCCGATCAGCACATTCGTTTCGACCGTGAGGCGATGCACGAGATTGAACTGCTGAAACACGAAGCCAATGTCGCGGTGAATGCGGCGCACTTCGCGCACGATGCGTCCGTCCTGCTGAATAGGACGACCAAGGATTTCGATGCGCGAAGGCTGTGGGTCGGAAGCGGTAAAGCCCGCAATATGGCGAAGCAAGGTCGATTTGCCCGAGCCCGATGCGCCGATCAGCGCGACCATCTCGCCAACGCCTACGCGCAGGTTGATTTCGTCGAGTGCCTTGCGGCCGCTGTCGAAGCTTTTCGAGAGGCGTTCGATGCGTATGGCGTCCATGACAATCCGTCGCTGTGTAGTCGAGGGCTCATTCTAGGAAGCGACTGTGACGGTTGAGTGAAGGTGTCGCGACGTCTAGACGACTACATGTTTTATGGCCTTCCGCACGGAGAAAAAACGCGCGAGATGTGACAGAGGCATGACGCCAAACATCTGTCACGCTCAATATCGAAGGAAGCGGCTATATTGGTGGGCAACGCACATGCTGTCCCTGGTTTTCCTGACTTATTGCTGACTCATTGTCGACAGGGGCGGCAGGCGCAAGGCAGTTGTAGACAATGCGGCCGCGCACCGCGGCCCCGGTCCACGCGACCCGATCAAAACAAGCGACGAAACCCGGCGCCATATGCAGGCACTGAGCTTCCTACCCGACAGCTTCGCGGAATACGAGGATCTCAAGGCGATCCTCGATGCCGGCGCGCGTTGGTTCGACATCCGCAGCGCGGGCGAAGTCGAAGTGAGGGGCCGTGCGTTTGCGCTGCACGTCGCGGCGATCGGCTCGCGCGATCCGGCGGCGCCCGCCATCGGCTTTTTCGGCGGCATTCACGGGCTCGAACGCATCGGCTCGCAACTGGTGCTCGATTACATGCGCGCACTGGTGGGGCGTCTTGCGTGGGACGAACTGCTGATGCGCCAGCTCGAATCCGTGCGTATCGTGCTCGTGCCGATCGTCAATCCGGGCGGCATGTGGCTGGCCACGCGTGCGAACCCAAACGGCGTGGATCTCATGCGCAACGCGCCGCAGGACGCCGACGAACGCGTGCCCTTTCTCGCGGGCGGCCAGCGTGTGGGCTCATGGCTGCCGTGGTATCGCGGCAGGCGCGGCGCACCCATGGAAACCGAGGCGAGCGCGCTCCTGAAGATCGTGGACGAAGAACTCTCGCAGCGGCCGCTCTCGTTCGCGCTCGACTGCCATTCGGGCTACGGCTGGAACGACAGCATCTGGTTCCCGTATGCGCGCACGCGCCGGCTCATGCGCCATCTGCCCGAAATGTACGTGCTCAAGACGATGTTCGAGCGCGCGCATCCGCATCACGGCTACACGTTCGAGCCGCAGAGCCACCAATATCTGCTGCACGGCGACCTGTGGGACTGCGCGTACGACCGCGCGCCCGCCGGCAACATCTTCCTGCCGCTCACGCTCGAACTGGGCTCGTGGCTGTGGATCAAGAAGAACCCGCGCCAGATTTTTTCGCGCCAGGGCATGTTCAATCCGTTGATGGAGCATCGCACGGCGCGTGTTCTTCGGCGCCACGCGAACCTGTTCGACTTCCTCACGCGTGCCGCGTATTCGTCGCAACGCTGGCTGCCCGAGGGCGTGACGCGCGAGCAAGTGCTGCAAAGCGCGATCGCGCACTGGTATCGCAGGCCGGGTGCATGAGCGAACCGTGGATCCTCTTGCGCGGCCTCACGCGCGAATCGCGGCACTGGGGCGCGTTTGCTACGCTGCTAGCCGCGCGCGAGGACGTGATGCCTGTCGACCTGCCGGGCAACGGCACCGAGGCGTACGCCCGCTCTCCGCTCGCGGTCGATGCCTACGTGGACTCGCTGCGCGCCGAGGCGCAGCGGCGCGGCGCGCGCGAGCCTTACCGCGTGCTGGCGATGTCGCTGGGCGGCATGGTGGCGACTTCGTGGGCGCTGCGTTACCCCGAAGAGATCGCGCACCTCGTGCTCGTGAACACGAGCATGCGGCCGCATAGCCGCGTGTACGAGCGCTTGCGGCCCTCGGCGTGGCCCGCGCTCGTGCGCGTGGCGCGGCATTGGGATGGCAAAGACAGCGACGATATCGCCGAGACGCTGATCCACGGCCTCACCTGCGCGCGGCGCGATACGTTGACCGCAGACCTCGAAACGTGGCGCGCGATCCGCGAGGGCGCCCATGTGAGTCGCGCGAACGCGCTGCGCCAGCTAGCTGCCGCCGCGCGCTTCAAGTCGCGCGGTGTGCCGCGCTGCGCGGTGCTCGTGGTGTCGTCGCGCGGCGACCGGCTCGTGAATCCCGTTTGCTCGGCGCGCCTCGCGCGGGCCTGGGGCGCGCCGCACGTGGAACATCCGTGGGCGGGGCACGATCTGCCGCATGACGATCCGCAATGGCTCGTCGACACGCTCCACGCGGGCGATCTCGCCGCGAACGCTGGGGGCCGGGCCGCCGGGCGCGTCTGAGCGGCTTTCGCAGCGGCGCCGAGCGCGTCGCCCGTCTGGCGATTGCCCCATAATACGAAAACTCATCCGGCACTTTCAGGACGATTTCCAGACATGAACGACAAACCTGCCATCGGCGCTGCGGTGCCGCGCCTCACGAGCCTTTCGCACGGCGGCGGCTGCGGCTGCAAGATCGCGCCGGGCGTGCTTTCCGCGCTGCTCGCGCGCAGCACGCCGCTCACCGCCACGTTTCCGAACCTGCTGGTCGGCACCGAGACCGCTGACGACGCCGCCGTCTACAAGCTCAACGACGAGCAGGCGATCGTCGCGACCACGGACTTCTTCATGCCGATCGTGGACGACCCGTACGACTTCGGCCGCATCGCCGCGACCAACGCGCTTTCGGACGTCTACGCCATGGGCGGCAAGCCGATTCTCGCGCTCGCGCTGGTGGGCATGCCCATCAACGTGCTGCCGCACGACGTGATCGCGCAGGTGCTGCGCGGCGGCGAGGACGTGTGCGCGGCGGCAGGCATCCCCGTGGCGGGCGGCCATTCGATCGACTCCGTCGAGCCCATTTACGGACTGGCGGCGCTCGGCGTGGTGCATCCCGAGCGCGTGAAGCGCAACGCGTCCGCAAAAGCCGGCGACGTGCTCGTGCTCGGCAAGCCGCTGGGCGTGGGCGTGCTGTCCGCCGCGCTCAAGAAGGAAATGCTCGGCGACGCGGGCTACAAGGCGATGGTGAGCGCCGCGACGATGCTCAACAAGCCGGGCGCGACGCTCGCTGAACTGCCGGGCGTGCACGCCATGACCGACGTGACCGGCTTCGGCCTGCTCGGCCACACGCTCGAGATCGCACGCGGCGCGAATCTCACGGCGCGCGTGCGCTACGCCGACCTGCCGTGGCTGCCGGGCGTGCAGAAGTTCGTCGATGACGGCGTGTTCACGGGCGCCTCCGGCCGCAACTGGGCTTCGTACGGCGACGCTGTCACGCTCGCGCCCAGCCTGCCCGACAGCGCGCGCACGCTGCTCACCGACCCGCAAACTTCGGGCGGCCTGCTCGTGGCCTGCGCGCCGCAGAGCGTGGACGAAGTGCTGGCGATCTTCCGCGCGGAAGGCTTTAGCGACGCTCGTGTGATCGGCGAACTGAGCGAAGGCCCGGCGCGCGTGGAAGCGCTGTGAGGACCGTATGAGCGGAGAATCGCCGAAAGCCATCTTTTACGCGCTCGCAGCGAATTTCGGCATTGCGGTCTGCAAGTTCGCGGCCGCGGCGTTCACGGGTTCGGGATCGATGTTCGCGGAGGCGATTCACTCCACGGCCGACTGCGGCAATCAGTTGCTGCTGCTCTTTGGCCTGCGCCAGTCGCGCGAGCCGCCCACGCCGCTGCATCCCATGGGCACGGGCCGCGCGATCAACTTCTATTCGCTGCTCGTGGCGCTGCTGCTGTTTTTCGTGGGCGGCGCGTTTTCGGTGTATGAGGGCGTGCACCGGCTGATCCTGCGCGCGCCGCTGCAATACGTGTATGTCGCGCTCGTCGTGCTCGGCATTTCCGTGGTGCTCGAGGCGTTTTCGCTTTACGGCGCGATACGCGAGATTCGCAAGGGCACGCCCACGAAATCGCTGTGGCGCTGGGCGCGCGAAACGCGCGACTCGGACTTGCTCGTCGTGGCGGGCGAGGACATCGCCGCGCTCGCGGGTCTCGCCATTGCCTTCGCCGCGGTGCTGCTCACGGTCATTACAGGCAATCCGGTATGGGACGCGTGCGGCTCGATCGGTGTGGGCGTGCTGCTGATGCTGATTTCGTGGTTCATCGCGCGCGAAGTGAAGTCGATGATCGTGGGCGAATCGGCGAGCCCGGAAATGCGACGCGATATCGAATCGTTCCTGCGCGCGCGGCCCGAAATTCGCAGCATCATCAGCCTCATTACCCTGCAATGGGGCAAGGAGGTGATGGTGGCGGTGCAGTGCGAAATGCTCGACTACGAGCACAGCCGCACGATGGTCGAGGCGATCAACGAGATCGAAGCCGATCTGCAGGCGCGCTTTCCGCTGGTGCGCTGGGTGTTTTTCGAGCCGGATTTCGTGAATCGATAACGCCAAAGCCCGACGGTTGCAAAACCGCCGGGCCTTTTCACATCTTCACATCTTCACGCGCGCTTCATTTTTCAATGCCGAAACGGCGTCCACACGGGCGTGGTGTTGTCCCACTGCTCGAGTTCGGAGGGTACAGTTGAATTCACGTTGGACTCCTACGTTTTTCGTCTTCCAATCGAAATGCTGATACGTCTTGCGGGCTTATTCGCCAGCCTGCGCAACGCGTTGGGCGTTGTTCGCGCGGCTTTCCTGCAGCGCGATGCGTTGCGCTTGCGTGCGGCCGATCAGGCTTTGCTCGGGGTAGCTCGTCTTGTTCAGCGAGGGCAGCGTGCCGTCACGATACGCGGCAGCGATTTCTGCTTTGACTTCGGCGCGGGTTTTCGGGGCGCTGTTGTCCTGTGCGAAGGCCGAAGCGCTAGCGGCGAGCGAGAGAACGAGCGTGGCGCCAATGGCGGTTGCGAGAGTGCGTTTCATGATCTGCTCCTTTTCTACTGGTGCCACGTGGTTCGCGGCGACAGGAGCAAATGTAGTTGCGCGGCCGCTTTCGATAAACGGCCGGAACGCGAAAGCAATTGTCGAAAATCCGGAACAATCGCTATGCCGCGCCCGCGAAAGCCTTTGCGGGCGCGGCTTTGAGGGTGGCCGCAGTGCTACGGCGTTATGCGGCCCAGCGCGGCCCAGCCTATGCGGCCCAGCCTATGCGGCCCACTCCGAAATCACCGGCGTTTCGAGTGCCGGAGCGTTTTCGCGCTCTTCGAGCGTGCGCATCGTGCAGGCCTTGTCGAGCGAGGCGCGGCCGCTCAGGAGCGGGCAGCGGTCGAACACTTCGGCGATCCAGTCCACGAACACGCGCACTTTGGGTGACAGATGGCGGCTGTGCGGATAGACGGCAGAAATCGGCATGGGCAGCGGTTTGAAATCGGGCAGCACTTCGACGAGCGCACCCGACTTCAGATGCGGCAGCACCATGTAGCGCGGCCCCTGAATCAGGCCGAAGCCTTCGATGCCGCAGGTCACGTAAGCGTCCGCGTCGTTCACCGAGACCATGCTCTTGAGCTTGATCTCCACTTCCTTGCCGTCGACGAGAAATGCCCAGTCGATCACGCGCCCAGTGCGCGACGAGAAGTAATTCACGGCGCGATGCTCGGCCAGTTCTTCGAGCGTTTGCGGCGTGCCGTGGCGCTCCAGATACGACGGCGCCGCGCACGATACGCCCTCGAAAATGCCGATGCGCCGCGCGACCAGCGACGAATCCTGCAGCGCGCCCACGCGCACCACGCAATCCACGCCTTCCTGCAGCAAGTCGACGGGGCGGTCGGAGAGCCCGAGTTGCAGGTCGATGTCCGGATAGCGCTGGTGGAATTCGCACAACGACGGAATCACGATGAGCCGCCCGATCGAGCCGGGCATGTCGATGCGCAACTTGCCGTGCGGCTTGCGGTTGCGATCCTGGAATGTGGTTTCCGTTTCTTCGACGTCCGCGAGAATGCGCACGCAGCGCTCGTAGTACGCGGCGCCGTCGGGCGTCAGCGAAAGACGGCGCGTGGTGCGGTGCATGAGGCGCACGCCGAGAAATGCTTCGAGATTCTGAATGATCGTCGTGACGGAAGCGCGCGGCATGTCGAGCGTTTCGGCTGCGCGTGTGAAGCTGTTGGTATCGACGACGCGGGTGAACACCTGCATGGCCTGAAGGCGGTCCATTGCCATTCTCCAAAAAGCTTCGGTCGCACGGCGCGCGGCGTTGATTGGAAACGCCCGCGCACAAAGAGGAGACAGATTGTTCAGGTGCGCCGAATTGTGTTGCCGGATTATAGGCATTTATTTGCAAGTCTGCCGAACCCACAATTCGTCCCATTCGAATCTACTCTCGCGCATTGCGCCGATTTGACATGGATGTCTTTAAACGCCCGACGTCTTGGATCTCCGCGGAAGAAGCGCCGCTGGCCGAAGTTCCGGCGGCTGCCCCTGTTACCGCGTCCGCCAAGCCTGCCAAGGCGCGCGCGCTGCTCACGACCGACGTGATGATCGAAGGCTACGCGCAGCAGATTCCGCTGCGCCTGTACCGTCCCGAAGCCGCGAACGGCCTGCCCGTGTTGCTGTATTTCCACGGCGGCGGCTTCGTGCGCGGTTCGATCGACGAAGCGGACGCTGTTGGACGCTTTCTCGCAGAACGCTTACCTGCGCTCGTCGTGAGCGTGGGGTATTCGCTTGCGCCGAAGCACCCGTTTCCCGCCGCGCCCGAAGACGCGCATCGCGCGGCGCTGTGGGCGCTCACGCGGGCCCGCGCCTTCGGCGGGAGCCCGAAGCGCGTGATCGCGGCGGGCCACGACGCGGGCGGCCAGATCGCCAACGTGCTCGCGTTCATGGGACGCGATCGCGGCGACGTGAAACTCGCGGCACAGGCGTTGTTCGCGCCGATGCTGGACCCGAGCCTCACGCGTCTTGGCGACGAGGCGCGCCTCGGTTCGGATATCACCGCGAGCGAATGCGCGGCGTGCTATCGCGCGTATCTGCCCGATGCGACGCAGCGCATGCATCCGTATGCGGCGCCGCTCGAATCGCTGCGCCTTGGCGGCTTGCCGCCCACGCTCATCGTGACCGCACAGAACGACGTGCTGCACATCGAAGCGGAGAAGTACGCGAGCCGGCTGATCGACGCGGGCGTGCGCACCCAGGTGGTGCGCTACCCGAGCGTCTCGCATGCGAACCTCGCGGCGCATCCGGCCGCGCTCAACGAAGCCGTGCGGTTTTTCCAATGTTGCTTCGACGCGGGCGCGTCGTAAGCGAAGCGCCCTTGCGGCGGTGCTGCCGAACCAGTGAAGAACAATCAACCATTATTTCTGGAGTCCGACATGTCACTCTTTTCGCAATCCCGAACCCGTATCGCGCTGGCGGTATTTGGCGTGCTCGTGGTCGCGGGCCTGGGCACTCTCGGGGCAATCCGCCTCGACTCACATCCCGCCGTTGCCGCGGAAGCGCCGCCCGCGCCTGAGGTCGATGTCGCAGCCGTGCTCAATCGCACCATCACCGACTGGCAGAGCTATTCGGGCCGCATGGCCGCCGTCGAAAAAGTGGAGATACGTCCGCAGGTTTCGGGCACGATCGTCTCGGTGAACTTCCGTGACGGTGCGCTCGTGAAACAGGGCGACACGCTGTTCGTGATCGACCCGCGCCCGTATCAGGCGGCCGTCGATCAGGCCGCCGCGCAGCTTGCCGCCGCGCAGGCGCGCACGGGCTACGCGCAAAGCGATTGGGAGCGCGCGCAGCGTCTCATCGGCGACAACGCCATCGCGAAGCGCGATTACGACGAGAAGCAGAACGCATCGCGCGAAGCGAACGCGAACCTCAAGGCCGCGCAGGCCGCGCTCGAAGCCGCGCAGATCAACCTGGGCTACACGCGCATCGTCGCGCCGGTGGCCGGCCGTGTATCGCGCGCCGAGATTACGGTGGGCAACGTCGTTTCGGCGGGCGCAAGCGCCGCGCCGCTCACGACGCTCGTTTCCGTTTCGCCCATCTACGCCGAATTCGACGCCGACGAGCAGACCTATCTCGACTACATCAGCCGCATGAAGGATGGCTCGAAGGTGCCGGTCGAACTGGGTCTTGCGAACGAATCGGGCTATTCGCGTAGCGGTACGATCGAGTCGGTGGATAACCGTCTCGACACCACGTCGGGCACGATCCGCGTGCGTGCGCGCTTCGACAACGCCGACGGCGCGCTGGTGCCGGGGCTTTACGCACGCATCAAGGTGGGCGGCAGCGCCCCGCACCCGGCGCTGCTCGTCGACGATGCCGCCATCGGCACCGACCAGGACAAGAAGTTTGTGTACGTCGTGGATAACGGCGGCAAGATCGCGTACCGCACCGTGCAAACGGGCGGGCAGCAGGGCAACCTGCGCGTGATTCTGGGCGGCCTGAAGGCGGGCGACCATGTGGTAGTGAACGGCACGCAGCGCGTGCGTCCGGGCATTGTCGTGCGCTCGCACATGGTGCCGATGAACGGCGACCCCGACGCCGATTCGTCCAGCACGGCAGCGAACCCCGGCGCCAAGGCAGCGAAGACGTCCTGACGAGCGGCGGGCGTGTGCGAATGCAGCGTACGCCTCTGCATCAGTCAGGATGCCTAAGCGTCAGAAGATTAGTGCCAAATTGAGCGTCATGAAAAAGAGCAACCCATGAACATATCGAAATTCTTCATCGACCGGCCGATTTTCGCGGGCGTGCTGTCCGTGCTGATCCTGCTGGCCGGCGTGATCGCGCTGTTCCAGTTGCCGATCTCCGAGTACCCCGAGGTCGTGCCGCCTTCGGTGGTGGTCCACGCGCAGTATCCGGGCGCGAACCCGAAGGTGATCGCCGAAGCCGTGGCCGCGCCGCTGGAAGAGCAGATCAACGGTGTCGAGAACATGCTGTACATGCAGTCGCAGGCCAATAGCGACGGCAATCTCACGCTCACGGTCACGTTTCGCCTCGGCACCGACCCGGACAAGGCCACGCAGCTCGTGCAGAACCGGGTGAACCAGGCGCTGCCGCGCCTGCCGGAAGACGTGCAGCGTCTCGGTATCACGACTATCAAGAGTTCGCCCACGCTCACGATGGTGGTGCACCTGATCTCGCCGGACAACCGGTACGACATGACGTACCTGCGCAATTACGCGCTGCTCAACGTGAAGGACCGCCTCTCGAACATCCAGGGCGTGGGCGAGGTGCAGTTGTGGGGCTCGGGCGATTACGCCATGCGTATCTGGCTCGACCCCCAGAAGGTGGCGCAGCGCAATCTCACCGCGAACGATGTGGTCAACGCGATTCGCGAGCAGAACGTGCAGGTGGCGGCGGGTGTGATCGGCGCTTCGCCTAGCGTGCCCGGCACGCCGTTCCAGCTGAACGTGAATGCACGCGGCCGTCTGCGCACGGAAAGCGAGTTCGGCAACATCATCGTCAAGACGAATCCCGATGGCGGCGTGACGTACCTGCGCGATATCGCGCGTATCGAGTTGGCCGCTTCCGAATACGGTCTGCGCTCTCTGCTCGACAACAAGCCGGCTGTTGCGCTTGCGATCAACCAGGCGCCGGGCGCGAATTCGCTTGCGATCTCGGACCAGGTGCGCGCGGCGATGAAGGAACTCAAACAGGACATGCCCGCGGGCGTGGACTACCGCATCGTCTACGACCCCACGCAGTTCGTGCGTTCCAGTATCGAAGCGGTCGTGCATACGCTGCTCGAAGCCATCGCGCTCGTGGTGATCGTGGTGATCGTGTTCCTGCAAACGTGGCGTGCCTCGATCATTCCGTTGATCGCGGTGCCGGTGTCGATCGTCGGGACGTTCTCGCTGCTGCTTGCGTTCGGCTTCTCGATCAACGCGCTATCGCTGTTCGGCATGGTGCTCGCCATCGGCATCGTGGTGGACGACGCGATCGTGGTGGTGGAGAACGTGGAGCGCAATATCGCCAGCGGGTTGTCCGCGCGCGATGCGACGTATAAGGCCATGCAGGAGGTGAGCGGGCCGATCATCGCCATCGCGCTGACGCTTGTGGCCGTGTTCGTGCCGCTCGCGTTCATGAGCGGCCTCACGGGCCAGTTCTACAAGCAGTTCGCGATGACCATCGCCATTTCCACGGTGATCTCGGCGTTCAACTCGCTCACGCTTTCGCCCGCGCTTTCGGCGCTGCTGCTGCGCGGCCACGGCGAGAATGAAGACTGGCTCACGCGCGGGATGAACCTCGTGCTGGGCGGCTTTTTCCGCCGCTTCAACCGCGTGTTTCATCGCGGCTCGGAAAGCTATGGGCGCGGCGTGAACGGCGTGCTGCGCCACAAGGGCGCGATGCTCGCGGTCTATGTGGTGCTGATCGCCGCAACGGTACTGATGGCGCGCGTGGTGCCGGGCGGCTTCGTGCCCGCGCAGGACAAGGAGTATTTGATCGCGTTCGCGCAACTGCCCAATGGCGCCGCGCTCGATCGTACCGAGAATGTGATTCGCGACATGAGCGCCATTGCGCTCAAGCAACCCGGCGTGGAAAGCGCCGTGGCGTTCCCGGGCCTTTCGGTGAACGGTTTCACCAATAGCTCGAGCGCGGGCATCGTGTTCGTCACGCTCAAGCCGTTCAAGGAGCGCAAGGGCAAGGCGCTTTCGGCAGGTGCGATTGCGGGTGCGCTGAACCAGCAATACGCGAGTATCAAGGACTCCTTCATCGCCGTGTTCCCGCCGCCGCCGGTGCTCGGCCTCGGCACGCTCGGCGGCTTCAAGATGCAACTGGAGGATCACGGTGCGCTCGGTTATGAGGCGCTCAACCGCGCGACGCAGGACTTCGTCAAGCGCGCGGCCCAAACGCCGGAGCTGGGCCCTACGTTCACGAACTATCAGATCAACGTGCCGCAGTTGAACGTCGATCTCGACCGCACGAAGGCGAAGCAGCTTGGCGTGCCGGTCACGGACGTTTTCGATACGATGCAGATCTATCTCGGCTCGCTCTACGTGAACGACTTCAACCGCTTCGGGCGCGTGTATCAGGTACGCGTGCAGGCCGATGCACCGTTCCGCCAGCGGGCTGACGACATCCTGCAGTTGAAGACGCGCAACGCCGCGGGCGAGATGGTGCCGCTCTCGTCGCTCGTCACGGTCACGCCCACGTACGGTCCCGAAATGGTAGTGCGCTACAACGGCTATACCGCTGCCGACATCAACGGCGGCCCCGCGCCCGGTTATTCGTCGGGTCAGGCGCAGGCGGCGGCGGAGCGCATCGCGGCCGAAGTGCTGCCGCGCGGCGTCAAGTTCGAGTGGACCGACCTCACGTACCAGCAGGTGCTGGCGGGCAATGCGGGCATCTGGGTGTTCCCGATCAGCGTGCTGCTCGTGTTCCTCGTGCTGGCCGCGCTCTACGAGAGCCTGACGCTGCCGCTCGCGGTGATCCTGATCGTGCCGATGAGCGTGCTGTGTGCGCTAACGGGCGTATGGCTCACGCAAGGCGACAACAACATCTTCACGCAGATCGGCTTGATGGTGCTGGTGGGGCTGGCTTCGAAGAACGCCATTCTGATCGTCGAGTTCGCGCGTGAACTGGAGCACGACGGACACACGCCGCTCTCCGCTGCCATCGAGGCGAGCCGCCTGCGTCTGCGCCCGATCCTGATGACGTCCATCGCGTTCATCATGGGCGTGGTGCCGCTAGTGCTCTCGAGCGGCGCGGGTTCGGAGATGCGTCATGCGATGGGCGTGGCCGTGTTCTTCGGCATGCTGGGTGTGACCGCGTTCGGTCTGCTCCTCACGCCGGTGTTCTACGTGGTGCTGCGCACGCTCGCGGGCGGCAAGATTCACGTCGCGCAGAAGGACAATGCGCGCAAGCCGCAGTCGATGGTCGACGCGTAAGGCGACAAGGGAGAATGATTAACATGACTAACGAATCCAGCTTGCGCTATAGCGGGAATGCCTCGCCGGGAGGCGGGCATATTGCGCGTATCACACGAATCGCGGCGAGCGTCGCGCTTTTTGCCTGGCTCGCAGCGTGCTCGGTCGAGCCCACCTACAAGGTGCCCGACGCCGCCGTGCCCGCCGCGTTCAAGGAAGCGCCGCAGCAAACGCAAAGCACGAATCCGCATGATGTGGGCACGTGGACGCCCGCACAGCCCGCCGACGACGCCCATCGCGGCGAATGGTGGACAGTGTTCGGCGACCCGACGCTCGACAAGCTCGAACAGCAGGCGCTCGAAGCGAACCAGGACCTCAAGGCGGCCGCAGCGCGCGTGCAGCAGGCGCGCGCCGTGACGCAGGCCGCGCGCGCTTCGTGGTTCCCGTCGATCGATGCGGGCTTCGGCCCGACCTATGAGCGTGCTTCACCGGCTTCGCTTTATTTTCCGCAGAACACCAACGTCCCCGCGCAAACGCTGTGGCGCGCGCAGGCCACGGCGAGCTACGAGGTCGATCTGTTTGGCCGCGTGAGTTCGAACGTCCACGCCGCGCAGGCGGACGCCCAGCAAAGCGAGGCCTTGTTCCTCTCGGTGCAGCTCGCCTTGCAGGCCGACGTCGCGCAGAACTACTTCCAGCTGCGCCAGTTCGACTCCGACGTCGATCTGTACCGCCGCACGGTGGCGCTGCGCGAGGACGCGCTCAAGCTCGTCGAGCGCCGCTTCAAGGAAGGCGACATCAGCGCGCTCGACGTGGCGCAGGCGCGCAACGAGCTTGCGAGTGCGCGTGCCGATGCGGTGGGCGTAGCGCGTCAGCGCGCGGCGGCGGAGCATAGCCTTGCGATCCTGCTCGGCAAGGCGCCTGCGGACTTCACCTTCCCGGAAACGCCGCTCGCGCCGGTGCTCGTGCAGGTGCCGCCGGGCCTGCCTTCGACGCTGCTGGAGCGCCGCCCCGACGTCGCGGCGGCCGAGCGCGCCATGGCGGCGGCGAACGCACGCGTGGGTCTCGCGAAGTCAGCGTTCTTCCCGCAGCTCAACATCACGGGTGCGGCAGGCTTCGAGTCGGCCACGCTCGGCGACCTGTTCATGTGGTCGAGCCGCGCGTTCCTGCTTGGGCCGCTTGCCGGTACCGCGCTCACGCTGCCGCTTTTCGACGGCGGCCGGCGCAAGGCGAATCTCGCGCAGTCGCGTGCGAAGTATGAAGAAGATGTTGCGCAATACCGCCAGCAGGTGCTCGTGGCATTCCGCGAGGTGGAGGACAACCTCTCCGATTTGCGCCTGCTCGACGACCAGATCCGCGAGCAGAACGACGCGGTGAGCGCTTCGCAGCAATCGGCGCACCTTTCGCGCACGCAGTATGAGGAAGGCGAGGTGAGCTATCTGAACGTGATCGACAGCGAACGGACGGTGCTTGTGTCGCAATTGCAGGCTAGTCATCTGCAGGGCTCGCAGGCCGTGGCGACCGTGAACCTGATCCGCGCGCTGGGCGGCGGCTGGGGCGGTGCGAAGCCCGGCGACGCCGCACCGCCGCCGGCGCCGCTCGCGGCGCGTTAAACCCCGCGCAAGACCCCGCGGAAAACGCCGAAACGCTCGCCGCCTGTGCATATCGCAGGCGGCGATTTCCTTTGCGTAATCGCTTCGTAGACCCGGCCCTGTCGCGCCCCTATCATCGTCTGGACCCATCTGGAGCCAACGCGATGGGCCCTCATCGCGTCGCTCCTCACTGAACGAAGTCCAACTTCCATTCGAGGAACGCGATGATCCGTGCCGTGCGCGCCGTGGGGCGCCCTTCTACTTTTCAGCGCGCTTTTGCGTGGTTCGGGCTGCTGACGGCAATAGCCGTGTCGCTCGCGGCAACCACGGCGAATGCGCACGCCGACACCCCCACGCTCAAGATCGGCATTGCCACCACGCCGCAAACGCCCGCGCTCCAGGAAGCGGCGCGCGAAGCGAAGGCGCAGGGCGTGGACGTGAAGATCATCGAATTCACCGACTGGAACACGCCCAACGCCGCATTGGCGAACAAGGACATCGACGTCAACTACTTCCAGCACACGCCGTTTCTGGAAAATGCCGAAAAGCAGGGCGGTTACAAGTTCGTCGCCATTGCGCCGGGTACGATCATGAAGATCGGCCTGTATTCGAAGAAGGTAAAACGTTTCGAAGACCTGAAGGATGGGGCGACGGTCGCCATCGCGAACGATCCCGTGAACGGCGGCCGCGGGCTGTTGCTGCTGCAGCGCGCGGGCCTCATCAAGCTCAAGCCGGGCGTGGACTTTCGCGCCACGACGCTCGACATCGTTTCCAATCCCAGGCATCTGAAGATCGTTCAGCTCGAAGCGTCGCAACTCGCACGCTCGCTCGACGACGTCGATCTCGCGCAAGGTTACCCGAGCTTCATCAAGCTTGCGGGCACGACCGATCCGAATAGCGCACTGCTTTTCGACGGCGTCGAGAACAAGGCGTTCGCGATCCAGTTCGTCGTGCGGCCCGAAAGCGTGAACGATCCGCGCATTCGCAAGTTCATCGACATCTACCAACATTCGCCGGCCGTGCGCAAGGAACTCGACAAGGCCTTCGGCGACCTCTACGCGGTCGCCTGGTAAAGCGCGCGTAAAGCAAGCGTCTATCACGCACGAGGAGCAGCGATGATGAAATGGTTCGGGGCGGCGCGCTTCATCGAAGCGGGACCGGCGGCGGGTGAGGCGGCGCGCGATGCCGACGCGTCGCAGCCCGCGGTGGTGTTGGAAAACGTCGGCAAGACCTACGCGGCGGGCGCGCACGCAGCGCTCGCGGGCGTCGATTTGCAGGTGGCGCGCGGCGAGGTGTTCGGCATCATCGGGCGCAGCGGCGCGGGCAAGTCCACGCTGCTGCGGCTCGTGAATGGGCTCGAAAAGCCCACGAGCGGCAGCGTGCGTGTGAACGGTGTGGACGTGGGCGCGCTCGACGAGCGGGCTCTGGTTGCGCTGCGACGGCGCATCGGCATGGTGTTTCAGCACTTCAACCTGCTTTCCGCCAAGACCGTGCACGACAACATCGCGCTGCCGCTGAAAATCGCGGGCCTGCCGAAAGCGGCCATCGAGACGCGCGTAAATACGCTGCTCGAACTCGTGGGGCTGAGCGAGCGCCACGATGCGTGGCCCGCGCGCCTTTCCGGTGGGCAGAAACAGCGTGTGGGCATTGCACGCGCGCTCGTGCACGAGCCCGATATCCTGCTGTGCGACGAGGCGACTTCGGCGCTCGACCCGGAAACCACGCGCGCCATTCTCGCGCTGCTGCGCGACATCAACCGGCGCCTGGGTGTCACCATCGTGCTCATCACGCATGAGATGGAGGTGATACGCGACGTTTGCGATACGGTCGCGGTGATCGAGCGCGGCGAGGTTGTCGAGCAAGGGCCGGTTTGGCGCGTGTTCGGCGATCCCCAGCACGAAGCGACGCGCGCGCTCTTGCACACGCCCGGCCACGAGTTGCCCGACGACCTGGCGGCGCGCATTTGCGTTTCGCCGCAAGCGGGCGCGCACGCGCTGTTCGACGTGCGCTTCACGGGTGAAGCGGCGCAGGAGCCCGAACTCGCCGCGCTCGCGCAGGCGTTCGGCGCGCAGGGCGTGCGGTTCGTGCATGGCGGTATCGAGCGGATTCAGGGGCGTGCGCAAGGACGCCTGGTCGTTTCCGCGCCGGTGCAGAGCGTCGCCGAGGCCGCGTCGCTCGCCGAGCGGGCGCGCGGCTATGCGAGTCGTGTGGAGGTGCTCGGCTATGTCTGACGTCTGGATCACCGAACTCCTCGAAGGCATACGCGACACATTGCTGATGGTCGGCGTATCGGCGATATTCGCACTCCTGATCGGTATTCCCATCGCGCTGTTACTGGTCACGACCGCGCGCGGCGGCATTCTGGAGAGGCCCGCCCTCAACACCACGCTGGGCGCGCTCGTCAATGCATTTCGCTCCACGCCCTTCATTATCTTGCTGGTCGCGTTGCTGCCGCTCACGCGCTTCCTTGTGGGCACGACGATCGGGGTGTGGGCTGCCGTGGTGCCGCTTTCCATCGCGGCTATTCCGTTCTTTGCGCGCGTGGCCGAAGTGAGCCTGCGCGAAGTCGATCGCGGCTTGATCGAGGCGGCCCAGGCCATGGGCGCGCAGCGCCGCCATATCGTGTGGCATGTCCTGCTGCCCGAGGCGCTGCCCGGCATGCTCGGCGGCTTCACGATCACCGTGGTGGCGATGATCGGCTCGTCGGCGATGGCGGGCGCGGTCGGCGCGGGTGGTCTCGGCGATCTCGCGATACGCTATGGCTATCAACGCTTCGACACGACAGTCATGGTCACCGTAATCGTGCTGCTGATCGCGATCGTTGCCGCGGTGCAGTTCACGGGCGACGTGCTGGTGCGGCGTCTTTTGCGGCGAACCTGAGCGGCGCAGCCTTTTCGACATCACGCGCGCAGCCCCCTTGCTGCGCGCTTCGCTTTTATTGGCATCTCATTCGGGAAATATGGGTATGAACGAAGCACAGCGCCCACGCGGGCAGGAACAGAACACGCGTTTCACCGCGCTACTCGAAGCGCTGCGTGCGAACGCCGCACAACGCGATCTCGCAGGAGGGCACGCGGCGGCCGAAAAGCAGCGCATCGCCGACGCCGGACTACTCACGCTCGCCGTGCCGCGCGAATTCGGCGGGCAGTTCGGCAAGGACGGCGTGCGCTGGAGCGATATCTACGCGACGATCCGCGCGCTCGCGCGCGTCGACAGTGCGCTCGCGCATCTGCTCGGTTTCCAGTGTTTGCAGGTGGCGAGCGTCGAATTGTGGGGCAGCGCCGCGCAGCGCACGAACTGGCTGCATGGTACCGTCGAGCATCGCTGGTGGTGGGGCAATGCGGTGAACCCAATCGACACGCGACTCGTCGCGCAGCCGGACAAGGAAGGCGGCTGGCGTCTGCATGGCAAGAAGGGATTCTGTTCGGGCACCTACGGTTCGCAGATGATGACCGTGAGCGCGCACGATCCCGCCACGGGCAGTCCGGTGTTCGCGGTCGTGCCCACCACACGCGACGGAATTACGGTGCACGACGACTGGGACCCGATAGGCCAGCGCCAAACCGATAGCGGCACCGTGTCGTTCGAGAACGTGGCAGTGCGCGCCGCCGAAGTGCTGCAGCGCCCCGATACGCCACGCGCCACGCTGCGCACGCTAGTTTCCCAGGGCGTACTGACGAATCTCTTCGTGGGCCTCGCAGAAGGCGCGCTCGAAGAAGCGCGGGCCTACGTGCTGGCGAACGGCCGCCCGTGGGTGAATTCGGGCGTGCAGCACGTAGCCGATGACCCGTTCCTGCAACAGCGCTTTGGCGAGATGCGCGTGCAGTCGCTCGCAGCGGCGGTGCTGGCGGATCGCGCGGGCGCGCTGCTCGACGCTGCGTGGGATGAAGGCGATGCGCTCGCGACGGCCACGCGCGCCGAAGTCTCGCTCGCGATCTCAGAGGCGAAGATCGTCGCGCACCGCGCCGCGCTCCAGGGCGGCGAGCAGCTTTTCGAGGCGTGCGGCGCGCGCGCCACGGGCGCGGCGCTTGCACTCGACCGCTTCTGGCGCAACGCGCGCGTGCACACGCTGCACGATCCGCTCGACTACCGCCTGCGCGACGTGGGCCGCTTTACGCTCTTGAGAGAAGTGCCGCAGCCGACGCTGTACACTTGAGGGCCCGATGGCGGCACGTGCCGCGACGGGTCAACCCTTGAGGATCGAACCGTTGGAATTCCGGCTACCGACCACGGCAACGGCGCCTTTTTGCCCTTCCGAAGTGCAGGGCAGCATCGAGGTTTCGCCGCGCGCACCGTTCTGGAAGAAGTTCTGGCAATTCGCGGGTCCCGGTCTGCTGGTGTCGATCGGCTATATGGACCCGGGCAACTGGGCCACCGACATCGAGGCGGGCTCGCGCTACGGTTACAGCCTCCTGTTCGTGGTCGTGCTATCGAGCCTCGCGGCCATCGCGCTGCAATGCCTTTCCATGCGCCTTGGCATCGTCACGCAACGCGATCTCGCGGAGCTTTCGCGCGAGCGCTATTCGAGGCCGGTCGCGCTCGGCCAGTGGGTGCTCGCCGAGCTTTCGATCATCGCCTGCGATCTTGCGGAGGTGCTGGGCGGCGCGCTCGCGTTCCATCTGCTGCTGGGCTGCTCGTTGATGGTGGGCGTCGTGCTCACGGCGTTCGACACGCTCATCGTGCTGGGCCTGAAGGGCAAGAACTTCCGCTCGCTCGAGGCGATCATGGCCGGGCTAATCGCCACGATAGGTCTCGGCTATGTGATCCAGCTCGCGCTCGTGAAGCCGCACTGGCCTTCGGTGTTCGCGGGCGCGGTGCCGTCGTGGCACGCCATTTCCTCGGTGGAGCCGCTGTATCTGGCGATCGGCATTCTCGGCGCGACCGTCATGCCGCACAACCTCTACCTGCATTCGTCGATCGTGCAGACGCGCGCCGTCAAGCGCGACCATGCCAGCCTCAAGCAGGCCATCGGACTTTCGCGCCTCGACACGATCGTCTCGCTTCTGATCGCGCTCCTGATCAACGCGGCCATCCTGATTCTGGCCGCGGCGGCTTTTCACGCCAACGGGCACACCCAGGTCACCGATATCGAACAAGCCTACAAGCTGCTCGCGCCCATTGTCGGCACGGGTGCGGCAGCGGTGCTGTTCGCGATCACGCTGCTCGCGTCCGGGCAAAGCTCGACGTTCACGGGCACCGTGGCGGGCCAGGTCATCATGGAAGGCTTCCTGCAGATGAAGATTCCGTGTTACCAGCGGCGGCTGATCACGCGCGTGCTCGCGCTGATTCCCGCTTTCGCGGGCGTGGCGCTGCTCGGCAACGGCGCGGTGGGCAAGCTGCTGGTGGCAAGCCAGGTGGTGTTGAGCCTGCAACTGCCATTCGCGCTCTGGCCGCTCATTCGCATGACGAACGACCGCGCACTGATGGGCGAGTTCGTGAACCGGCTCCCCACGCGCTTGTTGGCGTGGTTCCTGTTCGTCGTGATTTCGGTGGCGAACCTGTGGCTCGTCTGGCAGACGTTCAGCGGAAATTAAAGGCGGGAAAGGTGTAACAGGCGCGCGCCAAAGAGGAGTCAATCAAAGGCGGCAATCAGAAAGCGCTTCGCCGTCCGGTGCGCTCAGGCACCGGACGGTTTCGCGTCTTGGTCTCTCGTCCGGTTGATCCGGATCTGCTCTCCTACGCTTACGCAGCCTCGGCAATGCCATCCGACGTTACAACTGCCGGAAGGTCGCTCTCGGTCTGCTCGGCGCCCCGTCGCGCTGCAGCCGCCTTTTTCGTCTTGCCGGCTCGCGATGGAGGCTGGCATGCGCCGCACACGACGTTGTGCTGAAGGTCGTGGCGATGCGCGACGAATTTACCGCCGCAACGGCAGCAAGGCGTCAACTGCAGAATATCGGCATCGAAAAAACGCACCAGGGTCCACGCACGCGTCAGGTCGAGCGCCGGCTCGGCCCCGCTGTGGCGGCAGTGTTCCAGATACAGCCGGAACCCCTTGGTGAGCGCGTCGAGATGCGAGCAACGCGCTTCGTTCTTCAGGAACAGGTACGTGTTATAGAACAGCGAGGCATGGATGTTGGCCAGCCACGTCATGTACCAGTCCGCCGAGAACGGCAGCATACCTTTGGGCGGCGACACGCCACGGATCTCGCGATACAGGCGGATCATGCGGTCGCGCGAGAGCGTGAGTTCGCTTTCGAGCACCTGCATGCGCGCGCCCAGCTCGATCAGTGCGATCGCGCGGAATACTTCCTGGGCGTCTTCGGTGAGGCTGCGTCGCGTGGTCATGGACGTCACCCTCAGGCGAATTGGCCAGCCGGCTGTCCTGCAAGCAGGATGGCCGCGTGCGTAGCCGCCACGTCAGCATGCTTTGAAGTCTGCGTAAGCGCCGACAACATCGCATGATCGTCGAAGCGGAAAAAACAGAGAAGTTGGTCGGAAGAGGCCAACCTGACGATCTGCGCGAGCGACAGAGCGCCAAGCAGATCGGCCAGTTCCGACGACAGTCCCAGTCGGAACATGCCGACTGGCTTGTCCTCGCGCAGCATGCGCTGTGCGAGCATCAGATACGACAAATTAATTTCGCGGATAGATTCCAGCGTCTCGCTGCTGCGGTCCATTTCTCTAGTTTCCGAAGCCCCGAATTTAACCCCCCGGCTTTTTCGCCGTTGTATCTTTTCTGCTCTTGTGGTCGATCTTCGCTCGTTGGCTTGACCTGACTCTTTGATACAGGTTGTTACATCTCGTAACAACCTTGGAGTGAATTGTATGAGGGCTTATCTCGGAAAGCAATCCCTTGGATCAAAAATAATCGGACTGTTGCAAATTATTTTCGGTAACTATTGCCGCAGTTTGGGGGCTAACTTACAGCAAGCTTCGACACCCTTGGTCTAGATAGGAAATTCGTCCGTATGGTCTTGGTTTATCAGGGTTTGCGCCAGTCTCTCGATGCATGCGCAACGAATCGTCGTGAGACAGAAAGCGCCTTCCACTGGAATAAACGTTTAGAAATAAGTCGCGTTGACAGGTAAAAAATACGGCTGCGCGGATTAATACCTATGACGATTAAGATGTAACAGATGTTTCGACCCTGACGCCCTGTAACAGGGCAATGTGTAACTGAGATGTTACGAGTGCAGCCGACGGGAAACATCGTTGGTTTTTGGAATATATGCAGACTGGATATTGCGCGGAGATCGCACCTGTGAAACGTTTGCGACGCGGGCGTAGCGACGCGATCCGGATCGGGCCGGATCTGCGCGAATTCAGGTCGAATACAGGCCAAATTCAGTCATATCATGACGTGATATAACTGGCATAATGAAAGCGGCATTTCGGTTGGCGCGCGTTCGCCTGACCTGCGCCGGGAATCATCGAGGGAGGAATCATGGCCTCGTTCAACAGGATTCTGCTGTGTTACGACGCAACGCGCGAAGGCCGCCGGGCTTTGCGCGAGGGCGCCGACCTTGCGCGCGAATGCCACGCTCAAACACACTTGCTGGCTGTGCTCGACCAGGCGCCGCTGCAATGGGGGACGGACATCGCGTCGGCCGTGCCGTTCGAAGCCGCGGAAGAGGCGGCGCGCGAGATTCTGCGTGACGGGGTGGCATGCCTGCAGGAAAAGGGCCTCGCGGCAACGGGCCATTTCGTGGTGGGCCGGCCGATCGACGTGATCGCGAGCTACTTCGCGGAACTCGCACCCGACCTCATCGTGCTGGCTCACCACCGGCGCGGACCGTTCAAGCGCTGGTGGGACGGGCGCGACGATCGCCTGCTGCTCGATCGCGTGTCGTGCAGCGTGCTGGTTGTTACCGCGCCGGATCCGGAGCAGGCGAAAGCGGCGGCCTGAACCGCCGCACCGCAGTTCTGACCGGTTTGCCGCTCAGGCGGTGGGTTCGCCGAGAATCGGCGTGCGCTTGACCTCGGAAATGTAGAGCAGGATCAGCGAGACCCACACGATGCCGTAAAGCAGCATGAAGCAGCTCGAGCGGATCTTGAGCCAGTCGAGCAAGATGCCGAACAGGACCGGCAGCAGAAAGCCGCCCAGCCCGCCCGCCAGCCCGACAATGCCGGTCACGATGCCCATGTTGGTGGGGAAGTCGTCGGCTACATACTTGAACGTCGAGGCCATGCCGAACGCGAACACCGCGCCGAGCACGAAGGCCACCGCGACGAAGCCGAACAGCGGCATGCTGATGTGCAGCGCCGCCTGGCCGTCGATCGTGTGGATCACCAAGTCCGTGGACGGGTAGGAGAGAATGAAGAGGCAAATCCACGCCACCCAGAGGCCCCACCACGTGACGGTGTGCGCGCCGAGCTTGTCGGCGAGCACGCCGCCCACGGCGCGCAGGATCGAGCCCGGCAGCGAAAAGCCCGCGGCGAAGGCCGAAGCCATGACGAGCGACATGCCGTATTCGGCCTTCAGGTATTGCGGAATCCACAGCGAAAGCGCCGTGAAGCCGCCGAAGGTGATTGAGTAATACTGGCACAGTCGCCACACGCGCGGGTCGGCCAGCACCTTGAACGAGTCGAGCAGTGAGCCGCCCGACTTGCCAGCGCCCGGGTCGCGCGCCGAGCCGAGCCAGAAAATCACGGCGGTCACGATCAGCGCGACGGCATAGACGCGCGGCACGAAGCGCCATCCGTAGAGGTTTTCCAGTTGCGGCGTGACGAACAGGTTGACGGCGGCACCCACTGTGCCCGCGCCAAAAAAACCCATCGCGAACCCGCGCTGGCTCGGCGGGAAAAAGCGCGCCACATACGGCGTGCCCACGGCGAACGAGGCGCCCACGCAGCCGAGAAAGAGGCCGATGAGCAGGAATTGCCACAGCTCGCTTGCGTAACTGACGATATAGACCGGCACGGCGCAGACCACGAGCAGCGTGGTCATGACGATGCGCCCGCCGAAGCGGTCGGTCCACGCGCCGAGCGGCAGCCGCATGATCGCGCCGGTCAGGACGGGTGTGGCGGTGAGCAGGCCGAACTCGGTGCTGTTGAGCTGGAGTTCCTCGCGCAACTGCACGCCCAGCACGCCGAACATCATCCACACCACGAAACAGACGAGAAACGCGAGCGTGCTGACGAGCAGGACGGACCATGCCTTCGCGCCGACTTTCTCGGGCTCCGCTGCGCTCGTCACGGGGCGCGCGGGTTCGCTACGCAGATTCATGTTGCCTCCATCGCGTGGGGGTGCAGGTCGACTTCACTGGACGAGTGGGCTCGTAGCGGCTTCCAGCGCCGCGTTTTCGAGCGTCGCTTCGGAAGCCAGGATCGATACGTACTGCTGAACGGCCTTGTGGCGCACGCGTTCGCTGAGAAAGCGCGCGATGTCGCCGGAGACTTCCTCATACGGCACCGGATTGCCCGGCACGCGCTGATCCACGCGCACGAGATGAAAGCCGAAGCGCGTACGCACGAGGCGCGGCAGAACACCCATCTCGGCGCTGTCGAACAGCGCCGCTTCGAACTCGGGCACCGTGTCTCCGCGTGTGAGCTGGCCAAGACTCCCACCCACGCCCGCTGAAGGGCAGTTCGAGAACTGGCGCGCCAGCGCCTCGAAAGTGTCTGGCGCCTGCTGCAACTCGCGCAGCGTTTCTTCGGCCTTCTGGCGCAGCAGCGCGAGCGGCACGCGGTCGGTAATGGCGAAGAGAATATGGCTCGCGTACACGAGTTCGTTGCGTACGAAGTGCTTTGTGTGCTGCGTGTAGTAGCGCTCGCAGTCTTCGGGCGTGGGCTCGGGCACGCGCAGTTCGCGCTCGAGCAGCATGCCCACCACGCTGTCGTCGAGTTCGGCGTCAGGCGCCATCAGGTTCAGCGCCACGGCGCGCTGACGCAGCAGTTCGTGCACGACGAGCGTGCGCCGCGCGGCGAGCGCGGGGTCTGGGTCATCGGCGTGATTGCTGCGCTCGGCTTCGATTGCGGCGAGACCGATCTCAACGTCGTTCACGCGGGCGGGCAGGCCGGGCTGATCTTCATGGGGGACCGCATTCATCATCGACAGCGCTCCTGGTTCTGGTTGGCGATTAGCGCTTGCGCACGAGCTGGTACGGACGGATCAGATAGAACACCGAAGCGATGCCGCTCCAGATGTGCACCATGCGGGTGAAGGGCGAAACGAGGAAGATCGTGAAGCCGAGCGCGATATGGGTTTGATACACGAGCGGCACGCCGTCAAGCAGCCCGGCGATATTGGGCCGGAAGGTCACCACGCCTTTCACGTAGTCGGTGAGCTGTTCGAACATCGCGCCGTCCATGTGGTGCGAGGAGAGCACCACGGTCGCGAGGCCGAGCGCGAGTTGCGCCCAAAGCATGAACACGATGAGGATGTCCGACGGCCTGCTGTTCACGCGAATGCGCGTGTCGCCAAGCCGCCGCACGATCAGGATCGTGAGACCGACAATGGCGAAGCTGCCGGCCACGCCGCCCGCGACCATCGCGAGCAACTGGTGCACGGTGGCGGAGATGAACGGCGCGACGAGCCAGTGCGGCGCGAGAAAGCCGACGAAGTGACCCATCACCACGACCAGAATGCCCCAGTGGAACAGGTTGCTGCCAAGCCGCAGCGCGCCGCGCCGCAGCAGTTGCGATGAGTCGCTCTTCCACGTGTACTGCTCGCGGTCGAAGCGCACGAGCGAGCCGAACAGCAGCACCGCAAGGCAGATGTACGGATAGATGCCGAACAGAAACTGATGGAAGTATTCGCCCATGACGGCTCCTTGCTTGCGGTGTTCGAACTAAGTGTCCGGGTAGCGTGTTGCTTTTTCTAGCGCGGCGCGCGGCGCGGGTGAAACTCGACGGGCGCCACGGCCGGACGCTCCGCGCCCATGAATTGCACGGGCTCATCGGCCCACGCGGCGTCGAGCGCTCGCAGATGCTCCTTGTCGTGCGGCTTGCCCGCGTCGTCGTCGTGCGCGGCCTCGGGCAGATCTGCGCCGCCCGCGCCCGCGAGCGGCAGCAGCGCGCCGATCACATACGCGTAGTGGCTGTTGCGCCGGCTCAGCTCTTCCGTAATCGACTGCAGTATCGCGACGGTCTCGCCCAGCAGCGCGCGCGCCTCGTTCGCCTCCAGAATCGAGAGATATTCGAGGAACACGGGCAGATAGTCGGGCAACTGGCCGGGCTGCAACAGCATGCCGTGCTTCTCGTAGGTCTGGACGAGGTCGATCATCGCCTGGCCTCGATCGCGCGATTCGCCGTGTACGTGCTCGAACAAATGCAGCGACGTTGCGCGGCCGCGGTCGAACAGCGCGACGTAGTTCTCCTGCAGTGCAAGCAGATCGCGCGAGCCGAGATAGTCGAGGAAGCGCTCGAGCTTCTCGCGTGCCTCGGCGCCGAACGCCCGCTCGCTGCGCACGATCGCGCGTAGTTCATGCACGGCCTCGATGAGTGGCGCATCGGGGTACTCGAGCAGCGACGCAACGAGCCGGTACGTCATGGGCTGGGGACGAGCCGCGAACATGGTCAGATCTCCTGAATGGGAATCTTGCGATGCCCACTCTTTGGCGCGAACAGGCTCGCCTCCGATTTGCCGTCCGAGCAGCCGTTGCCGAACGTGAAGCCGCACGACGAGCGCAGGTCGAAGGCGTTTTCCGCGTACTCACGGTGTGTGGTGGGAATCACGAAACGATCCTCGTAATTCGCGATCGCGAGATAGCGGTACATCTCCTCGACCTGTGCGAGCGACAGTCCAACTTGTGAGAGGACTTGCGGAGCATCCGTGCGGTCCACATGGCGCGCGCGCATGAAGGCGCGCATGGCGAGCAGACGTTCCAGCGCGACCTGTACCGGCTTTTCGTCGCCGGCGGTGAGGAGGTTCGCGAGGTAGCGCAGCGGAATGCGCAGCGAATGCACGTCGGGCAGCCAGCCGTTCATGCCGAGTTCGCCGCTGTTGGCCGCCGCGTTGATCGGCGAAAGCGGCGGCACATACCAGACCATTGGCAGTGTGCGGTACTCGGGGTGCAGCGGGAAAGCAATGCGCCAGTCGATCGCCATCTTGTAGACGGGCGAGCGCTGCGCACCATCGATCCACGCCTGCGGAACGCCGTCGCGTGCGGCCTGCTCGATCACGGCCGGATCGAACGGATCGAGGAATACATCGAGTTGCGCCTGGTAGAGATCCTTTTCGTCGGCTACGCTCGCGGCCTCGTGAATGCGATCGGCGTCATAGAGCAGCACGCCGAGATAGCGGATGCGTCCCACGCAGGTTTCCGAGCAGACAGTGGGTTGTCCCACCTCGATACGCGGATAGCAGAAGATGCACTTCTCGGCCTTGCCGCTTTTCCAGTTGAAGTAGATCTTCTTGTACGGGCAGCCCGAAACGCACATGCGCCAGCCGCGGCACTTGTCCTGATCGATCAGCACGATGCCGTCTTCCTCGCGCTTGTAGATCGAGCCGGAAGGGCACGCGGCCACGCATGCCGGGTTCAGGCAGTGCTCGCACAGGCGCGGCAGATACATCATGAAGGTGTTCTCGAACTCGCCGTAGATCTCCTTCTGCACGTTCTCGAAGTTATAGTCCTTCGACCGCTTCTCGAACTCGCCGCCCAGAATCTCTTCCCAGTTCGGGCCCCACTCGATCTTCTCCATGCGCTCGCCGCTCACGAGCGAGCGCGGCCGCGCAACCGGCGTGGCCTTCGTATTGCCCGCTTCCTGCAAATGCGCGTAATCGAACGTGAAGGGCTCGTAGTAGTCGTCGATTTCCGGCAGATGCGGATTCGCGAAGATCTGCGCAAGCAGCCGCCACTTGCCGCCGAGGCGCGGCTCGATCTGGCCATCGGCCTTGCGAACCCAGCCGCCGCGCCAGCGCTCCTGGTTCTCCCAATCCTTCGGGTAACCAATGCCGGGCTTCGTTTCGACGTTGTTGAACCACGCGTATTCCATGCCCTCGCGGCTCGTCCAGACGTTCTTGCAGGTGACCGAACACGTGTGGCAGCCAATGCACTTGTCGAGGTTCAGCACCATCGCGATCTGCGCGCGCACTTTCATGAGCTTTCTCCTTCGCGAACGGCCGCATTCACAGCGGCGGGCAACGGACCAACGGGCGTTTCCTCTGCGTCGAGCCAGTCGACGTTCTTCATCTTGCGCACGATGAGGAATTCATCGCGGTTCGAGCCGACTGTGCCGTAGTAATTGAAGCCGTAAGCGAGTTGCGCGTAGCCGCCGATCATGTGTGTCGGCTTGAGCGAAATGCGCGTGACCGAGTTGTGAATGCCGCCGCGCGTGCCCGTTATTTCGGAGCCCGGCGTATTTACGATCTTTTCCTGCGCGTGGTACATCATCACCATGCCGCGCGGAATGCGCTGGCTCACCACGGCGCGCGCGCAGAGCGCACCGTTCGCGTTGAAGCATTCGATCCAGTCGTTGTCGACTATGCCGATTTGCGCCGCGTCCTTCTCCGAAATCCACACGATCGGGCCGCCGCGCGAGAGCGTGAGCATCAGCAAGTTATCGGTGTAGGTGCTGTGAATGCCCCACTTCTGGTGTGGCGTGATGAAGTTGAGCGCCAGCTCGGGATTGCCGTTCGAGCGTGTGCCGGCCATCTTCTCGTAGCTGCCCGTGTCGATCGGCGGCTTGTAGACGCATAGCGCCTCGCCGAAGTCGCGCATCCACGCGTGGTCCTGATAGAGCTGCTGGCGGCCGCTCAGCGTGCGCCAGGGGATCAGCTCGTGCACGTTCGTGTAGCCCGCGTTGTACGACACGTGCTCCGACTCGATGCCGCTCCACGTGGGCGACGAAATGATCTTGCGCGGCTGCGCCTGGATATCGCGGAAGCGAATCTTTTCGTCGGCGCGGGCGTCGGCGAGATGCGCGTGTTCGATGCCCGTGAACTTCGAGAGCGCTTCCCACGCCTTCTTCGCAACGGCACCGTTCGTCTCGGGTGCGAGCGAGAGAATCGTTTCCGCGGCGTCGAGCGCGGTCTCGATGCGCGGCCGGCCTTTCGCGTCGCCGGCATCTTCGGATTGATCGCGATAGTTCAGCGCGCCGAGTTCGTGCACTTCCTCCTCGGTATTCCAGCTAATGCCCTTGCCGCCGTTGCCGAGCTTGTCCATCAGCGGCCCGAGCGACGTGAAGCGGTGATACGTCTCGGGGTAATTGCGCTCGAGCGTGACCACGGCCGGCATGGTTTTGCCCGGAATCGGCTCGCATTCGCCGCGCTTCCAGTCATCCACGCCGAAGGGCTGCGCGAGCTCGCCCGCGGCGTCGTGCGCGATGGGCGTGAGCACCACGTCGCGCTCCACGCCGAGATGGCCGACGCTCAGCTCGGAAAAACGCTTCGCGATGGCCTTGAAGATTTCCCAGTCGCTGCGCGCTTGCCACGCCGGATCCACGGCGGCGGAGAGCGGGTGAATGAACGGGTGCATGTCGGACGTGTTCATGTCGTCTTTCTCGTACCACGTGGCCGTAGGCAGCACGATGTCCGAGTACATGCAGGTGGTGGACATGCGGAAGTCGAGCGTGCAGAGCAGGTCGAGCTTGCCCTGGGGCGCGTCCTCATGCCAGACGACTTCTTCGGGACGCGGCACGCCGTCCTTCACCACTTCCTCGCCCTGCACACCGTTCGTTGTGCCAAGCAGATGCTTGAGGAAGTATTCATGCCCCTTGCCCGACGAGCCGAGCAGGTTCGAGCGCCATACGAAGAGGTTGCGCGGGAATACGGCCGGATTGTCCGGGTCCTCGCAGGCGAGCTTGAGGCTGCCGTCCTTCAGGCGGCGCGCGACTTCGGCGCCGGCTTTCGCGGGGTCTTCGAGCGAGCGGCCCAGCTCCAGCGGATTGCCCGCGAGTTGCGGTGCGGAAGGCAGCCAGCCCATGCGCTCGGCGCGCACGTTGTAGTCGATCGGCGCGCCGTGGTAGTCGGCCTTGTTCGCGAGCGGCGAAAGCAGGTCCGTGGGGTTCATCGGGTCGTAGCGCCACTGGTCGGTGTGCGCGTAGAAGAACGATGTGGCGTTCATCTGGCGCGGCGGCCGGTTCCAGTCGAGCGCGAACGCGAGCGCGGTCCAGCCTGTTTGCGGGCGCAGCTTTTCCTGGCCCACGTAATGCGACCAGCCGCCACCGGACTTGCCGACGCAGCCGCACATCACGAGCATGTTGATGATGGCGCGATACGCCATGTCCATGTGGAACCAGTGATTGATGCCTGCGCCGATGATGACCATCGAGCGGCCTTCGGTCTTGTCGGCGTTCTCGGCAAACTGCCGCGCGACGTTGATGACGTCTGCGCGCTTTACGCCCGTAATCGCTTCCTGCCACGCGGGCGTGTAGGGCACGTCATCGTCGTAGCTATGCGCGAGGTCCCTGCCGCCCAGGCCTTGATCGAGCCCGTAGTTCGCCACGAAGAGATCGTAGACGGTAGCCACGAGCCGCTCGCCCGCGGCCGTCGCCACGCGCCGCACGCCAATGCGGCGGCTCAGCACCGGCCCGTGCGAGGTGTGCGGGAAATGCGGATGCGCGACGTTGCCGAAGTAGGGGAACAGCACGTCCACCACATCGTCGTGCTTTTCAACGAGCGAGAGCGCTGGCTTGAGCGGCGCGCCATTGACGCCTTCCTCGCGCAGGTTCCACTTGCCGCGATCGGCGCCTTCCTGCTGGCCCCAGCGAAAGCCCACCGAGCCGAGCGGCACCGCGAACTCGTTGGTCGCGCTGTCGATCACTACGGTTTTCCACTCGGGGTTGTTGTCCTGCGCGAGTGCGCCGTCAAAGTCGGACGCGCGCAGATAGCGGTCGGGCACGTACTGGCCGTCGCGCTCGACGAGCGTGACAAGACAGGACATGTCGGTGAAACGGCTGCAATAGTCGGCGAAATAGGCGCTCTTGCCGGCGAGGTGATACTCCTTGAGGATCACGTGGCCCATGGCGAGCGCGAGCGCCGCGTCGGTGCCTTGCTTGGGATGCAGCCAGATGTCGCCGAACTTCGCGCCTTCGGCGTAGTCGGGGAAGATCGAAACGATCTTCGCGCCGCGATAGCGCGCTTCCACCATGAAGTGCGCGTCGGGCGTGCGCGTTTGCGGCACGTTCGACCCCCACATCACGATGAACGACGAGTTGTACCAGTCGGCGGACTCGGGCACGTCGGTCTGCTCGCCCCACGTTTGCGGCGAGGCAGGCGGCAGGTCGCAGTACCAGTCGTAGAACGACAGGCACACGCCGCCGATGAGCGAGAGATAGCGCGAGCCGGCTGCGTACGACACCATCGACATCGCGGGAATGGGCGAGAAGCCGATTACGCGGTCGGGGCCATGACGCTTGATGGTGTGCACGTTCGCGGCGGCCGCGATTTCAAGCACTTCGCTCCAGTCTGCACGCACGAAGCCGCCAAGACCGCGACGCGTTTGATAACTTTTGCGCGCGGCATCGTCATCGACAATGGCTGCCCACGCGGCGACGGGCTCGAGCGTGCGGCGCTTTTCGCGCCACAGCTTCACGAGCGCGCTGCGCACGAGCGGGTACTTGAGTCGATTGGCGCTGTAGAGATACCACGAATAAGACGCACCGCGCGAGCAGCCACGCGGTTCGTGGTTGGGCATGTCGGGGCGCGTGCGCGGATAGTCGGTTTGCTGCGTTTCCCACGCGACAATGCCGCCCTTCACATAGATCTTCCACGAGCATGAGCCCGTGCAATTCACGCCGTGTGTGGAGCGCACGATCTTGTCGTGCTGCCAGCGTGTACGGTACGCCTCCTCCCATTTTCGGTCTTCGTCTGTGACGGCGCCGTGACCGTCCGCGAATTGTGTTCGTGCCGCTGTGAAGTAACGCAGACGATCCAGAAAATGGCTCATAACATCTCCAGCTTGTGTGTGCGTCGGGGACACCCGTATTTAAGAGTAGGGGCAAGAAGATGTAAAGGGGATGAATGTAATCTAATTCGACGTATTTGCACGGACATATCGATTTTCGCAATATTTGTCGAAAAAATGACGAAATGTCGGTTATGCAGAACGCACGTTGTCGTATGGATATGTTCGAAAACGATTTATGTTTTAAAGCTTCCTTTCGGCGAAGGAAAGCCCATGATTTCATGGGTGAATCGATCGATTGAACAGTGCGTGACCGTTTCTCGATTGTGATGTCGAGCAGGAAGCGAGTCGTAAATCAAAGTGAAAAAAATGTCTGACTTTTTGTAATTGGCTGAGATTTACGCTGCGGTAATACGTCGCTGTGCGTCAATTTGCGCGATCGGTGCGTGCGCACGAATCCGGAATGACTATTCCCGCTCGTTTCACGAGCCAGGCATGGTTCAACACGCGTGATCGCGTAATATGGTTCAACACGCGTGATCGCGTAATGCCTGCGCCGTTTGCGGATCGGCGGGAAAGAACGCTTCGATTGCCAGCTCGGAAAGCGTGATGTCGACTGGTGTGCCGAACACGGTGGTCGTGCTGTAGAACGCCAGTTCGCCAAGCACTGTGCGCACGCGCAGCGGCACGGCAATGTGATGCGCGATCGGCTCGGCGCCCGCATTCACTACGCCCGGCGGCGTGGGATACGACGCGAGTTCCTCGTGCAGCGCGGCGAGCGCGGGGTCGGCGCTCGCATCGATCTGACGTTGCAGGCGCGTCAGCAGATGCGCTCGCCACGCGTGCCAGTTGACGATGCGCGGCGCCATGCCCTCGGGATGCAGCGAAAGGCGCAGTGCATTGATGGGCGCGGCGAGCAGCGCAGGCGATGAGTCGCCGATGAGCGGCGCGAGCGCGCCGTTCGTCGCGACGATATTCCAGTGGCGGTCCACGGCTACGGCGGGATAGGGCTCGTGCCCACGCAGCACGAGATCGACCGCCTCGCGCGCGGCGGCGAGCTGCGGGTCGTCGAGCGCGCGCTCGCGATAGAGCGGCGCGTAGCCCGCCGCCACCAGCAGCGCGTTGCGCTCGCGCAGCGGCACATCGAGTTGCTCCGCGAGATGCATGACCATCTCGCGGCTGGGCAGCGCGCGGCCCGACTCGACGAAGCTCAAATGGCGCGTCGAAATCTCGGCTTCGGTGGCGAGCAGCAGCTGGCTCATGCGCCGGCGCATGCGCCAATCGCGCAGCATCTCGCCGACGCTGCGGCGCACAGTGCCGGACGGCGCGGCCGGGACAATGGAAGCGAGCGTGTTCATGCCGCCGATTCTAGCGAAATGCGTGGTCGAAGCGATTACGTATGAGGTAAAGATGCGGTCTGGCGTTGCCGACAACGGATATATGAAAACCTTGGGTTTATGTCCCTGCTGCATTCGTGGACGACGTTTACCGTGTGCCGCGCTATCGCCTAGAATGAAAAATCTCACGAACTGTGGCGTCGCGCAGAGGAGACTGCCATGAGGGAAACCGTTGTTGCTTATCTGCTCGGACCAGGCGTCATGTTACTGGTGTGCGCGGCCATGTGGGCCGTGTCGCGCCGCAGCAGGGGCACGCTCGAGGCGCGCCTGACTCGCTGGCTCGACGCGCATCGGCCGCACGGCATGCATCACAAGCATTGAGCGTGCCAGCATCGCGGCGGTTTGCGCGATGTGTCATTGCATCGCGAGCGGATTGCCGCGGTGGCTGTCAGGTAAATTCCATAGCATTCCGAATTAATTTCCGGGTAAGTCTGCTTCGCTCCAGCGCTCGGTGCGCCCTTCTGCGTACGGCCTCGTCTGCCATTCCTGCATCAATTCGAGGGAACTGACCGTGCGCCTCGCGGTCATTCCGATATTGCATACCGGAGCCCTCCATGACCCGACCCGCCGATTCCTTCATCATCTTCATCGCTCGCCTCGCGCTCGCCATTCTGTTTCTCTGGGGCGGTGCCATGAAGCTGCTGGGATACGCGGGGTTCGTCGGCTACCTGCACTCGAAGGGCGTGCCATATGCCTCGTATGGCGCAATCGCGGCGACTGCAATCGAACTGCTCGGCGGCATTGCGCTCGTGCTGGGCGTGCGCACGCGCCCGGTTGCGTTCCTGCTGGCCGTGTACGCTATTGTCACGGCGATACTTGGCCATGACTTCTGGAACGTGACCCAGGCCGCGGCGCAACAAGATGCGGTCATTCACTTCTGGAAGAACGTGGCGATCGCGGGCGGTTTCCTGCTGCTGACGGTGACGGGCGCGGGACGTGCTTCCATTGATGGCATGCGCGCGCCGCGCGGCGGCGGCCTGCGAGGCTGACGCCTTTGCATGGCGAGGCGCGAGTGTCGAATCACAACCACCGGGCAACCGGGTGTAGAGGGAGCAGGCCTTGATACAGAACTTCGACTTCAACGTGGCAGGCAAGACCGAGCAGTTCTGCGCGAGTCTTGCGGAAGACGGCACGCGGCGCGTGTTCATCAGCTACGCGGATTCCGCGAAGACGCTGGTGATCCTCGACGCCACCGGGCTCATCGGCGCGCTCAAGGCAGAGCTCGAAGAGCCCGACCAGCTGATTGCTCACGCCATCCGCAAGGCGCAGAACGATGGCTTGATCGCCCGCGCGATCGACTCCGGCGCGATTCAGGAGGCGTCGCTGTAGTTTGGCACTGTAGTTTGGCGCCGCAGTACGTCACCAGAGTTCGCCACCTCAATTCGCCATTGCATCAGCGCGATTCCGATTCGTTCATCCGCGCCGGCGTGACACGGCGCGCGCCCGCATGCGCGGGATCGGTTTTCACGAACCACGCGAGCCCGGCCGCCGTGAGCAGGAGCGCCGTCGAGACCGCGGTTTCCGCACGCAGGCCGGCCACCACCTGCGCCGCGCCCGCGCCGCCCGCGAGCGCACCGAACGCCGCCACTCCCACCGCACCGCCTGCCTGACGCGCCGTATTGAGCAGCGCCGAGGCCGTGCCCGCGCGCGCCGGCTCGACCGAGGAGAGCACGGCCGTCGTCATCGCCGGCACGGCGAGGCCCATGCCCGAGGGAATCAGCAGGAAGCCGGGCAGCACGAAGGCGAGCGGCGTCGAGGCGTCCACGCCGGTCAGCAGCGCGTAGCCGGCACCCGCGATCAGCGCGCCGACGATCATCGGCCGACGGGTGCCGTAATGCGCCACCACATGGCCGCTCACGATGTTCGAGAGCAGGAACCCGCCGGTGAGCGGAATGAACGCGAGGCCCGCCTGCAACGGCGTTTCGCCCCGCGCATGCTGCAGGTAAAGCGCGAGCACGAACACGGTGCCGTAGTACGTCAGATTGACGCAGATACCGAACAGCACCGCCGCGCTGAACGTGCGGTTGCGCAGCATGGCGAGCGGCACCATGGGATCGCGTGTGCGCGCTTCGAGCGAGACGAACGCAAAACCCGCCACGAGCGCGAGCGCAAAGCCGCCCGCCACGGCCCAGTGCACGAAGCCGAGCGGCCGCCATTCGATTACGGCGCCCGTAAAAGCCGTGAGCGCCACGATGGCGAGCAGCTGGCCGCGCACGTCGAGGCTGCGCACGGCGCTCGCGCTGGCGGCGTTGGAATCGCGCGCCTGGCGGCGCGGCGCAGGAATCCACGCAAGGGTGGCCCAAAGTCCGGCTGCGCACAGTGGCAGGTTGACGAGGAAAATGCTGCGCCAGCCGAACGCCGCGATCAGCAGGCCGCCCGCCACCGGGCCGGCGGCGATCGAAATGGCGCCCGCTGCGGTCCAGAAGCCCACGGCGCGTGCCCTGAGCCCGCGGTCGTGGCGGCACGCTTCATTGAGCAGCGCGAGCGAGTTGGGCAGCATGGCCGCCGCGCCCGCGCCCTGCACCGCGCGGGCGGCGATCAGCATGGCAGGATTGGCAGCAAGCCCGCAGGCCAGCGAGGCGAACGCGAACACGACGAGACCGGCGGCGTACAGTCGGCGCGCGCCGTAGCGGTCGCCGAGCACGCCGCCCGAGAGCATCAGCACCGCGAAGGCGAGCGTGTAGGCGTCGACGATCCATTGCAGGCCCGCGACGTTCGCATGGAGATCGTTTGCGACACGCGCGAGCGCGATATTGACGATGGTGACGTCGAGCTGCGTGACGACGAACCCAATGCTGACGGTTGCGACGATACGCGTGAGCGCGGGCGTGAAACGGACGGGGGTGGGGTGTGAGGTATTCATGCGCCCATGGTAGGGCGCTCGCCGGCTTCGACGTTTCAGCGCGAGGTGAATCGTCGAAGCCGCCGGCAAAAATGGTGCCGGACCACAGGCGGGCGTCCAGTGTGCATTCAGAGCACACTGAGGCGCACTTACTGCTCCCGATGCGTGTCCTTGAAGAACAGCGTCGTGATCGCGCCGAGCACGCAAATCGCGGCCACATAGTAAGTGGGCGCGAGCGGCGCGGACTTCATCAGCAGCGCGACGACGATCGGCGTGAGGCCGCCGAACACGGCGTACGCTACGTTGTACGAGAACGAGATGCCCGAGAAGCGCACCACGGGCGGGAACGCGTTCACCATCACGTACGGCACCGCGCCGATCGTGCCGACCAGCAGCCCGCAGAGCGCATAGAGCGGCATGAGCATCGAGGTGTCCACGGCGATCTGGCGGAACAGCACATAGTACGAGATCGCGAGCGCAATGCCGCCGATGGCCAGCACGCGGCGCGCACCGAAGCGGTCCGCGAGCGCGCCCGCGCTCACGCAGCCCACCGTCAGGAAGAGCGTCGCCACGCAGTTCGCGAGCAGCGACGTGGTGGCGTCGAGATGAAACTGCTTCTGCAGCAGCGGCGGCGTCATCAGGATCACGACGACGATGGCGGCCGAAAGCATCCATGTGAGCAGCATCGAGACGATCACGGCGCGGCCATGGTCGCGCAGCACGGCCTTGAGCGGAATTTCGTCGGCGAGCGACTTGCGCGCCTTCATCTCCGCGAACACGGGCGTTTCGTGCAGCCACTGGCGCAGATACACCGAGAACATGCCGAACAGGCCGCCAATCAGGAACGGAATGCGCCAGGCATACGCGGAGATATCGCTCGGGGCGTAGTGATGATTGACGGCCGCGGCGATCAGCGAGCCGAGCAGGATGCCGAACGTGAGGCCCGCCGTGAGCGTGCCGCACGCATAGCCGATATGGCGGCGCGGCACGTGCTCGGAGACGAACACCCATGCGCCCGGCACCTCGCCGCCCACGGCTGCGCCCTGGAGCACGCGCAGCGCAAGCAGCAGCACGGGCGCGAACACGCCGATTGTCGCGTAGGTGGGCAGGCAGCCCATGGCGAGCGTGGGCAGCGCCATCAGCAGCACGGAGAGCGTGAACATGCGCTTGCGGCCGAGCAGGTCGCCGAAGTGCGCCATGACGATGCCGCCGAGCGGTCGCGCGAGGTAGCCCGCCGCGAAGATGCCGAAGGTCTGCAACTGGCGCAGCCAGTCGGGAATCGTTGCGGGGAAGAACAACTGGCCGATAGCCGGCGCGAAGAACACGAAGATGATGAAGTCGTAGAACTCGAGGGCGCCGCCGAGTGCGGCGAGCCCGAGCGTCTTGTAGTCGCTGCGGGTGAGCGCGCGCGCAGCGGCAGGCGTGCGCACGCCAATGTCTGTTGCTTGCATTTCCGAAAAACCAGGATGTTGTTATGTACGACGTTGTATGTAGCGCGTGAAGAACGCGCGTGGACGTCCGTGATGGCCGAATTTGCCTGGTGCGCGCGTGGCGCGGGGGCGGCGGTCGTCGGATAGGCGGGCGCAAGGGTGGGGCACGGCAACAGCGCGTTCGCGCGGGTGGGCGGACGTGCCGACGAGTTCAGGCCAGCCCGCAATTCTACAGGAAGCTTGCAAGCCGCCAGATACGGGCCTGGCGCGCTTGCGTCGGTGCGCGCGCGCGCCGCTGTGGGAAAACGACGAAGCCGATTGGATTTAAGACTCGTCCGATGGCCGGATTTTGCACATATCCACAGAATCGCCCGTTTCGATATCCGATCCATCAAAGGAACCAACATGCGCATCGCGATTTTCCAGCGCGACGCTGACCATCGCCAGCAACTCGAGCGCGTGCTGACGCAATGCGGTCACGCCTGCGTTCCGTTCGGCGACGCCCTCACGCTTGCAAGGACGCTGGCCGCATCGACCGTCGACATGCTCGTGCTCGACTGGCAAGGCTCGCAGGTCGCCGGCGCGGAGCTGCTGAGGACGTTGCGGGCGGTGAACGGCAGTCAGATTCCGGTGCTGTTCGTCTCGGAGGACGCGTCCGACGAAAGCGTGGTGCGCGCGTTTGCGGTTGGCGCGGACGACTATGTGGGCCTGCCAGTGTGCCCTTCGGTGCTGCGCGCGCGCGTAAATGCGCTTCTGCGCCGCGCGTTTCCCGACCGCTACGAGAACATGACGATCGACGCGGGTCCCTATCGCTTCGACATGCGGCGTCAGGCTGTCAGCGTGCACGGCAAGCCCGTGCTGCTCTCGACTACGCAATACCGGCTCGCTGCGCTGTTCTTCTCGAATATCGGACGCGTGCTTTCGCGCGATCACATTTACGCGATGGTGTGGGGGCGCGAGTTGCATACGCTGACCCGCACGATCGACAGCCACGTGTCGCGGTTGCGCCTGTTGCTGGAGATCGAGACGCCGAACGGCTTCCGGCTGCAGCCGGTGTACAAGAGCGGCTACCGGCTGCTGCGCTTGCAGGACGAAGATGAGGCGCTCGCCGCCGAAGGCGCGGAGCTCGAGTCGGCTTGAGGCGAAGCGCGGCGATCAGGTGACTAGATAAAAAAGACGGCGGCACGCATTGCGTGCCGCCGTCTTTTTCTTGGTGCGTTGACTGGTTTGTTGCGCGCAGCGCGCGGCAACTGGCGCGGCAAATTCAGCGCGCGAGGCCGAGTCCTTGCAGCACGGCGTTGCCTTCCGTCGTCAGGCGAATGCGCGCGTCACCGGCGGCGTCCTGTACCTGCTCGACAAGGCCGGCTTCCTTGAGCATGGGAATCTCCGGTTTGGCATGCGCGTCGATCGGTGCGTGCAGCAGCAACAGGAGGGTCGCAAGCTCGTGGTGGCTGAGCAACCGGCGCAACAAGGTGCGGCGAGCGGGCTTCGCGCCGGCCGTTGCCTCGCTGTTGACCGGCTTCGTCGCCTGGATTTGCGGATCTTGCTGGTTCACGGAACCTCCTGCTGCGTTCGTTTCATCTGAGTGAAGCGATGATGCGGACGAAGACTTAAGCGATTCTTAAAACGCCTGGCGAAAATGTGTCAGCGCGCTACACGGCGCGTATGAATGTAAAAGGCTGTAATAGAAGGGCGCCAAGCTGCACGAAAAGGCACGAAAACGCTTTCAATACGCACACATCGCGGCTGCGGCCATGAAAGCCGCGCGTCAAATGTTCAAGGTGCGCAGGTTTTACTCGCACCCTCGATCCACAGGTTCGAGGCGTGGCGTTTGCCGGCGTAATAGCGGTAGGTCGTTGCGCCATTGTCGGTGCGGACCTTGATGACGTTCGAGTCGCCGAACTCGAGCATCTGGCCTTGCGGAAGCGGTGAGGTGGTAAAGCTGGCGCCGTGACGCTGGGCTTCCACGGTCAGGCAGGAGATCACGTCCCGGACCGACCGGTTGGTTGTGGAATCGATGACCGGCTGACCTGCATCCGGGTCGCTCTGAAACCACGCGCACGCGCCGAGCGTGAGCGAAAGGGCAAGGGGCACGGCAAGCTTCTTCATATTTCCCGGTATCCAACGAAATAGCCAATCATTATATCGGGAGCATCTCCCGTGCCACGGGGATGACGCAAAATGCCGCAAAACTGTCACGCGGCGGGCATAGGTGTTGCAACAGTGCGACGTGCGTGCGGAGCCCTACATACTGGCACGCAAGAACTTGCGGAGCGAGATAGACTATCTGAGGGGTGCCGTCTGGAAATCTGACTAGACGTCAGGAGAATACGCATGAACCGCCCTTCGGTACGCTTTCCTGTTCGCGCCGCTGGCGCTGGCTCACTCTTCAGGTGGGTCAAGTGGGGATTCGTCGTCGCGTTTCTGGCTGCACTCGTCATCATCGCGCGCATCGTACAGATCGAAATCGATACGTCACGCCTGCAGGCGCGCTACCTCTCCGAACTCACGCGCGACATAGGCTTTACGGTCGAGAACGGGCCGAGCCACAGCATCCGCTTTCCCACTACGAATGGGCCGTACGATGTGCGGCTCGGTTATGCGCAAATGCCCACCTTCGAGAACCGGCTTGCGGAACGCGGTTTCGCGATCGCGGCGCAGGCGCGCGATTCAGATCGCATGATCGCCGTCGCCGACCAGGGGCTTTTCCTGCCGTTCGAAGAAAAGGATCAGGCCGGGATCGTGCTGCGCGACGCGTCGGGTGCGACGCTGTTCCATACGCGCTATCCGCAGCGCGCTTACGAGAATTTCGACGCCGTGCCGCCCGTGGTGCGCGACTCGCTGCTTTTCATCGAAGACAAATACCTGCTGGCCCCCGACCAGCCGAACCGCAACCCGGCCATTGACTGGGGGCGCTTTAGCCGCGCGCTCGTCGACCAGGGCGCGCGCCTCGTGAACCGGCATCAGCAGACCCCGGGCGGCAGCACGCTCGCCACGCAGATCGAGAAGTTCCGGCACTCGTCGGGTGGCCGCACCTCCACGCCGCCGGAGAAGCTGCGCCAGATCGCGTCCGCTTCGCTGCGCGCCTACCTGGACGGCCCGCAGACCATGCCTGCGCGCCAGCAGATTCTGGTGCACTACCTGAATTCGGTGCCGCTCTCCGCCAAGCCGGGTGTGGGTGAAGTCAACGGTCTCGGCGACGGGCTTGCCGCCTGGTATGGGCGCGACTTCCGCGACGTCAACCGGATCCTGCGCGGGCCGCTTACGCCCGAGACGCTCGACGCGCAGGCGCTGGCATTTCGCCAGGTGCTCTCACTGCTGATCGCCCAGCGCGCGCCTTCGTACTTCCTGCAAAAGAACAACGACGGACTCGCGAAACTGACCGATAGCTACATCCGCTTGCTCGGCGCCGGCGGCGTGATTACGCCCGCGTTGCGCGACGCCGCGCTCGCCACGCAACTCACGCTCGACCGCTCGAAGCCGTCCCAGCGCGCGCCGGTTTCATTCGTGGAGCGCAAGGCGGTGCTGACGCTGCGCACCCAGCTCATGCAGGCGCTCGGACTGACGACGCTTTACGACCTCGACCGCCTCGACCTCACCGCCACGGCCACGCTCGTCGACAGCGTGCAGCAGGCCGTGAGCGACCGCCTCGCCGACGCCGCGACGAAGGACGGCGCGCGCCAGGCGGGTCTGGTCGGCTTCGAGATGCTGCGCCCCTCCGACGATCCTTCGAAGATCGCGTATAGCTTCACGCTGTTCGAGCGCAGCAACGGCGAAAACCTCGTGCGCGTGCAAACGGACAGCGTGAACCAGCCGTTCGACATCAATTCGGGCGCGCGCCTGAATCTGGGGTCGACGGCGAAGCTGCGCACGCTCGTGACGTATCTGCAGATCGTGAGCGCGTTGCACGCGCGCTACGCGGCCGATGACGCGAAGTCGTTGCGCGCGATGCTGCCGCAAGTCGATCCGAGCGACGCGCTCACGCGCTGGGCGATCGACTATCTTTCGAAGACGTCCGACCGCTCACTGCATTCCATGCTCGAAGCGGCAGTGGAGCGCAAGTACTCGGCCAGCCCAGGCGAGACGTTCTACACCGGCGGCGGCGCGCAGAGCTTCAACAATTTCGAGTCGAGCGACAACGCTCAGATTCTCACCGTGCACCGCGCGTTCCAGCATTCGGTGAATCTGGTGTTCGTGCGGCTCATGCGCGACATCGTTCACTACGAGATGATCCAGACTTCGGGGCCGCCCGCGCAATGGCTCGACGACCCGGCTGTGCGCACGCGTTTTCTCACGCAGTTTGCCGATGGTGAGAGCCAGGTCTATATGAAGCGCTTCTACACGCGCTACGCGGGCAAGAGCAACGACGAAGCGCTGGCGATCTTGCTGCAGCACACGCGCAAGGGTCCGGCGCGCATTGCGACCGTGCTGCGCAGCGTGAAGCCCGATGGGCAGCTGCCGTGGTTCGACGCACAGATGCGCGCGCAACTAAAGAACACGAAGTTCCAGTGGCTCGACGACGAAGACCTCGCGCACTACTACGACAAGTACGCAATCGACAAATTCAACCTCAACGACCGTGGCTATATTGCGGGCATTCATCCGCTCGAACTGTGGCTGCTGAATTACTTGCACGCGCACCCAGATGCGACGCTCGCGCAGGTTCAGCAGGCGAGCCGCGACACGCGGCTCTATACCTACTCGTGGCTCTTCAAGACGAAGTATCACGCCACCCAGAACCGGCGCATTCGCCACATGATCGAGCTGCGCGCGTATGACGCGATTGGCAAGTCCTGGCGCGCGGTCGGTTATCCGTTCGACAGCATCACGCCTTCGTATGGCGCGGCAATCGGCGCGTCGGGCGACCGGCCCGCGGCGCTCGCGCAACTCATCGGCCTCATATCGAGCAACGGCGAAAAGCTGCCGACGCATAGCTTCGAGTCGCTCGACTTCGCGCGCGGCACGCCCTACGAGACACACTTCGTTCATGCGTCCACGCCGCCGCAGGCACTGGTTTCGCCTGAGATTTCGCAAGTGGTGCGCGAGTTGCTGACGTCGGTGGTGGAGGGCGGCACGGCCAAGCGCCTCGCCGACGGCATGACGCTCCCCGACGGCAAGACGCTGCCGGTCTACGGCAAGACCGGCACCGGCGACCAGCGCTTCAACGTGTACGCGCCGGGCGCGCGGCTGATCGAATCGCGCAAGGTGAACCGCAGCGCGACCTTCGTGTTCGTGATCGGCAACCGCTTCTACGGCACGCTCACGGCATGGGTGCATGAGCCGTATGCGGCGCGCTACACGTTCACGAGTGCGCTGTCCGTGCAACTGCTGAAGTCGCTTGCGCCCGTGTTGCAGCCGCTGCTCGAATCGAGGTCCGGGACGCCGGGCGATGCGAAGCCCGATCCCGTGCACGCCGCGCAGCAGATGACGCTCATCGACCCGCAATCGGGCGAAATGCGCCGAGTGGTGTGGAACGGCAAGGCGCTCGAATTCGACGAGCACTGATCCGGTTTATTCGGCATCCAAAGCAAAACGCGGGGCTTGGCGCATGCGCCAGGCCCCGCGTTCTTCTTTATGCGGACAATACGGCTTCAATATCCGCTGGGCGGCGGAGGCGCCGAGCCCGGCGGGGGCGGCGGCAAATAGCGCGGTTGCGGCGCTGTCTGGAATTGCTGCTGCGGCGCCTGAAACTGCTGGGGTTGCGACATCGTCATGTTGCCGGGAGCCGGGATGCGGTTGCCGGTGGCGTACATGCATTGCAGATAGGCGTAGTCGTAGCGGCGCTGCACGTCCCACGCGGAGCCCTGGGCGTTGCCCATGCCGACCGCACTGCCCGCAAGCAGCCCCGCGCCTGCCCCAATGGCCGCACCCTGGCCGCCGCCGAACGCGGCGCCTGCGGCCGCGCCGAGCGCCGTGCCCACTACGGCGCTGCCCAGGCCGGCGCCCGTCGCCGCCTGGTTCGCGGTGACGCCGCCTACCTGCTGGAAGGCGAACTGGCGGCAATTCGCGTCGTCGACGCGGAACTGGTCGAAGGATTTGCCCGTGCCAGGCAGGGCCATCACGCTCGGCCCCGTGGGCGTCACGGCGCATGCGCTCAGCAGCCCCGCCGCGGCGAGTAGCGCGAGATACGTGTATTTCATTTGCGGCTCGATATCGTCAAGGTGATCAGTTCGAAGGCGCAGGCTGGGCGGGAACCGCGCGCCAGCCCGACGAACATTGCTTTACATAGGGATAGTAGGTTTTCGACTCGTCGCAGTAGTACCAGGTGTCGGCGTTTGCCTCCTGGTCGCCTGCTGCATCGCCGGGCGGGACGTTGACTGGGCCCTGCTGCGCGTCCATCGCGGGGGCGCCGGCTTGCCCCTGCTCGATGTAGTCGGGCGCCTGTGCAGGCGGTGGCGCGACGATGACGGGCGGCGGCCCGTAGTAGTACGGCACGGGCGCGACCGGGTAGTAATACGGCACGCCGGCGCCGACATACACACCGACATGCGCCGCCTGCGCTACGCCGCACACGCCGATAAGCGCGGCCGCAGCGGCCCCGAGAAACAGTTTCGACCTTCTCACACACGATCTCCAGAAACGGGCAGGCTGGGACAACGGCGCGCGCCAGCCAATTATCGAACGCTATGACATTGGCGGAGCCAATGCAATTACGCGAATTGCGCCGATTTTTCGAGTTGTTACAGACGGTGGCGGGTTTATGGGGTGCGAAGGCCGCCCGAAGCGCGAACGGCGCGCAACTGCCTGCTTCGCGGCCCATGTTTCGCAGAAATGCGCACAGTGAGAGACGGGCACGCGCCGCCCGGTTGTAACAATTGGATATCGATGCGCTTACCGCTTGCGCTCAATACGCACATGGACGGCACACAAATCGAAAAGCCAATTCGATTTTCCGAATGTGGGCCCATCGTTGGATTGACATAGACTTCTCGCGCCTCACCACTCCAACGTGCCGCAGCACGCTCACATAATTAATAAGGACTGCGAGATGATGGAAATTCTTACTTTTCTTGTCGTGATGTCGCTGCTGGCGGCGCGCGATGTACGGCATGCCGCCGTATGAGGATCTCACGCGCGCGAAGGTGCTGATCGTCGAATACGAGCGCGAAAAATACGGACTGCTTGTCGATTCGGTCGAGGATATCGTGACGCTGAACGGCTCGGCCCAGCTCGCCTTGCCGCAGGCACTCACGCGCAGTGAAGGCGCGCGCGTGCACAACGACATGGGCGAAGCCGAGGAACTGCCGGGCAAGGGCACGTTGATGTTGCTCGACCCCGCTTCGCTTTGCGCGCGAGTGGCCGAGGAAGCGGCGGTTTGATCGCTGGCCAGGGCGCGCCGGCTAGCGCGCGGCGCGTTCGCGCTCGAGCCGGCGCACGGCTTCGCCCACGTCCTGGCTGAACTGCGCGAGCGCGGCGAGTTCGAGATTGGGCGGTTGCAGGGCCGACCAGAGCGCGTCCACGAGCCGGTCGGCCGTGGCGTCGATGTTCGTGCGGCGGTTGGCGAGCGTCGCGTCCCACAGCACGTGCTCCATGGGGCCGAATACGAGCGAGCGCAGCAGCCGCAGCGGCAGGTCGTTGCGGATCTGCCCGCTTTCCTGACCGCGCGCCAGCACGCGCATGAGCGGCGCCGTGTAGCGGCGCTGCATTTCCGTGAGCGCTTCGCTCAGATCGTGGTGCCGCGTGCGGCCCTCCGAGAGCACCAGTTCGCAGATGCCGGTGCCGCTCTCCAGCATCAGTTGCAGATGCATGCGCACGATAAATGCAAACTGCTGGCGCACGGTGCCGTCGCGCGGCAGGCCGCCTTCGATCGCGGCGATCGATTCGTCATACCAGTCGCCGATCACGCGCGCGCACAACTCCCGCTTGCCCCGAAAGTAGCTGAACACCGTCGCCTCGGACACGCCCAGGCGCTGGGCGATCTCGGCCGTGGTGGCCCGTGCGTACCCTTTTTCAGAGAACACTTCGCGCCCCGCCTGCAGGATTTCCCGCACGCGCTGCTGCGACTTGCGGCCCGCCGGCTGGCGGCGCGACGCGGGCAGGACGGCTTTCTGGGCGACGGCTTCCATGTTGAGCTTGATTCAATTCACGTCAAGGTGGAATTCATTATCTACGAAAGGAGCGCCGCTGGACAAGGAGATTTCATCTGTATGACAAGTTGAGCGTCACTCAAAAATACCTATTGACGTTAACGTAAATGTGGCGTGAAATGTGCGTCCATGGGGCGAAGCACCGCCCGGATCGAGATTCTCAGGAGACACACATGAGCAACGTACCCGGTTTGCAGTTCCCGCTAGGCGAAGAAGTCGAAATGCTGCGCGACAGCATCGCTGGTTTCGCAGCGAAGGAAATCGCGCCGCGCGCGGGCGAAATCGACCGCACCGACCAGTTCCCCATGGACCTCTGGCGCAAATTCGGCGACCTGGGCGTGCTCGGCATGACGGTCTCGGAGGAATACGGCGGCGCGAACATGGGCTACACGGCGCATATGGTCGCGATGGAGGAAATCTCGCGAGCGTCAGCCTCGGTCGGCCTTTCGTACGGCGCGCATTCGAACCTGTGCGTGAACCAGATCCATCGCAACGGCACCGAAGCGCAAAAGCGCAAATACCTGCCGAAGCTCGTTTCCGGCGAGCACATCGGCGCACTCGCCATGAGCGAGCCGAACGCGGGTTCGGACGTCGTGAGCATGAAGCTGCGCGCGGAAAAGAAGGGCGACCGCTACGTGCTCAATGGCACGAAGATGTGGATCACCAACGGCCCGGATTGCGACACGCTGGTCGTCTATGCGAAAACCGATCCTGAAGCGGGTTCGCGCGGCATTACGGCGTTCATTGTCGAGAAGGGCATGAAGGGCTTTTCGGTTGCGCAGAAGCTCGACAAGCTCGGCATGCGCGGCTCGCATACGGGTGAACTGGTGTTCCAGGACGTGGAAGTGCCTGAGGAGAACATCCTCGGCCAGCTCAACGGCGGTGTGAAGGTGCTGATGAGCGGCCTCGACTACGAGCGCGCCGTGCTCGCCGGCGGCCCCACGGGCATCATGGCCGCGGTCATGGACGCCGTCGTGCCGTACATCCACGACCGCAAGCAGTTCGGTCAGGCCATTGGCGAGTTCCAGCTCATTCAGGGCAAGGTCGCCGATCTCTACACGACGTACCAGGCGTGCCGCGCGTATCTCTACGCAGTGGGCCGCCAGCTCGACACGCTCGGCAAGGACCATGTGCGCCAGGTGCGCAAGGACTGCGCGGGCGTGATTCTCTACACCGCGGAAAAGGCCACGTGGATGGCGGGCGAGGCCATTCAGATTCTCGGCGGCAATGGCTATATCAACGAGTATCCGGTTGGGCGTCTCTGGCGTGACGCGAAGCTCTACGAAATCGGCGCGGGCACGAGCGAGATTCGCCGCATGTTGATCGGCCGTGAACTGTTCGCGGAAACAATGTAATCCTAAGTGATTGAGGGAGAACGGGATGCCGGTCATCGAATCGAAGCTCAATCCGCGCTCGGAAGACTTCAAGGCCAATACCGCAGCACTTGAAGCGCTCGTCGCGGACCTGCGCGAGAAGATCCAGAAGCTTTCGCTGGGCGGCGGCGAGGCCGCGCGCGACAAGCACCTCTCGCGCGGCAAGCTGCTGCCGCGCGATCGCATCGCGCAATTGCTCGATCCGGGCACGCCGTTTCTGGAGTTCTCGCAGCTCGCGGCCTACGGCATGTACAACGACGACGCGCCGGGCGCAGGCATCATCACGGGCATTGGGCGCATCGCGGGCCAGGAGTGCGTGATCGTCTGCAACGACGCCACCGTGAAGGGCGGAACGTACTATCCGGTCACGGTGAAGAAGCACGTGCGCGCGCAGGAAATCGCGCAGGAAAACAACCTGCCGTGCGTGTATCTCGTCGATTCGGGCGGCGCCAACCTGCCGAACCAGGACGAGGTGTTTCCGGACCGCGACCACTTCGGCCGCATCTTCTACAACCAGGCGAACCTTTCTTCGCAGGGTATTCCGCAGATCGCCGTCGTGATGGGCTCGTGCACCGCAGGTGGCGCGTATGTGCCGGCGATGAGCGACGAGTCGATCATCGTGAAGAACCAGGGCACGATTTTCCTGGGCGGACCGCCGCTCGTGAAAGCGGCGACGGGCGAGGAAGTGAGCGCCGAGGACCTGGGCGGTGGCGACGTCCACACCCGTCTTTCCGGCGTGGTCGACCATCTCGCGCAGAACGACGCCCATGCGCTGGCCATTGCGCGTTCTATCGTCGGCAACCTGAACCGCACGAAAACGCCGCCCGTGGTGTTGCGCGAACCGCTGCCGCCGCGCTTCGACGCGAAAAGCCTTTACGGCGTGATTCCTGTGGACACGCGCAAGCCTTTCGACGTGCGCGAGGTGATCGCCCGCATCGTCGACGACTCGGCTTTCGACGAATTCAAGGCGCGTTACGGCACCACGCTCGTGACCGGCTTCGCTCACATCTGGGGCCACCCGGTCGGCATCATCGCGAACAACGGCATTTTGTTCTCCGAATCGGCCTTGAAGGGCACGCATTTCATCGAACTGTGCTGCCAGCGCAAGATTCCGCTGGTGTTCCTGCAGAACATCACGGGCTTCATGGTGGGCCGCAAGTACGAGAACGAGGGCATTGCGCGCAACGGCGCGAAGATGGTGACGGCAGTGGCCACCGCAAAAGTGCCGAAATTCACGGTCATCATTGGCGGCTCGTTCGGCGCGGGCAATTACGGCATGTGCGGCCGCGCGTATTCGCCGCGCTTCCTGTGGATGTGGCCGAACGCGCGCATTTCGGTGATGGGCGGCGAGCAGGCTGCATCCGTGCTCGCCACGGTGCGCCGCGACGGCATTGAAGCGAAGGGCGGCACGTGGAGTGCCGAAGAGGAAAATGCGTTCAAGCAGCCGATCCGCGACCAATACGAATTGCAGGGCCATCCGTATTACGCAAGCGCACGCCTTTGGGACGACGGTGTGATCGACCCCGCGCAAACGCGCGACGTGCTCGGCCTCGGCCTTTCCGCCACGATGAATGCGCCGATCGAAGAGACGCGCTTCGGCGTGTTCCGCATGTGATGCGTTGAGGACCAGATAATGCAATACGAAACGCTCACCGTAGACATCGTCGGGCACGTGGCGACTGTCACGCTCAATCGCCCGGACGTGCGTAATGCCTTCAACGAGACGATGATCGCGGACGTCACGGCTGCTTTCACGGCGTTGGGCGCACGCGACGACGTGCGCGCGATCGTGCTCGCCGGTAATGGCAAGGCCTTCTGCGCAGGCGCGGACCTGAACTGGATGCGCAAGATGGCCGGTTATTCCCACGAGGAGAATCGCGCCGACGCCATGCGTCTCGCGCATATGCTCTCGGCTGTCTATCGCTGCCCCAAACCGGTCGTCGCGCGCGTGCATGGCGACGCCTATGCGGGTGGCATGGGCCTCGTTTGCGCGGCGGATATCGTGGTGGCCGTGGAAACCGCGCACTTCTGCCTTTCCGAAGCGCGCCTCGGTCTGATGCCCGCAACGATCGCGCCTTACGTGATCCGCGCGCTCGGCGAGCAGGCTTCGCGCCGCTACTTCGTGACCGCCGAAGCTTTCGATTGCGCCACCGCGCAGCGGCTTGGTCTCGTGAGCGAAGCCGTGAGCGCGGAAGCACTCGACGCGACCGTGCAACGCATTACCGAAACGCTCTGCGCAAATAGCCCGAACGCCGTGCGCGAGTGCAAGCAGCTCGTGCAGGACGTCGCGAGCCAAACGATCGACAACGCTTTGATCGAAGACACCGCCGTTCGCATCGCGCGTATTCGCGCGAGCGAGGAGGGGCGCGACGGCGTGTCGTCGTTCCTTGAAAAGCGCACGCCGCGCTGGCGCGATCAATAAGGCAAGAAGCAGGCAACGAAACGAGGACAGCACATGTTCAACAAAATCCTGATTGCCAACCGCGGCGAAATTGCATGCCGGGTTGCGGCTACGTGCAGGCGGCTTGGCGTGAAGAGCGTGGCCGTGTACTCGGACGCCGACGCGAATGCCAAGCACGTCGCGGCCTGCGACGAAGCCGTGCATATCGGCGAAGCGGCCGCTGCGCAAAGCTATCTGCGCTTCGAGCGCATTATCGAAGCCGCACGCGCCACGGGTGCGCAAGCCATTCACCCCGGCTACGGTTTTCTTTCGGAGAACGAAGACTTTGCGCATGCGTGCGAAGCGGCTGGCATCGTCTTCATCGGGCCGCCGGTCGGGGCGATCGCCGCCATGGGCTCGAAGGCGGCTGCGAAGGCGCTGATGCATGCGGCGTCCGTGCCGCTCGTGCCCGGCTATCATGGCGACGATCAGGACCCCGCGCTCTTGCAGCGCGAAGCCGACGCAATGGGCTACCCCGTACTGCTCAAGGCGAGCGCGGGTGGCGGCGGCAAGGGCATGCGCGTGGTCGAGCGCAGCGATGACTTCGCGGCGGCGCTCGCTTCGTGCAAGCGCGAAGCGGCCAGCAGTTTCGGCAACGACCGCGTGCTGATCGAGAAATACCTCACGCGGCCGCGCCACGTCGAAGTGCAAGTGTTTGCCGACAAGCACGGCGGCGCGGTCTATCTGTTCGACCGCGACTGCTCGGTGCAGCGCCGTCACCAGAAAGTGCTCGAAGAGGCGCCCGCGCCGGGCCTGGAAGAAAGCGTGCGCCGCGCCATGGGCGAGGCGGCCGTGGCCGCGGCGCGTGCCGTGCACTACGAGGGCGCGGGCACCGTCGAATTCATCATGACGGGCGCCGACTTCTACTTCATGGAGATGAACACGCGCCTGCAGGTCGAACATCCGGTGACGGAAATGATCACGGGACTCGACCTCGTTGAATGGCAATTGCGCGTGGCCGCGGGCGAGCCGCTGCCGCTCGAGCAGTCGCAGCTTTCGATCACGGGCCATGCGCTCGAAGCGCGCATTTACGCGGAAAACCCGGCGCGCGGCTTCCTGCCCTCCACGGGCACGCTCAAGCATCTGCGCATGCCCGAGGGTGTCGAGTTCCGGCTCGGCGACGCAGGCCAGCGCGCGAGCGTGCGCATCGACAGCGGCGTGCGCGAAGGCGACACCATTACGCCGTTCTACGATCCGATGATCGCCAAGCTGATCGTGCACGGCGCGACGCGCGAGGACGCGCTGGCACGCATGGAGCGCGCGCTCGAAGCGTGCGAGGTGGTGGGGCCGCATACGAACGTCGAGTTTCTGCACCGGCTCGTGACCTGCGAGCCGTTCGCGAGCGCCGATCTTGACACGGGCCTGATCGAGCGTAATCACGATGCGTTGTTCTCGCCGCAGGAGAAGCCGGTTCGCGAAGCGCTTGCGCTCGCGTGTGCGGCGCTGCTTGGCCGTGAGGGCGGCGCGGCGCACAGTGCGTCTCCGTGGCAGTCGCTCGCGCATTGGCGCTTGAATAGCGGCTTCGCGCAATCGCACGCCTGGCGCGATGTCGAAAGCGATACCGCGTTCACGGTGGCGCATACGCATGACGACGGTGAGCAAACGCTGGCCTATGCGGGGCACGCAGCGCGCTACACGTGGTGGCGCGGCGAGGGCGCGGACGAATACGGCGCGACTATCGACGACAAGCGCGTGACGGGTCGCGTATTCATCGACGGTGACGTGTTTCATGTGTTCTGCCTCGGCACGGCGATGGCGTTCGAGTGGCAGAACCTGCTCGCGCATGCCGCCGACGCGGAGCACGGTGAGGGCCGCCTGACCGCGCCCATGCCGGGCAAGGTGATCGCCGTACTGGTCGAGCCGGGTGCCGTGGTCGAGAAAGGCGCGCCGCTCATCGTCATGGAGGCGATGAAGATGGAGCACACGATCGGCGCGCCAGCGGCTGGTAAGGTTACCGAAGTATTGTACGGCGTAGGCGATCAGGTGGCGGACGGCGCACAATTGCTCGTGCTCGAAGCCGCCTGACGATGCTTGAAGCGATTTGACTCGCAGGGCCGATGAGTGTTCTCTGGCTTCCCTGTAGCCGGAAAACGACGTGAGAGTTTTTCCCTGGGGCGCTCTGCTGTGGCGGAGCGCCCTTTTTTTCGCTTGCGGGAAGGAAACACTTAGCGTTCCTTCGCATGTGCAACAAGCAGTTCCCGATGTCTCGCTTCGGTGGCGTCGTCGGCGGGGAACATGCATTCGAGGCGCAATTCCTGGGCGGCGACGTTTTGCGGCGTGCCCACGCTCGTCACCATCGAAAAATAGCGAAGCACGCTGCCGTTGCTGATGAAACTCAGCGGAATCACCGGCATGGAGGGCGTGCCGGTCGATCCATGATGGGCTTTCCAGTCGCCCGGCACGCCGGGGTACGCAAGCAATTCATCGAGAAGCGTGCGTGTTTCATCGTCGATCACGCGGCCGACTGCTTCGCGATAGACACGTTGCAGCAGGCTTCGCGAAACGTTCTCCCAGTCCGCGAGGAATGGGCGCATGCCCTGAGGATCGAACATCAGATGCAGCAGGTTGCGCTGGCCTGCGCGCGCCGCCATGTCGATGAAGTGGCCGAAGAAGCGCGGCGCGGCGTCGTTGGTCATCAGCACGTTCCAGTGCCGGTCCATGACGATGGCCGGAAACGGATCTTGCTGGCGAATGACGCGCTCCAGCGCGCGCACGACGTGCTGCATTTCCTGCGCGTTCCACGGCGCTTCCGAATAAACGGGCGCGTAACCCGCCGCGAGCAGCAGGGCGTTGCGCTCGCGCAGCGGCACGTCGAGTGTTTGTGCAAGGGTGAGCAGCGTGTCACGGCCCGGCACGCTGCGCCCGCTTTCGATAAAGCTGATCTGCCGCTGGGAGATCCCCGCATCCAGCGACAAATCGAGTTGACTCACGCCACGCGCATCCCGCCAATAGCGCAACAGGGTGCCAAGTTCGCTTTGCGGCGCGTGTTGGTCGGGGAGCGTGGGGTTCATCGGTCCTCCGTGGTTGAAGTAAGCAACGATAGCGGACTCACGCCGCGTTCGCACGCCAGGCGAATTGCTCGAACTGCGCTTCGAGCGCCGGGTGTGTCACGCTCGCCGTGTAGTTCGTGATGGCCGATGCGGCGACCGCCGCGATGACCTCCAGCGTCTGTTCGGCGCTGAATCCAGCATCGAGAAAACGCTGCTGGTCTTCGCCAGAAATGCGGCCGCGCTTTTCGATCAGCGTGCGCGCAAGCGTCGACAAGGCAGCCAGTTGCGCATCGGCGGGCAGGCGGCCGTGGCGCATCGCTTCGACATCGGCGCGGCTTACGCCTTCCTTCAAGGCTAACGCCGTATGAAATGCAACGGGCCATTCGGCTGCATTCGCGACCGCGTTGGTCAGCAGCAGTGTCTGGATCTGCGGCTCGGTCAGGCTGCTAGAGTGGACGCGCTGGAACACGCTGAAAAAGCCGCCGATCAGCACAGGCGAGTTGGCCATTTTCGCCGCGATGTTCGGGATCATGCCGAACGTCTGCTGCAGTTGCTGGAGCACGGGTTGCGATTGCGCGGGTGCGGACTCGATCGTATGTTGATGATAGTTTGACATGCTGACTCCTGGATGTTGAGCGCCACCGGATTGGTGACGCGACAGCCGAAGAGTAGAAGCGCCGGCGCGCTTCGCCAATTACATGCCATGTAATCGCCGCGCTGCGCAGGAATGGCGTGCCTTGCGCGTGCAGCCTGTGGCCGCCTTCATTCACGCGCACTTCGCGCGTAAACAGTGCGATCATGGAGTTTGGCTTTTCGGCAGACCTTTCCGGCCGAACCCGGGGAACCTGTCGCCGAGCTGATTTACCACATGGGGAGATCGGGGGTCGGAGCGCAAATCCCACACCTTTCGCCATGGTCGTCACGCTCCTCTACCAGACAGGTGAGGTCATCATGCTTGGTGTTCGTAAGGCTGTGTTCCCGGTGGCGGGAATCGATACGAGCTTTCTGCCGGCAACGAAGGCGAGCCCGAAGGAAATGCTGCCGATCATCGACAAACCGCTCATTCAATATGCTGTTGAGGAAGCGATAGCCGCAGGCATTACGGAACTGATATTCGTCACGGGCCGCGGAAAGCGTGTCATCGAGGATCATTTCGACAAGTCCTACGAGGTCGAACATCGATTGAGGGCGCGAGGCAAGCAGAATCTCGTCGAACTCGTGCAGAACATCAAGCCGGCCAATGTCGAGTGCATCTACGTTCGCCAAGCCGAGCCTCTTGGCCTCGGCCACGCCATACTTTGCGCAGAAAAGCTGATAGGCGACGAACCGTTCGCAATTGTGCTCGCTGACGACCTGCTCGACGGCAAGCCCCCGGTTCTCGCGCAAATGGTCCATATATTCAGCCATTACGATTGCTCGGTTCTCGCCATTGAAGAATTCGAATCGTGCGAGTCGACGAGTCATGGCGTGATCGACGGCCGACATTGGGACGAGCGTGTGATCAACGTCAGCCGCATCATTGAAAAGCCGACGCCCGAACTGGCGCCGTCGAGCTTCGGGGTTGCCGGACGCTATGTGCTTATGCCAAGCATCTTCGCGCATTTGCGTTCGGTGAAGCCAGACTTGAATGGCGAGATTCAATTGACGCCCGCCATTCATTCAATGCGCGAGGAAGAGCAGGTGCTGGCCTACGAGTTCGTTGGCAAGCGCTACGACTGCGGCACCAAGCTCGGCTACGTTCAGGCGACGGTCGACTTCGCCCTGCGGCATGCGGAATTGCATGAGACATTCGATGCGTGGTTGCGCGAGCGCGTTGGCGCGCCGCAACTGGGTGCGTGGGCAACGGGTTCGATGCTGAATCAGCCGGCTTCGGGCGCCCCGGTGATCGCGCATTGAAGCGATGCCATATTGCATAGGAGAATTGAACGATCCGTGTGAACGGACTGGCTCCATAGCGTCGGTAGGTCGGGACCTGATGATTCCGCCCTTTTTCAAGGGTGATGCAAGGAAAGGAATGGTAAGAAACGCTGGAAGGTTCCGGCCTTCCCGCTGCTTTAAAATCGCGGCATGAATCCTAGCGTCCTCATTGTCGACGACGATCCCGTCGTGCGCGATCTGCTGAGCCGCTTTTTGCGCTCGCATAACTTCGATACGGCCGTGCTGCACGACGGCGTCCACCTCCAGCGCCGTCTCGAGCGCGAGCGTCCGTCCATTGTGGTGCTGGACATCATGATGCCCGAGACCGATGGCCTCGAGGCCATCGCCGCCTTGCGCGCGGCCGGCGACGACATTCCCGTTATTTTCGTCACGGCGCGCGGCGCGGTGAGCGACCGCATTCGCGGGCTCTCGCTGGGTGCGGACGACTATTTGCCGAAACCTTTCGATCCGCACGAACTGCTCGTGCGCATCCAGAACATTCTGCGTCGGCGCGGCCCGTCCACCGCCAGCGCGCCAGAAGCGCGCCGGCGCTACCGGTTCGGCGACTTCGAGCTCGACTTCACGATGCGCACGCTCTCCTGCGGCGACACTCAAATTCCACTGAGGGAAAGCGAGTTCGCATTGCTGAAGGTATTCGCCACGCATCCCTACAAAGTGCTTTCACGCACGCTGATCCACGATATCGTGCACCGCGACGAGCGCGAGTTTCACGAACGCAGCCTCGACGTGCCGATATGGCGCCTGCGCCGCGTGATCGAGGCTGATCCGTCGAATCCGCGCCACATCCAGACGGTGCGCGGCAAGGGCTATGTATTCGTGCCGGATCCGGCGAATTATTCGGAGGCGCACGGCGCAGCAATTCAGTGAGAAGTCCGTTGAATACGCTGTTCGGGCGCATGGCGTTGCTCTCGGCGGCTGTTTTGCTTTCCATGCAGCTCGGCTGGTTTTTGCTGCTTGCCCGCCAGCCGCCGCGCCATGAAGTCGATGGTTTCGCGCGCGGCGTTCTGCTCGCGCTGCGCGTGGCCAGCGAGGAGCACGTCGGAGGCGGCACGCTGCCGCCTCCGGTGCATCTGGGCGGCTCTCTGGAGCCGCCGAAGGACGGCGACCTGAGCGCCGTGCTGCGCGTGCACCGCGTGCCGGTGTGGAACGTGCCCAAGGACATCCATCTGCACGAACCGACGCGCCGGCCGCTGGTCGACCTGACGCGCCATCTGCGCGAGCAATTGCCGCCCGGCACGCAGTTCGCCGTGGACGATGCGCGGCCCCCGCAACTGTGGGTGCGCTTTCCGGGCAGCACGGCCTGGGTCGTCGTGCCGGTCGATATTCCGCCGCCGCCGCGTTTCGTCATCGAAGGGATTTCGATGTTGCTGGCAGCGCTTACGCTGTCGTTCCTTGCGGCCTGGCAGATCCAGAAACCACTGGCGAGTCTCGCGCAGGCGGCGCGCCGGTTCGGCACGGGTGAGCGCATTGCGCCACTCGAAGGCAAGGGGCCGCGCGAACTGCGCGAAGTGAGTGCGTCGTTCAACGATATGATGCGCTGCGTGAACGAGGCCGAAGACGACCGCGTGGTGATGCTGAGCGGCATTGCGCACGATCTGAAGACACCGCTTACACGGCTCAAGCTACGCGCGACCCTGATGGCCGAGGAGTCGGAGCGCAATGGCATGCTGCGCGACGTCGATTCGCTCACCCATATCGTTCAGCAGTTTCTGGAGTTCGCACAACAGTCGCCTGACGCGGGCAGGCTGCTGAGCGTCGATGGCTTTCTGCAAAGCCAGTTTGGCAATCCTGATGAAATCGAGGGCGGTAACGGGCCGCTGTTCATGCTCAATTTGCGAGCGGGTCCCCGGTTCGAGCTGCCGCAGGTCACGCTGGATCGGCTCGTCACAAATCTGGTCGACAACGCGCTCGAGTATGGCGCACCGCCGGTCGAAATCTCGACGGCGATCGAAAACGGATCGTGCCATATACGCGTGCGCGATCACGGCCCCGGTATCGAGCCCGAGCGGATTCCGGCTGCCATGAGGCCATTCGTACGCCTGAATGCGGCGCGTGGCGGCGAAGGCCACTGCGGCCTCGGGCTGACCATCGTCGCGCGGCTCGCGCGCGACAGCGGCGGGCATTGCGACGTCGAGAACCATCCCGAGGGCGGCCTGCTCGTGCAACTCAGCTTTCCTGCCGTCCACAACTGATACGCCAGCACGAAAAAAAGCGCGCCGAGCCCTCGCGGACCGGCGCGCAAACGTGCCAACGCTTGAAAAGCGGGCGCTTGTGGACTGACTGGGTCAGGCCGTCGTGCTGACGAACAGGCCGCTTGCGGCGCCCGAGCCCTGCTGTTGCAGGTTGCTGGCGAGCGACGTGAGGAATTGCTGAAGCTCGGACGTCGTGCTGCTGGAGGAACTGCTCGACGATGCGCCCATGGCCGTCAAGAGGTTCTGGAAGTCCGACGTCAATTCGCTATCCGAACTACTGCTGCTCGACGAGCTGCTTGCGGTGCTCGAATCTGAGGACGCGCTGCTCGAAGCCGACGAAAGCGACTGCGCGAGGTTCGAGATTGCCGAAGCGAGATCGCTGCCGTAGCCGGGCGCCGACGAGGGCGGTGGAGGCGGCGGCATCATCGCTGCCGCACTGCTCACGCTGCTCGTATCGCTCGACGTGGACGACGTGCTGGAACTCGAAGCCGCAGCCGTCGCAGACGCAGCGCTTGCGGACGAAACCGTGCTGCTGTCGCTGCTGTCGTCAGTGCCCGTCGCGGTGACGCCGCTTTGCTGCGCCGCGGCCTGGAAAAGCGCGCCGAGGAATTGCTGAAGCGCGGCGGCAAGTGCCTCGGGCGACGTGGCCGACGTGCTCGACGTCGAATCAGTGGAACTCGACGAGGAATCGGAACCGGTGGTGCTCGCCGACGCACTGGACGTGCTGTCCGTGGTGAAGCCGAGCGACGAGAGCGCCGAGGCGATGGCGGCAGCCAGCGGATTGACGTTGTTCGAGTCCGACGAGGCGTCCGATGCCATGGGCATGCCCGACATCTGGCCGTTGCTCGCGGTTTTCCCTTGCGCCTGGGAAGCCGCCCAGGTTGAATACAGCGAGTTTGAGTTGGATAACGCGCTTATCGACATGTTTAACCCCCCGGTGAATGTGCGATATGGTCGATGCCCGATCGAGATGGCTGGTCGGGCCACTCAGTCGGCGCAATCGTATGCCGTCTTTCGCTGCTGGGGGCGGCTTTGTAATTGGAGGAAAGGGTTCAGGTAAGAATCTCGCGCAATCCTTACCTTTCCTTTCCTCAGTGTGCTGTCAGGCTGCTTCGTCGCGCACCGGCGGCGCAAAACGCAGCGCTACGGCAATGCGGTTCCACGCATTGATATTCGCCACGGCAGCGGTCAAGAACGCCATCTGCTCGCCGGGAAATTGCCGCGCAACGGCTTCGTAAAGCGCGTCGCTCACGCCTTCATGGAGTTTCGCGCTCAGCGCCTCGGTGTAAGCCAGCGCGGCGCGTTCACGCTCGCTGAAGCATTCCGGCGCCTCATGCCAGGCGGCCACGAGATCGAGTTTGACGCGCGGCACGGCCTTTTCGCGCGCAATGTTGAGGTGGTACTGAATGCAGAAGGCACAGCCGTTGATTTGCGAGGCGCGGATTTTCAGCAGCTCGGTGAGCGGCTTTTCGAGCCCGGAGGCGTCGACGGCTTTGCTCATGGCGGAGAGCGCTGCGGCCACGGGGGCGGCGTCGCGCACAAAGGTTTCGTAAGCAATACGGGTAGAAGCGCTGGACATGACTGGACCTCGCGAAGTTTGGCCATTAATATCAGAGCACGAACATCATATTCGAACTCTGATATTATGCGCAAGACAGTGAAGAAAGACCCGGCTATGAAGAGGGGGGAGCACGTGAGCGCCATTCCGGAGGTCGGCGAGGGCAAGCGCGGCGAGGCGGGCTATTTTGGCTACTTGCTGCGTCAGGCCGGCGCTGCCCATCGTTTGCGCATGGAACGCGCGCTCGACGATCTCGGCATCACGCCGCCGCAATTTGTCGTGCTGACCATGCTGGCGGCTTACCCGGGCATTTCGGGCGCCGATCTCGCGAGGCTCGCGGCGCTCACGCCGCAAACGGTGAGCGTGATCGTCACGAATCTCGAACGCGGCGGCGCGATTGTGCGCCGCCCGCACGCGGTGCACGGGCGCATTCAGCAGATCGATGTGACCGATGAGGGCGAGGCGCTGCTCAGGCAGTGCCGCACGCGCGTGAAGAAGCTGGAGGCGCGCATGGCCGCGGGCTTCACGGCCGAAGAGGAGCAGGTGATCCGGCGCTGGTTGGTGAGCGTCGCGCGCGAGGACGTCGCCAGCTAAGTGCTACTGCGAGGCGCTTTTCTCTCGCACGAGACTGCACGAATGGTCGAGCAGGCCTTCCGCCGTGCCCGTCCCGCCATCGACATCGAGCCCGCTGTTCACGACGAGCCAGCCGTTGCGCTGTGCATCAGGGCCTGCACCCGTCACGAGTATCGTCTGCCCGGCCATGGTCTCTTTTGGGCCGAGATCGTGCTCGACCACGCGAAACGGATTGTTGCGATCCGAGAGGCTCGTTACGCGCGTGACGCGGTAGCGCGAGCCGTCGAGCGTAGTCCAGCGCCACGTGCCCGGCGCGATGTCGTCAAACGGCGCGAGCGCCTTCGTAATGTCGGGGCGCATGCAATCGACGTGGATGTGCAGTTGATTCTGCGTGCGGCGCTCCGAGGCGTTGATCTCCAGACCGAGCTGGTTGCCGGCGAGCGGCACGCCGACTTTCGCTTCCACGAAGCGTCCTGCTCCCCATGCGCCTACCCAGTACTCCGGCGCGCCGCCGTAAAGAATCTCAGGGCTCTCGATGCCGGCCACGCGGTCGGTGGGAATCACGAGATACTGCGCACGGCCCGCAATGTCCTTGAGCACGGCATAGCGCTTCTGGAAGTCGACGGTGGTGCAGGGGCCGGGCTGGCCCTTGTCGCGCATGTTCGGCACGCACTGGCCCCCCACGACTTTCCAGAGACCGTTGGAGTCGACCGCGGAGAGGCGCACACAGGCGCCGGTGGTCGCGAGCGCAACGACTGCCGCCGCAGCGACGGCAAGGCGGGACATCCGCATGAAAGGGGCAACGCGTAAGGATCGCATCGGCACGAAGTGTCTGGATTCATTCGATCAAACGCGCCGCGGTGCAAAGCCTGCACACATCGCGGCGCGACGCAGCGCGCAGTGTAGCGCAATGCCCGTGACAGTCTCTTGCGCGAGGTTGCCCCAGCTTACTTGCGGCGCGGATGAAACGTGACCGGCTGCGTGTTCGATGCGTCTGCCGCGGGCGTCGGTCCGCACGTGCCGCAGGTGCCGCAGCCGTCGCCGCAATCGCCGGTCGCGCCTTTTGGCTGCATGAAACGCCCGAGGCGCTGCGCGAATGCACTACGTTGCGGACGCAACAGTATGGCGGCCAGGGCAGCCTGCACGCGCGTGGCCGTTTTCGGCGCGAGCTTGCGCAGCGTATAAGCGAGGCTCGCGGCGACGAGCAGCGCAATGACCGCATATTGCGCGATGAGTCCGGCGTTCATACGAAGTGCCTCGCGATCTGATACGTGACGAACGACGCCGCATAGGCCACGACGAACATATAGCCGAACGAAACCACGACCGCGCGCCACGAGCGCGTTTCGCGGCGGATCACGGCGAGCGTCGACATGCATTGCGGGGCGAACGCGAACCACACCATCAGCGAGAGGGCGCTGGCGAGCGAGAAGTTCTGCACGAGTGTGTGGCCGAGCGCGGCGGTGTCCGCGTCGCCGCCGGCCACTGAGTACACCGTGGCGAGCGCGGCCACTGCCGTTTCCCGCGCGGCGAACGCGGGGATCAGCGACAGGCTCATCTGCCAGTTAAAGCCGAGCGGGGCGAACGGCCATTGCAGCGCGCGGCCGAGATAGCCGGCGATTGAGTAATCGATGGCGGGCAGCGTCGCGCCTGCGGGCGGCGAGGGGAACGTGGAGATGAACCACATCAGTACCGTGAGCGCGAGGATGATGCCGGTCAGGCGCTTGAGGAAGATCGCACCGCGCTCCCACAGGCCGATGGCGACGTCGCGTGCGCGCGGCAGCCGGTACGAGGGCAGTTCCATGAGCAGCGCGTGTTCGCGGTGGTCGCGGCGCAGTTTCTTCATGACCCAGCCCACCGCCATCGCGCCCGCGATGCCGGCGGCGTAAAGCGCGAAGAGCACGAGGCCCTGCAGGTTGAACACACCGAAGATCAGGCGCTGCGGAATGAACGCGCCGATCAGCAGCGCATAAACGGGCAAGCGCGCCGAGCACGTCATGAGCGGCGCGACGAGGATCGTGGCGAGCCTGTCGCGCGGATCGGAGATGCTGCGCGTGCCCATCACGCCGGGAATCGCGCACGCGAAGCTCGACAGCAGCGGAATGAACGAGCGCCCCGTGAGACCCACGGCCACCATCATGCGGTCGAGCAGGAAGGCCGCGCGCGGCAGATAGCCTGACTCCTCCAGCACGAGGATGAAGAAGAACAGCACGAGAATTTCCGGCAAAAAGCCGAGCACGGTGCCCACGCCGCCGAACAGCGCGTCCGTGACGAGGCTGCGCAGCGGGCCGTCGGGCAGCGCCGCGCCGGCGGCCGCGCCGAGCCACGTGAAGCCGTCGCCAATGGCGTCGGTGAGCGGTTTGCCGAGCGAATACACGGCCTGGAATACGAGGAACATCACGAACGCGAGGATCAGCGGGCCGAGCACGGGGTGCAGCGCGAAGCGGTCGATGGCGTCGTCGCGCGCGTCGGTGGCGCGTGGCATCGTCACCGCGCTCGTGAGGATTGCGCGCACCGTGCCGTGCAGGTCGTCGTCGGCCGCTGCTGGATTCGCGGGAGTCTGTGTTTCTTCCGTTGTCGTGCGGTCGATCAGTTCGATGAGCGCTTGCGCGCCGCCGCGCCGCACGGCCACGGTTTCGACCACGGGCATGGCGAGCCGGCGCGCCAGTTCGGCCACGTTCACCTCGATGCCGCGGCGCTTTGCGGCGTCCATCATGTTCAGCGCAAGCACCATCGGGCGTCCCATGCGCTGCACTTCGAGCACGAAGCGTAAATGCAGGCGCAAGTTCGTCGCATCGGCCACGCAGACGATCAGATCCGGCGCCGCCTCGCCCGGGTAGCGGCCGAGCAGCACGTCGTGCGTCACGCGTTCGTCAGGGCTCGTCGAGTCGAGGCTGTAAGCGCCCGGCAGATCGAGCAGTTGCACCCTGCGTCCCGAGGGCGTTGCAAATCGCCCTTCCTTGCGCTCGACGGTAACGCCCGCGTAGTTGGCGACCTTCTGGCGCGCGCCGGTCAGCAGATTGAAGAGCGCGGTCTTGCCACAATTGGGATTGCCGACGAGCGCCACGCGCAGTGGCGTAACAGGAACCTGGTTCATTGCGCGGTCTCCCCGCTCGTCGTCACGCTCACGCGCTGCGCTTCCGCGCGGCGCAATGCAAAGCGGGTCGAGCCGATCTGCACGAGCAGCGGGTCCGCGCCCCACGGTGCGCGCGCAACCACGCGCACGGGCTCGCCCGGAACGAAGCCGAGGTCGCGCAAACGCTGCGCGATCGGGTCGGGGGCGTGGATATCCTCGACACGCTCCACGAGGGCGGTCGCTCCTTTGGACAGATCGGTCAGACGCATAGGTGGGACCCTGCTTACAACGAATGAGAACCGTTCTCATTGTAACGGCAGGGCCGTACTTGTGGCGGCAAATGCACCTTGTGCGGATTGACGCGGGCGGGGAACGCGCGGCCGGGACGCGGTTTCGGTGGCGCGTGCGCTTATTTGCCGCAGGCTGCGCGCGCTGTCCGCCGCGAAGCCTGATTGCTATGGATGGCTAATTAAATAATCGGCAACGCAACAATGCGTTGCGCCACGTCATCGTTGCCAGGTTGTCTGGCCCACTCAAATCTCCGGCGCAGGCAGCGTCCCGAGAATCGCTTCGAACGCGAGACCGATTGCGAGCAGCCTGCGATCGCCGCCGGCCGGTCCGTCGAGTTCGAGCCCGACTGGCAAGCGCGCATCGACAAGGCCGGCCGGCAGCGCGAGGCCCGGAATGCCGGCGTTGCTCGCGGGATCGGTGTTGCGCAGATACGCCTCCATCTCGTCGATCGGTGCCGCGCCGTCGATCGACACGCGAGACGAACCGTTCAGCTCGTCGATCGGCACGGCGGCGAGCCGCGTCGTGGGAAAGAGCAGCGCGTCCAGGCCGCTGGCCGAGAAGGTCTGCGCGTAGAGCTGCTGCAGGCGCGGCCGCCACACCGTCATCGCGCTGTGGTAGTCGCCGCCGCGCGCGTCGGCGAGTACGGCGTCGTAGGCCGCGCGCACGTCGGGGCTCGCAATACGCGCGGCGACGTCGGCAACGGTTTGCGCGGGCGCGTGGTTCGCCACGAGCCACGCGGCGAGATCCTCGATGGGCTCGTGTAGCGCAATCGCGTAGCTCACGCGGTCGTTCAGTGCGAGCAGCTCGCTCATTTCGACAGGCACGAGCGTGACGCCCGCGGCTTCGAGCTTCGCGAGCGCGGCGCGCGCCACGTCTTCGAGCGCGGCTTCGAGACCTTCCCAAAGCGGCGCGGGCAGGCCGATGCGCAGATTCGTCACGGGGGCCGGCGAGAGCGGACCGTGCCCCGTGATCACGGCGTCGAGCAGCGCGACATCGGCTACCGTGCGCCCCATCGGCCCGACCGTGTCGCGTGTATGGCTGATCGGCACCACCGCGAGCGGATCGTGATAGCGGCGTTGCGTGCCGCCATCGCCGACGCTCGGGCGCAAGCCGACAACGCCGCACAGGGCGGCGGGAATGCGCGTGGAGCCGCCGGTGTCGGTGCCGAGTCCGGCAGGCACGATGCGCGCCGCAATGGCGGCCGCCGTGCCACCCGACGAGCCGCCGGGAATTCGTTCGGGATCCCAGGGGTTGCGTACCGGTCCCGCATGCGGCGCGAGATTCGTGCTGGTGATGCCGAACGCAAGCTCGTGCATGTTGGCTTTGCCGAGCACGATCGCGCCTGCATCGACGAGGCGCTGCACCGAAGGCGCGTGACGCGCGGGCAGGAAGCCTTCGAGCGCGGGCGTGCCCGCCGAGGTTTGCAGACCGCGCGTATTGATGTTGTCCTTCACGACCACGGGCAGCCCCGCGAGCGGCAGACGCGCGCGCTCGCTCGCGCCGAGCGCGTCGATGCGTTGCGCGCTAGCGAGCGCGCCTTCCACGTCGAGCACAGTGAGCGCGTTGAGGTTCGAGAGCGCTTGCGCGCGCGCGAGCAGCGTGGCGACGTAGTCGGCGGCTTTCAGTTGCCCCGCCTGGATGGCCTCGACGGCTTGCGTTGCGCTCAGTTCCAGTTGCTGGTCGACAGTCCAGGTCATGCAGGGTTCTCCTCGTGCGGCCATGCGGCCACGCCAGCAACGCGTGAGACGTTGTGGCGCTACTTCTTCAAAAGGCGTAGCGCGAAGCGTGCGAGCGTGGGCACGAACGTTGGCCGCAACAGGCGCGCGTCGTAGCCGCTCATGCGCGCGTCGTTTTCCGCGAGGCAGAGTTCGATCATCTCGCGCGGTTCGAGCGAGTCGCCCAGCACCTCGCGGTTCGCTGGCAGGAAGTTCGAGTCGCGCGCGTTGCCACTGGCGTCGATACCTCGCGCGATAGCAAGCCGTTCCCACACCAGCATGAACCAGATCGCGGCTACGCGCACGGAGTGCCACGGCCTGCGCCACCAGGGCATGGTCTTGCGATACCACGCCACCCAGTTGACGAAGAAAAGGATATGGCGCGCCTCTTCCTGAATCACCGGCTCGAAAGTCTCGACGAGGTCTGCCGGAAAAAAGCCCGAGCGCTGTGCCGAGCGAAACAGGCCGAACGCGAAGAAGCTGTCGATGCACTCGCTATAGCCGGTGAACATCCACGCCCATTCCGCCTTTTTGGGTGGCGGATATGCGGGTTCCGGCGCAAGTTCGATGCCATAGGCCTGCACGAGGTGCGAGAGCACGACCTTGTGGCGCGCCTCCTCGGCGGCGTCCATTTCGATTGCTTCGCGCAGCAGCGGGTCGATCAGCGTTTGCGCGTAAGTCTTCACGCGGATCGATGCACGGCCTTCGGTCTGCACCGCGATGTCCCAGATCGGCAGCGACGTGAGGCGCCTGAGCGCGTCGGGCTCGAGCATTGGCCAGTCGAGCACGGCGGGGCGGTACGGATCGTGGGTGTCGAGCAGCATCCGGCAGAACATCTCGCGGTGTTCGTCCGATCCGATCTTGATGGGCCCTGGCTTGGCGTGAGTCCAGCGCCGCAGCGCGGCGCCCGGTTCGGAGATGAAGGCTGCGCCTTCGTCCGGATGCGTCAAGGTTTCGGACATGAGCATCTAACGTTGAACGGGGTATGACTCCTATTCTGTCACAACCGTAAGGAAGCATGCGCGCTCACGCGCAGCGGCGCTGCTGGTCGATCCACATGCGCGCCCAGCGGCAGGCGTAGGCGAGCGCGTGTCTTTCTTCGAAGAAGTAATCGAGTGCGTCGAACGAATGCTGCGCGCCCGGCTGCATGCCAATGGTGAGATTGGCGGCGAAAAGGCCGTTTGGAAGTTGCTGCGCGCTGGGGGCGACGACGTAGCCTTTGTAGCGTAGTGGTGTGTTCATGGCCGCGCTTCCTGCTGATCTACTGCTGATTTGCTCGGGTTCTCTTTCTGGGTGGCGCGTATGTTTTGCTGCCCACCCGCTGTGCCGACACAGACCAGCGTACGGGCCGCCATGTGTCGATGGAACCAATCATTCGTCGCAAGCAAATCACGTGTGGCCTGGAACGGTCAGCAGAATGATCCGGATGAGGCGAGGGGTGAATCCGACTTCAATGTGGACCGGGCGGTGTGCGCCGTCTGTGGGATGGCGCACGTGATGCGCGCCACGCGACACGGGCAATGTGGGTTAGGGAACGTTTCCCGCCCCGCGCGCGGCGGCGAGCGGGTGGACGGGCAAGCCGGAGAGGTCAGGCACCGCGTCAGACAGCGAGGCTCAGGCGCTTTTCGGTGCGCGGTGTGTTGGCGGCCTGTGCGCCGCCAACGCCGTTCACGGCGCTCGCCGCGCTCACAAACGGCGCCGCGTGCTGGCCCTGGCCGCCAAACGCGAGTGCGAATTGCGCTGCCTGGCGGCCGACCGTGGCGAGCTGTTCGGCGACCTTTGCGTCGGAACACTGCTGCGCGCTCTCGAAGCGCGTCTCGAGTGTGTTGATGCCCGCGCCGAATGGCGTTGGCCAGCCGCGCAGTGCATGCACGATCGAGCGCAGCGAGGTAAGCACGGAACCCGCGGCCTGCCAGCCATAGGCTGTGACGATGCACCCTACGGCACGGCCGTCCAGATACGGGCGGTTGTCGGCGCGCAGTTCTTCGAGCGTGTCGAGCGCGTTCTTCACGAGCCCGGAAACGCCACCGTGATAGCCCGGCGTCGCGATGATGACAGCGTCGGCGGCGCGTACCGCTTCGATCAGCTCGAGCTGAGCGTCGGTGCGGGCCGGGTCTTCGGGCGCATAGTGCGGCAGCGTATGCAGGAACGTGCCGCCGAACAATTGCGTGCGCGCGCCGGCTTCTTCGGCGCCGCGCAGGGCGAAAGCGAGCGCGCGCTCGGTCGACGAAGCGGCGCGCGTGGTGCCGCCAATGCCCACCACCAGCGGGCGGCGTTGCGAATCGGAAAGGCTCAAGGGGGCTCCCTGAAATGCGATGAGGCCTGGCTCGCGCGTTATCGGGCAACGCAGCCACGAAACCTGGAAAGGGTCATCTTAGAGAGCGCGCCGCGCGGCGCGAAACGACTTTTTGTTCTAACCATATGCCGGCAGCGCTACGTTACGCTGCGCCATGGGGCCGGAAATGCATATGCGAAACCATTGGTTGGACGCGCGGTGGCCCATGGCTAAGATGAACTCGTCTCCTCCATGACATCTCCTTGACATGGGATTCGGCCCCGCACTTCTCCGGTGACGGGGCTGTTTTTTTTCTGGAGACGGGAAGGGGCGGTGCTTCGAGGTGTTCGAGGCCAGGAACGCGGCGGGTTCGCGCCGCGCTGTTTATCGTGCTATGCGCTGCTCAATGCGGCCATGCGCAGGCTCACACCGTGAGCACGTTGCCGTCGGGGCCGATTTGCGGCGGAACTTCCGGCAGGGTCCCGTTGCCAGGCGCGGTGCGCACGGGTGCGCCCGGCGTGGCCGGCAGCGTGGGCGCGGGCTCGCGCACGGCCGGTTCGGCGACCTTGCGTGTGGTGAGTTTGTCAGCGGAGGCGATCTTGTGCTTCGTGCCGTGATGCGCCTTTTTGCCGGCATTGCCCGCATGCGCCGAGGGCGTGCGCGCTTCCGGCGGATTCCAGATCTCGATGTAGTGTTCCCCGGCGAGCGCGGTGGACGCGAGGACGCCCAGCAAGGTCCCCGTGATGAAGAATCGCACGTCGTGTTCTCCGTTTCGATGTACAGGCCGGGCCGCGCCATGCAGCAAGGTGCGATGGGGCGGCGTAACCCGGTACGGCGACCGGGTGGCACGAACGGCCGGCTGCCACGCACTGTACATTCATACAGGCGCTTATGCAAACGTTTCACGACCTGCTGCGGGCGATCTGTTGCATGGGCGCGCCGCGGTCCGGCGGGGCGCCCAAGCGGACTTGCGCCGGCGCCAAATCTGACGTGCGCGGGAGGCTCAGGCGTCGAGAGCGGTCCGGCTTTGCGCGACTGCGCCATCCGCCGTCGAGCCGGACGCGGCCGGGCCGTGGGCGCCAAGCCAGCGCCCGTAGCTGCGCGGAGAGAACGCGAGCGTAAGCACGATCATCGAGCTGATCGATACAGCGAGCATGATCCACGCACCGGTAAAGCCGCCCGTGAGGTCGCGCACGCGCCCGGCCACGATGGGGGCGAGCGCGGCGATCACGAAGCCCAGACCCTGAACGAAGGCGACGAGGCGCGCGGCCACGCGATGGTCCGCCGAATGGTCGAGCGCGGTGACGAGCGTGACCGAGAACACGCCGCCGAGCCCCGCGCCCGCCGCCGCGACCCACAGCAGCGGCGCGGCCTCGGGCCACGCGGCGAGGCCGATCACGCCGAACACCTGGGCGCACAGGCCCAGAACGAGCCACGGGCGCCGGTCCGTGAATGCCGCCGCGGCAAGCGGCAGGAGCAGCGCGCTGGCGGCCTGGAACACGGTCATCGCGGCGAGCAGCGAACCGCTCGCTTCCACGCTAGCGCCGTGCTGCTGATAGTAGGCGGGCAGCCACGCGACGAGACTCGTATAGCCGCCGTTGACGAGCCCGAAATACAGTCCGAGCGTCCACGCCCGGCGCTTGCGCCAGACTGGCACCGTTGCCGCGTTGGCTGGCTCCTGCGAGGGCGCAGCGGCGGCCGGCTGCGCGCGCTTGCCGCCGCCGATCCCGCCGTTCAACGTCCCCCAGATCGCCAGTGCGGCCAGCGCGGGCAGCGCCCACACGGCGAGCCCCGCATGCCACGAACCGGCGATGCGCGCGACGAGCGGGCTCAGGCTCGCGCCGAGCCCGCCGCCGCCCATGATCGACGCCGAGAACAGCCCCATTGCGAGCGGCACCCGCGCGGCGAAGCGTTGCTTCATGACGGCGGGCAGCAGCGCCTGGATGACCGCGACGCCCGCGCCAGCCGCGGCCGCGGTGAGCATGAGCGCGCCGCCGCTGGCGGCGAACGCCCGGGCCGCGCATGCCGCGGCAATCGCCACGAGCCCGAGCGCGACGCCGCGTGTCTCGCCCAGCCGGCGCGCGAGCAGGCCTGCGCCGAACGCGCCGAGCCCCATCGCGACGACGGGCAGGCTCGTGAGCAGCGAAGCGCCGTAGAAGCTCAGGCCAGTGTCATGGCGAATGGTGGTCATGAGCGGGCTGATCGAGGTGAGCAGCGGCCGCAGATTCAGGCCGATCGCGACGATCGCGGCATACCACGCAAGCACGCTAGCCGATTCGCCGGACGGTGTTTGGGAATGAACGGAGCGGTTTTGAGGGTTCAATGCGGTCAACCTTTTCACTGCTATATGGTTGACCATTATACTAAATAATTGTCAACAATCTGGCGAGGGTCGCTATGTCCGGCATGGGCGATCGAGTATGGGCACGGGTCTATATCGCGTCGCCATGCCGCTCGCTACAATGCAACCTGACCCAGCGACTTGACCCACCTAGCGCGCCTTTCCATGGCCGAATCCTCCCGCCTCGCTCCGCCCCGCGACACCGACGAACCGTCCGATGTCGAAGCGCATGTCTATGCGTCGATTTCTTCCGCGCTGCTGGAGGGCAAGCTCGCGCCGGGCCAGCAACTGGTGGAGCGCGAACTCGCGGCGGCGTTCGGTTGCACGCGCGGCGCGCTGCGCAAGGTGCTGGCGCGCCTCGGCTACGAGGGCAAGCTCGTGCTCGAACCCAATCGCGGCGCGTTCGTTCCGTCGCCCTCGGAGGACGACATCCGCGCCGTGTACCGCGCGCGCCAGGTGGCCGAAGCGGGCGTGATGGTGAGCCTGTGCGGCAAGCTCGATGCCGCGATGCGCCGCAAGCTTGCGGCCCATGTGCGCAGCGAGAAAAAGGCGTTGCGCGAGGCGCGCGTGGACGAAGCGGTGCGCCTCGCGGGGCAGTTTCATTTGCTGCTGACCGAGCAGGCGGGCGGCGCCGCGCTCGTGGATGCGCTGGCGCAACTGGTCGCGAAAACGGAACTCTACAAGGCGCTGTTCGATCCGTCGAAGGCGTCGATGTGCGCGCCCGACGAGCATGCGCAGATCATCGAAGCGCTTGAGGCTGGAGACCTGACGGCGGCGCTCGCCACGATGCGCGCGCATCTAACCGAGCTGGAAGAGCGGGTGGTGCAGCAGGCGCGTGCGCGCGCCGGGCGCGATCTCAAGGCGGTGTTTGCCGATCTCGCGAACGGCTGAGCGCTCCGGTTACGCGTCAGCCGTCGCCCACGCGCCGGCGCAATTCCTTCGAAGCTGCGAGCGGAATGCGCGCATCGTCCCAGGTGGCGAGCCATTCGACCTCTTTCGCGGCGAACACCTGGCCGTGATTGCGCAGCGCGTACTGCAATGAATCGATGACGTGATTGCGGATGATTTCGGGCGTTTGCGGGTCGTCGAGGACGATGCGCAAGGCTTCGAGCGTGGCCATTGTGCGGCTCCGGCGAATGTGGCGACCGCAACGTTATCTCACGACAAAAAGCACGACAAAAAGAAGCGCTTGCCGGGCGGGGAAAACTGCCCGGCTCACGCGCCTCAGTGCCGCGTCCGCTTGAAGATCTCGTACTCCTCGGCGAAGGCCCGCGCAACGGCGGGCCGCTCGCGCACGCGTTGCGCATAGGTCGCGATGGCCGGCCATTGCGACACATCGATGCCAATGTACGGCGCCCAGTTCAGCACGGTCACGAGATAGGCGTCCGCCACGCTGAACGCGTCGAGCAGGAACGTGCGCGATTCGAGGTGATGCGAGAGCAGATCGAAGCGGCGCGGGATTTTGCCGCGCGCATATTCCTTGACGGCCTCGTCCACGTCCTTGCCGAGCAGCGGCACGAACACGGCCTTATGCAACTCGGTGCCGATAAAGCCCAGCCACTGATGCAGGCGCGCGCGCTCGCGCGTGCCCGCTGGCGGGGCGAGCCGCGCCTCGGGAAAGCGGTCGGCCACCCACGGCAGCACCGCCGAGTTTTCGGTGAGCGTCCAGCCGTCGTCCTCGCGCAGCACCGGCACCTGGCCGAGTGCGTTGACGGCGAAGAAGTCGCCACCTTCGGCAAGCTGCTTCGTGAGCGTATCGACCTGAATGTAGCGTGCTTGTGCGCCTGCCTCGTAGAGCGCGATGCGCGTGGCGAGCGAGCACGCCAGCGGGGCGAAATACAGATCCATCGTCATCCTCCTTTGCGGGTATTCTGGCTTTTCGAGTTTTTGTACTATAGTGAACAAAAATCGCCGATCCAATATTTCTATGCAATCCAGTACAAAAAAGGATAGCCGCCCGCGTGGTCGCCCGCGCGCCTACGATCCCGAGGAGGCGCTTGCCCGCGCGCGCGATACGTTCTGGCGCAATGGCTACACGGGCACATCGCTCGACGACCTGAGCGAGGCGACCGGCATGAACCGGCCGAGCCTGTATGGCGCATTCGGCGACAAGCACGCGCTCTATCTGCAAACCATGGAGCGCTACGTGGAAGCGGGGCGCATGGCGATGGAGTCCGCGCTCGACAGCGCATTGCCGCTGCGCGAGGCGCTGATGCGCGTATTCGACGGCGCGCTCGGCTGGTATTTGCCGGCGCACGACGCGGCACGCGGCTGCCTGCTGATCGGCACGGCGGCGGTGGAAGCCGTCAACGACGACGCTGTGCGCGAGCGTCTTGCCGCGGGGTTGCGCACATTCGACAAGGCGTTCGAGCGGCGCCTGCGCGCAGCGCTCGCGCAAAACGAGCTGCAGCCCGGTGCCAGCGCGCCGATGCTTGCGCGCCTCGCGTCGGCGGTATTGCACAGCATGGCGCTGCGCGCGCGGGCCGGCGACTCGCGAGCCTCACTGCGCGCCATGGCAGTGGCGGGCGTCGCGCTGATCTGCGGCGAGGCGCCAACTGCGACCGATGCGCGCGCGGCGCGGCGGCGCACGAAGTGATATCACGCTGAACGTCGTTAGTCGGCGCCTGTGGCACAGGTCCGTACGCCGCTTTCCCTTGTTAAACTGGCGCAGTCGCGCAAGGACGGCTTGCGCACTCGAAGAGGGGAACACGATGGTGCGCTACAGGCACTACAAGGGTGGCTTTTACGAACTGGTATGCGAGGCGACGCTCGAATCGGATCCTTCCGTGACGATGATCGTGTATCGCGCGGCGAACGGTACGATCTGGACGCGACCCTCCACGGTGTTCTTCGAACTCGTCGAGTACGAGGGCGGCCTCGTGCCGCGCTTCGCGCCCGTCAACTGATTCTTTCCACACCTTTTTTCACGCTTTAGAGGTTTTGACGAATGCGTTTACTGATTGCGCTGATCTTGCCCTGGCTCCTGTTCTTCACCATTGGGCGTCCGATTGCTGGCATCGTCTGCCTGATCCTGCAGATCACGCTGATCGGCTGGATTCCCGCCGCGATCTGGGCGGTGTATTCGCTCAGCCAGTACAAGACCGACCGGAAAATAGAGGACGCACTCGGCCGCCGCGGCTAAATTTCGCAGTGAGCGCCTGTGCGCTGCGCAGAGGCGCGTTCCGCGGGACAACGGTAATCCAGGCTCACAATTCAGCAAGAACTTAATGCCGATTCTCCTTTCTTACAAATGGAAAGGAGGGTTAGCAATGTTCAAGTTCGTTCTCACAGCAGGCGCCGTCGCGCTCCTTGCGGGGTGTGCGGTAGCCCCCGGCTACGACTATGGCTACGGCGGCTATGGCCAGCCGTACTCCGCCGGCTATTACAGCGGCTACGCACCGGGCTATGCGCCGGCATACGGCAGCGTCAACATCGGCGTCTGGGGCGGTGGGGGCGGTCGCGATTATCACGGCGGCGACTGGCATGGTGGCGGCGGTGGCGGGCACGGTGGCGGTCCAGGCAGCCCTGGCGGTCACAGCGGCGGTCACGGCGGACCCTGGGGGCCGTCGGGCGGCAGTCATGGTGGCGGCCCCGGCGGCGGCCATGGCGGCGGAGGCCACGGCGGTGGCGGTCACGGCGGTGGCGGTCACGGTGGCGGCGGTCCGGGTGGCGGCCGTTGATGCGGGGCTGCCGCGCGCACAGGCGCGGAGTTCATGGCGCCGCCATGCTCCGCCGCGAGCCGGAAATCCACTTCAAAACGCATCAGGCCCGCCACTCTCACGAGGGCGGGCCTGATGCTTTGCGCGGGGAACCCGGCGTTACAGCCGGGGTTGACGCGAAACTTACTGGCTCGACTGCGACGTGCCGTTCGTCGAAGGGCCGTACGCCGTCGCGCGCTGCGCAGCGACTTTGGCTTCGGCAGCCTGAATGTTTTCCGGGTAGTGCATCCAGTCGCTCGGATCGTAGCCGGCGGCGCGCAGTTGCGCGAGATCGGCGCGAACCTGGGCGCGGGTCACGGGTTGTTGCTCGGGTTGTGCCTGTGCGAACGCCGCGGCGGGCACGGCGATAATGGCGGCAAGCACAGCTGCCTTCAGAAACGACTTCATGACTAACCTCCGATGTCTTTTGTAAGGAGCCATCGCATCAGCGTGGCCCATGTCGACAATGTATGCGGGCGGAGGGTCAGGGTAAATACTGAGAAGGCGAATTCAGTGTTCTCCTGGCGACAACAATCGGGTTCGAAATCTCCTGAAGTATTGCTCCACACGCGTGCAATAAGGCGAGAAGGCCGCAGACGGTCCGGCCCTGAAAACTTACCGATTATTGCGAAATCTGTAATTCCAATTCGCCTGAATCAGTCTGTATCCGGCCGCCCCGCTTGCCTAGAATCCACTCACAGCCAGCCGTTGCGGCGATTGCAGCGAGCCGGCCGAGCACGACACGATGTGCACCGTCATTGCGCATCGACGTTAAATAATTTCGGAGGTTGTGATCATGAAGTCGCTTCTCAAGGCTGTTGCGCTTACCGTTGCTCTGGCCGCTCCGCTAGCCGCTTTCGCTCAGGCCGATCAAGGTCTGACCCGCGAGCAGGTGCGCGAGCAACTCGTCGAATTCCAGCAAACGAGCCGCAATCAGGCTGCAGTCGCCTCCCAGACGGCCGCGCCGGTCGCCCAGACCGATGGCTCGTTCGGTGGCGTAAGCAACTCGACGTCGGCGGCGGGTGTCCGCTACGTGTCGGAAGCCGCGCGCACGGGTCCGCAATCGGTGTACTTCGGCGGTCAGTAAGCCCATCGGCAGTCTGCACATAAAAACGGCCCGCGACTTCGTTTCGCGGGCCGTTTTGTATTTGCGCTCCCCGTTCAGTCGCCGCTACATCTCTTCCGCCTCCGGCACGTCGAGTACAAGATCCGTGCGCGCGACGGCCACGCAGGTCAGCACATAGCCCTCGGCTTTTTCTTCGCGGCTCAATCCGGGCCACTCGATCGTGAAGCTCACTTCGCCGCTCACCACGCGGCACAGACAGGCGCGGCATGTGCCATTGCGGCACATGCGCGGCAGGCGGATGCCCTCGAACGCCGCCGCTTCGAGCAAGGTCAGTTCGGGCGGCGCTTCGAATCTGCGCCCGAGCGGCTCCACGCGAACGACGGGCACGCGTGGCGGGCCGTCCTGCAAGCCTTCGTGGCTCATGTCGCTCATGACAGCGACACCCCGAGCAGCCGTCCCGCGCCCGCGGTGAACGCCGCCGCGGCGAGCCCGATCACGATCTGCCGCAGCGCCGAGAACGTGGCGCTGCGCCCGTTGAAGAGCGACGTGAACACGCCGACGAGCGCGAGCCCGCACGCGCTCAGCGCGACCGACTGCGCGATCGCCGTGACGCCGTGCGCCCACAGGAACGGCGCAGTCGGAAACGCTGCGCCGAGCGAGAACAGGCAAAACGATACAGCGGCGGCAGACCACGGATTGCCGCCCAGTTCCTTCGGGTCGATGCCGAGTTCCTCGCGCGCGAGCGTATTGAGCGCCTCGTCCTTGTTGAGCATGATCTGGGTGGCCACGCGGCGCGCTTCTTCGGGATCGATGCCCTTCGCCTGATAGATGAGCGCGAGTTCGTGGCGCTCGGCGTCGGGCGTGTGTTCGAGCTCGTCGGCTTCCTTCGCGAGTTGCGTGCGCGCAAGCTCCCGCGCGTTGGTCACCGAGAGCCATTCGCCGAGCGCCATGGAGCATGCGCCGGCCACGAGGCCCGCGAGCCCCGTGAGCAAAATCGTGCGATTGACGCTGCCCGCGCCCGCCACACCCATGATCAGGCAGAAGTTCGAAACGAGCCCGTCGTTCGCACCCAGCACCGCTGCGCGCAGGTCGTTACCCGACGTCGCGCTCTTGTGCCACGACTCGGCCGCGCCGATCGTTTCGCCGTGACCGTGTCCGGACTCGCGCTTTTTTGCGACGATCGCCTGCACGATGGTGGCGTGCTGCTGTTCCTGGGCGGAAAGCTTCTCGGCGCCGGGTTCGCGCGCGTAGCGGTCGCGGTCGGCGTATTCCGCGGCGGCGACCGTGGGCAGCACGAGCGAAGGACCAAAGGTGCGCGTGAGCGTTTGCAGCAGGCGAGTCTTCGCGCTGCGCCGGTGCGGCCGGGGCGTGACGCCGTTGGCCGTGAGCTTGTCGCGCCAGACGCTCGCGTGCTCGCGCTCGGAGGCGGCGAGTTCGGCGAAGATGCGGCGGCGCTCGTCGTCTTTCTCTACGGCGGATAGCGTGTCGTAGACGGCGGCGCTGTCGAGTTCGTCGGCGAGATTGCGCCGGAAGCGGTTGATTTCCTGAGCGGAGGCCATGGGGCGCGGTGCGGGAAGCGATCCATCAAGCTTACCCTGGCGCCGCTGTGGCCAGAAGCCGCGCCGCGCCGCGGCCTGGCCGGTGCGCTTAGCGGCGCTGGCGCAAATGCCGATAGACCGTGTTGCGCGCGAGCCCGAGTTCGCGAGCCGCCGCCGAAACATTGCCGCTGTGGCGCGCGAGCGTCTCTTCGATGAGCCGCGACTGCCAGACGGAGAGGCGCGCAGGTTCGCGCTCTGCGTCGCTCGCCTCGCCGTCCGCCGTGGCATCGCCGCAGTGCTGCGCGCATTCGCTCGCGGGGTCGCAATCGTGCATGAGGTCTTCGGGCAGATGCTCCATGTCGATGGCGTCTTCGCCTTCGGCCATGATCGCCGCCGTGCGCAGCGTGCTGGCGAGCTGACGCAGATTGCCCGGCCAGCGGCAGCGCGCGAAGCATGCCCGAACGGCCGGCGTGAGGCGCGAGGGCGCGCCCGGCACCTCGCGCCGCACGATCTCGAGCATGCGCGCGACGAGCGCGTCGAGGTCGGTGCGCTCGGCAAGCGACGGCAGCGTGACGACGAGACCGTTGATGCGGTAGTAGAGATCCTCGCGGAATGTGCCTTCGACGATCATCGCGCGCAGATCGCGATGCGTCGCGCAGACGATGCGCAAATCCACCGGCACCGCGCGCGTACCGCCGAGCGGCACGACGGCGCGCTCCTGCAACACGCGCATGAGCCGAACCTGTTGCGCGAGCGGCATGTCGCCGATCTCGTCGAGAAAGAGCGTGCCGCCATGCGCCTGCGCGATCTTGCCGGCGCTGCCGCGGCGCTTCGCGCCCGTGAACGCGCCGTCCTCGTAGCCGAACAGCTCCGCTTCGATCAGCGTGTCGGGCAGCGCCGCGCAGTTGAGCGCGACGAATGGCCCGTCGCGGCGCGGCGAATCGCGATGCAGCGCCCGCGCGAGCCATTCCTTGCCGGTGCCGGTGCGGCCGAGCACGAGCACGGGGATGTCGCGGCCGCGCACGCGCGCCACGCGCTGGAGGGCGGCGGCGAGCCGCGCGTCGCCCGTATCGAGTTCAGCGAGGGTGGGCTGCGGTGTCGTGTCGGCGTTCGGTGCTTTCGCCTGGAGGGGCGCAGGCGCGTAAGGCGCGCGGGACGCTTCGGGCGAAGCGGTTCGCGCGAGCGTCGCCGCGCCAGGCGTGGCGCGCGCGATCACGCGCACGCCGCTTGGCAGCGCGAGCGTGAGCGGCTCGCCTGGCGCGCGCATGAGCTGCTGCATGAACGCCGCGAACGGCTGGCCGAAGAGCGCCTCGAATTCGCGCCGCTGCAGTTCGGCAAGCGGCGCGCCAAACTGGAACAGGGCGCTGCGGTTGGCGCACAGCAGCGTGCCGTCGGCCGAGAAGGCGGCCAATCCTTCGTACAGCGTACCAATGAATTCCGCGCGCGCGTGAAACTGGAGACGGATGGCTTCGGCGAATTCGGTGTTGAACAGATGGTTCTCGATCATCTGCGCCGACATGCGCACGAGTGCGAGCGTGTGCTTGTGAAAGCCGCGCGACTCGCCGCTCACGTCGAGCGCGCCGAGCGTGCGCCCGTACGGATCCGCGATCGGCGCGCACGAGCAGGTGAGGATGTGATTGGCGCGCAGAAAGTGCTCGCCCGCGTGCACCGTGGTCGGCTGGCCTTCCACGAGCGCCGTGCCGATGGCATTCGTGCCGCGATGCTGCTCGGCCCACGACACGCCCGGGCGCAGCGCCACGCGCTGCGCTTTCTCGAAGAAGTCGCTGTCGGCGAAGCTATGGAGGATCACGCCGTTGCGGTCGGTGAGCAGTACCATGCTCTGCGTATCGACGATCTGCGCGTGCAAGGCGTCCATCACGGGACGCGCCTGGTGATAGAGCGTGCGGTTCGTGTCGATCAGGTCGCGCAGGTCCGCGCCGGCCAGTGCGTCGAATTCGGGCGCCTCGCTGGCGCGCAGCCCGAGTGCGCGCGAGCGCGCATGAGCCTGCGCGATGGCGTCCGCGCGGGCCGCGTCGTGCGGCGTGACGGGGCGTCGGGTCACTCGTGTCTCCAGTCGTTTTGGGCGCTACGCTGCGGCGCATCATGACGAATACACGTCAATTGCGCGAGCGGCGCCTCTGCGGCAGTCCATGGTACAGGATACGCGGCGGCTGCCAATTCGGGTTGAAGCCGGGTCAAGCTGGGTCGAAGCTCGCGCGTGCCATCGAAACTGCGCCTTGAGTTTCCTCACGCGGGTGCCATGATGAAGGTAAGGGCGCATTCGCGTCGCGCCCCCTGCAGCGGGTGTTGTTGGCAACTGCGGTTCGCAACTGCGCCGCCCGCTGCGTAGCGGAGTTCGTCATGGTGCACGGCGAATTGAGGATCGTGGTGGCGGTGCTCGCCACGTTCGTTGCGCTCTTTGGCCTCGGGTATGCGATTGACGGATTGATCTTCGACGAGAACAACGTCGTGCTGTCCGGAATGGTGACCGTGGCCCTCGGGATCGTCGCGTTCGTAGTGATGCTCACCTTGCACCCAAAAGACCTCGAACATCTCGATCAGCACCGGCATCGCGAATCCTGACGCGCCCGAGCGGCGTGCATGGTGCGATGCGGCAACCGGCGCAGCGCGTTGGCGCAGGGCTGGCGAGGAGGATATTTGCGCGTGCAACGGCAGATGCGAATGCTGCATCTGCGAAAAAGGGTGCAAAGCGGGGGCCTCGCAGGCTATTTCAGGCATGTGACAACGTCGACCTTGCGGGCGGCAGGAAGTCGTCTAAAGTGAATCAAATCACCCTGCGCGAACGTGTCGTTCGCGGGGGTTGATGTTGATCCGCGAGTGCCGGATCGGGGCAGCCCGAGAAGGTTGAACGCGGCCTTTTCACCCTCCACCAAAGGCGACTCCCATGCAGATCATGTTTCCGAATGAGGTGCCCGAGTACTCGGGCCCAGACCTGACCTTGGCGTTTCCGGCGATGATCGATGGCGAGCGGGTGGAGTGTCTGATCACGGCGGCGGCGCTCGAAGATCACTTCGGGGCGGCCTCGCCGCGCGCCGAAGACATGCTCAGCGCGTTCGACCATCATCGCGACCGCATCGAGGCTTGCGCGCGCCGCTTGCTCTCCGAAACGCGCGCGCAATGTCTCGTGCTGCGCAGCGGCTACGTGCGTTTCGTGCAGGCGCACGCCAGCGCGTAGCCAACACAACAGCGCCCGCAAGACGCGGGCGCTTTCCGTGCAACTGAATGTTCTTGCCGCGCCCCTTGGGGCGCGGCTTCGTTTGTGCGTGTGCCGCTAGATCATGCGGCGCAGGGTGTTGTCGCGGAACACGATGTGATGCGCGATGGCCGCGAGCGCGTGCAGCCCGATCACCCAGTAGAACAGATTGCCGATCAGCACGTGCGCATCCTTGAAGTACTTGCGCGCGGCCGGATCGGGGCCAACGAATGTAATCTGCAGATCGAGTCCCGCGAGCGTGACCGGATGGCCGCCGGTGTTGATCATCAGAATGCCGAGGAGCGGTTGCACGAAGATGAACAGATAGAGCGCGAGATGCACGAGGCGCGAGAGAAACGAAAGCAACGCGTTCGAGTCGATTTGCGCGGGCGCGCCGCGCCACAAACGCCACGCGAGGCGCAGCACGGCGAGCGTGAGAACGAGCGAGCCCGCCCAGAAGTGCACGTTGCTCCAGAACACGCGGCTGTCCGTGCCCTTGGGGCCGCGCACCTCGATCGCGAAATAGGCGAGCGCGACGAGCACGAAGATTGCCCAGTGAAAGAAGATGGCGGGCTTCGTGTAGCGTTCGGTTGCGGCGGGGTAAGTGGCCACGTGGCGGCTCCTTTATGCGGGGAAGCTGGCGATAGCTCCCTATGATAAGGAGGACGCGCCGCGCCGGGCAGCTATGCGGCTGCGAAGTTTGATGCCGCGGGGTGACGGCAGCGAAAAAGAGGCGCGTTGCCGGCGAACGGGCCGATCAAGCAAAAAGGGTGGCTCGAAGCCACCCTTTTGCGTTTTACGCGTTGCCGAGATAGAAAAACCGGAACAGGAACACGGCGGCGATGATCCACACGATCAGCTTCACGTCGCGCACGCGGCCCGTGAGGAGCTTCAGGCCCGCATACGAGATGAAGCCGAACGCCACGCCATTGGCGATCGAGTAGGTGAACGGCATGGTGAGCGCCGTGAGGGCAGCCGGCACGACTTCGGTAGCGTCGTCCCAGGGCAGATCGGCGAGTTCGCGCAGCATCAGGCACGAGACGTAGAGCAGCGCCGGCGCCGTGGCGTAGCCCGGCACGACGCCCGCGAGCGGCGCGACGAACAGGCACGCGAGGAACAGCACGGCAACCGTCAGCGCGGTCATGCCGGTGCGGCCACCCGCCTGCACGCCCGAGGCGCTTTCGATATAAGCCGTGGTCGACGAGGTGCCGAGCACCGAGCCCGCGAGAATCGCGGTGCTATCTGCGAGCAGCGCGCGGTTCAGGCGGTGCATCTTGCCGTGCACGAGCAGGCCCGCGCGGTTGGCCACGCCCATCAGCGTGCCGGTCGCATCGAACAGCTCGACGAGGAAGAACACGAGCACCACATTGAGCACGCCCGTGGAGAGCGCCGCCTTGATGTCGAGCTGCGCGAACGTCGGCATGATCGACGGCGGCGGCGAGAAGATGCCGTGGAACTGGTTGCCGCCGAAGAAGAACGACAGGACCGTGACGCCCACGATGCCGATCAGGATCGCGCCGCGCACCTTCAGCACGTCGAGCGTGACGATCGCGAAGAAGCCGATGATCGCAAGGATCGTGTGCGCATCGTGCAGGTTGCCGAGTTCGACGAGCGTGGCCGGGCTGCCGACCACGACGCCCGAGGTCTTGAGCGAGATGATCGCGAGGAAGAGGCCGATACCCGCTGTGATCGACACGCGAATCGAATGCGGAATGCCATTGACGATGGCTTCGCGCACGCGCAGCAGCGTGACGATGAAGAACAGGCACCCGGAGATGAACACCGCGCCGAGGGCGGCTTGCCAGGTGAAGCCCATGCCCTTCACGACCGTATAGGCAAAATACGCGTTCAGGCCCATGCCGGGCGCGAGCGCGATGGGGTAGTTCGCGTAGAGGCCCATGACGATCGACGCGAGCGCCGCGACGAGGCAGGTGGCGACGAATACGCTTTCCTTCGGCATGCCGGCGTCGCCGAGGATGGCCGGGTTCACGAAGATGATGTAGGCCATCGTGAGGAAAGTGGTGAATCCGGCGAGCAGTTCGGTGCGCAGGTTGGTGCCTGCTTCTTCGAAACCGAAATAGCGTTTGATGGCGTCCATGAAGATCGGGCCCTTGAGAGTCGAGCGGGTTGTTCGCTGCTTGTTTGTGTGGTTTCTTGCTTGTAGCTGGCGGCGGCAGGTCGTTGATGTGCCCATGCACGCGCGTGCTAGCCGTAGCGCGTGGCTACGGGCGCGATTGTAAACAATTGTTCGTCGAACGCAGAAAAGCCGTCGTGAGCGTGGAACGGGTACAACAGCGCGCGTTGCGGCGGCCAGGGTAGACGAGGGCGGCGAATGCGCCCGTGGCGGCAGGAATTGGGCACGAAACATCGCGGGCGCCGGGCGTTGCTTCGCCCGGTGCCGGATGATTACGGCCGTGCTGCGATCAAGCGATTACTGCGTCATTTGACCGGCGGGAGCGCCATACCCGGCGCGCGCCGCGCGCCGTTGCGCGACGATCGCGCCCGCGCGTTGAGCGTTTTCCGGGTAGTCGATCCAGTCGAGCGGGTCGTAGCCCGCCTGCCGCCATTCGATCAGATCCGCACGGACCTGGGCTCGAGTCAGCGGTTGCGAAGGATCGTACGGTTGGGCCACCGCCGCAGCCGACGCGAAGCAGCACGCTGCGGCCACGATGCCGAGCGCTACACGCGGAAGGGAGTTCATGGCAAGGCCTTTCGTATTAGGGATATCCCTAAAATTATAGGTGCTATCTCGATAACCGAAAGGTCGATCGAGACTATCCCCTGCCGCTGCGAACCCTCGCCGCGCGGAGGTCGGTCGGGCGCTGTCCGGTCCACTTGCGGAACGCCCGATGAAGCGCGCTCGGCTCCGCAAAGCCAACTGCCGCCGCGACGTCGGCGACTGAGCGGCCCGGCTCCTGCAGCGCCGCGATCGCAAGGTCGCGGCGCAATTCGTCCTTGATCGACTGGCAGCTGTGGCCCTCCTGGCTCAAGCGCCGGCGCAGTGTGGCGGGCGCCACGTTCAAGCGTTGCGCGATGGCGTCGGCATCGGGCCACGCGGTGACAGGTAGCGCGCGTAGCGCACGTCGCACGCGCGCCGCGAACGAGCCCGGATTGCGGTACTTCACGACGAAGTTGCCCGGCGCATTGCGCAGGAAGGCCCGCGCCGAGCTGGCGGTCTGGATCACGGGCAGTTCGAGAAAGCCGGGCGCGAATTCGAACGACGTGGCCGGCTGGTCGAACGTCATGTCGTCACAGAGCATGAGCTGGTATTCGTGCACGGCGCCCGGCTGCGCGCAGCGAAAGCGCGCCGCGAGAAGCGGAATGCGCCGCCCCACGAGCCAGCACACGAGTCCATAGACGAGGATGAACCAGGTGGCGTACGCGAACATGGTGGGCGCGGGTTTGCCCGCGCGATGCGAGAGCGTGACGCGCACGCGGGCGGCGTCGATGTCGATTTCGGCCGCCAGATCGTCAAGCACGAGCCGCATGAAATGCACGGCGCGCTGCAGCGCCTGGCGTCCCGTGCCGGCGCCGAGCGCCGAGTGCGTCATGGCGATGAAGCTACCGCTTTTCATCGCGTGCGAGTCCTGGCCGAAGAATTCGTCGTCGAGCGCGCGCGCGATACCCGACCACAACTGGCCGTATTGCGCCGCGCTCACGCGGGCCTCGGGCGCGCATAGCACGGCCGGCGCGATGCCGGCGGCATCCGTGAGCGGCGCGATTTCGAGCCCGCCCGCGCGCGCCAGCGCGAGCGTCTCGTTCACGAGGCTCATCGCAATTGTGCCTTTTTCGCTCAGTGTATGGATTCTCGTTGATTGCAAGGAGCCGCCTTCTGATGGGGTGTTCCAACCAATATGGTAAATCCGATCATCGACTTTGAGCGTGGCGGGCATCGAATACGGTCGCTCGCGTGCCTACACTTTTCGCAAGCCTTGCAGCCGGGGCCGCATCGCGCCACAGTGGAAGGCAAGCGCAAGAGACACAGGAAGGGGACAGACATGGATGAGTTCTACACCGACGACCAGCGCATGATTCGCGACGCCGCGCGCGACTTCGCAAGCGAGCAACTGGCGCCGAATGCGGCGCAATGGGACCGCGACGCCAAGCTGCCCGACGAGGTCGTCAAGCAACTGGGCGAACTGGGCTTTCTCGGCATGATCGTGCCGCAGGAGCAGGGCGGCTCGTACACCGACTACGTGGCCTACGCGCTCGCCATGGAGGAGATCGCGGCGGGCTGCGCCTCGTGCGCGACGCTCGTCAGCGTGCACAACTCGGTGGGCTGCGGGCCGATCCTGCAGTTCGGCACCGACGCGCAAAAGGACCGCTGGCTCGGCAAGCTCGCCAGCGGCGAGCTGATCGGCGCGTTCTGCCTGACCGAGCCGCAGGCGGGCTCCGAGGCGAACAACCTGCGCACGCGCGCCGAACTGCGCGATGGCAAGTGGGTGCTCAACGGCAACAAGCAGTTCGTGACCAACGGCTCACGCGCGAATATTGCGATCGTGTTCGCCGTGACCGATCCCGACGCGGGCAAGCGCGGCATTTCCGCGTTCATCGTGCCGACCGATACGCCGGGCTTCAACGTTGGGCCGCCAGAGAAGAAGATGGGCATCCGTGCTTCGGACACCTGCCCGATTTCGCTCGTGGACTGCGCGATTCCCGAAGCGAACCTGCTCGGCCAGCGCGGCGAAGGATTGAAGATCGCATTGGCGAATCTCGAAGGCGGACGCATTGGCATTGCGGCGCAGGCGCTCGGCATCGCGCGCGCGGCCTTCGATGCGGCGCGTGCCTACGCGCACGAACGCGTGCAGTTCGGCGAACCGATCATCAAGCATCAGAGCGTGGCCAATCTGCTCGCGGACATGTATACGCGCATCAACGCCGCGCGCCATCTCGTGCATCACGCGGCGCGGCTGCGCTCGCTTGGAAAGCCGTGTCTTTCCGAGGCTTCGCAGGCGAAGCTTTACGCTTCTGAAATGGCCGAAGAAGTGTGCTCGCACGCCATTCAGATTCACGGCGGCTATGGCTTTCTGAACGACTATCCGGTGGAACGCCACTATCGCGATGCGCGCATCACGCAGATTTACGAGGGCACGAGCGAAGTGCAGCGCATGGTGATTGCACGGCAGCTTTAACAAGTAGTGAGGATGGCAAATCAAATATAAGCGCGTATGCGCCGTAGTATAAGGAGACGACGATGACCGGGTTCACCCCTTCCGCGCAGGCCTTCATCGACGCACGCGAACTGCTGCTGCGTCACCGAACCGACTACGCACGTGCTTACGACGAGTTCGCGTGGCCGAAGCTCGACACATTCAACTGGGCGCTCGACTACTTCGACGTGATGGCGCGCGGCAACGACAACCCGGCGCTCTGGATCGTCGACGACCTCGCGAGCGGCGGCGCGCGCTATTCGTTCGCGCAGATGTCGGAGCGCTCGTCGCGCATGGCGAACTTCCTGCGGGAGCAGGGTGTGGCGCGCGGCGACCGCCTGTTGTTGATGCTGCCTAATCGCGTCGAACTGTGGGACGTGATGCTGGCGGCGATGAAACTGGGCGCGATCGTGCTGCCCGCGACGACGCAACTCTCGCCCGACGACGTGCGCGAGCGCGTGGAAACGGGCGGCGCACGCTATGTCGTGGTGGACGCCGCCGAACTCGGCAAATTCGAAACGCTCGACAAAAGCGTGAAGCGTATCGCGGTCGGCGCGGCGCCCAATGCGTGCGAAGGCTGGATCGATCTCGCGCGCGCGTTTGATGCGAGCGCCGCCTTCGAGCCCGACGGCCCGACGCGCGCGACCGACCCGCTTCTGCTCTATTTCACCTCGGGCACGACCTCGAAGCCCAAGCTCGTCGAGCACACGCACGAGAGCTACCCCGTAGGCCACCTTTCGACGATGTACTGGATCGGCCTCATGCCGGGCGACATCCACTGGAACATCAGTTCGCCGGGCTGGGCCAAACATGCGTGGAGCTGCTTCTTCGCGCCGTGGAATGCACAGGCTTGCGTGTTCGTCTACAACTACGCGCGCTTCGTGCCGAAAGACACGCTCGCCGCGCTCGTGCAATGCGGCGTGACCACGCTGTGCGCGCCACCCACGGTGTGGCGCATGCTCGTGCAGGAGCCGCTCGCAACCTATGCGGTGAAGCTGCGCGAAATCGTGGGCGCGGGCGAGCCGCTCAACCCCGAGATCATCGAGCGCGTGCGTCACGCTTGGGGCATCGCGATTCGAGACGGCTACGGCCAGACCGAAACGACCTGCCAGATCGGCAATTCGCCGGGCCAGCCCGTGGTGGCGGGCTCGATGGGGCGGCCGCTGCCGGGCTACCGCGTGCAACTCGTCGATGCCGACGATCAGCCTGCAAGCGAAGGCGAGATCGCGCTGCCGGTTGGGCCAGATTCGGCACATCGTCCGCTCGGCCTCATGACGGGCTACGCGAACAACGCGAAAGCGAGCGAATACGCCATGCGCAACGGCTACTACCACACGTCCGACGTTGCCTTGCGCCGCGACGACGGCTACTACGTCTACGTGGGCCGCGCCGACGATGTGTTCAAGTCGTCCGATTACCGCCTGAGCCCGTTCGAGCTGGAAAGCGTGCTGATCGAGCACGAGGCGATCGCCGAGGCGGCGGTCGTGCCGAGTCCGGACGAACTGCGCCTCTCGGTGCCGAAGGCGTTCGTCATCGTGCGCCAGGGCTACGAAGCGAGCCCCGAACTCGCACGCGAGGTGTTCCGCTTCTCGCGTGAAAAGCTCGCGCCGTACAAGCGCATTCGTCGCCTGCAATTCAGCGACTTGCCCAAGACCATCTCGGGCAAGATTCGCCGCGTGGAACTGCGTCGCCGGGAAATGGAACGCAGTGCCGAGCCCGCGCGCCAGCCCGACGAGTACTGGGAAGAAGATTTCCCCGAGTTGCGCTGATATTCACACGGAGTCCGAAATGATCGAATTCGAGTACGTGCACGAGGGCGCGGTGGCACTGCTCACGCTTTCGCGGCCGCCGGCGAACGCCTTTACGATCGACGGTTTGCGGCAGCTTCAGCAGGTCATCGAAGCGTTCGACCGCGAGCCGCAGGTGCGTGCCGTTGTCATTACAGGCAGCGGGCCGAAGTTTTTCAGCGCGGGCGCCGACCTCAATGCCTTCGCCACTGGCGAGCACGAGGTCGCGCGCACTGCGGCGAGCGCATTCGGCGCGGCATTCGGGGCGCTGCAGAAGGCGCGGCCCGTGATCATCGCGGCGATCAACGGCTATGCGATGGGCGGCGGCCTGGAGTGCGCGCTCGCGTGCGATATCCGCATTGCCGAGGAGCATGCGCAACTCGCGCTGCCCGAGCCCGCCGTGGGGCTGCTGCCCTGCGGCTGCGGCACGCAGACCCTGCCCTGGCTCGTGGGCGAAGGCTGGGCCAAACGCATCATCCTCACTGGCGAACGCGTGAACGCGCAGACGGCGCTGCGCATCGGTCTCGTGGAGGAAGTCGTCGCAACGGGCGGCGCGCGCGAGGCCGCGCTCGCCATGGCCGCGCGTGTCGCGGGCTTGAGCCCGCAAGCGGTCACCTTCAGCAAGTCGCTGATCCATCAGGCGCGCAATGGCGTGCCGCGCGGCGCTGCGCTCGCTGTGGAGCGCGAGCGCTTCGTCGATCTGTTCGATTCGCCCAACCAGCGTGAAGGCGTCAATGCGTTTCTGGAAAAGCGCAAGCCGCGCTGGCATATTGAAACGGAGAACTAAGCAATGAATGCAACACCCGCTTGTGCAGCGGCCGCAACGGAAGTCGACAAGGATGTGCTGTTTCGCGTGGTCAATCGCGTGGCGGTCGTCACGCTCAACCGTCCGGCTGCGCTCAATGCGCTTTCGCACGCCATGGTGCGCGAACTTGCCGTGCTGCTCGAACGCGTGCGTACGGACGACAGCATCGTCGCGCTCGTGCTGGAAGGCGCGGGCCCGAAAGGCTTTTGCGCGGGCGGCGACGTGCGTGCGATTTACCAGCTGGCGCGCGAGAAAGCGCGTGAGGGCGCGAACGGCTGGCAGCAATTCTTCATCGACGAGTATCGCCTCGATTACGCACTGCATACATTTTCCAAGCCGCTCGTCGCGCTGCTCGACGGCGTGACGATGGGCGGTGGCATGGGTCTCGGCCAGGCGGCGTCATTGCGCGTGGCGACCTCGCGCACGAAGATCGCGATGCCGGAAACGCGCATCGGCCTCTTGCCCGATGTGGGCGCGACGCACTTCCTCGCGAAAATGCCCGTCGAGATGTCGCTATACGTGGGCTTGACCGGCGCGATGCTCGGCGGCGCGGACGCGGTGCATTGCGGCCTCGCGGATGCCTACGTGCCGGCCGAATGGCTCGACGGCTACGAGGCGCGTCTTCTGGCCGCGAAATGGTCGGGCGATGTGCATGCTTCGTTGCGCGAAGTATTCGTCGCGCCGTGTCACGAGGCTAACGAGGGCGCGCTCGCGACGTTTACGCCGCTCGTCGTGCGGCACTTCGACCGTCGCCTGCGTGTCGAGCAGATCGTCGCATCGCTGCGCGCCGACCTCGAACGCGACCACTCGCAAGCCGAACAAGCATGGCTCGCAGCCACGCTCGAAGCGCTCACGCACTATTCGCCAACGATGCTGGAAGTCACTCGCGAAGCGCTGCTGCGCGGCCGCCAGTTGACGCTCGCCGAGTGCTTCCGCATGGAGCTTGGCATCGTGGGCCGGGCGATCGATGAAGGCGACTTCTGCGAAGGCGTGCGCGCGCATCTCGTCGACAAGGACCGCAAGCCGCGCTGGGCGCCGGCCACGCTTGTCGAAGTGCGGACCGAGCGCGTGCAGCATTTCCTTGCGTCGCCGTGGCGCGCCGAGGCGCATCCGCTGGCGGATCTCGGCGCGTAATGGGAAAACTGCGGGAAACTGCGTGGCTTAGTCGGAGGACTCCCGCGCCGACGGCTCGCGCAGCGCGGCGAGCCGCAGTTCGCGCTCGGCGCTGACCGCTGGCGCGCCGCGAGAAGGATGCTGCGCGCGCGCGAGCAGCCGTAGCGTGGCGACAGAACCTGCCACGGCGAGCAGCAGCGGGATCGCCAGATCGTGATTCACGTGCGTGAATTCGAGGATCAGCACGGTCGCGGTGACAGGCATCTGCATCGACGACGCGAGAAACGCACCCGCGCCGACGATCGCAAAGGCACCCGGCGAAAGACCGGGCCACATGTGATTCACAAGCCCTGCGATCACGATGGCAAGCAGCGCGCCGTTCGCGAGTCCCGGCGTGAGCAGGCCGCCCTTGGCGCCGGCGCGCAACGTGGTCGTCGTGATGAACACGCGCAGCACGAGCAGCGTGGCCGCGACGCCGATGCCGAGGTTGTCGTCGAAGCTCAGGCCAGCCGGGCCCTTGCCGTTGCCGAGCAACTGCGGAAACCAGATGGCCAGCAGGCCGATGCCCGCGAAATTCAGCAACGTGTAGAGCGGCAGCCGCCAGTCCTTCGGCGACGCATCGCGCGCGCGGCTCGTCACGCGTGAGAAGCCGTGTGCGGCTGCGCCGAACAGCGGCCCGCAGAGCACCGACCACACCACGAGCTGCGCATTGATGCCGTAGGCGGGCACGTGGTATTGCTGCGCATCGCCGAGACCGATCCACGCGATCACGGCCGCAATGGCCGAGGTGGTGATTGCCGGCACCGCCACCGACCAGCCAAACGTGCCGAGCAGCACTTCGAGCACGAACATCGCGCCGCCCAGCGGCACGTTGTAGACCGCCGCGAGCCCCGCGCCCGCGCCGCACGCGATCATCACTCGGCGCTCCGCGGCGGTGAGGCCCGTGCGCTTCGCGAGCCAACTCGCGAACGCGGCGCCGATTTCGCGCGGCGCGACTTCACGTCCAAGCGGCGAACCCATCGCGACGGTCACGATCTGCAGCAGCGCATGCACGGTGGTTGCGAAAATCGGCATGCGTTTGCCGCCCGGCTTGATCGCCGCGCTGATGCTCACGAGTGGACGCGCGTAGCGATAGAGCGCCCACCATCCGCCTCCGCCAATCAACCCGCAGGCCACGAGCACCGCCACGCGCCGCCAGGGCGCGGTATCCGTCACGCCCTGCAGAAAGCTCTCCTCGCCGATGATGTGCCCCGCGCCGTAGCCGTAGGCGAGGTGCTGGATCGCGTGCAGCAGCAGCGCGAGCAGCATGCCGCCCAGCCCCGCGCCGATGCCGGTGAGCACGGTCACGATCGCAAGCGTGGCAAGCGGGCTGCGTGGCGGCGGACGATCGGCGTTGGCGCGCGGGCGCGGCGCGGGAAGAGGCGTGAGGGATGACACGGCGAAAAGGCGAGCGTGGAAGTCGCGGGGCGACGGGCTGGCGCCCATTGTAGCGAGGGCATGGTGGCGGCGCGTCCAGCACGTTCAGGGGCGCCGGCACGCCCAACACAAGCGAAAACGCCCGCCGCGAGTCACGCGGCGGGCGTTTGGCAACGCTAAGCGCTTACAGGTAGCTGCAAACGTAGTCGAGCGTCTCGATCACGTCGATGTCGAAGCGGCTCTTGCCCGGCACCGAGAACGACTCGCCGGCGCCGTAGGTCTTCCATTCGTCGGTGCCTTCCAGGCGGATGCGGCACTGGCCAGCTTGCACTTCCATCAGTTCGGCGGCGTCGGTGCCGAAGTTCAGCGTGCCCGGCAGGATCACGCCGAGCGTCTTGCGCGAGCCGTCGGCGAACAGCACGGTGTGCGAAACGCACTTGCCGTCGAAGTAGACGTTGGCGCGTTTGATTACGGAAACCTGGTCGAATTGTGCTGCTGCCGTCATGGCGGTCTTCCTCTGTCTTCGTGAATGAAATCGGGCGCCGGGACGTCGTGTCGTCCGCGGTGAGGCCGCCATCATACCGGCAGTCGGGCGCGGCGGGGACCAGGCTTGCGCGCCTGGCGTGGACCTTGGCTCCTGCGCCGATCGCTGAATTGCCCATTGAATGTTTACAAAAAAATAACGAGTTATTACAATCGCTATAACGAATGAGAATCATGTGCATTCGCAAATAGACAATTCGCCGACCAACTCGCTCACTCATGCCCGTCCATTTCCCGACGCGGATGCGCGCCATCGCCTCCGTCGCTGCGCTGTATTGCTCCGGCTTCTTCGCATCGCCTCTCGTTCACGCGCAAACCGCGCCCGCCGCCGAGAGTCCCGCCGCCGCTTCGGCGGCATCGTCCACCGCCGCCACGGAAAGCACGCTGCCCGCCGTGAAAGTCGTTTCGGCGCCTTCCGACATGCAGACCAAGGCGCTCGATTCGTACAAGTTCACCGCACCGCTCATCGACACGCCGCGTTCGGTCACGGTGATTCCGGAGGAGGTGCTCAAGGAAAAGAACGTCACGACGTTCCAGGACGCCCTGCGCACGGTGCCAGGCATCACCTTCCTGGGTGGCGACGCCGCGGCGAATCCGTCCGCCGATCGTCCGGTGATTCGCGGCTTCGAGTCGCGCAACTCGATCTTCGTGGACGGCATGCGCGACTCGGGCGTCCAGAACCGCGAAACCTTCGACGTGCAGAACATCAGCGTCATCAAGGGCCCGGACTCCGTGTATGCCGGGCGCGGCTCGGTAGGCGGGAGCATCGACATCACGACGAAAGCGCCGCAGGCCGACAACTTCATCAACGGCAGCCTGGGCCTCGGCACCGATAGCTACCGCCGCGCCACCGTCGACTGGAACCAGACGCTCAACGACACCACCGCGTTCCGCCTGAATGCCATGGGCCACGACGCCGACCAGGCGGGCCGCACGGACGTGTACAGCAAGCGCTGGGGCGTGGCGCCCTCGATCGCGTTCGGCCTGAACACGCCGACCACGGTCACGGTGAGCTACTACCATCTGAACAGCTACGACATGCCCGACTTCAGCGTGCCGTTCCGCTCGACGGGCGGCACGCCGGTGTCGTCCAACCGCGGCCAGTTCTACGGCCTGAACACGCGCGACTACCGCTATGGCCAGACCGACACGGGCGAAGTGAAGGTGGAGCACCGCATCAACGACGCGTGGAAGATCAAGAACACGACGATGTTCGGCCGCTCGACGCTCGACTACGTCGCGACCAATCCGCAGTTGACGAGCGCGACCTCGAACATCCTGAGCCTGCAAGCCAAGAGCGGCAAGTACGCGACCAACAGCGTCGCGAACCAGACGGAAGCGACGGGCAAGTTCGATCTCTACGGCATGCGCCACACGTTCACGGCGGGCGTGGAATTCAGCCACGAGCAGGACCTTTACGAGGGCTATCTCGTGACCGATTCGGCGGGCAACAACATCCGCTCGGGCGGTCCGTGCTCGGTCGCGTACAACTGCGCGTCGATCAACAACTGGAATCCGAACAATCCATGGACGGGCAACATCGTCCTGAACGGCGACAAGAGCTTCCCGGGACCGGCCACGCATACGCAGACGAATATCGCTTCGGCATACATGTTCGACAGCGTGCAGCTTTCCGAGCGCTGGATCTTCAACGCGGGATTGCGTTTCGACCGCTATGACGTGACCGCGCAGCAAGCGGGCGTGGCCGATCTGTCGAACACGTCGAATCTTTTCAGCTACCAGTTCGGCCTCGTGTTCAAGCCGGTGCCGACCTTGAGCCTCTATGCGTCGTACGGCACGTCGGCGAATCCGCCGGGCTCGAATTCGGGCCTGGGCGGCGGCACGGATCAGATCACGGCGACCAACAAGGATCTCGCGCCCGAGCGTTCGCGCAACATCGAAGTGGGCGCGAAGTGGGACGTGCTCGATCAGCGCCTCTCGCTCACCACGGCGTTGTTCCAGACCGACAAGACCAACGCGCGCGTGAGCGACGGCCTGGGCGGCACGATCAACGCCGGCTCGCAACGCGTGCGCGGTTTCGAGTTTGGTTTCGCGGGTAATGTAACGAACAAATGGTCCGTGTTCGGCGGCTACTCGTACCTCGATGCGATCACGACCGATGCCGGCCCGGCGAGCCCGACGCTCTCCGGCCTGCCGATGGTGATGGTGCCCAAGCACAACTTCACGCTGTGGACGAGCTATGACGTGTTGCCGAAGCTCACGGTGGGTGCGGGCGCAACGGTTTCGAGCCTGACGTATGCATCGGTTTCGGCGACCTCGCGCAAATGGACGCCGGGCTATGCGCGCTTCGATGCATCGGCCACGTGGCGCGTGTCGAAGAAGGTCGATCTGCAGCTCAACGTGAACAACATCTTCGACAAGGAGTACTACCAGAGCGCGTACCCGATTTACGCAACCTGGGCGCCGGGCCGCTCCGCGGTGGTGACGGTGAACTTCTATCAGTGATCGCCAGGTAACTCACCACTAGCGGCAAGGCATGAAAAAAGGGGGCGCTCCCAACGGAGCGCCCCCTTTTCGTGGCCTGCAAGAATCAGCGCGGTCTCACTCCGGCTTCACTGCCACCGAAGCTTCGGCAGTCAGCATCATGAACGTGAAGCTCTCCTGCAGATAGAGCTTCACGCTCCTGTCGTCATGCGACGAATACCCGATCGACACATCCTGCCCGAGGTGGAACGCGAAATCGCCGCCACGCGTGCTCAGGATCGCGCCGCCTTCAATGGCCGGCGCCCAGATGATCTCGCCATTCACGAGACGGCGGATGTGCTCGAGAATCGGATAACCCTGGTCGCTCGCTTCGCTCACCGCCGTGTAGGCATCGGAGCCGAGCAGCACCGCATACGGGCCGTCCACGCCCTGCAGACGCAACTGTTCGAGCGCCTTGGCGATGACCGTGGGGTAGTCGGCGATATCGGCCGGCAGCGGCAGAATCGGGTTCGACGAACCCTCGCGAATGCCCGTGATCTGCGCAGCCGTGTAGCCGTCGAAAATCGCGCGGTCTTCCGCGAACGCGAGGCGCGTGGCCGCGTCCTTGGCCGGTTGCCAGTCGGAGTCTTCTGCGCCGCGCTCCACGTCGTCGATGGCATCGCGCGAAAGCTCGAACGGCACGCGCAATTCCACGATCGCCTTCACCTCGCGCTGGCGTGCGCGGATGCCTTCCAGCGGCGCTTCGATGCCGTTCTGGTGGCCGGTGCCGACTGCCGCGAGCGCCGGGCCGCCGGGGCCCTCGACGTCCACGACGCGGCGGCCCGCGAGCGAGCGCTTGAAGGTGCGTGCGACTTCTTCTTCGATCTGCGACCACGCGGCCGTGGAAATGGGCGCCAGCTCGCGATGGAGGTTATTCATACCGGGGTGCTCCTTTGAGGGATCCGATGGCGAGCGAGCCGTCCGCGCTCGGCGCGGCGGCAGGCTCGGTTTCTGTTTGCGATGAATCGGCGGCGCTCACATCGATGGTGGGCGCGGCGCCCGGATCGACTTCGGCGAGCGCTTCGAGCAGCGGCTGCGAAGGCACGAAGAACAGTCCGCCCGTGACGGCGCGGCTGAAGTCGAGCAGCCGGTCGTAGTTGCCGGGCGGCAGGCCGACGAACATGTTTTCGAGCATCTGTTCGATCGGCTCGGGCGAGCGCGCGTAGCCGATGAAGTAGGTGCCGAATTCGGCAGAGCCGGGCCGGCCGAACGGCATGTTGTCGCGCAGGATCTTGATCTCGTTGCCCGCGTCGTCTTCGAGCGTGGTGAGCGAGCTGTGCGACCAGCTCGGCTTCACGGCTTCGTCCAGTTCGATGTCCTGGAGCTTGGTGCGGCCGATGATGTGCTCCTGCGCTTCGACGGAAAGCGCGTTCCAGCCTTTCATGTCGTGCAGGTATTTCTGCACGAGCACGTAGCTGCCGCCGCAGAATTCGGGATCGTCGTTTTCGCCGATCACCGTGAAGTGAACGGCTTCGTTGCCCGTGGGATTTTCGGTGCCGTCGACGAAGCCGATCATCGCGCGCATGTCGAAGTTGCGAAAGCCGTGCACTTCGTCCACGGTCGTGACCGCGCCTTCCAGGCGCGTCATGAGCTGGGTGGCCAGTTCGAAGCACAGGTCGGTTTCGTCGGCGCGTATGTGCAGCAGGATGTCGCCGGGCGTGGCGATCGCCTTGCGCTCGCCCGTGCCGAATTCGCGGAACGGATGCAACTCGGCCGGGCGCGGCTCGCCGAACAGCTTGTCCCATGCGTCGGACGAAAAGCCCACCACGCACGAGAGATTGCCAGCCGGCACGCGCTTGCCCACCGCGCGCACGAGGTTGGCGACGTCGGCGCACCAGGCGCGCACGGTGGCGCGGCTCGCGACGTCTTCGTTGACGGTGGCCACGATGAAGAAGGCGTTGCGCGTGACCGCGCTGGAAACGGACTGCGGTTCCTGCGTGAGAGAGGCCGGCGTCATGGTGTGGGGTATCGCTAGGGAGTCGGGTTTGAGTTCTGCTGCGCCCGCATAGTTTAGCCAATGTCGCAAAAAAGAGCCGTTTGCAGGCGAGAGGGTGCCGTGCGAGGATAGTCGGCGTCATGGCCATCCTGGAGACGCACCATGTGGGACCACACCGAGCATGAAGGCTTCGAGATCTGGGTGCTGCCGATTCCGGCGTTCGGGCCGCGCGCGCCCGAGCCGCTGTTCCACTACAGCGGCTACATCTGCCGCCACGGCGCGGATGCCCATGTCGAAGGACGCAGCGTGCGCTTTCACGACATGATGCGTAATTACACAGGGCCCGACGCCGCGCTCGACGCCGCCTACGCGGATGCGCGCAAGCGCATCGACCGCTTCCATGCCACGGGAAGCTGGGGCGAGAGCACCGCCTGAGCTTTCAATCTCCCTTTCAGCGGCCGCCCTGCACGACCAGTTTCACGGGCCGCCCCTCGCAGCCCGCTTCGCCCGGCAGCGCGAGCGTGCGCCAGCCAGCCGGCTGGCCGGGGGCGCTGAGGTCCGAACTGTCGTCGGGGTAGCTCGTGACCACGTTGAACGGCCACGACCCGCGGCGCAGCCGCTCGTGCACGAGCGAGCCGACCCAGATCGGCGTGGGCTCGCCGCCGTCTGCCTTGCCGCCGCCATTGCCATTGCCGTTTCCAGCATGCCGCGGCGCGAGCGCGTAGCCCGAAGGCCAGAAGCGCAGCACGTCGCGGCGGCTGCCCGGCTCGCCCGCGTCGCCAGGCTTCGCGGTCAGGCGCGCGCGGGCGAACACGAGCGGCGAGGGCAGGCCGTTGTTCAGCTTCGGCAGCAGCGGCAGCGACATCACGTCCACGTTCGGTGCGACGAGCGATAGCACGCTCCTCAGCGAGATCTGCGGGCCCTCGGCCCAGCCTGCGTCGCGCAGCGCCGCGCGCAGGTCGTCGGCGCTGGCGGCCCACTGGATCGTCATCGGCTCGCGGCGCGCGCCTTTCATGTCGAAGCGATAGCACGCAAACGTCCTCCACAGCGAGTCGCTCCACTGCAATTGCGTGATGACGACGGGCGCCGCCGCCGTGGCGGTCGTGGGCGGTGCGGGCGCGCGCCATGACGGCACCGTCTGCAGGAGAAAGGCGCCGACCAGCACGACGAGCACGATGGGCGGCATATACACGCGTTGCGGCGGCCGCTTGGGGTAGCGCCAGAGCGAGGTGAGCACGACGATCGCCACCCAGATCGCGGCGAAGGCTGCGCCGCCGATGGCGTCCGAGAACAGGAAGCGGTCGAAGTAGAGCCCCGCGAACGCCACGGTCACGACAATCCCGTTGCCGAGCGCGGCGACGAGTGCGGCCTCCAGCATGCTCGCGCGGCGCACGAGCAGGAACATCACGAAGCCGTAGACGATGACCATCGTCGACACGCGGTCGCTCGGGAACACATAGGCCTCGACGGCCTGGCCGCCACCCGGCGCCGTATGGTGAATGACGAAGCGCAGGATGACGATGAGCAGTTGCGAAACGGCCGCCGCAATCATCCAGTAAGCGATGGTGCGCCAACGCCGCTCCAGCACCATCCATACACCCATCGTCGCGATGAGCGCCGCCAGCGTCCAGCTGCTGCCGAGCGTTTCGACGCGCGCGAGCGTCGCGTCGGCCCATGTGGTGCGGATCGACTGCAGGAACTGGCGCACGGACTGGTCGAGCTGCACGAGCGGCGCGCCGCGCAGCACGTTGCCTAGCACATAGGAAAACACGGCCGCGCTTACCGGCACGAGGCCCGTGATCACGATGACGGGGCCGAGCGCGGGCTGCGCCGGATCGAGCAGGCGGGCGATGCGCTTCGAGGCGCGTCCGGGATGCTGCGCCGCCCACTGCGCCGCGCTGCGCCGCGACGCGCCGGCCCAGTTGTCGATGTGCAGGAGCAGCATGCGCACGAAGCGCCAGATGAGCCAGACCGCGAACGCTACGATGCCGATGACCACGACGAGCCGGAACGACACCGCCCCCGCGAGCTGGAGCGAGGCGCCGAACACCACGCCCGGCACGATATGCGCGGGCGCCCAGATGAGCGCGGAGATCACGTTCATCATGAAGAAGCGCATGGGCTTCATGCCGGCCATGCCCGCGACGATCGGCACCACGGCGCGTAGCGGCGCGATGAAGCGCGCGAGGATCACGCTGCGCGTGCCGTGGCTCACGAAGTAGGCCTGCGCGCGTTCGAGAATGCCGGGGTGGCGGCTGAACGGCCACATCTGGCCAAGCGAGTCCCGATAGCGATGGCCGATCCAGAAGCTCACGCCGTCGCCGGCCACGGCGCCCGCAATGGCGCAGACGAAGAGCCAGCCAAGGTTGATCGTGCCCGTGGCTGCGAACGCGCCTGCAATGAACATCGCCGTGCTGCCGGGAAAGAACGTGCCGACGAACGCGAGCGATTCGAGGAAAGCGGCGACCGCGACAAAGGCGAGCGTCCACGTGGCATGCGCGGCGAGCAGGTGCAGCAGATGATCGTAGGCGTGCTCCATGAGCGGGGCGGGTTCGTTCACTGGGGCTCGCGCGAAGGGCGCGAGATTGGGCGGGTGTCGGTCCGCTACCGGCCGTCCGCAACTGGCCGTCCGCGACTGGCCGTCCGCAACCGGCCGTCCGCGATGTGCCGCAAGCGGCGTGCGGGACCATCAGGCGCAATATAACCGGGCGCGCGCAACTACGTGCGACGCAAGGCCGGGCGGGGCAGAGCGGGGTGGCGAAGGCGGGGGGCCGCGTCGCGCGGCGGCGACGCGCAGGGCTGGCGGCTGATTTGCGGCTGATTGGCGGCGTATTAGCCGATTGCGCCAGCGAGTTCGAGCACGAGTGTGACCAGGCTAGATAACGCCTTTTTCCTTCAACCCGGCCAGTTGTTCCGCCGAATAACCGAGCAGCGACTGCAAGACATCCTGCGTGCCTTCGCCGAGTTGCGGCGGCGCGTGCCGCACGGGCATGCGTTCGCCATCGAAGCGCCACGGCGGCGCGAGCACGGGCGTCGTGCCGCTTTCGGTATGCGGATGCGGCTGCTGCGTGACGAGTCCGCCAAGCGTGGCGCGCGGCGAAAGCAGCGCCTCGCGCAAGCCTGCCACTTCGCCGCACGGAATGCCCGCACGCGCGAGGCGTTCGAGCAAGAGCTTGCGCGGACGGCTGCCCAGTTCGCGCGTGAGTTCCGGCACGAGCGTTTCGCGGTTCTGTCCGCGCAGAATGTTGGTCTTGTAGCGTGCGTCGTCGGCGAGGTCGGCGCGCTCGATCACTTCGCGGCAAAAGCGCTCGAACTGCGCGTTGTTGCCCACAGTGATGACGAGCGGACCATCGGCTGCATCGAACACGCCATACGGCACGATCGACGGGTGCGCGTTGCCGTAGCGCGGCGGGTCTTCGCCGATCAGCAGCGCTTCGAGGCCGTAATAAGCGGTAATCATGATGCCGCAGTCGAACAGCGCCATTTCGATATGGCGCCCGCGTCCCGTGCGCTCGCGCTCGTACAGCGCGGCGAGCATCGCCTGCGCGGAATACATGCCCGTGAAGAGATCCACGGCCGCCACGCCGAACTTGAGCGGCGGCTGGTGGGCTTCGCCGTTCATCGCCATCAGGCCCGTTTCACCCTGCACGACGAGGTCGTAGCCGGGGCGTTTTGCTTCGGGGCCAGTGCGGTCGTAGCCCGAAATCGAGCAATAGATGAGACGCGGGTTCTCCGCGCTCAACTGCTCATAGCCAAGCCCGAGCTTTTCCACGCCACCGAACTTGAAGTTCTGGATGACGATGTCGCTGTTCTTCGCCAGCTCGCGCACGATCTGCTGGCCTTCGGGCGTTTGCAGATCGAGCGTGATCGAACGCTTGTTGCGATTCACGCTGTTGAAATACGCAGTCTCGGTCTTGCCGACTCGCACGCCCCAGTCGCGCGTGTCGTCGCCGCGGTCGGGATGCTCGATCTTGATGACTTCCGCGCCGAGATCGCCGAGCACCATCGCGCTCCACGGCCCGGCCAGCACACGCGAAAGATCGAGTACGCGCACGCCCGATAGAGGCAAGCTGCTTTTGTCCGTCTGCATCGACAGGCACTCCTGGTTCGTTGTTGGGGCAACTGTTCGCAGCCGCCCCCTCATGGCTCACGCCGCCTCACGCCCCAATGCGATGTAGCGCGCGAGATGATGATCCTCGTCGCCCAGCTGATGATCGATCATGACGAGCCGCTTTGCATAGTGCGCAAGCGGCAATTCCCACGTCATGCCAATGCCGCCATGCAGCTGGATCGCCTCTTCCGCCACGCGCGCGCCAATGCGCCCGATCGTGTACTTCGCCGCCGAAAGCGCGCGCTCGCGCTGCACGCGCGGTGCGTCGATCGCCGCTGCGGCGTTGATGACCGCCGAGCGCGCCTGCTCGATTTCGAGCAGCACGTCCGCCATGCGATGCTGCAACGCCTGGAAGCTGCCGATGGGTGCGCCGAACTGCTTGCGCGTGCGCAGGTATTCGAGCGTGAAGCCGCGTGCGATATCCATCGCGCCCACGGCTTCCGCCGCGAGCGCCACGATGCCGTAGCCGCGTGCGTGTTCGAGCGTCGCGAAGCCGCTGCCTTGCGTGCCGACGAGCGCATCGGCATTCAACTTCACGTTGTCGAGCGTCACTTCCGCTGCACGGCCGCCGTCGATCTTGCGGTAGCCGCGCACGCTCACGCCTGCTGCATCGCGCGGCACGAGGAAGAGGGAGATGCCCGCTTCGTCGAATACGCTACCGGGTTTGTCGAACGCGGCACGCGCCGAAACGAGCAATACGTCGGCATGTTCCGCGTGCTGCACGACGCCCTTTGCGCCTTGCAGAACCCAACCGTCCGCGCTTTTCTCCGCACGGGTCGTCACGCGCGCTTCCTCGTAGTGCGAACCCGGTTCGTCGTGCGCGAGCGTAGCGATTTGCGAACCGTCGATGAACGACGCAATGCGCGCGCGCTGCGCCTCGCTGCCCGCATGGGCGAGCACGCGGCCAACGATCAGAGTATCGAGGAACGGCTCGACCACGAGGCCGCGCCCGAGCGCTTCGAACACCACCGCGACGTCGAAGGCTGCGCCCCCAAAGCCGCCATCGGCCTCGTCGAACAGCGCGCCGATCACGCCGAGTTCGGCGAAGCGCTGCCACATGTCTGCGCTAAAGCCTTGCGTGGAGCGCGCGATTGTATCGCGCGTATTGAAAGCGTACTGCTCCGTAATGAAGCGGTTGAGCGTATCCGCAAGCATGCGGCGGTCTTCTGTGTGCTGGAAATCCATGGCGTGCCTCTCAAAGACCGAGAATCATCTTGGAGATGATGTTCTTCTGAATTTCGTTGGAGCCGCCGAAAATCGACAACTTGCGGTTGTTGAAGTATTGCGCGGCGGCGCTGGCGGCTTCATCCGGGCCGATCGCATCGCCCGCATAGCCTTCCTCGAGCGCTTCCTCGACGAACGGCGCCGCGTACGGCCCCATCGCGCGACGCAGCAGCGAGGAAATCTCCTGGCGGATTTCGGTGCCGCGAATCTTCAGCATCGAGCTTTCCGCACCGGGCACGCCGCCGCCCGCGACGGCTGCGATCACGCGCAGGTTCGTCGTCTTCATGTTCTCCAGATCGATCTCGACCTTCGCAAGGCGCGCGGCGAACTGCGGATCTTGCGCAAGCGGCTTGCCGTTGCGCGTGATTTTCTGCGCGGCGCGCTTCAGGCGCGCGAGCGCCGCCACCGAAAAGCCGACGCCAGCGATATTCGTGCGCTCGTACGTGAGCAGATATTTCGCGTAGGTCCAGCCCTTGTTTTCTTCGCCAACGAGATTTTCCACCGGTACGCGTACGTCGGTGAAGAACACTTCGTTCACCTCATGTTCTCCGTCGAGCGTGACGATGGGGCGGACTTCGATGCCCGGCGTGTTCATGTCGATCAGCAAGAAGCTGATGCCCTCCTGCTTGCGCACGTCGGTGGCGGTGCGCACGAGGCAGAAGATCATGTTCGCGTAGTGGCCGAGCGTGGTCCACGTTTTCTGGCCGTTCACCAGGTAGTGGTCGCCGCTACGAACTGCCGTGGTGCGCACAGAGGCGAGGTCCGAGCCTGCGCCCGGTTCCGAATAGCCCTGGCACCACCAGTCCGAGCCATCGAGAATGCGCGGCAGCCAGTAGCGCTTTTGCGCCTCGCTGCCGTACTTGATGAGTACGGGCCCGAGCATGTTCACGCCGAACGGCACGATGCGCGGCGCGCCCGCAATCGCGCATTCGTTCTCGAAGATGAACTTCTGCACTGCGCTCCAGCCAGGGCCGCCGTATTCCTTCGGCCAGTGATTCGCGAGCCAGCCTTTTTCGTGGAGGATGGCGTGCCATTGCGCCATGTCGTCGCGCGTGAGGTGCCGACCGTTGCTCACCTTGTTCGCGAGGCGCTGCGGCAGGCGCTCCTTCAGGAAGGCGAGCACTTCGCTGCGGAACGCCTCTTCTTCGGTGGTGAATTTGAGGTCCATGTGTGAAAAGCTCCTTATTGCACCTTCAGACCGATTGATTGAGGCTCGCGAAATTCTCGCCGCGCTCCACGAGTTCGACGAGCAGCGGCGAAGGACGCCAGAACAGCGGATCTTCCTTTGCGTACTCGCGGATATCGGCGAGCACGTTGGCGAGACCCACGGTATCGGCGTATTTCATCGGGCCGCCGCGATAGCGCGGGAAGCCGTAGCCGTAGAGCAGCGCGACGTCCACGTCGAGCGGGCGCAGCGCGATCTTCTCGAACACGACGTTTGCGCCTTCGTTGACCATCGCGGCCATGTAGCGGCGCATGATCTCTTCGTCGCTGAAGCTGCGCGGCGCGATGCCGGCGCGCTCGCGCTCAGCGCGGATGATGGCTTCGACTTCGGGGTCGGGCGTGCCGGTGCGCGCGCCTTCGGGGTAGAGGTAGAAGCCGCGGCCCGTCTTCTGGCCGAACCAGCCGCGCTCGCAGACGCGGTCGGCAATCTGCACGTAGCGCGCCTTCGGGTCGCGCGTGGCGGCGCGGCGCTTGCGCGTGGCCCAGCCGATGTCGCCGCCCGCGAGATCGACCACCTGGTACGGGCCCATCGGAAAGCCGAAGTCACGTACGGCCTTGTCGATCTGATACGGCGAAGCGCCGTCTTCCATCAGATGATCCGCAGCGGTGCGGAACACCGCGAGAATGCGATTGCCGATGAAGCCGTCGCACACACCCGCGCGCACCGGAACCTTGCGCAGCTTCTTCGCCAGCTCGAATGCGGTGGCGACCACGTCGGCGCTCACCTGCTTCGGCACCACGATTTCGAGCAGCTTCATGATGTTGGCGGGCGAGAAGAAGTGCAGACCCACCACGTCCTGTGGGCGCTTGATGCTCGCCGCAATGGCGTCGATGTCGAGGTACGAGGTGTTGGTCGCGAGCACGGCGCCGGGTTTGCACACGCGGTCGAGTTCGGCGAACACGGCCTGCTTCACGGCCATGTCCTCGAACACGGCTTCGATCACGAGATCGGTGTTCGCGAGCGCATCGTACGAAGTGCTGCCGTCAAAGCGCGCGAGGATCTGCGCTTTCGCCTCGGGCTTCATGCGGCCCTTTGCGATGAGGCCGTCGTAGACCTTTTCCACATGCGCGCGGCCGCGGGCGAGCGAGGCGTCGTCGCGCTCGATCATCGTCACGGGCAGGCCCGCGTCGAGCACGGCGACGGCAATGCCCGCGCCCATCGTGCCGCCGCCGATCACGCCGACGGTTTCGATCGCGCGCGGCTTCGCGCTCTTCGTTTCAGGGGCTTTCTGCACTTCGCGCTCGGCGAAGAAGGCGTGCACGAGGCCCGCGCGCTGCGGGCTTTCGAGGCACTCGATGAACTGCTTGCGCTCGAAGCGCAGGCCTTCGTCGAACGAAAGATCGAGCGCGGCCTGCACGCAATCGACGATCTTCAGCGGAGAAAAGAGACCGCGCGACTTCTTCGCGGTGTCGGCGCGCGCGGCATCGATTGCGGCTTGCGCTTGCGGGCGGTCCGCGAGCGCCTGGGCGTCGCGCGTGCGGCGTACGTGCGCATGACCCGCGAGCAGTTCCTGCGCGTAGGCGAGGCCTTCGGCGAGAATGTCGTCGCTCGCGCCCACGCGATCGACCAGGCCGAGCTTTTGCGCTTCCTGCGCGCTCGCGTGGCGGCCGCTCAGCATGAGCGAGAGCGCGGCTTCGGCGCCGATCAGCCGCGGCGTGCGTTGCGTGCCGCCGGCTCCCGGCAGCAGGCCCAGTTGCACCTCGGGCAGGCCGAGTTTGGCGCCGGCCACGGCAAGCCGGTAATGCGCCGCGAGCGCCACTTCGAGGCCGCCGCCGAGGGCCGCGCCGTGAATGGCGGCGATCACCGGCTTGTGGCAGGCCTCGATGCGGTTGCAAACGTCGGGCAGCGCGGGCGGCTGCGGCGGCTTGCCGAACTCGCGAATGTCCGCGCCGGCGATGAAATTGCGCCCCGCGCCGACGATCAGCACGGCCTGCACGGCGTCGTTCGCTTCGGCATGCTCGATGGCGGCGGCGAGGCCGCGGCGCACGTCCACACCCAGCGCGTTGACGGGCGGATTGTCCACGGTGACGAGCAGCACCTTGCCGCGCAGTTCGTGAGTGACGGGGGAGGCGTTCACGGGATCGGATGCCATGGGGGTGATGTCTCCATAATGAGGGCCGGACTGGTGCGCCAGACGCCAATGTGTCATGTTCGCGTCGATTCTCGGCGCGTCAGGGGGAATTGACAATCCCATGGCTCGTTGACAGACTGTCAAAATATCTTTGACAGTGGAAGTGCCATGGACGTCAATGCGCTGACCCTGCTCGTCGAGATTCTCGACGCCGGCAACCTGAGCGAGGCGGCGCGCCGGCTCAAGATGAGCCGCGCGAACGTCAGCTACCACCTCAACCATCTGGAGAAGTCAATCGGCCTGCAACTCGTGCGCCGCACCACGCGCCGCGTCGAGCCGACCGAAATCGGCCTGAAGCTTTACGAGCACGGCCGCGCGATCCAGAATGCGCTGCTCGCCGCGCGCGAGTCGGTCTCCACCCTCGGCCAGAGCCTGCAGGGGCGCGTGCGGCTTTCCGTGCCGAGCGGCTACGGGCAGCTCGTCATGTCGGACTGGCTCATCCAGTTCAAGCGCATGTACCCCGGCATCGTGCTCGACGTGATGTTCGAAAATCGCGTGGAAGACCTGCTGCGCGACGAAGTGGATATCGCCGTGCGCGTGATGCACGAGCCTCCGCAGAATCTCGTGGCGCGCGACATGGGCCCGGTGAAGTACATCGCGTGCGCGTGCACGGAGTGGGCCGAAAAACATGGCATGCCGCAAACGCTGGAAGACCTGGCGCGCGCGCCCGTCATCACAGCAACGGTGGTGGGGCGGCAATTGCGGCTGGCGGGCTATCTGGACGAGGACCGGCACGAGGTGTTGCTCGAGCCTTCGATCATTTCGGAAAACTTTCTATTTTTGCGGCAGTCGATTCTGGCAGGACTCGGCGTAGGTATCGTGCCCGACTACGTGATGCACGACGACATTCGCCAGGGCGCCGCCGTCACGTCGCTCGATAGCTGGCGCTTGAGCATTTTCGGCACGCACATGTACATGCTCTACATGCCGAACCGGCATCACACGCGGGCGGCGTCCACATTCATCGATTACGTACTGGCCGAAGCGCGCAAGACCGGGCGCGGCGGGGACGCGTGAGAGGCGCATAGCGCACGCCTCGACTCGCCGCGACGGTTGCGAGCGCAACGAACTATTGGCCCGTGAGCGTGTTGTTGTACTCCACGGCTGGCTGCGAGGTGTTGCCGCCCTGCGCGACGAGCAGGTGAATCTGCCCCGGCAGGAGTTGCGAGAGCGTACCCGAAATCGGCACGGTCGTAATGAGCCAGTCCGCGTTGTTCGCGAGGTTGAACGAAGCCGATTCGTAGATCGCTGTCTTGCTGCCCGCTGTCGTCACGATCGCCACGTAGTTGCCGCCGTTCATGTAGATCGAGTCCTGGCCGCTCGCGGGCACGGCGTTCTTGTATCCCACGGCCGGCAACGTCGGCTGCACGGTGTTGATATCCGTGCCGGGTGCGACGATGTAGATGTCGAGGTTCTGCGCGTTGACGGTGGCGTTGAACGCGCGAAGGCGTGCGCTGCTGGAAAGCAGGCCCTTGTCGAACGGATCGTCGATCAGGCCGATGTCGCCGCCGGTGAGCGCGGGCAGCGCGAGCACGGTGTACTCGTGGCCCTTCGCCACGTCGGGGAAGTTGCCGCTTGCAAGCGCCGTGGTCGTGCCGGTGCTCGCATACGAGACGTTCGTGTTGCCGGTGTTGATGTTGGCGAAGTTCGTCACCTGCTTGTATGCGATGTTCGTCTGCAAGGGGCCGTTGACCAGGAAATCGACGTTCGGGCCGCCCGGCAGGGCATGCACGAAATGGATTTCAGGGTTCTGCACGCCGATCTCCTTGCCGACATCGTTGCTGCTGCTGCCGCCGCCACACGCAGTGAGCAGGGCCGCCGCGCTCGCGAAGGCGAGCAGGGTGCGCATCGTCTTCATTGTTCACCTCATCTGTTTCGTTCAGGCTGCACGGTGTACGGCCTCGATTGCGGCCGCGCATTGTTATTGCGCCCGTTCGCGAGCCGTGACGGCGGCGCGATGTTCCATCGGGGGCGAGCAGGATCAGCAATTGGTGTGCCGCGCGTTGCGAGTCACGCAGTGATTGCGCGTGCAACGGGATGAGGAGAAGGTGAGAGCGGCGCGGTCCGGCGCCGGTGTGAAGCCGGGCGTGCGATCTTTACAGCGTTCGATGGCAGCTTTTTCAGGCGTGAAAGTCCACGCCGAAATTCAAGAATCTTGTGCGGCGGCGTCATCCGGGTTCGCGTCTTGCGCACGCTCGCCGCTTGCGCGAGCGATGGTGGCGTCCGGTCGTCCGCGTGTGACGGATGAAACGCGAACACGTTGCTGGATACCGGCCTTCGTGAGCATATGTGCGCTGATGGGCGCGGTGAGAAACAGGAACGCTGGAATCAGCACTTCGTGCAGGCTCGCGAAATTGTCGTGCGTGCTGAAGTAGACGACGGACGCAAGCACGACGCCGCCCACGCCGAGTGTGGTCGACTTGGTCGGTCCGTGCAGGCGCATGTAGAAGTCGGGCAGCCGTGCGAGGCCTATCGCGCCGATCAGCGTGAACACGCTGCCGAGCAGGAGCAGTACGCAGACAATCGCTTCGATGACGGTTTGCATGACGAACTCGCCCTAGTTCAGTTCGATGATGTCGCCGCGCTGCAGGTACTTCGTGAACGCGACCGTCGCGACGAACCCCATCACCGCGATGAGCAGCGCGATTTCGAAGAAGACCGTCGAACGCTGCATGATGCCGTAGACGACGATCAGCGCGATCGCGTTGATATTCAGCGTGTCGAGCGCGACGAGCCGGTCGGGCAGCGAGGGTCCACGCACGAGGCGCACGAGTGTGAGCAGAAATGCGAGCCCGAGGATCGCGAACGACACCGGAATGACGATGGCTAGCATGCGAAGATCTCCATGAGCGGGGCTTCGTAACGGGACTTGATCAAGGCGACGAGCGCGGCTTCGTCTTCGAGATCGAGCACGTGGACGACCAGGCGCGTGCGGTCGTCGGAGAGCTCGGCGCACAGCGTGCCGGGACTCAGCGAGACGATGCTGATGAGCGCCGCAAGCGCGATTTCGTGGGTGCTGTCTAGCGGCACCTCGATGAAGGCGGGGCGCAGGCGCGTCATCGGGCCGAGCACGAGCAGCGCGACTTCGAGATTCGCCACGAGGATGTCGTAAAGCACGTGCCCGAAGAGCCGCACGAGCAGCCACGGTTTGCCGAAGCGCACGGGCGCGAGCCACAGCCCTTCGCCCACGGCGAAGGCGATGACCGTGCCGAGCACGAAGCCAAGCAGCAGGTTACCCGGCGTTGCGTCGTTCATCAGCAATAACCAGCAGACGAGCAGCACGAGTGTGAGCCAGGGGTGCGGAAAGAGCCTCTTGAGCATGTCAGCTTCCTCCGCCCTGTGTCGTTTGCGGTGCCTGCGCGGGCAGGATCGCGTGAACGTAGGCTTCGCGGTCGAGCAACTGCGCGGCGGTGGCGTCGAGATACTGCTTGAGCGGGCCGGCAAAGACCGTCGTGGCCACGACGCCCGCGAGCAGCAGCGCGCACGCGGCGAGCTTGGCGCGGCTGCCTCGCGGCGCTGCGGCCGGTGCGCCGTTGTAGGCGCGTGCAGTGGGATCGGCCCACAGCAGGCGCGTGCCCGTGCGGCTCAATGCGACGATCGACAGCAGTCCCGAGACCAGTACGGCAGGCCAGAGCACGACAGCTTGCGCAATCGGCGTAGCGGCGAGCACCATGGCCTTGCCGAGAAACCCCGAGAGCGGCGGCAGTCCAGCCGCGCCCACGGCTGCCGCGAGATAGAGCACGCCGGCGATGTTCGAGGGCCAGGGCGCGGGATGCTTTTCAGGGGCCGCTGGCCTGGCAGTATCCGGCTCGCTGTCCGCGTCGGGTGTGATGGCGGGCGCAGTGGCGTCGTCGAGCGATTCGAGCGAGGCGGGTTCGCGAGTGTCGGCTGCAGTGGGCGCGACCGGAGATTGGGTTGTTTCGGACTCCAGTGTATCGGCGAGCATGAACAGTGCGCCCGTGCATAGCGTCGTGCTGATGAGGTAGTACAACAGCGCGCTCCACGCAAGCACCGTTTGCAGCGTGACGGCGGCGATCAGCAGACCGACCGAGACCAGCACGAGAAAGCCCGTCGTGGTCTTGAGGCTCGATACCGCAAGCGCGCCGAGCGCGCCATAGATAATCGTCGCGATGGCGAGCCACCAAGCCCATTGATGCAGGAATGCATCGAGCAAGCCGCCCGCCGCGCCGAATACGAGCGCGTCGCAACGAAGCATCGCGTAGATGCCGACCTTGGTCATGATCGCGAACAGCGCGGCGACCGGACCGATTGCGCTGCGATATGCCTGCGGCAACCAGAACGACATCGGGAACACGGCGGCCTTGAGGCCGAATACGAGCAGGAGCATCGCACCCGCGAACTGCGCGAGCGGCAGCGACGCGGCGTCCAGATGCGCGAGTCGCTCGCCCATGTCGGCCATGTTGAGTGTGCCCGTGAGGCCATACAGCACGCCCAGCGCGATCAGGAAGAACGACGATCCCACGAGGTTCAGCAGCATGTAGTGCAGGCCGTTGCGCACGCGGCGGCGTCCGCCGCCGTGCAGCAGCAGCGCATAGGACGCGATCAGCAGCAGTTCGAAGAATACGAACAGGTTGAAGAGATCGCCCGCGAGAAACGCGCCGTTCAGGCCCATCAATTCGAACTGCACGAGCGCGCGATAGTAGCGCCCGCGCCGCGCGTCGGCGCTCGTGGTGCCGAGCAGGCAGCAGCAGGCGAGCAGCGCGGTCAGCACGAGCATGAGCGCGCCAAGCCGGTCGATCTGCAGCACGATGCCGAACGGCGCGGGCCACGCGCCGAGCGCATAGCTCGCAATCTGCCCCTGCGCCGCGAATTCGGCGAGCGCCACCGCTATCGGCAGCAGCGCGAGCGTGGCGATCACGTTGATCGCACGCTGCAAGCGCTTCGCACGCAGCGGCAGCGCAACGATCGCGCCGCCAGTGAAAAGCGGAATGAGGATGGGGAGGATGAGAGCGTGGTTCATTCGCCGCGCGTCTCCAGGGCGTTGTGGCACGGGTTGTCGCCATCGACGTGATCGCTGCCGTCTATCGCGAGCGCGCGCAGCGCGAGCACGACCGTGAAGGCCGTCATGGCGAAGCCGATCACGATGGCGGTGAGCACGAGCGCCTGCGGCACGGGGTCCGCGTATTGGGCGCCCGGCGCGATCACGGGCGGCTTGCCGGTGGACAGACGTCCCATGCCGAGCAGGAACAGGTTGATCGCGTAGGAGAACAGCGTGATGCCGAGTATCACCGGCAGCACGCGCGCGCACAGCAGCAGGTAGATGCCGCTCGCGCAGAGCACGCCGAGCGTAATGGCGAAGGCGGCTTCCATCAGCTTTTCTCCACGTTTTGCATGTCTTTGTCGCGCACGCCGAGGTGCGAGACGATCGTGAGCGTCGTGCCGACCACGGCGCCAAGCACGCCGAGGTCGAACAGCATGGCCGTGCTCAGTTCGATTTCGCCGATCAGCGGCACATGCAGATGGCCGAACGCGCTGGTGAGGAAGGGCTGGCCGAGCACGATCGCGCCCACGCCCGTTGCGGCCGCAACGAGAATGCCGAGGCCCGCGAGTGCACGGTAGTTGATGCGGATGCGCGATTCGGTCCACAAAACGCCGCTCGCCACGTATTGCAGAAGGAGCGCAATGGATATAACGAGCGAAGCGATGAAGCCGCCGCCCGGCAAATTATGGCCGCGCAAAAAGATGAACACGGCAACGAGTACGGTGAGCGGCAGCATGAGACGCGCAAGAATGGCGAGCAGCAGCGGATGCGATTGCGACGACCACGGCAGGCCGCCCGGCCCCGTGTCGGGAGACTTCAGACGCAGGCCGCGCAGCAGCGCCTTCACGGCGAGTCCCGCGACCACCAGCACGCTGATCTCGACCATCGTGTCGAAGCCCCGGAAATCCACGAGGATCACGTTCACGACGTTGTGGCCGCCGCTGCCCGGCAGCGCATTCGCGAGAAAGAACTGGCCGACGCCATCGATGGGCGCACGCGTCATCACCGCATACGCCACGCCGCCGATCAGCGCGCCGCCCGCGAGTGCGAGCACCGCGTTGCGCGTGCGCGCGACGGGAGCGTGTTCCGCGCGCTGCACGACAGGCAGAAAGTAGATGGCGAGCACGAGCAGCAGCACTGTGACCACTTCCACGGAGATCTGCGTAAGCGCGAGGTCCGGCGCGGAAAAACGCACGAACGCGAGCGTGACGAGCAGCCCGCAGGTGCTCAGCAGCACGAGTGCATAGAGCGTATTGGCGCGCACGAGCACGACGCCCACTGCCATCAGCGCCATCAGCACGAGGCCGACGAGCGTCATCGCGTCAAGCGGCGCCGAGCGATACGTGCCGTCCAGCGACGGAAGTGCGAGCAGCGCTGCGCCAGGCACGATCAGCATCGCCGCGATCATCCACGCGAGATACGACGGCAGCGATCGCGTTTCGAAGCGTTTCACCACGAAGCCCGCGGCTTTTTCGAGTTGCTGCACGAAGCGGTCGAAGCCTTCGCTCGCGTTCATTTCGGAAAGCATCGAACGATGATGGCGGAACGCGTCGCGGCGATAGAAGAACAGCAGGGTGCCGCCCAGGAACGACACGCAGCTCATCAGCAGCGGTAGATTGATGCCGTGCCACAGGCTCAAGCTGTAAGTGGGCACGACGCCGCCCAGTGCGAACCACGCCGCGGATTCGAGCATCTTGCCGATGGTCTGCTGCGGCACGAGCCCCACGAGCAGACACATCACGACGAGAATTTCGACGGGTAGCTTCATGAAGCGCGGTGGCTCGTGCGGCGGGTAGTGCGGAAGATCGTGCGGCGTTTCGCCGTCGAAAAACACGCCCCACACGAAGCGCAGCGAGTACGCCACCGAGAGCCCCGCCGCAATGACCGCAAGCGCGGGAATGATCCAGTTGAAGTCGCCGAGCAGTCCTTGCGCAAGCGTTTCGCCAAAGAACATTTCCTTCGAGAGGAAGCCGTTGAGCAGCGGTACGCCCGCCATGGCGAGCGACGCCACGGCGGCTAGCGCGGCGGTATGCGGCATGAAGCGGCGCAGGCCGCGCAAGCGGCCGAGATCGCGCGTGCCCGTTTCGTGATCGATGATGCCCGCGGCCATGAAGAGCGAAGCCTTGAATACCGCGTGATTGAAGGTGTGAAAGAGCGCGGCGACGGTGGAGAGTTGTGTGTCGAGGCCGAACAGCAGCACGATGAGCCCGAGATGGCTGATGGTGGAATACGCGAGCAGCCCCTTGAGATCACGCTGCAAGAGCGCCATGGCGGCGCCGCCCGTGAGCGTGACGAGGCCGATCAGGCTCGTCACGTAGAAGAACCAGTCGGTGCCTTCGAGCACGGGGTAAAAGCGCGCGATAAGGAAAATGCCCGCCTTCACCATGGTCGCCGAATGCAGGTACGCGGAAACGGGCGTGGGCGCCGACATCGCATGCGGCAGCCAGAAGTGGAACGGGAACTGCGCCGACTTCGTGCACGCCGCGAAAAGAATGAGCAGCAGAATGGCGGGATACAACGGATTGCGCTGCACCTGGCCCGCATGCGCGAGCACGACGTCGAGGTCATAGCTGCCGCAGACGTGGCCAAGCAGCAGCACTGCGGCCAATAGCGATAGACCGCCCGCTCCCGTGATCGTGAGCGCCATGCGCGCGCCGCGCCGCGCTTCGGGGCGCGAAGGCCAGAAGCCGATCAGCAGGAACGACACGATGCTCGTGAGTTCCCAGAAGATCACGAGCAGCAGCAGGTTGTCCGAGAGCACGACGCCGAGCATCGCGCCCATGAAGAGCAGCAGCAGCGCGTAAAGGCGCGGCAGCGACTCGCTGCCCGCGAGATAGTAGCGCGCGTAGATGAAAACAAGCAGGCCGATCGCGAGCACGAGCAGCGCGAACATGAACGAGAGGCCGTCCAGGCGCAGCGCGAACGAGAGGCCGAGTTGCGGGATCCACTCGGCTTGCCAGTGCAGCACACCATGAGTGGCCATGCCCACGCGTTCGCTCGCCAGCAGTCCAAGGCCGAAGAGCGGGGCCGCGAAAGCGACCCAGGTGCCGGCGGCGGGCGCGTAACGTCGCGCGAACACGACGAGCGCCGCGGCGACGAACGGTATTACGACGAGCCACCCCATTGCCATTCGACACTCTCCGTGAATCCGGCAGGGCGCCGGGCCGGCGCACTGCAGTTCACGATCATAGCCGCAATCGGGGACGGAGTTCATTCATGTGGCATGAAGGCGGCCACGGGGTGTCATGTGAATGAAACTTGCGTCAGGTCCTCTGGCTTGTGGGGCTTGTCGATGATTTTCACATCGGCCAGATAAAGGTCTCGTGAGCGCCTGTCGTTTTGCCGATGTCCACCGTGCGCCGCTCGGTATTGCCGCCGTAGCTCGCGGTAATCACATAGCGGCCGGCCGGAATCGAAACGAGCATGAACGGGCCGCGCGTGCGCGTGGAAAGGAGCGGCGTGCCGTGCATGTCGGCGATCTTCACCGGTACGTTCGCAAGATACTCGTTGCCGCCGGCCGATTGCCGCGCGAATTCCAGCGAGAGCGGATATTGATGCATCGCCGACTTGAACGCCGCCGACTGGTCGCTGCCGATGCCGCCGGATAGAAACGCAATGTCGCCCTCGTGCTCGGCGGGCGGCAGGACGCCAGCCGTTGCGGTCGTGACGTCTGCGTTGCCCGCTGCCGGGGTTGCCGCCCACGCGCCCGGCGCGCCTAACACCACGACGAGCGCTAGCGCCGCGCCGATCCACGGAGTTGAGCGTGCTTTCATTTTCCACCTCCATCGATTCGTTGAACGGATGCCGGCACGTGTATCGCGTTACCGCATGCGAGCGCGTGCCGGATGAATCGAGCGTAGGCAGGCCGGCTTAAAAGCCGCTTAAAACCAGCGTCGCAACTGCGATTGCGCAATCACTGCGGAATCATGCCCGTCAGCACATAAGCCTGAATCAGCGTCACGACGCCCACCACGGCCGCGAAGAACAGGCTGTGACGCACGGTGAAGCGGAACAGCGACGACTCCTTGCCGACGAGGCCCGTTGCCGCGCAGGCCACCGCGATCGACTGCGGCGAGATCATCTTGCCGCTCACGCCGCCTGAGGTGTTGGCCGCGACGAGCAGCGTGTCCGACACGTTGATCTGATGCGCCGTAGTGTGCTGCAGCGAGCAGAACAGCGCGTTCGACGATGTGTCGGAGCCCGTAAGAAACACGCCGAGCCAGCCGAGGAACGGCGAGAAAAACGGGAACGCCGCGCCAGTGCCTGCAAGCGCGAGAGCGAGCGTCGACGACATACCCGAGTAGTTCGCGACGAACGCGAATGCGAGCACGAGGCCGATGGAAAGCACGGGGCGGCGCAGTTCGCCGAGCGTCTCGAAGAACGCAGCCACGGCAGCGCGCGGCTTCATGCGCAGCAGGATCGCGGAGAGGATTGCAGTAATCATGATGGCGGTCCCCACAGCGGAGAGCCAGTCGAGCTTGAATACGGCCTCATACGGCTTGGGCGAAGCGACGATCGGTGCCGTGCGCACCACGAGCTGATCGAGACCCGGCACGTGCAGGCTCAGAATCGTGCCCGCGAGCGGACCCTTCGCCGCGAAGAGCGCCTTGAACGGCTTGACGCTCCACACGGTCACGATGACCGTGAGCAGAATGAACGGCGACCACGCGCGCACAGTTTGCGCGATGCTGTACGGCGATGCCTTGCGGCTCGAAGCGGCCGGGCGCGCGCGACCGGCGCCGCCGCCAAAACCGCCCAGCGCAGCGGCACCGCCGCTCACCTTCACGCTCGTACCCTGCGTTGCCCGGCGCGGCTGCCAGACATTGAGAAACGCGGCGAGCGCAACGAGGCTCACGAGCGCAGAGGTTATGTCCGGCAGTTCGGGCCCGATGTGGTTCGATGTGAAGTACTGCGTAACAGCGAAGCTGCCGCCTGCGACGAGCGCGGCGGGCCACGTTTCCTTTACGCCGCGCTTGCCGTCCATGATGAAGACGAGCCAGAACGGCACGAAGAGCGAAAGCAGCGGCAACTGGCGCCCGGCCATCGCGCCGATCAGGAAGGGATCGATGCCCGTCACCTGGCCCGCGACGATGATGGGGATGCCCATCGCGCCAAACGCGACCGGCGCGGTATTGGCGATGAGGCACAGGCCCGCGGCGTAGAGCGGCTCGAAACCGAGGCCGACGAGCAGCGCCGAGGTGATCGCGACCGGCGCGCCGAAGCCCGCCGCGCCTTCGAGGAACGCGCCGAACGAGAAGCCGATCAGCAGCAGTTGCAGGCGCTGGTCGTCGGTGATCGAGAGCACCGAGGCGCGGATGATTTCGAATTGCCCCGTCTTCACGACGATCTTGTAGAGGAACACTGCGGTGACGATGATCCACGCGATCGGCCAGATGCCATAGGCAAAGCCGAAGCCCGCGGAAATGAGTGCCTGACGCACGGGCATGCCGTACTCGAAGATCGCCACGGCGAGCGCGAGCAGCAGGGTGATCGCGGCGGCGACGTGGCCTTTCATGCGCAGGCCAGCGAGCGCGACGAAGAAGAACAGAATGGGAATGGCAGCGACGAGCGCGGATAGCCACAAACTGCCCAGTGGTGTGTAGATCTGATTCCAGGGTTGCACTACGGTCTCCTCCGATGATGCGGGTAGAAAATGTATGTAAGTTCGTCAGGCGCGCTTTATGAGTTATTTCGCATGCCTGACGACATGAGCGCTATTGCGGCTGACCTCGTTCGCGCAGCAGGTCGTGCAGGCTGCGCGGTGCGGGCTTGAGCGGCGTGCGATGCTGCGTCCAGCCCATTTGTTGCGAAGGCGCGAGTCCGCGCAGCCGCGTCACGGCCCAGCGCAGCGCGCGGTACGCGCGCGGATGTGCGAATGCGCCGCTCCAGAAGCGCCAGATGAATTGCTCGCTTCGGCTGTGATTCGCACCCTGGCCGCGCAGTGGGTGCGCGACGCTTTCCTCGGGGTCGCGGTTCGCTTCGGTGCGCAGGCGCACGAGCAGTTGCGGAATCGGAATGCGCACCGGGCAGACTTCGCCACACGCGCCGCACAGGCTCGAAGCCGTGGGCAACTCGGCAGTCGCGTCGAGCCCGAGCAGATGCGGTGAAATGATCTTGCCGATCGGCCCTGGGTACGTCGTGCCATACGCATGCCCGCCGATACGCGTGTACACCGGGCAGTGGTTCATGCACGCGCCGCAGCGAATGCATTGCAAAGTGGCGCGCAATTGCTCGTCGGCATAAGCCTGGCTGCGGCCGTTATCGAGCAGCACGAGATGCACTTCGCGCGGGCCGTCTTTCTCGCCTTCGCGGCGCGGACTGCTGATCAGGTTGAAATACGTCGTGATGGGCTGGCCCGTGGCCGAGCGCGTGAGCAGGCTCGAAAGCGGCACGATGTGCTCGAGCTTCGCCACCACCTTTTCCATGCCCATGATCGCGATGTGCACATCGGGCACCGTGGTGGACAGGCGGCCGTTGCCTTCGTTTTCCACGAGCCAGAGCGTGCCCGTGTCGGAGGCGGCGAAGTTCACGCCTGAGAGGCCGATCTGCGCATCCACGAAGGCACGGCGCAGCGCGCGGCGGCCCGTTTGAATGAGCGTGTCCACGTCCTCCGTAAAGGGCGTATCGGGAATGTGCGCTTCGAACAAGTGCCCGATGTCCCCCTTCGTTTTGTGGATGGCGGGCATCACGATGTGCGATGGCTTCTCGCCCGCGAGCTGCACGATGTACTCGCCCATGTCCGATTCGATGCAGTCGACTCCGCGCGCCGCGAGGTAGTGGTTGAGCTCGATTTCCTCGCTCGCCATCGACTTGCCCTTGATCACGCGCGTAGCCGCGTGCCGCTGCGCGATGGCGTGGACGATGCGGTTGGCTTCGTCGGCGGTCTCGGCCCAATGCACCTGAATGCCGTTCGCGCGCAGTTTCGTTTCCAGTTGCTCGAGCAATTCGGGCAGACGCGAGAGCGCGTGCTGGCGCACGGCTTCGCCGAGATCGCGCAGGGCTTCGAGTTCATCCGCCTCGGGGAACTGCGCAGCACGCTTGCCTTGCAGGAAGTCCATCGCGCCGCGAAAGCTCTTGCGCAACTGCGGGTCGTCGAGCGCCGTGCGTGCGCGCTGGCGGAATTCCGCGGTCGGGACGAAATGCAGCGTGTTTTCCTGGGATGTCTGCGTGGCCGTGCTCATTGGGCGTCTCCGTGCTGCGCACTCGCTTCGTGATCCTCATCAATGACGACGATGACCCACAGCGCACGCGGGCCGTGCGCGCCATACGCGGTGGTCTGCTGAATGTCCGAGGTTTTCGATGGTCCCGAAATCATCACGAGATTGGTGGGCATGCCGTCGCGCCAGCGTTCCGCCGCCACGGCGGCGTGCAAGTCGGCGTGCAGCGTGTGCGCGTGGATCAGCGCGATGTGCAGCGGCGGCACGAGCGAGACCGTGCGTGGCGCGTTCGCATCGGGCACGACCACGAGCGTCCCTGTCGCCGCGAGACCCGAGCGCGCGACCGTGAAGCCTGCGTCGATGGTGTCGAAGAGTTCAGTCTTCCACTGCTCGATCGGCTGCGCGTAGCTGCGCGCCTGCACGGCGGCCGGGAGCGCTGCCGTGAGCGCTTGCCCTTCGGCGCATTTGGTGTCTAGCAGCAGGCTGCGCACGCCGGCTGCCGCGAGGCGCCTCGCGAGATCGGCGGCCCACGTTGCGGCATTCGCGCAGATCACCTCGGCGTGCGCGGCTTCGAGCATGCGCTGGAACTGCGCGATGCGTTCGTTCAGCGCAAGCGGCGCGTGTGCCCGGCGCCCGGCGTAATGCGCGTCGATGCGTGCATCGAGCGCTTCGGCCGTCGTGGCGGGCGCGGCGGGGGCATGGCCGCGCAGGCGTTGCAGCATGCGCGCACGCGCGCTCATCGAATCGACGCTCATGCGACCTCCCCGCCGGTGCGGCGCCAAAGGAACGAGGCCAGGTGCTCCACGGCGAGCGGCGCGCCCTTGTGCGCCGCCGCGTGGCCGATGTTGAGCAGGCAGCCGCAGTCGGCGGAAACGAGGCGTTCGCAGCCCGTGGCGCAGGCCGAAGCGATCTTGTCGGCGACCATTGCGCCGGAAATGTCGGGGTGCTTCAGCGAGAACGTGCCGCCAAAGCCGCAGCATTCCGATTCGCGCTCGTGGTCGATGCGCGTGACGCCCGGCAGCGCATCGATGACTTCGACACCGTGCACGCGCGTACCCATCTCGCGCCGCGCGCCGCATGAGGTATGCAGCACGACGCGCTCTTCCGGCGGCTGGACGGAACCCCTCGCGCCATACGCATTGAAATCGACGTTGAGCACGCGCACGAGGAATTCAGTGAGTTCGTACACGCGCCCCGAGAGTTCCTGGGCGCGCGCGGCGTTCGCGGCATCGTCGTCGAACAGTGCGGGCCAATGGTGGCGCATCATGCCCGCGCACGAGCCCGAAGGCACGATCACGGGCCACGGCTTGTCGAAGAGACCGAACTGCGCGAGCGCGACCTCGCGCGCCTGGCGCGGGTTGCCACTGCTGTACGCGGGCTGGCCGCAGCAACTCTGGCTGCGCGGGAAATGGACTGTTAGGCCCTCGCGTTCGAGCAGCTTCACCGCGTCGAGGCCGGCTTGCGGCACGAACAGGTCGACGAGGCAGGTGGCGAACAGATAGACGTCGGTGGGGCGCTCGGTGGGGTATTGCCGTGGCTTCATGTCTCGCTCGGTGTCTTTGCGCGCTTTCGCGATCGGCCCCCGCGGGTGGGTGGCCGCGGAGGTTGAAGACAAGCGCTGGTTTGGGCGCATAATTCCTGCTTTGGGCGAGCGGTTCAAACTGGTTGGACCACCCGTCGCAAGCGACAACGAGACTCGGGATGGCGCGGGGATGGCAATGAGGGACAGGGCAGGTACGCGCGGGCGCGTGGAAACCGTGATGCGTCAGATGGAGACGTCGCTGCTCGACGGCACCTGGCGTGCGGGAGCGAGGCTGCCTTCCGAGCGTGTGCTCGCACTGGAATACGACGTGGCGCGCAACACGGTGCGCGAGGCGATCCAGCGCCTGGCCGCGCGCGGCCTCGTGCAAAGCAGGCCGGGAGCGGGCGTATTCGTCACCGATCAGCTGCGCACGGGCTTTGCGTCACCCTGGGGACAACTCGTGGCCGATCATCCGGCCTTACGCGACGACATCCTCGAGTTTCGTCGTGTGCTGGAAGGGGCGACTGCGTATTTTGCGGCGCTGCGCGCGAGCGACGAGGACCTTGCGCGCATTCGCGCGCTGATGAAGGAGCTGGAGCGCACACGCGAAGTGGACGACAAGGCTGCGGAGGCCGACACCGACGCGAAACTGCACGAAGTGATCGCGCAGGCTTCCCACAACGCGATGTTCCTGCATCTGCACACGAGCGTGCTGGGCGTGCTGCGCGAGCACATCACGATCAACGGCACGGGGCTGCGCGTGCAGAACGAGGACGCGCCGGATCAGCTGCTGCAGCAGCATCGAACGCTTTGCGATGCGATCGTCGCGCGGCGTCCCGAGGAGGCGCGCACGGCGATGCAGACGCACATCGACTTCGTGCGCACGCGCGTGGGCGAGGAGATCGGCTGGCCGGAAAGTGGTCCAACCAGTGATAATGTCGTGCGCGTCGCGCCAGCGTCCGCGCAGGCCGGTAAGACGCTGCGCAAAGCCACTCGCAAGGCGGCGGGCAGCGTAGAGCAAAAGCCAGCGGCCCGCGCGCGGCGGGCGAACGCTGCTAAAGTCGGTTGATCGGATCGACGACCCCATCACCCCATTAACGGGCCGCGCGCAGCGCATAGCCGCATGAGCAGGAGGAACCGATGAACGAGCGCACCGCGCAGATCGTGGCATTGAGCGCCGTGACGCTGACCGTCAGCGATATCGCGCGGTCGGCGCCCTTTTACGAGGCGCTCGGCTTCGTGCAGAAGGCCGGGCCTGCAATACCGGGCTTCGCGTCGTTCGAGCTGGGCGGTACGGCGGGCGTCTGCTATCTGAATCTGCTGGAGGGGACGCACGGCGCCGTGAACGGCTGGGGCCGCGTGATCCTTTACGTCGCCGACGTGGACGCGTTCTACGCACACGCACTCGCGGCCGGAGCGAAGCCCGAATTCGCGCCGCGCGACGCGCCGTGGGGCGAGCGCTATTTCCACCTCGTCGATCCGGACGGCCACGAGCTGAGCTTCGCGAAGCCGCTCACCTGAGCCGCCGCCATGCATTTGAAATATTCGTGACACTCGCTGCGCCGATAGTGGCGCGAGTTGCCAGCATATCGACCAAGGAGAGAGTCGCCATGAATGAATTCGACCGCACGATGGACGCTGAACAAGCGGATGCGGAACAGCAGGAAGCCGAACGGCATCGCCGCCGGCGTCTGGATGAAGAGCTCATCGACGCTTACGACGAAGAGCTCGAAATGGAGGTCGACGACCGGTTGCAGGAGAGCGGCCTGCAGATCAGCGACGAGGCGCGCGCGCTGCGCCGCGTCTATTTCCGCGAGCTGATCCGCCTGCAGGGCGAACTCGTCAAACTGCAGGACTGGATCGTGAGCACGGGGCACCGGCTCGTCGTGATCTTCGAGGGGCGTGACGCGGCGGGCAAGGGTGGCGTCATCAAGCGCATCACGCAGCGCCTGAACCCGCGCATGTGCCGTGTGGCCGCGCTGCCCGCGCCGAACAACCGCGAGCGCACGCAATGGTATTTCCAGCGCTACGTCCAGCATTTGCCGGCGGGCGGCGAAATGGTGCTGTTCGACCGCAGCTGGTACAACCGCGCGGGCGTGGAGCGCGTGATGAACTTCTGCACCGACGACGAATACGAAGAATTCTTCCGCTCGGTGCCGGAGTTCGAAAAGATGCTCGTGAGGAGCGGCATCCAGATCGTCAAGTACTGGTTCTCGATCACCGACGACGAGCAGGAAGTGCGCTTCCAGAGCCGTATCGAAGATCCGCTCAAGCAGTGGAAGCTCTCGCCGATGGACCTCGAGAGCCGTCGCCGCTGGGAGGCCTACACGCACGCGAAAGAAATGATGCTGCAGCGCTCGCACATCCCCGAGGCGCCGTGGTGGGTGGTGCAGGGCGTGGACAAAAAGCGCGCGCGCCTGAACTGCATCCACCATTTGCTGAGCCAGGTGCCGTATCACGAGATCGAGCATCCGCACGTCACGCTGCCTGCGCGCGTGCATCATCCGGATTACATTCGCCAGCCGGTGCCGCAGGACATCATCATTCCGGAGATTTATTGAGGGGTTGGCTTTACGGCAGTACCCAGCAAAAAAGCCGCGCTCCCCTTGCGGGGAAGCGCGGCTTTTTCTTGTCCATTCGTGCTCAGAACACGTGTCTGAACACCCAATAAAGCGCTCCCGCCAGCACGATCGAAACGGGTAGCGTGAGCACCCACGCCATCACGAGGCTGCGCACCGTGTTCCATTGCAGGCCCGAGCCGTTCGCGGCCATCGTGCCCGCCACGCCCGAGGAGAGTACGTGCGTGGTCGAGACCGGCAGCCCATACACGTCCGCCGCGCCGATCGTCACCATTGCCACGACTTCCGCGCAGCCGCCCTGGCCGTAGGTCAGGTGCTGCTTGCCGATGCGCTCGCCCACCGTTACCACGATGCGCTTCCAGCCCACCATCGTGCCGAGACCCAGTGCGATCGCCACGGCCACCTTCACCCACGTCGGGATGAATTTCGTGGCGTGGTCGATCTGGCTGCGGAAATTGTTGATGGACTTCAGGTCATCGGTTGAGAACGCCACGGCCTTCTGCTTGTCGAGCAGGCGGATCGCTTCGGAAATCACGTACATGTTGTTGCGCACGTTATCGACGACCGATTGCGGCACCGCCGCGAGCGAGCCGTAGCCGTGCACCTGGTCAGCCACCTGGTTCGACAGCGCGGCGAGCGCGGGCACCGTCGTGTTCGATATCGTGCGGCTGCCGATGAAGCGCTCCACTTCGGCGCGCGGCTCGGCGGGCGCGGCCACGCCGTTCGTGTAGCGCTGCAGCGCGCGCGTGGCGTCGTGCGCGACGGCGACGAAGGTCTGCGTTTGCTCGGCCGTCACGGCACGGTTCAGCGCATAGGCGGTGGGCACCGTGCCGATCAGGATCAGCATGATGAGGCCCATGCCCTTCTGGCCGTCGTTGGAGCCGTGCGCGAACGACACGCCGGTGCAGGTGAGAATGAGCAGCGAGCGGATCCAGAACGGCGGCGGCTCCTTGCCCTTCGGCTCCGCGTAGAGCGCGGGAACGCGCACGACGGCCTTGAGGATGAGCAGCAAGAGCCCTGCCAGCAAAAAGCCGATGATCGGCGAAAAGAGCAGCGACTTGCCCACGCCGAGCGCCTGGCTCCAGTCCACGCCGCTCGTGCCGTTGGCGCCGTGCATGAGCTGGTTCATGAGACCCACGCCGATGATCGAGCCGATCAGCGTATGCGAGCTAGACGAAGGCAGGCCGAAGTACCACGTGCCCAGGTTCCAGATGATTGCGGCGATGAGCAGCGCGAACACCATGGCGAAGCCCGCGCTGCTGCCCACCTGCAGGATCAGTTCGACAGGCAGCAGTTGCAGGATGCCGAAGGCGACCGCGCCGGTGGAGGTGAGTACGCCGAGAAAATTCCAGGCGCCCGACCACATCACGGCGATATTGGGCGAAAGCGAATGCGTATAGATGACGGTCGCGACCGCATTCGCGGTATCGTGGAAGCCGTTCACGAACTCGAAACCGAGCGCGATGATGAGCGCGATGCCAAGCAGGATCCAGGGCATCGCCGAGCTTTCGCGCACCGACGAGAGGTCGTCGGCAAGATGCATCCCCACGTACACGGCGCCTATGGCGATGACAATGAGGAAGGCGAGCAGGCTGACATTGCGCCCGCGCGCGGGGGCAGCGCCCGGTTGCGGTGACAGGGAAAATTCTGGCATGGCAGGCGGGCTCCAGGGGGAGGGAGTGGGCAAAGGTTTCGCCTCCGATCCTGAACCGCGCGGGTGTCCGTTTGATGACGGTTTTGTGCCAGCCATGCCCGTTGCATGCCCAAGAGGACGGCGCCCCATCGACGCACGCCATCAGTAAGAGGATTGCGCAGATGCCAAAACGGGTTCTTTCGCTGCGTCTCCTGGTGCGCCTGTGGGCCGTCGCACGGGCGCAAGCGGCGACGCGCCTGATCGGCAACTATCCCCTTTTCGCGGGGCTCTCCGGCACGCTAATCGCTACGGTGATGGCGATCTTGACCTACGCGGCGCTCTACGAGGGCCGCGCTGAAGAGTTGCGCCACGCCCAGGAGAACTCGCGCAACCTCGTGCAACTCATCAGCAACGACATCGCCCGCAACGTCGAGATTTACGACCTGTCGCTGCAGGCCGTGGTCATGGCCGCGCAGCAGCCGCAGACCTGGAGCATGCCCGAGGCGCTTCGCCAGCGCGTGCTGTTCGACCGGGCGACGACGGCGTCGAGGCTCGGCGGCGCTTATGTGATCGACGCCACGGGCCATGTGAAAGCCGCGCACAGCGATGCCTTCGACGCTTCGGAAGCCAGCATTTCGGTCGCCGACCGCGACTACTTCATCGCGCAGCAGCGCGACCCACAAGCGGGCCTTTTCTTTTCGAAGCCGTTCCGTTCGCGCCTGCGCGGCGGCATGCTCACCATCGGCCTCACGCGGCGCATCAATGCGCCCGACGGCACGTTCGCGGGCGTCGCGCTGCTCGGCGTGCGTCTCGATTACTTTCAGCATCTTTTGGAGCAGATCAATGTGGGGCAGGGCAGCCGCCTCTTCATCGTGATGCGCGACGGCACGCTGCTCGCGAGCCAGCCGCCGTCGCCGCGCGGCGACGTGGCGAACTATTCGGACCTGCCGAATTTCGCGGTCTTTTCCCGCCGCGCAGCGGGCAGCTTTACGCTGCACTCGCCGCTCGACGGCGTGGAGCGCATCTACACGTTTGCGCACGTGGGTAACTCGCCGTTCATCGTCGTCGTGGCGCCCGCCGTGGAGGCCGTGCTCGCTGGGTGGCGGCGGCGCAGCTACATTGCGCTGGTGGTCACCACGGTGTTCGGCGGGGCGTGGGTCCTGGTGTCATGGGTGCTCGCGTTTGCGCTGCGCGACAAGGTGGTGGCCGAGGCCGAGCTCATGCGCCTGGCGGTTACCGACCCGCTCACGGGTCTGGCGAATCGCCGCGCGCTCGACAGCCGTCTTGCGGCGGAATGGCATCACGCAGTGCGCGAGCGCACGCCGCTTTCCGTGCTGTTTTTCGATATCGACCACTTCAAGCTCTTCAACGACACCTACGGGCATGCCGCCGGCGACGAGGTTCTGGCCTTCGTGGCCGGGCGCATCGCTTCGGGATCGCGGCGCGCAACCGACCTCGCCGCGCGCTTTGGCGGCGAAGAGTTCGCGGTAGTGCTGCCAGACACGGCGCTCGACGCCGCAACGCGCGTTGCGGAGAAGATCCGCAAACGCGTCGAGTCGGCCAATCTCACGCTAAGTGGTACGCACCATGGGTGCGTGACGGTGAGCGCGGGGTGTGCAAGTTGCTATCCGCCGGTGGGCGGCAGCGCCGCGAAGCTGCTGGCTGCCGCCGACCGCCTGTTGTACGAGGCCAAGGATGCTGGCCGCAATCAGGTCCGGTCGCAGCAATGGACGGGAGAGGAGGCACAGCCGCTGGTGGATTCCGAGGCCGGAACCCGAGGCCGCGATGCGCCCGCAACCTGAGGCTGAGGCGCGCCCGCTTCTCGCGCGGCGCGCGACGCCCTCCATGCCGGTCAGCGCGCGGATTTCGACAGCCGGTGGCCGAGGCCCAGGTTTGAGACGATCTGCCAGGTGTAGACGCGCGAATAGTGCACGCCGAACTGCCGGCCGATCAACTCGCGCACGCGGCTGTTGGTCCACGCATCGCTTGGAAAGCCGTGGTCGCGTGCGGAGCCGTGCAGGGCGCTCGCGATCCAGCCTAGCGCGGCCTGATCGAGCACCGAAGGCCGGCCGCCCACGCTCATCTGCTGGAGCGCGGCGAGCCCGCCGTCCTCGACGATGGACTTGTAGCGCCTCACCGTCTGGGCGGAAAGGTGGAGTGAGTCGGCGACGCTATTCACGGTCGCGCCTTCCATCAACATCTGGCCGGCGGCCATTCTTCTCGCGACGCTCGGCAGGTTCTCGGTTCGGGTAAGCATGTGTTCACTCGTCGACGAAAGATTCCGGACACGCGGCATTGCGGATGTGCCGCTCCTGTAACCCTTCCTGCAAGCGGGTCTTGTCGCTTGCCATGGATCCGGCGCCGGTGCGGTGACGCGAGAACCATGACGGACGGCGAAATCGACGCCCGGTGAAGGGCGCTTGTTGCGAAACGCCTCGGTGTTCCGCAGCGGATATTAATAATTGTTTTTGTAGGGAATGTGTATAGCTAGCGGAAAAATAGTCTGCTTGACTTGTGGATATTCCTGAACTAATGGGAAAAAACAACCGGTTCGCGTTGGTCAACAATAGGTGCTGCCATTTCGCATTGATCCCGCATTGCGAAGTTTGCTCCCATTGCAGCCCGATAACCTGACTTATTTGCGCAATCATCGGAAAACAACGCTATGCGTTGTTTTGTATGAATAATTAACCGTTCAGCAGAGATTGCGCCGGATCGGCCCTATTCAATATGGATTAAATCACCGTGGTTGCATCTTTAGATGTTTGTTATCGTTTTTGGCCGCTATCGTGTAAAAATCGCCGCCGCTCAGCCTGGGTGACGATGGCGATGGAGCAATTTCGGGGAGTGATTTGATTTTTTTGTGCAGAATGTTTTTCGCAAACATTTCGAATCGATTCGAATGCGGATTGGATTCGAATGAACGAATGCAGAATGCCGGATTTGCCGCGACATGTGTCGCGTGGCGAAACGGGTCCCTGAATCTTGTTGGGCCGCTGCGGATGAATAAAGAACTCGATGAAAAGGTAGGTCGTTTGTTGCGGCGCGCCGCGAGCCGCCGCTCGCTCGTGCCGTATGGCGCGTTTCACGCCCTGTTCGCGGGCGACGTGCCGCTGCGCGAGCGTTACGAAAAGCTCGAGGCGGCCGCGGCTGCGTTGTGCGAGCCGTGCGAGGCCGACTATGCGTCGCTGCTCTCGACCGATTCGGGCCTGCCCGGGCCGGACTTTTATACGCGCTTCAAGCGCCTGCATGCCGAGCGTTACTACGCGACGCTCGGTGCGGACCGGCATCGGATGCTGCGGCTTGCCGAAAAGCGTCAGCTCGCGAGCGAGGAACGCGAGCGTGTCTATGCCCACTATCTGCGCTGTGCCGCCGAAGAAGCGTGCGTGAACGGCGCGTGATGCGTGCGTGCAGTGCAATGTCGTTCTCTTGTCATTGACGATCCACAGAAGGAGTTGCCACATGTCCACGCGCTATCGTTCTTATGCGCCGCTGCTCGGCGCTGTACTCGTGCTTGCCCTCGGCGTGTCGCCGCACGTGCCGCTGCGTGCGCAGACGGCGTCCGATGCCGCGCCTGAAAGCGCCCCCAACGCCACGTTGCAGATCGGCGAGGTACAGACTACGGCCACGGTCGTGAGCATCGACGCGGCGACCAATTCGGTCACGCTGCGCGGCGCGCGGCGCAATCTGGTGACGGTGGCGGTCGATCCCACCATCGGCGACGTGAGCAAGCTCAAGCCCGGCGATCACGTGAATATCCTCTACAAGGAGGCGTTGCTGCTGCGCGCCGACAAGGTGGCGACGAGGGGCATCCGTTCGCGCGTCGATACGGTCGCTACCACGCCCGCTTCAGGTGGCGTGGCGGCGACCGCGCATAGCGTTCAGGTGATTGCGACGGTCGAGAAGATCGACCGCAAGAGCCGCAAGGTCGCGTTGCGCGGACCGAATCGCACGGTCGTGGTCGTCGCGCCGCCGGACGTGCCGCTCGAATCGATCAAGGTGGGCGACAGCATTCGCGCCGACTATGTGGGCGCGACGGCGGTGCAGGTCACGCGCGCTGGCCAGAGCCTGCAGTGAGGCCATGACCCGTGGGCGGCGTGCGAGCCGCTAGTCCACGCGGTTGCGGTCGCGCACGAGGATCGAGACGTAGATCGCCGTGCAGACGATGATGATGGCCACGCCGGTAATCACCTTCTGGTGGTCGAAGTTGATGAGTCCGATCACCGCGATGGCGATGCCGGCGGCAGAGCCGAGTGTGCCCATCGCGGCCACGAAAATACGCACCTTGCTCCAGACGCGATGGCGCCGCTCGGGTCCTGCGCCTTCCATAAATCGATGCAGTCGATCAAACATGGCGGCTCTTCCGGGTTGGGTAGAAGGCGGTCATGCGGGCGCGATTGAACGAGCGAGCCTGACCAGATCAAGTATAGCCAGCCCATTATTACGCGTTCTTTCATTCGCCTGCGCGCTATCGCGCCGGAATGCCCGATCGTTTTTTGCGCGCGTTTAAGTTTGTCTTAATTTTGGCTCGCCATGATGGAGCGGTCGGGTCGATTTGATAGTTCGATTCGCGGTTGTTCTTCACGTCCCCTGTTGGCCGCCGATTCGTTCGGCGGCCTTTTTTTTGTCCGCACTCGACGTTTGCTAGCGTCGAGCCGCGCGCATTCGAGCCTTATTTGTGATTGGTCGCGAGGGCGCCCGCGCTGTTTGCGCCGCCGAAAAGCTGTGTCAGATATTGCTGGTTGTTGTTCATGATCGACATGAGGTTATTGAGCGCGGTGAACTGGCGGTTGAATTTCGCAGTGAGCTGGGTTGCGCGCGCATCGAGCATCGACGACTGGTTCTTGATGTCGTCAAGCTCCTTGTTGATGGCAGTGCTGCGCTGCTCGATGATGCCGCTCGATTGCACGTAGGGCGTGATGGCGCTGTTGAGTTTGGCGGTCATGCCGCCGCTGCCGAACAGCGCGGCAATCGCACGATTGCCCGGTTGCAGCGCTTTCTTGAACGTATCGTCGTCGATCTCCAGTTTCCCGCTCTTGTCGAGCTTGATGCCGATCTCGCCCAGCGAGTGGGTCACGCCGTCGCTGCCCTTCACGCCCGCCGAAATGACTGCCGGCAAACTCGACGCGAGTGTGCGCGCGATCGAGTCGCCGAGCAGCGCGCCCGCTTGCGCGCCTGTCGAACCGGTGGCGGCCGTGTAGGAGGTCAGCCCGTTCAGGGCATCCACGTAGCTGTTGTACGCCTTCACGAAGTCGCGGATGGACGTGCCTGTCGCTTCCGTGTCCGGGGCGATGGTGAGCGTTTGCTTCGTGCCCACCGAGGCGCGTTCGAGCTTGATCGTGATGTCGCTCACCACGCCCTCGAGCGTGTTGCTCGCGCTCGTGACGCGGGTGCCGTCAATGCGCAGTTCGGCGTCGCCGGCTGCCTCGACTTCGCGCATCTGCGAGGAGGCGAGGCGCGTATCGACGCCCGGGCCCGCCTGGACGTCGATCGCGTTGGCCGCGCCGGTTTTGTTCGCGCTCAGCACGAGGTGCTGACCGTCGGCGCCGTTGACGATCGACGCTGTGAAGCCGGGGTTGTCCTTCGCCCGGTTGATCGCTGCGACGACATCGGTGAGTTTGTTGCTGCCCGCGGCGATCGTCAGATGCATGGACTTGCCGCCCATCGAAATGTCGAGGCTGCCCTCGCCGAGCGTCTCGCCTGTGTCGAAACCGTCCGAGTTGAGCTTGTGCGCCGTCGCCAGGTGATCGACCTCGACCGTGAAGCTGCTCGCCACCGCGTTCTTGCCGGCTACCGCGCTCAGGCTTTTGTCCTTTTCGCTCGTCGTGACCGTGAAGCGTTGCAGCGCGGCGCCGTCCTTGAACGGCTCGAGCGCGCTCTGGAGCGAAGCGAGCGCCGACTTCAGCGTGCCGAGCGCGGAGAGCGTCGTGTTACTGGCCGTTTGCTTTGCACTGAGGATGGCGCTCGGCCCCGCGATCTTCGCGTTGACGAGCGCTTTGACGAGCTGGTTGACGTCGAGCGTGGAGTTGGTCGCGCCGCTGATGATCGACTGGGCGGCGTCGCTCAGCGCGCTGTTCGCGCTGGCGGTGGTATTCGTGATCGTGCTTGCCATGAAAGAAGTCCGTTCGTTCTGGTGCGTCGAATCGACGGAACGCGCGTATGCGCGGCCATGCTTTCATTACGGCAAGCTTTCATGAAACTTTATGAAAGAATCGAAAAGAATTTGAAAAGTTTTCGCCTCGTCCTCGCGGCGGCTGCCGGCCGCCCGCTTCAGACGTGCTCGGGGAAGCCCGAGCGGCCTTGTGTGAGGTCGGTTAGCGTGTTGCGCGCGGCGTCCACGGCGGTGGCGGGTAACTGGATCGTGAGGCGGACTGTCATGGCGTATTGGCTCTCCACGAGCGTGAACCGTTCCTGGTCGATCCAGTGGCGCACACGGGTCTCGTCGGGGTAGCCGAGTTCGACCGTGAGGCGCGCCTGTGCGATGCGCTCGACGCGCTCGGCCCCCTGCAGGGCGCTGGCGATGCCGTCGGTATAGGCGCGCACGAGGCCGCCCGCGCCGAGCTTCACGCCGCCGTAATAGCGCACCACGGCCGCGAGCACGCCGTCGAGATCGTGATGGCGCAGCACTTCGAGGATCGGGCGCCCGGCGGTGCCGGAGGGTTCGCCGTCGTCGGACATGCCGGACTGGCCGCCCGCGAGCAGGGCCCAGCAAACGTGCGTGGCGGTGGGATGTTCATCTCGCAGACGGCGGATTTCAGCCATGGCTGCTTCGCGGTCGGCAACGGGAATGGCGTGCGCGATGAAGCGGCTCTTGCGGATCTCGAGTTCCGCGGTGACGGGATGGGCGAGGGTGAAAGTTGGCACAGGCGGGTTGGCACAGCAGGCGAAACCACCATGTTAGCCGATGCGCACTGGCCGGATCTGGACGTCCGTCCCTATATCTTGCCAGTTTATGTAATGGTTCTTTGCGCTAGACGCTAGTGACGCCCCGGCTTTCAGACCGGATAATGCTCGGCATGACGGATCTAGCTCTGGCTGGAGCGAAGCCGAACTCCTCATTCGGTGATCCGTCATAGTCCTTTCTCTCGCGGCGCCGTTCCGGCCGACGCGATTCTCCAGGCGCACAGAAGCCAAAAAAATCCCCGGTCGGACTGTGTCACGACCGGGGGTCATAAGGCTCGCCTGTTCTCAAGAGGCAATCCCACATTACGTCCGCAAAATTGCGTCCGCAATCGGAAAAAAAACCTGGTGCGCCGGGCGCCCGATGCGCGCTAGTGTTCTCGCGAATGCCCAAAAAAAATCCCGGCCATCTCTGGCCGGGCAATGAGAATACACCGTGCGCTCCGGGGAACGAAACGCCCGACAACGTTACTAGTGGGGCGCGCGGCCGGCAACACTTGCGCATTACCTGCAATTACTGCCTTATGCCTTTCCGGCTGCGTCCGGCGCGCGGCGTGGCGGGCCGGAACCGCCGTGTGGCGGGCGCTGTGGCCATATTATTTCGTATGCCGAACGATATTTGCGCAGAGGATCGCACGTGGCGATGTAAGGCGCTGAAATGCGCCGAGGCCGATCTCCCCAACGGGAGACCGGCCTCGGTGTGCCACTTCCGGCGCCGCCAGCGAAGGCGGCCCGTCGATCACGCGTACTTCATGCGGATCAGTAACGCGGCGGGGGCGGCGGACGATGGTCGTCGTCGCGGTAGCGCGGGGGACCTTGATCGTGCGGGTGATGGTGCATCCACTCGTCGTGTGCCCAATAACGGTGGCCGTCCCAATAACGGTCATCGTGCCAGCCGATCGAGACGTGCGCGTCCACCGGCATCATGTGCGGTTGGCCGTATTGCGGCACCGATTCGGCACGCAGCCCATACGGTGCGGATTGAGCGAAGGCGCTCGATGCGCCCATCAATGCGCCGCCGGCGATCAATGCTGCGGCGATGGCGCGGGCGGGGGTCTTCCAGCTTTTCGTATTCATGATGTACCTCCTCTTTGGTTGCGTCGTCAGTCACGCGGCATCGAGATGCCTTTGTGTTGCGACCACGGTTCAAAGCTTATCGGCCCAAAGCGGAGGAATACGTGACCACTTGTAAGGTTTCGTTTCATACGATTCTTTATGCACGAAGGGCCGTTCTGACAGTTGGCCCTTGATGCAGAAAGGATTAAGCGCCGCGCCTGACACTCGGGAACCCGGCCCAGAGGGTCGGGTTGTCAACTGGCGTTACATCTGGGCGGCGCGGGCCGCCCGAATGCGTCACCTGTACCGGTCAGCGGGTTCCGGTGTCGTTCTTACCGAGGGGTTGTCGCGCCTGGCGTGCCTGTTTGTGCGCCAGACAGATCGATTGCGCTTTGCGAGCCTAGTTGCGCGCGCAACTCATATTTCTGGATCTTGCCCGTGGCTGTGCGCGGCAGTTCGCCGAATCGCACGGCGCGCGGCACCTTGAAGTGCGCGAGAAAGAGCCGGCAGTGCGCGATGATTTCCTCGGCCGTGGCGCTCGCGCCGGGCCGCAGTTCGACGAACGCACACGGCACTTCTCCCCACTTCGGGTCGGGCATCGCCACGACGGCGGCGAGCGCGACGGCCGGGTGGCGATACAGCGTGTCCTCGACTTCGATGCTAGAGATGTTCTCCCCGCCCGAGATGATGATGTCCTTGCTGCGGTCGGTAATGCGCACGTAGCCGTCGGGCGTCATCACGCCGAGGTCGCCCGTATGGAACCATCCGCCGCGGAACGCCTCTTCGGTCGCGCGCTCGTTCTTCAAATAGCCCTTCATGCAGATGTTGCCGCGGAACATGATCTCGCCGAGCGTTTCGCCGTCGGAGGGCACGGGCTCCATCGTCTGCCCATTGCGCACGCTCACACCGCTTTGCAGGTGATAGCGCACGCCCTGGCGAGCGGCGAGGCGCGACTGTTCCTCTTCGGGCAGCGTCTGCCAGCGCTCCTGCACCGCACACACGGCGGCGGGGCCGTACACCTCGGTCAGGCCATAGACATGCGTAAGCTCGATGCCGATCGTCTTCATCTTCGCGATCACGGCCGGCGCGGGCGGCGCGCCGGCGACCATCGTGCGCACGGTGTGCGTGATGCCCTCGCGATACTCGGCGGGGGCGTCGGCGAGCGCGCCCTGCACGATGGGCGCGCCGCAATAGTGCGTGACGCGCTCGCTGCGAATGAGGTCGAACACGAGCTTCGCGTCGAACTTGCGCAGGCACACATTGACGCCCGCTCGCGCAGCGACGGTCCACGCAAAGCACCAGCCGTTGCAGTGAAAGAGCGGCAGCGTCCAGAGGTACACGGCGTGCTTGGGCATGTCCCATTCGAGGATGTTGCTCACCGCGTTGAGGTACGCGCCGCGATGGTGATACACGACGCCCTTGGGGTCGCCCGTCGTGCCCGAGGTGTAGTTCAGCGCAATGGCGTCCCATTCGTCGCGCGGCGGCGCCCAGGCGAACTCGGGATCGCCCTGCTCGAGGAACGCCTCGTAGTCGGTTGCGCGCGGGAAGAATTCGGGGTCGGCGGCCGCGATGTCGGCCACGCTGATGATCTTGAGGCTGGGGAATTCGAGCGCCGCGCGCTGCGCGAGCGCCGCGAATTCGGTATCGACGATCAATGCCTTCGCTTCGCCATGGCGCAGCATGAACAGCATGGTGGCGACATCGAGCCGCGTGTTGAGCGTGTTGAGCACCGCGCCGAGCATGGGCACGCCGAAGTGCGCCTCGACCATCGCAGGAATGTTGGGCAGCAGCGCCGCCACCGTGTCGCTGCGGCCGATGCCCGCCCGTTCGAGCGCGCTCGCGAGCCGCCGCGTGCGTGCATAAGTCTCGCGCCAGGTGCGGCGGATGTCGCCATGGACGACGGCGAGACGATCGCCGTAGACTTCGGCCGCGCGGGCGATGAAATCGATCGGCGTGAGCGGCACATAGTTGGCTTCGCGTTGCGCGAGCCCTTCTTCGTACGGGTGCAACATGGCGGTGTCTCCGGTGTCGATCGCCGATGCCGGCTCAGAGCCGTGCCGCGGTCGGTCGCAGGTTTGTCGGTATGATTCGCGCTACCGTAGCAGGGCCGCGCACGCCAGTCTGTCGCCGGCGCGACAGAGCGGGCCGCGACGCACGATCCGCTCGGCAAGATCGGCCCAAAGATTGACTAAACCCAAGGAAAGCGCGATGTCGCAATCCATTATGCCCCCGGACGGGACCCCGCCTGCCCGCGATTCGTGGAACGAAGGCGAGCGCATCGACGCAGCAAACCTCGCGCGCCTGACCTCGCTGTTCGAGCGCTGCGTGTGGTTTCGCGCGCTTGCGCCCGAGCATCGCGAGTGGGTGCTGGCGTCCTCGCATGCGCAGGGCTATGCCGCGGGCGCGATCGTCGCCGCGCGCGAAGCCCCCTCCGACTGGTGGCTCGGCGTGAGTTCGGGCCTCGTGAAGCTGGCGATCTTCAATGCTTCGGGGCGCGGCTGCACGTTTTCGGGTGTGCCGCACGGCGGCTGGTTCGGTGAGGGGAGCGTCATCAAGCGCGAGCCGCGCAAGTACGACGTGATCGCGCTGCAGCCGTCGCTCGTCATGGCCGTCGCCACCGGGACGTTCCACCGGCTCATGGACAGCAGCCTGCCGTTCAACCGCTTCGTGATCCATCAGCTCAACAACCGCATGGGCGAGTTCATCGCGCTGATCCAGAACAGCCGCTTGCTCGACGTGGATGCGCGCGTCGCGCAGTCGCTCGCGCAGATGTTCAATCCCGATCTCTACCCCGAGACGGGGCGTGCGCTCGACATCTCGCAGGAGGAGATCGGCATGCTGGCGGGTGCGTCGAGGCAACGGATCAACCAGGCCCTGCAGACGCTCGAGCGCCAGGGGCTCGTCGCGCTCTCCTATAACCGCGTGGACGTGCTCGATCTCGACGGGCTGCGCGCGTTTGGCCGCGACCAGATTTGAGTACCGCAGAAGTCCTTATCAATCTTGCGAGGAATAGAAGACTCTCTCCGCCGCGAGCCGGTTTTTATGGGTGAGCGCGCTGCGTAGACTTTGCCCATCGAGTTCAAACGGAGAGCATGGTGAAAAACGCAATGCTGCGCGCGGCGCTGGTTTCGATGATGGCGATTGTTCCGGCGGTGTCGTTTGCGCAGGCCGATAGCGCGCAAAACGGCCCTGTGACGCGCGCCCAGGTGCTTCAGGAATTGGTTGATCTGGAGTCAGTGGGGTACAACCCGGCTTCGGCGAACGACGTCACGTATCCGGAAGATGTGCAGAGAGCCATGCACAGGCTTGCCGAAAAGCGCGCCAACGAAGCGCGCGTGGCGCAGGAGCAGGTCGCGCAGTCGGGTTACGGCGCGCCGCCCGCGCAGAACGGCGAAGCGGGCGCGCCCGCCGCCGTGTCGGGCAGCGAGCCGCCGCCCGCTTACCGGCACCATTGATTGCGACGCTAACCGCGCCCTGAGCTGACCTTGGTGCCCTTGGGACTCTCGGGTGCGGCCGCGACATCGGGCGGCACGCCGAGCAACTGGAGCGTGCCGGCCGTCACGCCAGAGAACACCGGCCCCGCGACCGTGCCGCCATAGAACGCCTTGCCCGCCGGATCGTCGATCATCACCGCGACGATCACGCGCGGCGCGCTCATCGGCGCCATGCCCACGAAGAGCGCGCGATAGCGGTTCTTCGCGTAGCCCGCGCCGATCTGCTTGCGTGCGGTGCCCGTCTTGCCGCCCACCCGATAGCCATCCACATTCGCGGCGCGCCCCGTGCCGCCGTCGCTCGTCGCCATTTCCAGCATCTTGCGCATCGCGGCGGCCGTGGCCGGTGTCGTCACGGCACGCGTCGCCAGCGCAGTTGAACTGTTCGCGCCGCCTGACGGATCGCGCAGCAGCGTAACCGGATGCAGCGTGCCGTCGCCGGCGTAGGCCGTGTAGATCTGCGCCATCTGCAGGAGCGAAGTGGAAAGGCCGTAGCCATACGCCATCGTCGCCTGCTCGATGGGGCGCCAGCGCGCCCACGGCCGCACGCGGCCAGGCGCTACGCCCGGGAACGTGACGCCGGGCTTCTGCCCGAGGCCGTACTCCTGATACTTGTCCCAGATGGTTTGCGCGGGGAGATTCAGCGCGAGCTTGGCGAGCGCGATGTTGCTCGACTTCTGGATCGCTTCGGCCACGGTCATGCGGCCATGATTGGACGTGTCGTGGATCGTCGCGGGGCCGATGCGGTAGGTGCCCGGCGAGGTGTCGATGAGCGTGTTTGCGTTGACCTTGCGCAGGTCCATGGCAAGCGAAACGACCACGGGCTTGATCGTCGAGCCGGGCTCGAACGTGTCGACCACGGCGCGGTTGCGCAACTGCTTGCCCGTGAGACGCGCGCGGTCGTTCGGGTCGAACGACGGCCAGTTCGCGAGCGCGAGGATCTCGCCGTTCTGCGCGTCGAGCACGACGACGCTGCCCGCTTCCGCATGGTTTTTTGCCACCGCAGCCTTGAGCTGCGTGTACGCGAGCTGCTGGACGCGGCGGTCGATGGTGAGCTGCACGGTCTCGCCGTTGCGCGGCTGCACGCGCTCGCTCGGCTCGGAAACGACGCGCCCGAGCCGGTCGCGGATCACCTCGCGCTGGCCCGGCGTGCCGCGCAGTCGCGTGTTCGCGGCAAGCTCGACGCCTTCCTGGCCGGCGTCTTCGATGTCGGTGAAGCCCACCACGTGCGCGGCCGATTCGCCTTCGGGGTAATAGCGCTTCGAGTCGGCGATCAGCGTGATGCCGCCCATGCCCATCTCGTCGATGTGCTCGGCGGTGTTGGCGTCCACCTGGCGTTTGAGCAGCACGAAGGAGCGGTCGCCGGCAACGCGCCGGTCCAGTTCCGCGAGCGGCATGTCGAGCACGCGCGCGAGCGGCGCGTGCGCTGCGGCGTCGAGCAGGCGCGGATTCACCCAGACTTCGAACGTGGCGAGGCTCACGGCCAGCAGCGCGCCGTTGCGATCGACGATGCGCCCGCGCATGGCGTCGAGTTCCAGCGTGCGCTGGTAGCGCTTTTGGCCCTGCTTCACGTAGAAGCCGTGATTGGCGATCTGAATCCAGAACGCGCGCCCCGCCAGCGCCGCGAAGGCGGCGAACGTGATGAACACGATGAACTTCGAGCGCCACGCGGGCAGGCGCGGCGCGAGCATCGGGTGACGGGTCGCGGTCGCGTGCGGGTCGCGTGGCGGTTTCCTGGAACGGATCATCGGCAAGGCGGGGTGGCTTGGCAGAACTATATTGTAAACATGATGTAATTTAATTGAAATGAAAGGTGCGCACGGCCGCGAGACGATCGGGTGCGTGTTGCGCGCCGTCATGCGGCGCGAACGGTGCGGGGAAGTGGGAGGGGCGTAAACCGAACCGGGCCGCGAATGCGGCCCGGTGAAAGGCGGGAGGCACCGGCGGCGAAGTCGCGCCGCGGTGCGCAGACCCGTTTAAGCGTGCGCCGGCAAGCGGAAGCTCGCGATCGATTCGCGCAGCACGCTCACCTGATCCTTGAGCGAATGGGCGGCGGCGGCGGCCTCTTCGACGAGCGCCGCATTCTGCTGCGTCACCTGATCCATCTCGCCCACTGCGCGGTTGACCTGCTCGATGCCGGCACTCTGCTCGCGCGAAGCGTTGCTGATCTCTTCGAGGATCTCGTGCACGCGTCGCACCGACTGCACGATCTCGGTCATCGTCGCGCCGGCGTTGGTCACGAGATGCTGGCCTTCGGTCACTGTGCCCGTCGACTTTTCGATCAGCGCCTTGATCTCCTTGGCGGCGGTGGCGGAGCGCTGCGCGAGGCTGCGCACTTCGGCAGCCACGACCGCGAAGCCACGGCCCTGCTCGCCCGCGCGCGCCGCTTCCACGGCCGCGTTCAAGGCGAGGATGTTGGTCTGGAACGCAATGCCGTCGATCACGCCGATGATGTCGCCAATCTGCTGTGAACTCGTCGTGATGTCGCCCATGGTGCGCACCACGTCGTCGACCACGGCGCTGCCGCGCGTGGCGACGTCGGCGGCCTGGCTCGCGAGCGACGCCGCATGCTGGGCGCTATCCGCGCTCTGGCGCACATTCGCCGTCATCTGATCCATGCTCGATGCGGTCTGCACGAGCGCCGCCGCCTGTTCCTCGGTGCGCTGCGAGAGATCCGTGTTGCCCGCCGCAATCTCGTTCGCGCCCACGTTGATGTTTTCCGCGCCGCTGCGCACGCGCGAGACGGTTTGCACGAGCGCCGTCTGCATCGTTGCGAGCGCACGCATCAGGCTGGTCTCGTTCGTGCCCTGCACGTGCAGGCGCAGGGTGAGATCGCCCTCGGCGATGCGGTTGGCCGCGTCCACCGCGCCTTCCAGCTCGCCGCCGATGCTGCTGCGCACGCTGCGCACGACGAGCACCATCACGGCGGTGGAGGCGGCCCCCAGCAGGAAGGTGACGCCGAGCCAGCGCAGCAGGCTGCCGTAGAACTCGGCGCGCACGTCGTCCATGTACATGCCCGTCACGATCACCCAGTCCCACGGTGCGAAGCGGCGGCCGTAGCTCGTCTTGGGCACCGGCTCGCTATGGCCGGGCTTGGCCCACAGGTAGTCGAGAAAGCCGCCGTTCGGCCCGCTCGCCGCGTTCACGAGTTCGGTGAATACGTGAGTGCCCGCGGGGTCGGTGAAGTCCGAGAGCTTCTTGCCGTTCAGCTCGGGCTTGATCGGGTGCATCAGCATGACCGCATTCGAGTCGTTGATGCTCAGATAGCCGTCCGCGCCGTAGCGGATCGAGCCGATCACGGCGAGCGCCTGCTTCTGCGCGTCGGCTTCGGGCAGGGCGTTGCGTTGCGAGAGGCCGTAGTAATAGTTCGCGACGCTCATCGCTTCTTCGACGAGCGTGGTGAGCTGCGCGCGCCGCTCGCGAATCATCGACTCGCGGCTTTGCCAGGCGCCAAAGGCGACGATCAACAGCAGGCCGATCCAGAGGATCACGATCATCGAGCGGAGCTTCTTGTTCAGGGTCATGTTCTGCATGGTCGGTCAGGTATTCCACAGGGCAGGAGCGGTACGACTGGCGATACGTTGCCGCCAGAGTGTGTTTACGGCCCACGCAAACGTGCGCGAGACCCAGGGGGAACCCTGCTTAGGCAGCGTTTCTTCATACAAAACAAAGACCTTTGATCTGGCTCATATGACGGAGCGCTGAAACCCCCCCGCGAAAACGCCGATAAAAGCCACAAATTTCACTGTAACTCCATGATTTGCCACTCTTTGCGTCGATCGACTGCGGATAGGAATCATTTCCGATATAGTCGCGACTTTGCTCCCGGCCGGCCTGATTTCGAGGCCTGCGATGACGCCGGGGACGAAGACTTTTCCCAACGATGCGACGCGCACGGCGCAGCCCCCGCTGCCGCCCTCATGACGTCCACTGGAGTAACAAGAATGAACGCACGCGAACCCGCCCTGGTCCCCGCCGCCAATGCCACATCGCGCAGCGCACGGCTGCGCCAGATGCTGACCAGCAACGAACTCGAATTCCTGATGGAAGCGCACAACGGCCTTTCCGCACGCATTGCGCGCGAGGCGGGCTTCAAGGCGATCTGGGGCTCGGGCCTCTCGATCTCCGCGCAGTTCGGCGTGCGCGACAACAACGAAGCGAGCTGGACCCAGGTGGTCGACAACCTCGAGTTCATGGCCGACGCGAGCGACCTGCCCATCCTGCTCGACGGCGACACCGGCTACGGCAACTTCAACAACGTGCGCCGTCTCGTGCGCAAGCTGGAGCAGCGCGGCATTGCGGGCGTGTGCATCGAAGACAAGCAGTTCCCGAAGACCAACAGCTTCATCAATGGCGAGGCGCAGCCGCTTGCAGACATCGACGAGTTCTGCGGCAAGATCAAGGCGGGCAAGGACTCGCAGACCGACGAGCACTTCTCGATCGTCGCGCGCGTCGAGGCGCTGATCGCGGGCTGGGGCATGGACGAAGCGCTCAAGCGTGCCGAGGCCTATCGCCTGGCGGGCGCGGACGCGATCCTCATCCACAGCAAGCTCTCCAAGCCCGATGAGATCCTCACGTTCGCGCGCGAGTGGGCGGGCCGCGGCCCGCTCGTGATCGTGCCGACCAAGTACTACAGCACGCCGACCGACGTGTTCCGCAAGGCGGGCATCAGCACGGTGATCTGGGCGAACCATCAGATCCGCGCGGCCGTTTCGGCCATGCAGGCCGTGACCAGGACGATTTACGAAACGCAGACGCTCGTCGATGTCGAAGACCGTATTGCTGCGGTCAACGAAATTTTCCGCCTGCAGGACGCCGACGAATACTCCGAAGCCGAGGACCGCTACCTCTCCGCTTCGTCGCGCGGCGCGGGCTCCGCGATCGTGCTGGCCGCGAGCCGCGGCTCGGGCCTCGACGCTTACACGGAAGACAAGCCCAAGGTCATGCTGCCCGTGGCGGGCAAGCCGCTCCTGCGCTGGCTCGTCGATGCGTTCAAGAAGCAGTCGGTCAACGACATCACCGTGGTGGGCGGCTACAAGGCCGAAGCCATCGACAAGGCGGGGATCAAGCTCGTGCGCAATGAGCGATTCGCGCAGACGAACGAACTCGCGTCGCTCGCGTGCGCGGTCGGCGCGCTCGACAACGACACGGTGATCTCGTACGGCGACCTCGTGTTCAGCAGCTACATCCTGCGCGATCTCGTGGAAAGCGAAGCGGACTTCAGCGTGGTGGTGGATTCGTCGCCTGACTCGGAGAACAGCAGCACGCGCGACTTCGCATGGTGCTCGGCCGCCGACGAGCGCGATCTGTTCGGCAACAAAGTGTTCCTCGAGCGCGTGGCGAGCGAACCGGCCGCAAACGGCGCGGCTGCGCACGGCCGCTGGATCGGTCTCGTGAACGTGCGCGGCGCAGGCCGCGCGAAGCTCGCGAAGAAGCTCGCGCAACTGCAAACGCGCGCCGACTTCGACACGCTCGACATGCCCGCGCTGCTCAATGCGCTGATCGCAGACGGCGAGAAAATCGAAGTGCAATATGTGCATGGCCACTGGCGCGGCGTGAACGACCTCGAAGACTTCCGCCGCGCTGGAGATTTCGCGCACGCGCAAACGCCGCTCGGCGCGGAGGGCCAGGCATGATCGAAGCCGCACAGTTCGTCGAAGCGGCGCGTTCGCGCGGCTTCGAGTGGTACGCGGGCGTGCCGTGTTCGTACCTCACGCCGTTCATCAACTATGTGCTGCAAGACGACTCGCTGCACTACGTGAGCGCGGCCAACGAAGGCGACGCGGTCGCGGTCATCGCGGGCGTGGCGCTCGCGGGCAAGCGCGGCATCACGATGATGCAGAACTCGGGCCTCGGCAATGCCGTCAGCCCGCTCACTTCGCTCACGTGGACGTTCCGCCTGCCGCAATTGCTGATCGTGACGTGGCGCGGCCAGCCGGGCGTCAGCGACGAGCCGCAGCACGCGCTGATGGGCCCGGTCACGCCGCAGATGCTGGAAACGATGGAAATTCCGTGGGAGACATTCCCCACGCAAGCCGATCAGATCGCGGCGGCGCTCGATCGCGCCATCAAGCATATGGACGAAACGGGCCGCCCGTACGCGCTCGTGATGCAAAAAGGCAGCGTCGCGCCGTACGAACTCAAGGGCAGCGGCGCGATGCCTGAAAAGCACGCGCTGAGCGCCGCGCAGGTCGAATGGACCGGACGGACTCCTGATCAACTGCCCACGCGTGCACAGGCGCTAGAGCGCGTGATCGCCGCGACGCCTGCCGAGTCGACGGTGGTCGTCGCCTCGACAGGTTTCTGCGGACGCGAACTCTACGCGCTCGACGACCGCTCGAACCAGCTCTACATGGTGGGCTCGATGGGCTGCGTCACGCCGTTCGCGCTCGGTCTCGCGCTTGCGCGGCCCGACCTGAACGTGGTTGCGCTCGACGGCGACGGCGCGGCGCTCATGCGCATGGGCGTGTTCGCCACGCTCGGCGCCTATGGCCCCGCGAATCTCACGCACGTGCTGCTCGACAACGGCGCGCACGATTCGACGGGTGGCCAGGCCACCGTGTCGGGGCAGGTGTCGTTCGCAAACGTGGCCGCCGCTTGCGGTTACGCGCACGCCGTGGAAGGCGACGATCTCGCCACGCTCGACGGCGTGCTCGCCGCCGCGCGCGAGCGCGCGAAGGGCACTTCGGGTGTCGAAGGCACACGCTTCGTACGCCTGACGATTCGCCGCGGCACGCCCGACGGCCTGCCGCGCCCCACGATCACGCCGCCCGATGTGAAGACGCGCCTCATGCGCCACATTGGCGCGCTCGCTCAATAAGGAACTACCGATGCTGCTGCTCAATCCCGGCCCGGTCACGCTGACCGAACGCGTGCGCCAGAGCCTCCTTCAGGAAGACCTGTGCCATCGCGAAGGCGAGTTTTTCGATGTGCAGGAAGAGGCGCGCACGCGTCTCGTGGGCGTCTACGATCTCGACCCCGCGCAGTGGCAGGCCGTGCTCATGACGGGCTCCGGCACGGCTGCGGTCGAAAGCATGATCTCGACGCTCGTGCCTGCGAACGGCAAGCTGCTGATCGTAGAAAACGGCGTATATGGCGAGCGCATCACCGCGATCGCGAAGCAGTACGGCATCGCGCATGAGGTCATAAAGCACGACTGGATGCAGGCGCCGGACCTCGCGCGCATCACGGCCGCGCTCGACGCCGACAAGGCGATCACGCACGTTGCGATCATCCATCACGAAACGACCACCGGCCGGCTGAACGATCTGCGTGCGCTGGGCGAAGCGTGCCGCGCACGCGGCGTGCAAATGCTCGTGGACGGCGTAAGCAGCTTCGGTGCCGAAGCGATCGATTTCGGCGACGCCAGCATCGCGGCGGTGGCCGCGACGGCGAACAAGTGCCTGCACGGCGTGCCGGGCGCGGCCTTCGTGGTAGTGCGCCGCGCCGCGCTCGAAGCGGCGCATAGCCGCACGTACTATCTCGACCTCAAGCGCCTTGCCACGCTGCAGGATCAGCGCAACACGCCGTTCACGCCTTCCGTGCACGCGTATTACGCGCTCGTCGAGGCGCTGCGCGAACTCGCGGATGAAGGCGGCTGGCAGGCGCGTCACGCGCGCTATGCGGCGCTTTCGGAGCAGGTGCGCGCAGGGCTAGCCGCGCGCGGCATGGAGAGCGTGCTGCCAAAGGGCGAATCGTCGGTGGTGCTGCGCGCGTTCCGCTTGCCCGCGGGCGTCGATTATCCGCTGCTGCATGACGCGCTCAAGGCGCGCGGGTTCGTGATCTATGCGGGGCAGGGCGGCTTGTCGGCGCAACTGTTCCGCATTTCGACGATGGGCGACATTCACGCCGCCGATGTCGCGCGCTTGCTTGCGGCATTCGATGAAGTGACGCGCTGAAAGTAGGCATGACGGGCTTGCTGTTTCGAGCCCGTCCACGAAAAAGGCCTTGCAACGATCACTCGCTGCAAGGCCTTTTCTTTTGTCACGCGCGTTCGTCTGCGGGTCAATTCGCGGCGCGCTCGCGCGTGCCGATCGTGCTGGCTGTCCTGGTTTGTTTCGCGGGCTTGCGCCGCGCACGCGCTTTCTTGAGCCAGATGAGCACGCCGGTCACACTGAGTATCGCCACGACGAGTCCGGTAAAGCTGATGGCGATGCGTCCCGGCAGGCCAGCAATGCGCCCCGAATGCAACGGAAACTGCGCCTGAATGAAGATGTCGCCCGCGCTGCCTTTGCCGGGAATCTGCCTGCCGAGCACTTCGCCCGTGCGCGCGTTGATCATGAGCCAGGCATTGGCGAGGCCCGCGTCGCCATGATCCTTGCCCGCTGCGTAGTAGCCCACGCCGTACACGCCGGATGTGGGCAGCCCGAAGAGTCCGCCCGGCGGCGCGGCGATGCCTTCGCGGCGGCCCACGTCGGCGGCTTCGGCCACGATCCGGTCACGCGCGGCCGACGCTTGCGCAGGCGTGAGCGCGGGGCCCGGCGCGACGATGCGGAAGGGGTCCGGCGCGAGCGTCGAGAAAACCGACACCACAGGGCGCACGACCTGCGCGCCGAGGTTCATCGAAATGGATGTGACGGCCACCACGATCAGGAGCCCCCAGAGCCATACGCCGCCAGAGCGGTGCAGGTCGAACGTGAGCGCGTAGCCGCCGCGCTTCACGCGAAACGCGAGCGACTTGCGCCAGCTTTTCAGGCTCGGAAACGCGAGCACGATCGCTATGAAGCCGTCGAGAAGCCAAACGATCCCCACCACGCCCATCGTCCATACGCCGAAGTCGATGCCCATCTTCGTCGGCATGAATAGCGTGTAGTGGAGCTGGTAGAGGAAAGGGATCAGGTTCTGGCGCGCAAGCGATGCCTTGCCCCACATGCGGCGGCCTTGTTCTTCGCCCGTTACGGGGTCGAGCGCGACCTGGTTGAAGTCGAGCGCATAGGGCGCCTGGCTCCTTGGATCGAGGCGCGGCGCCACCAGCGCGATCCAGGTATGGCCGGGCTCGACGGAAAGCGGCATGAAGGTCACGACCGCGTGCGGTTCCTCGGCCTCGAGGCGCTTCGCGAGTTCGAGCGCGGGCAGCGGCGTGCCCGGCGTCGCGCTGCGGAAGAACGATGGGTTGAGCAGCGCGTCGAGTTCGTGGTCCCACGCAATCACCGCGCCGGTGAGTCCGGCGAGGAACAGGAAGGCTGCGGTGCCAAGACCGAACCAGCGGTGCAGGCGGACCAGCAGCGGTCTCATGCGAAACCTCGGCTCGCCGACGGGCGTGCGGGGGCGAACGCGATCACGATTGGGCTCACGGCGATCTTGAAAAATATTGCAAATAGGAATCGTTTGCATTCTACGGATCGACCGTCGAAGGCGCAAGCTTTGCGAAAGGCTGGGATTTGGGGGCGGAAGGAACGCGGGCGCGCAGGAGGGGCCGCGGCGCTTGCGAACTGGCGTCGCAGGCGCCGCTACGGCCGTGAGATGAGATGCCCGGCCGTGGCGGCCGGGCGTGCCATCAGACGGGGTCCTTGTCCGGCGGCCCCTCGGGGTGTTGCGGTTCGTCGTTGTGATGGCCCGGTGCCGGCGGGGTGAGCGGGTCGCGTTCGGGGTCGCGCGTCGGATCGGCGAGCGGATCGGGAAGCGGATTCGTGTGCGAACAGATCATCGCGAGGTCCTCTTGCGCTAAAGCGTGTGGCCGCGCCTATGGTTCGATAGTGCGCGTCAGCTTATAGCCTAGGCGATCGATTGCATGCCTGGCACTCGCAATTGAACAATCGCTGCGGGTTGAAGCGCGGAATCAAAGCCCGTTGAGGTCGGCTGGCGTGTCGACGTCGCGCAGAATGCCGGGGTCGTTGACTTCCACACGCGTGAGCGGGTGCGAGTTCAGCAGCGAGCGTGCGCCAGTGTCGCCATCGAGCGCGACGAGCGCTTCGCGATGCGGGTAGCCGAAGCCCACCGGATGTCCGCGCTGCCCTCGATAGAACGGCGCGACGAGCGATGCGCCGCCGTCCAGCGCACGCGCGACGGCTTCGATCGATTCGACGGCGATGCAGGGCATGTCGGCCAGCGCGACAATCCAGCTTTCCGCGTCATGATCGGTTTCCACGCCGGCAGCGAGACTCGCGCCCATGCCGCGCGCGGCGTCTGGCGCGAACACCACGTCGCAGCCCGCGTCGTTGAGCACATGCGCGAGCGTTTCCGCCCCGGGACGCACCACGGCGATCACTCTGGGCACGACACGCAGCAACCGTTGCGCGGACTCGCGCGCGACGCACGTGCCTTCCGGAAGGGGAGCGAGGAGTTTGTTGCGCAGACCGTTGGGATCGAAGCGCGAACCAGTGCCGGCGGCGAGCAACACGCCGGTGGCGAACGAAGCATAGGCCATGGGTGTGGACGCCCGCGAAGAGGGTGAGCAGTGATTGTGCGGCGCAAGCGCGCGTGAGGCAAGCCCCGCGCGCGCTATTTGCCTGGCTTTGCGCTGCATGGATCGACCGTTCATGCACTATGCGGGTGCAGGACCTCGCTGCAGGCCGCACAGTGCCGATCACGCAAGCGAATTCATCTGCGGAACGACCTTGTCGAGCGTGATCGGCAAATCGCGCACGCGCACGCCGGTGGCGTGATACACGGCGTTCGCAATGGCCGCCGGCACGCCGGTAATGCCGATCTCGCCGATGCCGCGCACACCGAGCGGATTGAAGCGCAGATCCGGCTCGCCCACGAACAGCACGTCCAGTTCGCCGATGTCCGCGTTCACGGGCACGTGATATTCCGCGAGATTGTTGTTCGCGATGCGGCCCATGCGCGTGTCGAAAAGCCCCTCTTCGTGCAGGGCCGTGCCCACGCCCCACACCATGCCGCCCATCAGCTGGCTGCGCGCTGTCTTTTCGTTGAGCACGCGTCCCACGTCGTACGCGCCGACGATGTGCGCCACGCGTATCGTTCCCGTGTCGGCATCGACGTGCACTTCGGCGAACACCGCGCCGAACGAGTGAAACGCATACTGCTGCTTTTCCGCGCCAGGCCTGGTCGCGATCTGCGCCTCGACGGGCTGCCCGCCCGCGCGTGCAATGACGGCGGCGGCCGGATCGCGGCGCGAATTGTCGCTGCGGCTCACGATCCAGCCGTCCTGCACGCTCACGTCATCGGCGGCGAGTCCGTAGACGGGCGAGCCGCGGTCGGCGCGCGCTAGCGCGACGAGCTTGTCGCGCACGGCTATGCACGCGGCCTGCACGGCGGGCGAGACGCTTGCCGCCGACTGCGAGCCGCCCGAAACCGGTGCTTGCGGCAAGGTCGAATCGCCCAGTGCAAAGCGGATGCGATTGGGCGGGAAGCCGAGGGCGTCGGCGGCCACCTGGGTCATCACCGTGTAGGTGCCGGTGCCGATGTCCTGAGTGCCCGACGCGACCATCGCGGTGCCGTCAGGCAGGATGCGCGCCACGGCGGCGGCTTCGCTGCGATTCGCGGGGTACGTCGCGCTTGCCATGCCAAGCCCGATGAGCGTGTTGCCGTTGCGCATCGCGCGCGGCGTGGCGATGCGCCGCGACCAGTTGAAGCGTTGCGCGCCCGTTTCATAACATTGGCGCAGCGCTTTCGACGACCACGGCTTGCCATCCTGCGGTTCGCTTTCGGCATAGTTCTTCAGGCGCAGCGCGACCGGGTCCATCTTCAGTTGCCACGCCAGTTCGTCCATGGCGGATTCGAGCGCGAACGAGCCCGTGGTTTCACCGGGCGCGCGCATGAATGTCGGCGTGCCGACATTCAGGGGTACGACACGATGGCTCGTGCTGCAATTGGGCACCGCGTACATGATGCGCGTGACGAGGCCGCACATCTCCAGCCAGTCTTCGAACGAGGAGGTGTGGGCGAGCGTGTCGTGGCGCAAGCCCGTGAGCGTGCCGTCCGCGCGCGCGGCGAGCGAGAGGTGCTGCTCGGTGTGCGGGCGCGAGCCGACCGGCCCGAACATCTGCGGGCGCGCGAGCGCTAAGCGCACGGGACGCCCCGTCTGCTTCGCGGCCATCGCGCACAGGCTCACGTGCGACCACGACGACCCCTTGCAGCCGAAGCCGCCGCCGAGGAACGGCGAGATCACGCGCACGTTGTCGGGCGCGATGCCGAACACGGCCGCTACGGCGTTGCGCGCGCCGCTCACGCCCTGAGTGGCGTCGTAGAGCGTGAGGTCGGGGCCGTCCCAACGGGCCATCGTCGCGTGCGGCTCCATCGGGTTGTGGAACTGCGTGGGCGTCGTGTAGATCGCGTCGAGGCGCACCGGACCCTCGTTCATGCCGGCCTCGACGTCGCCGCGCGTCGATTCGACCGGGCGGCCCATCGGGCTTGGCGGCGCGTGCGCGTCGCCCTTCGCACGGTTGAAGTCGAGCGTGGCCTGCGTCGGCGCGTAAACGATGTTGACGTGACGCGCGGCGTCCGTCGCGTGTTCGAGCGTGTCGGCCACGACGACCGCGACGGGCTCGTTGCTGTAGCGCACGACGTTGTCCTGCAGCAGCGTGAGGTGCCGTCCAGCGGGCGGCTTGAGCGGCGAGCGCCCGCCGTTGGGCAGGCGCATCGCGCTCTGGTACGTCATGACGAGCAGCACGCCGGGCATGGACTGCGCGCGGCTCGCGTCGATCGATGTGATCGTACCGCTCGCAATCGTGCTGGTGACCAGCACGGCATGGGCGAGCCGCGTTTCGGGGAAATCGCTCGCATAGAGGGCGCCGCCCGTGACCTTGAGCATGCCGTCGATGCGGTCCATCGGTTGTCCGGTCAGCGTGCTCATGCGATCTCTCCGGTTTTTTGACCTTGCGTGCCGGCGGCGGCAAGCATCGTCGAGCGAATGATCGCGCGCTGCGCGAGCCCGACCTTGAAGGCATTGCCGCTCAGCGGCTTCGCCTGCGCGAGTTCCGCCGCTGCGGCTTCGCGTAGCGTCGACTCATCGAGCGTTTTTCCCGCGAGATGCTGCTCCGCCACGCTCGCGCGCCAGGGCCGATGGGCGACGCCGCCCAGCGCGATGTGCGCCGTGCGTATGCGGTGGCCGTCGAGTTGCAGCGCGCTCGCGACTGATACGAGCGCGAATGCATAGCTCGCGCGGTCACGCACCTTCAGATAGTGCGAGTGCTCGCTGAACAAGGGCGGCGGCAAGTCGACCGAGGTGATCAGTTCACCTGACTGAAGCATCGTGTCGAGATCGGGCCGATCGCCGGGCAAGCGATGAAACGACGCGAATGGAATCGACCGTGCCCCGCGCGGCCCGCTCACCTGCACGGTCGCGTCGAGCGCCGCGAGCGCGACGCTCATATCGGATGGATTGACGGCCACGCATTGCGCGCTTGCGCCGAGGATCGCATGCATGCGATTGAAGCCGCCAGTCGCCGCGCAGCCGCTGCCGGGTGCGCGCTTGTTGCATTGGGTGAAAGCGGTGTCGTAAAAGTATGCACAGCGTGTGCGTTGCATGAGATTGCCGCCCACCGTCGCCATGTTGCGCAGTTGCGGCGAAGCGCCTGCGAGCAGCGCTTGCGAGAGCAGCGGGTAGCGCGTGCGCACGAGCGTGTGATTGGCCGCGTCGCTGTTGCGCACGAGCGCGCCAATGCGCAGGCCGCCGTTGGGCAGCGTTTCGACTTGATCGAGCGTTTCGATGCGCGTGATGTCGATGAGCGTCACCGGATGCGCGACGCCGCCTTTCATGAGATCGAGGAGATTCGTGCCGCCGCCGATGAACATCGCTCCGGGCCGCTGCGCAGCGGCGATCGCGCCGTTCACGTCGGGGGCGCGCTGGTATGAGATGGCATCCATGTTCGTGCCTCTGTACTCAGGCGCTGGCCGTGTGCGCGTCGCGCACGGCGGCCACGATGTTGACATAGGCGCCGCAGCGGCAGATGTTGCCGCTCATGCGCTCGCGTATTTCGGCGTCGCTCAGTTGCGCGGGGCGCGTGCGCACGTCCGGCGTGGCGGCGCTCGCGGCACCCGCCGCGAATTCGCTCAGGCATGCCGTTGCCGAACACAACTGGCCCGGCGTGCAGAAGCCGCACTGGAAGGCGTCGCGCTCGATAAAGGCACGCTGCACCGGGCTCAACGTGGCCGCGCCCGCGAGCCCTTCGACCGTGGTGATGCGCTGTCCTTCGTGCATCACCGCGAGCGTGAGGCAACTGTTGATGCGCCGTCCTTCCACGAGCACGGTGCATGCGCCGCATTGGCCGCGGTCGCAACCTTTCTTCGTGCCAGTGAGACCCGCGTAGTCGCGCAGCGCATCGAGCAGCGTGACGCGTGGTTCGATATGCAGCGCATATTCGCGGCCGTTGATATCGAGCCTGACCGGTTGCGCGGGCGCGGGCGGCGGTGCTTCAGTCGGCGCGGTGGCCGGTGGCGCGTTCTGCGCATGCAGATGAGGCGTTGCGCTCAGCGCGGCAGCGGCGGCGGCCGATTGCAGGAAGCGGCGGCGCGTGACGTCGGCTGGCGCGCGCGAGGGGGAGGCTTGGGAGGCGTCGTCGCAATCACACGGCGCATCGAGGGGACGTTCGTTGGACATGGCGATCAGCGGACTCCAGGATGAAGACGGAACGTAAAGAACGTAAACCGGGACTTCAAGCGCTGGCCGCGCGGAGTTGCGCAGAGTTTCGTCGCGCAGCGGAGCGCCTCTTTCGTGAAGCAATTCCGATGCCGCGGCCGCTTGGCCGCGCATCGCAGAACTGCAAATTGCACTTCTCGAACACGAAAGTAAAGCGCTTGCATGTGAATTTTTCGCTGCATATTCCTTGATGGCGCAACGCTGTCGCATGGCTGGCGCCAGCCCGTCGCGAAGCTGGCGCAGTGGACAGAAACGCAATGCAGCAAGCGGGAAGAAGCGGATTGAAAGTTCGCGCGCGTCGAGTTGTTTGGCGCAACGCTACGCGCGATCTTCCTGCAGGTAACGATGCACGAAGGCGATCGCCATGCTGCCTTCACCAACGGCTGAAGCCACGCGCTTGACCGGGCTCAGCCGCACGTCGCCGCAGGCGAAGACGCCGGGCACGCTCGATTCGAGCAGGTAAGGATCGCGCCGGTGAGACCAGCGCCCGGCTTTCACGGCATCGTCGCCGGTCAGCACGTAGCCGCGTTTGTCGCAGGCGATCTCCGGCGGCAGCCAGCCCGTTTCTGCGTCAGCCCCGATGAACACGAACAGGCCGCCGCATTCGCGGCGGCTCACGCTGTCACTCGCCGTATTGAGCACGTCGATGGCGTCGAGATGTGTGTCTCCGTACACGCCGACCACTTCGGAATTCAGTTCGACGCGCACATTCTCCTTCCCGGCCAGCTGTTCGACGAGATAGCGCGACATCTTGTTCTCGAGTGATTCGCCGCGCACGATGAGCGTGACGGCGCGCGCATGATTCGCGAAGTACAGCGCGGCCTGTCCCGACGAATTGCCGCCGCCGATCAGGTACACGTCGAGCCCGTGTGTGCCGCTGGCTTCGCTGCGCGCCGCGCCGTAATAAATGCCTTTGCCGATGAAGCGGTCGAAGCCTTCGATCGCGAGGCGCCGCCACGTGACGCCCGTCGCGAGAATGAGCGTGTGCGCGCGCACCATGTCGCCGCCGTCGAGATGGACTTCGCGCGCGGCGGTATCGACACGCGCAACGGCGCGCGTGACGAGAATTTCCGCGCCGAGCCGCCTTGCCTGCTGCAGCGCGCGGCTCGCCAGTTCGTCGCCGGAAATGCCGCCAGGAAAGCCCAGATAATTTTCGATGCGCGATGAGGTGCCAGCCTGGCCGCCCGGTGCTTCACGCTCCACCACGATGGTACGGAGTCCTTCTGATGCACCATAGACGGCCGCGGCAAGCCCGGCCGGGCCGCCGCCGATGATCAACGTGTCGTATTCCGTGAGTCGCGGTTGCGTTTGCAGCCCGAGGCGCTCCGCGACCTCGCGCGTCGCGGGGCGGCTTAGCAGCGTGCCATCGGCGAGGCGCAACGCAGGACAGTCCTGTTCTTCGGGGCACGGCCCGCTCCAGCGCGTTTTGAGTTCGGGCGCATCGGGCGTCATCCACTCGCAGCTGATCTGGTTGCGCGCGAGGAACTGGCGCAGGTTCGCGCAGGCCGGGTCCCAGCGCGCGCCCACGAGGGAGACGCGCGTTTTCGGCGGCTCCGCGGAGAGGCCCTGCAAGCCGCCTATGCGCTCGCGTGCGAGCGCGCCCATGCGCGTCGCGACGTCAGAAGAGGCGGCGGCGAGCGCGTAGTAGTGCTGCGCGTCCACGCGCATGACGCGCGAGGGAAGGGCCGCGCGATACGCGCCCGGAAAGGGCGAACTGAGCGCGAGCGGCACTTCGCCGAAGATCGTGCCGGGTAAGCGCCATCCAAGCGTGCGCTCGATGCCGTCGAACAGCTTCACGACCTCCATCTTGCCGGACAGCACGGCGTACAACGCGCGCTCGCCGCCTTCATGCACGGCGTATTCGCCGGGATTCAGATGCAGATCCGCGGAGGTTTGGGCGAGGCGCTCGAGTTCGGCGTCGGGGAGCGTGGAAAAAAGCGGGACCGCGCGGATTTCGTCTGGGGTCAGCATGGCTTCGCAAGTGGCGGGCAAGCAGGAAACGACGATGGGACAACGGCGCGGGGACCGCGCTTTTGTGTTGCGGCGCGGCTATTTTTGAACGTCTCGTGCAGTATAGCTGGCGCGCATGCGGACCGTTTCCTGCTCGTTCACCGAATCAATCGACTGATGAATTGCGCGTGAGCGTCAATCAAGAGGATCGCTAACCATGTCGCCGGTAGTCATCGCAGCCACCGTCTCGCGCAGCCATACGAGCGCGGGATCTGCGTGATTACGCGGATGCCATGCCGCATGCATCGAGAAGCCGCGTGCCTCGAACGGCAGCTCGAAAAGGTCCACGCGGTCCTGGTAGCGTGCGATGAGCCGGTAAGGCAGCGTCGCCACGTAGTCCGTGCGCGTGAGCACCTCGGGCACGAGCGTGAAGTGCTGAACCGAGTGCGCCACGCGGCGGCGGCGGCCAAGCGCTTCGAGATGCTCGTCCATGAAACCGAAGAAGCTCGCACCGCTGGTCGAAACGAGCACGTGCTCGAGCGCGCAATAGCCGTCCAGGTCGAACGCGGCCGCGCCGCGCGGGTGCCCTTTGCGTTGAGCCACGACGAAGCGCTCGTCGTAGAGCTTTCTGGCCTTTAGCGTTGGTGGCACCTGCTGCGCGGAGCCAAGCAGCAAATCGATCTCGCCGCGCTCGAAGCGCTCCGCGAGCGAACCCGATTCAATGGCGATGAACGCCAGTTGCAGCCCAGGACCGGCCAGCCGCGGCCACTCGATCATCAGCGGCAGGCCCAGCACGGCCACGCACTGGTCGCTTGCGGCGACCACGAAGCGCCGCGTGCCGGTGAGCGGATCGAACGCGGGTTCGCGGCGCACCACGGTTTCGAGCGTCTTGAGCGCCGCATGCAGCGGCTCCATCAGTTCGAGCGCGCGCGCCGTGGGCGTCATGCCGCGGCCACTGGCGGCGGGAATGAGCAGCGGGTCGTCGAAGAGCTGGCGCAGCCGCGCGAGCTGCGCCGAAACGGCCGGCTGCGTGAGATTCAGCCGCGCGGCGGCGCGCGTCACGTTCGATTCGACGAGCAGGGCGTCGAGCGACACGAGCAGGTTCAGATCGATGCCGGAGAGATCAATCACGGTGATAGGTGGAATGTAGGCGATTGATTTCAAGAATACGTCTCGCTCGCCTAGAGTTCAATCCGTCAGATGAACCGTGAAAACCCTTTCCACTAGGAGATGTCATGAAAGCCTGGATGCTCGATAAACCCGGCCAGCCGCTCGCGCTGCGCGACGTTCCGCGACCCGAACCCCGCCGCGGCGCGTTGCTGGTGGGCGTGGAGGCCGTGCCGCTCCTGAGCTACACGCGCCAGTACGTGCAGGGCAAGCTGCCGTACGGCTATCCGCAGGGGCCGTTTTCGCCGGGGACCAACGGCATCGGCCGGGTACTCGCGCTCGGCGAAGGCGTGTACGGCTATCGCGTAGGCCAGCGCGTGGCGCTGAGCCCCTACTGGATCGCCGACGAGGCGCTGCGCGAGCCCGCCCAGGCACTGCTGGGGCTCACCGCGATCAGCCCGGACAGCGCGCCCATGCTCGGCGATTTCCCGCACGGCACGCTGCGCGAGGCGGTCGAGTTTCCCGCCTCGACTGTGTTCCCGCTCGACGGCCTCGACCACGTGGCCTCGGCGCACCTCGCGGCGCTCGGCAAGCTCGTGGTGCCCTTCGGCGGCCTGCGGCGCGGCCGGCTCTCGGCAGGCGAAACCGTCGTGGTGAACGGAGCAGCCGGTGCGTTCGGTTCGGCGGCCGTGCTCGATGCGCTAGCACTCGGCGCGGGCCGTGTCGTGGCGCTCGGCCGGCGCGCGGCGGCGCTGGCGCCGCTCGCGAAGCTCGGCGGCGGCCGCGTGGTGACCGTGGCGCTCAGCGGCGAGATGGCGCGCGACGTGGACGCCATTCGCGCCGCCGCGAACGGCGGGGCCGATCTCGCCTTTGACATGGTCGGCCACGCCACCGACCCGGGCGCCACGCTCTGCGCGCTGCGCAGCCTGCGCCGCAACGGCCGCATGGTGCTGATGGGCAGCATGGAGGTGGATCTGCCGATCAAGTACGGGGAGATGCTCATCAACAATTGGGAGTTGATCGGCCACTTCATGTACAGCGGCGCGGACTACCGCGCGCTGATCGCGCTCGTGCAGTCGGGCCAGTTGCCGCTCGATGCGATCGAAGTGGAGCGCCACGCGTTCGATGCGCTGGAGACCGCGATCGACGCGGCGGAGAAGGCCGAGGGGCTGACGTGCGTCGCGGTGTGCACGTCGTAAAGCGCGCAAACGCTCCATAAGCCAATCGGCCCGCAAGCGCGACTGACGCTTGCGGGCCGATTTCGTTGCGAGTTCAACGAGAATTAGTCGATGCCGTGGAACACAGCGTCGTCCGGGCCGAGGTATGCGGGCGGGCGCCACACTGCGTCGCGCGTCGAGTGCTGCACGAGATTCTCCACGCCGAGCAGCACCGCGAAGATCGCCATGCGCACCGGAATGCCGTTGTCGGTCTGGCGGAAGATCGCGAGGCGCGGATCGTGGTTCAGATCGGTCGAGAGATCGTTGGCGCCCGGGCGGCTGTCGCGCGGCAGCGGGTGCATCACGAGTGTTTCGGCGCTGCAGCACTCGTCCATCGTTGCCTGGTTGATCTGGAATTCGGGCGTGTAGCCTTCGAACGACTCGTCGGCGAAGCGCTCCTTCTGGATGCGCGTGGCGTACACGACGTCCGCGCCGCGCAGACCTGCACGCAGGTCGTGCGTTTGCTCGACGACGTGGCCGTTGGTCGAGATCTTGTCGACGATGTACGCCGGCATTTCGAGCTGCGGCGGCGAAATGAGCGTGAACTTGATGCCGCGATACAGTGCGAGCAGCTTCACGAGCGAGTGCACCGTGCGGCCGTATTTCAGGTCGCCCACGAGCGCAATATGCGCGCCGTCGACGATCTTGCCGAGGCGCGAGAACTCGCGCTGGATCGTGTAGAGGTCGAGCAGCGCCTGGCTCGGGTGCTCGCCGGGACCGTCGCCGCCATTGATCACGGGAATATTCACGGCACGCGCGAATTCGGCCACCGAGCCTTGATCAGGATGCCGAATCACCATCGCATCCACGTAGCCGGCCATCACGCGGCTCGTGTCGTAGATCGATTCGCCCTTGGCCATCGAGGAGAACGTGAAGCCGGTCGTGTCGCACACCGAACCGCCCAGGCGGCAGAACGCTGCGCCAAAGCTCACGCGGGTTCGCGTGCTGGCTTCGAAGAACAGGTTGCCGAGCACCGCGCCTTCGAGCACGCGGGAGATTTTCCGGCGGCGCGCAATGGGCTGCATGATGTCGGCCACGCGGAACAGGGCTTCAACGGAGTCGCGCGAGAACTGGTCCACGGAAAGCAGCTGCGGTTTGCCCTCGAACTGCATATGGCTCGCGAGCGAGCGCGAATCTACGCTTTGCGTATAGTCTTCGCGCGGCTCGCCATTGCCGACGATTTCCGAAACGAAGCGCTCGACGATCTCCGGCATGGCGCGCGATTCCTGCGACTCCTCGGGCAGCAGCCAGGTGTCGAGCGCACGACGCGACACGCCGATGCGGCTTGCGAATGCGTCGCGGGTCATGTTCAGACGCCGCATGGCGTCACGGAGGAAGGCTTGTTGCGGAACGCTCATTCTGGCACCCGTGATCTCTGGTTAATGTACGCGGTGCGTATATTAGTTCGACGGTGTGAGAAGTCAAGTTCTTTTGTCGGACGCGCGCTCAAGATCGCGGGTCAAGGCTCGCGGCGGACGAGCGCCCCAGCGTGAAGCATGCCGTGCGGCCCTTAATTTGGGATGGCGTTTTCGGCGACGCCACGATAATCGCCGCTTTGAATTTTTCCAGGCCGGCGCTCGCCGGCTATGGCAGCCGAAGATGTCCGCTTTACCTCTCTCATTGCGCTCCCGCTGTGTGAGCGTGCGACCCGCAAGATCCTCACGGAGCCAGCCATGAAATTGCCATGGTCCAGCTCTGCTCGTGACCTGACCAAGGGCGACGTCCGCTTTGTCACACACGAAACGGCGCGGCACGGCGCGATCGCGTCGGCGTGCGCGGCGGCCGTGCTCGCACTCGCCGGCGGCGTGGCGATCGGTCATTTCACGCGCGCTCCTGCCGTTTCCGGTCTCGCCTCGGCGAATCAGCATCACTACGTGGTTGGCGAAATCGGGCGCATGGACGCCTCCATCGCCTTGCTCGATCCGCGCATCGAGCGGCTCGCGGCGCAACTCGCGCAATTGCGCCAGTTCGACCAGCGGCTGCGTGCGCAGCCGGTGCGCGGCGCCGTGACGGCGCCCGCGCCCGCGCGCTCGGGCGATGAAGGCAACGACGACGACGGCGAGGGCGGCCCCGCGCTCGCGCCGCGGCGTTGCGTGGAGGCGTCCGCCGCGCAGGCGAACGCCAAGGCCGTGAACGGCGCAATCGACTGCATGGCCGCGACGCTCTCCGCACTCGAGCAGGCCACCGCCGAGCACGAGGCGGCGTGGGACGCGTTCCCGGGGCGCCGTCCGCTCACAGGCGGGCGCAACGGCTCGCCGTTCGGCAATCGCATCGATCCGTTCACGCAGCGCCTGAGCTTTCATCCGGGCATGGATCTGGTTGCGCCGACTGGCACGCCCATCCTCGCCGCGGCAGGCGGCCGCGTGATCTTCGCGGGTCCGAAGGCCGGCTACGGCAATGCCGTCGAGATCGACCACGGCAACGGCTTCGTCACGCGTTACGGCCATGCCTCGAAGATCGACGTGCGGGTCGGCCAGATCGTGATGCCCGAGGAGCATATCGCCGACGTCGGCTCGACCGGCCGCTCGACCGGCCCGCATCTGCACTTCGAAGTGCTCGTGAACGGGCAGCCCGTCAATCCCGCCGACTATCTCGCACTCTTTGCTGCACCCGCCAATGGCTGATCCGCGACGTACCCCGCGCAAGCATACGAATGCCGATCGCGCTTATGAACTGCAACCGGTGCGCTCGCTCGCGTGGCGCGTGGGTGGCGCGGCGCTATGGGCCGCGCTTGCCGCGACGGCCGGCGCCGGCATGACCGCGTGGCTGCTCGCGCCGCAAGTCGAGCCGAGCTGTCCCGTGGTCGCGCCCGACGCCCTGAGCCGCGAACTCAGCGACACGCAATTGCGGCTCGAACAGGAGCGCGCCGCGCGCGCGACGCTGCAAAGCACGGCGCAAGGCGCGCAGGCCACCATTGCGAAGCTGCAGGCCGAACTCCTGTTCCTGCGAAACCATGGCGCCGGTTCGCGTTGAGCCTCAACGAGCGCCACACATCTTCATCGATTTTCACACCACACGGTAGCTTTCCATGTTCAGCAACAAGAAAAAGCCGCAACCCGGCATCGAGCAAACCAAGCTGGCGACGCTGATCGCGCAGGACATCACGATCACGGGCGACCTCGAATACGCCGACGGGCTGCGCCTTGACGGCCGCGTGCATGGCAACGTCGCCAGCAAGCACGGCGCGAAAACGCTGCTCGTGCTGAGCGAGCGCGGCGCGATCGAGGGTAACGTGCATGGCTACGACATCGTGGTGAACGGGCGCATACAGGGCGACGTGATCGCCGATCACTTCGTCGAACTGCAGTCGAACGCGCACGTGGTCGGCAACATCTACTACCAGCAATTGCAGATGGACTGCGGCGCTTCGGTGGATGGCAAGCTCACGAGGCGCGACCCCGGCAATAGCGGCAATAGCAGCGATAGCGGCGATGTTCAGAGCCTGCTGCTTGATTCGCCTCAGTTCGAGGTGCTGCCGCGCGAGTGAGCGCGTAGCGCGCGCTACGCGAATGCGCGATCTCGGTTACACTGCGCGACATGCCACGTAACCCGCTCCGCCACGATCTGCCGAATGTCACCGCCGCCACGCGCGCGGTGTCGTCGCTCGCGCAGCCTTCGTCGGTGTGGGTGAAAGCCAAAGCCAAAAAACAGCCGCTCATCTGACCGGAGTCTGCTGTTCCGTCAGATGTGCGATGGAACAGCCAGTCGAAGGCGCCCAGCCTTTTGCTTCACTCCCGGCTTGCTTCCCTCCTGCGCACCGCTGAACGGACCTTCCATACGGTCGAGTTCAAGGGAAAGTCATGTCTGAGTTTTCGGGTATCTGGATTCCGCTCATCACGCCGTTCAACGCCGGCGCGGTTGATCACGCTGCGCTCGACGCGCTCGTGCGCCGCTACGTCGAGGCCGGTGTGGCCGGCTTCGTCGCGCTCGGCACGACCGGCGAGCCCGCCGCGCTAAGCGACGAAGAAGCGGACGACGTGCTCGCCACCGTGCTGGCGTCGGCCGGCGGCCTGCCGGTCGTGGCGGGCGTGAGCGGCAATCATACGGCGGCGGTCTGCGAGCGCATTGAGGCGCTCAACGAGCGGCCGATCGCGGGCGTGCTGGCGGCTGCGCCTTACTACATTCGTCCTGCGCAGGCGGGCGTGATCGCCCATTTCGCGGCGCTCGCCGATGCGAGCAGCAAGCCCGTGATCGTCTACGACATCCCCGCGCGCACGGGCGTGCGCATCGAGTTGCCGAGTCTGCTCGAACTCGCCGCGCACGAGCGCATCGTCGCGGTGAAGGACTGCGGCGGCTCGCTCGACAAGACGCTCGCGCTCATTCTCGACGGCCGTTTGCAGGTGCTCTGCGGCGAGGACATCGACATGTTCGGCGCGATGTGCGCGGGCGCGAGCGGGGCGATTGCGGCATCGGCGCATTGGCGGCCGGAGCGTTTCGTGGGGATGGCGCGCGCGTTGCAGGAAGGGCGTCTCGCCGATGCGCGCGCGATCTGGCACACGCTTGTGCCGCTCGTGCGCGCGGCGTTCGCGGAGCCGAATCCAGGGCCGGTGAAGGCGGGGCTTGCGGCGTGCGGGTTGATCCGCAATGAACTGCGTGCGCCGATGACGCGCGTGAGCGGTGAACTGGAGGAGTCGCTGGCGCGGCTCGTGGTTTGACGACTTCCGTGCGGGAAGGCGGCGTGGCGGGATGAGATGCGGCGTGCGCGCCGCCCGAAAGCGGCGCTACTAGCGCGCCGCGCGCGCGTTCGCGGCGCTCGATGCACGACGGCGGCGTGTGCGCGGGCGTTCGACTGCGGCGGGTTCGCCGTTCAGCAGAATGCGGCGGCCGGGCACGTGTTGCGCGACGAGGCGGGCGATGTCGAGCGCCGTGCTCTCGGCGGGCACGACCTGGCGGCGCGCGCTGTCGTCGAGCGGCGTCGTCCATTCGACGAGGCGGTAGGCGCGGCCCCACGGGTGCTGGAGCGGCGTGGAGACCCGGCATGACGCGACCGTCGAAGCCGCGCCGTCGCGCAGCAGGGACTGCAGGTGCACCAGTACATCGTCTTCAACCATGACCTCGCTCCTCCTAGGCTTGCCGCATAAAAAAACGCCGCCGATGTTCCGGCGGCTCAACAGGGGTTGAGCCTATGGTTGCAGCAAAGAATTAAACCAACCTTAAGAGAGGAAGCTGGACGAGGTGGGCACGAGTGCGGCCGAGTGGGTCAATGGATGCAGCGGCGCGAGCCCAGTGTGGGCGCGCACCGCTCGAGAGGCGGCGGGTGGAGCGGCCGGCCCCGCTCGGCCGGCGCGAAGATAACCTGAAAGACGGCGACTAGTGCGGGTGACTAGTGCGGCTTCGAGCCATTTTGCCGCAGCGTCGCACGCGTCTTGCGCGCGGCGAACAGCGGCAGGTAGTCCTGAATGCGCGCTTGCGCGCGATATTCATTGAGTGTGTCGGCGTAGATGCGCGCGACCGTTTCCTCCGGCGTGTTGGTTTCTTCGGCGATGGTATGAACGATCTCGGCAACATCGGCGGTCTTCGGCATGACTTGGCTCCGGTCAGCGAGGAGGGGTTGGCAGACAGGGTTTGAATTCAAGGATATCCCGGCGCGGGATACCAATTGAATCCGCCTATCGAGATGTATCGTCGCGGTTGTGTCGACTGAGGGATCTGTCTGAGCTTTGCCGGCCGCTCGCGCGTGGTCCGCGTTTTCAGGCGTTCCAGCGAAAAGCGGCCACGGCAAGGCAGAATGCCTGCGCCGTGGCCGCCAGTTCGTGTGCGGCCATGAGCCGCACACTTGCAATGTTTACGCCGCGCTTTCGAGTGGCGGATAGTCAGTGTAGCCCGTTTCGCCGCGCGCGTAATACGTCGACGGATTCGGCGCGTTGAGCGGCGCGTTCAATTCGAAACGGCGCGGCAGATCGGGGTTCGCGATGAAGAGCTGGCCCCACGCGACTGCGTCGGCTTCGCCTGCCGCCAGCACGGCCTGGGCCGATTCCAGTGAGAACTTTTCATTCGCGATGAACGGACCGCCGAATTCGGCTTTCAGCTGCGGCCCGAGACGGTTATCGCCAAGCGATTCGCGCGCGAAGAGGAACGCGATCTTGCGCTTGCCGAGCTCGCGCGCCACGTAGCCGAACGTCGCCGCCGGATTCGAATCGCCCATCGTGTGCGCGTCGCCGCGCGGTGCGATATGCATGCCCACGCGATTCGCGCCCCACACATCGATACACGCGTCGGTGATTTCGAGCAGCAGGCGCGCGCGATTTTCGATCGAGCCGCCATACGCGTCCGTACGTTGGTTGGTGCTGTCCTGCAGGAACTGGTCGATCAGATAGCCGTTCGCGCCGTGAATCTCCACGCCGTCGAAACCGGCGGCCTTCGCGTTGACCGCACCCTGGCGGAACGCGGCGATCACGCCGGCGATTTCTTCGGTGTCGAGCGCGCGCGGCGTGACGAACCCACGTTGCGGACGCACGAGGCTCACATTGCCTTGCGGCGCAATGGCGCTGGGCGCCACCGGCAGATCGCCGTTCAGGAACACAGGGTCGGACACGCGGCCCACGTGCCACAGTTGCATGAAGATGCGGCCGCCCGCGGCGTGCACCGCGTCAGTCACGATCTTCCAGCCTTCCACCTGCTCTTGCGACCAGATGCCGGGCGTTTCGGCATAGCCGACGCCTTGCGGCGTCACCGAGGTCGCTTCGCTGATGATGAGGCCGGCCGTCGAGCGCTCGGCATAGTACTTCGCCATGAGCGCGTTGGGCACGCGCACTTCGCCTGCGCGTTGACGCGTGAGCGGGGCCATGATGATGCGGTTCGGCAGCGTGAGGTCGCCGATCTGGATAGGGTCGAAAAGCGTTGCCATGTAGGTTCACCTTGTCTGCGGGCGCGGCCCGCGGGCTGAGAAGCGATACAGGAATCGAAACGGACGATGCGTAGTCAGCGGATGTTTCGTCGCCGAGGGATCACAACTGCGCGTTCATATGGGCGATAAACGCCTCGATGACCGGCTCGTTGCGCTTGAAGAACACCCACTGCCCCACGCGTTTGGACGTGACGAGCCCGGCCTTCTGCAAGACGGCCAGATGCGCGGACACCGTGGATTGCGAAAGCTCGCAATGCGCGTCGATCTTGCCCGCACAGACGCCGTTTTCCAGCGGCAGCTCCTGGTCGCCGAAATGCATCTGCGGCTCGCGCAGGCTCGCGAGGATCTCGCGGCGCACGGGATTCGAGAGCGCCTTGCAGATCGCGTCGACGTCCAGAGGTGGAGGGGTTGGGTGAGTCTTCATCGCGGTTGCATCGTAACTGTCCGAATCATATATCGGAATTATACGATATGGGCGATGACACTCAATTCAAGAGGGTTGTCGGTTATCGGCATACAAAAAAGTCCGCACTTTCGTAGCTGCGCTCTAAACGCACAAAAAAGAGCGCACCCGCCGTCCCATATTGTGGAGTTGTCGCTCAAGTATTTGTTTTAATTTGTAATTTGTCTTTTGATGCCACGACATCGGCAGGGCCGGAAAGGCTGGGAAAGGCGGCATGGCGCTCCGATTTACGTTCGGATAACTAAGTATAAGTCTGCACCCGCCACGTCCAGTAACGATTTGCCGGGAAATTTCATTATGCTTTCGATTTCGGTTTGCGATCGGAGCGACGAGCCACCGTGGCGTGTTAGGGCCATCTTGGCGGTCTCGAGCGTTGGCGCCATCTTCGGCTCGATGAGGACGGTTCGTACGTCGTTAGTGGTGCAACTCACCCAGGGAGGGGTGGCTATGCACTGGCACGCATCGCACGTGCGCTGATCCTTGCTCGCGGTGAGGCCGTAGCGGCCCGTGCTTTTGCCGAAGCGAACTATGGTGCTAACTCGCTACCCGCACGCCTGCTCGCGAAAAATGTAATCGGCACGGGTGACATTGTCGGCGACGTCGACGCCCGCACCGCAAGTGAAGCCTTCATCGCGCTCGCACGGCGCGGCTCGCTGATCGAAGCCATCAACGGCGTGGTGCCCTTCGCGAAGCTTCCCTTCAATGTGCCATTCATGGCCGAGGGGGAAGGCGCGACCGCTTACTGGACACAGGAAGCGACGCCGATCCGTACCTCGCGCGAAGGCTTCAAAACCTTGCGCATGCAGGTGCTCAAGCTCACGGCACTGGTCGTGCTCACCGCCGAACTACTCAAGCTCATCGGACCTACAGCCGATGCGATGATCAATCGCTCATTGATGCGCGCGGCAAACCTGCTCGAAGGCACGAGTTCCATCGATCCGGCAAACGCGGGCACCCCCGACGTCGAGCCGCCCTCGATCACGTACGGCGCACCGAGCACCCCGAGCACCGGAAGCACCCCTGCCGCCATCGCGGCCGATATCGAAGCGCTGTGCGCCGGCTTCACGGGTGACCTCGGCTCGGCCGTATGGCTGCTCTCGCCGGCTACCGGCGTGACGCTCGCGCTGATGGGCGCGTCTGTCGGCGCGCTGAATTTCGGCGTGGGTGGGGTCGACTATCTCGCGGGCGTGCCCGCCGTGTGCCATAGCGCCGTGCCCGCCGGCCTGCTCGTGCTGCTCGATCCGGCCGGCATCGCGATCACCGAGCGCGTGCTCGAAGTCGACGCCTCAACGCAGAGCACCGTCGAAGTCGAAGACAATGAAGGCGGTGCAAGCTCGCTCGTGAGCCTATGGCAAATGAATCTCGCTGCGGCAAGGCTGCGCGAGTACGTGAACTGGCAACGTGTTAACGACGGTGCGGTATCGGTGCTCACCGGCTTTCCGGCCGCTGGCACGGTCACCACGGCGAAGGCATCGGGGGCGAAAGCATGAAGCACCACACGCACCACAAAGACGCCCGCTCGCTCGCCAGTGTCTATGCGCTTCACCCGCTAGCCGGCGAGCGCTCATGGTCCTACGTGATGGACCGCGTCGGCCGCGCCTTGCAAGGGCACGGGTATCACGTCCGGCGTGCCGAAGAAGATCGCGTGCGCGATGACCTCGAAAGCTCGCTGCTCACGCTGTGCGGCATGGTTGGCCGCGTCATTGCCGAGACCGGCGCGAAGATCAAAACCATCGATTGCTTCGAGCACGCTCACACGCCCGGCCGCGTATGGATCATCACCGAGCTATCGAGCGGACACCTTCACGGCGTGACGATCCCGCTCATCAATCCGGCACCGTGGCGCTCGCCCGTTGTCGAAGACGCCGGCCCGGTGTTCATGCTCACCGCTCAAAACTGAGCGGCGAGAACGGGCGAAGGCACGGGCGGGGGAGTGTTTAGCAAGGGATTAGGGCCGGGGACACCCCGAAGCGCAAGTGAAAAAGCTAAAGCCCCTTTTTAACCGAATGCATCCCGGCATGAATCCGGCGCTACCCGGAGAATCCGGGCCGCTTCCGCGTGGCGGCCGGTGCCCCAATAGGCGCAGGATATGGGCCATCTTTGGGCCGAAGCACGAAGTGAAGGAGAAGCACGATGAACCATCGCGGAAGGAAGAGCGCAAGCGAAGAAGCAGAAGCCATCGCACTGGTGCCGGTGCCGCGCATGCGCGCGCCCGCATCGTTATCGGTGCCCGCGCGCCGTATCTGGCGCTCGATCTTGGCTTCTTTGACGCCTGACTTCTTCCGGGCGCACGACGCGCCATTGCTGTCGAGTTATTGCGAAGCGTGTGCCATGAATGCGCAAGCGCGCGGGTGATCCCGGCCGAAGGGCTGATCGTAGCCGGCGAGAAGCATCCGGCATTCTTCATCTTCACATCGAGCGCGGGCACGACGGCGACTTCAGGCACGAAGCTTCGGCTCGCGCCATCGAGCCGTATGAGCAAGGATGTGGCGGCACGAAGGCGAACGCAGTGCGCGCACCCGGCACACGGCCGCCTTGGGCTCGCTAGTCATGAAGTGTCGCAATGCCTATGGCCTCGAACCCGTTGCGGCTCGTGCCGGACTTGTAAGCTGGCATCGGATTAAACGTTCAATGGCGACCTGACGTCACATACAAATACCTTACATCTCCGATATAGTTGATATGTCATCTATTGAAGCCGATCATCGCACCAAATGTCACCGCATGCGGACGGCCACGCTTCCTAGGCTAGAGGGCTTCAAACGGACCATCAATTTACTCGGAGCAATCATGAAACGCACTGTCATCGCCTGCCTGCTGGCCCTCACCGCTGTCTCAGCCCATGCGTGGACCTATAACTCCCAGCAAGTCGGTAATACCACGTATAGCAATGGTTACGATGGCAACGGTGGGTACGTCAACTCGACTAGCCAGCAAATTGGCAATACCACCTATACGAATTCGTACGGGCAAGATTCGCAGGGCAATCAAATACATCAAAACTGCAACTCGCAGCGCATCGGCAATAGCGTTTACACCAACTGCTACTAATCAATAGGTGTGGGCCGATCAGGTGGTCCATGTCCCATGGTAGCCATGAAAACCGATTCTTGAGAAACACATGAAACATCATATTCTTGCGCCGCTACTTCTCGCAACGGCTGCCATATTTGGTTCGCCATCTTTCGCAGTTGAAGCTCAACAACAACTGAATACGGTGAGGCAAGAGCCGACGAACTTGCCGGAAATCAAAGCCGAAGCAGGAGCAGGAGCAACCACGTCCGCGCCCTTGGAATTCAAAGGCTTGGTAGTTGGCCAAACGGTGACTACGCAGCAAGTTCAGTCGACGCTCGGCATTAAGTGCGGCATCGGCGCAAACCAGATGCAGGTCTGTAACGGGCAGGGAACAATTCTCGGCTATCCGGCGAGCTTTAACGTTGTTGTAGGATCTGACGGGATACTCGATCGCATCGCAATACGATTGGATTCAGGGCACTACGCCGCCGTTGCGGACGCATTTCACAAGAAGTTCGACCCCGCAACCGCGATCGATCACTCCACAGTTCAGAACAGGTACGGCGCGGCCTTTGAAAACGAACGTGTTGTGTGGGGCGATCTCAACGGCGAGACTCTCATGCTGCGTAAGTATGCAGGTAGGCTAGATACGTCGTCTGTCTGGTTTTCCACCAAGCGCGACCGCGAGTTGTTCAGCGAGAAGAAGAACAGCAACGATCTATGAGCGCGTGCGCAGCCCGTATAGTTGCCCAAATGTGTGGTGTTCACCGAGCGCCGCGCGCTCAGAGCATGAAGTGGCAACGGCTCGCCCACGAGCCGCTGGCACCCCTTGGTGGCTTAGCCCCGTCGCACCCCGCACAAGCGTTTCTGGCACGCCGCGTGGCCCCTTTCCGGGGTATTCGCGCGGCCTTGCCTGTTTGCTGTGTAACCTCTTGCCGGGTATTCAGGCTGGCCACGCTTACGAGGCTGGAAACTCGGCAGCTTCCCGGCGCAAGATACTGTGCAATAGATACATGGCGTCATCAAGTCTTCCCCGCTGATCCGCCTTAAGGCGGCGACTTCGTCCATGTACTACCTCGGAACGGACTTCATAAATCTTCCGAAATTTATCTGATATTTCGTTCCGTTGCCGTGCGCCCTTACCAAGTAAAAATGCGCAGCGATCCGCCAGCTTTTCAGTGATGCTCGTCTCTTTGCTCTTCCCGAGAATCGCCTCAATGCCGATACATGCACTTAACAGCGCTTGCGTTTCGTTTCGACTCATCGACGCATCAAACGCCCACTCCAAGCCCGTTAAAATGCGAGTCGCATCCTCGTTTGATTCTTTTGCGCGAAGTAGTGCAGAAAACTGCTGAAGTGCGCTCGTGATTGATTGTTCGGGTGGCAGAACTGTGTCGCCATCGCTATGGAGACCGAGCATACCGACGGTGCGATGAGCAGGTTTGTATTTAACCGAGCCAAATGTCGACCTTAGATCCTCGGCAATTTCAACTTCTATGGAGTTGTCGGAACGATCAGTTTCGTTCCCCCTCATCCAGCTTTCCCGGGCCGTAGTCGAAATGCTATCAATTACGAGTCCATAGCCTGACAACGCAAGCAGTTGGAGGAGTTGCTTCGCACGTGCTATCGCATTGGCAGCGCCAAAGCTGCTTTCTGAAGAATCCAAATGACCAACAACCTTGATCTCAAGACAGATTGAGCCTGGTCCCCCTTGAATTAGGCTGCTTAGGCTATAACTGCGAAGGGCGGCGGCCAATTGGTTTTTTCTATCCGAAAACGCGGGTTTAGCGATGACATTCGATCGTATTAACCGACTGCTGGCGTCTAGGGCAATGTCAACGTCACCATCGATCAGAACGCCGGGGAGCTCGATTAAAACTGAGTATGGGCGTGGGTAGCGCATCAACTCATCAGTCATACGGTCGATCCATGCGGCGCTACCTCTTTCTGCGGTAGGCGCAGTTACCCCAGATGCCGAAGAGGCGCGATTAGCCTCGTTTGCGGCTGATGCAATCATCGAAACCGCTCCTCCGATACTAACCAGGTCGGACCACGGCTTATGCGCGATGAGGTACCGGACTGTCTTGTTAAACCCCTCGCGACTGATTCCAAAATCGGCTACCGGATCATGGAAATCGGCAACCAAGGACCGAACAGCGGATCGGTTAGCGTTATCCGGCTTATGAGATATGGCCATCGGTGACGTTATATTTTTGAGGCAGACTAGGGGAACTACCTCGCTATTCTAAACGGATGACGCAAAGGCATTGAGAACGCCATACTGACGCTCGGGAGGGTGGAGAACATATCAACAGGGCCTTGCCACCGGCCCCCGTCGCGCTACCGTAAACCTTGCCGCGCCGATTCCCGATCGAGCCAAGCTCGCGCCGAAAACAAAAAACCCGCCGAAGCGGGTTTGTGACGGATGGCGGCGGAAATCGCGCCGAACATGTCCTCAGAATGTCCCCAGTGTCCGCAATGGCCGGCGGAACGGTCAATAGCGGAAGTAGGGACGCCGATCAGCGATGAGCCTCGGTCGAAGTAGTAATCAAGATGTATTTCCGTTTTTTTCCGGGGCGGGTTAATCGTCGTGCGGAAAACTCCCCTCCACAAACGCACGCAGCTGCGTGGTGTCGGTCCTCGCATACGCTGCCGTCGTCTGCACCGAGGCGTGGCCGAGCAGCGCCTGCGCCACCGGCAGCGGCACGCGGTGATCGACCACCAGCGTGCGCGCATAGCCATGCCGCAGCCAGTGCGTGGAGGCGGCCTCGAGCGCCGCGCGCATCGCGCTGTCCTCGGGCGGCAGTCGCGTCGCAGCGAGTGCAAACACCGCCCGCACCTCGTCGTAGAGGCCGCTCGCACCCAGCGCGCGGCCGCGTTCGCTGTGGATGAGCGGCAGGCGTTCGCCGGGCGGCGGATCCGCGGGCAGGCCCCGCGCCCGACGATAGGCACGCAGGGCAGGCAGGCAGCCTGAGGGCAGCGGGATCGCGCGCAGCCTGTTCCCCTTGCCGGTGACGTGCAGGGTCCACTGCCGGGCCTCATCCACCTCGATGCGCGGCAGCGCAAACTCCTCGTTCCACACCAGTTCGGCGAGCCGGATGCCGGCAAAGCGGTACAGCGCCCAGACCGCGCGGCGCCTGGCCCACACGATCGACGGGACGTCCTCCGGTGCGTTGCCGGCGGCCACTGCATCGCAGTGTGCCAGGGCCGCCGCGGGCAGGAACCGCACCGGCGTCCACGTCATGCGGGCGCGCCGCCCGGCGGCGAGTCCTTCCGCTGGATTGATGGCCAGATACCCCGTGCGGTGCCACCAGGCAAAGAGGCTCGAGATCACGGCCAGTGCACGCGAAACGGTCGCGGGCGCAGCGCGCGTGAGCTTTCCCGCCGTGTCACGCAGGGGTGCCTGCACGGCGTCGCGGTACGCCATCAGGTCCTGGCGGGTGAGATCCGAGAACGGCCCCAGGTGCTCGCGCTGGCACCAGGCCGCGAGCCGCCGCAGTTCCGTCACGTAGGCGCGCAGCGTGTGCGGCGAGTGCGAGGCCCGCTCGCGCAGGAAGAGGCGCACCGCCTGCGCGTCATCGGCCACACCGAGCGTGTTGGTCAGCGCCGCCGCATTCGCGAAGCGCCCGGCGCGTGCCAGCCACACCGGATCGATGGCAGCGGGCAGCAGGGCCGCGTCATCCGTGACGGCCTGCTGCACCGTGACGGCGGTTTCCGGCACAGGGCCTGCCGTCATGAAACGGAAGCGCCGCCGGTGCTGCCGCAGCGTGCGGTCGAGCACGGCGGCGGCGGACGGGGCCGAGGTCTCCGGCACCACACGCAGGCGGCCGTGCTCCCAGTACTCGATGGCCGCGTCATGCTCGAGCAGCAGCGCGAACACGGCAGGGTGTTCGCGCTTCGCATCGGCGAGCGACGCACAGCCGCGCTTGAGCGCCGTGAGCGTCCAGCGCAGGAAGACCGGGTGGCCGAGCGCCTGCGCGACGTATTCCAGCGCGGCATCGGTCGTGTCCGGCAGGCGCTGCGGCGGCCGGCAGCCGGTATCGAGCCAGCGGGATGGACTCGACGGATGGGACGGTTTCATCGCGCCTTCCTCGTGGACGGGCCGGCGGCCGCCTTTGCTGTGGGGGCCGTACGCGCCGCACTCCGCGCCGGCCGCCGTGCACCGGCGGATGGCTGCTTTGCGGTCGCCGTGCCGAGGCGCGCCAGCGTCTGGCGCTGCTGTTCGACGAGTGTGGCCAGCGCGGCGGCTTCCGCGGCGGCGTGCTGCCGGGCGTTTCGCTCTTCCGCCAGGTCCGTGAGCAGCCGCTCGCGCAGTGACTCGAGCGCGGTGAGGCGCTCGCCCGCGTGGACGCGTTCCGTCTCGAGGCGCTGCCGTTCCGTCTGGAACGTCTCGCGCTGGTGGGCGGTTTCGATGAGCAGCTGCTTCGACAGGCCCTCGTAGCGCACCCGCTCCGCGGCGAGTTCGCGCTCGTGGCGCTGCGTCGCATCAGCCGTAGCGCTCACGGCGGCCGTCAGCCGGGCCTGCAGCTCGGCGCATGACGATTCCAGCGCCTGGGCGCGTTCCTGGAGTGCCCGGCCTTCAAGCCGCAGGCCAAGCAGGTCGTCGTCGCGTGCGGCAAGCTGCGCGCGCAGGTCAGCCAGTTCCGTGCGCAGCAGTTCCGTACGCAGTTCCGCTTCGTGGCGCGCGGCATCCGCCGTTGCCTTGACGGCATCTGCCTGCTGACGCAAGTGCACCACGTCGGCGAGCTGGGTGGCCACCGCCGCTTCCCACAGCGCGCGCATCTGGGTGGCGATTTCGGGTGGCACATCGGGCGCGGCGAACCCGGCGAGGCCCGCCTGCACGAGTTCCGTCTCGATGGCGTTCAGGTGCCGGGAGAGCATCGCCGGGTCGCCGGCGCCGAGACGCGCCCGGAGCTTGCGCACCGAGACGATCTTGCGGAAACGCGCGTCGGAGGCGGGAGCCGGGTCGCCCGCCTCGGCGAGCATCGCGAGGACGGTCGTGCGGATCGCGTCGGGGGTGACAGCGGCGGGACGGGCCATCGGGGCCTCCGGCAACGGACGGGCGGCAAGCGGGCTGCAAGCAGGCGGCAAGCGGGTAGCCAGCGCCGGCGCGGCGCGGGGAGGTCGGGGAAGCCGGCCGCGCGGGGCGCAGGGCGGGATTTCCAGAATAGATTACGCACAGCCCTGACGCCAGACAACCGTTTCCGGCGCGATGAAAAAGCGGGCTGGCGCGATAAACCCCATTATCGGGGCTAAACGACGCCCAAGATTTTCAAGCGGCGGCAGCCATATACATAGATTGTGTTACTTGAGCCAAACGCAGGTCTACCAATACGACTTATGAGAATTGAGGGTGTTTGCAAACGGGAAAATCGCGACCTGCGGCCCTGAATACCTCCTGCGGTATCCGGCTGACCGCGCTGCAGGCCAGGCGGGCGCTGGCGTGGCAAACGACCGACGTTAGTCACGCCGTTGCGGCACCCCCTGGTTTTGCACTTGGAGCGGGTGGCCCGGACTTCCTTCGCCCCGCATGGCCGGCCGCTCGAACTTGTTGCCCTCGCACTGCCTGCCGCCTGCGCCCCGAAAGCCTCTCGCTGCCCGTCGCGGCGCTGATCGCCGACTGCTGGCTCGACATCAGCCGCGCCCAGATACTCGACCCTGCGCGCCAGGGCGCCGCTGCCGCCGGCGCAGGACACGAGACAGAGGGCGCTTTCTTGACTAGGGCGGTTAAGCAGTGACTGGATATAGCCGCCCCATGGCCACGGTTGACACACTGTGTGGACTTTCGGTTGGTCGGCGCGATTTAAACGGGCGCTGGCGACATCCTGGCACATACAAGTTGCTTGCAGCGCGCTATATAGTTGATATGTCAATTTTTCAATGATGCAAATCAACTTTGGCTTGTAGCCCCCTTGACTAACGCTCGCGTTCAAGGATCGCAGCAATCGCGATCGACGCCTTGAAATGGCGGACTGCGAATCAGCCTTCGAAGCCTGTCAGGAAAGGCTGACGAAACCGGCTCCCTGATCTGCAAAAGCGTGCCCAGAGATCGGACCCGATACATTGGCTAGTCCTGTACAAGTCGGCCTTGCCTCGCAATCTATATATGACCAATTCCAAACTATCAGACGGCGTTGCCAAATCCTGGGAAGATCCGGAGGTGCGCAGAAAACGCCTCGAACGCCATGCCGTTCTATGCAACGGGGAGCGGTTCCCTAGCTTTTCCGCAGCGATGAAGCACTTCAAGATCCCGGATCCCTCGAGCAAACATATCAAAATCCGCGGCCGGTTGACCAGCGGAAAGAGCCCTCAGGAGACGTGGATACACGAAGGCAGGGAATATGTTTTCAAACTGGCTGATCCCGCCGGCACGATCGAGCAGGATCTTGCAGAAGCAGAAAGACCCTCAGTCACCAGTGGCACGCTATCGGAAATGAATACTCCCCCGCTCAACCAAATCCTGTACGGCCCCCCTGGCACGGGCAAGACCTATCACACTATCGACAAGGCACTTGAGATTCTCGATCCGGAGTTCGCGGCCGGGAATCAGGAGCGTGAAGCGAGGAAGCGCCGCTTCGATGAGTGGGTCGATGCCGGGCATATCGCCTTTGTCACCTTCCACCAGAGTTTCAGCTATGAGGATTTCGTCGAGGGCTTGCGTGCCAAAGCCGACAACGAGCAGTTGAGTTACGCGGTCGAGTGCGGCGTGTTCAAGGCGCTGTGCGAGCGTGCTAAAAACGCTGCGGGGAAGGTTGACAATGCATCCGATTCTGCCGCGGCCGATCAACCCCGCTTCGTGCTGGTTATTGACGAGATCAATCGCGGCAACATTTCACGGATCTTCGGCGAGCTGATCACGTTGATTGAACCGTCAAAGCGTGCCGGCGCCGATGAGGAACTGCAGGTGGTGCTGCCCTACTCAAAGGACCGATTCAGCGTGCCGGTCAATATGCACATCATTGGCACGATGAATACGGCCGACCGTTCGCTGGCGGGACTGGACCTCGCGCTGCGTCGCCGCTTCACTTTTACCGAGATGCCGCCCAGGCCGGAGTTGCTGGACGACGTCGTGATTGAAAGCGATGAGGAGGAGGCGAGTATCAACGTCGGCCACCTGCTGCGCGTGATGAACCAGCGCATCGCTGTGCTGCTGGATCGCGACCACGCTATCGGCCACGCATACTTCATGAGTCTCAAAGTCGATCCTAGCCTGGATCGACTGGCAACTATCTTCCGAAACAGTATCCTGCCGCTACTGCAGGAGTATTTCTTCGAGGACTGGCAACACATTCGGTGGGTGCTGAACGACCATCGCAAAGCTCGCGACTTTCAACTTGTGCAGGAGTGCGCGGCCAATGTCGAAGAACTGTTCGGCGTGGATATTGGCGCGAGGCAGGATGCGATTGAATATCGGATCAATACTGATGCGCTGGAGAGCGCCGAGGCGTTCTGGGGAATCGGCCCCACCAAAACCGAGGCTGATGTCAGTCGCGTCAAGCGCGAAGTGGAATACTCGGGGCGGGTAATCAGGCAGCTGGAATCTGGTCGCATACAGGTCTGGAAAGACGGCCAGTTGATGAAGCCCGTGAAGCCTCACTTGCGGCAGTTCGCCAGCGAGCTGGGTGTGAGCCTCGAAAGTGATCGCGGCAATACGCGTAACACGTGGGCGTTAGGCGAGAAGGTCATCAACGCCATTGCGGGACAGCAATGAAGTCCATCGTCGTGCGCGAATATGCGTACCTGACGACCGCGCCACTGAGGCGCGAAACGCTGGACCGTGCGCAGGTGTCCGAGTCGGTTTTCGACTGGCTTTGCAGTCTTGAGGACGGACGTGCCAATGGAGGGCGGCTCACGAGCGTCGTTGGCCGCGACGAATTGCGCCTGGGAAGCTACGTCGGCGTACTGGAGTCACCGTGCGGGCAAGTGATCGAGATTCTGCCCAAGCATCACGACGGTGGTGATCCGGAGCCGGCGCGGGCGCTCCTGTGCCGGATGATCGCCGGTGCGCTGGACGTTCCCCGGCGCGAAGCCGACGAGGCCGGGCTAAGCCTGTTCAAGGCACCCGTGTCGGAATGGATAATGCGCCGGTTCCTGGTGGCGCTTGAACATCTGATCAAGCGTGGGCTGCGCTTTGACTATCTCAGGGTGGAGCAGGAGCAGCGCTACCTGCGCGGCCAACTCGACGTGGTACGGCAGTTACGCCAGCCTGTGCACAAACATCATGTGTTCCGGATCCGTCACGATGTGTTCCTGCCGGATCGGCCAGAAAATCGCCTCCTCAAAGCGGCGCTGACCGTGGTCGCCAAACTTACGCGGGATGCACAAAACTGGCGACTATCGCACGAGCTTGCCGGCTTGTTGCACGACCTGCCTGCCTCGCGCGATGTGGCGCAGGACTTCCGCCTGTGGCGAGACGACAGGTTGATGGCGCATTACCGAGCGGTCAAACCCTGGTGCGAACTGATCCTGTTGCAGCACTTGCCGCACGCGGTGCACGGCAATTGGCGCGGCATCAGCTTTCTGTTTCCGATGGAGCGGCTCTTTGAGGACTACGTAGCGCGCTGGATGCATCGCCACCTTTTGGCCGGGGCACGCCTCAGTACCCAAGTAAGGCGGTACTCGCTGTGCCGTCATCGGGGGCGGGAGGTGTTTCAGTTGCGCCCCGACCTACTTCTCGAGCAGGGTGAGCGACGTTGGGCGATGGATACCAAATGGAAGCGGCTCGACGCAACTGACCTGGATAACAAGTATGGATTGAGCCAGGGTGACTTCTACCAGATGTTTGCATATGGCCAACACTACCAGGGCGGGCAGGGAGACATGATGCTCGTCTTTCCGAAAGGCCAGGCCTTTCCTGCGCCTTTGCCGCCCTTCGAGATGCACCCTGGGCTGCGACTGTGGGTACTTCCATTCGATTTGGAGGCGGACATATTGCATCTGCCGAATAACTGGCCTGAGGATGCCTTGCCATTGAATAGAAGCGTGCGGAGAAATGAAGTGTCGTAGCGGGAATTCAATCTGACAGGTAGTCGATGCTGATGGGTCCATCGTTGGTACATGGATGCGGACACCCTGCCTCACTATGATCGTAGGTGTTTACGCCTGGTGGCATGAAAAATAAAAAACGTGTCGCGAAAAAAGAAAAGTCATTTTCGAGATCTTTCTATATTTCTACACTCGCAAGCGACAATAGGTTTTCTAATGAAGCGCGTGCAACAAAGCATTCTGCTGGCCTGGGAGTGGAACATTCATGGGTTGCAACCGTTAAGGCCAGTTGGACGACTGTCATTCGCGTGGAGAAAAACGAGTGTGCAAATTATTGAACAAAACGAAAGAATTGTTGTGTACTACGAATAAAACGGCATCCCAGATCTGTAGGGAAGCGGACGTTAGCTACCCATGGTTGATGGCGCTGAAAGGTGGTCATAACGGGACCAAATTTCCAGCGGTTGACAAGATCGAAAGGCTCTATGAATGCTTGTCTGGAAGAGAGCTCGAACTGTAAAGCCGTACTTAGGTAAGTTAAAAGATGTTGCACCTTCTGATTGCGCTTGTCTGTATCTACCTGGTGATCGGCCTGATCGGTCGTCGTGCGACCTTCTTGCTGCTGGGAGTGGGCGCTGTGGGCTTTATCGCAATCTTCATCTACGTCGTGGTCGTACACGGATAAAGGCAGCAAGGAGTGGCCTCCTATAAACAGGACAGGGCCAGAAGGTGTTTCAGAATGTTTGACGCAGACTTGTATATTGAATTGGACCGCGCGGCGGTCCACGCCTATAACGCGCGAATCGCGGGAACGAAGGCGGCAGAGAACAACTTGTTGCATGAGGAGATGGGGCCCCACCCGTATGATGGAGATATCAGGACCGCGAGAGTGATCCTGCTGCTTGCAAATCCCGGTTACGACAGTACCAGTACCTTGCGTGATCATTGGCATCGTGCCGAAGGGTGGCCAATGTCCTCGCTTCATAGCGGCGCTGCGCGGGGGATGCGCGATTGGGTCATCCCGAAGGTAAGCGGCCTGATCGATCGGTTTGGGGCGCAGCACGTTGCGAAACACGTGTGCATGGCGCAGATCCACCCATGGGCGTCCGCCAACTTCGATGAGGGCTTCGACTGCCCTTCCACGACACTAATCGCAACGCTCGTGAGGCAGGCGCACGAACGCGGGGCGATTGTCGTCGCGGGGCGGCGGTACGCCTATTGGGATAGCGTCTGCGGGACCACGCTCCCTCGTGCCTTCTTTCGAAATCCGACATTGAACTACGCCAATATCGAGTCGCGCACGCCTGGTATCTGGGCGGCAATCTGTCGAACGCTGGACGCGGCATGAGGCAGGCCGGTCCTGGCCCACGGCGAAGTCGAAGGCGGCACGTGGTTTTCGCTACCCAGTTGGGCGCGGGCGCGAAGAGAAGCATCGGGCGTGAGCCCGGTTCAAGGAATTACGCGAGCTGGCTGCTTCTGAAAAGAACCAGAGTCAGACCAGTCTGCGCGAAACGCCACTTTTTGAGTTTTGTTGAAGAAATAACATTAAAACCAAGCGCGAACGATAGATATTGTGCTTCGTTTGTCCAGATTTTTAAACTTTAAAATCAATCCGCGTGCATCAGATTCGGAATAATCTCTGCGCGCGAGGATTCAGTCCCCTCCACTAACGAGATTAAAAACCTCATGAGTTCCGCTTCTTTAAGTATCGCATTGTCGGCAGTGCACTGGGGCATCGGCGCGATTCTGCTGTGCGCTCTTTTTTTCTTCGTGCAGCAGTTCCTGGTGCCGAGCTGGCGCGTTGGTCGTGACCTGACTCGTGCATACCAAAAACTTGCGGCGCTTAAGGCGGACGGCACGGCCTTTTCGCCGGATCAGATTGACGATCAGGTATTCGCTAGCGACGCACTGCGACACTGCTGGGCAGAGTATCGCGATACGTTGCACGGTCAAAAGGAGTTGAACCCGTCAGGAATGCTGGAAGTCAAGCGATGGCGCGCAACGGCGACTGCGGATAGCTTCTTCACTGAAAAGGCGTTGATCGAAGCACCGCTTCGAACAGAGTTTTATAAACATCTTCCGGGCATTCTGACCGGCGTCGGTATTATAGGGACCTTCACCGGACTCATTATCGGTCTCCAGGGATTCAAGGTTTCGGAAGATCCGAATATCGTACGGAACAGTCTCGAATCGCTGATTTCCAGTGTTGCGGGCGCATTTGTTGTTTCGGGTATCGCCATTTTCGGAGCGATGCTGACCACCACGATTGAGAAGATTCTCATCAACCGCCGATACACACAGCTAGACACATTCTGCGGCCTGATCGACAGCCTGTTCGACTCGGGCGCTGGCGAAGAATACCTGCAACGTCTAGTCGAAGCGTCGGAAACGTCGGCGACCCAGGCGATGCAAATGAAGGAGTCGCTGGTCACCGACCTTAAACAGGTACTGAGTGAACTAACACAACAGCAGATCGCGACGATCACCTCGACGAGCGCGCAACTCGGCCAGTCGATTACGAACAGCCTTGCGGAGGGGTTGGCGGAGCCACTGGAACGCATCTCTCACGCTGTCCAGTCGGTCGGAAACAGTCAGGGAGAGGCGGTCAATCGATTATTGACTGACGTTCTGGCGAGCTTCAGCTCGCAGATGGAAAACATGTTCGGTTCGCAGCTGCGAGGCATGAACGACATGCTGGTCAAAACAGCGAGCACGATCGAGGGCGCATCACAGCGGTTTGAATCGCTAGCAGGACAGATTCAACAGGCGGGCGCGGGCGCCGCCGATGCGATGGCGAAGCGTATGGATGATGCGCTTCTGCAAATGCAATCCCGTCAGGCAGAAGCGAATGAACAGATGCGGGCGTTTGTCGACAGCCTCAAGGAGCATGTGGCAAGCGGTCAGGCCGAGTCGGCAGATCTCACCAGAAACATGATGCGCGAACTGAGCGAGAGCGCGTCCGCTTTAGTTAACGGGCTTCGCGATCAATCGCAGACGTCACAGTCTGAAATAGTTGCGCGTCAGGAGGAAACGAACGAGCAGATGCGAGTGTGGATCGAACAGGTACAGGCGAGCGCATTGAAGGGGCAAGGCGAGACGGCCCAAGTGTCCGCGCGCCTGATCGGCGAACTCGGCGACAAGGCGGAGGCGCTGATCGATTCTCTGTCGCAGCAAAGCGCCCTTGCGCACGAGGAACATGGCAAGCGCCAGGCCGTGCTCGCGGAACAGACAGCCGACCTGCTCGGCAAACAGTCCAGCCAGATTGATCGGCTTGCCGATTCCGTGCAACACACGGGCACCGCGATGCATGACGCGATCGCGCAGTTGCAGTCTGCAACGAACAGCAGCATCGAGCGCATGAACGGTGGCGCTGAGCGCCTGCATGGCGCGTCGATCCGGCTTGCCGAGAATCTCGAGGCGATGAAATCGGCAAGCGACGGCGTCGTTGGCGCAACGGAAAAGCTCTACGTTGCTGCGGGCCCGCTCAATTCCTCGCTCGCAGCCGTTCAGCAGACCTTGAGTGACCAGAAGATGGTGCGTGACTCGTTGGCGAGCATGGTCGGCAAGCTGGAGAGTGTTGTTGAAAATGCAAGCCGCGAGGCCGCGATGACGAAGGAACTCGTCAATGCGCTGGACACGGCGAGCACCAGATTGCGCAACGCGCAAGACGCAACCAACGCGTATCTCGACAATTTGACCAGCGACCTCGTCGAAGTACATCAGGAGTTCTCCGATCAGATCACCAAGACGCTGCGAGAGGGGAACAGTGCATTCCACACGGAGCTTTCGCAAGCTACAGGGCTGCTCAAGAGTGCGATCCAGGACCTGGGTGACGCGCTTGAGAATCTCCCGACAGCGGCATGAATGACGATTGGGGTTGAGGATGTTAGGGATTAGAGTCGCGACGTCCAAACGTGGGCGGGACGAGGGCGAGAAGCCATTCTGGATTTCATTTTCCGACCTGATGACGGCACTGATGGTGTTGTTCCTTGTCGCGCTGAGCGTCGCATTGCTCGCCGTGACGAAAACCGTTTCAGAGGCGGATCGCGAAGAGAAATTGCGTGCCGAGCAGATCCACGTGCTCATGGCGGAAGTCGAGCGAGTGGCGAATCAGTTCGAAGGCGTGCGCGTCATCGGTACGACTATTGATTTTGGGCCACGCGGCAGATTCGAGCGCGAAGGCCAGAATACGCTGTCATCGCCACAGCGCGAGCTGCTGAGGCAATTTACGCCGCGTCTGATTGAACAACTGCGTACGAGCGAAGCAGGAAAGATATGGTTCAAACGCGCTGTGGTCGAGGGTTACGCCAGTCAGAGTGGCAAGTACCTGTTCAATCTGAATCTCAGTCTGGAGCGAAGCGAACGGGTTTTGTGCGAACTGCTGCGGGACCCAGGTAATGGCGAACCGGCGTTGTCGCAAGCCGACCGGCAACTGGTGGCGACACACTTTTTTGTTGGCGGCGCATCCTTCAACTCGTTGCGCCCAACAGCCGAGGACAGCCGCCGAATTGAATTCAAGCTCGAGTTCAAGTCGCGGCAGGAGCGCAAGGACGAGGCTGCCCATCCCGCGGCCGAAACCGACGCGACCTTGCTTGATCAATCACTGGACGTGAAAGAGCGATGCCCGATCATAGACCGTTGAACTCGATGCGTCAGCAGTTGCGCCAGGCTCTGCTCGGCCATCTGCAAGCACACCGTGTCGAGTGGGGAAATCCACACGCGATGTCCGAAGCGCTGCGCAGGATCAGGCGCGAACTTGGCGGCGGGAAGATCGTCGATGTTTCTTCGGACCAGCTTAGAAGGGCTCTGAGCGCCTTCGCGGCGAGCGGGGTCTCCAGCTCGTTCACCGACCTGAAATATGTTTCGTTTGGCGTAACAGTGCCGTTTGACGAACGCGGCTCACGTGTGATCGACAAACGTGTGCTATTCGATGTTTTGCTACGGCTCGTGGAACAACGCGAAATCGAGCCCTCGCGGTTCCGCCGCTGCTATCAAGGGCTGCTGCACGGGTATTTCAGCTACGACCGGCGCTCGGGCAGCGCGGCACCCGGGCTCGACAACTGGGTCCATTTGCGAGCCTTCCTTCACGAGCGGCTGGCACCGACGCATAGCGCCGCTCAGCGTCGCGGATTCGTGCCGGACTGGCTCCAGACGCTGCATGTACACGCGAATCTGCTGACTGCCAACCCGTGCGTCCGTTACGCCAAAAGCCTCATCGATCGGCGGACGGACGAATTGAGGCAACTGTTCGATGGCCTTGGTATTCCATCGGATTCATGGGTCTGGGAAGAAGTTCTGATGGCGTACGTTGTTGCTGTCTGCGAAATGGACGAGGCTCCATTCAAACAGGCGTTGCGTGATGTGCTTCGGGTGGTGAACGGGGAAACCGATTTCAGGCTTCCGCATCTTCTTGCCGTTCGAGCCACGGCGACTGTCGTCAAGCGATACTCAAGCTGCGCGGACCGTGTCGAGGACGAACGATTGCGCGATACATGCGTTTCGCTGATCGGGAATCCGTGGATGGATCCCACTGCGTGGCAATCTCGCGTCAATCACGAGCCAGCTCGCACGATGGTCGAAGGCTGGCTCAAGCGCCGCCTTATTAAAGATTTCTTCGAATTGCTGGCAAAGGATGGCGCGGCGGACCTTCGGCGGCTCAACTATTGGCTCAAATGGGAACCGCAGATATCGGACATGTGGTTCGTACTCGGCGAGGACGCTCGCAGGAACCGGAGCACGCAGTTTCTCGAACTGCGCAAGCGGATGGCTGGACGTGATCGAATTTTAATAGACGGTGATAATGCAAACAATGCGTTCATCATGCGAATCGGGCCATTGCTGGTGATCGAATTCGGCGTCACAGGTAACGCTTGCTATGTTTTTGCAGCCTCGGATTTCCGTAAGTCGCTGGATGCCTCCCGGTTCACCATTTACGAACTCAAGCAAAGGGTGGATGAGACACGAATGTCGCACAACGGGAACTGGGGGCCGGGCTTCGACCAGAAGCTGGCTCAACTTCTTCGGGCAGTCCCGGCGTCGAAAGGAAAATTGCAGACAAATGAAGCGAGTCCGGCAGTGCCTCCGGTATTGCAAACCTCATGCGACAGCGTCACGAGTGCACCTAGTGACGAGTTGCGAATGATATCGCTCATGTGCATTCAAAAGGGTATCGAATGGGAGGACAACCGTGCGAAGAACGGTGCTCTCTGGGTGTTGCTTACGGATCGCGGCCGTTTTCCGGACCTCACGAGGCGTCTCGAAAATGCCGGGTTTGTGTTTAAACCTGGTCACGGATTCTCGCTCAAATAGAGGAAAAACAGATGTTTGGGAAGCTGATTCGGCGACCGTCTGATAACGCGTCTACAGTTACACGCGTGGAGCGCATTTCGATTACCGTTGACGGCATGCGCTACGCCGCGCCAACGCCAAACGCCCGGCAATGGCTCGCTTCGCCGTACGATTTTCCCGATTGCGCCGAGCTTGGTGCGCGACTTGCGCAGATCACACTCGATGGATTTGGGGCAGCAGTAGACGACGCAGTGATGTTGTCATGGCAGCACGTCTACGCAATGCTGAAGCACCCGGATTATGTATCTTTCAGATCGCCGCTCGGTATCCCGGCGGAGTCCGAGGCCCGTCCGAGATTGGCGACAACTGGCGCGCTGTCTGATCCGGGCTTTTCGATTCATATAGACGAATGGGTCGATACACAGGGCCGCGCATTGCGCCCGGCAGCGCGCCTCGTCGGTAAGACATTGCAAGTGGGCGTGTCGTGTTCGCTCCTGCCGGAACCGGTAAGCGAACTACTCGACGAGCTGGGGCGCTTTCACGCAACCCCTGCGGTCGATCGCACTCAGGCGTTCAAGCAACAGATATTCGGACGCGCGAGAAAGCTCGCGATCTCGAGCGGGTGCCTGGTATCCAACTATGTGTCGCGGACTGTCATCCTGACGCCTGAGCGCCTGAGAATGTCGCTGGATCGTAGGGGCGAGGGGGACGCTTCGGTACTCGAAGTAGCACCCGGGTTTGACGATGCACCGGCAGGCTGGCTTGCGCTATTTGACCGCTTGCCGCTACAGGAGACTTATGAGGTGCCTGACGGACCCGCGCTCGTGCGCGTCGTGCCGACACCCGAAGTCAGGGCAGTACTCGCCGAAATCAAGCGGATGCCCGGAAGGCGGGTGGCGGGAGCACGTGCGCAGGCCTTCGTACGCAATCCTTTTGCAGTGCTCGGAGATTGCGCCGAAGCTGTGCTCGATGCCGACCAGTTCGAGGCAGCACGTGACGACGCCGGTATCCGCTTCCAGTCGTTCATGCCGAACGTCGAACGCGGAAGCCGCAACGAAGTGGTGCGGGTCGCACTACTCGTTGAGTCGCTTGATGCCAGGAATGCCGAGTCCGCAACATGCTGGATCGCATCGTCTGAAGAACTGGAACGCTTCGTCGGCAAGCTGGATCGCGCGCTCGCGGACGGTTCACAGTGTGTGACATGGGGGCGGCACGAATTCGAGATCGTCGGGGATACGCAGGATCATCTGCTCGCGCTCGAAGGCTGGTTACGCGAGTGGAAGAATCCTGTGTTATGGACGGCCTCGGAGGTGCTCGACCTAAACCACTATTCGGAGCGCATTGAAGCGATCGGGGTCGAGAAACCCTTTGCGGTTCCCGTCATCGCGAGAAATGACGAAGGAGCCGGCTGGTTTGAGAGCAATGCTACCGTCGGTTTGCGTATCAACGATGCCGGCAACGGCGCATCGCATTACGTGCCACTGCAGTTTGATGAGATCCCTTCGTTACGGGAGTCCGTCGCCGCTGCCGAGGCGCAAGGCGTACATCAGGTTCAGTTGCCCGGGCTGAACCGACCCGTTCCGCTCGACGACGCGCGGCATGCGCTTCACGTTCTCGCGCAGGCAAGCGCGGAGCTGAAGCGCGGCGCGTTTCATCCCTCTGCGTCTGATTCAGTACCTGCGCCACAGCAGCGCCTCATCATCAAGCGCAACGTCGAGGACATCGACTATACAGAAAGCCGGGCGGGCGCACTGCAACTGCCGCCTGACCGCAAGCCCGTCATTCCGCATGGTCTTGCGGACGGTATCGAACTGAAACCGCATCAGGAGTTGGGCGTTGCCTGGCTTCAGCATCTCTGGGACGCGTCGCCGCATAGCTGCCGCGGAACGGTGCTGGCCGATGACATGGGGCTGGGCAAGACGCTCCAGTTGCTCACGTTTATGGTTTCGAGTTTCGAGGCCGATCCGTTGCTGCCTCCAGCGCTCGTGGTCGCCCCCGTCGCCTTGCTCGAAAACTGGCGCAACGAGTTGAACCGGTTTTTCAAGCCGGGAACACTGCCGTTGCTGCTGCTGTATGGCGCGACGCTCAGGTCGCTGCGTGTGAGCAACCATGAGATCGACGAAGACCTCGCGTCGCACGGTGTCACACGACTGTTGAAACGCAACTGGATTGGCGATGCGCGACTTGTCCTGACTACGTACGAAACCATGCGGGATGTGGAGTTCGCGCTTGCGCGCGAGCCGTGGTCGATCATGGTTTGCGACGAAGCCCAGAAGATCAAGAACCCCACCGCGCTTGTCACTCGCTCGGCGAAGAAGCAAAAGGTACGCTTTCGGATCGCATGCACTGGAACGCCCGTCGAGAATACGCTCGCCGATCTGTGGTGTTTGTTCGACTTCGTTCAGCCAGGGATGCTGGGTGCGCTCAATCAATTTTCGCGCAATTACCGTCGCCCGATCGAAGCGAAGACCGATGAGCAAAGGGCGAAAGTCGACGAGCTGCGCGCCGTGATCCAGCCGCAGATACTCCATCGCAAGAAGAATGACGTCGCGAAGGAGCTGCCCGTTCCAGTGGAAGACGTCGAGTGCAAAACACTGCCGATGTCGCCCTATCAGCAGCGTCACTATCAGGGCGCGCTGGCGAAATTGAGAGAAGAGCGAGAGACTAACCCGTCCGCGCAATTGCAGGCGCTTCTGTCAATCCGCAAGATCTGCACTGACCCTCACGGCTTTGCCGAACCCGATACGCGCGAAGTCCCGATCAAACGACTGCTCGATGAGTCACCCAAGATGGGGTGGCTGGCCAGGACGCTGAAGTCCTTGGCGGACGACGACGCAGGTGATCATAAGGTGATCGTGTTTTGCGAGTTCCGCGAATTGCAGCTGGCATTGCAGCGTGTCATTGCGGCGCTTTTCGGATTTGCGCCTGCCATCGTAAACGGCGATACGTCTGCCGATCCGCGTCTGACGGGTAACAGGCAGGAATTGATCGACGCGTTCCAGGTACGTGTGGGGTTCAACGTGATCATCCTGTCGCCCCTGGCGGTGGGTTTTGGCGTCAATATTCAGGCGGCCAATCACGTTATCCATTTCACGCGAACGTGGAATCCGGCAAAGGAAGATCAGGCAACCGCGCGGGCTTATCGCATCGGACAGAAGCGCACCGTCACTATCTACTACCCTGGCGTGGTGAGTGATGCGTTTCCGAGTTTCGATGTGCGACTGGATGAACTGTTGGCCCGCAAACGCTCGCTTGCATCGGACATGTTGAACGGATGCAGTGAACTGACCGCAGGGGATTTCGCAGATTTCGGCTGACGGTGGTTGCTTGTCGGCTATAGGCGCGTGTCGTCGAATCTTTCGCGACCGGTCGACGAACCCGGCACATGGACCTTGCCGTCAGCCCGGTTGTTCACGGAACTTCCCGCGTCGTCTTCCCGGGCCGACCCCGCCAGTTCTTCTGCATCCGGATGCAGAAGCGAAAAGGCCCGGCAGCGTGGCGGGCCCGTGCGACCGGGACGCCGAAATGGCGCGTCCTGGCGTCAGTCAGTGCGCCGGCGCAAACGCGCGCAGATGCCCCAAATCGCCACGGCGGCGATCACGATTGTGGCCGTGAGAATAAGCATGTTTGGCGCCGGCACCACCATGCCGCGTCTCACCAAAGATGCGACATTTAGACCGCTGCGCTCTACTACCGCACGTTTCCATAACTGATTCGCCCTACCATTTCAACGGGAATTGGTTGGAAGTTTGATGGAGGGCAAAATGAAGGGTGAATGGGAGAAATGGCGAATTGACGGAATGGCGTGGGTGGCGCTCGGGGTCGTGTGGAGGCTGGTCAAACGACTGGCCTTGCGGATAGTGCCAGGTAGGGCAGTGGCGGCGGATATGACGGATCCGTTCGATGCGCCGGACGCTCACTACGCGAAAGCGCCCGGCCCACGTGACTACGCCGTGATCGACCGGAAAATCGGCGACGAGGACGATGACGACGAGACACGCTGGACGGGTGACGTGCACGACCTCCACGGTGCAATCCTGCGATTGCGCGACAAGATCGTGGCGCGGGACGGCAAAGACCCGCGCATGCAATGTGAAGGACGCTTCGCAGCGCGAACACCTGGTGGGCGAGGTCATCACCGCCACCGACAGCGTCTACAAGACCGTCTTGCGCAAGGTGACTTGAGCGGCAGGGTCTCTGCGAGACTATCGCCCCCTGCCCCTGGCCGCTATTGCCCTCCGCCAACCCCTTGCGCATAATCGACTGTCAAGTCGCCAATATGCAGGGAAATAGTGGGATGACCGACATACTGACCAACGGCAAACTCCGGCGATCTCTCCACAACCTCTACGTTGCAAGTTTCAAAGAGATTAAGACGGGCCTCTATCCGCAGAGCTATGCCACTCGCCTGCTAACCACAATGATGGCCGGGCAACCTTGGAGTTGGCAGGTGATCGGCATTACGCCAAGAGCCCTCGAAGTCTTCGCGGCAAACGGCTTTAAGACCGGAAGCCAGAGAATTCACCGAGGACATCGGCAGAGCCGGGCGGATACTGCAAAGGCAGTCTTCGGCAGAGATAAGCCAATGGAGCTGGAAGAGTTCTTTGAGTACTTCCTTCGGAACGATGAGACGGTGCTAATGACGCCCGAAGAGAACAAAGCCAACGCGACCGGGCTACCGGACTACATTCCTATCGACCGGGCGCTGGGGCTTTTCGTCTGCGGAGATTTGGTAGGGTGGAAGCACACTAAGAAGGAGCGCGCTTTTCTGGAAGCCCTTCACTCGGAAAGGCAGGCACAAATCGGCACGGGAAAAGAGCCACTATAAAAGCGCGGCGATGGAGACGGCAAACTATATCGGGCAAATCGCAAGCGGGAGACCGCGGAGGTCGTGCGCAGAGAACTTTGTGAAACAAGTTAAACTCGCGCTCGAAGGAAAGATTCCGTTCAAGCCATTATCGTTTTTGACGCCCGAGGAGTTGCTGGGCTGGCTGTCTCGATTCCCTGGCCACGCTACCCAAGGCAGTGGACCGGGTGATGTCTCGATTATTCATGACTGGGAGCGCCGCTGCGAGCTATATAAGAAGGCCCCGCGTGTATGTGTGGACAATAGACGAGCACCTCTCTGCCTACAACCGCGCCCCGATGTTCTGGCCACTATTTAGGAGAATGCAGTGACACAACATTGGTCCCAAAACCCATACTGGACCGACGCACTCGAGCGCTACCAGGCAGGGAAGGAGAGGGGCACGAAAGCGCTAGTGATCAACATTGATGCCATCGAAGCCGTACTTTTCGACGGCGATGGTCCGGCGTACCGCGCTCTGGATGCCATGAACTCCGTACAGGAGCACGAGGGCTACGAAGGCTTCCGCGGGGCCCCGCGGGTTGTCTTGGCACTGCTTCAGATTCTGAGCGAGCAGGCGCCGGAGCCCAGCCCGGAGAAATAAGCAAAGCGCTCCGCAGGGGTCGCGATCACGGTGAAGCCCCCGCGAAAGAAACGGGAGCTCCCCCCGGAGCATGAAGGAACCTACGCCTGCGCGCAAAGCGAAGCGCGCGCAACCGAGCTCTACACCGAACGGTCAGCGGATCTCCGCCCTTTCGGATCGGGCGCTCGCCCTTCACAGCACCACCCTAAGGGGTAGCGACTGCATCGGCCTTCTTCAGGCTCTGTAGCGGGGGCCATCCTTCCTGCCGTTGACAATCGCGCGTTGCTTGCGACCGGCCGCTCTTGGCCGACCAGAGCCCGACGGCCGAGCGCGACGCTCGTTACGGTCTACGCGCGATGCGAAAGGCATAAGTCGTTAAGGTTGTTCGACGCCGGCCGACACGCGCGGAGGCATGCACATTCGTGCCGCCAATGGCAGGCATCGAATAAACCTTAATGACCGCGGACATCAAGTTGCCGATCCACCAAGGAGGCGGGGCTCTAGCGACCCGTACCGCCCAGGCGGAGCCGAAGTGCATTCACCAGGGCGTTGCAGGTGCGCAGCAGCCATGCGAGCTGCTCGGCATCTCGCGCAGCCCCATCTTCTTGCGCTTCGAACTGAACGCCGAGGAGTCCCGCTACCCGCTCCGCATCCTGTCCTTCGTTGATTTTGAATCGAATTGGCTGTCCGACTTCCTGTTCTAGCGCTGCCTGGTCCTCAATGAGCGCTTGCAACGCTTCCCGCCCGTCCGCGCCCAGGAACTTGACGAAGAGGCCCGCCTTCAACGGCTGCTCCCGGTAGGCGACGAGCCCTTGCACGGGGCCCGGTAGGTCTAGGCGGACGAAGTTGTTCCCGCCGTGTCGGGGCGGCGCCTGGTCCGGGTGGTCGAACTTCACCTGCTCAATGAATTTGTCCCAGAACGCGCGATTTTGGAGCTTTGACGCGCTAACCGCCTTCGGTTGAACCGTGGACTCCTGCGCTGGCGCCACTTCATCAAGCGGAGTTGTGCGCTCAAGCGGCACGCCGTCGGGGCGCACGAGCACCTCGCGTTGCACGACTTCGGTGTGCAACGGCACGGACGGCACGAGAAGCGTGCGCCCAGCCGTATCGCGATACGTGCGGATTTCGACGAGCGCGAGTTGAGACAGCACACCGCCCTGCGCGGCGAGCAACCGGCGCAACGACTGCAAGTCGCTACGAATGCCGTCGCCTGCGATGGCGCAAAGGAAGTCACCGCGCTCGAGCGACCAGTTGACAGAGTCGACGAAAGCTCCCTCGTTCAGTTCGGGATGCACGGCCTTAACCGCGGCGAATATGGGGTTTTCGCCAGTCAGGCCACGAGCCTTCTTGAGACGCGCTTCAAGGTCGGAATACGTCCACTCGGAAAGCAATGATGCATATTCGAACAACTGCGCAATGACCTCGCGGCGAGCTTCGGGGTTGCGCCACAACTTGCATTCGACGAGCACGAGTCGGCCAGTCGCCGAAACGCCCAGGATGTCCAGGAAGACGCTCGAGGAGCCATAACGCAGTGGAAGCTCGCGGCAGAGCGGCACGAAGCTCTCGCCGTAGCCGAACATCTCGGTCATGGGCAGCAGCGCAGGTAGCTCAAAAATCCGCTCTTGCAGCCAGCGTTCGTTGTGACCGTTTCCGGCGGTCAGCGCGATTGGCTGAAAGGCTGCAGGCGAGTCGGATGTCTGCTCGTGGTAGAGGTAAGTGGTCATGCGCGGGTCTCGTGGTTCTAAGCCGCCCTGCGTCCCAGTATGCGCGGGCGGATGTTGTAGACGCCGCCGATTGTACGGCCCCGCAGTGACGCCTTGTGTCGCATCGTGCCGCTGCCCGAATTCGAGTTGGTATGTGTATTTGGTCGGCACGCTGTAGCGCTTGCGCTGAACGTGAACGAGGCTGGTTGCTCTTCGGACCCAAAACGGACAACCACGCGAAGACCGCCCAGCAGCCGCTTTGAACAGAAGCGGTCGTTCAACGTTAGAACGAGGATCTCCAGATCCTGGAGCAAACCCAGATTCCCTTGCCTTCGTTCAATGTTTCGAATATATTGGAATTATGGAAGAAAAAGACATCATTCGCGCCCTGGCGGCGCTCGCCCACGACCTTCGTTTGCGCGTGTTCCGCATGCTGGTCGTGGCCGGCCCGGACGGCCTGACACCTGGCACCATCGCGGCGCAGCTTGACGTGCCCAACGCGACACTCTCCTTTCACCTGAAGGAGTTGATGCACGCTGGACTGGTCACGCAGGAGCGCGACGGGCGCAGCCTGATCTATCGGGCGGCCTACGAACAGATGAACGCAGTCCTCGGTTTCCTGACCGAGAACTGCTGCCAGGGACAGGCCTGCCTGGTGCCCGGCGCAGATTCGTGCCAATGCTGACGGAGAAGAGCCATGAAGCGGTTTCACGTCCACGTCCACGTTGACGACATCGCGGCCAGTGTCGCGTTCTATTCGAAGTTGTTCGGCGCAGAGCCTGCGCGCATCGAGACGGATTACGCGAAGTGGATGCTGGAAGATCCGCGCGTGAACTTTGCGATCTCGACGCGCGGCTCGCAGCCTGGTGTCGATCATCTGGGTTTTCAGGTGGACGACGCAGCCGAGTTGGCCAAACTCGCGCAGCGTGCACAGGAAGCGGACATGACGCTGCTCGACCAGGGCGAAACGACCTGCTGCTACTCGCGTAGTGACAAGCACTGGATCGTTGATCCGCAGGGAGTCGCCTGGGAGCACTTTCACACGCTCGATCGCGCACCGGTGTATGGCGAAAGCCGTCAGACGAGCGATTCGCAGTCCGAATCATCAGCCTGCTGTGCACCCCGTGGCAAACCTGTGGGCATCCCCGTCAAACCGACCGGTCCGGCCTGTTGCTGAGAGACCTTCATGACCGACAAGACCTATAACGTCCTGTTCATCTGCACGGGCAATTCCGTCCGCTCGATCCTGGCCGAAGGCCTGATGAACCACTACGGGGCCGACCGCTTCAAGGCCCATTCCGCAGGTAGCCATCCTACGGGGCAGGTCAATCCGCTCGCACTACAGGCGCTCCAGAAGTTCGGCATCGAAGCAGATGGGTTCCGAAGCAAGAACTGGGATGAATTCTCTCGTGATGTCTCGCCCAAGCTGGATTTCGTGTTCACGGTCTGCGACAAGGCAGCGGGCGAGGTGTGTCCGATCTGGCCGGGGCAGCCGGTAACGGCTCACTGGGGTGTCGCCGATCCTGCTGCGGTCGAAGGTTCTGATGAGCAAAAGCAGCAGGCGATCCGGGATGCTGCCGTTACGCTCAAACGCCGTATCGAACTGTTTCTCTCGCTGCCTCTCGCCAAGCTCGATGCCGTGGCCCTGAACACGGCCGTCAGCGACATCGGCAAGCAATAAGGTGACCACTGCCATGACCACGAACGTACTCATTCTGTGCACGCACAATTCCGCGCGAAGCGTCCTATCCGAAGGCATGCTGAACCGCTGGGCACAAAGGCTCGGCAAGGACGTACGCGCATACAGCGCCGGCAGCGCGCCGAGCGGCCGCATCAATCCGTTCGCGCTCGAAACGTTGACGAACGCGGGCGTCGAGACCGAGAGTTATCGCAGCAAGAGCTGGGAAGAATTTTCGCAGGACGGCGCACCGCAGATGCGGATCGTCATCACTGTGTGTGACAGCGCGGCTGCCGAACAGTGTCCGTTCTGGCCCGGTAGCCCCGTCAAGGTTCACTGGGGCTACGCCGATCCGTCGAACGCGCAAGGCGGTGACGAAGGCAAGCGGCAGGCATTCGAACTCACCCGGCAGGCGATCGGTTACCGGATGCTGCAGTTGCTTCTGCTGCCCCTGGACCGTCTGGACAATGCCGAGCTTCAGCAGGCGCTCGACGGCATTCTGAAAAGCTGACTCTCTCTCCATCGAATTCCCCATGCACACCCCCAACATCGCCGCTGCGCGCAAAAGCGCTTCGAAGCCGGCCATCAGCTTCTTCGAGCGTTACCTGACCGTCTGGGTTGCCCTTTGCATCGTCGCTGGCATCCTGCTTGGCCAGGTGCTGCCTGGTGTCTTTCAGGCCATTGGCCGCATGGAATACGCCCAGGTCAATCTGCCGGTCGGCCTGCTGATCTGGGTGATGATCATTCCGATGCTGGTCAAGGTCGACTTCGGCTCGCTGCATGAAGTGCGTCAGCACATCAAGGGTATTGGCGTCACGCTCGTCGTCAACTGGCTCGTCAAGCCGTTCACGATGGCGTTCCTCGCATGGCTTTTCATCAAGCATCTGTTTGCGCCGATGCTGCCCGCCGCGCAGCTCGACAGCTATGTGGCCGGGCTGATCCTGCTGGCCGCTGCACCCTGCACGGCGATGGTGTTTGTCTGGAGCCGGCTGACCGGCGGTGATCCGCTCTTTACGCTCTCACAGGTCGCGCTCAACGACAGCATCTTGGTGGTCGCGTTCGCGCCGCTCGTCGGCCTCCTGCTCGGTATTTCGGCCATCACGGTGCCGTGGGCGACGCTGCTCACGTCGGTCGTGCTCTATATCGTGATTCCGGTGATCCTCGCGCAGATCCTGCGCAAGGTACTGCTGTCACGTGGCGAGGCCGCGTTCGAAGCAGCGATGGCGAAGATCGGCCCGTGGTCGATCACGGCGTTGCTCGCGACTCTGGTGCTGCTGTTCGCCTTCCAGGGCGAGGCCATCCTGAAGCAGCCGCTCGTGATCGTGCTGCTTGCCGTGCCGATCCTGATCCAGGTGTTCTTCAATTCGGCGCTGGCGTACTGGCTCAATCGCGCGGTCGGCGAGAAGCACAACATCGCTTGCCCGTCTGCACTGATCGGCGCGTCGAACTTCTTCGAGCTGGCCGTCGCCACCGCAATTGGCCTGTTCGGATTCAACTCGGGTGCAGCGCTCGCCACGGTCGTAGGTGTGCTGATCGAAGTCCCGGTCATGCTGCTCGTGGTGCGCATCGTTAACCGGTCGAAGAACTGGTACGAGTGCGCCTGAACGTAACGGAAACAACGCAATGAACGAAGTCATCATCTATCACAACCCGGACTGCGGCACCTCGCGTAACACCCTCGCGATGATCCGCAATGCGGGCATTGAACCTGTCGTCGTCGAATATCTGAAACATCCGCCGTCGCGCGAGGAGCTGGTCGAACTGATCGCGCAGTCGGGGCTGGGCGTGCGCGAGGTGCTGCGCCAGAAAGGCACGCCGTATGCCGAACTGCGCCTGGACAACCCTGCATTGACCGACGACCAGTTGCTCGACGCGATGATGGCGTACCCCATTCTCATCAACCGTCCCTTCGTGGTGACGTCGATAGGCGTGCGCCTGTGCCGTCCTTCCGAAGTCGTGCTGGATATCCTGCCGGAAGCGCAACGCAGCGCATTCACGAAAGAGGATGGTGAAGTGGTTATCGATGCGGAGGGCAAGCGTGTCCGCTCGGGTAACTGATCTTATGAATGACCTTCCGCAGGTCGATGCGGCGCTGTTCCGAGTACCCGACATCCAGCGCCTTCAGGCCACGAAAGCATCCGCGCATGCACCCCGTATCCTGCTGCTCTACGGTTCGCTGCGCGAGCGCTCGTTCAGCCGCCTGCTGAGCGAAGAAGCCGCGCGCCTGCTCACGGCGATGGGCGCCGAAGTCCGCACGTTCAATCCGAGTGGTCTGCCGCTGCCTGACGATGCGCCCGACACGCACTCCAAGGTGGCTGAGCTGCGCGAACTGGTGCTGTGGTCGGAGGGCATGGTCTGGTGCTCGCCGGAGCGCCACGGCGCGATGACCGGCATCATGAAGTCGCAGATCGACTGGATTCCGCTAACGTCCGGCGCGGTGCGACCGACGCAGGGCAAGACGCTCGCGGTGATGCAGGTCAGCGGCGGTTCCCAGTCGTTTAATGCGGTGAACCAGATGCGCGTGCTCGGACGCTGGATGCGGATGCTGACCATCCCGAACCAGTCGTCAGTGGCCAAGGCGTTTATGGAATTCGATGAAGCCGGCCGCATGAAGCCTTCGGCGTATTTCGATCGCGTCGTGGACGTGATGGAAGAACTCGTGAAGTTCACCTTGCTGACGCGCGATATCGGGCCGTATCTGGTCGACCGCTACAGTGAGCGCAAGGAGAGCGCCGAGGAACTGATGAAGCGTGTGAACCAGAGCGGCATCTGATCCATGCAGCCTTTCGCTTCCGACCGCAATTCAGAGAGCAATACAGCAACCTGGGCGCTGGCTTTCGGCCAACTGGTAGCGTGGGGCGCGGTCTATTACGCGTTCTCGCTCTTCGTGGTGCCGATGGAGCAGGAACTGGGATGGAGCCGGGCATCGACGAATGCAGCGCTCTCATGCGGCCTGCTGGTCTCTGGCCTTGCCGCGTATCCGGTAGGCAAGTGGATTGATCACGGGCATGGCCGTGTGGTGATGACGGCAGGGTCGCTGCTCGCCTCGGTCATGCTGGTTCTCTGGTCGCAGGCGGGAAGCCTGGTGACGCTCTTTGCTGCCTGGGTCGGGCTTGGCATGTCCATGGCGGCCACGCTCTACGATCCGGTGTTCGCGATTCTGACCCGGGACTATCCCAGCAGCTTCCGCACGAAAATCACGCTGGTGACGCTCGTTGCGGGCTTCGCCAGTACAGTATTCATTCCGCTAACGCAGGGGCTTGTGGACGTAACGGGATGGCGGCACGCGCTGCTTGCGCTCGCGGCGATCAATGCGTGTGTCTGCCTGCCCATCCACTGGGTCTCGCTACGCGATGACCTGAGTGTCATTGCGCCCACAGTCAACAAGACGCAGATCAAGGCAGAGAACGATGCGGCCGTCAGGCGTGCGCTCCGCACGCCCGTGTTCTGGGCGCTCGCGGTCTGCTTTACCGCCTACTATGCGACCTTCGCCGCGCTGACGTTTCACCTGGTACCTCTAATGGTTGAGCGCCACGTACCGCAGCCCGTCATTCTCGCAACGATGGCGGTGATCGGTCCGGCGCAGGTTCTCGCCCGTATTCTGTGGTTCACTGCCGGACGAAACGTGTCGCCCAGGATCGTTGGCCTGATCATCACATCTGCGTTTCCAGCCTCTGTTGCGATACTGCTATTCGCCGGGGCGTCGCCGGTTGCCCTGATCCTGTTCGCGCTAATCTATGGCGGTGCGAACGGCACGATGACGATCCTGCGCGGCACCATTGTGCAGGACGTGATGTGGACCGAGGGGTATGGAGCCATCAGCGGGTTGCTCTCGGCCCCGTCGAACATCGCAAAGGGGATCGCACCGATCTCGGCCGCCCTGATCTGGACGATCGGGAACAACTATGCCTCCGTCGAGTGGACTGTCCTGCTCGTTTCGCTAATTGCCGCAGTTGCCTTTGGCATCGTCGTGTATTCCACGCGTCGTCATAGCTCTCCCCTGGTGGCAGTGAACGATTGACCGATCCATCAGGTGCGTCGGCGAACAGATCTCATATGCCCAACGTCCGCGATTGCCTCAGAAACTGGCATTTCGCGCTGGCGGTAATGACCGACTATGACCGACCGCTGCCCGACGCGGTCGGCTCAGCTCGACCCATTGCGGCCGGTCATCGCATAGAGGCCATAGCGTCGCGTTCTTAGAGTACAGCGGTCGTTCACCTTCGGTCTTTCCAATTCAGTGGAGGTGGGTAAAAAGGCCTCAAGATGGGGCAACGTCGCCGCCAAGCCGCGTCCCTTGCGGGACAAGTCCGTCAGCCCGCAAAGGCAGGATTCTCGCGGCATATGTCGCCGTAGTAACATAAGCAAGCCTTTAGGGGCGTGGATTTTTACCAAGAAAATAAGTAATTTCGGGGAATTACATGAAAAAAATGGTTGTTAGGGCACTTGTCGGTTCCGTCTGTGGAACCCTGATTACTGCTTGCGGAACAGTATCCACCGAGCAGCGCACTCTGCTACAGGAGCGCACCCGTACGTTTGCTGTGCTGTCACCCGACAGTGTGACTAGCGTCGCGACTACAGACCGGGAGATTGCAAGTGCTTTGGCCCGATCAGCATATGAGGCAAGTGGTGTGGATAGACCAAAAGACCTCGAACACAACGAGCACATTCGCGGGCTCAGCGTTGAAGTGGATCAGTCCTCGAACATCACTGCCTATTACAGAGACAACTACAGGAGCCTACTCAAGTACAAGGCGGCCACCTTCAAAGTGGCGACCACTAATGACGGGAAATTAACCACGGTTCAGGTTACCTGCCCTGCTAGCATTATTGCGTACGACAATTTCAAAGTCGGGGACGGCGGCCAGTTTTACTCAGACAGGGACGTTGCAGCTGACTTGTCCCGTATATGTGACGGCCTGAAAATAAGCATTAACCGTTACAAATATGTCAAAACCGAGCTGAATACTCAATTCCCGAGCGACAGCGTGTTTGCAAACTTCTCTCGCAAGCTGAAATCTTCGCAGGATCAGGGAAAAGTGAAGGCTTACGACATTGAAAAGGCAAAGCTATTTATTTTCTCCTTGGGCAAGACCAATTTCGATCTAGCGCTATCCGTGTTTCCGTATCGCAGTGGCTCGAAGGTCATCTACGGCTTCAACTACCCGTATGCCCTGCTTGGCGATGGCACCACCACGTTTAAGCCTGAGGAAGTTGCGACTATTCAAAAAAGCATTGCCGCCATCGCTAATGACTAACCCAGCCTAGGCTGCCGCCATGGCCACCTGATCACCGCAGGGAGGGCCATGGTGATGTTACTTATGGCTTCGCTTCATGGCTTCGCTTCGGCGATCGTGCATGCGCCTTTAACGAAGCTGAACATCGGCGGACCCTCTTCGACTTCGATGGTGCGCATTTGGTCGGAAGTGCCCAGATCTTTCCACTTCTTGTTATAGAAAGTCTGTGCGACCACAAATGCTTCGTCCCGGTTGTTGCAATCTACGTAATTCTTGGCCACGACGGTGTCGTACTTTTTGCCAGCATTGGTCATCTTCGTCCAGAACCATGTGGTAGCCGAACAAACCTTTCCAGAAGCCCGCCAGATTAGCGCGTCGGGCGTTGTATGTGCCGGGATACTTCGTGTCATAGAACTTCGGCCTGCCAGGCGGTCGGCTCTAATACCGCACCGGTTCGATTAGGAATAGGGTTTAAGCCATCACAGGGTGTTACATGTCTAATACCTTTTCAATGTCCAAGCTGACTTCGTACTTCCCGTCACTCCGCTGAAGCGTGCGCACGGACAGACTTGCGTTACGGCTCAGATGCTCTACGATGGCAATGGGCAGATCTTTATAGAGATGCTCGCTCCACTGGACGTATGATCGTGGGCATATACCTTCCAGCTGACTTTTTAGCCGCTCGTAGATAGCCACCGCATGTGCCGGATCCGTGCCTTCGTAGGCCGTAAATGAGGCTTGGGCCGAGCCATCCTGACGAACGGATGCATACCCATTCGATAGTCCAGGCGCGGTGAGCAAGATGTCGTAGAGCACTGAGCTTGAGGACGCATTCGGCTGCCCGCTGACTACTGCACTAAAATTCGTAAGCGCGCTGCTTGCCACGCGCTGGATTAGACTTCGTATGGCCTTCTGGTCGGCAGTCATTCCCGGTGCGATTTGAGCGAGACATGAGATGTCATGCGAAGGGCCGGAGAATTCTGCGCTGATCATTGCATACGGGTTTCCCATGTCCGTTTCGAGCATCGGTTTGCGCTTACCATCCGTCGTCCACTGCAAAGTGCCTTGGAGAAAGATGGTAGCGTAAGGGTCAAGCGTGAAGTCAAAGTTCTCCACTGTGGCAATTGTGCGCGTTGAAAGAACAGGATGGCGGTCATTGTCTAATTCGACCACTGAACTGACAATTGTGAGCGAGACTTGCAGCGGACGATCGCTGCGATTCGTCACCGGCACTTGGTAACTGACGAACGGTGCATCGCCGCGCTCACTAAACAGAATATCCGGTCTGGGAAAACTCAGTTTCTTGAGTGCCCCGGGATCATCGTGAACGATCTTCTTGCAGACGCGCCAGCTCCACGCTGGCGAATCTTCATTCACTCGTACATCCGCCACCTTCTCTAGATTAAGCGCTAGCAAGCTTGCATCCGCATTCCCCTGGGTGTCGGCGTGGATGGCAGAGGCGATGACTCGAGCGAGACCCAATTGGACGGCCGTCTCGCGCTGTTCGACAGTAGGGTGCAAGTCCCCCGGCAAGCCATGAGTCCCAAGTTCTCGTGCTACTTGGAGAAGGCGATGGATTGACGATCCAAGCGCTTTAAGATCGTTGGATGGGACACTTGCCGCGAAAACGGCTCCCATCAGGTCTGCCTGACATTCCAACATTAGACGTTGCGCTTGAGACGAATTCTTGAAAACATCGATTCGGTCCACCTGAATCTGGTGTACATGCCAGAGTTCGTGCCCCAACACGAAACGCCGGATCAACATCGCATCTTTCGGCGAATTTCCGCTCGTGATGTTCTGCAAACGCGCCGTTCCAATTTCGACTGAGCCGTCAGCGAGAGCGCGAATCTCGTCCCCGGCATTCAGCGAAATCTTAACTGGTGCGACTCCAAACTGTTTCGCGGCCTCCTGTGCGTCGACCGTCGCAACATCCAATATATTCGCTTCGTCTGGGAGCGCAGGCGAGGAACAAACAATCCCAACGACGGCTGCAAGCCACCAAAGTCTGTAGTGGGTCACGAGCGAACCTTTCTGTTCGACTTCGCTCCGAAGGTGCGGGTAATGCTGAATACCGATAGGCCTGTCGACAGGAAGGCGAGCATGTATAGCACACTAAGCTTTAGCATCTTTTCCTGCAGGTCGGAGGCTAACCAGACCTTGTCGGGACGCCCCCCGAAATCTTCAACAAGCGAACATGGCTCACTGACATCCGGATTGTTGGTGAGATGCTTCCGTGCCTGTTCAGTCAGTTGAGTACCGGTTACCAAGCGGACCTTGGTTGCGTAGAGGCACGTATGTTGTGCTCCGTATATCTGGTAAGAAAAGAAGAAAACCACGCTGAACAGAAGCGCGCCAGCAGCAACGCTCACTGCAACCCAAAACGATCCACGACTCAGCATGCGATTCGTCAATGCGATTACGAAGCCGAAAAGCACACCCATTACGATTTGCACATAGGCGTTTACATCGGAAAATGGTGGCGCGTCGACTGCTGTCCGCACATCGAACGTCACCGCCCCACCGATCGCGGTAGCAACCCAAGTGACTATGGCGGAAAGCATTAACCATTTCTTTCCGGCACCATACATTGGTTCACTCATTGAATTGCCGCCAGTGGAAAATCGATTGACTGCGACTGCTGACCTTCCAGTCCAATGGGCATCTCGAGTTCGCCCAGCTTCTTTTCCAGCAACCACGCGCTAAACACGTAACGTCCAGGAGGCAAGGGTCTGGTTGTGAATGGGGAGCTTATGTGTTCATAGACAAATAGATTGGGTGGTGTGTTTTTCAGGGCACGGGGCGTGCATTCGATTCGTGCGCCAGAAAAGTCCTTGTTGTTCGCGTAGGTGTGGACTGTGACAGAGACGAGCGGTGCGGATCGAGGCTCTGCGATAGCCAGTGCTTCCTTTGTCGCATGGTTAGCTGCCTCGAGATCCAAGGCCATGTCGCGGGTCACCTGTACGTCCTCGGGCGCAAACGTCTTGGCACCCTTATCGTCGGTACCTGTTCGCGCAAGGATGCCAATCACTTTAGTGTTGTATGCGGATAACACCGTAGCATAGTCTGCTGGAAGGTCAGCCGGTGTATGGCCGAACCGGTCGGTCAATTCTACCGTCTGGCGGTAAATCTCGTCCGCAGACGCCGCCAAGGGTCCCTGTGTCGGGCGCTCATCCGCCCGCTCCCTCAGAGCGACAGCGCTATCCTGCAGGTTACGGGCTGCGGCTTGAAAAGAAAGATCGGGCTCACCCGCACAGGCTGTCCGACAAAAGACAATGAGTAGACATGCAAAGATCAGCTTGAACACCCCCGCCCCCCCCATTCGCTTGGACTCGTCGCCCTCGCGCGACTATAGAAAACGTGCTTGAAGATCGGATCACGCCTTCGCTGGAAACAAGGATCGAAAATGATAACTCGCTGCACTGTCACAAACAATCGCGTCGATTTCGGCAAATGAAGTGCCGCCACCGCTCCACTCCGACCGAAAGTGTGTTGCAGAATCAACAAAAGACGGGTTGGCATATTCCTAGGTATTTGTTGAACCACTTTAAGCGATGTGTGCCGCCCGTTCATGTGGTCTATCGTACAAATCGCTAGAGAATCCGCGAGATGGCGGCACTGTGCTTGTGACAGCGCATCGAACAAAGGCATTCGTTGATTGTGTTCCGTAAATCAATGAGTGCACCCCGTCCAAGACCGCAAACGCCGATGAAAAAAGGCGCGTGTTGACAATCAAGCGACCGAAAGCGGGGGTAGCAGACGTCTGAACGTCCGATCGACAGGCCTATTGAGTGACGCCTCCTGGCCGGCCACAGTCTGACGATCGTGGGGGACTTTCGTCTGGGGCTCGCGCCTCATTCAAATGGCATACCCAGCCCGACCCGGGCGCTAACCCGGGCATGCTCTCAACGACGGCTTGTGGACGTGCACCCGTTGTTGGTTGCAGCGAAAGAGGCTGAAAGGATAGGCAAGTTCGGCAAATAGGTCCGAGAGATTGTGGATAACTCGGGATTGACGCCACAATCCATCTACTAGCTGAACTATTCGCTGGTAGCTGACTTCCCGTTTGCCGGGCCGCTACGCAGCCTGAGTTCGTCTATAGACAGGGGTGGTCTCTGCTTGTGAAGCATGCGGTGGCAGTTTGCGCACACGGGACGAAGGTCCGTGATTGGATCAATCAGGTGCTCCTCATCGATGTCCGCGACCTGATTCAGGTGATGCACCTCAATGTAACCCGCACCAAGCGCACCGTACGTCTCCTCGAAACAGAACCCGCAAACGGCGCATTTGTATCCATGGTGCGCGATGCATGCCTGACGAGCGGCGGGGCTTCTGTCATAAGTCTTAACGGTAACAAGCCTACTTTTTCCCTCGGAGTACCGCTCGATCTCAGGCCTACTGACGGGTTGAAAATCAAATGTCTTTTCGCCACGTATGAGAGAAATGATCTCATCCGCAATAGCATTGGGAATGGCTAATCCGCCTGCTTGGGGCGTCCATTTATAGCCAGGATGGCGTTTTTCTAGATAGTCGAGCGATATGATCGGCGTATCAGACAACGCCTTAAACAGCAAATCGGTGCGAAGAGCCGTCAGGCCGCGCTTCGCCTTGTCGGGGTCCCAATGAGGCAATTCATAGGGAATAGAAGTGATGTATCCGCAGCCAATGATGCCCTTCGGCTCAACGCCAAGCATCATCAGCAGAAACGTGTCGCCAATATCGATGTTGCGACGGTTCCCACAGCTCCAATACAGATCGTAGGGCTCGTGATTATTGATACGGTAGATAGCATCCGCTTGGTCTACCCAAGTCCACCTTTTTGGATTCCAAGTGAAGAGATATGTAGCCATGCCTTATGACCTATGTTTTTGATCTATCGTTTTATATGTTCTTTTTACGAAGCCAAAGGATCAATCCATCGTCCCCACTTTCGCGTACATTGTCTCATTGAACCATGCCGAAATGCTCACGCCGGATTTAGCATTGGCTTTAAGCCAAATGCGGCTCCAGACCGAATTTCCATCTCCAATTCATATGCACGTCTGCTCGTCTCGACGACGGCATATTGGTATTCAAAGTTACGGTGTATGTACGCCTTGGTTAGCCGGTCCAGCGTATTTTCACCCGACGCGAACTTTCGCAACTCGTCCAGCCCCAAGCTTGGGAGAACAAGTCGATTCGCCACATAGACGCAGAACTGGTCGCCGCTGAGCCGGCCTGACGCATGACTTGCCAGCCGCGTGACGAGTCCATATTTCTTCCGCTGCGCCAATTGAGCTTTCTCGAACTCCCTTCCCGACATCCCGCAGTAGATGAAAGCGTCGCCGTCCCAGATCGCATACACACCTGCCGCCAATACTGGAACGGAAGGATTCGGCCAGTCCGAAAATTTGAAGCGGTGCGAAAATTCGAAGTTACTTGCGGCGTCGCTCATCTTACATTGCAGGCTGAAATTTGTGGCTGTTGTGGTCGGCGCCCACTTCGCCGGGGCGGCAGTTCCGCGCTTCCCGATGTAGGGCAGCCCAATGTACATACATTTTGCCACCAGTTGCACAAGCATAATCTGCTCAGACCACAATCGTTCAATGGCGGACGCACCTCAAAAGTAGGTCGTCCGCAATTGGATGGCGGATTCAACGGGGGGATGACTCATTCTGGCCGACCTCTGCCCGATGCGGTCGGCTCCAGTCGACCCTGAACAGCCTGTGAGCGTGGCGCAACACCAGTGGCTGCGTATGGGGATGCAACTGCCCACCGTGTCTCCCCAAGTTTTCGAGGCGCATGATCAGCCTCTTCGGGAACTTTGAACTCTACTTGAATTGGTTTCCGGACCTTTCATGACCCATGCATTGACGTTTGAATCCGCAATCCGCAAGGGAAATTCGACTTTCCCGGAAGTGGTCATAGGGTTTTCTTCTGCTTCAACATGGTCTTTTTTTCTGGACAGGTTTGTCGGGCCCTTCGCCGCACGGCATGGCTGATTGGCTGGGCGATGCTGCGGGGAGGGCGCCGAACCACGAACGAAAAAAAAGGCCGACACGAGGTCGGCCTTTAAGAGGTGCTTCTGAGAATTACGGCTTAAATGTTTGCCACGCCAATCTTTGAGACGCCAGTGCTGTCCGGGAACTGAAGGAACAGCGTATGTCCATACAGATACGACATGCCCAGATCCAGCGTCGGCTCGCCGAGCAGATCTTCCTGCACTGCGAGATTCGCGATCGCATACGCGCCGTTGACAGCCGGCGAGGTGAGCACCGCCTGCGCATTGGCAACGGCATACGCCACGTTCAGCGCATTGCCCGTACCGCCAGTGAACGCTGCCGAAAACGACATCGTGCTGCTCGGGCAATACCACGTGTAGCCAACCAGCGGACAGGTCGGCATCGAAGCGCTGCCGAGATAGTCGACACCCGACCCGCTATCGATGATCGCCATCGTGCTCTTGCCGCTGACCGTCGTGCTCATCCCGTTGCTGACGCCCGCAGACATGCTCACATTGCTGTCAGCATTGTCGGCCTGCGTGTTGATGCCGAAGGTCAGCGTGCCCACAGCCTCTGCAGAGAGGCCGGTTGCCAGCCCCGGGAACGAAAGGACGATACCGTTGTTGTCGGTAGCAAACTTCGAAACCGGATTGACGACCTTCTGCGCAGCCGACACACCGTAGGCGTTGCAGCTTGAGCCGGAACAGTCGAAGTACGCACCCGAGTCCTGCAGGAAGTTCGCCACCCCCAGAATGCCATTGGCTTTCTGAATGTCGGCGGTCTGCAGCGCACCCTGGTTGGCACACGATGCCGGCGCGGACGCAAACGTCGCATCGATCAGCTGGATCGGCACAGCGCTTGCGCGCTCACCGGCCATCTGGATGTCCGCAGTCGCCAACGGACCCCAGGCAGGGCCTGAGGCAAAAACGGCGCACTCACCCACAGGATCATGGGTTGCCGAATTGACTTCCGGCGTGAGCGCCAACGTGGCCGGCAGGGCCGACTTGAACAGGCGAAGCCCGATCGAGCCGGTGTCGACGATGATGTTCGGAATCGTCGCGCAGTTGCTGGTCCCCGACTGGCAGACCGTTACCGACACGCGCGGAGAGTTGAAGTAGAAACTCTGCGAGTTGACGGTTACCGGTACGGTATTGGCCGTGGTGGACTGCGTGGGTTGTTGCGGGTTGCTCTGCGGCGCCGGCGACGACTGCGAGTTGTCGCTGCTGCCACCGTTGCCACCGCCGCCACCACCGCAGGCTGCCAGGGCAAATGCCAGACCCAGTGCGGAGCCCAACTGAAAGAGCTTTTTCATGAGTATTTTTTAGGTATTGAAAGTGTGAACGGCGCGCTATTGCCCCTGACGCAAGCCCTGCAGCGTGACGCCCTGCGGGAACGCGGCCGGGATGTACGCATAGCCCTGGAAGCGACCCGGCACACCGTGCGAATGCACGACGACGCCGTTTGCCGAAACTGTCCGTGATGCCAGATCCTGGAACTTCACACCTGAAGAACCAGCCGGAGCCGATACGTAGGTATCAAACGAGCTGCCGAGAATCTCCTTCAGGTCCGGCATCTCTGGTCCGTACCAGACCACAGCGAACACCAGGTTCGTCGCACTCGAGACGTACTCCTTCACCGTGGTGCCCGAATCCAGCGTCAGGTTATTCACCGTGTAGGCCGCAGTATTCGCCACCGCCGCCTGTGAGGGCGCGGCTGCCAGTACCGGAGCGACTCGTTGGGACGCGCTCACATGAGCATCAGCACCGCTGAGCGGATAGCTGCCCAGCGTCGCGTGCGCGGTGAGGCTTGCGCCCACAAGAGCGATCGGGGTCAACAAACGGACCGCAATATGAGCAACAGCCGTGACAACTGCAAATTTCTTCATCCCCATTTCCCTGTGATGAGTGGTTAGTCATCCTTCTTTTGTGGGGGAAGAGCGCGCGAGCGAATTGCCTTCTTTTATTCTGTCGACCCAATCGCACTCAACAACCCACAAGGACCGTATATCGGCTTTTTGACCAACAATCGCACCCCCTCGCTCATCGGGCGCAATTCTATTAAATGTATGAGACAGCTAGTCGAGCGTCGTCGCACAAGACGCTCGATGAACGAGCACCCTATAGCGAGGTACGCTAGACGGCGGTCCCCGATCAAACGGGCACGTCCAACCGGTCAGAGAGTCCGCATCAAGTTCATTCGGTCGATCAATCACTTGCTCACTGTCGTTGCAACAGTGTCCAATGCCCCGGTATTGATGACCTTGTCCACAAAGTTCTCCATCGCGTCCTGGATCGCTTTCTTGGCAGCGTCTCCCAAGGCATCCGCCCCGATACCACAAGCTCCGTCCTCGCTTGCGTGACCATGGCCGTGGAATGTCGTGGTGATCAGTTCCTTGCCGGTTTTGTCAGCCACACGCGCTTGAACTGCTATCTCCACGTTTGCGTCAGCTGTCGGGACAAGGAAGCCGGGGGCAAAGCGGATTGTAGGATCGAAGTCAGAGAGATCGAATTTGAAGATTAGGCCATCGGCGGTGGACGGAATAGCGCTGCCGGTGCTCAGCGAATGCGGATACGCGGCGCCGACTGTTCGGGTTATGGAGGATTTCAGCGCGTCTCCGATCGCCATCGGAAAGCTGTGCGCTCCACACGCGAACCCCGGCTTCACCTCTTTGCTGGCCGTCATTAGGTTGCTGCTGAAAACTAGATAAGCCTTTTGCTGGCTCACCTTGGTGCTCATCACTTCTGCCGCGCCCGATTGTGACGATATCGGGACTTCGTGCGCGCATCCAGCAAGTCCCGAGACCACTGTCAAGATGGCAATTGCCTTGATGCTCATTTTCGTATTTCCCCCGTATCAGATGTAAAGAAAAACCCGAGTTGGACCAAACTGGACGCCACCCAAATCACGAGCGAGGTGCATCACACCGTAAGCGGCCGCGTTAACGCTACCGGTGACCAGCACGCCAGCTTAAGCAGGTGTTTGTGGCTCGGCGTGCGTCGTCGTACCGTTGGTCACCGCAACACCGGTTGCCGACGTGTTCGGATACGCACAGGAGCCAACACCACAGTTGATCGTCCTGGCTGCTGACGGCGTCGGTGTAGGTGCTGCGTAGAAACTGCCATTGCCGCAAGCCGACAGGATTAACGCCGCCGTGGCCGTAGGTAGTTGTTTTCGCATCTTTACTTCTTCCTCAATCGTCGACCTTAGATTTGGTCGACGTGGAGTGTAAGCATTTGTAACGACTGGGTAAAGCTCTCGTTTTCATAGATGATTGACTGACATCTTTCCGCCTTGCTGCCACCACCGCGTTCTCGTATCCAACTAGATTGCATCTCATTGAAAATAGTAGATATTGCAACTTAAGTTATCAGTGCAATGTAGATGTAAGAATTTTTTTCACCGCGGAGGAAGTGCAATTTTGCAACACTGCAGACCTACGAACTGCCAACATCTGACCCGCACCTGTGAGCGCGCAAGAGCGAGCGAGGGGGGCGGATAGACACCTTGCGTCCATGCGCCTCCAGGGATTGTGCTGCCGGGAGGCGTAAGGTCGGTGAGCGGATGGCCTCGCGCTCGGGCGGCGGAGTGATGGCCGCTGACAACATATGGCTAGCGACGTGTTGACGCGGGCGGTAAGCGTTCGGTTCTTGCGTGCAGAGGGCGGTCTGTGGCGAGCCTCACGCTTCTAAATGCTCACGCAAGGCCGCGCGCGCTGTATCAACATCCGCGGAGGGATCGCCAGCGCGGTCGTCTTGATGTCTAAGGCGTCATGGAATCCCTGCGCGGGAATCGAGCGACTGCTTGCGGGTGCGGAGGGACGTTCGGATGTCGTGGCTGCGGCGTTCCCGAGCGACCGATAGTGGCCGATAGCGCCAGTTCGGCGTTCGACTGTCGGTTGGCAAGCGGGTATTCGCCGCGGTTTCAAACGCAGCAGCCGGCAGAGTGGAGCGACATCGTTGTGCACCTAGATTCGTAACCCCTCGATTCATTCGCTTGCCGTGATAAACGCCCTTATCGCGGCCAGTGACTGCGTCAGGAGGTGGCGATTGATGCGTCCAGCTGGATATGCCTGACAGGTCAGGAGTTGATGACGGGCAAACGGGTGCCGTGACGCGGCCCGGGCGCGGTTGCGAGGTTTTCGGGGCACGGAACCTGCTTTTTGCGGCACTCCTGCGCCGTTTTAAGCCATGCATCACGTTCGTTCTAGAGTTCTAGACTGACGTTTCGATGATTCTGCTCGATGGTTGCGGTTTGAGCGTGCTCAATCTGCCTGCGGCAGGACTTTGACTCACTCGGTTTTTGGGGGGGCTCGTGCAATCGCAAGCCTGTGATCTTTCGGTTCTCTTTCCGAGGCTACCCGACATCTCCGGCACGAAAAGGACGATTTCTCCCTTCTGGGGAAAATCTGGGTGAACCTCGCGCAAACAAAGAAGCCGACCTCCTCCGAGGTCGGCTTTGCAATGCTGGTCTCCAAAAAAATGCGTCCGGGGGATTTCAGCCACGCGTCCTTGCCTGAACGAAAATCCCAGGAGGCACGCTCATCGACAAGCGAGACTGCTGTCTTACAGTGTCTCGATTTCCGCGAGTGCTTTTTCCAGCCCGGCTTTGGCTGCATCGTTTCCAAGTGCCATGCCTTCAGCACGAATCACTGATACGTCCGTGATACCGACGAAGGCCAGCAATTGCTTCAGATGCGGGACCATGAAATCGGCCGCTGCAGCCGGCCCTTCGCTGTAGACGCCGCCCGTGGCAACCAGAAGGATGGCACGCTTACCTTTCACCAGACCCTCGGGTCCCGTAGCCGTGTAGTGAAAGGTGCGGCCGGCTTGAAGCACATAGTCGAACCACGTTTTCAACTGGACTGGTGCAGCAAAGTTGTACATTCCCGCGGACAAGACAACGGTGTCGGCAGCCTTGAGTTCTTCAATGAGGGTCGAGACGAGGGCCGCCTGAGTCTTTTGTGCTGGGTTTAGTGCATCGGCGGGGGTAAACAGGGTCCCCAATAACGCAGCATCCAGGACTGGCAGAGGGTTGCTGCCCAGGTCGCGTTCGAGGATCTCGTTTCCCGAAACGGCACCCAGCTGTTTCTTGAGGTGAGCGGCAAGCTGACCCGAGGCAGAATCAGCGCCACGGACGCTGCTCTGGATGAACAGGTATTTCGACATCTGCTTTTATCCTTTTAGTGTGACGGATTGTTGAATGCGAACATACGTCGAATATGCCCCCAAGTCGGGGCAATGCTAACCACCGAAAAAGCAGGCGAATTCAAATGGAAACCCGCCCGTTCCTGGCAACCTGGGCGAGGGCATCCACTGTGGTGGCGTTACTTACCGATGCATTTCTTTGCTCGGACCCATATAGGCGAAGAGAAAGCCCGCCACCTTGCGCTTCTGGATTTCTTCGGCGCCTTCCGTGATGCGGTAGCGACGGTGATGGCGATAGATATGCTCAAAAGGCTTGTGCCGTGAATATCCGATACCACCGTGCACTTGCATCGCCGTATCCGCTGCCTCACAACAAAGTCGATTCGCCCAGAAGTTGCACATGGCGACTTTGTCGGACAAGCGGCGTTCGACTTCGGGCTTCGGCATTTGATCCATCTCCCACGCCGTCTTGCGAATTAGAAGCCTCAGCATCTCCACCTGAGTAGCAAGCTCGACCAATGGGAACTGTATTCCCTGGTTCCGCGCAAGCTCCTGCCCGAACGGCTTTCGGGTACGTGCATATTTCACGCTTTCGCGGATGCAGTAGTCCGCAGCGCCCAAACTCGACGCGGCCTGGCGGATCCGATTCTCATGCACGAAGTGTTGTGCCACCGAAAGTCCGCCGTCAAGCGGACCGAGCAACGCGTCCTCTGACACCCAGACGTTCGTGAAGCTCACCCGCGGATGATCCGTGGGCATGTTGAAGGTCCACAGATACTCCTCGATCTTTACGCCGTCGGCTTGCGCGGGAACGAGAAACGCGCTGATCCCCGCAGCATCACCATCGTTACCGCTGGTGCGAGCGAAAGTCAGGCAATGCGTCGCCACATGCATGCCCGTCGTCCACATTTTTTCGCCGTCGATCCGCCAGCCGGGTCTGCCGCCGCGGCTCTCCGGCACCGCGCGCGTTTCCATGTGCGTGGCGTCCGAGCCGTGATCGGGTTCCGTGAGTCCGAAGGCAAGCTTGATTCGTTCGTCGAGAATTCCCGGTGTCAGTTCATGCCGTTGATGAGGAGTGCCAAAGTCGCGAATGACAAGAACAAAGGGATTGTTAGCAACTATGGAATGCTCATTTTGCAGGTCATTGTGCAAGCCAAGACCTTTTGCCGCCAGATGCTCGCGAATGACAGCCATCCAGAGATTGCCGCAATCCTTTCCACCGAACTCGCGCGGAAGCGCTGAGCGAAGATGCCCTGCCAGATCAGCACGGTGTCGCACTTTCGCCAGCAGCGCTTCCCATTCGTGGCGCGGCAACCCGCCGTTCTCGAAGTCAGTGCGAGCCCATTCGCGGCGGTGATCGAAGAACCGCTCGTTGTCGTCTTGCGCCTGCAGTGGTGCAACTTCCGCCGCGATAAAATTATCCAGTTCTGCCAGGTAGGCTACAAGATCGTCAGGTAGATTGAAGTTCATCTCAGGTTTCCATCTTTTTGTCGGAAATGACCTTACGGTACGTGTCGTACTCGGGCTGGTCGATGGCCAGCTTGTCGAGAGTTAATTGCCAAAGGAATGGAGCGAGACCCGGTGTGGACAGGTCCATACTGTCGTCGGCAATACGCTCGCATAGCGTTCGATACAACGCCTCCAGCCGGTTATCACCACGACCGGTGATGGCGTGCAGCGCCTGCAATTCGGCGCGCTGCGCGCCTGGTGTATGGGCAAGCTCCCGGCGAACAATGTCGATGGCACCTGCCGCCACCCGCGTCTTGTAGGCTATAGCGCCCGATAGCGTCGGCAGGGCTTCGTGACGCAGGAAGTCGGATACGGCCTCCAGCAACTGCGCAGCATTAGGTGAGTTCAGCATGCCGTAGCTCCAGAGTTGGTGAGGAGTGCCAGCAAGTCGATTTCCGCCTCGGAGGTGCGTCGGCCAATGGCCGCTTTTTCCAGTTCGCGCTCAGTGCCGGTCAACCAGCCGTAGGCCATGCCCTCACAGACGATGCCCCACTTCAAGGTGCCCAGTACTTCCCAAAAGCGAACCCGGTCCACGTCGACGCGACCGCCTTCCGTCTCATAAGCGGCATACAGTTCTTCACGCGTTCCGAATCCGCCTACCGGCTTCTCCCTGTTTCCGAAGCGCCATGAGTTCACGCATATCCAGGCGAGGTCCTCCATTGGATCCCCGATGTGCGCGAGCTCCCAGTCGAGGACAGCACGCAAGCCTTCCTCGGCTACGATGAGGTTGCCATTGCGAAAATCACCATGTACAAGCACGAGGCTCAGCGGCGCGGTCGGCAGGTGCCGACGCAACCACTGGAAGGCAAGCTCGAACACAGGATTGAGCATTCCATAGGTGCGGTGCTGGGCCAGCCAATATGCGAGTTCCACGTCGGCTGGCGCTACACGCAGAGGCGGAAGACCGTCGACTGGAATCGCGTGAATGCGTGCGAGTGCAGACCCGCACTGTGCGGCCAGTTTCTTCCGGGCCTCTGCAAATCGCTCATCGCGAACAATCTTCTTGCCCAGCGTTTCGCCCTCGATGCGTTCCATCACGAACCCGTCGCCCAGTCTATGCTCGGGTCGCAGCACGAGACGTACCGGAGGCACCGGAACGGCGCCCGCGGCAGCGTGCGCAAGCAGCGCTGCTTCGGTTTCAAGTCCGACATTGGCGCTCGCCCGATGTCCAGCGCCTGGAGCGGCGCGCCTCAGGATGAGCGGATGCCCGGCAGATTCGCACGTTACATCGAAAGACCAGGTTTGCTGGCTTGCGCCACCCGACAGTCGGCGCAACCCGGATATCTGCCCGCCATCGGCGCCAAGCCGTCCCGTGATTGATTCCAGGCTGGCGCGAACCTGGGTCACTTCGTTGGCGGGACTGCCAGTCTTGCCCGCGGGCGCCATGGCCGCGCGCGCTATTTCTAGATTCATCGTGCACTTGCCTCGGGACCGTGCTTCGCTCGTTCGTTCATGGCGTTCTCGATAGCCCGGGGCGACTACGACGGCACCCTGGCTTGCAGCCACGGAACGACCTTCGCGGCCTGTGCCAACGCGCCAGCGTTCTCTGCCTGCCCTTCATCGGGCTCGAAGTAGTGGAGCTGGTCCGGAAAATCCTCAAAGGTTTTGTCTGTACTTCCAAACGCTTCGAAGATCGGCCTGCTATGCGTGTTCAAATAACAGTCGAGATCGCGGCCGGCATGAACGAAGATCATCGGTACCTTGATCGACGGTGCGGTCTTGAGGAAGTTGGCGTTGCTCGACAGACCGGACCAGGTGGACAGCCAGGCGTCCGGCGTCAGTACGCGAGCAAAACCCATCACCTGGAAATTCATGAGATCCGGTCTCTCGCTCAGCAGGCTGCCGTATCCGCGATTGCTGGGATCGATGGAGTTATCCGTGTAGTGCAGATTCGCCATGGTCCGGTAGATCGTCATCACCGGCTGGAAGGCCGAGCGCTGCAGAATCGCGCGCTGGCTCGAGTACGGCAGTTCGGAAAAGCCGGGTGCAGCTGCGGTGCGTTCCGCGGTGGTCTGCTCGGCGATCATCGCGCGAGCGATCGCGTCGATGCGTGCAACGCGGGCCAGTTGCGCGGCGCGATAGCGCTGCTGGAATTCCGGGGTGTAACGTGACCACTCCGGCGCCGGCTTGAACCCGTTCGCCGGATCGTACATATCCAGGCTCGCGTCGGTCAGCAAGGGGTTGCTCTCGTCAATCACGGAAGGGTCAATCGTCTCGTTCAGGATCAGGCCCTGGCCGGAATGGGCCGCGAGAACGATCATGGCGTCGAACGTGGGCATCACGGCCGTGCGCAGTGCCGTCGGCCTGCCGGCTGGCGTGAGCGCAAGACGCTCAGCCGGAGGCAGTTGAGCCTGGGACTGATAGAAGCCGCCAAGCGAGCCACCACCGGAGTTCCCGAGCCAGATCACCTTTTCGACTCCGCAGTGCTCCTTCAGCCATTGCACCTGCGCGGCAATATCCAGAATGATGTGTTCATGGACGCAGGTCAGATCGTTACCGGTGGTCCGGACGCCGGCACCGAGACAGGCATAGCCAGCGCGCAACAGTTGCGGGAAGAGATAGTGCCGGCTGAAATCCACGCGGGGATGGCTGGCGACGACGGCCACCCGTGGGCGAGGATTATTTTTCGGTGTCCAGTACAGCCCCCGGCTTTGGCCTCCATCGTTGGCGTAGGCCGTGACCTGTTCGCAATTGGCAAAGTCTTCGACCGCTTCGCGAAACTTAATCCAGGTCCCGTTCCAATAGGTTTTCGAGATCAAACGCATTTCAATATTTCCTGGGTGCTTCATCCGGATAAGGGCACTACTGAGAGCCCTTCCGAATCTGATTCTAGATGGGCAACATCTTCAGCTGCGAACAGATGTTGCCGGCTTTGTGCGCAGGGGGCCCTTGAACCGGCGCCCCCGTTGCACGCAATCAGAACATGACCTGCAGACCGGTGGCCACGGCGACCTGACCCTTCTGACCGTTGGCAAGGCCGTTCGAGGTCGTGGGATTACCGTAACCGTATGCCGTTCCCGTCTGCAGCAGGGTGTCATAGTTCACAGGACCGTTATGCGCATAGGCGGTGGCCACGTAGACCGTCGTACGCTTCGAGAGAAAGTAGGTGGCCATCAAAGAGACCTGGCTGAAATTCGGCAGGCTGGTAGCGGGGATGGTCGGGAGCAAAGACGCTCCTTTGACCTGATCGTAGTAGTAGCCGGCGGTCAGCCCGGCAGCTGGCGTGATGCTGTAGGTCATGCCGGCCCAATAGAAGTTGTCGCGAATCGACGTGACGTCATTGCCGAATTTGGAATTGCGCCACCGATATCCGCCCATGAATTTGGCAGAACCGACCGTATAGCTCGCGGCGAGAAAGGCGATCTGTGCCTTGCCGATGGGCGATGTCGCGGAAAATGTCGGATGTGTCTCGTCATAACCCGCAGCAACTCCAAACGATGCGCCGTAGTAGGCGGAGCCGATGCCGAAGGCGCTCTGGGCGCGAGAATTACCCGGAACACTGCCTTCCGGGATGGTCGACACCTGGGCGCCCTGGTACGGGAATCCCGTGCCGAACGAATAGTGCGTAGTCACATGGAGGCCGGAAAAGTCGCCGGTATATTTGACCATGTTGTCTTCCATATAAGATCCGCCACCGGCAGTGATGGCGGGCTCGAAGGTCACGCCGGTCCAGAACGGCATGAACATCCACATGTTTTCGTACGCACTGGTGTACTGCCGCCCGAATGAGATCTGGCCGATGCCCGTCTTTTTCAGCCCTAGATACGCGAGGCGATTGAATAGCTGCGTGCTGGCGAGGGCGCCGTTATTCGGTGTAAATCCGCTTTCGAGCGTGAAGAAACTCTGCAATCCGTCGCCCAGATCCTCCTGGCCTTGCAAGCCCCAACGTGACGCGTAAAGACCGCCATAAGTCTGCATGCGCAGGAGGCTGCCGGCACCGCTCGCGTTTGAGACTCGGTTCACATACTCAATGCCGGTGTCGACGATCCCGTACAGCGTAATGCTCGATTGCGCGTACGCGACCGAACTGAGGCCGCACAGCGTGCTGAGCACGGCAGAAGTAATTGCCAGCTTCTTCATTTTTAATGTCTCCGTCTAATTTTTTTTGACCTGCTTTTTAAATCTGGAACGCCGCGAAAGCCAACCTTCGCACGTTCAGTTCCGTGAACTTGATGCCGGCTCGCAGTTCACGTCACGCTCGTCGAGTTCACGTGTCCAGCATGCGAACTCAAGGCAAATACCATCAGGATCGAAGAAATAGACCGAGCGGATGAACACGTCGTTGGTCAAAGACTTGCTGATCTGCTGTGGAGAATCGTCATGATTCAGAACGGGTGAAAGCTTGATGCCTTTTTCATGCAGACGCGCAACGTAGGCATCAAATTTTTCTGCCGGCACGTTGAGGGCGATGTGGTTCATCGAGCCATGAGCAGAGGCAATCGATCCATACCCTGGGAGATACGCGGGTGTAGCAATCCCCGGCTGCGCGTGCGGGGCATCGGGAAACCAGAAGAACGCGATCGAGTCGCCATTGCCGATATCGAAGAAGAAATGCTGGCCCATGCCAGACGGCAAATCGATCGTCTTGATCAAGGGCATCCCGAGCACGTCGCGATAAAACTCGACCGTCTTGGCCATATCCTTGCAGACCATTGCCACATGGTTCACGCCACGGATTTCAAATTCTGCATTTGTCTTTCTCACCATTACGGTCTCTCCTTTTCAAATTGCGCATTTCCATGCTGCAGCAGGGTGTCCTCAGTTTTCATCCTTTTCGCGCGCTGGCGGCGCAACCACGCACTGGATCGTCCGCCGAGCGGCAGTTGCAACTGCGCCTCGGCGAAATCCACTGCATCGAGCAGGCCGTCGAGTGAAATGCCGGTAGGCAGGCCGCTGCGCTCCGCCATCAGCACAAGGTCTTCGGTTGCGAGGTTGCCCGCCGCACCCGGCGCGAAGGGGCAGCCGCCGATGCCGCCCACGCTGGCGTCGAACCGCCGCACGCCAGCTTCGAGTGCTGCCCAGGCGTTTGCCGCGCCGAGGCCGCGTGTGTCGTGCAGGTGCATGGACAACCGTTCTAGCGGCACCACGTCACGCAGCGCCGCGATGCGGCGCCGCACTTCACCAGGCGCGGCGGAGCCGATGGTGTCGGCGATGACGACTTCACCTGCATTTGCCGCATGCATGCGGGTGGCAAGGCGCATGACTTCGCGCAACGGCGTTTCCCCTTCAAAGGGGCAGTCGAACGCAACGGCGACATACGCGCGCGTGCGCAGGCCGAGCGCGTGAGCTTCGGCCAGCGTCTGCTCGCTCACGCGCAGCGCCTCGTCGAGGCCCATGTTGATGTTCTTGCGGTTCATGGTCTCGGTGGCGGAGAGCACGACCGCGATTTCCCGTGCGCCGGCGGCGTGGGCGCGCTCCAGTCCCTTGAGGTTGGGCACGAGCACCGAACTGCGCAACTGTGGCCAGCGCGCGACCAGCCTCGGCACGATTTCGTCCGCGTCGGCCATCTGCGGGACAGCCTTGGGCGAAACGAAGCTCGTTGCTTCCACGCTTCGCACGCCCGCGTTCACCAGGCGTTCGATCAGACCGAGCTTTGCATCGGTAGAGAGGTGAACGGACTGGTTTTGGAGCCCATCGCGGGGTGAGACGTCAGTGATATGAACGCTGTCCATTGCCATCTCCGCGATCCTTACGCGATGGCGCCGGCGGCGCGAAGTTGCTCGATCTTGTTCTCCGGGTAGCCCAGCCAGTCACCCAGGACCGCGGTGGTCTGCTGCCCCAGTCGTGGCGGAGTGCCATAGCTGCGCGTCTCGGCCGAGGAGAGTTTGATCGGGTTGCCCGGCATGCGCAGGGATTCGCCGTCGGGCAGCGGCACTTCCACGACCATGTCCCGCGCAAGCACCTGCGGATCCTTGAGCGCCTGCGCAAAGTTGTTCACTGGCCCGCAGGGAATGCGCGCTGCGTTCAATCGCCCAAGCCAGTAGCTGGTGGAATGCGCGCGCATCGCCTCGGATACGACGGCATCGATTTCGGCCCTGGCTGCAAAACGCGCTGGCTGCTGGAGATACTCGGTCCTGGCCAGGGCGGGCAGTTTAATACACTCTACGAAGCGCTCGAAGAACGGGTCGCCAATGCAGGCGATGATGACGTGTCCGTCGGAAGTGGGATAGCTGTTATAGGGCACATGAACGAAATGCCCGTTACCGATGCCTTGCGGTACGTCGCCCGACATGAAGTACATGGTCGCCATGTAGTTGAGCATGGAGATCTGCACGTCGAGCATGGACACGTCAACATGCTGGCCCTGGCCGGTGCGGTCCCGCTCGAGCAGCGCGGCCAGCACGCCCATGGAGCCAAAAATGCCGCCGCCGAGATCGCCGATGGGGATGCCACTGCGCGTCGGCCCAGACTCAGGGGTGCCAGTGATGGACATGCCACCGCCCATGGCCTGAACGACCTGATCGAAGGCGGGGCGTTGCGTGTGAGGCCCCGTCTGGCCGAAGCCTGTGACCGAGCACGTAACGATGCGTGGATTGATCCGCGCCAGCGAGTCATGGTCAATGCCCAGTCGCGCCGTGACGCCCACGCTGAAGTTGTCGTACACGACATCGGCACGGCGCACGAGATCGAAGAATACCTCGCGACCGGCGGCGCTCTTCAGATCCACACAGACGCTTTCCTTGTTACGGTTCAGTGTCAGGAAGTACGCGCCCATGCCGTCATGCGAATACTCGGGATCGTGTTCGAGCAGGCGCCGCGTGCCTTCTCCGCTGACCGGGGGTTCGACCTTGATGGTCCGCGCCCCAAGGTCCGCCAGCAGCATCGTTCCATACGGACCCGACAGCATGTGGGTCAAATCCAAAACGGTGATGTGTTCAAGGGCCAAGTTCGATGTCTCCAGGGTTCGCTTATGTTTGGAAGCTATAAAAGCAAGAGGTGTGCCATCTTGATTGTAAGTTCTAAGCCTTTGATTTTATTAATAATCTATGGGCGTCGCAAATTGCCTTGTGTTTCGTGAGACAATCGTGAAACACAAAAACCGTTTCAATGAAACATTTCCATGCCCCCGATCAAATCTGACTTCGTGCAAACAGGGTTGCCGCGCATGTGTTTTCTCGGCTACCGGCAAATCCGCGAACTCGCCATGCCGGTGGTCGCCGAATACGCGGGCATCGCCCATATCGAGCTGGTGGACGGTTCGTTCGGCGAGGCGCTGGAGATTGCACGGAACCGCATTGACCATTCGGCTGTCGACGTGTTCGTGAGTGCTGGCTCCAACGCCGCGATCCTGCGCGCGGGCCTGCAAACCCCAGTGGCCACCATCCAGCTCAGTGGATTTGACTTGTTGCAGGCTCTCATCAAGGCGAGGAGCATTGCGGCTCGCGTGGGTATCGTGATGTACGGCGAGACGATCCCCGAACTGGAGGCGGTCAAGGACCTGCTGAACATTGAGATAAGCCAGCACGCGTATCAGACCGCGGAAGATGCGCGCCTGTGTTTCGAAGCGCTGCGCCGCGCCGGCTTTGAAGTAATCGTGGGTTCGAGCCTGGTGGTGGAACTTGCCGAGGAAGCTGGTTTGCATGGCTTGCTGGCTTATTCGCTCGCCAGTATTCGCAAGGCGTTCGACGACGCTCTGGAACTGGCGCGCATGGCGCGTCTGGAGGCCGGCCGCTATGAGCAGCTCCACAGCGTGCTGCATAACCTTCAGGACGCCGTCGTCGCGGTGGACCGCCAGGACCGCATCATCGCCATCAATCCGCCGATGCAGCACTTGCTCGGCGATCCCGGTCAGCCCCTGGTGGGCGAATTGTTGCAAACGCTCGAACCCGCCTTGTCGTTGCGTTCTACTCTCGAGAGCGGGCGCCAGGATCGGGCTGTGGCGCTGCGATTTGGCCAGCACGACTGGGTGGCCCATCGCACGCCGATCCGCGAGCACGGCGAAATCGTCGGCGCCGCACTCACGCTCTACGATGCGCGCAATATCGAGGCTGCCGATACGAGCCTGCGGGTGTTGCAGCGCCGTCGGCAATACGCGGCCAGGCACAGCTTCGACAGCATGATCGGAACAAGCGCCGAGCTGCGCGACGCTATTGCCAGTGCGCGCCGTTTCGCGCTCACGGACCTGAACGTACTCATTACCGGTGAAAGCGGTGTAGGCAAGGAGGTTTTCGCCCAGGCCATTCACAACGACGGCGCTCGCGCCGGTCGGCCGTTCGTCGCCGTCAATTGCGCCTCGTTCCCGGAATCGTTGCTCGAGAGCGAACTTTTCGGCTACGACGAAGGGGCCTTCACGGGCTCGCGCCGCGGCGGCAAGCGAGGGCTGTTCGAGGCGGCGCACACAGGCACGCTGTTTCTGGACGAGATCGGGGACATGCCTTTGCCATTGCAAACGCGCCTTCTACGCGTGCTGCAGGAACGAGAATTCATGCGCCTCGGCGGAACGGCGCCGATCCCGATCGACGTGCGCGTGATCGCGGCTACCCATCAACCGTTGGCCGAGTTGATCGAGCAACGCCGGTTTCGACAGGACCTGTACTACCGGCTCAATACCTTGCGCCTTGCACTGCCGCCGCTTCGCGCCCGCCGCGAGGATATTAGCCCGCTAGTTACGCCTGTCGTGGCGCGCTGCCTCAAACATCTGGGCTCGACGCTCGACGTGCAGCACGCACTCGCTCCGCTCATGGAGCGGCTCACGGCCTACGACTGGCCAGGTAACGTGCGCGAACTGGAAAACCTTGCGGAGCGTATTGCTGTGTTTCTCCTGCAATATGCGAAGCTGCAGGACGTGCAATATGACGCGCTAAGACGTGATTGCCCCGAACTGTTCCCCGCGGGTGAGACGCTTTCTTTTCCTGCTGGATCTGGTGCACCTGATCACGTAGAACGCGTGCGCGAGGCCATGCGCACAGCTGGCGGGCATCGCGGAGAGGCGGCGAGAAAGCTTGGTGTGAGCCGCTCCACACTGTGGCGCTGGCTGCAGGAACTGGACCTGCAGGCGTCACCGCCGGCCGGTTGACTGCCGGGCGGGCAAATCGGTCTTCAACAGCGCGGCCCGATTCGTTCAGGCCGCTTCCTCACGATAAAACGCTGGCGTGTCCCCGCTGCGCCCACGCAGCGATTCTGGCGGCGCGAAACGCGGCCCACAGGCGGCGGCCAGTGCATCGCAGGCGCGAATGAAGTTGTCCGGGCCGATGGTCTCGATCAATGACAGCGGCCCCCCGGTCCATGCCGGAAACCCGAGACCCAGGAGGGCGCCGATATCGGCGTCCGCCGGCGCGTTGATCACGCCTTCGTCGAGGCAACGCACGCTTTCCAGCGCCTGGATATACAGCAGACGTTGCTTGACGTTCTCCACGTCAGGCTGGACTGCGGCGGGCGGATACACCGTTGACAGGCCGGTCCAGAGTCGCTTGCGGCTCGCGGCTGGGTAATCGTAAAACCCGGCGCCACGCTTGCGGCCAGTCCTGCCGAGCGCATTCATTCGCTCGATCACCGGCCGCGCGTGACTGCGCAGGAATCTCTCATCGAGTCCGTCAGCGCTGGCCTGGTCGACGACGTGCTGCTGGAGATCCAACGACACTTCATCCAGCACGGCAAGCGGGCTTGCAGCCATGCCAGCCATGCGGGCGGCGTTCTCGATCAATGCCGGACTCACGCCTTCCGCGAGCATTGCCATCGCCTCGTCCACATAGGTGCAGAAGATGCGGCTGGTAAAGAAACCTGGCGAATCGTTGACCACGATCGAAGTCTTGCCGAGCAGCCGGGCGAGGTCCATCGAGCGCGCCAGTGTCTCTTGCGAAGTCTGCGCACCCAAGATGATCTCGAGCAGCGGCATGCGCTCGACCGGGGAGAAAAAATGCATGCCGATAAAGCGCCCGGGCCGGTCGGAACTGCCTGCGAGGCCAGTAATGGGCAGCGTTGACGTGTTGGATGCCAGGATCGCGTTGTCATTGAGCACCTCGCAGACGCGGCCGAGTACGTCGGACTTGACTGCCCGGTTTTCGAAGACAGCTTCGATCACGAAATCGCAGTCCTGCAGATCGTGGTAACGAGCGGTAGCGCAGATCAATGCTTCGCAGCGTGTCGCCGCCTCTTCGCCGCCTGCGCGCCGGGCGACGTCCACTGCGCGTGCCTTGCCCACGTCCGCCTGCTCCTGCGAAACTTCGAGCAGCACGACAGGCAGTCCTGCATGCGCGGCCGAGTAGGCAATCCCCACTCCCATCATGCCGGCGCCGAGGACGCCGAGCTTCGTGACTTGCGTCACGGGAACGCCGGACGGACGGTGCGCGAGTCGCTCATAGCGCTTGCGATTGACGAACTGCGTGCGAATCATGTTGCGCGCCACGGGATTCGTCGTGAGTTGCGAGAAGTAGCGGCCCTCGACCGCCATACCTCGATCGAACGGTAATTGTGTCCCCTCGTAGACTGCGGACAGTATCGCGAGTGGCGCCGGATAGTTGTCCTGAGTGCGGCTGCGAATCTGGGCGATACCTGCATAAAAACTGCGAGACGCATGCTCCGCCAGCGCGCCCGCGCCGTTCGGGATGCGCCAGCTCTTCTGGTCCCACGGCTGCATCGCAGTGCGATTGGCCAGCACCCAGCGACGGGCGTGTTCGATGACCTCGGCGTGTGGCGTGACCGCGTCGACGATGCCCAGTTCGAGCGCATGTGCCGCCGACACCGGATTGCCATCGAGGAGCAGTGGCAGGGCGGTTTCGATACCGAGCATCCGGGGCAAGCGTTGCGTGCCGCCGCAGACGGGCAGCAGACCTGCCTTGACGTCGGGCAGGCCGACGATGCTGGCAGGGTCATCGGAGATGACGCGGTAGTGACATGCGAGACACAATTCCAGTCCGGCACCTAGCGCGGCGCCGCGGATAGCCGCAGCGAACGGCTTGCCGCCAGTTTCCATGCGACGCATGTAGCGGTTTGAGGTATCGAAGTTCGGCGTAGCCGGTAGACCGGCGACGACGGCGGCATCGAGGGCCGCGCACAACGCTTCGAGATCGACGCCAGCCATGAAGCCGTCCTTGCCAGAAGTGATCACCGCACCGACGACTGCCGGGTCTTGCAGGATAAGCTCGACCGCTGCTTGCAACTGCTGCGCGAGCTCGCGGGTGTACACGTTGACCGGCAGGTCGGGGCAGTCGATGGTGACAAGGGCGACGCCCTGTGCGTCCACCGTCAGGAATATTGTGTCCATGTTCGTCGGTAGTTAGAGGGATCGCGAAAGGGCGTCAGATGCGCTCGATCAATGTGGCTGTGGCCTGGCCAGCGGCGGCACAGAGTGTGACGATGCCGCGCTGCAGTCCCCGCCGCTCAAGTTCGTCCAGCAGCGTGCCAAGCAGAATCGCGCCGGTCGCGCCGAGCGGATGTCCTAGCGCGATTGCGCCACCGTTGACATTTAACCTGTCGGCGCCGATGTCGAAGGCCCGCTGGTAGGCTAGTGGCACGACGGAAAACGCCTCATTGACTTCAAAGAGGTCAATGTCCGAAATGGCGAGGCCACAGCGCGCCAGCAGCTTGCGGGTCACGGGTACAGGGCCGCCCAGATTCAGGATGGGACTCGTGGCGAGCGAGCTGAAATGGCGCAACCGCGCGCGCGGCTTGAGCCCGTTGCGCTCACCAAAGCCCCGGCTGCCGACGAGCACCGCGGCAGCGCCATCGACAATCGCGCTGGAGTTGCCGCTGGTGTGCACGTGCGAGATACCCTCAAGACCGGGATAGTGGCGTAGCGCGATCGCTTCGAAGCCTTGCTTGCCGGCAGTGGTGAACGCAGGAGCAAGCTTGCCGAGGTCTGCACTGGTGGTACCGGGACGAATGGCCTCGTCGTCGGCGAGGACAATCTCGTCGAGCATGTTGCGCACGGGAATCAGGGACCTGGAAAAATAGCCCGCGGCGCGGGCATGGGCGGCCCTGCGTTGGCTCTCCACTGCGTAGGTGTCGACGTCCTCGCGCGTCAGGCCTTCCAGCGAGGCGATCAGGTCAGCCGCAACCCCGTTGGGCATGTAGGGAAAGCGGCGCGTGATAGCAGGGTCCGTATAGATGGCTCCCCCATCGGAGCCGATCGGCACGCGCGACATCGACTCGACGCCGCCGCCAATCGCGGCGTCGATCAGACCCGCCATGACCGCAGCTGCGGCCTGATTGACGGTATCTAGGCCGGAGACACAAAAACGGTTGAGCTGATAGCCCGGCACGGTGTCGCCATAGTCTGCGGCGAGGATCGCGGTGCGAGCAAGGTCTGCGCCCTGTTCGCCGAGCGGCATCACCACACCAAGGCCGACTTCCTCGATCAGCCGTGGATCGAAATCGTTGCGATCGCGTAGTGCCTTGAGCGTTTGTGCGGCGAGCGATACCGGCGTGATCTCGTGGAGTGCGCCGGTATTGCGTCCCTTGCCGCGCGGCGTGCGCACGGCGTCGTACAGATAAGCGTCGTTCATCGTGATCGAATGGGGAGAGTAGCGAGATGTCGCCTGGAGCCGTCGCGGCGGATTCAGTGCCGGCTTGCATGGCACGGCGGGATCGTTACCCGGCGAACCAGAAAACCGCGCATTGGCATGGCGATCCGAAGCAAGTATGGCGAGCGCTTGTTCCGGGCGCCTCGTTCGATGGGATGAATTCGGAGCACCGCGTAAACGGTTCTCCGCGGGCAGACTGTGCAGGAGCAAGAATTCATCCCATCGAACGAGGCGCCATCCCGCGCGGAATTCCATAATGCCTCGGGCCAATCCGGCAATCACGACCAGGGGAGAATGGGATGTTCGACGATCTGCGCGGTAAGCGAGCCCTGGTGACAGGTGCCTTCGGCGGACTGGGCAGTCATTTCGCGAAGGTGCTGGCCGGGGCCGGCGTTCGCGTCGCGCTGGCTGGACGTCGAATCGAGGCGGCCAGGCCAATCGCTGCCCAAATCGAGCAGGATGGCGGGACGGCCTGCGTCGTTCCCATGGATGTCACAAGCGCCGCTTCGATTACTGACGCCTTCGATGCGGCGGAATCGCAGCTTGGCGGCTCAATGCAAATCGTCGTCAACAACGCAGGCATTGCGGTGACACGCCCCGCTGCGGCGTGTGAAGAGCACGAATGGCAGAGCGTCATCGACGTGAATCTCAACGGCGCGTGGCGTGTCGCGCAAGCTGCGGGGCAGCGCATGATTGCGCAAGGCGGAGGATCGATCATCAGCATCGCCTCGATCCTTGGACTGCGGGTAGCACAGCAGGTGCCGGCCTATGCCGCCGCCAAAGCCGGATTGATCCATCTGACGCAGGCCCTCGCTCTCGAATGGGCCCGGCATGGCGTCCGGGTCAACGCGCTCGCGCCGGGCTACATCGAAACCGAACTCAATCGCGACTTCTTTGCAAGCGAAGCCGGGCAGGCGCTGATTCGCCGTGTGCCGCAACGCCGGATTGGACAGCCTGAGCATCTCGACGGAGCGTTGCTCCTGATGGCCTCCGATGCGGCGACGTTCATGACCGGCGCTGTGCTTGCTATCGACGGCGGTCATCTCGTTTCTTCTCTCTGACACCCCAGTAGACGCTAGACCATGCCATCTTCGCCGAGCGATACCCATGCAACTTCGGCCCCAGCGCGCAGCGCTGGTCTTGATCTTGAACGCCTGGCCGACTGGATGCGCCAGACAGGATCGGACCCCCGCGGGTTGAGTGCGCGCGTGCTCTCGGGCGGCCAGTCGAATCCGACCTTCCTGCTTCAGACCGCGAGCGGCGCGTTTGTCCTGCGCAAGCAGCCGCCGGGCGTGCTGTTGCCGTCTGCGCACGCCATTGACCGGGAATACCGGGTGATGCAGGCCCTGGAAGGCAGCGGTGTTCCGGTGCCTCACATGGTGGCCTTTTGCGACGACGCTTCACTGATCGGCACGCCGTTCTTTCTGATGGAATACGTGCGTGGCAGAAGCTTTATCGACCCCACGCTGCCGGACCTTGCCGTGGATGAGCGTAAAGCGATCTACGCTGATATCAACCGCGTCCTCGTCGCGCTGCACAGCGTAGACTATCGTGCAGCCGGACTGGACACGTTCGGACGACCAGGTAACTACTTCGCACGGCAGATCGACCGCTGGAGTCGCCAGTACCGCGGTTCGGAAGGTGCGCCCGTCGAGGCGATGGACGCTTTGATGAAATGGTTGCCCGCGCATATTCCGGAAGGGGATGAAACGTGCGTCGTACATGGCGATATGCGCATGGATAACCTCATCATCCATCCGACCGAACCAAAGGTGGTCGCCGTACTCGATTGGGAACTCTCCACGCTAGGGCATCCGCTGGCGGACCTTTCCTACTTCTGCATGTCGTGGTGTGTTCCGCCGGACCTGTGGCGTGGCGTGGCGGGTGTCGACCTGACTGGGCTCGGCATTCCGCAGGAGCACGCGTTCGTCGAGGACTACTGCCGTGCGCGCGGCATCGACGCCATCCAACACTGGGACTTCTACCTCGCCTATAACCTGTTTCGCATGGCCGCCATCCTGCGAGGCGTTGCGTCGCGCGCGGCCGGTGGCAATGCAGCAGCGGCCGATGCTGCCAGCATGGAAGCGAAAGTCAGGCCATTGGCCGAGCTGAGCTGGCGTTGCGCGCGCCGAAGTGGCACATAGTAAAAGGCAAAGGGCCGCGCAAGCGGCCTTTTGTTTGCCTCGCCCCGGAAAGGGCGGTACAGAGCGATCGGAGATTAGCGTCCTGCCACAAGCTTGCGGCCGAGGCTGAAGCGATGGACTTCGCTCGGGCCGTCGTAAATGCGGAACGCCCGCATGTCGGCGAAAATCCGCGCCACGATCGTTTCTCCGGTGACGCCCTGGCCACCCAGAATCTGCACGCTGCGATCCACCACGCGCCACTCGGCTTCCGAGCAGACCACCTTGGCCCGGCTCGACTCGAAGTTGCAGCGCTCGCCACGGTCGAGCAGCCACGCGGTGTGCCAAATGTGCAGGCGAGCTGTCTGCAGATCCATCTCGTTGTCGGCCAGCATGAAGCTCACACCTTCGTGGTGGCCGAGCACCTGGCCAAAGGCCTGCCGGTGTCGCGCGTGTTCGAGGGCGATGTCATGCGCGCGGCGCGCCTGCCCCAACCAGCGCATGCAATGCGTCAGGCGCGCCGGGGCGAGTCAAACCTGCGCGTAGCGAAATCCCTTGCCCGGCTCGCCGAGTACGTCGCGGGCTGGAACCCGCAGATCAGTGAATCGCAGCACCCCGTGTCCGCCGGTGAAACATGAATCGAGCGCATCCATCGTGCGTACATGTTCGATGCCGGGCTCGTCCATATCCGAGAGGAACATCGAAGCCGAGCCATCTTCCATCCGCGCCATGATGATGGCGAACGACGCACCCAGGGCACCGGTGATGAACCATTTGGTGCCGTTGATCACGTAATCGTCGCCGTCGCGGATTGCCGTCGTGGTAAGCATTGCAGGGTCGGCCCCGGCGCCCGGGGGCGGCTCTGTCATCGCGAAGCATGAGCGGATGCGTCCTTCCACCAACGGCAGCAGCCAGCGCGCCTTCTGTGCCTCCGTGGCGACCACCTCGAGCAAATGGATGTTCCCTTCGTCGGGTGCGTGGATATTCATCGCGACCGGCCCCAGCGTTGAATAGCCAGCCTCTTCGAAGACGATGGCTTTGTCACTGTGCGTGAGGCCAAGGCCACCCAGCTCGCGCGAAGCATGTGGGGTGAGCAGTCCTGCATCACGGGCCTTTGCAACCAATTCATCGCGCAGCGCCTCGGTTGGGCCATGCGCCGTGATGCGGGGGTCCTTCTCGAATGGAATGACCTGTTCTGCGATGAACTGGCGCACCGCCTGTTGAAGGTCCTTCTGGGCGGGAGTGAGGGAGAAGTCCATGAAACCTCGCGAACGAACCGTGAGAGTGAGAAGCGTGATGCGCGGCGGCAATGACTTGCGTGCCCTGATCACCCCTGTTTCGGGGCTGGCACGAGGGGAGAGGTCACCTCTCTGGCATAGCTGAAGGTGTGTTGCACATCCAGCTGCCGGATGCGCCAGGCATTGTCCCGTCCACGCGTCAGTTCGCATGTCACATCCACGAGCAAAAACGGCGCGGAGCCGGGCACCGGCAAACTCGGTGGTGAACCATTGTCGTACAGATGCAGGACAAGACAATAGACCGCGGTGACACTATCCGCGTCCTGTTTGAGTACCGCGAAGTTACTGACGACATGCCGTGTCACCAACGTCGCCGATTTTTTGCGCACGGACTCTTCAATCTGCTGCGGGCCGCGCAGCGGGACGCCACCGCGCTCCCAAAAACAGTCTGGTGTGACCTGCTCCATGGCGAGGGCATAGTCTCCCCTGTCTAGTCCATAGTAGAACAGCAGGACACTCTGGTGACAGGCAGTAACGTTTGAGTACTTTTCGGAAGAGTTCATGGCGGGGTTTTGAGGGGAGGGTGGCTTTAAATTCCGGAAGGAACGGGTGGGCCAGGTGTGAAGCTCCAGACGTTGTTCCCGGTGCTGAAAATGGGCGCGGGGCCACAAGTCCTGCATATCACCGCGCCCTGCCATCATGATCGTGTGAGCGGATCCGCGCTTGCGTGCGCTGCCGCGATCTGGCGGCGTCAACTGACGAAAGAATTATCTGGCGCGATGCGCTCGCGTTACCTCATTCGAACGGATGATTTGACGAGTGTCGGTCTCGTGAGCAGTGGTCAGCGGCCGGAATTCATCACTTTGAACGAGGCAGGGCCGCACTGTCTGCGGATAATTCAATTCATCGAAACCTGCCGCGCGTGCAGAGCTGGAGACTGAATGAGTACGAGACGTCGAATCTTCGAAGCCGACCACGATCTGTTCCGTGATTCCGTTGTCCGGTTCACCCGCAAAGAGGTAGCGCCGCACATCGACGACTGGCGCAGGGCGGGGTGTTGCAATCGCGCCGTGTTCGAGGCCGCGGGAGCGCAGGGCTTGCTACTGATGTGGGCCGATGAGCAGTACGGGGGCGCCGGTGTGACGGATTTCCGCTATGAGCAGATCGTGTATGAGGAAATGATCCGACACGGCGACATCGGCGTGTATTTCACCTTGCACTCGCGTCTGGTTGCTCCGTACATTGCCCGTCTTGGAACGGCCGAACAGAAAGCGCGATTGTTGCCAGAAGCCGCGAGTGGCAAGCGGATCTTCGCAATCGCCATGACCGAGCCGGGCACGGGGTCTGATCTTGCAGGAATCCAGACGCGCGCCCAGAAGACCGAAGGCGGTTGGCTGCTGCAAGGCGCCAAGACGTACATATCGAACGGCATCAACGCGGACACCGTAATCGTGGTTGCGCGCACGGACCCGGAACAACAGCGCGCATTTGGCCTGTTCCTCGTGGAGCGCGGCATGCCTGGCTTCGAGCGAGGCCGTCGACTGGACAAGCTGGGTCTCGATGCACAAGATACGGCTGAATTGTTTCTCGATCAGGTGTTCGTGCCCGACGCCAATCTGCTGGGAGATCCTGCCAAAGGCCTCGCATATCTTGCAGAAGGTCTTGCCGAAGAGCGTCTCCTGAGTGCCTGCCAGTCACTGGCGCATGCCCAGGTCGCACTGGAAATCACGCTTGACTATGTGAAGCAGCGCCGTGCGTTCGGGCGGTCGATCGGCGCATTCCAGAACACCCGCTTCGTGCTTGCGCGCAAGCACGCCGAACTTGACATGATGCAATCATGGATCGATACGCTTGTGACAGAGCACAACGAGGGGCATCTCGACGCCGCGACCGCGGCTTCGGCCAAGCTGCTCACATCGGAACTGGAAGGCCGTCTCATTGACGAGTGCCTGCAGCTTCACGGCGGCGCCGGATACATGGATGAGTACCGCATCAGTCGCATGTACCGCGACGCGAGGGTGTCGCGTATCTACGCGGGCAGCTCGGAAATCATGCTGGAGATCATCAGCCGCTCGCTTGGATTGCGCGAACACATGGACTAAAGACGAGCGCGGATTTCCGCGCGTCGAGTCCCGTCCGGTCCGGTCAGGGCAGCAGTCCTGCCTTTCGCGCCACCGCAATCGCGTGCGTGCGAGAGGACGCATTCAGTTTGGCGTTAATACTGCGCAGGTGGGTCTTGATCGTCGCTTCGGACACAAACAGCTTACCGGCCATCGCCTTGTTGCTCAGGCCGTCGGCCAGCAGGACGAGGACCTTCCGTTCAGTCCTGGTCAGCTCTTCCGGAGTGACGGCGTGGGCCATTGGTGAAGGGGGCGCATCCGATTGCCTGCCATCGCCGCCGTGACGTGCGGCAAGTCTGTCCACGAGTTGCTGCAGGAACGCGCCACTCACCAAGCCGCCTGCGGGGCTATCCGCGTGCTCGGTAGCGACATTCAGCAGATGCAGCATGGGCGCGCCTTCGTCCAGGAACGTACTGACAAAGCCTTCGCTAGCCGCATACTCGACGGCGTCCAGACATTCCTTCCGGGCACGTTCGGTTTCGCCTGCCGCAAGCAACGCCAGTGCAAGCACGATGCGCAGTTTTAGCGCACGACGCAATCGCCTGGCGGTCAGGGCTCCGGTCAACGCGAAGGACAACTGTTGTGCCGCCGCTGCTGGCTCGCCGCAGGCGATCGCGAGGCGCCAGCGCGCCAGGTCGAGGGTGTCCACATCGTTGGCATGGGGAACGAACGCACCGCCAAATGACCAGGCATTGAGTCCCTCGGCCGCCGCAATCTCGGAGCGGGCGCCCTCATGATCGCCGCGCAGCAGTGCAATACGGGACCGCTCGAGCCGGGCGCTAGCGACCATGCGGAGCTGGCCGGTGCGGTACCCCATCTGCTCGCAGTCGTGCAACCACAACATGGCGTCTTCGTAGCGTGATTCAGCGAGCGCGCAACGACAAAGCAGCACGAACGTAACGATCAGGGGGTCGGTATGCGCTGCCGCGCGAATCAACGGCAGATAGGCCGTGAGCAGACGCTGGGCTTCGCCATGCTGGCCGGCCTCGCACAGTGCTTCGGCAAGAAATGCGCCGGCGATTTCCTGGCCGTCGATGCGGGCACGCTGTGCGCCGGTATCCGGCCTGTGCGCGCCGCGGTAGCGGGCGAGTGCCTGCCGCAAGCGACCCTGTGTCAGGTCTATCAAACCGTCAAGGCAATGCGCGACACGCATATTCGCACCACCTCCAATGGCAGCATGCACCTGCCTGCTGCTGTCCAGCATCCGGCGCGCGTGATCGAAATTACCCAGATAGATGTGGCAGCACGCGTGTGAGTTGAGCTGGATGCCGTACGGAAATGCGTGAACTGGCGATAGCGTGCGCGCGCACGCTTGCCAGGCATCGAATGCTTTGTCGAGTTTATCGGTGAGCGCCAGGATGAAAGCATGAAGCGCGAGCATATGTGCCGCGATTTCCGCGTCGCGATCGCCCGCTTCCTGCATGCCTTCAAGCAACTTCAAGGCCTTGTCGCTGCGATGCAGGAACGTCAGCGCCCACGCATGAACGAGACGCAGACGTGGCCTGTTCGACAGGCTTTCGGCGGGAAGCGCATCGAACCAGCGAGCGAGCAACCGTACCCGCCCTTGCCAGAGGATCGGCTCCGCGTACTGCTGCAGGAGGTCCATGGCGCGCTGAGTGTCGGCACGCAGGGCGTGCTCGATCGCGGGAGCCGCTTGCCCCTGCTCGGCATACCAGTCGCTGGCAATGCGATGCAAGGCGGCAATTTCTCCGGCGTCGTGCTCGAGGACGAGCCGGGCATTGAGAAAGTCAGCGAAGAGGCTGTGATATCGATACGTGTTTCCCGACGCGTCAAGGCGGATGAGGAACAGGTTCTCGTCATCCAGTTGCGCGAGCAGTCTTGCACTGTCGCTTCGCGACGTCATGGCGTCGCACAGGCTTGCGTCGAAGGTGCGCAGCAACGATGTCCGCAGCAGGAAATCGCGCACCTCTGGGGGCTGTTGTGAGAGAACGTCTTGCGCCAGATAGTCCGCAACCGCCGCGTTGGAACCGGAGAATGCCTCAATGAACTGCGAAGGGTCGTTGCTGCGGCCGATGGCGAGCACGCCAAGCCGGATGGCCGTGACCCATCCTTCGGTGCGCGCATGAAGCTTGCGCAGGTCATCCGCGCCCAATGGCTGCTTGACGTGCTCCTTGAGATAGGCGGCCGCTTCGTCCGGCGTGAAACGCAAGTCGTCCGTCACGATCTCCAGAAGTTGACCTTGGGCGCGAAGCCGGCCCAGGCCGAGCGAGGGGACGACGCGTGACCCGATGACGAGCTTGCCGTGTGCCGGCATCTGCGTCACGAGTTCCCGTAGAAACCCGGAAGCCTCAGGGTTGAGCAAGGTCTCAAAGTCATCGATGAAGATGGCAAACGGCAGATGAAGTCGAGCCAGTCTGCTCGCCAGCGTGTCGGCCAGTATGTCTTCCGTCTGCCCATTGGTGTCATCTTCGAAGCCCTGGCTGAGCAAATCGACCGCCGCATTGAGGGACTTCAGGAAGACTGGAAAGTCGTTGTCTCTGGGGCCGAGCTGGATCCATGCAGTGCGTATTCCCTCGAGCGTCCATGCGGCATGGAGGTCGAGCATCGCGCCTGTCTTGCCGAAGCCGGCGGGAGCATGCACGACGACCAGACGATAGCCTGTTGCATCGCTCGCCGGAATGACCAGCCGGCTTCGCCGCAGATGGGTGGATCGCAACGGCGGTGGCAGGAGCTTGGCAAGCGGCGAATGCATAACAAAGGCGACATCAACGAAAATAGGGGAGGAACTGGACGAGGGTCGCCGCGGCGCGCAATTATTGCAGGTTCTTTATCCTCTCTCAACGCGTAACGCCGGCCGCGGCCTTCACAGGGTTTTCAGTCGAAGACCGGCTGACGCTTTTCGCGGAAGGCATTAACCCCTTCCGTGAATGCGGCTGACTCGATCAGCACGCATTGTCGCTGGCGTTCATAGTCAAGCTGGGCGTCAAGCGTATTCACCTGAGACCGTTTCAGGGATTGTCTCAGTTCGATCGCGATGCCAGAAGGCAGGCGGGCAAGCGCACGAGCAATCTGGAGCGCCGACTCAAATAGCTGGACGTCGTCGACACATTGCCAGATCAGACCCCATTCCGCTGCCTTTTCGGCACTGAGCTTGTGTCCGAGCAGTGAAAGGGCCGTCGCCCGCGCCAATCCGATGCGGCGCGGAAGAAACCACGTTGTGCCGACATCGGGTATCAGGCCGAGCTTTGGGCAGAACGTGAGCACGAACGAAGCGGAGCGCGCTGCCACTGTGATGTCCGCAGCGAGCGCCAGCCCGACACCTGCGCCCGCCGCCACACCGTTGACCGCCGTTACAACGGGGATGGGCAGTTCGTCGAGGTCTTTGATCCACGGGTTAAAGTCCTCCCGCATCGTCAGGTCCAACTGCTCCCCTGCCGATTGCGCTGCGCCGCCCGCGAGAAATTCTTGCTTCAGTTCCGCGCCTGCGCAGAAAGCCCGTCCAGCACCCGTGATCACCAGCGCTCTCGCACCTGGCGTATTTCGCACTTTTGCAATGGCCGCCCTCGCGTCCTTCGCGAGGGTGCTGGTCATGCTGTTCAGCACCTCCGGGCGATTCAGCCTGAGTATTGCGACGGCGCCGTCGAACTCGAGGTCTACAGTTGTCGTTGTCATGTCGTGTCCCCTTTCAGGCCTCTCGAGGCTGAGAATTCCGCAATGCTTCCCGAAGCTTGTATTTGAGCAGCTTCCCCGCAGCCGAGTGTGGAAGCTCGACGCGAAACTCGATGCTGCGCGGACATTTGTAGCCGGCAATCAGCTGACGGCAATGTTGGATTACCTCTTCAGCGGTGACCGTATGGTTTTCCCGAACGACTAGCACAGCGTGCACGGACTCCCCCCATTTTGGGTCGGGAATTCCAACCACCGCACAGTCCTGGACCGCGGGGTGGGACAGAACCGCATTCTCCACTTCGGTTGAGTAGATGTTTTCGCCGCCGCTGATGATCATGTCCTTGATGCGATCGGTGATAAAGAGGTAGCCGTCTTTATCCATATAGCCTGCGTCGCCGGTGTGCATCCAGCCATCGCGCAGCGCTTTGGCGGTCTCTTCCGGTTTGTTCCAGTAGCCGAGCATCACGCTAGGCCCACGCACGACGACTTCGCCGACACTTCCAGTCGGGCGCTCTTCGCCAGACTCTGGATCCACGATCCGGATTTCACAGATCGGCGCCGGGCGCCCAGCAGCCTTCAGCTTGCCCAGCTTTTGCCCATCAGGCGTGTGACAGGATGCTGGGAGTACCGCCGCGACCGGTGCAATTTCCGTCATGCCGTAAAGCTGCATGAACTGGCTGGAGGGAAGGGCATCGAGGGCGCGGCGCAGCAACGTGGTGTTCATTGGTGCGGCGCCGTAGAGGACACTAGTGAGACTGGTGAGGTTATACGAACCGAAAGTCGGGTGGTCGAGAATCGCCTGCAGCATCGTTGCGACAACAAACGTCTCGTTGACGCTCTCCTCGACAATCGTGGAGAGGATCGCACCTGGATCGAAGTTCGGCAGCACGACGTGCTTCGCCTGGCGCAGTGCTGACTGAACGACAAGAGCCAGCCCACCGACATGAAACAACGGCGCGATATGCAGCGTGGCCTCTACCACTGGGCGCGGCGCTGCCGCCAGGGCGGAGAGTGCATTGCATAGCAGGTTTGCATGCGAAAGCATGACCCCCTTCGGGGCTCCCGTTGTGCCACCTGTGTACAGAATCGCGGCAAGGTCATTGCCGGAGCGAAACGCGTCGCGCACCGCAGGGGACGATCTCAACAGTTGCTCGTAACCGCGTGTTCCGGCAGGAGGCTCCCCGTCTCCACAGTAGATCACTTCCCGAAGGCAGGGACATTGCTCCCGAAGTGGCCCCACCAGCTTAAGGAATGCATCGTCTACAAGCAGAATCTCCGTGCCGCAATCGTTCAGCGAGTAGGCGATCTCGTTGACGCTCCACCGGGTATTGACAGGATTGATGACGCCGCCAGCCCAGAACGTGCCGAAGATGTATTCGATATACCGGTCCGAATTGAGTGCGAGCATGCCGATCCGGTCGCCATGTGTCACGCCCAGTGCATGGAATGCGCCACCAAGGCGGGAGATCCGCTCAATGAACTGGGCGAACGTGACCCGACGCTCTGCAAACACAGTCGCATAAGCGTCGGGTCGTTCAATGGCTGCCTTGTGGAAGGACTGCGTCAGGTGCAAGTTTCGTCTCCAGTGATTGTCTTAATGGTCACCTGTCTGCCCGGCGCTCCAGTCGGCCGTTCGAGGTTCCCGACGTAAGGTACTGCGGCCGTGAACTGGCCGATTCGTTCAAAGGGATGAAATCACGCATTATGGGTCATGGAGATCCCGCTGCGTCTGCTGTGGCCCTTCCTGTCGGTAATTGTCCGGGCAATGAGAAATTCATTCTTTCGAATGAGGCACCACCGGGTGGCTCTCCAGATAATCCGTGGGAGGTCTGGGCTCAGAAGGTTGACTCGGGCCGAGAGATCACTGGAAAAATAGCGCCGGTGCGGCGCGCACCGGCTGGCGGTGTGCGGGGCACGTAATTGCTGGTGATAATGGAAGGAGACGGCATTGTTTCAGGGTGAAAATATCAAGGTCCTGCCACTGACAGGCGGCTTCGTCGAACTCCGGTTTGACCGCAGGGACGAATCAATCAACAAGCTGGATCGCCGCACGATGGCGGAGTTCCGCGAGGCCACCGCGTGCATTGCCGCGGAACCGTTGGTGCGTGGCGTGCTCGTTACCAGCGCAAAGGACGTGTTTATTGTCGGGGCCGATATCAAGGAATTTGGTGAATTGTTTGCCATGCCCGAACGCGAGCTCGCGTCGTACACGCTGGCTTCAAACCGGGCATTCTGCGCCTTCGAGGATCTCGGCATTCCCACGGTGGTAGCCATCAACGGCTTTGCGCTGGGCGGCGGTCTGGAGATGGCGCTTTCTGGCGCGCTACGCGTGATGGCTTCGTCCGCGAAAGTCGGATTACCGGAAGTCAACCTTGGTCTGATTCCCGGCTTCGGCGGTACGGTACGGCTTTCGCGTGTAGCCGGACTTAAGACGGCGGCGGACTGGATCGCAGGTGGCAAGCCCGCCTCTGCCAGTTCTGCCCTCGAAGCCGGTGTCGCCCATGAGGTGTGTGAACCTGCCTTGCTGCGTGAGGCGGCACTCGTGTTACTGCGTCGTGCGGCCTGCGGCGAGGTGGATTGGCGCGCGGAGCAGCAGCGAAAGCGCAACGCCGTCTCCATCCAGGAGAGCGCGCTGGCAGACGCACTCGCGGCCATCGAGGATCGAGCGATCCAGGCTGACAGGCGCCATCTCCCCGCCGCGCTCATGGCAGTCAATCTTCTTCGTGACGCGCTCGCGCTGAAGCGCGAAGCCGCGCTCCAGCTGGAATCCGAGGTCTTCGCGCGCGTCGCCAAAACCCAGGCTGCCGGGTCGCTGGTCCAGGCGTTTCTCAACGAGCAACATCTGAAAAAGCAATATCGGAGTCTTGGACAGAAGTCGAGGAAGCTGGAACAGGCAGCGGTGCTGGGCGCTGGCGCGATGGGAGGGGGAATCGCGTATACAAGTGCGTTATCCGGCATCCCGGTTCTACTGAAGGATATTCGCAAGGAAGCGCTGGATGCTGGAATACGCGAAGCAGAACGCCTCCTCGCGCGTCAAGTCAAGGCAGGGCGTCTGAAGGCGGAGAGTGCGCAGACTACGCTTGCGGCAATTTCTCCGCAATTGGACTTTGCAGGGTTCCGCGAGGTTGATCTCGTCGTGGAAGCCGTCGTCGAGAGCGTCGAAGTAAAGAAGCGTGTCTTGAGCGAGATCGAAAGCGAGCTTCGCGACAATACCGTGATTGCTTCGAATACGTCGAGTCTACTGATTGATGACATTGCAACAGGATTGTCCCGGCCCGAAAATTTCGTCGGCATGCATTTCTTCAATCCGGTGCCGGCAATGGCGCTGGTCGAAATTGTCCGCGGCGTGCATACGAGCGAAGAAGCGATTGCGACCGTTGTGAACTATGCTGTCGCCATGGGCAAATCACCGGTCGTCGTCAAAGACTGTCCTGGTTTCCTCGTCAACCGGATACTTACGCAGTATGTCCGGGCATTTTTGCTGCTGCTCGAAGAGGGAGCAGACTTCCTGCAAATCGATCGCGCCATGGAGGCGTTTGGCTGGCCGATGGGGCCCGCCAGCTTGCAGGATGTGATTGGTATGGATGTCAGTAGCCACGTTGTGGATGTGATCTCGGCAGGCTATTCCAGCCGGATGCCCCAGATGCCTCACAACGCGCTCAGGCTGATGGTGAGTCTCGGTCGTCATGGGCAGAAGTGTGGTCTTGGCTTTTACGCCTACGAGCGGGACGCGGGCGGCAAACTCGCGAAATCCGTCGCGCCAGACACCCATGCGCTGCTCTCCAAACTGCAGCGCACCGGCGACCGCACGTTCTCTGACAGCGAGATCGTTGAGCGCATGATGCTGCCGCTTATCGTCGAGGCGGCCGTGGCCCTCGAGGAAGGTGTCGTGGCCTCCGCCGCAGAACTGGATACGGCGCTGCTACTGGGAATTGGTTTCCCGTCGAGTCTCGGCGGCCCGCTGAATTACGCCGACTGGCTCGGCATGGCAGAAGTGGTAAGGCAATGCGACTGGTATGCGGGACTCGGCGAGGCATACATCCCGACCCAGGCGATGAGAGGGATGGCGCGCGACGGCGCGCGCTACTATCCCCGTGTCTCAAAGGCGGAAATTAGATCCGCGATGAAGGCGAGTCAGCCGCATCGCGTCAAAGACTCCAGCATTACTCGTTAAGGACTCAGGGAATGACAGATGCATTTATCGTCGCAGCGGTGCGAACGGCAGGTGGCAAAAGGAACGGACGCTTGTCGGGTTGGCATCCAGGTGACCTTGCCGGTCAGGTTCTGAATTCGCTGCTTGACCGGGTTGGGGCCGATCCCGCGCTGATCGATGATGTGATCATGGGCTGTGTGGGGCAGGCAGGCGAGCAGGCCATGAACGTCGCGCGAAACGCCGTGCTCTCGTCGAGGCTGCCCGAGTCGGTCCCAGGTACCTCAGTGGATCGCCAGTGCGGTTCGTCGCAGCAAGCACTGCATTTTGCGGCACAAGCCGTGATGTCCGGTACGATGGATGTCGTCATTGCTGCCGGCGTGGAGAGCATGTCGCGTGTGCCGATGGGGTTGCCGACAACGCTTCCGCTCAAAAACAACCTGGGGTTTTATGTTAGTCCGGGCATGCAGGAGCGTTTTCCCGATGTTGAATTCAATCAGTTCGTCGGGGCCGAGATGGTGGCCAGGAAATACGAGCTGTCCAAGACTCAACTTGATGCCTATGCATTCGAGAGCCATCAACGCGCCATTGCGGCAACCAGAGCCGGTCGGTTCAACGCTGAAATCCTGCCTGTCGACGTTCGCACGCTTGATGGTGGGCCCGTTGCAGGGCAGCACACGATCGACGAAGGCATTCGCTTCGACGCGACCCTTGAGGGTATCAGTGGTGTGAAGCTTATCCAGGACGGTGGGTCCGTCACTGCGGCGTCGGCAAGCCAGATCTGTGATGGCGCCAGCGGGATCATGGTTGTCAACGAGCGCGGACTCAGGCTGCTGGGCGTTCAGCCGTTGGCGAGGATCCATCACATGTCGGTCGTCGGTCACGATCCGGTCATCATGCTCGAGGCGCCCATTCCGGCGACGAAGCTGGCGCTAAAGAAGGCAGGTATGGCGATCGGTGACATCGATCTCTACGAGGTCAATGAAGCGTTCGCGCCCATTCCGCTCGCATGGCTAAAAGCGATCGATGCTGATCCGGCGCGTCTGAACGTCAACGGGGGCGCGATTTCGTTGGGCCACCCGCTGGGAGCGTCCGGTACAAAGCTCATGACAACGCTGGTTCATGCTTTGCAGCAGCAGAACAAGCGCTATGGATTGCAGACAATGTGCGAAGGCGGGGGCCTCGCGAATGTGACGATCGTCGAACGCCTGTGACGAGACACAGCGACGGCCCGGATACCCGGGTGCGAAACGCCAGACCGGGTCGTGAATGGCCCCGTATCAGAACATAACGACACGAAGAGGAAGACACCATGCGCTGGAAACAAAGACCGCAGGGTTCCAACTGGGGTGATTTCGGGCCCGACGACGAACTTGGGCGGGTCAACCTGATCGGCCCGGAACAAGTGCGTAAGGGCGCGCGAGAAATCCAGGCCGGCTTGAGTTTCTGCCTGTCGCTGCCGCTCGACTACCCGGGCGGCAACGCGCTTAGTCCGAACCGCCACCCTCCGGCGCTGCGCCCCACGTTTGGCGAAGGTATTCATTTCGTGAATTTTCCGGTCGCGAAGATGGATGCGACCGCGACCGACGTGGTGAGCGACGATCAGGTTCTGCTGTCACTGCAATACTCGACGCAATGGGACTCGCTCGCGCACGTGGGGGCGCAGTTCGACGCCGATGGCGATGGCAAGGCCGAGCGCGTGTACTACAACGGCTACCGGGCCAACGAGCATATCGTAGGCCCGGTCGACTATGCCGAGGACGACAATTACGCGGAACATGACTGCGGCCATAGCCATAGCGAGGCACGGGCACTGGGCATCGAGAATCTCGCCGTCAAGGGCATGCAGGGACGTGGCGTACTGGTGGATCTGGCGCATGTATTCGGACTCGACTTCCGCACTGTCGGCTACGACGACCTGATGCGCGCGATGGAAGCGGGCGGTGCCGAGGTCGAAAGCGGTGACATGCTGCTGCTGCGCACCGGCTTTGCGGAGATGGTGCTGTCGATGAACCGTGAGCCGGACGCGGAACTGCTTCACCATAGCTGCTGTGCACTGGACGGCCGCGACGACCGCCTGCTGAACTGGATCACCGACGCAGGTATTGCTGCGCTGATCGCCGATAACTACGCGGTGGAGCGCTTTCCGGCGCGACCCGCGCCGGACGACGGTCAACGACATCCCATCTTGCCGCTACACCACCATTGCCTTTTCAAGCTTGGTCTGCCGCTGGGCGAGCTGTGGTACCTGCGCGAACTGGCCGACTGGCTGCGTGCCAATGGCCGCTCGCGCTTCATGTTGACGGCACCGCCATTGCGGCTGCCGGGCGCGGTTGGGTCCCCCACCACGCCTGTCGCGACGGTTTGACCCAGTTATAACGTCCCGCGTAGCTGGCCGCTTTGTCGTGGATGATTGGTATTACCAAACATCCACGCACCAATGCGTTCTCCGATTCAGGCGCCGCACACTCATTGTGTCGGCCACGTCCGCTTTCGCGTCGCCGTAGTCTTTGCTTTGCTTGATCCGTCACCTAACATAACAGAGCGGGTTTCGCCGCTCGAGGTGATGTCATGAAATCAGCCATTCGTATTACGTCAGGCATAATCGTTGGCGCTTTCTGTGTGGGGTCGGCATTCGCGCAGACTGCGTCGAACCCTTACGACTCATCGGCTACGCAGACCCGCACGCAAGTCTACTCAGACCTCGTGGCGTGGCGCGCCGCGGGCTTCAATCCATTAGAGACGGTCGACTATCCACGTAACGCGATCCGCGCCGGCCGTATCGTCACCGCTCAGCGTGGGAACGCAGCGGGAGTCGGTAAGGAACAGTAGAAGCGCCAGCACACTCTGCATGGCAGCATCAAAACGGCGCGAATTCCGGCGACTACGTCTGTTGAGTTGTAACCGATGGTGGATACCGCCAGGGGGCAGCCCGGTCTCTACCGGAACGGTTCCATCAGGAGGTCCTCCAAACCTCACTGCGGCTTTCTAAAGCCGACAGGACTTCATCGGTATGTTGCCCTGGCTGAGGAGGAGCGCCCGGTTCCACTGTCTTGCCGCCGAAGCGAGGGGCGGGGCTGACTTGAAGCTCCCCATTGCGTTCGAAATATACGCCACGTGCCACGTTGTGCGGATGTCGCGCCGCTTCGGCCGGGCTCAGGACCGGGCCGAAACAGACATCGGTACCTTCGAGCAGGTTGCTCCATACCTCACGGGTCTTCGAAGCGAACTGGTCTGCCAGAAAGCGCCGCGCTTCGGGCCATGCCTTGCGGTTCCACTGTTCCGCAAAGCGCGGATCGTCCTTCAGGCACAGCTTTTCGAGCAGGAGTGCGTAGAATTGCGGTTCGAGCGAGCCAAGCGTGATGTACTTGCCGTCCGCACAGCGGTAGGTGCCGTAAAAGGGGGAACTGTCGTGCACATTCTCGCCGCGATCGCCGGCCACGAGGCCTGCTTTTTTCGTAGCGAGCAGCAACTGCAACATGTGGGCGGATCCGTCGACGATCGAGGCGTCGACCACTGTACCTTTGCCGGTTTCGCGGGCCTTGAGGATGCCGGCCAGCAGACCGACAGCCAGATAAAGTGCTCCGCCGCCGATGTCACCAAGCACTGTGAATGCCGTGGATGGCGGCTCGCCTGACCCGCCGTTGTGGTAAAGCGAGCCGGAAAGTGAAATGTAGTTATTGTCGTGGCCAGCCGCCTGAGCAAGCGGGCCGGACTGGCCCCAGCCTGTTACGCGCCCGTACACGAGTCGCGGATTGATTCGTTGCAATTCAACCGGACCGAGCCCGAGACGCTCCATGACCCCGGGTCGCATTCCTTCAATCAAGGCGTCGGCGCCTTCCACGAGTTGCCGCACGAGCTGCTGGCCTTCGTCGCTCTTGAGGTCTGCAATCACGGAGCGTTTGCCTCGATTGATGACGCTGGGGCCGGCGTTGGGCGCGCCAATGGGCGCCCGTTCGGCGCGTTCGACGGCGATAACATCAGCACCGAGATCGGCAAGGTGCATTGCGCAGAACGGCCCCGGACCGATGCCGCAGATCTCGACGATTTTGATACCGGATAGCATGAAGTCTCCGTATTGTGCGTTGACGTTGTACGCGATTATTGCGCTTTCGATCCGATGACTCGCCGTCCGAATGGACGAATTGCTGTGAGCCTTGCACGGGCCGGTGAACAGGACACACGCCGCAACTCCCAGCAGTAGCTGTCCTAATACTACGGTGGAAAAGAAGGTGCAGCGTTTCGGACCAATCCGAAGCGCTGGCGATCTTCCGAGGAAGGGGTAATCGAATGAAAGGGATTTCCCCGTCCCGAGGCTGCGGCGGTCTGCAGCGTGTTGGCCATCGTTTCGTACAGCACCTGGCCTGAGCCGAATCGACCGGTGCAGCCTGCGAAACAAGGGAAAACCCAGCAATTCCTCGAGGTGCCGGATTTGCCTGCTTACTGGACTCGAAGCCGAGCAGTACGTTCAGGGAAGGAATCAGGCGACGAAGGATTATCTTTATCGCGCTGTTGACCGGGCGGGAAAGACGATTGATTTTCGCCTCAGCGCCAGGCGTGATGTGGCAGCAGCAAAGGAGTTCTTTCTGAAAGCGATCGGAACTCAAGGGCGCGCTCCTGAAACGATCACGCTGGACGGCTATGCGGCATCCCATCTGGCGGTCCGCGAGATGAAGACCGACGGGTCGCTACCCATGCGAACCAGATTGCGATCCTCGAAGTACCTGAACAATCTGATCGAGCAGGATGACCGCTACATCAAATCACGGGTGAACGTGATGCTCGGGTTCAAGCGGTTCCGGAACGCAGCCACCACACTCTCCGGTATCGAACTGATGCATCGCATTCGCAAAGGCCAGTTCGATCTCACCAGCGTGCGCCTCAAAGATACCACTTCGCCCTCGATCTGGATGGCGGTTCTTTCAGCCCGTTTAGGTCTCCGAAGATTGGGCGACTTCTCGCGGACCTACCGAATTTGCACCGCAGCCCCTGAGAGAACCTGTCATGTCTGAGCGCGACTTCTGTTTTTGACTCAACGGTTTTCTCGAACTGAACGGCGGCCAGCAACCCACGCCTGAACAATGGAAGGCCATCTGTGCCCATCTGGCGCTGGTCTTTCGAAAAGTGACGCCACCCGTGCATCCTGCGCCGGGTTTGCCGCAGCAGCCGTGCATCGTGCACGTGCAGCTGGCATTCGGGCCGGGACCGGGTCTCCCGGGGATCGCGCCGCCGGGCGTGCTGCCCGGCTGGTCTGGTCCCGTGTGCACCGTGGGCGGTGCGGTGGCGCAGGACAACAAGACAGTACTGCTGTGCTGAGCGCAGCCCTGCGACTCACCACCAACCCCTGAGCAGGACCGCGTTGCGGCGGCGCCTGCCACAAGCTGAACGCTGTGTCGGGAGACCCGTGAACGTGCCAGCGAAGCAGGCAGGACCGCAGAAGCATGAGTCGCCCGCAGTGCAGGTTTGCGGTGGTTCGAATTCCGAATCTGCCTCATCAGGAACCTCGCAGCACGCCTCTCCGCCCATCGGAGTGGTGTCCTGGTCTTTCGCCAGACACCCCGTTCCCGAGACGCAGGCGAAATCTGCACCGCCGTCATTTGGATTCCAGTCCGGGTTTCTTCTCATCCCGCGATAAGTCAAATAGATCGACTTCCGTATGGATTCGCATTGGATTACCGATCGTTGCGTTCCCTATTCTTGAAAACAACAGGGCGCACGTCAGTGAGCGCGCATCGGGTCGGCTACCGGTGCGCGTGCAATCCCGGAGCCAGTGGCCGTCGCCTTGAGCGTCAGGCCGGCGGCTAATGAGCGATAACGATAGGAGACGAAGATGCCTGTATTCTGCATAGCAGGGAGGAAGATAGGAGGCTTGCTTGTTGCGAGCAGAGCCTTGATCAACATGAGACTCTTTCGGCTGGGCGACGTGAGCCGATGGTTGGCCGCGTTTGCCGGCGTTGTCGCCTTGATGGTGATGAGCGCGTGGCCCCTGGGCGCAAACGCGGCAACCGGGCTCGCCAATCTTCCTGCGGTCTTGCCTGCGATGCCTTGCGCTTCGGTGGCAAGCCTCGACCTGAGCGGGGTGACCGATGGCACAGTTACCATTACCTCCGCGACGGTGCTACCGGCCGGGACAGTTGTTGGATTCAGCACCCTTCCTTCGACTGTGTGTGACGTGAAAGGCACGATCGGACCCGGAGCCTCGATGTTCGAGCTGCAGTTGCCGACTCAGGGCTGGACACAACGATATCTGCAAACGGGGTGCGGCGGACTGTGTGGCAACCTGTCCATCAATGCCCCGATGGCCTCGACCTGTGTGCCTGTCACCAACGGACAAATCGCTATGTCCGCGACTGACATGGGCCACGAAGGGGCTAACGACGGCTCATGGGCACTCTCTCCCCAGGCCAAGATCGATTTTGCCTATCGCGCGGAGCACGCTACGGCGCAGGTGTCCAAAGCGATCATCAACAAATTCTATGCAAGGCCCGCACGCTACTCGTATTTCGACGGGTGTTCGGATGGCGGCCGTGAGGCGCTGATGGAAGCGCAGCGCTATCCGGATGACTTCGATGGTATCGCCGCAGGCGCGCCCGCAAATGACCTCATCGTGCAGAACACGTTCCATCACGGCTGGGCCGCTGCGGTGAACATTGATCCGGCAACTGGGAATTACATCTTGCTGGCCGACAAGCTCCCGTTGATCCATGCCGCCGTCTTGAGCGCGTGCGGCACACAACACGGTGTCACCGACGGGTGGGTAGACAATCCGGAAGAATGCCATTTCGATCCGGCAGTCCTGCTCTGCAAGAAAGGGCAAGCGGCAGCGACCTGCCTGTCACCAGCAGAGGCGAACGTCGTTCGCCTGATCCACGATGGAGCCACCGATGCCAACGGCGTTCATCTCGAGCAACCGATTTCGCGTGAATGGGGCTCGGAACTGAACTGGACGATCTTCATCCCGACTACGGCCGCGGGGCCGAGCGGCGCCCTCAACTTCGTTCTGCCGTTCCTGCAATATCTCGACTATTTCAACGGCACGAACACGAACGCCACGCTCGGCAACCTGAAGTTCACGATTGAGAACTTCATGAAAACCATCCCGACCTCAAGCTATCTTGCGGCAACGGATCCAGACCTGCGTCCGTTCGAAAGTCGCGGAGGGAAGCTAATCTTGTGGCACGGCCTGGCGGATCAACACATTACGCCACTCGGGACGATCCAGTATTACTACCGGATGCAAGACGTCATGGGCGCCAATCAGGTTGACCAGTTTGCGCGGCTTTATCTGTTCCCGGGCGTCGCACATTGCGGCCAGGGAGATGGGCCGAACACCTTCGACATCGTGAGCGAAGTGATGGCGTGGGCTGAGACAGGCTCGAAGCCGGGCAAGATCATCGCATCGGTTGTGGATTCGACCGGTCAAATCACGGTTACCCGCCCCGTGTTCCCGTTCCCGGCAGTGGCACGCTACACCGGATCGGGCAGCACGAGCGACGCGGCGAATTTCGTGGCATACACGCCGACGGGTAACTCGCGCAGCAATGTGAACTGGTTCGGAAACTGGCTTTATTCGCCGGGCTACGAAAGCGGGTGCCATGCCCAGGCTACTGGACTTGACTGCAAAGGTGGTAACGACTGGAGCAGCTATCGTATGTTCCCGTAGTCTTTCCGCTGACAACTCTTGATCGCCCCTGTTCTCATCAGTACAGGGATGTGCCTGGCAGGGGCGATTCTGGCACCGCAATACGGCAAGCCCGTACTGACCATGCCTCGATTTGGTTGTGTCGCGTTAAGTGGGACAGGATGAGAAAGTACCAGCGATGAAGAGGACTGCTTATATTGCGAGGGAGTAGAACTGCTCGGCAGCAGTCGATGCAATGCCATCGTCACACATTTGTCCCTTGCGGATCATGTGGACAATCTCGATGCCGGACAGGATGATGCGCGCACAGCGGAAATTCTTGAACTCCATCATCGGTTTGATGATGCGCTTGATGGCACGGTGGTCCTGCTCGACGACATTATTCAGGTATTTGTTCTGCCGGATCTTGATCGGCGTTGGGTTCGGCACACGTTCAAGAAGGTTGGCAGAAACGTACGAGCGCTTAGTGGATGTCCAGCGACACTTGATTGCTGATCTTGTCCGTAAATCACGTCGTTGCAACGGCGTCAAATTTCCCTGTGACCCCGTCACCGTGGCGAACGGACTCCTTGCATTGGTTAGGGGGCTTCAGATATGCCGTTTCGGCAGAGGCGATGGGAGAGGTGAGACTGCCGGGTTGGAGTATGATGCCGTCTGGACTGCGGTGGGCATCACCCCGTGGAGCGCGGCACGGTACCCAGATGCGCTTACGGAGGGTTTTAACACTGGCGTTGGCGATTGAACTAGAGCCTCCACAGATGTAAACGCCTCTTCACGCAGCGGATGCCATGGCCGCGCGTCTCTGCGGATACTAACCTCCAATCGGAGCTAGTTTCGACGGTGTGTCGTACGCTGAGTTGCTGTATGGCGTCTCAGGTCGAGCCGTCGTGCGACGGTAGCTGTGTCATCGGAGCTTGGCTTGAGCCCTGCGATGGTGCTATCACCTTGTCGATATAGATCTCCATTGCGCGGTCTACGCGCGCCTTGGCATGCAGTTCCGAACTATGCCGTGCCGCAGTGGCCGCGATCACGAGTATTTAACATAATAAAAGTTGTCATCGAGCCATTGAATATGGTTGCGTTAGCAACTTCGTATACCTTCACGATCTCATCTGATCGTTGTGCACTCTGTATAGGCATCGCAGTCTAGCGCTGCATATTGGTTGACAGCACAAGCGGGGCACCTACGACACCACGATGCAACATTGGCTCATGGATGCCTGCTCAGCTTATTAGTGTCTCCGCCGCCCGGCTGGTTTGGCCAGTCGTTCGCAGAGTTCTGCCACGACGTCAGTTACCCAAACGAGGTCCTCTTCGCCGAGCTTTGTCAAATGTTCATTCAAGGTGTTTGCGGCATCGAGAGCCCGTGGGGAACTCGGTCCTATCAGTTTCGTGAGCGGAACTGCGTAGAGATTTGCGAGGGCAATTAGACGAGGCAGTGTTGGCCAGTTGGTGCCTCGCTCAAATCGACTGATGGTTTCTGAAAATACGCCCAACGCTGCGGCAACCTGCTCCTGCGTAAGACCAGCTTCTGTTCTGGCCAAGGCCAACGCGCGGCCCAGTCTCCGGGCAAATTTCTCTTCATCGATTGTCGCCACAGGGGCATCACCTCATGTTGGGAGTCAACATGAATCGTCTACTTGGTGGCGGCTTCTGGTAACATCACGAAATGTTGAATGGCAACATGTGATGTTGATTTTTCAGTTGATGTTGCCCGGAAGCGTTCCGGCTTGGCAAACGAGAGCTCAGATGCCCTAGCATCGGATGGTCCTCTGTCGTCTCAATTGCGTAGTTTTGGGGTGTTCGCGTTGCTGGGCGTGGGCAATCTGTGTGCGCACTCTCGGACGGGCACGAGGTCGAGTAGAAAAGCTGAAACGAGCTTCTGTGGTCGTCTGTCTGTGGATTCCTTTTCATCGAACTTTGCAGCGAGGACCGCGTGCTCGCCGGGCGGTTCGCTGGTAATGAAAGCGTTTGAGGTAGTGGCTGTATGTTTGTGACGAGTGAAATTAACCGTGTGCCTGCGTTGAACGTGCCTTTCGGCGGGTTGCCGGGCAAAGGGGTATGGTCAGCGGTTCAGCAACTGCTACCGCGGGACGTCCTGATTCTCAGGGTGTCGCAGGCGCGCTCGCGTGCCGTCCCGACGATCGTGATGCTGGATCTGCCCGAAACGGCTGCGACGCTTGAGCAGTTCGTCGGAGGAGAGGTCGTTCTGCGTGACGCGGCCATCCTCAGCACGAGACTCGCACGGGAGGTCGAAAAGTGGACGCTCGAACCGCTTTGCGAGATCCGGGTGGGGGTGACCGAGTACGAACATCGCGGCACAGGCAAGCAGCTGCTCAAGGTGACCCGGTTCACGACGGCAGCGGGGCGCACGTTATCGGTGCCGTACGCCCTGGCGGCAAAGCCCGCGCGCGGCAGACGGCTCTGGCGAGCGAAGGCGCCGGCCGCAGCGGCCCGTTGCTAACCTTGGCCGGCCGTGGTGCGCAACTGGACTCGGAGCCGCGCGGAGGCATTGAGGAGCGAGACATGCGGCCACGCTGGAGAGGCGGCCTCGTGCTGTATCTCGATTTCGACGGGGTGCTTCATCCGGAGGATGTCTGGCGCCGGCCGGGTTATGGTCCCTATGTCGCCACGCCGCCGGGACATGTGGTGCTTGAACACGCGGCGCTGCTCGCGCGCTGTCTCGCCCCCTATCCAGAGCTGCAAATCGTGCTGTCCACGAGCTGGGTGCGGGTGTTCCGCAGCGTGCGCAAGGTGGCCCGCCGTCTGCCGCCGGAGCTGCGCCGACGCGTGGTCGGCGCGACCTTCCACGGCCGGATGGATCCGGCGTGGTTCCGGTCTGTGCCGCGTGGCGTGCAGGTCTGGGGCGACGTGTGCCGGCGGCGGCCCGCGGCGTGGCTCGCGCTCGACGACGATGATGCGGGCTGGCCGGCGGTCTGCCGGGATCACCTGCTGCACACCGACCCCGTGCTCGGCATCAGCGATCCGGCGGTCCTCGCGCAGCTGCAGGCGAGGCTTGCCGCGATGCACCGTCCTGAAGCGGGCTGGCCGTGATAATCCGCCGCTTATCACTGGAAGCGATGGGTGCGTGACAAGGTGGAATAACGGAACATGACGGATTCAGGCTTTCACGGCGCGTTGCTCTGGCCACTGCCGGCCGAACTGGAGGGTGGCTCGAAGAGCCACTATTTCATCGACACGGAATTTACCGACTTCCGGCAGTGCCAGCTGATCAGTCTCGCCATTGTTGGCGAGAACGGCGACGAGTTCTACGGCGAGCGTACCGACTTCGATTCGGCGTGGTGCAGTGACTTTGTTCGCGCTGTGGTGCTGCCGCAGCTCGGTCAGTTTGAGGGGCGCGCAATGCGGTTTGAGCAGCTGCGCGAGGCGCTGTCCGCCTGGCTTGTGAGCGTACCGGGCGATGCCGCGCCGGTGCTCTGCTACGACTACGAGACGGACCTGAACCTGTTCCGGTTCCTGCTGGGCGCCCCGCTCCCGCGTGGCTGGAGAGTCGAGAATATCGCGGGCCGTCGCGACAGGGAGCGGCGTGCCGCATATTTCGCCCTGCATGGTGGCGAGCACCACGCGCTGCATGACGCGCGGGCCAATGCGTACGCGTTTGCCGGGTGAATATGGTGGCCGTGATGCGACTGCAAGAGAGGTTTTTGCAACCGGACGCAATGCTTGCCGTGAACATCGCAGTCACGCAGACAGGAGACCAGGATGACCGGGGACCGTGAGTGGATTCCGCGAGCCGACGCGCCGCGGATTGCGCAGCGGCTGCGTGAGCGCCGCAGGGCGTTGGGGCTGACCCAGGTCGAACTCGCGGGCAATGCGAAACTGGCGAAATCGACCCTTGTGCACTGGGAAAAGGGAAGGCTGCCCGACACCCTTTCGGCTGGCACCGTGATCGCCCTGGAGGCAGCTCTGCAGGCGCCGCAAGGATGGCTGCTCAGTCATGAGGGTCAGCCGTTGCCTGATTCCGGGTTCGAATCAGGAAATGCGGTGGGCTGCGAAAGCGGGCAACCGGGCCAGAAGGAGCGCATTCCACGCGCCCGATGTCAGGAACTCGGCCCGCGTGCAGGGAGGTTGCGCGAGGAACTTGGCCTGTCGGTTGCTGAAGTGGCGCGAGCCTGTGCTGTGTCCCGTCCGACACTCTTGCAGTGGGAACGGGGGACGTTTCCGAAGGCGCTCACCGCCAATCAGCTTCGCGCGTGGGAGTGTGCGCTCCTGCTCGCGCCGGGGCAACTGCTGACGCCTCCGGTTTCGCATCCAGGGGGAGCGAATCCGCCATCGGAGCCTCCTGAGTGATTCGCGCCGTTGACGGAATTGCCGCGGCCCCGGGGAATCAAGACACCTATGTCGCGTGAAAAGCAACGGGCCGGGATGAGCGCATGAAGCGGCTCGCCGGCCAAAGTCACAGCAGGCCCGGAACGAGGCGACGCTGCCAGACGACCGCAGGGAGAAACTTCAATAGAGTGAGCGGAGAAAGAGAGCTATGCGTGAAGAACTATCGAACATCCTGCGGGAAAGATATCCGCACATCTTCGCGGTCAGCCGGGTAGCCGCCGACACGACAGACGCCATGCCAACGGTGTTCTCCCTGTGGGGATTCGAGTGCGGAGACGGCTGGTTCGATCTGATCGATGTATTGTGCGCGGGACTGCAACACGCTACCAGGCACGGCGCACCGCAGGTTGTCGCAGCGCAGGTCAAGGAAAAGTTCGGGACGCTGCGCTTCAGCGGCTCACGCGCTGACGCGCGACAGCGAGCCATGATTGAGCTGGCCGAAATGATGAGCGGCCGGCTGTGCGAAATATGCGGCAAACCCGGACAGACGATCCGCACTGAGTGGATGCAAACCCGATGTCCAGACCACTCGACGAACAGCTGACCAATGGTGTCGCATATACCCGGCCCTTGCCGGTCAGGAGGACCCCAGCTTCGCCATCTTTTGCCCTGCGAAGCCGCGTACGCCCCCGCGACAATGTGAGAACCGTAGTCATGATGCCAGGGATCTGAGCTTGAGCAACGAACCAAAGCCGCTGGTGCCGGTTCTGGACGAGCCAGTGCCAACACTCTTCGTAGACTATGACGGAGCGCTTCATCGCGGCCACGCATTGCTTGACGAAAGCGGTGAGATATCCCTCGATACAGGGAACCCGCTGTTTGAATTTTCGCCACTGCTGGTCAGCCTGCTCGAACCATGGCCCGAGGTCGAAATCGTACTCACCACCTCCTGGCTCAGCAGATTGCCGGTTGAGGAGGTCGTTTCATACCTGCCGTTGCCGCTTGCCAGGCGCGTCGCCGGCACAACGCTGGGCTACAGGGCACGTTTCGGCGACTGGAAGACTGGCATCGCGCGGACCTATATCATTCGCGCGTACGTTTTTGAACATCGCCTGAAGAACTGGCTGGCGATCGATGATTCCGTCTACGGCGCACATGACCTGCGAACCGACTTTCTCGCGCTGGAGCCACATCTCGTCCTGCTCGACTCCCGACGCGGGATCGGTGACGCGCAGGCACAGGAACGGATCCGGGACTGGCTCGCCGAAGTATACGGTGCTGACGGGGGTTTCGTTTGACGGCATCCCGTACGAACAGCGACGCCACCAGCCCCGTCCTGCAAGGTCCGATTCTGGCTGGGCACCTGCAGCTTGTGAGGGATCTGGTATGAAAGCACATCGCCGCATTGGTCGGACCGGCAAGACTACGATCGATCCATCGGCGGAGGCCGTCGCAGCGATCATCAACGGAACGGAATGGTTGACGGCGCAAGCCGTCGGCAAGCGACACGATCCGGATGCGACCGATCCGCAGGCCGTGACGAACCAGTGGAAAAAGGAAGCCAGGATTTTCGCCGTCGAACTGGCCGGCCAGCCTCTGTACCCCGCCTACCTGTTCGACGAAACCGGCGACCCGGTTCCCGAAGTCGCAGAGATTCTGGGCGTTCTTGCAGGCTACAGCCCGCTGCGGATTGCCTCCTGGTTTGAGTCGACCTCCAGCATGCTGCATGGCAAGCGTCCTCGCGAGGCCATGACCTCGGACTCCAAGGCAGTCGTGGCGGCAGCGAAGGATCACGTTGTGGGGGCCGTGCATGGATAGCGCCTGGCGGGCGCCCGCGTCGACATTCGTCGTTTGCTGGTGCTTGGTGACCGACCCACAACTCTCCCTTACGACCTGATGAGAGGGGGCGGCAGGTCGCAACGGGAGCAGTCATTCGCGCGGTGTCTCGGCTGGGAAGTTGTCGGCCATTGCAGTCGTTCGGCGAAAGGTACCGGCGCGTCGGCTGCAGGTTGGTTTGCTGCCATTCGCGAACCGGCGTCGACGAATGGCAGCTCTCACCGCCGTCGAACGGGTCTTCACGACCCTGAGCGGTCACATAACCTGGTTTTCCAGAGCGGGCCGCTTCTGGCCCGACAACAGCCAGTTGAGCCACTTGAGACATCCTTAACCCACAGGCCTGGTTACTGGCGACTCATCGACACAGATCGGCCGTGTCTGCTGCGCGATCGTAGACGAGCGGCTGTGTGAGGCGGCCCATCGCTTCCAGTTTGTGGTCGGACATGCGCAGCAGTGACGAGACCGTGTTGTTCGCGAAGAAGTCGGGTGTCACGCGCCTGGTCGTGGCCTACCACGTGACCGCCTTCGCGCCGTTTTCGCAGAACTGGAACGTCGACCGGTGCTCCTTGTCGGGCCAGGCGCAGCCCGGACAGTCGAAGCCGTCGGGCTGGTTTATCCGCAACAGCGCTATCGGCGCCTTGACAGTGTCCATCTGCATCCGGACGGCATCCGTCGCGGCACGAAGCGCGCCCCAACCGCCGGCATGGCCTTCATACTTCCTGATACCTGGCACTTCGCGATGCTCGGTCATATGAAACTCCATGAAGGGCACCAAGGTTCTATGTATCGGTTAGTAAGTTGAAACGGCCATTGGACTTGGGTATGTTGGCCGGCAAATGCTGGCCAAAACGGGCATCGGTCGTATCTCGTGGCCGCGGCAGTGAACTGACGCCTGCAACGCTAAATAGCTGCCTTACCGTTCAGGTATGACCTTAAGGAGAGGCATGAATCTCTTGAGCCAAAAATGGGCGAGGAATTATCTGACGATCGGTGTGAGATGCTAAGGCTGCGCCAGTGTTGCCACGTGCATCGTAAGGGGTATTTCGGTATTCGTGCTATGCCACGTCGGGACCGCGTGTTCCGGGCGGTTGCCGACGGAGCCCAGGATGCCCAGCGCGTCGTAGGTGCCAAGGAATTGTTCATATTTGCCGACACCTGGCCGCTCGGCGATGCTGCATGCAAAAGTTAGAACCGTGAGATGGCTCAGCTTTTCCTCCGCCAGGTCGGCGATGGCATTCTCGATGACCAGCGCTCCTTTGCTGTGTCCAACCAACGTCCTGATGTGGTCGGCGTTTTCCAGAATGGAGTGCAGTACGTCAGAAGAGCCACTACCATGCTGGAAGACAGGGGCACCGGTCGGAGCCATCTTCGCTCCTGGCGCGGTCGCAACTAGATTCCTTCCCACAGATGCGCTCCCGGCAATAAGACGGCCAGCGCATTTTGAAGAGGCTGCTTAGTCCAGTACGTATAGATTCCGAACCCGAAGAAACCTCCCAGTGCCTGCTGCACGAAGTCAGCTAATCCGTAGCCGGGAACGATGGCTGCCACGGGCTTATCCATTGCATTGGAAGCATTCCACGCGAGTGCGGCGGATCCGAGCGCGGAGCTTCCCACGCCGCTTACCGAGATTGAGTCAATGCGGCTCACGCCGTCTTTGGCGCGGAGGAACTCCGAGACGTCGAAGAAGCACTGGATGTGAGGAGTCACACTTGCGTCGACGATAACGATAGCCCCCTCTGGATTTGCTAACGCGCTTAGGTCGACCTCTTGAAGGGCGCGGGCAAACTGCGCGCAGTGATCGGATGGGGCGTGGACGATCACGTCCAAACCGTCGCTTTTCATCGCTCGATGAAAAGCAGTGACGTCGTAGAACACTATATCAATGAGAGTATTAGCGAACCGAAGCGAGCTGATGAGCGGCGTTGCCTGAGTGCGCTGCACCTCGAAAGCGGACAATTTGAAGAGGTCGTTCACAGTAGCCATGGCGATGCTCGCTGAACGCGCGCCCATGCGCAAAGGTGGGTAGTGCCTGCCGCAGAGACGACCTTACCCGTCAGATATCGGTTGCTCGAAAGGGGAAAGCGGGGGCGTGAATACCCGGGATCTACGTAGGCAAACATTCCCCACCATAGAGGTCACTGCTACGGTAGTTGCCGTGCATTTTGATCGTATGCGCAACTGATCGATTTGACCTCCATCATTTGATGGAGTCGGTCGAAAATCTAGAGAGACGCGTCGTAGCAAGTAACAATTCAAGCTGAAATGCCTCTCGAAATAAGTAGGAACGCGACGATCGAGCTGCCGGTTATCTATTCCATCATGCGTCGAGAACCGATTTTAGTGCGTTATCCAAACTCGCATTTACTGATGCAGGGCGCGCTTCTGGTGATTCAATAAGAAGCAAATTACGGATCATTCTTTGCCCGCTGGATTGGATTCCCTAAACTTCAAACTGTAGATTCCGGCAGCGGAATTAAAATTTTGCAAACCTTTGATTTCGAGGAAACCGCTATGCGTAACTCGAACCGCACACGCGCAGGGGCATACATCCGACACCTCTGTTCACTGGGCTTGCCCAGCGAGACTGTCATAGTCTCGATTCTTCGAGCCGCACGAGAGATAGCGGGTGCGGACTTTGGGCACTTTATCTGGGCGGACGAACATTATCAGCTCGCGCGGGTATTCAGCGAATGCCCTGCTGCCTACGCGACACTTCCGGCCTACATGGCGCTGCAGCGCGCTGGGCAAGTTTCGAGTTTGATAGGCGACTTCGCTGACTGGATGTCACTGCGTCACGATTTCCGCAATTCAGCCGATGTCGATGGCGCGCTGTCGCGTAGTCGATTTCACGACGAGGTTTTACTGCCCTGCAACGGCCGTCATTTCATTCACGTGGTTGCGCGGCAGGGCAACAGGGGCTGGGGATCGATGATCCTCATGCGCGAACGAGGTAGCCGGTCATTCTCCGATGCCGAACAGCGCGCGATCGACGTGTTCGGCGGACACCTTGGACATGCGATCCGACATCCGGCACTTCAACATTCGTCATTTGGCGATAGCGACCGTACCTGCGTTCTAATCGCGGACTGGAACAGTCGCATTTTGCACCAAAGCAGTGCTGCCCAACGGCTCGTACTCGAAACGGTTGATTGCACCAGCGAGCACGGCCGTTCTGCTTTGTTCCTTGTACCCGTACTCGCCGAATTGGTCGTCCGCCTGAAATGTGCGTGCAGTGGTCGGCACGCCCGACCAGCGGTCACGGCGATCGCAAATCGATGGGGGCGCTTCGTCTGGCGTGCCTATCCGCTTGAGGGCGATGCAGGGTGTGTGTTGTACTGCCAGCACCAGGAGCCAAAAGTTCTGCAGATGCTATCCGGTGCACAGGTCGCTGGACTGAGTGGGCGCCAGCAGCTCATAGCCGCGCGCCTCGCGTGCGGAACCAGCTATCGGACTATGGCTGCGGAATTGAATGTTAAGGAAAGTACAGTCACAGACAGTGTCCGCCAGATTTACCAACGGTTCGATATCCACAGCATGGATGGGCTCGCGCACAGACTATCGCAGGCTCATCAATCCGCTTTCGCCGAGCGTTAGTTCTGGCGTGCTGGGCATTCGGGGCGAGCTCTCAAATCCCCCCACCGCTGGGGGAAATTGCCGAATCGCGAAGTATGACAATCAACATGCGAACACGACGATGTGCTGGATCTGAGCGGCGGCATTTGCGAGTTCGTGACTGGATCACGCGCGTGTCGGCAGCGGGTTACTTTTGGATCGGCAACGGCACGTCCTGGTGTGGAACCGGGCCGTTTCTAGATGCCGACTCGCAGGTCGACTGTCGTTGCGCCACCGTGTGCCCATCATTCAGGAGCGTAGGCATGAGCCAGACGATCACTCTGTCGAGTACCGCACTTATCCGCATTTTCGGTGTGTTCGACGACTTTCCATCCGACGACACCAGTGGCCGCTCGTACGGGCCGTTTGGACCTTTTGGGCCCGGCGCCCCGGTGCTCGGCGAGCGGCCTCCACAGTTGGCTGTGCACGCAGTCCGCGGGTTCCGTCCTCAACCAGATCCGTGGCGTTTTGCGGCACTCGGACGGCAAACCGCGGAATACGTCGTCCGTTTGCACGATTTCGCCAACGCGTCGGGCGCCAAAGACGCGACCCAGAATTCCATTCGACTCGTGCAGAGCATCGATGACGATGTGTGCGGCAACGATCTGCGCTGGATCCTTGCACGTTTCTTCCAACTTAGAATTCCCCACCAACCCGTGCCGCCCGATCCGCCGATTATCAGTGCCGATCCGATCGAGATTACGGCATTCGGCGTTCAATTTCTGGTGATGGGAAAGCTTCTGGGTGATACCGAACTCGCGGCGTCCTTTACGCGTGCTGGCGAGCACATGGCTACGACAGGGCTCGAAGCTGCGGGAAAAACATAGGCGCGATAGGCAACCTATGTCTCGATGCTAGCGGCGGGCTTCAAACACGGCGCACGCGAGCTGCGGTTCCGCCAAGTAATTTCATGCAATCTGTTTGTCTCGCAACGTTAGGGCGTCCGCCTCGTCAGGCCACGCGCGTCTTTTCTAACTTCGACACGGCGCCCGCCGAGGTTTGACTTCCCACAACTGCGGGCCGGTGCGCTCGCAGCTGCGACGGAAGTGCCGCTTGCCTGGGCACAAGGACAATCTTTGCTAGGGAGCCGCGCGTTCTTATAGTGCCGTACAACGCCAGGCAGCATCAACGCATCAACGAATACCCAGACTCCAACGATGATGAGCAGGAAAATACCGATGCCCCCCATGGCTGTGCAACGATCGACGGTGTCCATGAGATCACCTGGTCGCATTCAACAGAAAACTGGCGGATCGCTGACATTCGCGGCGTCTGTCACTCTCTTTCAATCGCCTCCAGATGATTTCGTTTTGACCAGTGCTGCACCGCCGGTGCGGCCAGCGTGTTTCATCATCTTCTAGTGAAGAAGGAGGGAATAAAATGGCCTTCAATCCTGATAACCCACTTAATTTTACTAACTGGGGAAACCATGGCGCTGACGGAGCCGACATCGAGATCGGGAGCAAGAACTCTGCGGGTGACAATGAGGCGACGATAATTTTGGTTAACGCTGCTCAAAACTGCACCCTCTCCGTTGAAAATCACGAGGTTACTTCTGGCTCCGTTGGACTGGCAGCTAAGTCCCTATCCGAACAATCTGGGGTGGGAGCGATCGGTGTGTGTCGCAATGGTGTTGGAATTTACGGCGCCACAAACACCGGCGTCGGAGTCGTTGGGCGTGCAATGAGCGGGCAAGATGTTGAGAAAGAACCGATAGAAAGCCTCGTACCCGAGGTTGGGGTTTTGGGACATGCTGTCCAAGGAGCCGGTATTCGTGGGCACGGCGGTGAAACGTTTTCCTCTATACCACCGGAGGCGGAGACTAGACCTCGCCCAATCGGGGCCGTCTTTAGTGCAGGTCGGCTCGAAGACGGTACAGTTACAGGAATGCCGACACGTCAAAAGAATATGGTAAGCGAGGCACCGTTTCCCCAAATTCAGTTAATTCCTTCCGTGAGTAGACGACTGCCTGACAACGGACGTATTGGCGACTTTTATCTGGCGATGAACGAAGAGGGCCATGCATTACTTTTCATTTGCACGGAATGTCGCGGCGGAGAGGGTGCAATGATCTGGAGATCAGTTACTCTAGGGACAGCGCACCCTGGGGGATCCAAAGTTTAATCGCATCGCTTATCAGCGCAGCACATTAAACGGGTAATCAATCGTCACATTTTTTTGGAGTCGCCTTTGGGCGGCTTCTTTTTTAGTTTGCGCGGGATTTTGCTATTTTCCGGAGGAGTGAACGCGAGTTTGTCCTACCGCTGCAGCGGGCTATGCGGGAAGCGTGCGGTCGTTGGGTACTTCGCCTGGCTAGCGCACATTCAGACGCGTACCGACTCGAAGATTCCGCGAACGCATTTACGCTACTGCTTCCGTTGTCTGGTGTTGAAGCCAACTGACGTTACCGCGCCTCGCTGGAAGCGTTCGTGGCTTGTTCCCGCAGCGAGCTACCGCGACGAACACCGCGAGCCGTTAGAAACAATACGTGCGTCGACGATGCGGCACGCAATGACGGAAACGTTGCACCCGTTAACGGAAATAGTGAACCTCAGCTGCTGGGACAGCGCCTCGAACAGCGGCCCGAATATGTTGATTGTCGCTCTGGCCCAATATCTCGCGACCCCTGTCACCCCATCGGCCACCGGCAACATGTAACTAACATCCTCAGCGAGGCGTGGAGCGTGAATGCTTGCCGATCGGCCTCCGAATTCAATCGCGCTTGGTCCGGGAATTATGGCAAGCGAGGCCGAGTCATGGCACGCGTGGCTGGGCGCGTTGCCTGGTTGACGCCGTTACCAATGCAAGACGGTACCGACAGGGATCGTCTGCGACAAACCTCCTCATCGGCGAGGAGACCGTTTAAGCCAAGACTCGGTGCCATGATCGTTGAGAGGCCCTTAATGGGGGCGGTGCGGCCTTTTGAATGTCTGAGTTGGGCCGCCGACTGGCGTCCGCTCCTGGCCGATCGCGAGCGCTCGCCGACCTCGCCGTTAGCTGTCGTTCAAAACATTCCCGGGCGCGAGCGGCTGCGTTGTGGCATCAAAGCTCAGCGGGTGAAACCGGCCAGTCTCGGTCATACAATCGATGGTTTTCTAAGACATTTGAAGGCCCGCTCCGCCTCGGTAAAGGACATTCGAGCGCCGAACCTGCTTGTCGCGACGTCGGTCGCATATCAATGACGTACAGACCGAACTTCGGCAAGGCAAGCAACGAGTCAACCGGATCGTCGGCTTTCCATTCGCCAATGTCGAATCTTCCGCCAATCGCAGGAACACTCCCATGGAAGCGACAACCGCTTCTGCATCAGGTCGTTCTTGTTTGTCTTGACGAATGGCGCGACGTATTCCGGACTGTTGATCCGCGCCTCGTTCGCGAACTGCACGCCGGGTTCGTGCCTTGGGTGTTTACCCTTGCTGGCATGAAATGCCAAAAAAAATGGCGCGAAAAAGGAAACCACTAGGGTCGTGACGTTCTATATTTCCGCGCTCGCCCCAGCCAGGGCCCCACTCTTTGCCCGTCCGAATAATGAACGGCTTTCAGATCGCACTTGCAGTCGTCGCCTGCGACTCAATTTTCGCGAATGACCCGAACGCACAAGCGAGTGACGCAGACACGAGATAGCTGTCAGCGAGCTCGAAAAGGAAAAGTAATGGATAAGCAACTCTATGCGAATATCCGAAAGTTCTGGGGTCCAAACGTTGCGATCCTTGATGAGAACTTCAACCCGACTCTTTGCGTGGAAGGTGAAGAAGAATTAGAGCAGGACGCTTATGCCTGCCTGGAGGTGAATGACATGAACTATATCGGTGGCAAGAATCAGGACCTCGATAAAGGGATCAAGTACTATGCAGGCTTCTGGAACAGGAAGCACAGTCTCATAGTCTATAAGGTCGCCGACAATGTATTCATGAAGATAGATGTCAGTGACTACGATCTAGGACGTAGCTTGCAGAAGAGCATGATGGTCGTAGTCGTCCGTGAGAAGTTGAAGGTAGTGCAGAATGCTCCTTCCAAGGGCAGCGGCATGCTCGTCACGCGCTGAGAATCACATCTCATCCGCTTTTGGGCTTTATTGGCTAGGGGCCGCGCATTGCGGGTGTCGATTGCGTGCGCTCGCAAAAGGAAAAGTACGGATGCAGCAGATAGGGTGAACAAAGAAGCAAAATACAACGGGGGAATGCAATGGAGATGCTCAAACGGGCCTGGGCCGGGGGAAAAGCTGTGGAAGGTATGGTGGCTAATAGGGGTGCCGCTCTGGATTGCCGTCAATCTTTTGCTTGCCTGGACTGGAAGCGTCACGCACCTCGTGTCTTTATGGCCGCGAACACGATCGACAACGCCTTCTTTGCGCGAGCAAACGCCCTTGTAGGGGCGATCGTCAGAACGGCACCTTCGAGTTAGAGCAGCATTCGGTCCGCGGCCTGCTCATCCTGCCGCTCACCGCGCTCATGAGGTCACCATGTTGAGCGTCCGCTTTCGGGATGCTCAGAGGTCGGCTTTGGGTCGAGACCGGAAATTCGTGGATGTTGGCGAATTTCCGTGCCGCGGCTGTTTCTTGGCGCGAGCCCGTTGGCACAGGTCGGCCGTCAGCCGCGGTCCTCCCACATAGCATCTACGGCAGGGCCGCGAGCGCACCGCCGACCCAAACTGCGATTCACATGCGAGGTCGTCTGCTCAGGGGCATCCGCGCGGGGCGACCTCCAGGGCCCATGGCTTGTGACCTCAGGACCACATCTTCACCCAGTACATCCCGGATGATGTCGAACTCCAGTCGCTCGCCGCGGCGAAGATAGCCCGCCCGCTCGAGCGCGGAAAGAAAATTCCAGACTGCGTCGCGAACGGAGGTCAGTTCAGTCGAGGCAATGGCGTAACGCTGGACCAGCCAGTCGGCCACCGGCTCGACGCTCACACGCGGATGGTAGCGCGCGCCCCGCCCGTGGATGTACCGGCGGAACACATCAGCCTGCCAGATGCGCGTGGACACCGTGATGGCCTCGGCGCCCCGCACATCCTGTCCAATACTGGCCGGCCACGTCGTCGCGGGCTTGCCCAGTTTCTGCTCGAGGAACGCCAGTTGGCGCTCGGAGGTGGCGCTGCGGAATGCCGCGTTCGCGCTTGCGATCATCCGCAGGCGTTCGGCTTGTGGGGCCGCGCGTACGGCGTTCAGCGCAGCGTCCTGTCGCCGTTGTCCCTGGCGCTGTTGGTCGAGCGCAGCATGGGATGCGGCACGGGACACGGCATCGCGCTGTTGGCGTAGGGCATTGAGCTGCGCCCAGGCCTCGGCTTCTCCGGGATAGAACACCCAGCGCTTGCCCTCGATCGCGTCCAGCACCCGTCGCCGCAGTTCCGGCGCCGTCACATTGCGCGGCACGGCTGACAGGTCGATCTCCAGCGTCGGCGTTCCAAGGCGCTTGAGCGTCTCCCGTTTGGGCGCGTCCACCTCGTGCGTGACCATCACCTCGACAAAGATGGCCTGGCCTTCACAGACACCCCGGAAATCCGGACGGATGCCCTCGACCCAGACTTCCGCCTCACCTGCCGCGTCCCAGTGGAGCGTGTGCTCGACGCACAGCGTGATGTCTTCGCCGCCTGCCCGCGCATCCAGCTGGCACACGAGACCCGGCACGCGCAGCGTGTCGCTTTCCACAAGAAACTGTTTGGCGAGAAGATGCAGCGCCGTCTCGAACGCCGTCGTGCAGCCGGACTCGGGCCGGTGCGCGAAATGCCAGATGCGCACCTCGCCCTGCTTTCGCGTCACGGGCTCACCGCACGCGGCGCAGCGAAAGGTGCCCTCCACGGAGGGCGGCACCTCACGGATTTCGACGATGCTTTCTGTCTCATCAAGGGCAAACGGGATCTTCACAAACGGGATCTTCACCTAGTAACCTGAGCGAACGTGCCGTGATGGCAAAATGGTAGCAGGCTCGCGGCCGGCTGACGCCTACTCTTCGAATGAGGTGTTTCGTGACCTTTCCCCCTTACAACAGCCGCAATACCGACCCGGACGAACGCCGGTGGAAGGCACTGGGCTTCGGCACCAAGACGTCGTCGGCGAATACCTGGCGCTACTGGAGCGAAGCCACCGGCAAAGGGCCGTGGCGCATTGCGGCGCCCTTCGGCATGGCCGAGTATCGCCTGGTCGGGAAGCAGCTCTACCTCGACGACACGCTCGTGCTCGAAGGACAGACGCAGTGGGACGCGCAATGGCGCGCCATCGCGCACTTCTATGCCGAGGTGGTGCCGAACACCCCAGCGCCTCCGCTCGCGCCTGCGCAGGCGTAGCGCACCGTCGCCGAGATACGTCGGGCCCGGCGAATCGGGTTCATTCCCCCTTGTCTTCCTCCCGCATCTTCGACGAATGGTGGGTGGTGATCAGCCAGGTGTGTCCATTTCACCCGTACGTGAACGTGTAGCGCGCCTTGACCACGGTATCCGCATCAACGAGGTGGAGCCACGCCGGCTGGCCGTTATACCCGGTAAGCCGCCGCTTCGGTTGCACGGGTCGGACGACCGCAATGGGTCGAAAGTGTGAGTTCGCTGATGCAGGAAGCTGACGCCGCGCCGCTCGACACTGCCAACGTCAGCATTCCGTCGCATTACCGACGTAAAAGCCAACACGCCCCAATGACGGCAATGGCCGATCCGTGTGCCTAGCTCGTCCGTCAGGCTACGGAGAATTACGGCCGTTGCAACGGCCGGTTTCCCCGTTCGCTTACGGGCGGATTGTGGCCGACTCCTGGACTGCGAGAGCTACAGACAACGGTGTCATCGAGCTGAATGCTGGACGGCCGAACGGGCAGGGCGCGGTCCAGGTCAAGGCGGCCTCGTGTCGCGACTTCGAGGTTGGTCAAAGCGTGGCAGGTTGCCCGTGATAAGGGGCGTTATCGCGGCCAGCGCTTCCTGCGCTCACCCTCTGCCGTCTACAAGGCGGCCGGTCCTGTCCGTCTGGCCCTGCAGCGCGTTCGCCGGCCCGGTGCGGCGGCCGATGCCGGACTCTTCATCTAGCTGCACCCGGCGGCATCGTCGCCCAGCCGATCGGCGTGGGGTGCCCAGGTCCGGCTAGAAGTCTGGTTATTCTGGACGCCACGGATGTGGGCCGGTTTTGCAGCGTCGGGCAGTCCACCCCGGCTGAACGCTGCGTGCGCCGCGCGCGCGCCGACGCCATTACCTGCACCGGTGGCGGCCCGCCTGTTACCGCACGCGCGACGGGCGATCGGCCTGGGCGGGGACACGCGAATGCAGAATTTGAAGCGCGGCTTAATCCTGTGGAAGTCGACGACCGCAGTCCGGCAATACGGGCGCCGGTGAGCGCACGTGTGAGCGTTCCCTGCTGGCAGAGGGGGGCTGGAACACACCCGCGTGGTGAGTCCGATGGAGAGCGGCCGCCGCAGGGAAGAGGGCAACGGGCAGACGTCAGCGACCCTGTCTGGTACCGACGGGGCGCGCGGGGAGCGGCGATCGCCAGACCTGTCGGCCCGGGTGCTTGTTGCGGGCAATGCGGGTCGTACGGGTTGATGGGTGGCAATCACCCAGCCGCCGGGCGCACCTGCTCAACGTGGCCTCTTTACTCCGGCTTCGTCAGCGCCCGCCTCCAGCGACGTGTGCGTCTTCCAGACTCACGCCTTTGCGATGCCCGGTGTGTGGTGCGTTGGCACCGTGAGCGTGACTTCCGAGACCCCGATGGCGCGCATGCATTGATACATGAAGGCTAGCTGGAATGTCCCGCGGCGGATTTTCTGTGCGATGGACGTTTCCGTCTCATGGACGCCGTGCGCGGCCATCAGGGTGGCCAGCTGTGCGTAGGTGATCTTGCGATGCATCAAAATCGTTTTGAGGGCCTGCTTCGCCGTTTCCGTATCGTCAAACGGTGCGCTCACGGGACCATGCGCTGTCGGATCCTGCACATTGTGTTTCGATCGCATACTATCCCTCTAAATGCAACATCATGTCGCCAAAAAAATACACGTTAAGTTTCTTCTGGCTTGATGTTGCCATATATGACATTGTGGCGTTGAAAACGAACTCTCGAGCGCGTTGACAACCGAAAGGCGTTGAACATTCAACGACCGCATTTTACGGCGGCTGTTCGGGATGCGATAGCACCATCCCTGGATGGCGCGGGTAAGTCACGTCTCGGCGGGGCGTTGCAGGTTGTGGCCGTGGCAGTTCGCGCAGCCGGTGCATGGATGGACCGGTCAAACGCATAACGAAAGGATCATCTAATCAATATGGAGTTCTGATGAAAAATGATGCGAAAAAAAGCCGGAAGCCTGGTGGCACCATGAAGTCAGCGTCGCCCACCCAGTCTGAAAAACAGCAGAGGGTGTTCCAGAAAGAGCGGCGGGGCACCGGCGACGGGCGCGATTACGTGCCCGGACGCGCCCTGCGGGAAATGGGTGGGGTCGGGCGTCTGCACAGGTTTGCATGCACGCGTTGCGGTGGTCGTCAGATTGTGCTGCCCTCGGACGCGTCGCTGGCCGTTTTTCTTCAGGAGCACTGGGATCCAGCGACGTGCGAACTCAAGGAATACTACCCGCACCTGGATGTCGCTGAAACACAGAAGATCGCGGTGTCGCTCGATGTGCGTCATCCAAGGCTTGCGGACGGCAGCCCTGCCATTCTGATTACCAGTCTGCTTGTCTGCAGGCAGACTGGCGGAAACTATCAGTGGAATGCCATCGATATCACGTCATCGCGATCCGCGCCGCGCGCGCCTTCGCCGGCCCGGGCAATCAAGGCCGAGTACTGGCAGCGGGTCGGGGTGCCGTATCGAATCGCCCATACGGAGGGTCTCAACACCCACAGGGCAAAGCATCTCTGGGATCTGTTTAACGTTGCAGAGGGGGTTTTGTCCCGCGGACTTACCGACGCAGAGAAGGAAGCGCAAAAGGCGATTATCAGGCGATTTCGTACCCGGAAGGACGCGACGCTTATCGAGGTTTGCCATGGAGCGGCCGATTCGCACGGGATTGGCCGCGCAGAGTGTGTGGCGGCGATGCGCCGGTTAATTGCACTGCGCATGATCGAGTGCTCGCTCGATGTGCCGGTATTGCTTGCCCAACCGCGTCGGGGAGTCCGGATTTGTGTGGCGGAAAAACAGCGTGACAGCCGCCCTCCTGCGCCAGCACCTGAAAACAGGTTGGTCAGTGCGCTGGTGCAATGGAAGAAACAGTTCATGAAAAACGGCTAGCGTAAGCGCCGACAGGACTACGCTGTGTTTTTCTTTATATTTAGGAGTTCTATGTATGAATCATCATGAACATGAATTCCCGGCTGTACGTGAACTGTTCAGGGAAGAGCCAGGCGACAAGATATATCGGGTCGTGTATGCCAGTCGACATCAGCAATCCGGTCGTGAGCCCGATGTCGTCCTGTGCCATATTTTTGGCTCAAAACTTGAGATTCAGTTCATACCCATTACAGAATTTCGCGCCCGATGCATGCCGGACTACACGGGCAAGGGGCGTCTGGTGGCCGTCGACGCGCGTGACGATCCCTACGGACCCTTTCGAAGGAACCATCGGGCCACGCCAGGGAACGAAAGACAAAGTGACCTGAACTGGAAGCGGATCAGAGACTTTGTCAACAATTCGGCTCTTTTCTATCGAGCCCTTCGTAGTGGTTCTGACAGGAAAAACATTCTTCAGGACGTCGCGGACAAGGTCGGCCTCTGCGTGCAGCGCATAAGGAAGCTGCACCGCGAATACCTGCAGAGAGGCATGAGCGCAAGCGCCGTCGCCGCAGAGCTTTGGCGTAGCGGGAGGCGACATCAGCCGCCGCGCTACGTGGAAGGCGGGGATGCCGTGCCGACGACCGTGACGCGAAACTACGTCAACCGACCGGGAAGGAAGCCCTCGCGTGCCGGCAGCCACGCTGTCAGGACAACGGCGCTTGAGCGGCTCTTCGAGCAGTACATCGACATTTACCTCACGAACAGGTTCGGCCCCTGGAGCGTCGATGTCAGTGACGAACTCATGCTTGAAATCCGACGCTTCAACCGAGATGCGATCTTCCCGTCGACGAGGAAGAAATCAGGAAAAAAGGCGGGTCGGAAAAGCAGGAAGCGGTGGCCGAAGTCATCAAAAAATCAGGCCGGAAAGCGACGGCGATTGACCTGGCAGGACCTCGTAGATCATCTGAATTATGTCTGTCGCTGCATTCACATTGCGCGCGATCCGACCGGCCAGATTATCGAACTCGAACTGGCACCGTTTGGCATCGTAAGCCTTCGTCAACTGACTTACTACTACCAGACCCGCGTTCCGATTGAAGTCCGGAAGATGCGCGATATGGGGGCGAAGCAATACGCCGGACACGGGCGGCCGATACACGGCCATGCCTTGCAGCACTCGGTTGGACCCGGCAACGAGTACATGATCGATGCAACCATCGCGGATATCTACCTTGTGGCTGCATACGACCGCACCGTTGTGGTCAAGCGCCCAACCGTCTATCTCGCGATGGACGTCTGGAGTCGGATGATCGTGGGATTTCATGTCAGCTTCGATCCACCATCGTTCGAGAGCGTCGCCTTGATGCTGGAAAACATTGCGTTGCCCAAGAACGAACTGTGTGCCAGATATGGAATCCAGATTGACCCCAGTCTTTGGCCTTGTAATTACCTGCCAACGTCGGGATTCGTCGCCGATCGGGGCAGCGATTTTATGAAGAACCTGGCATGGATGGCCGTCAACAAGCTGCTCTCTATTCCCATCAGCAACGCCCGGGCATGGGATCCGACAATGAGAGCCCTTATTGAGCGGCGGTTCGGAATACTTCCGGCGCACTATCAGAGCGCGAGTTTCGGCGTGGTGGATTTGGATGCAGCGACGCGCGGGGCGCCCCGCTATCTGTGGGAGGCGACTCTGACGATCACGGAATTTATCAAAAGGCTGGTTCGCGCGATCCTGAGATACAACCAGACCCCTATCGGTCGGCGCAAGTCACCGCCGGAGATGGTCGCGGTGGGCCTCGCCGATACGCCACTGAATCGATGGAACTGGGGATTGGAGACGCTAACCGGGTCGTTGCGAAGTCACTCGATTGATGAAATCCGCTGTGCCACCTGGCCGACGGAATCCGCAAAGCCGACACGACAAGGATTACTGTGGCGCGATATGTACTACACCTCTCCGTTCATCGAGTCCAATCTCATTCATTGCTGGGGAAAAAATTCCAAAAAAACGGTATCGATCCAGTTTAATCCCAATGATCCCTCCCAGATTATCCTGCCAGGCAATGATTCTGTTGAGTACGCGCGACTCGCCGGCACCAACCAGCAGTCACCTGCTGGATGGACGCTTATGGAGTGGGAGCTCTACCGGAACCAGCAAGACCGTCTGGACCGTGAGCAGCATCATGCGCTGGAGGCGCAACGCGTGATGGATCTTCTGAACAACGCGGAAGAAAACCAGAGAGCGAGACAGGAGCAAAAGATCGCGCTGCAGATGGCGGGGCTCGAGCACCCCACGCAGCAGGAGCGCGCTGCGGCCCGCAGGGGGGGCAGGAAGGATGCCGCGCGCGGTCTGGATTTTGGCCATTTCAGGAGGGAGAGGGATGCGTCCGGTAAGGCCGCTGACGTTGTGGAGGCGAAGCGCGAAGCTCCCAAAGTCGCAGAGGACCATGGAGAAATCATCGGGAAGGCTCTGGAGAATTCACGCAGGATTCTTGACGGGAACTGACTTCCATTCATTGCAAGGTTTTTTAACTATGTGTAGCAGTGCGATATGTTTTTTGTGATCAGGAGAAACGTTCGTGAAAAAAAGTGGGGCACGTGGGACGTCCAGTCGGGATGACGAAGCTTATAAGCAAGTTCCGGTTAAACCAGGGGATGATCTCATATTGAGCCGGCAATGTCCTTCCGTCGAAGCGCTGTACCACGATGGTTCGCTGGAGCTGCCAGAAAACGCCAACAACGCGCTGATTCTGGCGCTTCCGCCATTCGAATCGCAGGAACGATTTGCGAAGGCGATGACCGTGAGCTTCGCGGTACCGCATTCGGATGATGCGAGAAAGCTTCCAGCATCACTGCGCCTGCTGGGCATTGAACGCATTTCGCGTGTTCTCGCGCTGACCGATGCTCACCTCCAGCTTCTTGACTGGATCCATATTTCACTTCGTCACCGCTATCGAGGTCTTTTACCCCGTCGATCGTTAGGCAATATCGCGCAGCGCAACTACAGGGAGACACAGCGAGGTCGAACGAAGGCCATCTTCACGCCCGGCTCCTCACACGCAGACAGCATCTTTGTACTCGGCATCTCAGGCGCGGGGAAGACGACGGCGGTCAAGATGGTGCTCAGTATGTTTCCCATGATCATCCAGCATACCGAGTTCCGCGGCGTCCGGGCGCATTTCACCCAGATCGTCTGGATGATGGTTTCCTGTCCTCCGAATGGTTCGGTCTATACCTTGATGAAGGGGATTCTCCATTGGTTCGATGAGAATCTTGGCACGCATTACGTGGAAGAGATACGCAGCAGGTCAAACACAGGAGATCTGATCATGGCGGTTATCGACAAGCTGAAGACGCATCACGTGGGAATGCTGGTGATCGACGAGATCCAGTTTGCGGTCAAGTCTGCCGAGCGTGCTGACTTGATGGGCTTCATCACCAGCCTGCTCAACGATGGTCAATGCCTGTTCGTGCTTGTCGGGACGCCGGACGCGGGCGAATTGATCGAAGGAACGATACGCAATCTGAGACGTGTGGGAAGTCGGGCATACATTCCCTTTGAACACTTTCCGGCGCCAGCGGACGCCAGGCGGCTTGCAAACAGTATTATTGCGATCGATTTTCTGCCGGAGAAGCCCGACAACCGTGACGAAATCGTCAAGACACTGATTGAGGTCGGCGCGGGCTCGCCAGCCTTCATGAAACTTGCATGGGAGCACACGCAGTATATGGGCGAGCGGGCAGGGGAAAGCAAGGTTACCCCGGCCCTCGTCAGAAGCGCCGTTAAACAGGCCTTTTCCCTGGTCAAGGGACTTCTGGAAGCGCTGCGCAAGAAAGATATGGTGGCGCTCGACACTTATCGGGACATGGCCGTTGAGCAGATGAATACGATCCGCAAGAAGATCGCCATGGACCGTAAGCGGCGCAACATGAAGATTGCCCCTTCCGTTAACGAAGCATACGAAAAATTTTCAAAATGCGTCGCAGTGTTGCTCAACGTGGGGTGGGCCGAGACGCAGGCGGAAGAATTTGCAAGAGCAAAGCTGATGTCTGATTCCACGATTACGGTCGAGGGTCTGCTGCGTCTCGCCCTCGAAGGCGAGCCGGGAAATACGTGACCAGACAGAAATAAAAAGCCCTGCTGATCGACCACCATTGTGAATCCTTGTAACGGTGTGGATCGGCAGGGAAGAGATAGTGGAATGGAGCTACCGATGCGGCCTGCAAAGGAGGGCGGATATGGCGGTATATCTCGATGAACCCCTGCCGGACGAAATACTGTTCAGTGTCATTGCACGATACGTCGAGAACGCTGGTATCGAAAATGTTGCGGAATTTTTAAAGATACTGATGGGGAATGGGATGTATCAGCCAGGAGAGGTCGATCCATTCGCCCATCTGGCCGACGAAACATCCCGGGCGTGGGGAATGTCTGCGCGCGACATAAGCGACCGCCTCACGCTGGTTCCGTTCTATGCAGCGATCTTCCCGGGTAAAGGCCGTATCGTGGCTGTATTGAAAAGACTACGATGTGCGCCGTGGTCCGGATACATCGCTTCTGGCAAACCCGGTATCCGCTATTGCGAAGCGTGCTGGCGCGAGGACGACGGAAACAACTTTCCCCGTTACTGGAGGCGGACGCACCAGATCCCGGGTGTCGTGGTATGTCCTTGGCATCGGTGCGTACTATTGGGCATGGGCTCAACTTATACCCGCACCCTGCTGCGCGCAGCGGCCCTACGCGATGGGGGAAATCCAGTGGTTGCCGGATCGTTGGAGGAGGCCGAGGAGTGGTGCACGGTCGCGATCCTTGCCAGTCAGCTGCTCTGCGGTGATGCGCGATGGTCCCGGTTTGGGGGGGAAGGCCCGTGCATGAGTATGGCCCGTCGTTGTGGCTATGTCGTTGAACGCAAAATCGACAGCGCTAGATTAGCGGGTGACCTGTCTGAACGGCTTGGAAATGGATACCTTGTTGCGGTCAACTTGTCACGCGACCTCGCGGTGGAATTGCAGCGCGCGCTTGACTTGCCAGATGACCGTGCGTGCTCCCCGCTGAGTGCACTGCTCCTCGGCTATCTGCTGCTGGATGTCGGCAACCGTTTGTCAATCCCTGCCGTTCCTGACTGTCCAGGAAGTCGTCCCCGAGGTGATAGCCGGCATCGGGTTGTGGCATGGCCAAGCCGTAACGGGTTGTCACACTATCTCTGCAGTTGCGGGCTTTCGTTTGTGATCGAACATGACGAGCACGGTGCAGTTCTGCAGTACACGCAGGAAGGAGCAGACATCGCGCTGGCCGCAGCCATACTCCTGGGGCGAAGCTTCACTGTTCACAAGGTGATATCCATGCTGGGGGTACCAGCGCATGCACTGGAGGAGATGCGGTTTCGACGCGCGGAGATTCGCTGGTGGAGTCGTAGAACAGAGCGGGCTGGCAAGCTTGTCCAGTGGATTGAGCTGGTGGATCGTGCCGGCTGTCCGGACAGGGCGTATGCAGTTGGTGCCCATATATTTCATGCGCTGGGACAACTCACGGAGGTTCTTCCGCCCGCTGCGACACCAGGGAATGCAAGGGCATTCAGTCGGCAGCGGAGAGTTCGTGGAGAGCGCTAGCGTTGGTCAACCTGAGATGCTGGCTGCGCCTGGACGAACTATTACCTGATGGAATTCTGTTTAGTGTGGTTGCGAGATATGTAGAGAGTAGGCATATCGACAATTTACCCAAATTTATAGCCTCACTGTTTGGAAAATCGAAAAAACGCCTCGACCAAGACGAATTCGATCATTTGGTAGCAAGACTTCAGTTGTATCACGCCCTTGGAAAGCTTGTCGACGCGCTACCAGATACCTTAACCGCTCGGGACACATTGCTTTCAGCAAGAAAGCGGCTGGTTCGAGGTGAGCGCTAAAGTACGAAAGGCACTATCTTGAAGATTTTTCTTTCTGAGTGGTTTCCAGATGAGATTCTGTTCTCTGTGGTCGCGCGGTATATAAACGATCGCCCTTGGTCCAGCTTGTATGCCGTCTTGCGAGTGACCTATGGTTATGTACCGGCGGTCTCATTCCTGGGCAATGGGCTTGACCATCTGTCGATGTCCACATCTTCCTGCTGGGGGTTGAGCGCCACTGAGATTGCGGAGAAACTCACATGCTATCCGTATTTTGCGGCGTTGATTCAGCCTCAAAAACGCGAAAAATTGTTGGGTTGGATGAATGCGAAAGCAACAGACATTCGCGCCGGAAATGAAGTGCGGCTCGCTCCTATGGGGGCACATGGTATCCGGTTTTGTGAGCGATGCTTTTCAGACGATAGACGCGGCGGAACGCCTTTATATTGGCGTCGAGTGCATCAACTCCCCGGTGTAATTTTTTGCCCTTGGCATGCTGAACTGCTCTGGGAGATTCCCGATTTTAAAAGGCATCGCAACGGTTTTTTTTCACCCGACATTCGATGGGATTTGACCCCCCAGCAACCTGATCTGAATCTTAGTGAGCTTCAGCGTTTTTGCTGTGTTGAAGTTGCGAAAATTTCACTGTTTCTTTTAAATGAGAAGATTACTGTATGCCCAGAAACAGTGCCGTCTCATTTGTTGATGGTTTTCGAGAATATTTCACCTTATTTTAGGGGGTGGCGTAAAAGCACGTGCATAGCAAGGTTGTTTGAAATGTGCTTTGGGAAAGCATATCTGATGCTCAATGGTCTAGCGACCAAGGAGACGGGGCTGAACACGACCATACGTTTTGTTTTTGGGAAGGGGCGGGTATGTGCTCCGTTGCGGCTTGTTTTATGTGCTGTTATGGCAAAGGCGATTGAGAATTATCCAAATATTGTTGAAGAAAGGGTTTTCGCTGACTTATATGGAATTCCTTCAAATCGGGTTCGCCCTGCGGTTAATAAAGATCAACCGATAAAACGGCTAAATTGTCCTAATGTAAGTGCGAAACATGGACCGGATCATCCGTTTGGATTGGTGATGCGGAAGGGAGGTTACATATATGCTACGTGTACTTGTGGCATGACGTTTAATTATCCGGACTCATCCGAAATAAATTCCTGTGAAGTTAAAGTCAGCAGATGGAGTCAGGGCCATATAAACAGGGTACTCCATATGAACAGTTTAGGAAAGTCTCAGCGAGAAATCGGATTATCGCTCGACATACCAACGAGTTCGGTGGGCAATATCTTGAGGAGAAACGGTGTAATAGCAAAACTGAAAAGGCGGAAGCGATGACGTACAGAGATGGCCTGAACTCCTGGTCATCTGGATGAAAAACAGATCGAAGCCAATAGATGACCGATGGATACGCTCGCGAATGACTAATGTCGAAGCAGTCCAGAGAGGGCAGGGTCAGCTTGTCCGCTGTATCTAGTGGCAACGCCGTAGGCTACGGGGCGGCACTTCGAACCATACCGTCCGCGAAGCGATTTCGACTAACAAACTCAGCCGAAGCCACCCGGGATTTCGCTTGCACGCGCGGTCCTGATCTGCTCCGCGAACGAAGCAAAAGTATAAGGGCTGACTACGACGCTATGAGTGATCGTTCGTCTTGCTGTACCGATTGCTTCGGCGACTCGGACCTGTCTGTGTCGAGGCATAGTGAATTCGTGTTCGTATATGTCTTGTAGAGATGTCCTAGACTAACATGATGCGTCCCTATATATCGAAAACCGCGTTCGGTTTGTTGGGCGGGCCGAGTGCGCACTTTGGGTCGCCGTTTGTGTCAGGGGAGCGCGCGCCTTGTTAGGTGTCTTCTGAGTGCGTACTTTTTAGCGCGGGAACAAGGTCTGCGGAATCGCGTGTGCAAGCGAATTCTAGGTGCGTGCTTTTTTGTATGTCGATATCGGTGCACGTCGCGCTTTCCATCCCCGCTTTTGCATAGCTTCGTGCTATGCAAAACATCGGGAAACAATGCTTGGCAGTCGAAATTTGTCGTCAGTTAATGCGCTCAACGTTTCGAATGGGGGCGGTCGATTCGCCCTGGCCCTGCACTTGTTTTGCACCTTCGTCGCGTGTGCTGATTTCAGAAACACGATGGCGAGAACATGGAGACTGTTATGGCAGACAACCGCAACGCGGTTCCCCTGATCGAGAAGCACACGATCGGTTACGTGCCCGAGAACGAGCGCCACGGCAAGGTCCGCGATCTCTTCACGCTTTGGTTCGGCGGCAACATCGCGCCGCTGCCGATCGTCACCGGCGCGCTCGGCGTGCAGATCTATCACCTCAATCTCATGTGGGGCATTGTCGCGATCATCGTCGGCCAGGCGCTGGGCGGCATTCTCATGGCGCTGCATTCGGCACAAGGCCCGCAAATGGGCATTCCGCAAATGATCCAGAGCCGCGCGCAGTTTGGCTCGTGGGGCGCGCTGCTCGTCACTGTCATCGCCGGCATCATGTACGTCGGTTTCTTCGCGTCGAATATCGTGCTGGCAGGCAAGTCGCTGCACGGCATCGAATCGTCGATTCCGGTGCCCGCCGGCATCGTGATCGGCGCGCTGGGTTCGGGGCTCATCGGCATCATCGGATATCGCTTCATACACGTGCTGAACCGCATCGGCACGTGGGTGCTCGGCATCGGGATCGCCGTGGGCTTCGGTTATATCGTCACGCACGTGCAATCGACGGACTTCCTCACGCGCGGTGGCTTCAACATCGCCGGGTGGCTCGCGACGGTGTCGCTCTCCGCGCTGTGGCAGATCGCGTTCGCGCCTTACGTCTCCGACTATTCGCGCTACCTTCCGAAGAATGTGGGCGTCGCGTCGACATTCTGGGCGACGTACCTCGGCTGCGTGCTCGGTTCGACGCTCGCGTTCGTATTCGGCGCGGTGGCCGTACTCGCGGTTCCAGGCGGCGCCGACACGATGGACGCCGTCAAGGCATCGACCGGCGCTATCGGCCCGTTCATGCTCGTGTTGTTTTTGCTGAGCGTGATCAGCCATAACGCGCTGAATCTGTACGGAGCCGTGCTTTCGGTCATCACGTCGCTGCAGACGTTCGCGTATCGCTGGATTCCGACCGCGAAGTCCCGCGCGGTGCTCTCGATCATCATCCTGACCGCGTGCTGCTTTGCGGCGGTCGGTGCGTCGAAGGACTTCGTCGGGCATTTCGTCGATCTCGTGCTCGCGCTGCTCGTGGTGCTCGTGCCGTGGACGGCGATCAATCTGATCGACTTCTATGTGATTCACAAAGGCCAGTACGATGTTCGATCGATCTTTCGCGTCGATGGCGGCATTTACGGCCGTTTCAATCCGCAAGCGCTGATCGCCTATGCGGTCGGGATCCTGGTGCAGATCCCGTTCATGAACACGCCGATGTACGTGGGCTCCTTCTCGGCGCATCTGGACGGCGCCGACCTGTCCTGGCTCGTCGGCATCATCGTCACGACGCCGCTTTACTTGTGGCTCGCCACTCGCGACACGGCGTACCGCCGCCGGCTCAATCAGCCGTCCGCGCAGGTGCAGTAAATCGCGCGGATCGTCGCCTTCGACTCATCAATGCTTGAAGCGCAACCGCCGTATGTAGCTTTCGCAGAACGCGGCGAAGCGCTTCACCACTTCGCGTTGCCGCACGGTGCTCGACGTCGCAATGCCGAGCGTCGTCGCGGGAACAGCCTCCTTGAAGCGCTTCACGACGAACTCCTCGCCATCCACGGTGCGGCACGACTCAAGCGGGAAGTTGAGAATGCTGTAGCCCAGACCGTTCGCCACCATGCCGCGCACGACCTCGGGCTGCGCTGAGCGGAACGCGGCGACAGGCCGGCTGCCTGCCGCGTCGAAAAGCGTCGAGAAGTATTCGCGGCTGTGCGGAAGATCGAGCATCACGTAAGGCTCCGGCAGCAGATCTTTCAGCGAGACCTTCGCTGCGCGCGCGAGCCGGTGACTCTTCGGGAGGATCACATAAGGCGGCAGCGAGACGACGGGCACAAAGGCGATGCCCTCCGCGATGTCGAGGCTATAGGTGAGCGCGATATCCAGCGAACCGTCGCTGAGCCCGCTCAGCAGGCCGTCCTGGTGCGCTTCCCTGGTGATGAACGTGGTCGACGCATGCTCGCGCAGGAACGCGCTGATGAGCGACGGCATGAGCGGCGGCGCAAGCGAAACGAGGCAGCCGAGCGAGACGGTGCCGGATACGCCGCCGTCGAGCTCTTGCGCCGTGAGTTGCAGTTCCTCGGCGCTTTTCAGGAGGCTGCGCGCATGCACGAGCAGATCGCGGCCCGGCTGCGTCAGCGAGAGCCCGCTTGCGTGATGACGGATGAACAATTGCACGCCGAACGAAGCCTCCAGCTCGGCCAGCGCGGTCGAGATCGAAGGCTGCGAGATGTGCAGCCGCTTCGCCGCAGCGGTGAACGAAAGGGTTTCCGCAGTCGCGATGAAATAGCGCAACTGGCGCAATGAGTAGCGAATCGATACGCCGTCCATCTCAAGGAGTCTCTCTTGAAGGAGCACCCTGGGCGGTCGTTAGCCGACGCCCGGTTGCATAGGTAAATCCGATGCAAGGGATTTTATTTTAATAGTTTTTCCTATCCTGTGTCGCGCGTACAGTTTGTTTCGACGAGCAGGACGTCATTCGCAAATTTGAAGGAGAACAGCCATGAAGGCTGACAACGTGTCCATCGACACACTGGTCATCGGCGCCGGTCAGGCGGGCGTGGCAATGAGCGAGCATCTCGGCAAGTCGGGCGTGCCGCATCTCGTGCTTGAACGCGATCGCATTGCCGGGCGCTGGCGTACGGGCCGCTGGGATTCGCTGGTCGCCAACGGCCCCGCCTGGCACGACCGCTTTCCCGGCATGGAATTCGAAGGACTGGATCCCGACGCGTTCGCGGGCAAGGAGCAGGTCGCCGACTATTTCGTCGCGTATGCAAAGAAGTTCAATGCGCCTGTCCGCACGGGCGTGGAGGTCACGCGCGTCGAACGCCTTCAAGGACGTCCGGGTTTCGCCGTGCAATCGAACAACGGCACATTCGAAGCGAATCGTGTTGTCGTGGCGACAGGACCGTTCCAGCGCCCGGTGATTCCGGCTATCGCACCCAAGGACCCGCATCTTGCACAGATGCACTCGGCCGACTATCGCAATCCGGCGCAGTTGCCCTCCGGCGCGGTGCTGGTCGTCGGCGCGGGTTCGTCAGGGACGCAGATCGCCGACGAACTGCGCCGCGCGGGCCGCACCGTGTATCTGTCGGTCGGGCCGCACGACCGCCCGCCGCGCGCTTACCGCAACCGTGACTTCTGCTGGTGGCTCGGCGTGCTCGGCGAATGGGACAAGGAGGTGGCCGGGCCCGGACGCGAGCACGTGACGATCGCCGTGAGCGGCGCTTATGGCGGTCAGACCATCGACTTTCGCCGGCTTGCGCATGAAGGCATGACGCTCGTCGGCGTCACGAAATCGTTCGACAACGGCATCGTGACGTTCGAGCAGGATCTGGCGGCGAATCTCAAGCGCGGCGACGAGAACCTGATGTCCCTGCTCGACGCCGCCGATGCCTATGTCGAGCGCAACGGCATCGACCTGCCGAAAGATCCCGAAGCACGCTACATTCCGGCCGATCCCGAGTGCGTCACGCATCCGCTGCGCGAGTTGGATCTCACAGCGGCCGGCGTGACGACGATCATCTGGGCGACCGGCTATGCCGTCGATTACAGCTGGCTGCATGTCGACGCGTTCGACGGGCAAGGCAAGCCGAAACACCAACGCGGCGTCTCGACGGAGCCGGGCGTTTATTTTCTCGGCTTGCCGTGGCTGTCGCGGCGAGGGTCGTCGTTCATCTGGGGCGTGTGGCACGACGCGAAGCACATCGCCGATCACATCGTCACGCAGCGCAAGTACCTCGACTATCGCGACGCGGCCCAACGCGAACGCCTGGCACCCCATACGAACACTGCGCGCGACGAATCGCACGCAAGCACCCTCAACGAAATCGGAGTGAATTGATGCATACCCATACCCGCATCCGCATGTTCAACACGAAGGATACCTATCCAAACCAGACGCTCGACAACGATCTGTGTCAGGCAGTCCGCGCGGGCAACACCGTCTACGTGCGCGGTCAGGTCGGGACCGACTTCGACGGCAAGCTGATCGGTCTCGGCGATCCGCGCGCGCAGGCTGAGCAGGCGATGAAGAATGTCAAACAGTTGCTCGAAGAAGCGGGCAGCGACCTGTCGCACATCGTCAAGACTACGACGTACATCATCGATCCGCGTTATCGCGAACCGGTGTATCAGGAAGTCGGCAAGTGGCTCAAAGGCGTGTATCCGATTTCGACCGGCTTGTGTGTGAGCGCACTCGGCCAGCCGCAATGGCTGATGGAGATCGACGTGATCGCGGTGATTCCCGAAAACTGGACGCCTCGCGTGGCATAAGGAGCGCCGCATGACATTCTCGATCGTCGGACGTTGCCGGGAAACCGGCCAACTGGGTATTGCCATCAGTTCGTCGAGTATTGCAGTGGGCGCGCGTTGCCCTTGGGTGCGGGCAGGCGTCGGCGCGGTCGCGACGCAGAATGTCACGCTGCCCGTGCTGGGCCCGCGCATCCTCGATCTCATGGAACAGCAGGAACTTGCGCCGCATGTCGCGTTGAAGCAGGCCCGCGATACCGACGCGTTCAATGCATATCGGCAAGTCACTGTGATCGACGCGCAGGGCCGCACCGCGTTCTTCACAGGCGAGAACGCGCTCGGGTTGCATCACGCGGCGGCCGGCGATCAATGCGTCGCTGCAGGCAACATGCTCGCCGCGCCGCACGTCGTCGACGCGATGGTGCGCGCGTTCGAGCGCACGCAAGGACTGCTTGCCGAGCGTCTGCTGGCTGCAATGCACGCTGCGCTCGAGGCGGGCGGGGAAGCGGGCCCGGTCCATTCGGCCGCGCTAAAGGTCGTCGACACGCAGGTCTGGCCGATCGTGGATTTGCGAGTCGACTGGGCCGATGACGGTCCCATCGGCCAACTCGCGCAGTTATGGCGAGCGTATCTTCCGCAGATGCAGGATTACGTAACACGTGCGTTGGACCCGACCGCGGCCCCAAGCTACGGAGTGCCAGGCGATGAATGATCGTTCCAGCCGCGCGCTGCTCGAACGGCTGATCGGCTTCGAGACGGTCAGCCGCGAATCGAATCTCGAACTGATCGCGTTCGTGCAGCGCTATCTCGCGGATCTTGGTGTCGATTGCGAGCTGTTTCACAACGACGGGCGCACGAAAGCCAGCCTCTATGCGACTATCGGTCCGCGCGACAAGGGCGGAATCGTGCTGTCGGGGCATACGGACGTCGTGCCCGTCGAGGGGCAGGCGTGGAGCGTCGACCCGTTTCGCCTCACAGAAAAGAATGGGCGGCTTTACGGGCGCGGCACCGCGGACATGAAGGGCTTTCTGGCGTGCGTGCTCGCGGCGACGCCCAGTATCGTCGAGCGCAAGTTGAGCATGCCGGTCCATATTGCGTTTTCATACGACGAAGAAGTCGGCTGCCTCGGTGTGCGCCCGATGCTCGCGGAACTCGAAAAGCGCGCACACAAGCCGCGTCTGTGCATCATTGGTGAGCCCACGGAAATGAAGCCTGTGCTCGGCCACAAGGGGAAGCTCGCCATGCGCTGTCGCGTGAAGGGCGCGGCGTGTCACTCGGCGTATGCGCCGTATGGCGTGAACGCCATTCAATACGCGGCGCGACTCATCAGCAGGCTGGAGAGCATCGGCGAGGAACTCGCCCAGCCTGAACATCACGACGAACGCTTCGATCCGCCGTACTCGACGGTGCAAACGGGCATCGTCACGGGCGGACGCGCGCTGAATATCGTGCCCGCGGAGTGCGAGTTCGATTTCGAAGTGCGCTCGGTCCCGGGTTTCGACGCGCAATCGGTTGCTGAGCGGATCGAGTCGTACGCGCAGGCGGAATTGCTGCCGAAAATGCGTAAGGTTCAAGCCGATACGGACATCTGCTTCGAGCCCTTGAACGCGTATCCAGGCTTGGCGACGCCGCCTGGTAGCGAGGCCGCGCAGCTTCTCGCCGTCATCAGCGAGCGGCGCGACTTCGGTACGGTCGCGTTCGGCACCGAGGGCGGATTGTTTACGCGCGCGGGAATTCCCACGGTCGTGTGCGGGCCCGGCAGCATGGAGCAAGGTCACAAGCCCGACGAGTTCGTGAGCGTCGATCAGCTTGGCCGCTGCGATGCGATGCTGACGCGGCTTGTCGAGCATCTCGCACGCGCGTAACAGGGACGCACTGCCAGCGTTGTAATTTACGCCGTTGCCCGTTGTGTAACCGTGGCCGCGACCTTCATGCGGCTCACGTACGCCAGTGCGGACAAACTGATCATGGCGGTCGCGATCAGCCAGTAGCTCGGCGCGCTTTTGTCACCGGTGGCGCTCAGCATCCACGTGACGATGGCCGGCGTGAAGCCGCCGAACACGGTCACGCCGATGTTGTAGCCGATCGACATGCCGGTTGCGCGCGTCGCGGCCGGGAAGAGCTCGGCCATGAGCGCGGGCAGGGCGCCGAAATAGATCGATTTCAGGAGCGCGAGCCACGCGATCAGCACGAAGAGGGGTACCGGACTCGCATGGCTGGTCGCCCAGACGAAGCCCGGGTAGGCGCTGGCGAGAAAGAGGAGCGCGACGCAGGTCATCTGCATGCGACGCCCGATGCGGTCGGATAGATGCCCCGCGAACGGCGTGACGACAGTGAGAATCACGCCGCCTGCCATCGTCGCTGCGAAACCGGTTGCCGCTGGCAGATGCAGCTGGCGGATCGCGAACGTGGGAATGTATTGCAGCAGATAATTGACCGACGTCGAGACCGTCATCAGGCCGATCGCCGTGAGCACGAGCCGCTTTTGCTGGCCCAGCACTTCCCGCACGGGCGTTTCGGTGCGCGCGGCGCGCTTGAAGTCCTCGGCGTCTTCAATGAAGCGGCGCAGATAGAGGCCTACCGGACCAATCAGTAATCCGAAGAAAAACGGCAGACGCCAGCCCCAGGCCGCGAGGTCGGCGGGCGTCATCAGGCGAGCGAGACTATAGCCGAACGAGGCCGCGAGCAGCGTGGCGAGCCCTTGCGTGGCGAACTGCCAACTGGCGAGAAAACCGCGCCGGTGCGGCGCATGTTCGATCAGCATGGCCGTGGAGGCGCCGAACTCGCCGCCCGCCGAAAAGCCCTGGATGAGTCGCGCGGCGAACACCGCGAGCGGCGCGGCCACGCCGATCGTCTCGTAGCCGGGAATCAGCGCGATGATCGCCGTGCCGACCATCATGAGGCTGACCGAAAGCATCAGCGCGGCCTTGCGTCCGCTACGGTCGGCATAGGCGCCGAGCACCGCGCCACCCAGCGGCCGCACGAGATACGACGCGCCGAAAGTGCCGAACGTGAGCAGCATCGAAACGGTTTCGTTGACGGCCGGAAAGAAGTGCTTGCCGATGTACACCGCAAAGAACCCGTAAATGGCGATATCGAACCATTCGAGCGCGTTGCCGGCGGAGGTGGCGATGACGAGCCTGGCAAGGCTCACGGGTTGCTTTGCTGACATGGCGGCGGGCACCTTTATCGTTGTCGTTAGGCGAGGGCGTCGGTGGGTTGCGTCGCTTGCGCTTGCGCCGATACCCGCGTCGCTGCAAGACGCGCGGCGTCGTCGCCGAGGTCCCACCACAGTCCGGCCATCACGGCGAGCGCCTCGCGCGCTACGGAGCCGAGCAGGTGTTCGTTCGGCGCGTGCTGCGCGCAGGCCGGATACGAGTGCGGGACCCAGAGCGTCGGCAGACCGAGGGTGTACGCGAAGACATCGTTCGGCACCGTGCCGCCGAGGTTCGGCAACAGCGCCGGTTTCTTGCCTGTCGACGCGCGCAGTGAGTCGAGCGCCCAGCGCACCCAGGCATCGTCGGGGTCGAGCCGCGTCGCAGCGGAGGTCTGCGTGACGCGTACCTGCACGTCGTCAAAGCCAAGCCGCGCGAAGTGCGCTTCGAGATGTTCGCCCACGCGCGCGGCGTCCGTGCCCACCACGAAGCGCAGCTGGCAAGTGGCCTTGGCCGTAGGCGGGATTGCGTTGACGGGCGCATCGGGATTGCCGGTCTTGAACGCGAGCACTTCGAGCGTGTTCCAGGCGATCACGCGCTCGGTGGGCGTGAGCCCGGGCTCGCCCCAATTGGGATCGATCGCGGGGGCGTCGTCGTCCCCGCCGAGCACGATGTCGGCGAGCGCCTCGCGCACGCTCGCTGGCACGGGCGGCGGGCGCAGCCCGTCCACGGCGATGGCGCCGCGCCGGTCGACGAGGCTCGCGATCGCGTGCGACAGCACGACGGCAGGATTGCGCAACGCGCCGCCCCAGTTGCCCGAATGATGCGCGCCTTGGCGCAGATCGACGAGCAGTTCGAACGTCACGCCGCCGCGCGAACCGAGGAAGAGCGTGGGCCGCTCGGCCAGCACGCGCGGGCCGTCCGAGGCGATGAACACGTCCGCCGCAAGTGCGTCGCGATTGGCGGCGCACACGGCGTCGAGGCCCGGCGAGCCGATTTCCTCGCCGGTTTCGAAGATCAGCTTCACGTTGTAGCCGAGCTTGCCGCCGCGCGCGTCGAGCACTGCGGCCAGCGCCGCGAAGTTCACCGAGTGCTGGCCTTTGTTGTCGGCGGTGCCGCGGCCATACCAGCGGTCGCCTTCCACGGTGACGGTCCAGGGCGCGAGACCTTCGCGCCACTGTTCGTCGTAGCCGCGCACGACGTCGCCGTGGCCATAGGTCAGCACACCCGGAAGCGCGGGGTCTTCGATGCGCTCGGCGATCAGAAATGGCGCGCGCGAGCCCGCGGGGTTCTCGACCACGCGACACGTGAAGCCGAGCGGTGCGAGAGAGGGCATCACCTCGTCCGCGAGATAGGCGACCAGCGCGCGGGCCTGCTCCGGATTCTGGCTTTCGGTGCGATAGCCCACGCGGCGCTGGAGATCGGTAAAGAACGCGCCAGAGTCGTACACGCGCAAGGCGCGGTCGATGGCGGTTTGTCGGGTCTCGTTCAAAAGGGCTCCTCTCATGCCTCAGTGCAGGGAATGAAAGCAGTCTAGGAACGTCAAAAATTCGCAACAATTTCAAAATTTGCGGATAGCATTGCCGAAATGGCAACGCAATCGATACTGAACGGATAAGCCGATGCTTCATGGAATCGCCTTGCGCTACTTCGTCGAGGTCGCGCGCACGGGGTCGCTGGCGGCAGCCTCGGAAAACCTGCACGTCGCCGTTTCGGCGATCAGCCGGCAGATCAGCAAGCTGGAGGAGGACGTGGGCACGGCGCTCTTCGAGCGCATGCCGCGTGGCATGGTGCTGACCGAATCGGGCGAGCGGCTGGCCGAGCACGCGCGGCGCGCGCTGCTGGAGGGCGATGCGGTGCTCGCCGAGATCGCCACGGCCAAGGCGCTCGGGCACGGCATCGTGCGAATCGGCTGCACGGAGGGCTTTACGCGCTCATTCCTGCCCCACGTTCTCGCGCAGCATCACGCGGCCGCGCCGCACGTGCATTTCAATCTACGCTCGGGCACGCCTTCGCAGGTCGAGCAGTGGGTGGCCACCGGCGAGGCCGACCTGGGGCTCGCGTTTTCGAGCGGCGATCCGGCAAAAGTCTACGTGCAGTACAGCGCGCAAGCGCCGGTCTGCGCGCTGCTCGATCCGACGCATCCGCTCGCGCAACGCGATTCGCTTACGCTCGCGGATTTGCGGGACTATCCCGTCGCGCTGCTCGAACGTGGCAACACGGCTCGGCAGCTATTCGACGAGTGCTGCGCGCGCCATGGCATCAAGCTCGAACCCATTCTCACGAGCAACAATTCGAGCGCCCTGCATGCGTTCGCCGCGCTGGCCGGTGCGATCACGCTCGGCAGCCGGCTCTCGCTTTCGGGCCTCGCGGACGATCTTTCGCTCGTGGCGAAGCGCTTCGACGAACCGACGCTCAATCAGCGCAACCTGTGCGTGATGACGATGCGCGAGCGGCGGCTTTCGCGGCCCATCGAAGGTGTGTTGAGGGCGCTGATCGTGGCGATCGAACGCGTGTTGTGATGATTCGACGCCTCAGCGCTTTCCCGCGCGCCCCGTCATGCGTCCCAGGATGTCCACGCGCTGCACCAGTTGATGGTAGATCACCGCGAGCACGTGGCCGCCGATCAGCACGTACGTCAGGTACGCCAGCCAGTAATGGAGCTTCGAGCCGAGATGGCCAAGCGCCTTGTCTGCCGGCACGACGGCGGGCACCTGAAACAGCCAGAACCAGTTCACTGGATGGCCGCCGCCATAAGAGTTGATATATCCGCTGATCGGCATGGCAAAGAGAATCAGATACAGCAATCCATGACCGATATGCGCGAGCTTCTGCTCAAAGCCCGGAATACGCTGCGGCAGCGGCGGCGCGGTGCCCGAAAGCCGCGTCACCACACGGATCAGCGTGAGCAGCAGGACGGTCAGGCCAATCGATTTGTGGAAGTTCACCCAACTGCCGCGCGACGGGTCATGACGGTCCATCGTCGTCATGTACCACGCGACCGGGATCACCACGAACATGCATAGCGCGGTCAGCCAGTGCAGCACGCGCAGCGTCAGGCTGTATGTCGGGCCCGTGAAGGACAGCGCAGAAACGGAATGCGGAGTTCGGGACATGTTCGAGGCCTTTTAAACGTCGATTTACCAAACCTTGCCACAAAAACGCCGTTGCGGAGCATCGCTGGCCGGTGCGGTTTTGTTCAACCCCGTTACAACGCCGGTCTCCAGGATGGTATTGGATGATAAGTCAACCATAATTACTCAATGGATTTCCCTTATGTAGACACCGTTCGGCATGCCGATAACTGCGAGGTGTGATTCGATCTGTCTGCTGCGCCCCAGCCATAAGTTGCATTGTCAATCAGGAGTCGGGAATTCCATGTCCAGCAGTTTCGCAGAAGCCCCGTTTGGCGGGGCGCACGACCCAGCCAGTGCCGCTCGCCGGGCAGCGGTTGTCGAGAGCCCGCTCATGAATGCGCGCAAACGCGCCGATCGCGCTTGCGCACTGGTCAACTGGATTCTTCTGGCGGGCGCTTTTGGCATCGGCTGGCACTTCGACGCATTGACGCCTGTGTTCGTCGTCGGGCTGCCGCTCGCGCTCGTTTCCACGGTGCTCGCACTTGCCTTGCCAGGGCTCAAGATCACGCGAATGGGTTCCGCGCTCACCTTCATGGGCGGCGCGGCCCTGTTGATCGACGTAGGGGGTGGGCAGGACGAGTTTCACTTCGTGGTGTTCATCTTGCTTTCGCTGTTGCTCGCCTATCGCGACGTGCAGGTCGTGCTGCTTGCTACCGGCTTTATCTCCGTTCAGCAACTCGCGTTCAACTATTTTCAGGCGTGGGGCTGGCCCGTCAGGGTCTTTTCGCAAACGGGGTTCGACGTCGTGGCGCAGCACTGGGCATTTCTCTGGCTTCAAACGTTGTTTATCGCGGCGATTTCGGCGCGCCAGGAGCGCGACGCAAACATCGCGGGCGAACTCGCGGCCATGTCGGAGGGGATCGGGCAGGCTTCGGGTTACATCACGCTGGGCGAGCAAGCGAGCCGGCCGGTGAGCGACGTGGCCAGCGCATTTCACGCCACGCTCGCGGCCGTACGCAAAACGCTCCTGCAGGTGCGTGACAGCGTGGGTGAGGTTTCGAAGTCGGTAGCCGGTACCAGTGCGCGCAACGCGGTCCTTTCGGATCGGACCGAGCAGCAGCGCCGTTCGCTCGAAAGCATGGTCGCGGCCATGGAGCAACTCAAGCAAAGCGTCCACGAGAGCGTCGATCACGCAATGGCGGCCAGCGCGCTGGCGGGCTCGGCGAGCGAGGTGGCGAGTCAGGGGCGCGGCGCAATCAAGGCGGTGATCGATACGATGGGCGACATTTATCGCTCGTGCGAACGCATTACCGACATCATCGGCGTGATCGACGGCATTGCGTTCCAGACCAACATTCTCGCGCTCAACGCTTCGGTCGAGGCCGCGCGCGCGGGCGATCAGGGGCGGGGGTTTGGCGTGGTGGCGGAGGAGGTCCGCACGCTCGCTCAGCGCAGCGCCGCCGCCGCGAAGGAGATCCGGGCGCTAATCGGGGAGTCGGTGGAGCGCGCACGCACGGGCAATGGTCTCGTCGAAAGCGCGGGCAACACGGTAGGCGAGGTGCTCGAGGGCGTCACGCGCCTGTCGGCCATCGTTCACGAAATGGCGACGGCAACCGGCGCGCAGCGCGCTGGCATCGACCAGATGGGCGAGAACATCGCCGGCATCGACGCGGCGATACGCGAGAACGCGGCGCACGTCGCCGAGACGGTCGAGCAGGTCAGGCAGCAGCATTACCAGACGGAACTGCTCGCCAGCGCGGTCGAGGTGTTCAGGCTGGATTGAGTGTCATATCGCGCGGCGTTTTCAGGGCGCGACCCCGAGGCGCGCGGCTCCCGTTCTGTCAGACCATTTTGTTACACCTCTTACGGCGTGCGGCCTGTGGCGTTACAAAGGCCTTTCGCTTTGGTCGCTATACTCGGTTCCGTCTCAAAAACGTAAGAGAACAACTATGTCGAAGAAACTCATCCAGATGGTTGCCGTTGCTGCGCTGACTGCTGCGGCCTCGCTGCCGGCGCTGGCCGGCGATATGAACAACGCACTGGGTGGCGCGCTCGGCGGCGTCGCCGGCGCGGCTTTGGGTGGCGCAGTGGGCGGCAGCACCGGTGCCGTGATTGGTGGCGCGGTGGGCGGCGGCGCGGGTGGCGCGGTCACCTCGAATCGTCGCGAGCGCACGGGCGCCATCATCGGCGGCGCGCTCGGCGGCGGCGCAGGCACGGCGGCTGGTAACGCCATGGGCGGCCGCACCGGCGGCCTGATCGGCGCGGCGGTGGGCGGCGGCGCAGGTTCGGCGCTCGGCGGCAATATCTCGCGTTCGAATTCCTACGCCGACGACTATTCGCGCGGCTATCACGGCAAGCACCACAAGCACCGTCACTACGACTAAGCACAGCTTGCAAGGCGCAGCGGCCAGGCGCCGCTGCGCCTCGTTGTTTCGCGCTGCCGTATCCGGCGGCGCTCGCCGGGCCGTTCTGGCCCGCGCATCACTTCCTCTCTGCTTGAGCTTGACCTCATCCGAGTGCCCGGTCATGGCGGTTTGCGCCGTTTGATTCGGCATGCCAGGCAATCGTCCAGGCTGCAATGAGCGTCAATCCGGGCGCGGTTTGCGTCGCCATGAGCCATGCGGCAGTTCCTTGTCGCGCTCGGCGGCGGCGAGCGCGGCGCGCAGTTGCGTGTGGTTCAGTGGAATGCAATAGGCCGGTTTTGCGCGCTCGAAGCGCCAGCTATCGGCGAGCGGACCCGTGTCTAGCACGTCGAAATCGAGTTGTGCATGCAACGCGGCCACGAGCGCCTTTGCCTCTTCATCGTCTCCCGCGATGGGTAGCGCGCGCCGCCCACCCTCGACAGTCGGCCGCTCTTCGCGCGGCAAGTCGTACGCGAGAATCGCACTGAACGCCTTGACCACGCGTGCGCCATTCAGTTGCTGCGCAACGCGCTCGCTCGTGGTGGCGCGGTATTCGTCGAACGCGGCGATGGCGCCGTCGCGTGCCGGGTAGTAGTTCATGGTGTCGATGACGACTTTGCCGGCGAGTGTTTTGACCGGTATTTCGCCGAGCGCGGACAGCGGCAGCGCCACGATCACGATCTCGCCGAACGCAGCGGCTTCCTCCAGCGTGCCGATCCCGCAGCCCAGCGCCGCCGCCTCGCGTGCGCGCGCCTCGGGATGACGCGACGAGAGCATGACCTCATGCCCCGCCTGCGCGAGAAGCTTGCCCAGCGTCGAGCCGATCTCGCCCGCGCCGAGAATGCCGACAGCCAATCGATGTTCGCGATCTTCGTTCATGGGAATCCCCGTATTTCGTAAGGAGACCCCAGCGTAGCGCTGAAACTCCCATGCGATAATCGGCCATCCGGGTGAAACACTTGAAATAGCAGGTTTCTAATCGTGGACAAATTGACCAGCATGACCGTGTTCGTGAAGGCAGCGGAATCCGGTTCGTTCACGGCGGCGGCGCGCATGCTCGCGATGACGCCGCAGATGGCGGGCAAGCACGTCGACGCGCTGGAAAAGACGCTAGGCGTGCGCCTGCTCCAGCGCTCGACGCGCAAGCACGCACTCACGGAAGCCGGACGCGCCTATTTCGAAGCCTGCCGGCGCGTGCTCGAAGAGGCGGCTGCGGCGGATGCCGTCGCGCTTGCGCAAACCGCCCACCCGCAAGGCACGCTGCGCGTGACGGCGCCCGTCGCATTCGGAGCCTTTCGGCTTGCGCATGAAATCAAGGCCTTTCTTGCGGATTGCCCGGACGTCAAGGTCGATCTCGTGCTGAGCGACCGGCAGTTCGACCTCCTGCAGGACGGGTTCGATGTCGCGTTTCGCATCGGCGCGCTGCCCGACTCGCAACTGGTCGCGCGAGCGCTCGCGCCCTATCGGCTCGTGCCGTGCGCCGCGCCGGCCTATCTCGCCGCACATGGAACGCCGGCGCATCCGCACGAACTCACGCAGCACGTGTGCCTCGATTACGCGTTCGACAGCTTTCCGGCGCCCCAGACGTGGGTCTTCAAGGACGGCGACACGCAGATCGAAATCGAGCCGCGCGGCCAACTGCGCAGCAACGACACGCGCGCGCTGATAGTGGCGGCGGAAGCGGGAGTGGGCATCGTGCTCGCGGGCGAGCCGAACCTGGCGCCATCGGTGGCGGCGGGGCGGCTCGTGCCGCTGCTCGAGGCGTATGCCGCGCCGGTGCGCCCCATGCATCTGCTTTACGCGGATCGCCGCGCGCAGGCCCCCAAGCAGCGCGCGTTCGTGGCTTGGGCGCTGGCGTGCTTTGGCGAGGCTGGCACCGCCACCGGCACGCGCGCGCCGGCGTCACCTCGCGTTCGTCGCTCCGCGCGCAAGGCGCGCGCATAGCGCACATCGCGCACGCACCGTAGTCAGGTCTCGCTACGGAAAGCGGCGTTGAGCGTCGCGCCGGACGCCGCGCCTTCGAAACCGTCGAAACGCCCTTCGATGAGTCGTTGCGCCGCGTGGATGAAACCGCCCCATGCGCTGCGGGCGAGCGCGCCGCCTACGCTCACGCGGCGCACGCCGAGTGCGGCGAGATCATCCAGCGTGAAGGCCGACGTTGCGCCAATCAGCACGTTCACCGGTTTCGGCGCGACAGCGGTCACGACGGCCACGATCTGCTCGCGTGTCTGGATGCCAGGTGCGTAGAGGCAATCCGCGCCCGCTTCTGCATACGCCTTCAGGCGCGCGATGGCGTCGTCGAGGTTTGGCACGCCAGCCACGAAGTTCTCCGCCCGGCCAACGAGCAAGGTGTCGCCGCCACGCGCGTCGATGGCGCGGCGAGCGGCGCGCATGCGCTCGACGGCCACCTCGATCGGCAGCAGCGGCGCTGCGTCGTCGCCGGTCGAATCTTCCACGGAAATTCCGGCGACACCGGTCTCGACGGCGAGGCCCACGCTTTCTTCGACACCCGCGGGATCCGCGCCGAAGCCGCTTTCGAAGTCGGCGTTCACGGGCAGGTCGGTGGCGGCAACGATCTCGCGCAGGTGCGCGAGGATCGCGTCGCGCGGCAGCGTGTTGTCGGCATGGCCGCGCGACCATGCGAACCCGGAACTGGTGGTCGCGAGCGCCTTGAAGCCGAGGCCCTGGAGATAGCGCGCGCTGCCCACGTCCCACGGATTCGGCAGCACGAAGCAACCGGCGGCGTGCAGCGTGCGAAACTCGGCGCGTTTCTCGGCAATGGTGCGGGCGGGTCCTGACATGGCAAGTCTCCTCCTGGCTCGTGGGTGGTCGGCGGCCGTTTGCGCGGGAGTGCACATCCTGTAACGCCGATCATCGATTGTGACCGAATTCGCGGATTCCCGAATCGAGCGGGACGCGTTTGCGCAGCGTTTTCGTGAAAAGATAAGGATAGCGAATTAAATGAATGCCTACGAAGACGATTGCATTGAACGGCTCGAAACGAGGAAAAGAAAGGCGCAGCCGTTATGATATGCGTTCTTTTTATTTTGCCCTCCAGCCGCGATGTCCAAAACCAGCGCTCCGAAAGCCACGCCGCCCCGCATGTCCGATGTCGCCCTTCTCGCGGGCGTTTCGAAGATGACGGTGTCCCGCGTGATGGCGGGGCGCAGCGCGTCGGAGGCGACACGCGAGCGCGTGCAGCGTGCCATCGACGAGCTGGGTTACGTATCCGACGCGGCGGCCGGCGCGCTCTCCTCGGGGCGCTCGTCGTTCGTCGCGGTGCTCGTGCCGTCGCTTTCCAGCTCCAACTTCTCGGACACTGTGAGCGGCCTCACGGCCGTGCTCGAGCCGCAAGGGCTCGAACTGTTGATCGGCGACACCGACTACTTCCTCGACCGCGAGGAGCGTCTCGTGCGTCAGATGCTGCGCCACCAGCCGCGCTGCATCGCGCTCACGGGCGCGCAGCATACGGACGCCACACGCACGCTGCTGCAGCGCTCGGGCGTGCCGGTCGTCGAGATGTGGGACTTGCCCGCGGAGCCGATCGACATGGCCGTGGGCTTTTCCAACGTGAGCGCCGCGCGCGAGATGGTGCGCTATCTCGCGGACAAGGGCCATCGCCGCATCGGTTTTCTCGGCGGCGCTGGCGATCTGGACCGGCGCGGCCTCGATCGCCTCAAGGGCTATCAGATGGAGATGAAGGCGCTCGGACTCGACAGGCAGCGCGTCGTCCAACTGGGCGAGTCGCCCGTCACGATGAGCCACGGCGCGCCCGCCATGGCCGAACTGCTCGAGCGCTGGCCCGACACAGAGGCCGTGATGTGCGTGAGCGACATGTCGGCGTTCGGCGCGATCATGGAGTGCCAGCGGCGCGGCCTGAGCGTGCCGCGCGATATGGCGGTTGCGGGCTTCGGCAACTTCGAGATCGCGGCGTGCTGCTATCCGGCGATCACCACGATTTCGGTCGATGCCTACGGCATTGGTCAGCGCACGGGCGAGGCGATCGTCGCCGCCCTCGCGGCAGCGGACGGCGCAAGCGCGCAGCATCCCGTGAAGACGCGCATTCAGTACACAGTCGTGCCGCGCGAGAGCGCCTGAGCACGCGAGCGTGCGACGGCATTAGCGCCGTCAAAGTCCCCGGGCGATGTGCTGCGCCATCTCGACCACCGCGATGGCGAGCCGCTTTTCGCGGCGCGCATCGAGCCGCTCCAGCGGAAGGCTCGCACTGACCGCCACGCGCTTGCCGAGGGCCGTCACGCCCACGAACGCCGCGAAGCACGCAATCCCCGCCGTCACTTCTTCCCGTTCGTGCGCGAGTCCGGAGCGGCGTATCGCGGCGAGCGCCGCGAGCAGGTCGTGTTTGCGCGTGATGGTGTTGGCTGTGACAGCAGGAAGCTGGCGCGGCAGGATTGCGTTGACTTCTTCATCGGGAAGGCTGGCGAGCAGCGCCTTGCCCAGTGCGCAGCAGTGCGCGGGCAGCCGCGAGCCGAGATCGGAGACGAGACGCACGGGCCGCGCGGGATCTTCGCGCGCGAGATACACGACTTCCGCGCCATCGAGCACGGCAAGCTGAACGACCTCGTTATGCGTGGCGACGAAAGCGCTCGCTTCCTGGCGGAACACTTCCTGGAGACGGTCGTGCCGCACGTAGGCGCTGCCGAGTTCGAACAGCGTGAGGCCGACGATATAGCCGTCGGCGCGTTTTTCGATCCAGCGCCTGCGTTCGAGCGAGTCGAGCATCAGATAGAGCGTGCTGCGCGAGAGGCCGGTGGCCTGCGCGATTGCCGCCGCGCGCATTGGGCCAGGCGCGTGCGCGAGCACGTCGAGTATGTCGTGTATGCGCCGCAGCGCGGGGACTTCGTAGGGTGAGGACATGGAGCCGCGTGCCGGATTTGCCGGCAAATAGATCATCCAACGGGCTGGAAATACTAACACCATGTTGGATGCCGGCATGAGCCCATTCACATTTCTCAGCGCCATCGTTCCTTGGTATCGTTGCACACGCGTTGCACACACGAATCAACAGGAACGGTTTGAACGGCCCGGCGCGCGATGCGCGCCGCATGTTCGGGAGAGTCGCGGAAGATGAAGTATTCGAATCTGGTCGAGCGGTTGCAGGGCCGTCGCACGACGGCGTGGGAGATCCATCACGCGGCCGTGCAGGCAGCGGCGCGTGGCGAGGACGTGATCGTGCTGAGTGTGGGCGACCCCGACTTCGGCACGCCCGCACCCATCGTCGAGCGCGCCGTGGCCGCGCTGCGCGAAGGCGATACGCACTACTCGGCGATCATGGGCCGCGAGCCGCTGCGCGAGGCGATTGCACGCGAGCATGCACAGCAAAGCGGGCGCGCGGTCGGCGCGCAGAACGTGATTCTCTGCGCTGGAGCGCAGAATGGCTTGTTTGCTTCGTCGCTCTGTTTGCTGGAGGCCGGCGACGAAGTCCTCGTGCCCGAGCCGATGTACCTGACCTACGAGGCCGCGATTCGCGCATCGGGCGCCACGCTCGTGCCGGTGCCTGTCGATGCTGAGAGCGGCTTTCATCTCGACTGCGACGGACTCGAGGCAGCCGTCACGCCGCGCACGCGCGCGATCTTCTTTGCGACACCGTGCAACCCCACGGGCGCGGTGATGCCGCGCGCGCACCTCGAACGCGTCGCGCAACTGGCAAGGCGGCACGACCTGTGGGTGCTCTCCGACGAGGTCTACGCCGACCTCACGTTCGAGCGCGAGCACGTGAGCATCGCTGCGCTCGACGGCATGGCGGAGCGCACCGTCACGCTCGGCAGCCTCTCGAAGTCGCATGCCATGCCGGGCTGGCGTCTCGGCTGGGTGATCGCGCCGGAAACGATGATCGAGCATCTGGCGCGGCTCGCGCTCTGCATGCTCTACGGGCTGCCCGGTTTCATTCAGGAGGCGGCGATCACGGCGCTCGACGAGCGCGCGCAGATCGTCGCGCAGATGCGTGAGATCTATCGCCGCCGGCGCGACATCGTCTACGAGCGGCTGGCGGGCGTGCCGGGACTGAAGTGCCTGTTGCCGGAAGCGGGCATGTTCATGATGATCGACATCCGCGGCACGGGCCTCGACACGCAGGCGTTCACCTGGCAGCTGTTCGAGGCGCAGAAGGTGTCCGTGCTCGACGCGAGCGCGTTCGGTGAAACCGCTAACGGCTATGTGCGGCTTGGTTTCGTCGTGGACGAAGCGAGGCTCGTCGAGGCCTGCGAGCGTATCGCGGCCTTTGTCCGGGAGCGCGTCGCAGCCGCGACGCGCTAGCGGGTCTCGAAGTAGAGGCGGGTGGGCTCGAACAGGTCGGCAGGCAACGCATCCCGCGTGAACCACGCCCACCGCGCGCACTTGTCGGGCTCGGCAACAACTGGCGTGCCCGGCGCGGCGGCCTCGACGAACAGCGTCACATGGCGCACGCGGCTGGTTTCGAGCCAGCCGCTGGCCCAGCCGGCTGAGTGCGCCTCGATCAGTTCCAGGCCAGTTTCCTCGCGCAGCTCGCGCGCGGCCGCGGCGAGCGGATCTTCGCCGGGGTCGACCTTTCCGCCCGGGAAGGCCCACGTGTCGCGTCCCCATGTGCTTTTGCGCAGGCCGAGCAGCCACGCGTCGCCGTTGCGTACGACGACGCCCACGCCGAGCACGGTAACAGGCACATTCATGTCATCAGTCATGTTCTACTGATATTGATCTGGAATCCGAATCGTTTGCGAAGTCGATCATTCGCTGCGCTCCAATCGTTGCGCGGCGCGCAGCGAACGCGGGCAGATTCAGCGCTCGCCGTCGAACAGATCGTTGAGCATCTCGTCGAAGGCGGCCTGGGCGTCTTCCAGTTCCTGGAGCGCCATGTCGAAGGTCTGCAGCGCGAATTGCGACGGACGGCCGTCGCCTTCAGGCGGAAACTGCGATTGCAGCGAGGTGAACGCCGACTTGACGCGCTGGGTTGCGGTCAGCACGCGCTCCATGGCGGCGGCTTCTTCGGCTCGTGCCTGTTCTGGGGTCATCGAAAGCTCCGTTCTTACGTGTTTGGTGTTGAGTGTGTTCAGGGCAGGGGCAGTCCGCCCTCGGCCTTCACTTCGCGCAGCGACAGCGCCGATTCGACGGACGTGACGCCGGGCAAACTGCGCAACTGGTCGCGCATGAAGGTGCCGTAGTCGTCGAGATCGCGGGCCACCACCTGCAAAATATAGTCCGCCGTGCCGGATACGTTGTGGCACGACAGAATGCGCTCGATCGCCAGCACCTCGCGCTCGAAGCGGTCGGCGAGCGCGCGGTCGTGCACGGCAAAGCGTACCGAGACGAATCCCACCACGCCGTAGCCGAGCGCGCGGCGCGAGAGCACGGCCCGGTAACGCTCGATATAGCCCTCCTGTTCGAGGCGCTTGAGGCGCCGCGCGCAGGGCGTTTCGCTCAGGCCGACCGTTTCGGCGAGCCGCGCGTTCGGCATGCGCCCGTCGGTTTGCAGCGCGCCGAGTATCGCCCGGTCGAGTTTGTCGAGGTCGCTCATAGCGGGTAGGGGAGTTCTGGTAAAGATCTGGAAATCTTAGCGTATTCCGCCAATCTCTGACGTACACTGTATGAAAAACGCCAGAAATCGCTCTGCGTGTAGCGGCAAGATAGAGCCTCTTTCACGCGAGGCCAACATGATTTCCGCCCACCTGCTGTTGATGTTCATCGTCGCCCTGATTATCGTCTGCGCGCTGCCCGGCGCCGACATGGCGCTCGTGATGCAGACCAGCATGAGCCGCGGCACCCGCAGCGGCTTCGCGGCGGCTTGCGGGCTGGGACTCGCGCGTGCGACCCACGTGACGCTTTCCGCCTGCGGCCTCGCGGCCTTGCTGCGCAACGCGCCGTGGCTGTACGAAGTCGTGCGCTACGTGGGCGCGGCGTATCTCACGTGGATCGCCGTGCAGATCTTCCGTGCGCCGGCGTTCGCCATGCCAGAACAGGAGGGGGTGGCCGTGGCGCGGCCACGCCGTGCCGATTTCACCAAGGGCTTGCTCACGAACCTCCTGAACCCGAAGGCGCTGCTGTTCTGCTCGGTGCTGCTGCCGCAGTTCATCCGGCCCGAGGCAGGCTCGGTCTGGCTGCAGGTTTCAGTGCTTGGCGTGTTGCTGGTTGCGGTATGCGCGCTCTTCGACGTGATCTACGTGCTGGGCGCCGCGCGCATCGCCGTGTGGCTGCGCCGCCACCCGCTCGCGCAGACGGTCCAGAAGTGGGCGTTCTCGTCCGCGTTGATCGGCTTCGCGCTGCGGCTCTCGCTCGATTGACGCTTCTGGCGTGCAGGACGGTTGGGTGAAAGCGTGCGGCGCGCAAGGCGCCGCACGCTTTTTTATTGCTCGCGGTTTAGCGCCTCGCGTTAGCGCGCGCCCAGGTAGTCGAGCTTGCCCAGCTCCACGCCGTTGTGACGCAGGATGTCGTAGGCCGTGGTGACATGGAAGAAGAAGTTGGGCAGCACGAAGCCCAGCAGATAGCTCTGGCCCGTGAACTCGATCGGGCCGGTGCGCATCTTGAGCGAAATGCTGCGCGCTTCCGTGCCGTCGATCTGCTCCGGCTTGAACGAGTTCAGATAGTCGATGGTTTTCTGGATACGGGCGTGCAACTCGTCGAAGGTGACCTCGACATCGTCGAATTTCGGGGGCTCGACGCCGGCCAGGCGCGCGGCGCAGCCCTTTGCGGTGTCGGTGGCGATGTAGATCTGACGCACGAGCGGCAGCATGTCGGGGAAGAGCCGCGCGCCCGTCAGCACGGAGGGGTCGATCTGCTTTTCCGCCGCGTGAGCCTGAGCCTTGCCGATGATGTTTTGCAGATTGGTGAGGCCGCGCACGAGCACGGGCACCGATGCTTGATACATGGAAATGGACATGGGGTTTCCTCGTTTCTTCGAATGCGCGCGATGCGCTCCGCTTTGGAGCTGACCGGGCGGCTCATTATGCGCTATCGCGTCGCGTGCTGCCATCGGCCAAACGGCCAGCAGCGCGACGGCCACGTACCTGGCCGCGCGCATAAATTACCTGGGATTACAGATCAAAAATTCCCGGTGAAACGCTGAAGTTGCGAGCGTTCGCGGCCAGGGCGGCCTGGCCTGCGCGCGATGCGCGACATAGCGCGTCTCTTTGCCGATGTGCGCAATTGCCCCGACAAATATTGATTGTGGTCTAATAACCCGGCACTAACCATCCATTCCGCATCGTGCTGCACGATGCGCTCAACCATGAACGCAGAAAAGGCAGCAATACGCCGCATCGCGCGCCGCATGGCAGAAGGCATTGTTTGTCGCACTGGCGCGCCGCAGTGGCGCGCCCGAGTGCTGCGCGTTTCGCTGCTGGCGCTCGCAGCGGGCAGCGCGGCGCAGGCTGCATTCGCGCAAGATCCACGGCTTCTCGATACGCGCGTCACACAAGAATCGGTGACTGACACGATCTGCCGTCCGGGCTATGCCGACACCGTGGCGCCGCCGTTCGACCAGACCATGGCGCTGAAGGACCGCATGCTCGCGGCGCGCGGCATCGACTCCGATGAAGGCGTGGGCTACGCGCTCGACCGGCACGTGCCGATCGTACTTGGCGGGTCGCCGGACGCCACGGCGAACTTCGACCTGATTCCGTGGGGCGGCCACGCCGGCGAGCGCCGCAAGTCGCTGCTCACAGTACGCCTGAAGCGCTGCGTGTGCGCGGGGCGCATGACGCTAGCCGAGGCGCAGGCTGCGATCACCGGCAACTGGGTGCACCAGTACGACCGCCTTACCCGCATGGACTGCGGCGGATCCGCCGACGAGACGACCTCGGCGAGCCGCGACGACGGGTCCTGAAGCGCCGTTTCGCGCGCACCTTTCCCTGCTCGGGCACGCTGATTGCGGACCGGATCGGGCATGTGAAGTGGGCAATCCGGTGGCAATCCGCCGCCAGACAATATGCCGCAGCGCGCCGCTCAGCAAATGCGACTATGCTGACATCAATCAACAAAAGGGAGTCACAACAATGCTTACGTCCAGCCTTTTACTGCTTGGCGTCGCTGCCGTACTCGGCCAGGTGGCGTGGACCCGTGCTCGCGCTCGCGCGAGTCTGCAGCCCGTACGCGCACGCGCAACGCAACCCCGCCGGTTCCGCTGAGCGTTGCACGCCTGGGCCGAATTTCTCCCGAGGTAGGCCGTCATGCATCTGACTGTCTGGAATGTTCCCGAAACCTGCAGCGAGCAGGACGTGCGCAGCTTTTTCGAGCGCGAACTCGGCAAGTACGCCAAGGGCATCACCGTTTATGACGCGGGCACGCCGAACGCGCACGCGGACCTCGAACTCGACTCCGACGTGCCCTACGTGGCCGATGCCGTGGCGCGCGAACTTCAGTCCCGCCGCCTCGCCGGTGTGGCGTTAAAGGTGAGCGCGCTGCCGTTCGAAGACGAGGAGCCGCCGCAGCGTCCACGCAACTGATCCGTTCGCACCGCGTCAGCGCGGTTCGTCGGCGGCGTCGTACGGTGTGTAGGGCAGCGAGCGCTTGTGGCGCGTCGCCTCGTAGAAGCGAAAGATCGTCTCATACGCGTGTTCGCTCACAGGCTTGCCTTCCAGAAAGTCATCGATCTCGTCATAGCCGATTCCGTAGGCGTCTTCGTCCGGATGCAGCGGGCGCAACGTTTCCAGATCCGCAGTGGGTGTTTTCTCCACCAGCTCGGCCGGTGCACCGAGCGCGCGCGCGAGTGCCCGCACGCGTCGCTTGTTCAGGCCAGCGAGCGGCAGCACGTCTGCGCCGCCGTCGCCGAACTTCGTGAAAAAGCCCATCAGCGATTCCGCCGCGTGATCCGTGCCGATCACGAGTCCCGCTCGCGCGCCCGCCACCGCGTACTGCGCGATCATCCGTTCGCGCGCTTTGATGTTGCCGTGCACCTTATCCTGCGCGCTCTCGTCGGCGAAGGCGAGACCGCCCGCCGTGAGCGAGGCGAGCATGGCATCGGCGGCGGGGCGCATGTCCACGGTCAGGGTTTCGTCCGCGGCGATGAAGGCGAGCGCGGCGGCGGCGTCCGCTTCGTCGCGCTGGGTGCCGTAGGGCAGACGCATTGCGATGAAGCGTGCCGCCGCGTGGCCCTGCGCACGCAGGCTTTCCACGCTCAGCTGCGCAAGGCGGCCCGCTGTTGCGGAATCGATGCCCCCGCTGATGCCCAGCACGAGCGTCTGCAGTCCGCTCGCCTCGAGGCGCTGTGCGAGAAACCGCACGCGGCGCCCGATTTCGGTTTGCGCGTCGAAGCGCGCGGCGACATTCAGTTCGGCGATGATGCGTTGCTGGCGGGCGCGGCGCTCGGCTTCGGGGTTGGCATCGGATCTTGCGGGCATGGGCGGTTCCTCATTTGGCCGCGCACGCAGCGTGCGCAGTCGGCGTTGTCTGGTCTAATGTCGGGTGGTCGAGGCGCTGTCAGCGACGCCGCACGGCACGGCGCCCGACGTATCCGACTTCAGACAAGACACACAATCAGCCGGACTCACAATGAACGACAATTTTTCGCGGCGCATGGGCGCTCGCGTGCGGGGTGGCGTCCGGGGCGACGCCCCGAGCCTTCCCCATCATAGAACGCGGTGGTTTGGCGCGTCGGCGCGCCGCGCAATCGTGGCCGCGCTCTGCGCCTCGTTTTGCGCTTCCTGGGCGGCAAGCACGGCTTTCGCCGCGGACGGCGTGACGGCCTCCAGCGCGCACGTTGCTTCCGGCGCCGTGCGTAGCGTGCCGGCGCAGGCAGCGTCGAAGCCTGTTGCTTCGGGCGCATCGGCTGCGGCGGCAGCGTCGGGCGCGTCTGCGGCTCGGCCTGTTGCGAATGCAGCTTCCGCCGCTTTGGGGCCAGCGCCTGCGTCGGCGGCATCGGGCGCTTCGAGCGCGTCGGCGTCGTCAGCGGCTTCTGCATCCTCGGCCTCCGCAGCGCTGGCGGCTTCCGCGCCTCCCGCGCTCGTGCTGCCCGTTCACCGGATGCTCACGCCACAAGAGGCCGCCGAAGAAACCCGCGGTGCGCTCGAAATGCGCAAGCGCTTCGCGCGCGACGTCAACCGGCGTCTACATGTGCCGCTCGCGGACCAGCGAGCCTACGGCCAGCGCCTGCAGGCGGCGCTCGAGGAGAAAGACCTCGGCGCGCTGGCAGGCGAGTTCGTCATCCTCGTCGATCGCAGCGCGAATGTGCAGGCGCTCTTCATCTACTTCCGGGCCATGCCTGACGAGCCGTGGCTCATGATCGGCGCGTCGCCGGTCGCGACGGGACGTCCCGGCGAGTTCGACCACTTCCTCACGCCGCTCGGCGTGTTCCAGCACACCCCGTCGAACATGGACTTCCGGGCGGAAGGCACCATGAACCAGAACAACATACGCGGCTACGGCCGGCGCGACATGCGTATCTATGACCTCGGCTGGGTGGACGGCGAACGCGGTTGGGGCAAGGGCGGCTATTCGCAAATGCGCTTCCAGATGCATGCCACCGACCCCGACCGCCTCGAGCCGCTGCTCGGCATCCGCCACTCGAAGGGCTGCGTGCGGATTCCGGCGACGCTCAATGCGTTCATCGACCACAACGGCATCATCGACGCCGAATACCAGGCGCTGGTCGACTCGGGCAAGTCGCTGTGGGTGCTCCACTCGGACCGCGAGATCACGCCGTGGGCGGGACGCTTTATCGTCGTGGTCGATTCAGAGCGCAAGACGCGTCCGGCGTGGTCGCCCGCGCCAGGCGGCAAGGCACGCGCGAAGGTGCCGGCGGGCGCCGACACCGCCGACTGAGCGCGCGATCCGGCGAGGGCGCGGCCGTCATTTGCCGCGCGCGAGGCAAGCGCAGGCGCTACGCGCGTCGCGCAATCAGCACGCCCGCGAGCGCGACGCCGAAGCCCGCCATCTGCATGGGCGTGAGCGTTTCGCCGAACAGCAGCCAACTTTCGAGCGCCGCGAGCGGCGGCGCGAGAAAGAGCAGAGCCGTGGCGCGGGCGGCGTCGCCGTGGCGCACCATCCACACGAGCAACGTCACGCCCGCGCCCGAAAGCATCGCAATGCCCCACGCCAGCGAGAACCACAGGGTCGGCGTTGCGATCCAGCGCGTCTCGCCGAGCGCGAGTGCGAGCACGGCGGCCACGATGGCCGCGCCCAGGTTCTGCACGGCGCTTGCGCTGCGAATGTCGGCTTGCGCGAGCGAAGTCTTCTGATAAAGCGTGCCCGCCGTGATCGATCCGACCGATACCACCGCGACTATCACGACGAGCAGCGGATTCGCGTGAGCATGGGTGTGCGTGGTGGCGGCAACGGCGTCGGCGATCGCGCCGCTGCCCGCGTGCATGGCGGCGTACAGCTTCGGGCTCAGCACGAGCACGACGCCTGCGAGGCCGAGCGACATGCCCGACCAGCGCCGCGGCGGCAGGCGCTCGCCGAACATGCGTGCCGCGATGGCGGCCGTCAGGAGCGGCTGGAGCGCGCCGAGCAGCGCCATCACGCCCGCGCTCAAACCCTGCGCGACCGCCCAGTAGCCCGCACCCAGATACACGCCTTGCAGGAGCGCGCCCGCGAAGAGGTGCTTGCCGATTTCGCGGCCGCGCGGCCAGGGCGCGCGCATCACCAGCGCGACGATCGCGAACAGCGCGGCCGTGCCAGTGAAGCGCGCCAGCAGGAAGAGGTTGGGATCGGCGTAGGGCGCAATGGCGCGCGCGACGACGAAACCCGTCGACCACAGGACGACAAAAAGGGTGGGGGCGAAAGTGGCGAGCATCGGTGTCGAAAAGGGCGCGCGCTGACGCTGCGCCCGGAGAAACACGAAAGGCTCGGAGTATCGCGCGACGCGCAGGTTGCGGTCTTGTTCAGGACTGCACTGTCTCCTGCGTGCGTCGCTCGACGAATCGAACGCAACTAACCGCCTAGCCCGAGCGACGGCCGCGAATGCAAACAACGCGTAACCGGACACGCTAGCAGCAACTAGCTTCCAAACAACACCGCCGTCACGCCTATCAAGCCGCCGCAGACCGCGCAGGCGAGCAACAGCGCGCGCGTGCGCCGATGCTCGCGGCGCCAGGCATCGAGCAACGCGGCTTGCTGCGCGGCCTGTGCCGCAGCGGGCCCGTGCCCGGCCTTCGCGTGGTGCTCGAGGAAGCGGAACACCATCTGCGGTACGCGCGGTGCAATTTGCGCGAGGTGTGGCAATTCCTGCGAGAGCCGCCGGATCCAGCCGTGGTGGCCGAGATCCTGGCGCGCGATGTCCGCGAGCGTGTGCCGTGCAATGCCCCACGCGTCCACGCCCGGGTGAATCGAGCGCGCCAGTTCCTCGGCCTGGCCGAACGCGCGCTGCGCCGCCACGAGGCGCGGCGAGACTTCGCCTCCGAACGGCTGCACCGAATGCAGTAGATGATGGAACAGCGCCCCCGCGCTGCGCTCGTCAGTGCCGCTCGCGAAATGCGCTTCGCTGCGCGTGCGCAATTCCGCCTCGACCTGTTCGGTGCGCGCGTGCGTGGGCACGTGGCCCGCCACGTGATGCAGCGTTGCGAGCCGGCCGTAATCCTGCTCGAACAACGCCGTTGCGCCATGCACGAAGAATTCACGCTCAGGCGAGGAAAGGCTCGTCATCAGCGCCGCGCCCGCGAGTACGAGGCGGCCGCGCGTCTCTGGCTCGACGCTCACCGCGACCTGCCTGGCGTCGAGGGCCGCATGAAAGAAGCCGTGTTCGAAAGCCTGGCGCGTGACCACTTCGATCAGATGCGCCGCCACCTGCGTGACGTTGATATGGTGCTCGGCAAGCCCGGCGATATCGGTCGCGCGCACGGTGTCGATGTGCTGCACGGCGATCGTCTGCGGGGTGCAGAGGTCCCAGATCACGTCGGGCACGACGATGCGCGGGTCGTCGCCGAGCTGATGGCCGCTCTGGCTCAGGTTCGCGGCCTGGGCGCGCAGGTCGAAGCGCCGCTGCAGATCCTCGCGCAGCGTCTGCGCAAGCGTGTGCAGTTGCAGCTTGCGCGCGGCGCGCGAAAAGCGTTCGATCCAGCGGGCCACGGCGCACAGTAGCGCGGCGTCGTCGTCGACTTCCTGGACCTGTTTCGCGCGCAGCACGCGCAGCGTGATCGTCTGGTGACCGTTCACCGGCAGCGCGAGCCGCGCGAGGTGCGTCTGTTCGCACCAGCCGTTGTGGGCCGCCTTGGGGTCGATCCACGTGAATACCGTATCGGGGGGCTTGCCTAGCGCGGTGCGCAGTGCGGTGTTGAGTGCCTCGCCGGCGAGAGGTTCTTCGAAGTGCTCGATAGTGTCGATCGCGTCATGCAACGTCGCGCCCGCGAGTTCGGGGCGCGTGGCGAGCGTTTGCGCGAAGGCCGTGGCGAGCGGGGCGAGACGCGGCAGCGAACCATGCAGGCGCGAGGCGAGACGCGGGTCGCCGTGCAGGCTCGAGGCGAGCGTGAGGAACCAGTGGAGCTTGTGATGCTCGGGCGCTGCGAGCCAGATCAGCCTGAAGCCATAACGCAGTGCACAAAACAGCAGACGCAATTGACGAAGTCGTGAACGCATGAATTCCAATGGTCGGCAAGGCGAGCGTCGCGTGAGCGCGCGGTCTCCACGAGATTAGCAGGGATGCGCGCGCGATGGCAGCGCGGGCTCGTTCTGCGCATGCGTAATACAATACGGCGGCCTTCTGGATTCACGCCGGATTCACTTCATTACCCGCGTCATGCTCGCAGAACAACGTCACCAATACATCCTCTCGCAAGTGAACCGGACGGGCGCGCTTTCCGTGGCGGATCTCGTGCGCGAACTGCGCGTTTCCCGCGAGACGATCCGGCGCGACCTCAACACGCTCGCGGAGCGCGGGCTGCTCGTCACGACCCACGGCGGCGCGCTCTCCAGCGACCGCCGCGAGCCCGATCTCGACGTGCGGGAAGCCGCCAACGCGAGCGCCAAGCGCGCGATCGGCGAGCGCGCAGCGGAGTTCGTTCCTGACGGCGCCTCGGTCATCATCGATTCGGGCAGCACGACGCATGCGCTCGCTCGCGCGCTCACCGACCGCCATCGGCTCACGGTCTATACCAACGACTGGCGCATCGCGCTCCTGCTCGGCCGCCGCAACGAAAACCGCGTCACGCTGCTGGGCGGCGAGCTGTCCGATCATGAGGAAGCGACCTTCGGCCTCGACACCGTGCAACAACTGGCCCAGTACCACGCTGACTTTGCGTTCGTCGGCGCGGGCGGCATCACCGCCGACGGCTGGCTCACCGACTACTCGCGCATGGTCGCCGAGGTCCGCAGCCGCATGCTCGCGGCCACGGCCTGCGCGATCGTCGTCGCCGACCATTCGAAGTTCGGGCGCGTGACGCCCGTGCGCATCAACGGCTTCGAGCAGGCGCGCTACGTCATCACCGAGCTGGCGCCCGAAAAGAGCGTCGCGCGCGCCATCGCGGCGCGCGGGCCCGAACTTGTCATCGCCTGAGTCTTCTTGCGGCGCAGCGCAACGCGCGCTGCATTTGCTTTTGCACTTGTAGACAAGCCCACGCCTGCCGCCGATGCCTGAGCGGCGGAATTTGCACGGCTATGTGGTTTGTCGAATATTGGCGAATTGTGGAATTTTTTGACAAACGCCACAATCGTCATGCGCGTGTCATCAAAACCTGTGATTCTTGCGGGGCCCGTCCAGATGGGCCGGTAAGCGAGGCGAGCGGCAACGCCGCGCCTTCACCGGGCTGGCTGTTCAGGTGGAAAACGTCGGATTGTAGACAATCTGCAATCCGCGATGCGAGACCACCAGGCGGGCAATGACAGGCGGCGCAGTCCGCCGAAGTTCGGATTGTTCAACTCAGTTCGATCCATTCAATCACAAACGCATCGGGTATCCCGAGCATCTGGTTTTTGCCTTCGGAGAGTGACATGAACCACACGAAATCCCATCGCGCGGGTTTTGCACGCAAGCTGCTGCCGATCGCGGCCGCCGCGGCGCTGCTGGGCGCAGCCGCGAGCGCGCACGCCGCCGACGCCGTCGTGCTGTACACGGCCGACGGCCTCGAAAATCTCTACAAGGACGTGCTGCCGGCCTTCGAAAAGAAGGAAGGCGTGAAGGTCAACATCGTGACGGCGGGCAGCGGCGAAGTGGTGAACCGCGCGAACGTCGAGAAGGACTCGCCGAAGGCCGACGTGATCGTCACACTGCCGCCGTTCATCCAGCAGGCGCAGCAAAGCGGGCTGCTGCAGCCGTACCAGAGCGTGAACTACAAGAACGTGCCGGCGATCGCGAAGGCGACGGACGGTTCGTGGGCGACGTTCGTGAACAACTACTTCTCGTTCGCGATCAATCCCGATGTCGTGAAGAACGAGCCCAAGACGTTTGCCGACCTGCTGCACCCGGACTACTCGGGCAAGGTCGCGTACTCGAACCCGGCCACGGCTGGCGACGGCATGGCCGTGATCATCCTCACGACCTCGCTGATGGGCGAAGACAAGGCGTTCGACTACCTCAAGAAGCTCGAGCAGAGCGCGAAGTTCCACACCAAGGGCACGGGCTACCTCGACGTGCTGCTCTCGCGTAACGAAATCTCGGTGGCCAACGGCGACCTGCAGATGGATCTCGACGACGCAGCCAACGGCGGCCTCTCGCTCAAGCCGATCTTCCTCGCGGCCGATGCTGGCGGTCATCCCACGACGTTCCAGTTGCCGTACGCAATCGGCCTGATCAAGGGCGGCCCGAACCAGGCTGAAGGCAAGAAGCTGATCGACTATCTGATGTCGACGGACGTGCAGTCGAAGGTGCCGGACATCTTCGGCATTCCGGGCCGCACGGATGTGGCGCTCTCGGGCAAGAACGGCGAAGCGGTCAAGCAGGCCATCCAGGGTGTGAAGCTCATTCCGGTGGACTGGAACCAGGTGATGGCGAAGAAGGCCGACTGGACGACGCGCTGGAAGAACGAAGTCATCGGCTCGTCGGGCAAGCCGCTCGAAGTCGTGAAGCCGAAGTAAGAACCCGTACTTGCAGGAGATGAACCCGGTGAATACCGCAAGTCTAGCGCCGGCCGGCATGGCCCGCGCGCTGCCGGATGTGTCCGGACTCACTGACGCCACGGACGCGCCCGGCGCCGCGGGCGTGCAGATCGACCACCTGAGCGTGCGCTTCGGCGCGCGCACTGTCCTCGACGATCTGTCGCTCACGATCCGCCGCGGCGAACTGCTGACCGTGCTGGGCCGCAGCGGCTGCGGCAAGACGACCTTGCTGCGTTTCATCGCCGGGTTCATCGAAGCCGATGGACTCGCGGGCTCGCTCACCGTGGCGGGCCGCGACCTGACCCATGTGCCGCCGCATCAGCGCAACCTGGGTCTGCTGTTCCAGAGCTATGCGCTTTTTCCGCATCTCTCGGTGTTCGAGAATGTCGCGTTCGGGTTGAAGGCGCGCCGCGTGCCGTCGCGCGATATCGCGCGACGCGTGGCCGATGCCCTCAAGCTCGTGCAGCTCGGCGACGCGGGGCACGTCATGCCCGCGCAGCTCTCGGGCGGCATGCAGCAGCGCGTGGCGCTCGCGCGCGCGCTCGTGATCGAGCCGGACGTGCTGCTGCTCGACGAGCCGCTCTCGGCACTCGACGCCAATCTGCGCGCTTCGGTGCGCTCCGAATTGAAGGCGCTGCACGAGCGCCTGCCCGATCTGACGATCGTGTGCGTGACGCACGATCAGGACGACGCGCTCGTGCTGTCCGACCGCACGCTGCTGATGCGCGATGGCCGCATCGCCCAGCTCGGCACGCCGCAGGAACTCTACGACACGCCCAACGACGCCTACGTGGCCCGCTATCTCGGCGCGGCGAATCTGCTGCCGCCGAATGTCGCGTTCCCGCTCGGCGACGCGCGCCACGACGTGCGCGACAAGCTCGCGTGTCTGCGTCCGGAAAGCCTGCGTGTCGTGCCGCTCGGCGAAGGCTCGCTGCACGGCACGATCGAATCGGTCGAATGGTATGGCTCGGTGCTCTCGGTGCCGGTGCTGCTCGACGCGATGCCGAACGAACCGGTGCTCGTCACCATGCAGCGCGGCCACGGCATGACGCCGGCGAAAGGCATGCGTGTCTCCTTGCGTTACGAGGCTGACGATGTCGTCCTTATCAACCCCTGATTCCGCCCTGCCTCTGCCCGGCGCCGACACGCACGCGGCCGCCGTGCGCCGCCGCGAACGGCGCGCGCAATGGCATATCGCGTTTCTGCTCGTGTTCGTGCTCGGGCCGCTCGTCGTCTATCCGCTCGTGCGCCTCGTGCTGCTGAGCCTTTCGGACGCGCACGGCTTGAGCTTCCACGCGTACGAAACTTTCTTCGGCAATCCCGATTCGCGCGGCGTGATCGCCACGACTTTGTGGATTCTGTTTCTGAGTGCGGGTCTGGCTTCCGTGCTTGGCGTCGCGCTTGCGGCGCTGCTGTTCTTCAAGCCGTTTCCGGGCGCGCAGCTCGTCACGCGCTTTCTGGAACTGTTCGTGGCGTTCCCGTCGTTTCTCGTCGCGTTCACGCTGATCTTTCTGTACGGCTCGCAGGGCTCCGTAAGCATCGGGTTGCAGCGGCTCTTTCATTTGCAGGCGCCGCCGCTCGACTTCCTGTTCGGCATCGGCGGGGTCGTGCTCGCCGAAGTGGTGTTCTACGCGCCATTCGTCGTGCGCCCGACGCTCGCCGCGTTCGCGCTGCTTGACATGCGCTTGATCGAAGCCGCCCGTAGTCTTGGTGCGAACAGCCGGATGGTCGCCCTGCGCGTGATTCTGCCGCTCGCCTGGCCGGGTATCGCTGCGGGCACGATCCTGTGCTTTCTGCTGACGTTCAATGAGTTCGGCATTCTGCTCGTGCTCGGCAGCGCGCACCTCATCACGCTGCCGGTGGCGATCTACAGCGCGGCCACAGTCGATCTCGATCTGCCGACGGCCGCTGCGGGCGCCGTGGTCATGCTCGCGATGTCGCTTTCCCTGTATGCGCTGTATCGGCGCGTGAATCGCCGGAGTCATGGAGGCGCGCGCAATGTCAACTAATCCTGTCGCGGGTTCTGACCGCATCGCGCTGCCGCCCAAGCATCTTCGTGCGCGGCCTGTGGAGCGCAGCTTCTTTTCGCGCTTTGCCAGCGCGGCATTGCTCGGCTTCGCGGCGCTGCTGTGCTTCTGGCTTTTCGTGTTGCCGGTGATCGTCGTCGCGTTGTCGAGCGTTGCGTCGCACTGGTCGGGCACGATCTTGCCCGACGGTTTCAGCACGCGCTGGTTCGAGCGTCTCGGTTCCACCGATTTCGATGCGCTCGCAACGAGTCTCGAAGTCGGCTTCGGCGTGGCAGTCCTCGGCACGGCGCTCGGACTCTGGCTCGCGCTCGCGCTCGAAGGGCGCGACCGGCGTGGTCTGGGCGCGGTCGTCGACACGCTCGCGATGGTGCCCAACGGCGTGCCGAGCGTGGTGCTTGGTCTCGCGGTGCTGATCGCCTATCACAAGGCGCCTGTGGATCTGTCGAGTTCGGCTGCGATCGTCGTGTTCGTGCAGCTCGCCCTCGTGCTGCCGTTTTGCTATCGATGTGCGTCGGCAGCGCTGCGACCCGAGCTGACCGTGCTGCGCGAAGCTGCGGCGAGTCTCGGCGCGCCGCCTTCGATGGTGCTGCGCCGCGTGGTGCTGCCGCAACTCGTGCCTGCCATCCGTGCGAGTCTCGCGCTCGGCTTCGCGTTGTCGCTCGGCGAACTGGGCGCGACGCTCACGGTGTATCCGCCGGGCTTTGCGACGGTGCCGATCGTCGTGGTGGGCGCGGTCGAACGTGGGTATTACCTGCCGGCTTCGGCGCTCTCGCTGGTCCTGTTGATCGTTTCGCTGGCGGCGCTGCTGCTGATCGCGGCGCGTGTGCCGCGCCGGCGGCCGGACTGAGCGGATGAATGCCATGCGGTTCGATGCGCCGCAGGCGCGTAACAGACGAGCAAGGCCGGACGTGCAAGATTCGATGACCGAAGAGCAGGCGAGCGGTACAGCGGGCGACATGGGTCGCGATCCTCAGGCGTTGTCCGATACGACTGCGCTTGCCATGGTGCGCCAGCATTCGCTCACTGCGCTGGTGCGCGACGAGATCGAGCGGCGCATCGCGGCGGGCGTGCTGGCGCCCGGCGACAAGCTCAACGAAGCCGATTGGGCGGCTCGTCTGGCCGTATCGCGCGGACCCGTGCGCGAGGCGTTTCGCGCACTGGAGCAGGCGGGCCTCGTGCGCAACGAGAAGCATCGGGGCGTGTTCGTGCGCAGCGTCGGCGTGGCGGAGGCCCAGGAATTGGGTGAAGTGTGCGCGGCATTGCGCGAAGCGGCGTGCCGGATGCTTGCGCCGCGTATCGATGCGGCGCAGGTGGCCGAGTTGCGCGAGCACCTGAACGCGATGCGGGACGCGGTGGTCGCCGAGAAGGGAGAGTCCTTCGTGGAAGCGCGCGACGCGTTTCGCGCGTCGCTCGTCGCGGCGGCTGGCAACGCCAGGCTGCGCGAGACCTATGAGCGGACGGTGAGCGAATTGCGGCTCTCGTCGCAGCGTGCGGCGCCGGCGCACAGCGCAATGGACGCATCGTACGCGGGGCATCGGGCGCTGTTGAGCGCGCTCGCCTCGCGCGACGCCGATGAATCGGCCAATCGCATGCGCGAATCCTGCGGCGACTAAGGGCGGCAGCAACGATGAGTGGCGGCCTGGTGTGGGGCGTCGCCGCATTCACATTAGAGGAGTAGAAGAAGATGGCATTGAGCCTCGCGGACATTCGTGAGCTGTTCGAGACGTACGGCGCGTTGGCCTATAGCGGCGAGCCGGTCACGCAGCTGGAGCACGCGCTGCAAAGCGGCGCGCTGGCGGAAGAAGAAGGGGCGAGCGAAGAGCTGACCGCGGCCGCGTTTCTGCACGATCTGGGTCACCTGCTCAATCGTCGGGGCGAAACGCCGACCGAACGCGGCATCGACGATCTGCACCAGTACTATGCGCTGCCGTTCCTGCGACCGGTGTTGCCCGATAGCGTGCTGGAACCGATCCGCCTGCACGTCGATGCGAAACGCTATCTCTGCGCAGTCGATGAAGCGTATTTCGGCTGCCTCTCCGCGGACTCGGTGCGCAGCCTCGAATTGCAGGGTGGCATCTTCAATGCAGACGAGGCGCGCGATTTCGCTGCGCGGCCCCACGCCGAAGACGCGGTGCGCCTGCGCCGCTGGGACGATCTCGCGAAGGTGGCTGGCAAACTGACGCCGGACCTCGACCACTATCTGCAACTCGTCGAACGCGTCATGCAACGCCACGTTTGAGGCGATTCCGCTTACGCGTTTTTCCGAATTTCACGCGCGTCAAAAAACCGCTTGCAAGATGTCATCTGCATGACTAGAATTCCGGTCTTTCGCGCTTTCGATGAAGGCGCGGGGAGACGGGAAGCCCGGGCGGAAGCCTTGTGGCGACTGGGTCTGCGGGTGGTGGGAAGTTGAGCGGCAGGTTGAACGAAGTAAAAAAACCTGTTGACAGATCGCCGGGCAGTCTTCATAATCTCGTTTCTCTGCTGCTGACGCAGCAACGCAGAAAGAAGCCGGTAGTTGAGCAGTGGTTAGGCTCAGATGCGCGGCAACTTCGCGATCGATCTTTAAAAATTTACAGCCGATAAGTGTGGGCGCTTGATGCGGTGGCGGCCTGACCTCGTTCTTCGGAGCGGGGCCGGGAGCAGCAAAAGTATCAAGAGTCTCACACTAAAGTAAGTCAGGTTTTTGAATTTATTCAATGACCTGTCAGCTTTGAGTGAGCGACCGGTTTCGAGAGAAACCGAAAACAGTAACAGGTTTAAACTGAAGAGTTTGATCCTGGCTCAGATTGAACGCTGGCGGCATGCCTTACACATGCAAGTCGAACGGCAGCACGGGTGCTTGCACCTGGTGGCGAGTGGCGAACGGGTGAGTAATACATCGGAACATGTCCAGTAGTGGGGGATAGCCCGGCGAAAGCCGGATTAATACCGCATACGATCCATGGATGAAAGCGGGGGACCTTCGGGCCTCGCGCTATTGGGGTGGCCGATGGCGGATTAGCTAGTTGGTGGGGTAAAGGCCTACCAAGGCGACGATCCGTAGCTGGTCTGAGAGGACGACCAGCCACACTGGGACTGAGACACGGCCCAGACTCCTACGGGAGGCAGCAGTGGGGAATTTTGGACAATGGGCGAAAGCCTGATCCAGCAATGCCGCGTGTGTGAAGAAGGCCTTCGGGTTGTAAAGCACTTTTGTCCGGAAAGAAATCCTTCGAGATAATACCTTGAGGGGATGACGGTACCGGAAGAATAAGCACCGGCTAACTACGTGCCAGCAGCCGCGGTAATACGTAGGGTGCGAGCGTTAATCGGAATTACTGGGCGTAAAGCGTGCGCAGGCGGTGATGTAAGACCGATGTGAAATCCCCGGGCTTAACCTGGGAACTGCATTGGTGACTGCATCGCTGGAGTATGGCAGAGGGGGGTAGAATTCCACGTGTAGCAGTGAAATGCGTAGAGATGTGGAGGAATACCGATGGCGAAGGCAGCCCCCTGGGCCAATACTGACGCTCATGCACGAAAGCGTGGGGAGCAAACAGGATTAGATACCCTGGTAGTCCACGCCCTAAACGATGTCAACTGGTTGTCGGGCCTTCATTGGCTTGGTAACGTAGCTAACGCGTGAAGTTGACCGCCTGGGGAGTACGGTCGCAAGATTAAAACTCAAAGGAATTGACGGGGACCCGCACAAGCGGTGGATGATGTGGATTAATTCGATGCAACGCGAAAAACCTTACCTACCCTTGACATGTACGGAATTCCGCTGAGAGGTGGAAGTGCCCGAAAGGGAGCCGTAACACAGGTGCTGCATGGCTGTCGTCAGCTCGTGTCGTGAGATGTTGGGTTAAGTCCCGCAACGAGCGCAACCCTTGTCCCTAGTTGCTACGCAAGAGCACTCCAGGGAGACTGCCGGTGACAAACCGGAGGAAGGTGGGGATGACGTCAAGTCCTCATGGCCCTTATGGGTAGGGCTTCACACGTCATACAATGGTCGGAACAGAGGGTTGCCAAGCCGCGAGGTGGAGCCAATCCCAGAAAACCGATCGTAGTCCGGATCGCAGTCTGCAACTCGACTGCGTGAAGCTGGAATCGCTAGTAATCGCGGATCAGCATGCCGCGGTGAATACGTTCCCGGGTCTTGTACACACCGCCCGTCACACCATGGGAGTGGGTTTTGCCAGAAGTGGCTAGTCTAACCGCAAGGAGGACGGTCACCACGGCAGGATTCATGACTGGGGTGAAGTCGTAACAAGGTAGCCGTATCGGAAGGTGCGGCTGGATCACCTCCTTTCATGAGCTCATCGCTCACTGCGTTTTAAGCGCTCACACTTGTCGGCTGTAAGAAAGACAGACTCAGGGGTCTGTAGCTCAGTCGGTTAGAGCACCGTCTTGATAAGGCGGGGGTCGATGGTTCGAATCCATCCAGACCCACCACTGTCTGTGACGGGCAGCCCCCTTGAGTTGTGTGACTGGGGGATTAGCTCAGCTGGGAGAGCACCTGCTTTGCAAGCAGGGGGTCGTCGGTTCGATCCCGTCATCCTCCACCAATTCCCAATGCACAGCGTTCTGCAGCAATGATGCAGAACACTTCGCATTGGCGATTGAGCCAGTCAGAGCGATATGAAAATATCGGCTGTCGTTCTTTAACAATCAGGAAGAAGTAGTAAAGAGATTCATCCAAAAATGTCTAGAGATGGGCATGAGTAGGTGAATCAGGGTTGTGATTGTATCAATGTATTTTTAAGTGATCGAAAGATTGCCTTGAAATACGGCGCAACACGAATACTCAACCTGTAACGATTGTGATCGGAATCGTCCCCTTCGGGGATGAGCCCGGAGTAAGCGCTAAAGCGCTAACACCGGGCGCAAGACACACCCGTTATAGGGTCAAGCGAACAAGTGCATGTGGTGGATGCCTTGGCGATCACAGGCGATGAAGGACGCGGTAGCCTGCGAAAAGCGGTGGGGAGCTGGCAAACAAGCTTTGATCCACCGATATCCGAATGGGGAAACCCACTCCGAATGGAGTATCCATGACTGAATACATAGGTCATGTGAAGCGAACGCGGCGAACTGAAACATCTAAGTAGCCGCAGGAAAAGAAATCAACCGAGATTCCCAAAGTAGTGGCGAGCGAAATGGGACCAGCCTGCATTCTTTATCTGAACTGTTAGCCAAACGCTCTGGAAAGTGCGGCCATAGTGGGTGATAGCCCCGTAGGCGAAAACAGATTGGAAGAACTAGGGATGCGACAAGTAGGGCGGGACACGTGAAATCCTGTCTGAAGATGGGGGGACCATCCTCCAAGGCTAAATACTCGTGATCGACCGATAGTGAACCAGTACCGTGAGGGAAAGGCGAAAAGAACCCCGGGAGGGGAGTGAAATAGATCCTGAAACCGCATGCATACAAACAGTCGGAGCCTCGCAAGGGGTGACGGCGTACCTTTTGTATAATGGGTCAGCGACTTACATTCAGTGGCAAGCTTAACCGAATAGGGCAGGCGTAGCGAAAGCGAGTCCGAACAGGGCGTTCAGTCGCTGGGTGTAGACCCGAAACCAGGTGATCTATCCATGGCCAGGTTGAAGGCACGGTAACACGTGCTGGAGGACCGAACCCACTAACGTTGAAAAGTTAGGGGATGAGCTGTGGATAGGGGTGAAAGGCTAAACAAACCTGGAAATAGCTGGTTCTCTCCGAAAACTATTTAGGTAGTGCCTCGTGTATCACCTTCGGGGGTAGAGCACTGTCATGGTTGAAGGGTCCATTGCGGATTACTTCGCCATAGCAAACTCCGAATACCGAAGAGTGCAATCACGGGAGACAGACATCGGGTGCTAACGTCCGGTGTCAAGAGGGAAACAACCCAGACCGCCAGCTAAGGTCCCCAAATATGACTAAGTGGGAAACGAAGTGGGAAGGCTAAAACAGTCAGGAGGTTGGCTTAGAAGCAGCCACCCTTTAAAGAAAGCGTAATAGCTCACTGATCGAGTCGTCCTGCGCGGAAGATGTAACGGGGCTAAGTCATATACCGAAGCTGCGGATGCGAGCTAGTCTCGCATGGTAGGAGAGCGTTCCGTAAGCCTGCGAAGGTGCGTTGAAAAGCGTGCTGGAGGTATCGGAAGTGCGAATGCTGACATGAGTAGCGATAAAGGGGGTGAAAGGCCCCCTCGCCGTAAGCCCAAGGTTTCCTACGCAACGTTCATCGGCGTAGGGTGAGTCGGCCCCTAAGGCGAGGCAGAAATGCGTAGCTGATGGGAAGCAGGTCAATATTCCTGCACCATTGTTGAATGCGATGGGGGGACGGATCGCGGAAGGTTGTCCGGGTGTTGGAAGTCCCGGTCCTTGCATTGGAGAAGGCGCTTTGGCAAATCCGGGCGCGGAATTCAAGGGTGTGAGGCCAGTCTCTCAGGAGACGAAGCAACTGGAAGTGGTTCCAAGAAAAGCCTCTAAGCTTCAGTTCAGCAGTGACCGTACCGCAAACCGACACAGGTGGGCGAGATGAGTATTCTAAGGCGCTTGAGAGAACTCGGGAGAAGGAACTCGGCAAATTGGTACCGTAACTTCGGGATAAGGTACGCCCCTGTAGCTTGACTGGCCTGCGCCAGAAGGGTGAAGGGGTTGCAATAAACTGGTGGCTGCGACTGTTTAATAAAAACACAGCACTCTGCAAACACGAAAGTGGACGTATAGGGTGTGACGCCTGCCCGGTGCCGGAAGATTAAATGATGGGGTGCAAGCTCTTGATTGAAGTCCCGGTAAACGGCGGCCGTAACTATAACGGTCCTAAGGTAGCGAAATTCCTTGTCGGGTAAGTTCCGACCTGCACGAATGGCGTAACGATGGCCACACTGTCTCCTCCCGAGACTCAGCGAAGTTGAAGTGTTTGTGATGATGCAATCTCCCCGCGGCTAGACGGAAAGACCCCATGAACCTTTACTGTAGCTTTGCATTGGACTTTGAACCGGTTTGTGTAGGATAGGTGGGAGGCTGTGAAGTGTGGACGCTAGTCTGCATGGAGCCGTCCTTGAAATACCACCCTGATCTGTTTGAGGTTCTAACCTTGGTCCGTGATCCGGATCGGGGACAGTGCATGGTAGGCAGTTTGACTGGGGCGGTCTCCTCCCAAAGGGTAACGGAGGAGTACGAAGGTACGCTAGGTACGGTCGGAAATCGTGCTGATAGTGCAATGGCATAAGCGTGCTTGACTGTGAGACTCACAAGTCGAACAGGTGCGAAAGCAGGTCATAGTGATCCGGTGGTTCTGTATGGAAGGGCCATCGCTCAACGGATAAAAGGTACTCTGGGGATAACAGGCTGATACCGCCCAAGAGTTCATATCGACGGCGGTGTTTGGCACCTCGATGTCGGCTCATCTCATCCTGGGGCTGTAGCCGGTCCCAAGGGTATGGCTGTTCGCCATTTAAAGAGGTACGTGAGCTGGGTTTAAAACGTCGTGAGACAGTTTGGTCCCTATCTGCCGTGGGCGCTGGAAGTTTGAGGGGGCCTGCTCCTAGTACGAGAGGACCGGAGTGGACGAACCTCTGGTGTACCGGTTGTGACGCCAGTCGCATCGCCGGGTAGCTATGTTCGGAAGAGATAACCGCTGAAAGCATCTAAGCGGGAAACTCGCCTCAAGATGAGACTTCCCCGGGGACTAGATCCCCTTGAAGGGTCGTTCGAGACCAGGACGTTGATAGGTCAGGTGTGGAAGCGCAGTAATGCGTTAAGCTAACTGATACTAATTGCCCGTAAGGCTTGATCCTATAACAGGTGTGTTTCAGACACGCATGGTTGAGTGATCACGTGTTGTGCCGATTCAAACAACACAACCCCAATTCAGCAACACCCTCTTTACGCTTCTTCCAGATTGGCTGTGGCGCCCCCAAAGGCGACGCAGCAACCCGTCATGCCTGATGACCATAGCGAGTTGGTCCCACCCCTTCCCATCCCGAACAGGACCGTGAAACAACTCCACGCCGATGATAGTGCGGATTGCCCGTGTGAAAGTAGGTAATCGTCAGGCTCCTCATGCTGTAACGTCCAGAACCCCGGTGTCTCCGAAAGAGAGCCGGGGTTCTGGCGTTTTGGCGCGTGTTTGAATGCGACACGACAGGCAGAAAACAAAAAAGCCGTCCACTGGACGGCTTTTTGCGTTAACCAGCCTCGCCAATCGATGTCTTATTGCGCGGCTCTCTGTACAGTGGCAGCGCCCGCGGCGTCCTTCGCCAAAGCAACATCCTCTGCGACATCCGTGAGTTGCTCCTGCGTCAGCTCCTCGAGCAGCGCCAGGTCGCGCTCGATGACTTGCGGCAGATGCGCTCGCAAGAATTCCACCCACGTCTTTGTTTTCGCGTCGACGAACTTGCGCGACGGATAAAGCGCGTACACGTTCGTCTTCTGCAGCTTGTGATGCGGCAGCACGCGCACGAGCGTACCATTACGCAGCCCTTCGATTGCCGCATAGACCGGCAGCATCCCAATCCCCATCCCCTCGCGTATCGCCACCGCGAGCGATTCCGCGATATTCACTTGCACGGGCCCGTCAACCTGCATTTCGACGCTGCCCTCGGGTCCGTCGAGCGTCCATTCATGCGCCGGAAACGCCGGCGATTTGAGAATCAGACAGTCGTGATGCGAGAGATCGGCGGGTGTACGCGGCGCGCCGTGCGTGTGCACATACCCAGGCGACGCGCACAGAATGCTGTACGTCGAACCAAGCTGATGCGAGACAAGATCAGAATTCGGCAGCGAAGACGCCGTAACCACCGAGACGTCGCTGCTGCCCTCGAACAGATCCGGCATGCGTTGCGAGAGGGTCAGTTCGACAGTGACTTCGGGATGCAGTGCGCGATAGCGCGAAATCGCCGGCAGCACGTACTGCTGACCAATACTCGCGAAGCTGTGCATGCGCAGCGCGCCGGCCGGGCGTTCGTGCGCGCAACTCGCCTCTTCTTCCGCGCTATCAACGTCCGCGAGAATCTGCGAGCAGCGCTTGAGATACCGCTCGCCGGCGGGCGTGAGTGCAAGCCGGCGCGTCGAGCGGTTGAGCAGACGGGTGCGCAAATGCGCTTCGAGTTCCGATACCGCGCGCGACATCGCGCCGGTGGTCGAATCCAGCGACTGGGCCGCGGCCGTGAAGCTGCCCGCTTCCACGACGCGGACGAACACCCGCATGTTTTGTAACGTATCCATCAGACCTTCTTGACCTTCTTGTTCGGTGCAGAAACCATATTGTCCGCCTGTCGGGGCGCGTCATTGTTGAGTGATCTGGAACGGAGGTTCCCCGCGCGTCCCATTAATGCGGCGCAATGACGCTCCTACAATCGGCCACTGTCTTCGAAACAGCCCGAGCGTTTGTCATGAGCCGCCAGCCTGCGATACATCGTGCGTTCGACTCGCGTCGGCGCGCGGAAATCATATGGCGCGCCGCCAGACGGGCGCTGCGCGACTGGCAGGCCACCGATGGCGCGATCTGGATTCATCTGCTGAAAACGGTGGCGGCCGGCTTGCTTGCCATGGGCATTTCCATGCTGCTGGACCTGCCGCAGCCGCGCATCGCGATGACGACGGTGTTCGTCCTGATGCAGCCACTCTCCGGCATGGTGTTTGCCAAGAGCTTTTATCGCATCGTCGGCACCGCGGTGGGGATGGTCGCGGCGGTGGTGCTGGGCGCCGTATTCGTCCAGCAGCCCGAACTCTACATACTCGGGATGACGGGGTGGGTGGCCGCCTGTACAGCCGCCGCCATGAGGAATCGCCATTTTCGCTGGTACGGTTTCGTGCTTGCCGGCTACACGGCAGCGCTGATCGGCATTCCGCTCGTGATGCAGCCCAACGGTCTCTTTCTCGCAGCACTTGGCCGCGGTGCCGAAGTGGCCGTGGGCATTCTCTGTTCGGGCATGGTCAGCGCAGTGATCGTGCCCAGGCAGTCGGGCTCGCTGCTCGATCGCACTTTGCGCGCCCGATATCTCAATTTTACTGCGTTCGCTGCGGTGGTGTTGGCTGGGCGGCTCGAAAGGGGCGCGTTCGAAGGGCGATTCGCGAGTCTTGTCGACGATGTCGTCGGCTTCGAGGCCACGCGCGCTTTCTCATTTTTCGAAGATCCGACGATGCGCTCGCGCAGCGGCCTGCTTTCGCGCCTGAATTCCGAGTTCATGGATGCCTGCGCGCGGCTGCACGCGCTGCGCCAGTTGCTCAAAAGACTGCGTTGGAGCGACGCGGCGATCGCACCGCTCGCGCCATATTTTGGCGAGCTTGCCGCGCTGCTCGCGCAACGGCCGAGCCGAAACGAAAGCGATCGCGCCTATGCGCGGCGCCTCGCCGACGGGCTCGAAGCCTTCCAGCGCACGCTGCCGCGCCATGTGCGCGAGACGCGGCGGCCGCTTGAACATGCACTACCCGATGCGCTGCCCGATTTCGACACATCGGCCGAACTCATCTATCGCTTCACGACCGAGATCGTGCGCTATAGCCGCACGTGGGCTTCGCTCACGGAGGCGCGTCCTGCGCAGGAGCCGCGCGCTGCGCGCTACGTGCCCCGCACGAGCTGGCACGTGGTGGCGTTCACCTTCGTGCGCACCGCCGTGGTGGTGGCGGCGCTGGGCTGGTTCTGGGTCGAGACCGACTGGCCGAGCGGTGGCCTCGCGATGATCGCGGCCGCGCTCACATGCGCGCTCACGTCGTCGGCGCCGAACGCGTCGCGCATGGCCGTGCAAATGGCGGTCGGCGCGGCCTTTGCCGCCGTGACGGGCTATCTCTTCACCTGCTACGTGTATCCCAATGTCGATGGCTTTCCGTTGCTCTGCGCGACGCTGGTTCCGGTGCTTGCCATCGGCGCTTTTCTCGCCACGCGCTCGCGCATCGCGGGCTACGGCGTTGGCTTCTCGGTGTTCTTTTGCCTGCTGGCTGGCCCGGACAATGTGATCGTCTACACGCCGGATCTGCTGATCAACAACGGCATCGCCGTCGTTGCCGCGATGCTGGTCGCCTCGCTTGCTTTCGCGGTGGTATTTCCGCCGCACATGAACTGGCTCGTCGAGCGTATGTGCGTGTCGTTGCGCGGACAGGTCGTGCTGGCTTGCCATGGTGAACTGGATGGCCTCGGGCAGCGCTTCCAGTCCGGCACGCACGATCTGATGCACCAGTTGAGGCTCGTGCTGAACGGGCGCCGCCAGGCGCACCGGCGTGCGCTGCGCTGGATGCTCGTGACGCTCGAAGTCGGGCATGCCGTGGTCGATCTGCGCAACGAGGCGCACGCAGCAGCGTGGCTCGAGCTTAAAGACGCGCGCTGGCCCGCGGCGCTGGCACGCGTGCAGGAAGCTATCGCACATCTTTTCGAGCGCCCGGACGGGATCTCGCTCGACCACGCGCTCAGTGCCGTGCGCGCCGCGACCTGGATCGCACAGGAAGCGCTCGCGACGGTGCACCACGAGCGAGAAAGGCGGCACGAGGTGCAGCGGCTGCTGAGTCATCTGCACTTCATCCGCAGCGCGCTGCTCGACCGCGATGCGCCGCTCGGGCCCTTGGCACGGCGTGCACGCCGCACGCGTGCGCCGCGGAGATCGTTGAAAACACAATGAAAAGGCAGGCCAGCGCGATCTTGCTGCAGTCTGGAAATATGCCTTCCACCCCGCCTCCTTAATCTCTTCGACCCCGAGTCATATAGTCACATCACTGCTTCGCAGTACCCGTTAGCACTGGAGAGTAAAATGAAGTCCGTGAAGATCGCTGTTGTTGCATGTTCGCTGTTTGCCGCCGCCGCTGCTTATGCACAGAACGAAGCACCGGCAGCGAGTGTCCCTCAGCAGGTCGCGCAGTCCGCTGCCCCGGAGGCAGCGCAAGCGAGCGCCCACCGCGAAATCGTGAAGCCGGCAAAGAAGGATGAATGCGTCGGCCCGGTCAGCTTCTGCAATATCTATTTCGGTAGCTGAGATCGAGAGCACGCCCGCCATGTGCAGGCATACGCTGAAATCTAATGCCGCGACGCCTTCATATGGGCGCCGCGGCTTTGCGCATTGTGGCTGCACAAAACACTGCAATAGTGTTTTGTGAAACTCGCAGTGTATGGCCGCCGATGCAAGACCTGAAAATGGGCACCAGGCGATCAGAGAGTTTGTGGAGACTTTGATGTACGAAGACCGTATTCGTTGTGCCGCCTTGCGCGGGAAAATCACTTCGGCTGCCGAGGCGGCCCAACTCGTGCGCAACGGTATGCGCGTCGGCGCGAGCGGCTTTACGCGCGCGGGCGACACGAAGGCCGTGCCAATCGAACTGGCGCGCCGCGCGCGCGAAGAGAAGGAACCGCTGCGCATTACGCTGATGACGGGCGCCTCGCTCGGCCATGACGTCGATCGCATGCTGACCGAAGCGGGTGTGCTCGAGCGCCGTCTGCCGTTCCAGGTCGACTCGACGCTGCGCAAGGCGATCAACCGTGGCGAAGTGATGTTCGTCGACCAGCATCTTTCGGAAACCGTGGAGATGCTGCGCGCGAACCTGCTCGGCAAGCTCGATCTCGCGATCATCGAAGCCGCCGCGATCACGGAAACCGGTGCGATCGTGCCCACGACTTCGGTCGGCAATTCGGCGAGCTTCGCGATTCTCGCGGAGAAGGTGATCGTCGAGATCAATCTCGCGCAGCCGCTCGCGCTCGAAGGCCTGCACGACGTGTGGATTCCAGGCCGGCGCCCGCATCGCGATCCGCTGCCGATCGTACGCCCGCAGGACCGCGTGGGTACGGCCGCCATCGAGATTCCGCCGGAGAAGATCGCCGCGATCGTCATCACGAACGAGGCGGACAGCCCCTCGACCGTGCTGCCCGCCGATGAAGAAACCGCGCGCATTGCCGGCCACCTCATCGAATTCCTGCAGCACGAAGTGAAGCATGGCCGCATGAGCGCGCAATTGCCGCCGCTGCAGGCCGGCATCGGCACGATCGCGAACGCGGTGCTCTCGGGCTTCGTGGATTCACCGTTCGAAGCGCTTACGATGTACTCCGAAGTATTGCAGGACTCGACTTTCGATCTGATCGATTCTGGCAAGATGATATTCGCCTCGGGCGCTTCGATGACGCTCTCCGCGCAGCGTCAGGCCCAGGTGCTCGCCGAACTCGACCGCTATCGCGACAAGCTCGTGCTGCGTCCGCAGGAAGTGAGCAACCATCCGGAAGTGATTCGGCGTCTCGGCTTGATCGCACTGAACACCGCGCTCGAATGCGACATCTACGGCAACGTGAATTCCACGCACGTGGGCGGCACGCACATGATGAACGGCATTGGCGGCTCGGGCGATTTCGCGCGCAATGCGTCGTGCGCGATCTTCGCGACCAAGGCGATTGCAAAGGACGGCCGTATTTCCAGCATCGTGCCGATGGTGCCGCACGTCGACCACAATGAGCACGACGTGGACGTGATCGTGACCGAGCAGGGCCTGGCGGATCTGCGCGGTCTCGCGCCGCGCGAACGGGCAAACCTCGTGATCGAACGCTGCGCGCATCCGCTCTATCGCGACCTGCTGCGCGACTACTATCGCGACGCCCTCAAGATCGGCGGCCAGACACCGCACGATCTCGCGCGCGCGTACGAAATGCATCTGCGCTTCAATCAAACGGGTTCGATGCTGCCCGAAGTGACAGGCGGACTCGTCGCGAACGCATAATCGCCGCAGCGATCAAGCCATACACAAAACAAAACGGGAGCACCGGCAACGGTGCTCCCGTTTTTCATTGATAGCGCGGATTCGCTACGCTCGTCTGATCAACCGGATGATGAAGAGCAGAATGACCGCGCCAACAATGGCGGTAATGATCGAGCTGATGATGCCGGCGCCGATATGAATGCCGAGCACCCCGGCAAGCCAACCGCCGATGAACGCGCCGACAATGCCGACGATGATATCGACGAACAATCCGAACCCGCCGCCTTTGACGAGAACGCCAGCGAGCCAGCCTGCGATTGCGCCGATGATGAGCCAGGCAATGATGCCGTGTTCCATATGAATAGACTCCCCTTGTTGACGTGAAAGAATCACGGTGAATGCAGCTTAGTCCAAGGGCGAATAGGCGTCCATGAAACGCGGCCAGAATTGACAGTTCTTGAATACCGCCGTGGATAATTTTAAAAAGCGCAATGAATTAGAAATGCATTCGTAAGGAATGCGAGTCGATGCAACGCGCAAAGCTCATTCGGGCGCGATTTCGGGTTCCGCGGCAGTCCAACTCACGCTGGAGACGCCTTTCTCCATGCTCAGGCGGCTCGCCATGAGTTCGAGCTTCGACTGGTACTTCGGATGCAAGCGCATCGTTGCGGTCACGCGCAGGCGCGGCGGATCGCCGGTCAGGTCCTCGCTCGTGAGGCTTTGAAATGAAAGCGGCGTGGAGTACAAAGAATTCGAAAGCAACGTGCGGATATGAACTTCGTCCTCCTCGCGGCAAACCACGGTAAGCACATAAGCGCGCACGAGATCCGCGTTCGAAACGGGCGAAGCGTTGATGATGCGGCTCACCTCGCGCAGCACGGTATTCGTGAGCAGCACGACGACAGTGCCGGCCACCGCCGGGCCGTAATGACCCGCGCCGCACAGCACCCCCACGGCCGCCGAGCACCATAGCGTCGCCGCGGTATTGATGCCCTGAATCGAGCCCTTCTCGCGCATGATGACGCCGCCGCCCAGAAAGCCCACGCCAGAGACGACATAGGCGGCAATTTGCGTCACACCGGATGAGCCATTGCCGGTCAGCACGCCGAGCGTGACGAACAAACACGCACCGCTTGCCACGAGCGTGATGGTGCGCAGACCGGCCGTGCGTTGGCGAATCTGTCGTTCGAGGCCGATGGCGACGCCGCAGGCGAACGCCGCGAGAAGGCGCAGGGCGAATTCGAGAGTCATCGTTTTGTCATGAAAACGCAGGGCGGCCGCACGCCATGCGGCTCTCGCGCAAGGCGTGGCGGGTACATCGGGGGCCCGTGGATCATACGCGGGACGGGGCTTCGCGCCAAGCTGTCCGAGATGTCATGTTCGAGTCAGGATCAGGTCACCGCTCGTGGGCGAAACTGGTTTCATTCGTATCGAGATGGGAAGGCAGGCCGAATGAACGGGAGTTTCTGATGGATACGCTGCGCAATATGCGGGTCTTCGTGCGAGTGGTGGAGTCGGGCAGCTTCACGCGCGCTGCGGCGAGCGAAACGATGACGACCGCGCAGGTCTCGCGCGCGGTCACCGATCTGGAGTCGCGCCTGCGCACGCGGCTCCTTAACCGGACCACGCGGCGCATGTCGTTGACCGAAGCGGGCGAGCGCTACTTGCAGAGCTGCAAGCGCATTCTCGCCGACATCGAGCAAGCCGAGGCCGAAGCCGCCGCCGCGCACGCGAACCCCGCGGGCAAGCTGCGCGTATATGGCGGCACGAGTTTCGGGCAGCACTATGTCATGCCGCTCATCGCGCGTTATCAGCAGCATTTGCCGGAGGTCTCGGTCGATCTCACCATCGCGCAGCAGATGCCCGACATCATCGAGGAGGGCTTCGACGTGGCGGTCGTGGTGGCCGCCGAACTCGAGGACTCCGCGCTGATCTCCCAGCATCTGGGCAGCACCGCCGCCATTCTCTGTGCTTCGCCGCAGTATCTGCGCACGCGCGGCGAGCCGCAATCATTCGACGACCTCGCGGCGCATACCTGCCTGCACCTGACCGATGCGAGCCTGCCCGCCGGCCAATGGGTTTCCGAGGGGCCGCTCGGCGAGACCTTCCGGCACACGGGCGTAACGCCGTTCCAGGTGAACAACCCCGAAGCGCTCGCGCTCGCCATACGCGAAGGCATGGGCATCGGCCCGCTGCCGGTGCCAGTGGCGCTGCCCGGTCTTGCCGATGGCACCCTGGTCCGCGTGCTGCCCACGCACACGCTGCAGAAGCTCAACATCTACGCGCTGTACGCTTCGCGCCGCTATCTGGACGCGAAGATCCGCACCTTCGTCGAGTTTCTGCGCGAGAAGGTACCGCTCGTTCTCGCCGAACAGGAGGCCGCGCTCGCCACCTGTGACGACCCGCTGCTTCACGAGATGGAGGCGCACTCGGGTCCGCGAGGTACGCGTGCGCGTAGCGGCCGTGGCCGCAGTCACAACACGCACGACCTGGAGCGCCTGCGTTTGGTGAATTGAAGCAGTGAACTGAAGCAGTTAAAGAACTGCTCGCGAAGCGCGAAGCTATTACAGCGCGTTTCGCGGGCGGCTTTACAAGCGCTTCGCGACGCTGCAGCAGCGATCCATCTGCGCTCCCGTGCGCATTCGCGCGCCTCGCGCGTTACCTGTCAATTTCGCCATATTGGCGCCAGCGACCTGCCACCGCCATTGCCTATGATGCGGCACCCGCTGGATGAATGCGTCCTCGTCTCAACCCCTCGCCTGAGTTGTCCGAAACACTGACATGTGGATTGTCAATCTCGCGCTGAAGCGACCGTACACGTTCATCGTGATGGCCATCCTGATCGTGCTGGCCACGCCGTTCGTGCTCATGTCGATGGCCACCGACGTGCTGCCGAACATCAACATCCCGGTTATCAGCATCATCTGGTCGTACACCGGCTTTTCCGCGAAGGACATGGCCGACCGCATCACCTCGGTCAACGAGCGCAGCCTCACGACCACGGTGAGCAACATCGAGCACATCGAGTCGCAATCGCTGCCGGGCATCGCCATCATCAAGCTGTTCCTGCAGCCGGGCGCGAGCCTGCAAACGGCGATCGCGCAGGCCGTTGCATCGGAGCAGGCGCAGGTGAAGCAGATGCCGCCCGGCGCCACGCCGCCGCTCGTCATCAGCTATTCGGCCTCGAGCATTCCGGTGATCCAGCTCGGCCTCTCCAGCAAGTCGATGAGCGAGCAGGCGCTTGCCGACGTCGCGATGAACTTCCTGCGCCCGCAGCTCATTACGATTCCCGGCGCGCAGGTGCCTTACCCGTATGGCGGCAAAACGCGCGTGATCTCCGTGGATCTCGACACGCGCGCGCTCATTTCGAAGGGCCTCACGCCCGCCGATATCGTCAACGCGGTCAACGCGCAGAACCTCATTTTGCCGACGGGTACGGCCAAGCTCGGGCAAACCGAATATCGTGTGGACACCAATGCATCGCCCGATACGATCGCGGGGCTGAACCGCATTCCCGTGCAGACGGTGAACGGTGCGACCACCTATCTCGGCGACGTGGCGCACGTGCGCGACGGCTTCACGCCGCAGACCAACGTCGTGCGCCAGGACGGCCAGCGCGGCGTGCTGATGTCGATCCTCAAGAGCGGCGACGCATCGACGCTGCAGGTGGTGGGCGCACTCAAAGGCCTCTTGCCCAAGGCGCGCGACACGCTGCCCGCCGACCTCGTCGTCAAGCCGCTCTTTGACCAGTCCGTATTCGTTTCCGCCGCCGTGCAGGGCGTGGTGCGCGAAGCGCTCATTGCTGCTGCGTTGACGGCGGCGATGATCCTGCTTTTTCTCGGCAACTGGCGCAGCACGCTCATCATCGCGGTGTCGATTCCGTTGTCGATTCTCTCGTCGATCATCGCGCTCTATGCGCTTGGCGAAACCATCAACATCATGACGCTCGGCGGCCTTGCGCTCGCAGTCGGCATTCTGGTTGACGACGCAACGGTCACGATCGAGAACATCGAGCGGCACTTGCATCTGGGCGCGAAACTGCACGACGGCATTCTCGAAGGCGCGGGCGAAATCGCCGTGCCCGCGCTCGTTTCGACGTTATGCATCTGTATCGTGTTCGTGCCGATGTTCTTTCTAACGGGCGTGGCGCGCTTTCTGTTCGTGCCGCTCGCGGAAGCCGTAGTGTTCGCGATGATCGCGTCGTACATCCTCTCGCGCACGCTCGTACCGACGCTCGCCATGCTGCTCTTCGAGGGCCACGATCCCACGGCGCACGCGCAGCGCGCGCAAGGCTCGCTCTTCTCGCGCATACACTGGCGCTTCAATCACGCATTCGAGCGCGTGCGCGCCAATTACATCGCGCTATTGAGCCCGCTGCTCTCGCGCCGCAAGTTCTTCGGCGGCACCTTCCTCGCGTTTTGCCTGCTCTCGCTCGTCCTCGTGTTCTTCCTTGGCCGCGACTTCTTTCCTTCGGTCGATGCCGGCAACATTCGCTTGCACATGCGCGCGCCAACGGGCTTTCGCATCGAGGAAACGGCACGCCTTGCCGACCAGGTGGAGCAGGTGGTTCGCGACGTGGTGCCGCCCGATCAACTCGAGACAATCGTCGATAACCTCGGGCTGCCCTATAGCGGCATCAATCTCTCGTACAGCAATGCGGGGACGATGGGCACGCTCGACGGCGAAGTCCAGATCGCGCTGAAGCCCGACCACGATCCCTCGCGCATTTATATCGACAAGTTGCGGACGTTGCTGCCGCAACGGTTTCCGGGCGTCGAGTTCTTCTTTCAGCCCGCGGACATCATCACGCAGATTCTCAACTTCGGTCAGCCCGCGGCGATCGACGTGCAGGTGGTGGGCGCGAATCTGAACCAGGACATGGCGCTGGCGAGCACGCTGCTCAAGGAGGTGCGGCAACTGCCTGGCGCCGTGGATGCGCACATCGAGCAGCGTAACGACGAACCCGCGCTCACGCTTGCGATGGACCGCTCGCGCATGCAGCAGTTGAACCTGAGTCCGCAGAACGTTGCGCAGGACGTGCTGATCGCGCTCTCGGGCAGCACGCAGACGTCGCCCGCGTTCTGGGTGAGCCCGCAAAACGGCGTGGAATATCCGCTCACGGTGCAAACGCCGCAGTATCGCGAAACTTCGATGAACGAACTGATGGGCACGCCCGTTTCCGCGCACAGCACGAACGCCAATGCGCCGTTGCAACTGGTGAGCAATCTCGTGCAGCTCAGGCCGCATGATGGGCCCGCAATCATCACGCACTACAACATCCGTCCCGTGATCGATCTGCTCGTGAGCGTGGAGGGCAGCGACCTGGGTTCCGTTGGCGTGAACATCAACGACATCATCCGGCATGTACAGGCGCACGCGCCGCGCGGCACGACCATCACCATGCGCGGCCAGATCGGCACGATGCGTTCGTCATACGTGGGCCTCGGCGTTGGCATTGCGATGGCGGTGGTGCTCGTGTATCTGCTCATCGTCGTGAACTTCCAGTCGTGGGCCGATCCGCTCATCATCATCAGCGCGCTGCCCGCCGCGCTCGCGGGTATTGCGTGGATGCTGTTCATCACCGGCACGCACCTGAGCGTGCCCGCGCTCACGGGTGCGATCATGACTGTGGGCGTGGCGACCGCGAACAGCATTCTCGTAGTCTCGTTCGCGCGCCAGCGCCTCTCCGCGGGTGCAACGCCGCTCGCCGCCGCGCTCGAAGCGGGCGCCACCCGCATACGCCCCGTGCTCATGACGGCGTTCGCCATGATGATCGGCATGGTGCCGATGGCGCTGGGCCTCGGCGAGGGCGCGGAGCAGAATGCGCCGCTCGGACGCGCGGTGATCGGTGGCCTGCTATTCGCTACGGTCTCCACACTATTGTTCGTCCCGCTGATGTTTGCGAGCGTGCATACACGGCTCGCCCACCGCGCTGCCGCGAAACGCGAGCGCGAGGCGCAGCACCGTGGTGCACGAGGCGATACCCGTTAAGTCAAAATTGGCCGAAGACATGAACGAACCTCACCACCATTCATCTCTCGACATCACCGTCGGCGGCGAGCAGGGCCTCGACTTGCCGGCGCGCGGCCAGGCGGGCAAGCGTGCACGCCTCGCGGTGATCGTGGTCGCGCTGCTGCTCGCTGCGGGCGCTACGCGCACGATCGTCTCGAACCTCATGAACGCGCATCATCTCGCCGATGTCACGAAGCAGAACGCGAAGCAGTATGTGAGCGTCGTGCAACCCGTGCCGGCCGGCGCGGACGGCCGCATCGTGCTGCCTGGCACGCTGCGCGGCTATGTCGAAGCGCCGATCTACTCGCGCGCGAACGGCTACGTGCGGCGCTGGTACGCCGATATCGGCGCGCACGTGCAGCAAGGCCAGTTGCTCGCGGAGATCGACACGCCCGAGATCGACCAGGAACTCTCCCAGGCGCAGGCGCAGCGCGATCAGGCCGCCTCGACGCTCGCGCTCGCCAAGACCTCGTTCGATCGCGCGCAGCAGTTGCGCCAGCGCGATGCGGTCTCGCAGCAGGAACTCGACGACCGCCAGGGCGCATTCAACACGGACCAGGCGAATCTCGCCGCCGCCGATGCGAACGTGCGCCGCCTCACGGAGATGAAGTCGTTCCAGCGCATCGTCGCGCCGATTACGGGCATCATCACGCAGCGCAACGTCGATATCGGCGACCTCGTGAATGCGGGCAATGGCGGCGCGGGGCATGCACTCTTTTCGATTGCACAGTCCGACCCATTGCGCCTCTATCTCGACGTGCCGCAGACCTACGCGCAGCAGGTCGCGGTTGGCCAGCACGTGAGCGTGACCGAGCAGGAGTTGCCGGGCGTGACGTTCGACGGAACCGTCACGCGCACGGCGCAGGCCATCAACGTGGCCACGCGCACGCTGGAGGCCGAAATCTCGCTGCCCAATCACGACGGCAAGCTGCTGCCTGGCGCTTATGTGCAAGCCGCCTTGCAGACCGATGCGAAGGGCTTGCTCACGGTGCCGGGCAACACGTTGCTGTTCCGTTCGGAAGGGCCGCGTCTTGCCGTTGTCGATGCGGACGGCAAGGTCAAGCTCAAGGCAGTGGAAATCGCGCAGGACCTCGGGCAGACGCTCGAAATCAGCGGTGGGCTCGAACCGACTGATCGCGTCGTGCTCAACCCGAGCGATTCGATCGCGGACGGCGACAGTGTCGTCGTGGTCGCGCCGAACAAGACCGAAGCGGCGCGTGAAGCCGCCAGGCGGAGCGCGACGTGACGATGCGGCAGAACATGCGGCAAACCACGCTGCCACAGCCGCTCGCTTACTTCACGGCGCTTGGCGCGATCGGTCTCGCGGCCTGCACCGTGGGCCCTGACTACCACGCGCCGCAAACGCAAAGCCCGGCGGCGTGGCGCGTCGACTCCGCCGATTCGTACTGGCACGCGGCGCAGCCTTCGCATGCGCCGCTCGATCCGCAATGGTGGAAGGCCTTCGACAACCCCGAGCTCGACGGTCTGGAAACCGCTGCGCTCGCTGAGAATCAGACGCTGCGTGTGGCCGCCGCGCACTACGCGCAGGCGCGCGCCACGCTCGCCTCGGTGTCGTCGCAGCAAAGCCCGCAGGTCGGGCTCGACGCGGGCCTCGCGCGCGAGCGCATTTCCGCGAATCGTCCGCTGACGAACTACGCGACGCCCAACACGTCGACCGTGCAGAACCAGGTCATCGTTGGCGCGACCGTGAGCTACGAGCTGGACCTGTTCGGGCGCATCCGGCGCATGGTGGAGTCGGCGCAGGCATCGACGCAGCAGGCCGGCGACGATCTCGCCAACGCGCGCCTCGTGCTCACCGCCGAACTCGCCACCGACTACTTCGCCATGCGCGAACTCGACAATGAGATCGACGTGGTGAACCGCTCGGCGCAACTGCAGCAAAAGGCGCTCGATTTCGTGACCGCGCAGCACGATCTCGGCGCGGTTTCGGGCCTGGAACTGCTGCAGCAAAAAGCCCAGCTCGCCGCGACGCAAACCCAGGTGCATCTGCTCGAAAACCAGCGCCAGCAGGAGCAGAACGCCATTGCCGTGCTGGTCGGCAAGCCGGCGCCCGAGTTTACGATTGCGCAGAAGGTCACGCCGCTGCCAGTGCCGGCGCTTCCCACGGGGCTGCCGAGCGAACTGCTGCAGCGGCGGCCCGACGTGGCTTCGGCCGAGCGCGCGATGGCCGCGGCCAACGCGCAGATCGGCGTGGCGCGCTCGGCGTACTTCCCGGACATCACGCTTTCACCCACGTTCGGCTGGGAATCGACGCGCTTTGGCGGTCTTTTTTCCGTGCCGAGCCTGATGTGGTCGGTGGGCGCGACGGCCAGCGAGGTGTTGTTCGATGGCGGCAAGCGCGCCGCGGGCGTGGATTTCGCGCAGGCCGGCTACGAGTCGGCGCAGGCGTCTTATCGTCAGACCGTGCTCACCGCGTTCCAGGAGGTGCAAAATGCGGTAACGGGGCTTTCGGTGCTGGAGCGCGCATCGACCGATGGCCAGTCGGCCGTGGACGACGCACGCAAGTCTTTCGATCTCGCCAACGACCGCTATCAGGGCGGCCTCGTGGCGTTCATCGACGTGCTCAACGCGGAGCAGCAGTTGCTCGCCAGCGAGCGCCAGGAGGTGCAGATTCACGGCCAGCAGGTCGCCACCGTGGTGTTTCTCGCGAAGGCGCTGGGCGGCGGCTGGAGCGCCGACGATCGCGAAATGGCATGCAGCGCGGGTACGTGCCGCGAAGTGCCCAAGACCGAGGGTAGAAGCTAAGCCGTACGCAAGGGCTGAAATCGAGGCATATAAGAGGGCTTGAGCGAGCCCGGCGCCAGGGTATATAAAAGCGCGCAACGGCGGTCACGAGTCGCACCGGCCGGAACCGCCAGGGCAGCGCGCGAAGAGGAGGGCGGGCATGAAAGTATTGGTTATCGAAGATGAGCGCAAGGTCGTGGATTACTTGCGCAGCGGACTCACGGAGCAGGGCTGGGTCGTGGACGTCGCCATGGACGGCGAGGAAGGCGCGTGGATGGCCACGGAATACGACTTCGACGTGATCGTGCTCGACGTCATGCTGCCGAAGCTCGACGGCTTCGGCGTGCTGCGCGCGGTACGCACGAAGAAGGACACGCCGGTCATCATGCTGACGGCGCGCGACCGCGTGGACGACCGCGTGCACGGTCTGCGCGACGGCGCCGACGACTATCTCACCAAGCCGTTCTCGTTTCTCGAACTCGTCGAGCGCCTGCGCGCGCTCACGCGGCGCGCGCGCACACAGGAATCCACGCTGATTTCGGTGGGCGATCTGCAGGTGGACCTCATCAGCCGCCGTGCGACGCGCGACGGTGTGCGTCTCGATCTCACTGCGAAGGAATTCCAGTTGCTTTCGGTGCTCGCGCGGCGGCGTGGCGAGATTCTCTCGAAGACACTGATCACCGAACTGGTGTGGGACGTGAATTTCGAAAGCAATGCGAATGTGGTGGAAACGGCGATCAAGCGGCTGCGCGCCAAGCTCGACGGCCCGCATGCGGCGAAACTGCTGCACACCATACGCGGCATGGGCTACGTGCTCGAAGTGCGCGAGGAAGGAGGCCAGACGTCATGAAACGCTCGATCTCGCTGCGGCTTTCGGCGATGTTCGCAGCGGTGTCGCTCATCGTGTTCACGCTCACGGGCGCGGGCCTCTTCTTCCTGATGCAGCGCCAGCTCTTCAACGAGTTGCGCGAAACGCTGGATACGCGTGCGCGCATTGCGAGCCTGATCATCTCGCACGCGCCGGACGTGCAGAAGTGGGCCTTCGTGCAGGAAAAGCTGCGCGACCTCTCGCCCGCGGACAGCCGCATGCATTACTACGTCGAAGGCCCCGATCCGCGCTTTCGTTTCGGCACGCCCATCGTCGGCAAGATCACGGGTGACGTCGGCCCGAATCACGTGCTCGTGCGCCCGCCCGGTTGCAGCTACGACATCATCACGACGACCTTTATCGTGCCCGCGAGCGGCGACCGGCCCCAGGTGAAACTCGTGGTCGGCAGCGACTGTGTGCGCACCGAAGGCATGCTGCGGCGCTTTGGCATTGCGCTTGGCGTGCTGATCGCGCTTTCCACCATCGCGGTCGCGGTGCTGAGCCGCGCGGTGACGCGCTTCGGGCTTGCGCCGCTCACGCGCCTGTCGCGCGAGGCCTCGCAGTTGAGCCCGTTGAACCGGCGCCAGCGTCTGCATGCGGACGAACTGCCCGAGGAGCTGCACGAACTCACCACTTCGTTCAATGGCGCGCTCGAGCGTCTCGACAAGGCCTACGAGCGCCTCGAATCGTTCAACGCCGACGTCGCGCACGAATTGCGCACGCCGGTGAGCATCCTGATCGGTCAGACCCAGGTGGCGCTCACGCGTGACCGTTCCGTCGAGCAGCTGCAACAGACGCTGCAATCGAATCTTGAGGAATTCGAACGATTGCGCGTGATCGTGAACGACATGCTGTTCCTCTCGCGCAGCGATCGCGGCGAACGCGCGACCGATCTCACGGAAGTGTCGTTGCGCTCGGAGATCGAACGCATGCTCGATTTCCTGGAAATGCCGCTGGAAGAGGCGCAGCTACGCGTGGAGGTGCAGGGCGAGGCGCGCGCATGGGTGAACACGTCGCTAATTGGCCGCGCCGTGAGCAATCTGTTCGTCAACGCGATCCAGCATTCGCAGCCCGGCACGACGCTACGCGCCACGGTCGCTCCGCAGGACGGTCACGTCGAGATCGCCGTTTCGAATCCCGGCGAGCCGCTCGACCCGGTGACGCGCGAGCATATTTTCGACCGCTTCTACCGCATTCAGGAAGCGCGCTCGAACAGCCACGAAAATCACGGGCTCGGGCTTTCGATCGTCAAGGCCGTGGCGGAAATGCACGGCGGCACGGTGTTCGTTCGCAGTGCGGATGGCGTCAACACGTTCGGATTTTCGGTGGCCGTGGACGGCATCGACGCGCCCGAAGCGCCCGTTGCCGGTATCTCACGCCAGGGCCGTGCCGGGTTGCCGCTGCACGTCTCGCCCTAATACGGCACTGAAGCGGCGCTTACACGGGCTCGTCTTCCACGGGCGCGCTCTCGTTTTCGATGCTGTGCTGGTCCTTGCGCAGCAAGTCCCAGCAACTGATGAAAAGCGCAGCGATAAGCGGCCCGATCACGAAGCCGTTGATGCCGATGAGCGAAATTCCGCCGAGCGTCGAGATCAGCACGACCCAGTCGGGCAGGCGCGTGTCCTTGCCCACGAGCACGGGCCGCAGCACGTTGTCCACGGTGCCGATCACGACGGAGCCGAAGACGATGAGCCCGACGCCCTTCGCCACCGCGCCCGTGGAGAGGAAGTAGATCGCAATGGGCCCCCAGACGAGGGCCGCGCCCACAGCGGGCAACAGCGAGAGCAGCATCATCACGAAGCCCCACAGCAGCGCGCCCTGAATGCCGAGCACCCAGAGCGCGATGCCGCCCAGCCCGCCTTGCACGACCGCCACCGCCACGTTGCCCTTCACCGTTGCGCGGATCACCGTCGTGAACTTGCGGATGAGGTGCAGCTTGTGCTGCTCGTCGAGCGGAATGGCGTCGCGCACGAGCCGCGAAATTTCGCGGCCGTCGCGCACGAGGAAAAAGAACAGATAAAGCATCACGCCGAAGCTCACGATGAACTGCAGCGTGTTCTGCCCGAAGGAGAGCGCACGCGTGGCGACGAACTGGCTGATCTGCGCGGCGCCCGCTGAAAGGCGCTGCTGCAGCCCCGGCAGATCCATCAGGTCGTAGCGCGCGAGCAGGTTCTGAATCGAATCGGGCAACGCATGGACGATCTGCGTGAAGTACGCGCCGAAGTCGAGACTGCCGCTGCGCACCTGCTGATACGCCGATGCGACCTGCTGCACCAGCGTGGCCGTGACGAGCGTAAGCGGAAAGATCACGATGACGAGACAGATCGTGAGCGTGATGAGCGCGGCGACATTGCGCCGCCGCCCGAGGCGCGCGACGAGCCGGCGCTGCACAGGCTGGAAGATCAACGCGAGTATGGCGCCCCAGAGCACCGTGCTGAAGAACGGCGCAAGGATGAAGCACAGCGCGATGGACACCGTGAACAGCAGCAAATAGAACGATGTCTGGTGAAGGTGCTTGTTGCCTTCCATGTGCGATGAATTCCGGTTAAAGCGTTCTGGCGGACGAACGGCGGCATCGTCGGATGATACCGGCAAGGGCACGCGGGCCTTGGGCGCAGCGCGCCCAGTGGTTCACTGAGGGCCCACGAGCCTGACGCGCGTGATCTCCGAAGGCGCGCCAAGGCGCTTGGGCGGCCCCCAGTAGCCCGTGCCGCGGCTCGTGTAGACCCACAGGCCGCCGAGCTTTTCGAGGCCCGCAGTGAACGGCTGCTGCAGCCGCACGAGGAAATTCCACGGGAAGATCTGGCCGCCGTGCGTGTGGCCGGAGAGTTGCAGCGTGAAGCCTGCGTCGGCGGCGGCGTGCGCCGTGCGCGGCTGGTGCGCCAGCAGCACGCGCGTGTTGATGTCGTCGGGCGCGTCGCGCAGCGCCGCGGCCGGATCGCTGCGGTGCGCGGGATCGAACTGGCCGCCCGTGAAGTCGGTCACGCCGGCCAGCACGAGCCGCGCGCCGCCATGTTCGATCACCACGTGCTGATTCATCAGCACCGTGAGGCCGATGCGGCGGAACTCGGCAATCCAGGCGTCCGCGCCCGAGTAGTATTCGTGGTTGCCGGTCACGACATACACGCCATGATGCGCATGGAGCTTGCCGAGCGGCGCGGTGTGCTCGGCGAGATGCGCCACGCTGCCGTCCACCACGTCGCCCGTAATGGCGACCACGTCGGCGTCGAGCTGGTTCACGGCGCGCACGATCGCATCGACATAGCCGTGCTTGATCGTCGCCCCGACATGGATGTCGCTCAACTGCACGATGGTGAAGCCGTGGAGCGCGGCGGGCAGGCCACGAATCGGCACCTCGACGTTGCGCACGCGCGCGCGCCGCCGCGCGTTGAAGAAGCCGAAGCCGGAAGAGAGGAACGCAAGCACGATCACCGCGGCGGCACTCGCGGTGCGCCAGCCGGCGAGATCGATGGCGCGGGGCCACAGCGCTTCCACGGTCATGGCCGAGGCGAGCGCGATGTCGCGCGCGATCGTCAGCATGAGCAGCGACGAAAAGAAGCCCATGGCGAGCATGCCGATCCAGGCGAGACGGTCGCCGAGCGGCTGGCGCTTGAAGCGCCGCGCGAGTATGCCGGGTGGGATGAACAGCACCGACAGGACGAGCCACAGCACGGCGAGCCATTTGCCGACGGCGGGCACGGGCAGATCGGGAATCAGGCGAAAGCCGACATAGGCATGCAGCAGCACGCCGATGGCGATGAAGCGGACCAGAAACGAGAGTCGGTGCATGGCGGTGCAAACAGATGGGAGCGGACCGACGTGGGTTGGCGTGCCGGGTAGGGCGCACAGCAGCAGCAAAGCCAAACCATCGAGACTCGGTCGAAAACCCGGCGGACGGGATAGTGCAGGTAGCTGCGTTGCATTTTACCGGCGCAGCAGACTTCGTGCCGCGAGGCGGAGGCGGTCAGCGTCTGCAGCATGCTGCGATGCGTCATGAGGCGGCTCGTCAACGACTGATCGATAACGCATCAACATACATGCATGCTTGTATGCATGGGCCTCGGCGCTTTCCTTCGTACATGTGTGGCAGTGCGGCATTTCCCTGGATTGCCAGTGCGATCCCACTCGTCGCACTATGTTCTCGTGGGGCCGGGCGCACTCTATTAAACGTCCATTGAATCGGCCCCCGCGATGGACTATGCTCGAAACGAGGCCCGCGCGGTTTCGGGCGCTCTGGGGGAGACGGATCATGAAAGGTATCCGGCCAGTCACACATGGGCTGCACGAAGGGCTGCATGGTCGTCACGTCGGGCACGAGGGCAGCCACGTCATGCTGCCGATGGTCGGGCTCTCGATCATGGCCATCGCGCTGTATATCGCGGTCAAGGGCATCGATATTCCCGATATTGGCCGCAGCGCGTTATTCGACGTCGTGATGGTGTTCGTCGCGCTCGGTATTGCGGGCATGTTCGGCGTGCTGGGCGCATGGCTGCGATCGCGCACCACCGACGAACCCGCCGAAGGCTTCTGCTTCGTCGGCGCGCTCATTGGCGCAGTGGTGTTCTACGTCGCGCTGCTTACCTGATTTGTTTGCCGTCGTTGCTGTCAGGTTTCCGTTGATTCGCTGTCCTGCGGGAAGCGAGGGCGCGCAGCGACCGGGGCCGCGCCATGCGAAACTGCATGTTTTCCCGCTCGATTGAAGCATTCGCGATGTTCGATCTTTTCGACGATACGCCGGCCCCCGACGTGGCGTGGCATCCGTCATGGCTCGCGCCCGACGCGGCCGCCGAGGCGCTAGCGCGCATCATTGCCGAAGCCGACTGGCGCCAGGAACGCATCCGCACGCCCGGCGGCTGGGTGGACCAACCGCGCCTCACGGCCTGGCAGGGCGACGAAGGCGCGGTGTACATCTACTCAGGCATCCGAAATGTTCCGCAACCGTGGACTCGCCAGGTCGCCGAACTGCGCGATGCCATCTCCACGCTTTGCGGCGTGCGCTTCAACAGCGTGCTGCTCAACCGTTACCGCATGGGCACGGACAGCATGGGCTGGCACGCGGATCACGAACCCGAACTCGGCCCCGAGCCGGTGATTGCTTCGCTGAGCCTCGGCGCGACGCGGCGCTTCGACTTGCGTCACAACGCGACGGGCGTGGTGCGCTCTTTCCAGTTGACGAGCGGCAGTCTGCTCGTGATGCAGGGCAAGACACAGGCGCAGTGGCGGCATCGCGTGCCGAAAGAACCCACCGTGAGTGGCGAGCGCGTGAATCTCACGTTTCGTGTGGTGATGCCTGAATTGCGGAAATAGACTGCTCGATCGCGTGAGATGAGTGATAAATCGCCGATCTTTGACGTGGCGGTGACTACGCGCACATGGGGCTTCGCGCTAAAAATTGAATAAGAGTTTATGCGCATAAACGCCATAGTCGGCGTAGGCGTGGCGTTCAGGCGTCCTCGCAGAGCCGGCGCCGCACGATCGCGACGAGCCGCTCCAGCGGCAAACCTGCACTCGCGAGCGCTGCCACCTCGGGATACCGCTCGCGGGCGATGTCCGTAAGTACCTGACCGGGCGGCGCTTCGACCAGGACGCTCGCGCCTGACTCGATCATGACCGTGAGCGCGTCGTACCAGCGCACCGTGTAGCGCATGTTGGTCGCGAGATCGGCGCGGATGGCGTCGGCGTCGTAGAGCGGCCGGCCGCCCCGATTGTCCACATAGACGCCACGCGGCGCGCGAAAGGGTATGTCGTGCGCCCACTCGGTGAGCGTATCGGCGGCACTGGCCAATAGTTCGCAATGCGAAGGAACGGCAACTGCAAGCCGTTGCGCCTTGCGCGCGCCAGCGGCGAGCGCGCGGGCCGCGAAGGCTTCGAGCGCGGCATCGGCGCCGGCCACGACGATCTGGCGCGGCGCGTTGACGTTCGCCACGTACACCTGTTCGCCGCTCTCATGCGCATACTCGCTCGCGAGCGTTTCCACCTGAGTTTCGCTCAACCCGGCAAGCGCCGTGAGGCCATAGCCAGAGGGCCACGCGTTCTCCATCAGTTCGGCGCGTTTGCGCACCATGTGCAGCGCGTCGCTGAACGTCAGGGCCTCACAGCTCACGGCGGCCGCATACGCGCCCACTGAAAGCCCGGCGCTGAACTGCGGCACGAGGCCTTCATGCGCGAGCGCGCGCGCGAAGGCGACGCCCGCGACCGTGAGGCCGATCTGAACGGCGACCGTGGAGCGCAAGGCGTCGTCGCTATCGAGCGTAAGGACGTCAAAGCCCAGTGCCGCCGACGCCTCGTCGAGCGTTGCCCGTATTGCGTCATGCTGCGGCAGTTTGTGGAGGAAACCCGCGCTTTGCGCGCCCTGGCCAGGAAAGAGCAGGGCGAGCGTCATGGCGCTTGCCAAGGGTCGGCGACGAGTTGCGCGCCGCGGGAAGCGCGCGCCAGCACGCGCGGCTTATGCGCCGCGAGTTCGGCGAGTGCGACGCCGCCGGCGGGCGTTTCGAGTTGCGCGTCGATGCGTGTGCCGGCGCGGCTGGCGGCTTGCGCGAGTGTTTGCGCAAGCGAGTCTATAGCCGCGCGCGAGATGCGTTGTGGCAGGCGAATCAGGATGTCGAGATCACTCGATGCCGTGAGGGTGGGAACGCCTGTGGCAAGCTCGAAACCGGCGCTGCCCGTGGGGCCCCAAACGTAATTGCGCAACGGCGAGGCGGTTGAGCGCAGGGTAGCCAGCGCGATGAACGCGGGCAATGCGCGGCGTGCGCGCAATGGATCAATGCCGAGAAGATCCTCCGGGCTCACAGATGATTCGATATCCTCATTACACAGCCATGTACCGAAACGCTCCGAACGTACGCTGCCGCGCACGCCTACCGCCACGAAGCCCGCCGCCGCGCACGTGCGCCGCACGACGACCCAGGGTGCGCGAGCGAGCGCGCCGCGCACCCAATCCGGCTCGTCGTCGCACGGCGCAAGACGCGCGACGCGAAGCAGGTCGTGCGCGCGCCAGCGCGCGTCATCGAGGCGCGGCGCATCAACAGCAAACGGTGGGGCGGCGCACACGCGCATCAGCTAGCGTCCCACTGTTGCGCGAGGCGCTTGCGCACCTCGATCGACGCCGCGCGCGTACGCTGCGCCGACTCGCCCTGCAGACGATGCGCGAGACCGCTCTTGTCGCCGCGTGCTTCGCGCACCTTCTGCGCGAGCACATCGCGCACGCGTGCGATCTGCGCGTCGCTGGGCGCGTCCGCGTCGACGCCCTCGATCAACTCGTCGAGCAGACCGAGTTTCGCGAACGAAGCCATTGAATACGACATCGGCACGATCTTTTCGCCGAGTTCGTCGAGGTCCTCCACGCTGCGCCGCGTGACGCGCGCCGCCGCTTCCTTGCCCATGGCGTGGACCATCGTGCCGGGTGCGTCGAGCGCGACGATGCGATTGGCCTGATAACCATGGGCGAGGAACGCACCCGACATCGCAGGCCCGACGATCAGTGCCACCACGGGATGCCCGGCGAGCCGCGCGCTCGCATAGGCGTCGACGGCGGAGGCGCAGGCGAGGTGAATGCCGAGCATCTCCTCACGATAGCCGTAGGCCTGGCTCTTCACATCCACGATCGCGATGATGGGGCGGCGCTTGCCGTTTGCGGCGTCTTCGGCGATCGCTTCGCGCACGGCCTTCGCGAGATGCCAGCCCTGTTCGAGGCCCACCACGTTGTCGCGCGCGCGCGGAAAACGGTTCGCGGGATCGGGCACGACGGTGATGAAGCGCGCGGCCTCGTCGTCAAGCGGCGCATCGGCATATTGAACGCATGCGCCCTGCGTGTGGGCGCCCGCGAGTGCGCGCAGCCAGCGTGCGCCACGGCTCGTCGTCGTATCGTTCATGCGTTCTCTCCGCTCAGGGCCAGGGGCGAAGCGGTAAACACCGCACGCATCGTTTCAGGGGTGACGCTGGCGGGATCGATCTGCGCGAGCTTCGCGAGCGTGCCATCCACATCCGCCGAGCGCGGCGTGTGCGGCGCGCCTTGTGCAAACGCCGCGCGCACAGCGGCGCGCACATCGTCCACGGCGTCGTCGACGAGCGCATCGGCGAAGCCTGTCTGCGCGCGCTGCTCGCCGCCGATCAGTTGCCACACCTGGCGGCGGTCGCTCGAATCGAGTTCCTCGATGCCGGCTTCCTGCTCGATCACCTCCGGGCCATTCATGCCGAGGCGCCCTTGCTTCGTCATCACCAGCGTCGAACACAACGCGGCCGCGAGCGACATGCCGCCAAAGCAGCCCACCATGCCCGCGATCACGCCGACAACAGGAACATGCGGGCGCAACGCAACGATGGCCGACTGGATCTCCGCAATCACCGCGAGGCCGAGATTGGCTTCCTGCAGGCGCACGCCGCCGGTTTCGAACAGGATGACGGGCCGCACGATCTTGCCGCGCTCGCAGTCGGCGAGCGCCAGTTCGAGTGCGGCTGCGATCTTGCTGCCCGACACCTCGCCGATACTGCCGCCCTGGAATGCCGATTCGATCGCGGCCACCACGGCGGGCTGGCCGTCGATGGTGCCGCGCGCGATCACCGCGCCGTCGTCGGCCTGGCAGACGATGCCCTGCAACGGCAGCCACGGCGATTCGATACGGTCGAACGGCCCGAGGAGTTCGCGAAACGTGCCCGCGTCCAGCACGGCGGCCGCGCGTTCGCGCGCGCTCAATTCGATGAAGCTCTCGCGCAGCAACGCGCCGGGCGTCAGTTGATGAGTGCTGCTCATGACTGCGCCTCCTGCGCGGCTTCCACGGCTTCCGCGAGCCGCAGCGCCACCACGCCCGGCGTGGCGCCGAAGTCGTTGATCTCGATGAGCGCCGCGCCGTCATAGCGCGTGAAGAAGCGGTCGAGCACGCTCTTCCAGATGTGGCTGTAGCCGTCCACGCTCGTCTGCACGACCACGCGCGCCTTCATGTCGCTGGCGGGTTGCAGCAGCACTTCGAGATCGCCCGAGCCCACCACGCCTACGTGAGCGCGCGTCGTCACGGCGCGTTGCGCCGGGTAGTCGAATGTCAGTTGTTCCATGAAACCGTCCTCCCGCCCATGCGGTGCTGAACCAGTCTGTCGATGAAGAGCGTCGCGGCGAGCAGATCGGCCGCGCCACCCGGCGATGCGTTGAGTGCGAGCAGCGCGCGTTCGAGTGCATCGAACGCGGCGCGGCCGGCTTGCGTGGCGACGCCGCCCGCATCGCGCACGCGTTGCGCGCCCGCTTGCGCGGCCTCGCGCCCGGCGAGCCCCGCACGGTGCAGCACGCAGGTGTCGTCGAGCGAGGCCATGATTGCGAGCAGGGCGTCCACGCGCGCGTGGGCTTCGTCGTGGCCATGCATGCGCGCGGCGTGCAGCGCGGGCAGGCCAACGCGAACGACGTGGGGAAAGCCTTCTTGCGCTTCGCTGCGCGCGCCGCCCACGTTGTAGCGCTGGCGCACTCGCTCCCCGTTGCTTTGCGCGGGTTGCGCGAGCAGGTCGTCGTAGCGCGCGATTTGAGCAGCCGTTTCGCAGATATTCGCGGCATGCGCGCACGCGCTGTCGCTGCTTTGCGGCGTATACACGATTGCCGCGCCCGCCACGAGCAGCCCGACGATCCAGATCGCGCCGCGATGCGCGTTGCTGCCTTGCGTCGCACGCATCATCGCGGCTTCGCCGGCGCGGCCGATGCGTGCGAGATCGGTGCGCAGCGCCGTGCCGGGCGCGGCCCCGCGCGAAGCGCGCGCGAGCGCTTCGAACGTGGGTTCGAGCGCGTGCGCCGAGCGCAGCATCGTCGCGAGATCGAGATCGTTGTGCGCGCCACTACCGCGCGCGTCCACGAGCGCGGGCTTGGGCGTGAGGCGCGCTTCTTCGATCAGCGCGTCGCGGGCGAAGCGTGCGAGCTGCGCTTCTACGCCGTGCGCTTGCGAATCGCCGGCATATGCAACGCGTCGCGCAAGGCCCGCCGATCCTTCGGCAAGCACCGTAAAAGGAAGCGTGCGCATCGCCGCTTACCAGCTACGGAAACGAGCAGGCGGCGTGTAGAGTCCGCCCGACCACGTCACGAGATCGTCGATGCTGCGCGCCGCGAGCAGCGAGCGCTTGGCCTCGCCGCGCAAAATGCCGAGATCTTCGGGGAACTGCACGATGCCGCGGCGGCGCAGTTCGTCTGTTTTCTGTTGCTGCGCACGCAGGCCGATGGGCGTCACGCCCGCGACGGCCGCGAGTGCGGCGCGGCGCTCGTCGATGCCCTCTGCGCGATGCAGGTGCGCAATGCCCTCTTCGGTCACGACATGGCTCACATCGTCGCCGTAGATCATGACGGGCGCGACGGGCATGCCGCTCTTCTGGCCCACGGCGATGGCGTCGAGTTCGTCCACGAAAGTCGGCTCGCCGCCTTTCTTCCAGGTTTCCGCCAGTTGCACCACGAGCTTGTGGCCACGCGAAACGGGACCATTGTCCTTGAGCAGCTTGAGCCACGCTTCGCTCGCATGACGCCGTCCGCGCGGATCGTGGCCCATGTTCGGCGCGCCGCCAAAGCCCGCGAGCCGCCCGCGCGTGACGGTGGACGAATTCGCGTCCGCGTCGATCTGCAGTGTCGAGCCGATGAAGAGATCCACGGCATATTGCCCCGCGAGCTGGCACAGCACGCGGTTCGAGCGCAGGCTGCCGTCGCTGCCGGTGAAGAACACGTCGGGGCGCGCGGCGATATACGCTTCCATGCCCACTTCGCTGCCGAAGCAATGCACGCTTTCCACCCAGCCCGATTCGATGGCGGGAATCAGCGTGGGGTGCGGATTGAGCGTCCAGTTGCGACAGATCTTGCCCTTGAGACCGAGCGACTCGCCATACGTGGGCAGCAGCAATTCGATCGCGGCGGTGTCGAAGCCAATGCCGTGATTGAGCGCAGCGATCCCATAGGGCGCGTAAATGCCCTTGATGACCATCATCGCGGTGAGCACCTGCAGGTCGCCAATGTGACGCGGATCGCGCGTAAAGAGCGGCTCGACCGCGAACGGCCGGTCGGCCTGCACGACCACGTCGACCCACGAGCCAGGAATGTCCACGCGCGGCAGTTCATCGACGATTTCGTTCACCTGAACGATCACGATGCCCTGGCTGAATGCGGCGGCCTCGGCGATGGTCGGAGTGTCTTCGGTGTTCGGGCCGGTGTAGAGATTGCCGTGGCGGTCGGCCTTTTCGGCGCACAGCAGCGCAACATGGGGAATCAGGTCCACGAACATACGCGCATACAGCTCGACATAGGTATGGATCGCGCCCACTTCGAGCTGGCCGTCTTCGAGCAGTTGCGCCACGCGCAGACTCTGCGGCCCCGCAAACGCGAAGTCCACCCTGTGTGCGATGCCGCGTTCGAACAGCGTGAGATGCTCGGGGCGGCTGATGCTCGAAATCAGCAGATGAACGTTGTTGACCTTGGCCGGATCGGCCTTTGCCAGCGAGCGCGAGAGGAAGTCGGCCTGCTTCTGGTTGTCACCTTCGAGCGCGACGCGGTCACCTGGGCGGATCAGCAGTTCGAGCGCATCGGTCATGCGCGAGGCGGGCAGGACGCCGTCTTCGAGCCAGCCGGAAATAGCGGCGAGGCGGCGGGCCTTTTCGTCGCGGCGCGTGGTCCACGAGCGCGGCGCGAGTTCAGGCGAGGTTGGCGTATCAGCTTGAGGCTTCATCGGCAGTTCGGCTCCGTGAGCGGGAAGAGGCGGCACGCGGCTTTGCGGCGGCAGTCTGTACCGAAGGCGGCACTGGGCTTGCCACCGCCGGCGGCGCGGCGCGCTCGGTCAGGAAACGGTAGATGAGTTCGCCCGTGCCGAGCAGGTGCTCGGCCACGAGCTTTTGCGCGACGGGCACGTCGCCGCGTTTCACGGCGGCGAGAATTTCGGTGTGCTCACTATCGGATTCACCTTTGTATTCGGGAAAGCCGAATTTCAGGCGCAGATAGCGTTCGCCGCGGCGATGGAGCGCGGTGAGCATCTCCATCAGTTGCGGTCGGCCAGCTGGCGCGTAGAGGCTCATGTGAAAAGCCTCGTTGCGCGCGACGTAGAGCGACGGATCGCGTTCACGTTTCGCGGCGGCGGCCAGCGCACTCACTTCGCGCAGCGTGGCGCTCGTGTGATTCGGAATGGCGAGGCCGAGCGCGAGGCTTTCGAGTGCGGAACGGATCTCGTAGATCTCGCGCGCTTCGTCGGCGGAGAGCGAGGCCACGCTCGCGCCCTTGTTCACCTCGATCGTCGCCCAGCCTTCGCTCGCGAGCTGGCGCAGCGCCTCGCGCACGGGGATGGCGCTGACCGAAAAATGCCGCGCGATCGCGTCCTGGCGCAGCGGCGCGTTGGGCGCGAGCTTGCCCTCGACGATCGCGCTGCGCAAGGCGTCGGCGATCATGCGCGAGGTGCTGGTGCGGGGCGCGGCTGCGCCTTCCAGGGGAAAACCATTCGTTGCGTTGCTCATGAGATCACATATTATATATAAAACGACCAAGGCGAAAGCCTCGAAAACCCGCAACTTGGAAACACTAGATTCACTATAGACGGGTAAGAAAAACGGGGGCTTACAGGGAGTTCCTGAACAGGGCCGGCACTGCCGCGGCCTGCATTTCCGCGTTTCGCGGCGCGTGCGCATCCTGCTGCGCGTGCCGGCGAGGCATCAAAGGAGAGAGGAGCATCATGAATTCGATCACCGAGTCCGCGCGGCGAACTCGCACCAAGACACCGCTCAACCGGTCGCAGATCGCCGGTTTCTGGGGCGCCTGGGCAGGCTGGACGCTCGACGGGATGGACTCGTTCATCTACGCACTCGTGCTCACGCCCGCGCTCACGGAGTTGTTGCCGCGCTCGGGCTATGAGGCGAGTGCGGCGAACATCGGGCTTGCCGGCTCGATCCTGTTCGCGCTCTTCCTCGTGGGCTGGGGGCTGTCGTTCATCTGGGGGCCGCTCGCCGACCGCTTCGGCCGCACGCGTGTACTGGCCGCCACCATATTCATGTTTGCGATCTTCACGGGACTGTCGGCCACCGCGCAGAGCGTGTGGTCGCTCGGCATTTTTCGCTTCCTCGCGGGCGTGGGCATAGGCGGGGAGTGGGCGCTCGCGGGCACTTACGTGGCCGAATCGTGGCCCGAAGACCGCCGCAAGATGGGCGCGGGCTATCTGCAGACCGGCTACTACGCTGGCTTCTTCATCGCGGCCGCGCTCAATTACACGGTCGGCGTGCACTTCGGCTGGCGGGCCATGTTCCTCACGGGCGCGGTACCGGTGGTGGTGGCGATTCTCGTGCTCACGCGTGTGGAGGAGCCGGCGAAGTGGCAGAAGTCGGAGGCGAGCCACGTGCATCGCGGCAGTCCGTTGCGTGAAATCTTCGGCGATGTGTACCGTCTGCGCACCGTGGTTGCGTGCGCTTTGCTGACCATTGCGATCATCGGCTTGTGGGCAGGCGCGGTGTATGAACCGTCCGCCGTGATCCAGCTTGCTACGAAGGCGGGTGCGAACAAGGCCGAGGCGATCCGCACGGCTTCGATTGCCACGGGCATCCTGTCGATCGGAACGATCCTGGGTTGCCTCGCGTTGCCGCCCATGGCCGAGCGCATCGGTCGCAGATGGACGCTCGCCGTCTATTTCGCGGGCATGGCCGTGACGATTGCGGCGAGCTTCGGCTGGGCGTTCTACCTGGAGAACGGACTCGTGCCGTTCATCGCGCTGCTCTTCGTGCTGGGCTTCTTTGGCGGCAACTTTGCGCTCTTCAGCCTCTGGCTGCCTGAGCAGTTCGAAACGCGCGTGCGCGCTACGGCGTTCGCGTTCTGCACGTCGTTTGGCCGCTTCGTGGGCGCGGGCGTGAACTTCCTGCTTGGCGCGGCCGTGCTGCGTATGCACACGCTTGGCGTGCCGGTTGCACTCACGGCGCTGGCCTTCGTTCTAGGACTCTTGATCATTCCGTTTGCGCCGGAAACGAAGGGCCAGACGCTGCCTTCCTGAGTGCCCTATGCGGCGCGTTGACTAGCGCCGCACCTTCACGAGCCTCGGCGGCAACAGGCGCCAGCCGAGATTGACGCCGAGGCTCGCCGCCACGATCAGCGCCATGCCCGCAAGCTGCGGCACGCTCAGCGCGCGACCGTAGACGATCGCATCGACGGCGATCGCGGTGAGCGGATACACGAACAACAGCACGGCGATCACGGGCGTGGTCAGCATCGGCAGCGCGCCGTAGATCAGCACGTATGAAAGCCCCGTGTGCAGCACACCCATGCCGACGAGCCAGCCCCATTGTGTGGCCGAAATGTGCACCAGTTCGAGCGGCGCGAAAAACGGCGCGATGAGCGGCAGGCAGATCGAACCCACCACGCATTGCGTCAGCGTCAGCAGATGCGGGCGAAAGTTACGCAGGCTCTTGGCGATGAGCGTGACGCTCGCATAGAGCACCGAGCCGCCCAGTGACTCGCCAATGCCGATCATGTAGCTTGTGCGGTCGGCCACATGGGTTTCCGCGAGCACACCGGAAGCGAGTACGAGCCCCACGAATGCGATGCCGATCCAGCCCAGCCGATCGGCGCCGAGGCGCTCGTGAAAGAGCGCCGCACCCATCAGCACGACCCAGAACGGCTGGACGTGGAACACGACCGTTGAAACGGCAATGCTCGTGCGATGGATCGCGTCGAAGAAGGCCACCCATTGCGTGACCATCAGCGCGCCCGAGATGAGCGCGAGCGTGAGCGTGCGGCGCGTGAACTGCCGCGGCGAGAGCCAGCCCTTGTACGCGCAGTACGCGGCGAGCGCGAGCATGCCGAAAAAGCAGCGGAAGAACACGAGCGTGAGCGCGCCGAGGCGCGCCTCTTCGACGAACACGCCGATCGTGCCCATCAGGAGGCCGCCGCCCGCGAGCATGAGGACGCCTTGCTGGCGGTTGCCGTGATGTTCGGATTGCATGGCCGGAGCGGAGAAATCGAAAGTGGGTTGGGGACACGTTCAGTATTCGCCAGTTGCAGGGCGTGAGCAAACGAATTAAATTGAAGAATTCCATCAATGCAGCTTATGAATGGCCGCCCGTGCACTCGCGGCCGCCCCGTGTATGAACCCCGAATTCGATATCGATTTGCTGCGCACCTTCGCCGCCGTGGCGGACGCCGGCAGCTTCACGAAGGCCGCCGTGTCGGTGCATCGCTCGCAGGCGGCCGTGAGCATGCAGATCAAGCGGCTCGAGCAGATGCTCGGCACCACGCTGTTCACGCGCGACACGCGCAATCTCGCGCTCACGCGGCCTGGCAACACGCTGCTCGAATATGCGCGGCGCGCGCTCGATTTGCAGGAGGAGGCGTGGGCGGCGCTGGTGCGGCCCGAGGTGACGGGGCGCGTCGTGCTCGGCGCGCCCGACGACTACATGGCGTCGCTGCTTTCGCCGGTGTTGCGGCGATTTTCGACCCTCTATCCGCATGTGGAGATCGAGATCGTCTGTGCGCAGAGCGTAGCGCTCGGGCCGATGCTGGCGGACAACAAGATCGACATCGCGTTCGTCACGCGTGACAGCAAGATGCGCGGCGAGTTCGTGCGGGCCGAGGATATGGTGTGGGTGGGGTCCGCCACCGACCCCGCGCCGCTCGCCATGTCGCCGCTGCCGGTGGGGCTCTATGAGCATGGCAGCGTGGCGCGCGCACACACGGTGGCGGCGCTCGATGCCGCGCACATCCGCTACCGCGCCGCGTATAGCAGCGCGAGTTTGATGGGGTTGACGGCGACGGTGGAGGCGGGCATCGCGATCGTCGCGCTGACGCGTTGCAGCGTGCCGTCGCGATTCGCGATCCTCGGCGAGGCGCAGGGTCTGCCGAAGATCGAACCGCTGGAGATCGTCGTGGCGCGCAGCGTTAAATCGAATCGCCCGACTTGCGACTACCTCGCGCAGCAGATGGTGCAGGACCTTTCGGTGCCGCGTCAGCGCGGGTAGACGCTCACTTCGCCGCCCACCGCGAGCCGCACGCGCTCGCCTTCGCGCGGCGTGCGATAGCCCGGCACGCGCGCACGAACCGTTGCGTGCGCATCGATCAGTTGCAGCGTGAGCGCAGCATCCTGACCCTGGAAGGTGATGCCGCGCACCACCGCTTCCAGCGTGCCGTCGCGTTGGACGGTTTCGGGCAGCACGTCGATTTGCTCGGGGCGCAGCATCACGTCCACGGCGCCTTCTGCGGCATGCTGGTCTTGCTGGATCGGCAGCGCGCCGAGCGCGCAATGCGCTCGCCCGTTGTCCACCGTACCGGGCAGCAGCACCGCCTCGCCGATGAAGGCCGCGAGTTCGCGCGTGGCCGGGCGGCGATAAAGCATTTGCGGCGGCCCGCTTTGCAGCAGTTTTCCGCGCCACAGCACGGCGACCTCGTGGCCGAGCGAGAGCGCCTCGGCCTGGTCGTGAGTGACGAGCACGGCGGTCGCGCCGGCGGCGGCAAGCGCGCGCGCCACGGCTTCGCGCGTTTCGACGCGCAGCGCGGCGTCGAGCGACGAGAACGGCTCGTCGAGCATCACGAGCCCGGGCGAGGGCGCGAGTGCGCGAGCGAGCGCCACGCGCTGCTGCTGGCCGCCCGAAAGTTGCTGCGGTGCGCGAGATGCATAGGATTCCGGAAGACCGACGAGTTCGAGCAATTCGGCCACGCGATGACGTGCGCGGCGCTGCGCACGCGGCAGGCCGAACACGATGTTCTCGGCGACCGTGAGGTGCGGAAAGAGCGCGCCTTCCTGAGGCACATAGCCGATATGACGCTGCTCGGTGGGCAGATGCAGCCGCTCGCCGGCCACGCGGCGGCCGTCGATTTCGATGGTGCCGGCGTCGGCGCGCTCGAAGCCGCACAGCACGCGCAGCAGCGTGGTCTTGCCGCTGCCCGAAGGCCCGAGCAACGCGACGAGCGAACCCGAACGCACGGAAAGGTCGATGCCGTGCAGAACCGGATGGCCGTCGAAGGCCTTTTGCAGGCCGGAAATGCGAAGTGTGCTCATGGTCGAGGCTCAGTAAGGCTCAGGCGTCGTCGGACGGCGCGTTGGCCGTATCGACCGACATGTTCACGGACGCATGCCCCGCGAGCGCGGAGCGGCCTGCAAACGCGAACAGCAGGCCGGAGGCGGCGAGCGAAAGGGCGGTGAGCAGGGCGGCATAGGGCGCGGCGGCCGCGAAGGCGAGCGTCGAGGTGTCGGTCCAGACCTGCGTGGCGAGCGTGTGCGTGCCGATCGGCGCGAGCAGCAGGGTGGCGTTGAGTTCGGTGACCACCGAGATGAACACCATCGAAGCCGCGGCGCCAAGGCCGGGACCCGCGAGCGGCAGCACGACGCGACGCAGCGTTGCGAACCAGCCGAGGCCAAGTGCGCGCGCCGTATCTTCGAGGCGCTGCTGCGCTTGCATGAGCGCCGCGCGCACGCTCACGAGCGCAAGGGGCAGACAGAGGATCGCGTACGCGGCAATCAGCAGCGTGGTGCCCTGATAGAGCGGTTCGAGCGCGCGCACAGCGAGCGAGACGATGGCAAGCGCGATGACGAGACTGGGCACGCCCTGCGCGATGAAGGCCGTGCGTTCGAGAAATGTGGCGGCGCGGCCGGGATAGCGCGCAAGCAGATACGCAAGCGGCAGCGCGAGGAGTACGGTGAACAACGCGGCGGTGAGGCCGAGGCGCAGCGAGGCGAACGTGGTCGATACCAGCAACTCCGGCGAGACATCGGCGGGCGTGATCGCGGCCGCGCCGGGTTGCGTGAGCCAGTAGCCGATCATCGCGAGCGGTACGCCGAGCGTCGCCACATTGAGTGCGACGAAACCCGCCGCAACGGGCCAGCGCCAGCGACCGAGCGCATGGCGCACGCTCGCGCGCCGCGCGCCGCGATCCACGCGCTCGTAGCGCGAGCGCCCGCGCACGCGGAACTCGAGCACGAGACACACGAGGCACAGAAGGATCAGCACGCAGGCCAGCAGCGAGGCGCCGCCGCCATCGAAACTCGTGCGGTATTCCGCGTAAATCTCGGTGGTAAACGTGCGAAAGCGCAGCAGCGTGAACGCGCCGAATTCGGAGAGCACGCCGAGCGCGACGAGCAGCATCGAGCCGAACAGAGCAGGCCGCAACTGCGGCAGCACGACACGCACGAAAACGGCCCACCGGTTGCAGCCCAGCGCTCGCGCAGACTCTTCGAGCGCGGGGTCGAGGCCGCGCAGCGCGGCGGCCACGGGCAGGTAGACGAGCGGGAAATAAGCTGTCGTGATGACGATGAACGCGCCGAGAAAGTCCTGCAAATCGAGGCTCAGCGAGACCCACGCGTAGCTTGTGACGAACGCGGGCATCGCGAGCGGTGCGGCGGCGAGGAGTGCCCACGCGCGCCGCACCGGTACGTCGGTGCGCTCGACGAGCCACGCCACCGCAGTGCCGAGCACGGCGCAGGCGAGCGTGGCCGAAACGGTGATCGAGAGCGTGTTGACGAGCAACTCGCCAACCAGCGGCCGGAAGATCAGTTCGGCGGCGTCGGCCAGCCCAAAAGACAACGCGCGCCAGAATGTCAGCGCGAGCGGCAGCAGCACCAGCAGCGGGCCGAGCGCGGCGGCGGCGAAAAGCGCGCGCGGCGCACGCCGCCGCGCGGCTTGGGGCGGGTCCGCCGCGACATCCACTTGATGAGACTCGGGCACGGCTTGCGCCGTCGTCACTGCTTCGCTCACGATCTTGCTTCGAACTCCATACGGATTACAGCAGGCCAGCCTGGCGCAGCAGCTTGCCCGCCTGGCTGTCGTCGCCGAGTTGCTGGATGGTCAGCGCGGGCGGCTTCAGCTGGTCGAACGGCTTGTTGATGGGATCGCTCGCCACGCCGGGCCGCAGCGGGTACTCGTAGCTGATATGGTCCTGCGCCATCAGTTTCTGCGCGCGCTCGCTCACGAGGTAGGCGAGGAACTTCTGCGCACCGTCCACATTGTGCGCGGACTTCAACACGGCGGCACCAGAAACGTTGACGAGCGCGCCCACGTCACCATCGGCGAAGTGCGCGACGGCACTTTGCGTTTTCTTGTCGCCGAGTTCGGCGTGCAGGCGGTCCCAGTAGTAGTTGTTGATGATACCGGTGGCGACTGCGCCGCGATTCACGGCCGCGACCACGCCTTCGTCGTCGTCGAAGATCTGCGCGTTGGTCTTCAGACCCTTGAGCCATTCGAGCGTTGCCGCTTCGCCCTTCACGGCGAGCACGGCATCGACGAGCGGCAGGAAGTCGGCGTCGCTCGGCGCGATACCGACCTTGCCTTTCCATTCGGGCTTCGCCAGATCGAAAATCGATTTCGGCAATTGCGCGGGCTGCACCTTGGCCGTGTTGTACACGAGCACGTTCTCGCGCGCGGTCACGCCCACCCATTGTGCTTGCGGCGAGTTAAACCGTGCGGGCACGGTTGCGAGCGTCGCTTGCTGGACGGGGGCGAGCAGGCCCTTTTCCTCCAGCAGCATCAATTCCGGCGAGTTCTCGGTGAAGTAAACGTCGGCGGGCGTCTTCTCGCCTTCGGCGACGAGCTGCGCCGCGAGCGCCGGACCTTCGCCGCTGCGGATCTTCACGTCGATGCCCGTCTGTTGCGCGAAGTCCTTCGCAAGCTGATTCACGACCTGCTCGTGCTGTGCGTTGTAGAGCGTGATCGAGGCGGCGTGCGCGGCGAGCGGCAGCATGCCTGCCAGTGCGAGCGAGAGGGCGGCGGCGCGCAGCGGCGCACGCATCATGGAAGTTTTCATATTGCTTCGTTGTCCGTTGTTATCGAATGAATTCAAGCGATCTCAAGCGCTGAACAGCTCCGCGCCGATGAACGAGCCCGCTTTCGCGCCGGGCGGGCACGCGAAAATCGCGCTGCCCACGTGCGTCGTGAACTGGTTCATCATGTCGAACTTCGCGAGGCGCTCGTTGATCGGAATGAAGCCCGTGCGCGGGTCGCCCTGGTGAGCGACGAAGATGAGACCCGCGTCGTATTCCGTTTCCTGGCGCCACGGCGGCCAGCGCTCGATATAGAAGTCCGTGCTGTCGTTGTACGAGTACGAGCGGCGCAGGATCTGCGCGCCGTTGTTCGACGCGCGGTTCGAGAGCCGCACGTGCGAGTTCTCGGGAATCAGCGGATTGCCGTCCTTGTCCTGCGCGTCGAGATCGACGTTGTCGAACTCCTTCTTCTGGCCGATGGGCGCGCCACTGTACTTGTGGCGGCCGAACACCTGCTCCTGGAAGCCCAGTTCCATCTGGTCCCAGTGCTCCAGCGTGATGCGGATGCGGCGCACCACCGTATAGGTGCCGCCCTGCATCCACGGCGCGTCGGCGGCGGTCGCCCAGACGAACTGGTTCATCGCCTTCGGGTCCGTGGTCGGCGGGTTGTTCGTGCCGTCCTTGAAGCCCATGAGGTTGCGCGGCGTTTGCGCGCGCGGGCCCGAGAGAAAGCCCGCCTGGCCCCAGCGCATCGTCAGGATTCCATAGCCCTGGCGCGCGAGCTGGCGCACGGCGTGGAAGGCGACTTGCGCGTCGTTGGCGCACGCCTGCACGAAGAGATCGCCACCGGTCTTTTGCGCGATCAGCTGGTCGCCGTTGAAGCGCGGCAGATCGACGAGCGCAGCGGGGCGCTTGTGCGCGAGACCGTAGCGGTCCTTGTCCTGCGACGTGAACAAGCCGGGGCCAAAACCGAAGGTGACCGTGAGACCGGCCGGGCCGAGGCCCAGCACGTCGCCGGAATCGGGCGCGGGGTGGTCGTCGCCGGTGCCGTCGAGCGAGGCCGCCGGTTGCGCCTGGCTCATGCGCGCTGCGGACTCGGTCCACTTGCGCAGCAGATTGATGACGTCGTCGCGCGAGGTCGTCGTGAGGTCGAAGGCCGCGACATACGTGTGCGCCTGCTGCGGCGTCACGATGCCGCCCTGATGCTCGCCGTAGAACGGCTCCACCGCGAGCATCGGATCGGCGGGCATGGCGTGATGCTTTGCCTCGGCGGCCTGGGCGAGGCCGCTCGTGGCCGCGCCTGCGCCCAGGCTCGCGCCGAGCGCGGCACCGGCCTTCAGGAAGCCGCGCCGCGCGGGGCGCGATGGGTTGTTGGGAGTATCGTCGGAGGACATGATTATTTAGCCAGCACGAGAGTGTTCACATCGTCTTCCACGTAGTAGAAGCCGTCGCCCGCCGGGGTCAGCGCGATGCCGAAGAGGTCGCCGTTGCCCGGAGGCGTTTGCGCCTTGTCGGTATCGATCCAGCGCGCGTAGAGCTGCTTTGCCGCGGCCGGGTCGATCTCGACGACCTGGCCGTTCAAGGCATTCGTCACGAGCAGGTGGCCCTGCGGCGTGGCAATCATGGCGAGCGGGCGGTGCAGCAGGCCGTCGGCGGTGAGCTGGCGGCCCACGCCCGCGCTCGTGTCGCGCGTGAGCGGGTCTTCGATCACGTTGATGCGGTTGCCGATCGCATCGGACACATAAAGCAACTTGTTGTCCGCCGAAAGCGCAAGGCCGGTCGGGCCGACGAGAAACACGCCCTTGTCCGCCTGCGCGCCGAAGCCGCTCGCCACCACGGTTTCGCTCTTCACGACCGGCGCCTGGCCGCTCGGGATGTCGAGGTCGAGGCGCAGGACCGTGGCCTGCTTGAACACGGGCGGATTGCCGTCCGCGCCACCGACGCCGAAGCCCGCGTTGCTCACGAACAGCGTGGCGTGGTCGCCGTTGTCGACCACCGCCATATTGCCCCACGGGTCATTGATGTTCGGACTGCTGATGACCTTTGCAATCTTGCCGCCGTTGTCGAGCACGATCATGCAACCCGCGCCCTTGGTGCCGGTCGTGCCGTCGTTGCTCGGCGTGCTCCCCACGATGACCCAGCCCGACTTGAGCATCGTCATCGCGGTCGAAAGGCCCACACCGCCCGGGCACTCCTTGAGATCGCGCGGAATCGTCGCGAACAGCGTCATCTGCTTCGTGTCGGGGTGATAGTCGACGATGGTGCTGCCGGTGCCCTGCAGATTGGCCGAGTTGTTGAAGTTGTCCACCAGCACGTCGCCTTCTTTCACCGTGCCGGAAGAAACCGGCGCGACGAAGATCGCATACGGGTTCTGGTCGCCGTTGTCGGGCACGGTGTTGATGAGCGTGGTGTGGTGCTTGACGGTCTCGAGCAGGCCCTGCGGGTCGGCGTGGGCCGCGAGCGGCGCACCGGCGAGCGCCGCTGCGGCGGCCAGCGCGAGCGCGGAGCGGGCCGCGTGGACCGTGCATTGCAGGAACGTGCGCGTAGCGTGTTTCATACTGAATCTCCGTGCCTCGCGCGGCCGCAGCGCGTGCGGGTGGGAAAACGCGAGGACTTGGGGTTGAACATAGGGCGGTTGCGCTTCGTTGGGCTTAGAACGTGATGTTCGTCCGCACACCCACCACGAACGTGTTGCGCAACGGCGCAGTCGGGTCCTGCGGATTCTGGCCCGCGCCCGCGTTGAACGTGTATTGCGCATCGGCCTGAAGAATCCACCACGGCGTGACCTGATACTGATAGGTCGCTTCGAGCGTCGTTTCCTGCGTGCGCACGCCGTAAGGACCGCCGGTGAACATCTGCTGGTCGAGGTCGAGGTTGTGCACGTTGTTGCCGACCTTGATGTAGGTGGCGGCGAGGCCCACGCTGTCGTTGTCGCGGCCCTTGAATGGCGCCTTCATCACAATGCCGACGTTGGCCGCGAGGCTCACGAGATTGCGGTCGCCGGGCGCGCCCATCACGCGTGCGAATACGCCGATGCTGCGCGGCTCGTCCGGGTCGGGACGCCAGATCATCTGGTCCGCGACCGCATAGAAGCTGTAGTTGCCCTGGTGCTGCGCCGGAATGCCAGTCGAGTTCGGATTAGCGAGCGAAAGGCCCGTGTTGTCGAAGCGCTGGTCGGCGAACGGGTTGTTGTTGTACCAGAAGCCCAGCTTGTAGGTGCCGGGCAGTCCGTGATTGTCTGCGCTGACAAGCTCGCCTTCGGACGGCTGGTTGATGGCGTATTGCAGTTCGCCGATCCACAACGTGCCGTTGTGCAGATTGAAGTTCGTACCACTAAGGTTGCTCGGATCGTTACCGAGCGGGTCGCCTGCGAACACACCCGCGAGCGCGGTCAACGAAGGTGCGATCTGTCCGCGCACGCGCACGCCGAGACCCGCGAGCGGATAGGCGGGGCCGCCCGAGGGCATATCGTACGAAGGCAGTGCGGGCCAGCCGAACATCGTGTTGATGAACAGCGTGCCGTACTGGCTCACGATGAATTCCTGGTCGAGACTCTGCTGACCGATCTTCACATCGAGGCGCTTGTCGAAGAACGATTGCTGGTACCACAGCTCCCACAGGCGCGTGGTCGGCGTCGCTTCGATGCCGCTTGCCGTGTTCAGCGTGCCGAGGTTCGACGTGCTCAGGTTGGTGCCGTGGATCTGCAGGGCGCTCACGTTGAAGAGGCCGCCCGGAATGCCGAGCGCCTTGCTCGTGTCGACCTGGACCGTCGCCGTCGTGAGGCCGTCGTACGCGCCGCCCGTCCTGAGACCACCGCGCAGATTCGCAAGGTACTCGCTCGTTTCCGTGAGCTGGAATGTCACACCGTATTTGCCGAGCCACGGCCGCAGTCCGCCCATGTCACCGAGCAGGTTCTGGCGCGTCCAGATGCCGGTCCAGAAGTTCGACGGCTGCGCCTGAATGGCGAGATCGGCTTCCGGTGCTTCAGGGGCGGCGTCGGGGTTCGCGCTGCTCTGCGCGCGCGCTGCGCTGCATGCGAGTGTCGCGCTTGCGGCAAGCACGGCAATTGCACGCAACGCCGGTGCACGCCGACGTCCCGGGCGGCCTGGCGCCGCGCAGCGCGAGCCGGCCAGCGCGGGCACGCGGGCGGTTCGGGTGGATTCCATCGTATTCCTTACTTATTGAAATGATTGCTTGATTGATCGCGTTGGCGTTTGTTATTCGCAAGCCGCTGAATACCCGACATCTCCAGACGGCGCCATCGTACTAACAGCGAATGCGAGCGTCAACAAAAACGAGAATGATTCGCAACTGTTTTACGCTTGTTTTACGTGGCGTCATCGGATTACTTACGAATACCTGTCTTTTTCGTCTTTGCGCATTACAGAAAGTCAGCTTTCGACGAATTAGTCAGGCGAATGAAGTCGCTTATCATCACGGGCATGAACGCACGTTCACCGCTCAAGCTTCAAACCAAACTCGCTCCATGACCGACATGTCCCCTGGCTACGAACTCGATCTCGACCCGTACTTCGCGCGCATCGGCTACAGCGGTCGGCGAGCAGCGACGCTCGCTGTGCTGCGCGAACTGCATCGTCTTCATCCGCTTGCCATACCGTTCGAGAATCTCGATCCGCTCGCCGGGCGGCGCGTGTCGGTCAAGTTGCCGGACATCGTCGAGAAACTCGTGGCGCAGCATCGCGGCGGCTACTGCTTCGAGCACAACACCTTGTTCGCGCATGTGCTCATGCAACTGGGCTTTTCCGTGACACCGCTTTCCGCGCGCGTGCTGTTCGGCCAGCCGCCAGGTGCGCGCACGCCGCGCACGCATATGCTGCTGCGCGTGGAGGCCGAGGGCGATTCGTGGATCGCGGACGTGGGTTTCGGCGGCGCGACGCTGTGCGCACCGCTGCTGCTTTCGAGTGAGGCGGAACAACAAACGCCGCACGAACCGGCGCGGCTCGTGACGCTTTCAGCGAATGAGCGCAAGCTCGAACTCAACGACTGCGAGAAGTGGTTCGACGTCTATCGCTTCGAGTTGACGCCTGCGGAGTGGGTCGATTACGAAGTGGCGAACTGGTACACGTCGGCGTCGCCGGATTCGTTCTTCACGTTCAGCCTGATCGCATGCATGGCGCGCGAAGGCGGCCGCGCGATTCTGTTCAACGATCGATTTACCGAGCGCGACGCGCAAGGGCAGGTGAGCGAGGAGCGTACGATCGCTAATGGAGAGGAACTCGCGCTGTGTCTGCGCGAACGCTTCGGCATCGATCTCGCGCGCGGCGAAGCGACGCAACGTATCGACGCAGATGCGCTCTATGCGCGCATGACTTCGCGCAGCGCATAGCAGCAAGCGCGCGAAACGGCACTTTCGCCCGCGCGCAAGGAGGACATCATGACTGAGCTGAAAATGACGAAAGCGCTAATGGCGAAGCTGTTCGTGCAAGTCGTGGTCTGGTTCGGATTGATGGGCGTGCTGCTGTTCGTTTCGGCGGGCACGCTGGCCTGGACGGCGGCGTGGCTCTGGCTCATCGAGTGGGCACTATGCGGCGTGTGGATCGGCCGGTGGCTCGGGCGCGAGGATCCGGGCCTCCTTGTCGAGCGGCTCGCGCCTTTCGCGCAACGCACGCAACAGCCGTGGGACCGCGTGTTCATGCTGTGCGTGTCGGTGGGATTTTGCGCGTGGCTGTGCCTGATGGGCATCGACGCCGTGCGCATGGGCTGGTCGCGTGTGCCGTTGTGGCTCAGCGTGCTCGGCGCCGTTTTCATCTTTGTCGATATCTACGCGACGCGCGCGGTCTTCGCGGCGAACCGCTTTGCGGCGCCCGTCGTGAAGATTCAGAGCGAACGCGGGCATACGGTCAGTGACACTGGCCCGTATGCTTACGTGCGTCACCCGATGTATGGTTTCGCGCTGCTCTTTCTCGCCGGCACGCCGCTCATGCTCGGTTCGTGGTGGGGGCTGGCGTGCGTGCCCTTCATGATCGTTGGGATCGGCTATCGTGCGGTACGTGAAGAGCAAACGCTCGCGGAGCATTTGCCCGGCTACCGCGAGTATCTGGCGCGCGTGCGTTATCGCTTCGTGCCGGGCATATGGTAATGCCAGGTAGTGCGAGACTAGCGCGTGGCGGGCGACGTCAGCGCTTGCGCGTAGCGGCGATATAGCCAGGCGAGCGCCGTGGTGGTGAGCAGCGCGAACACGATATTGCCGATGCTTTGGCCAATGGCGAGCGCGGTGAGCCAACCCGGCTGCCGCACGATTTCAGGCGAGACGCCCGCGAGGCCCATGCCGATGAGCACGAAGAGGCCGCACACGGCAATGGGCAGCGCGGCGACGAAAGTGACGCCAAAGAGGCTCCAGAAATGCCCGCGGCTGTCGCGCCATGCGGCGCCGAAGGCGATCGGACTGCCGATTGCAAGCGCCGGAAAGAGCAGTGACAGGCGCACTGCCACGAACATCCAGATCGCAAGGACCACGAGAAAGAGGAACGCCGCGCCGCCCTGGTACTGAGGCCGCAGCACGACCCACAGCACGAGCGCGAACGCGCCGAGCGCGATGGCCAGAATAAGGCCGACCGCGAAAATACGCAGGAACGGCCTGGCCCCGGCCGGCATGAGCGGCGCGCTGCGCTCGCCTAGCAGCACGAAGCGCGAAATCTTGAGCGTGAACCAGAGGTAGAGAAGTGAATTCAGGAGCGAGGCGAGATTGCCGAGCACAATGAGTCCGGCCGAGGGCGCCGCGCCTTCGGCCGGCATGGGGCGCCCGGCGAGCCCGAACCACCCGAGCGCCGCGTAGATCGCGAAAGTCCCCACGACGAGAAACGGCATTTGCACGGCGGCCTGCCAGGCGCTCGCCCAGGCGCGCTTGACGCATTCCATGAAGGTCATCTGTTGCATGAACGTTTCAGACGGTTGACAGAGAGCCTACAGTCTAACGCGGCGCCGTGAAACCGAGCGCGCTTGTGCAAATCCGCATCTGCCAATTACTTCACGGCGAACAGCGTCAGGTTCATGAAAACCTTGAACGCGAAGCCGAGCGACACGGCCGCACCCACGCCCGCACACCAGAGGAGTACGAACCAGAGCCAGCCGGGCAGCGCGCGGCGCGCAGCGTTAGTGGTAGTGATGGGTGTCGCCATGACGCACCTTGCCTCTAAAGACCCAGTAACCGAGCATCGTGTAGGCGAGAATGATCGGCAGAATGAACGCTGCGCCCGCGAGCGTGAACATCTGGCTCTCGCGCGGCGCGGCCGCTTCCCAGAGCGTGAGGCCCTGCGGAATCGCGTAGGGCCACAGGCTCACGAGCAGGCCTGCGTAGCCGAGCAGCACGAGTCCGATGGCCGCGATGAAGGGCGTCTTGTGATGGCGCGCATGCACTGCCCAGCGCATCCACGCGGCGCAGGCGAGCACGAGCAGCGGCACCGGCGCGAGACGCCAGAAGAGGCCCGAACGGAACCAGCGCTCGGCAATCGCCGGATCCTGCAGCGGCGTCCACAGGCTCACGAGCGCGATGAAGCCGAGCAGCATGACCGTGAGCGGCCAGACGAGCTTGCGCAGGCGTCGCTGCAGGTCGCCCTCGGTCTTCGCGACGAGCCAGCAACAGCCGAGCAACGCGTAGGTCGCGACGAGCCCGAAGCCCGAGAGCAGGCTGAATGGCGTGAGCCAGCCGAAGGCGTCGCCGGCGAACTGTCCGCCGTCCATAGGAATGCCTTGCAGGAAAGCGCCGAGTGCGACGCCCTGGAAGAACGCGGCACCCGTCGAGCCGCCGATGAACGCGAGATCCCACAGATGCTTCGTGCGATTGGCCTTGGCGCGAATCTCGAACGACACGCCGCGGAAGATCAGGCACGCGAGCATGAACACGAGCGGCAGATAGAGCGCGGAAAGCACAGTCGAGTACACGATGGGGAACACGGCGAAAAGCCCCGCGCCGCCGAGCACGAGCCAGGTCTCGTTGCCGTCCCACACGGGGGCGACGGTGTTCATCATGAGATCGCGCTCTTCCTCGTCGGGAAAGAGCGGAAACACGATGCCGATGCCGAGATCGAATCCGTCCAGCACCACGTAGAGAAGAACGCCGAGCGCGATGATCGCTGCCCAGATGACGGTGACATCCATTTGCTTGCTAGCCTCGTAACGATGAATGTGGAAGTCTCAGGCGTCGATCAGCTGATCGGCGGCGGACATGGGGCGGCGTGCGGTCTGACTCACGGTGAGCGCAGGGTGAGCCATGCGCGGTTCACGCGGCTCGCGGGGCGAATGTGGCCGGGAGTCGGGCAGCGCAGGACCTTTGCGCAGCAGCTTGAGCAGGTAGTAAATGCCCGTGCCGAACACGAGGAAGTACACGGCCACGAACGCCATCAGCGAAACGCCGACCTGTTGCGCCGTGAGGGGCGACACGGCTTGCGCCGTGCGCATCACGCCGTAGACCACCCAGGGCTGGCGGCCGGCTTCGGTCGTGACCCAGCCCGCGAGCAGCGTGATGAAGCCCGTCGGTCCCATGGCGAGCACGAAGCGCTGGAAACCGCGCGATTCGTAGAGCGTGCCGCGGCGGCGCAGCACCCAGCCCATCACGCCGAGCAGAATCATCAGGAGGCCTAATCCGACCATGACGCGAAAGCTCCAGAACAGCAGCGGCGAATTGGGCCGCTCGTCAGCGGGAAAGGACTTGAGCCCCTTGATCTCGCCGTCCCAGCTATGCGTGAGGATCAGGCTTCCCAGGTGCGGGATGGAAACAGCGTAGCGTGTGGTCTCGGCCTGCATGTCGGGGATGCCGAACAGATTGAGCGCGGTGCCACCTTGTTCGGTGTCCCAAATGCCTTCGATCGCGGCGATCTTGGCGGGCTGATATTCGCGCGTGTTCAGGCCGTGCGCGTCGCCCACAAAGGCTTGCACGGGCGCGAGCACGAGCAGGAGGCCGAGCGCCATCGAAAACATCTTCTTGATGGCGGGGTCGCGCCGCCCCTTGAGCAAATGCCAGGCGCCGCTCGCGGCCACCACGAGCGCAGCCACGATGAACGCGGCGATCGCCATGTGCGCGAGCCGGTACGGGAACGATGGGTTGAAAATAATCTTGAACCAGTCGACCGGCACGACGTGGCCGTCGACGATCTTGAAGCCTTGCGGCGTCTGCATCCAGCTATTCGAGGCGAGGATCCAGAACGTCGAGATGAGCGTGCCGATGGCGACCATCAGCGTCGCGCCGAAGTGGGCGCGCGGGCTCACGCGGTTCCAGCCGAACAGCATGATGCCGAGAAAGCCCGCTTCGAGAAAGAACGCGGTCATGACTTCGTACATGAGCAGCGGCCCGGTGATGGGGCCCGCGAACGACGAAAAGCCCGACCAGTTGGTGCCGAACTCATAGCTCATGACGACGCCGGACACGACGCCCATGCCGAAGGCCACGGCGAAGACTTTCGACCAGAAGAGGCAGAGGTCCTTGTAGAACGGCTGACGTGTTTTGAGCCAGCAGGCTTCGAGCACGGCGATGAAACTGGCCAGGCCGATGGAGAGCGCCGGAAAGACGATGTGAAACGAGACGGTGAAGGCGAACTGCAGTCGGGCCAGGTCGAAGGCGGATAGTGACGTGTGCATGTGCGTGCCTGTTGCTTGCGTACCGGGGGAAAACTGCGCACTGCACCACAGTGGGGGCGCTGCGGTTGCGTGCGATGGACGTAAGCGTAGGGGAACGGCGGTGGTTTTGCTGCGCTGCGACGTGCGCCAGCGTGTCGCAGTCGTCAATCTCAACGAGACGAGAACATGCGCTAACGCATTGATAAAAATCAATTTAGATTAAACGCTCGTTGCGCAGGCGGGATGTGCGAGGGGTATGGCGCTGCGTCAATACACCGCGCAGCCGCACGGGGTGCGGCAATGCGCCTCGGGGTGCGGCGTAAGAAATCGTGCGGGGATGATTCAGGCGCGCCTGGCGGCGCGAGCGGTGCGTGCGACGCCAGGCGGAAATGATAAGGATTGCGATGGAAATGAGGGCGTCAGCGCGGATCGCTCCACAGCTTGCCGGCCGTCGCCCAGTTTTCCGGCTTGACGTCGTGAAAGATGATGTCGACGGATTGTGGCTCGACACCGAGCACCTTGCAGGTGGTTTCGGTCAGTGCCGCGGCGAGCTGGCGCTTTTGTTCGACGCTGCGGCCTTCGAACATTTCGATGTGGAATGTCGGCATGCGGGTCTCCTTGAAAAGTCGGTGATGCAATGGAATTGGCGTGATTAGTCGCGGTATGACGAATCGATGCGATCGAGCTTGCGCAGCAGCGCCGGCCATTCGAGTACGCCTTCGATCGCGCCGCCGTCGCGCAACTGCTCGGCCGTGCGTTCGGCCACCTCGGGCGGCGGCAAGACGAGCGGCACGCCGCCGGCCTGTGCCTGCAACTGGATTTCGCAGGCCTTGATGAGCGTCGCCATCAGCACGTAGGCTTCGGCCACCGTGCGGCCAGTGGTGAGCGTGCCGTGATTGCGCAGCAGCATGGCCGGGTGCGCGCCGAGGCTCGCGGTGAGGCGCGTGCCTTCGGCAGGCGTGAAGGCGAGGCCTTCGTAGTCGTGCCACGCAAGCTGGCCGTAAAAGCGCAGCGCGTGCTGGGAGGCCGGCAAAAGGCCGTCGCGCTGGATCGACACTGCAATGCCCGCCGTATTGTGCAGATGCATCACGCACACCGCGTCGGGCCGCGCGAGATGCACGGCCGCGTGCAACGCGAAACCGGTGGCGTTCACCGGGTGCTCGCTGGCGCCGACGATGCGGCCTTCGGTGTCGATCTTCACGAGGTTCGAGGCGCGCACTTCGTCGAAGGCGAGGCCGAACGGATTGATGAGGAAGCGGCCAGGTTCCTCGGGCACGGCGGCGGAAACGTGCGTGTAGATGAGGTCGTCCCAGCCATTGACTGCGATGAGGCGGTAAGCGGCGGCGAGATCGACGCGCAGTTGCTGCTCGGCGGCGGAGCGCGGCGCGGTCTCGGCGCAGGTGCTCGTCGGGCGATGGGCGAAAGACATGGCGATTCCTTCAGCGGACGGAGGGCTCTTCAGACGGCGTGGATGATGCGGATAGCGCGCGCAGGCGTCGCGCCGACACGTGCACGCTCCAGCTTGCCAGCACGAACGGCGCGGTCAGTGCGGGCAGTCCGCAGCGCACGGCGGCTAGATGCAGGGCCGCGGCGAGCATGGTCGCACAGAACGCGGCACGCGTGCCGAGCGTGCAGACCGCGAGCGCGGCAAGCGCGCCGTTGAATCCCGCGAGGCCCGCGCCGAAGGCGTCCGGGCTTGCGCCGCAGGCGAGTTCGAGCGCGCTGGCAAGCGCCGCGCCGCCGAGCGCATAAGCGGCCGCGCGCCGCGACGACCAGGCGAGGCCGGCGAGCACGCACACGCCCGCCGCCGCGCCCGACGCGAACGTGGTTTGCGCGAGGCCGCTCAACACGCCAGCCGCGGCGTGTGCTGCGGTCGCGAGCGGCGATCCGTGCGCGGCGAGCGGTGCAACGGCGATCGTGGTCGCTACGGGTTCGCTACCCGGATGCAGCGGCATCCAGATCCAGGTCGCGATGAGGCAGGGCGCGGAATACAGGCCGAGTCGCGCGCGAGCGAGCCAGCGGTCCAACGGCCCGGCGATCCACGCGCTCGCGCCGCCCGCAATGAGCGCAAGCGCGGCCGCCGTGCCCGAGTCACCAACGAAGGTGAACGCCGCGAGCGCGGCGAGCGCGCCGTTGTAGCCCGCGAGGCCGTCGCGGATCGCGGTTTGCGCGTGGCCCGCCACGAGCGCGCAGACGTTGGCCGCGGCTGCGCCGAGCAACGCGGCGAGAGCCAGCCGCCAGTTGGTGAGCGCGAGCGCCGCGAGCACGCACGCGCCCGTTCCCGCGTGCGCCTGCAGCACGATCTGGCCGAAGCTGCGCAACAGCGCGGGCAGTGCGGGACCCGCGGCGGTATCGGCAGCGGTGCCGCAAGCGGCGGATAATCGGGCGGACATGGCGAAGGCGTGGCGTGCGGATACGGACGAGTGTGGCCCCGGTGCGAAGCGCACGGGCGGCCAGAGTGCAAGCATAGGTGATGCAGCCCGCCTCGCGCATGCGCGTAGGTTGATAGTCGCTATTTGCCGCCGCGTTACGATACGCACACGGCGGTTACCTTGATCTTTGTGGAGGCGAACGATGCGGGAAGTGCGTTGGGCATCCGAGACGGGCGAGGGCATCGAGCATCTGGCGTTCGATGCGCATTGCGGCCCGAAATTTGGGGAAAAAGGCGACACGATCCGCGCGGAAAGTGTGATCGTTGGCGAGCGCTACGGCAAATCGTATGGCCTGTGCTATGCCATCGAGTGCGACGCGCAGTGGCGCGTGCGTTGGGCGGCGTTTCGCGTGATGGGCGGGCGCTCGCTCGTGCTCCACAGCGACGGCAAGGGTCACTGGACCGACGGGGAAGGGCACGCACTGCAGGCGCTTGACGGCTGCATCGACATCGACATCGCCGCGACACCGTTCACGAACACACTGCCAATCCGGCGTCTAGGCCTTGCGCGCGGTGAGCGTCAGCCGATCCGCGTGGCGTACATCGCCGCGCCTGAGCTGGAACCCAAGCCTGTCGAGCAGGCGTACGTGTGCATCGAACGCGACCGCGAGTATCGCTACGAGGGCATCTTCCGCGATTTCACTGCGAATCTGCGCGTGGACGAAGATGGGCTCGTGATCGACTACCCCACGTTATTCCGGCGCCTGCCGCTGCCGGAGCGGTAATACGACCTACGCCGCGCCGCCCGCGCTCTTGCCGAACAGCAATTGTTCGATCAGCGTGTTGTCGATGGTCTCGTTGTTGAGCGTGCGCGCGAGCAGTTCGCCTGCGAGCAGTTGCGGCGAAAACACCATGTCGGGCTGCAAGAGGCGCAACCGCTGCAAGTTGCGGCTGTCGTTCACGAGCGCCACAGTACGCACCTTCGGCGCGATCTCCTTGATCGCGAGAATCACGAAGGCGTTCTCGGCGTCGTCGGAGCGCAGCGCGAGCGCGGCGAGTGCGGTTTCGGCGCCCGCATTGTGCAGCGTGGCGGTATCGCTCGCATCGCCGACGATGAGGTCGGCCTCGGCTGGATAGTTGTGCGGCGTATTGGGCGCGACGATCACGGTCGTCGTGTAGCCGCGCTTGATGAGTCCCGCATACACGCTATGCGCGAGCGGCGAGGCGCCGACGATCAGATAGTGGTTCTTGCGGGTCACGTTGGAAATGCCTCCCTTGACGATGCGTTTCAAATGCCCGCCAATCACGGGCCCGATCACGGCGCTGATCGAAGTCGCGAACACGGTGATCCCGAGCACGATGATCGAAGCCGTGAAAAGCCGCGCGGTGTCCGTATGCGGGACGATATCGCCGTAGCCGACCGTGGACATCGACACGATCGAGAAGTAGAACGCCGTGACGAGGTTGCGAATGGGCGGCGCAAAGTTGTCGCCGAGATACAGCGAGCCGAACACCGCGTAGACGACCAACGAGCCAATGCTCAGGAATGCGAACAAGGAGCCCGCGGCGACGCTCGCGCGGTCGAAGCGGCGCCAGTAGTAGATGAGCGCGCAGGCGAGTACGAGCGAGAAGGCTGCAAGCGCGTGGCTGCGATAGTCGCCCCACAGGCAGATGCCGACCGCGCCGGCGAGCAGGACCAGTGAGAGCATCCACGCCACGCGCGCGCGCAGCGCGATGCCGAACGACATCATCGTGAGGCCGGTGGCGACCAGCGCCTGGGGAAGCGCGAGCACGCCGAACGCGTTGATGAGCGCGATCCAGTCGTCGAACCAGTTGCCGCGCGCGTGTTCGAGCGCTTTCTGCGCGACCGGGCGCACCAGCAGCAGGCCGTCGAGCACCAGCAGCAAGGCCAGGTAACCGTGCGGCACGAGCCCTCTGGCGTAGCGGCGCAGGCGGCGCGCGTAGGCGTTCATTGCTGTGCTTGCTGTGTCGATTGTGTCGGTGGTGGCGGATGATCCGGTTCTGCCGGCTGCGTCTGCACGATGTGCAACTCGCGAGTGCGCAGGGGCAGCGAGCAATGCGCGTCATTGAGCGACTGGCGCACCTTGCGCGAAAGCTCCCAGCGCATGTCCCAGAACGTGTCGATGTTCGCCCACACGCGCACGTTGAGCACGGCGATGCTGTCGTCGAAACGCGACACCATCACTTGTGGCGCGGGCGAGGCCAGCACGCGCGCGTCGGCCGCGGCGAGCGTACGCAATACGTCGATCGCGCGGTTCACGTCGTCGCGCACCGACACTTCCACTTCGAGGTCGAGCCGGCGGGTGGGATTGCGGCTGTAGTTGCGGATCGAATTGCTCCACAGCGCGCTGTTCGGCACATATTCGCAGATGCCGTCGGGCTTCGTGAGACGCGTGGTGAAGAGGTTCACTTCCTCGACGGTACCCGCGACGGTTGCGCCGACGCCGCCGTCGATATAGTCGCCCACCTTGAACGGCCGCAGCAGCAACAGCATGATGCCGGCCGCGATGTTCTGCAGCGTGCCCTGCAACGCGAGACCGATGGCGAGACCCGCCGCGCCGAGCACCGCGACGATGCTGGCAGTCTGGATGCCGATTTGAGAGAGCGCGCCGATCACCGCGACGAGACGCACGCCCCACACGGCCGTGTCGCGCACGATGGGGCGCAGCGTGGGGTCGATGCCGCTGCCGCGCCGCTTGATCCAGTTGCCTACGCGCCGGGAGAGCCACCAGCCGAACCAGAGGATCGCGAAAGCTGCGCACAAGCGCAGCGCGAGCGCGGAGAGCGCGTCCCACAGGAAGCCCCAGTTGGCCGGGTGCAGGTGTTCGAGGAGGGGTTGCATGGTGAATCAGTCCTTGTCTTCAGAGCCTTGGGTCTGGCTCCGTTGCGAAAGGACGTATTGTACGAGCGGCGTTTCGCTTGCGGCGCGCGCGTGACGTGCCGGAGCGCTTTCGAGCGTACTGCGTCAGCCCTTGGGCGGCGTGTCCGCGCCCGGCCCGAGCGTGCGCTGCATGAGCGCCGTGTCGCGCCACTCGCCGTGCTTGAAACCTACGCCGCGCAGCGTGCCGGTCAGTTCGAACCCAAGGCGCTCGTGCAGTTTGAGCGAGCCGCCGCGCGGGTCGGCGACCACGGCGATCATCTGCCGCCACGGGCCCGCCTCGCAGCGTTCGATCAGCGCGTTAAGCAGCGTGTGGCCGAGTCCGCGGCCGCGGAACGCTTCGTCGATATAGATCGAGTCTTCGACCGTGAAGCGGTACGCCGGACGCGGCCGGTAGGGCGTGGCGTAGCAGTAGCCCGCCACGTGGCCGTCGATTTCGGCGACGAGCCAAGGCAGGCCGTGTTCGCGCACGGCGGCGTGGCGGCGCAGGAGTTCGTCGAGCGAAGGCGGCGTCTCCTCGAACGACGCCGTGCCGTGCAGCACGTGGTGCGCGTAGATCGCGGCGATGGTGGGAAAGTCGCCGGCGGTGGCGTCGCGCACGTGCGCGTCGGAGTGTGGGTTCATCGGCTGGGACGAGGCGCGAAGGCACAGGGGAAGGAGGTTTGCATCCCTCACTATGCCTCGCACCCGGGCGCTTTTGAAGCGCGCCAAAAATGTATGGCCTAGACGCGCTGCGTGCCCGTGCGATTCGCGACAGAGGGTGCGCGCGTCGCGCGTCCGAAGCGCCGCGCCCCGGCCACGCACGCGATCACCACGGCGGTGACGGCGATCATCGCCGGCGGCACGGTTTCGTGCAGCAGCAGCGCCGCGAGCACGAAGCCGAAGAACGGCTGAAGCAACTGCAATTGCCCCACGCCCGCAATGCCGCCGAGCGCGAGCCCGCGATACCAGAACACGAAGCCGATCAGCATGCTGAAGAGCGACACATAGGCGAACCCCCACCACGAGGCCGCGCTCACGGCGGCGAACGACGCGGGGCGCAGCCACCACGCGAGCGGCGCCATCACGGGCAGCGAGATCACGAGCGCCCAGCAGATCACCTGCCAGCCGCCCAGACGCCGCGAGAGCCGCGCGCCTTCCGCGTAGCCGAGCCCGCACACGACGATCGCGCCGAGCATGAGCGCGTCGCCGAGCGGCGAGGCGTCGATGCCGTGGCGCAGCGCAAACGCCACGACGGCGGCGCTGCCCGCCGCGGAGAAGATCCAGAAGGCGGGCTGCGGACGCTCGCCCGCGCGCAGCACGCCGAACACGGCGGTCGCGAGCGGCAGCAAGCCGACGAACACAATGGCGTGCGCCGAGCTTACGTGCTGGAGCGCGAGCGCGGTGAGGAGCGGAAAGCCCACCACCACGCCGAGCGCGACGATGACGAGCGGCCAGATTTCGGCGCGTGCGGGCCGCGCCGCGCGCAACGACAGAAGCAGCAGCACGCCAAGCGCGCCCGCGATGGTCGCGCGCGCGCCAGTGAGGAAGACGGGGTCGAGGCCGAGCACGGCGAGACGCGTGGCGGGCAGCGAGCCGCTGAAGATGAGGACGCCTGCGAGGCCGCAGAGCCAGCCGTCGGTAGTGGAATCGAGCTTTTTGCGCATGGGCTTTGGCCAGGGGAAAACATCCGTGATCGCGATCTAGCGATGATGCGCGCCGCGCCGCATGAAGGTAAGCTACAGATCAGTACAATTTGTTCAAACTGTATTGAACACGGAGCAGTACAGATGAAAGACAGAACGAGGACGCAAGGCTTGCCCATGACGCGCGTCGAACAGGTGATGCAGGCGCTGCGCGAGCGCATTGCCGCGCGGGCGCTGGCCGCCGGCGCGCGCGTGCCGTCCATCCGTGCAATGAGCGAGCAGCTTGGCGTGTCGAATTCGACGGTGGTGGAGGCCTACGAGCGCCTCGTCGCCGAAGGTGTGCTGGTCGCGCGGCGCGGGGCGGGCTTCTTCGTGGCCGGTCACGCGCCTCCGCTCGCGCTCGCGGCGCTCGGACCGCAACTCGACCGCGAGATCGATCCGCTCTGGCTCACGCGCCAGTCGCTGCAGACCGAGGCGGGCGCGCTGCGGCCCGGCTGCGGCTGGCTGCCCGCCTCGTGGCTGCCGGAGGACGCCGTGCGGCGCGCGCTGCGCGCGATCGCACGCGATCCGCGCGCGCCGCTCACGGATTACGCCTCGCCGCTCGGCCTGCCTGCGCTGCGTCAGCAGCTTGCCTGGCGGCTCGGCCAGCATGGCGTGGAGGCCGCGCCCGAGCAGATCGTGCTGACCGACGGCGGCACTCAGGCGCTCGACCTTGTGTGCCGCTTTCTGCTGGAGCCGGGCGACACCGTGCTCGTGGACGACCCGTGCTACTTCAATTTCCAGGCGCTGCTGCGCGCACATCGCGTGCGCGTGGTCGGCGTGCCGTACACGCCAACGGGTCCGGATCTCGCCGCGTTCGAGCGCACCCTGGCCGAATCGCGCCCGCGTCTCTACGTGACGAACTCGGCGGTCCACAACCCCACTGGCGCGACGCTCGCGCCCGCCGTCGCGCATCGCCTGCTCAAGCTCGCGGAGGAACATGACCTCCTGATCGTGGTCGTTTTCCAGACGTACCACTGATGTCAATTGATGGAGCTTGACTGCAATATTCGCTGTCTTTTGGTAGTCCGCCGGCAAACTCGACGCATCATTTGACACTCGTCAATTGACATTAACGTGTAAGCCAATTTGCGAGGTATGGACGCTAAGGGGCCGCTTGGGAGGCCAAGTCTTGTAGCAGATTCGAAGAGCAGTTCGCGTACGTCCCCAAATCGGATTGCTTGCACTGCGAGACGAGATTGGTCCAAGGTGGGCTTCACACGTCTCGGCAACCCATTGTCTCGGACATCCATTTTGACCGGGCGCAGCACACCTGCACATTTCGTTAGTTCTCGGCTGCATTCACTCCAGTACCCACCTACCGGGTGCCATCAGTCGTCGCTGCGACGCTCAATGTCTTGCTTTGCAGAATCGATAATCGCGGCAATTCTTTCCGCGATCATGCCAATTAGTTTCGCCGTGGACGCGGACTTCTTGGACCTCTTAAGAGTCTCCAATTCGTGCTTCAGTTCCAACAATTCATCATGGAAACGGTCAGCCGCATGGAGCCGCTCAATAGCCTTATCGACGCCGCCCCACACATCAATCTCTTCCCACGCCAAGTCGATATAGTGCCAGAGGCTCTTGGGTGAACTATGGCCTGTTTTGACGGCCACCCTTTTTAGAATTGACTCGTAGTCCGTCTCAGTCATGAGGTACTTTGTCTTTCCTGACGTTTGCATGAATTCCTTCAGGTGAACAATAACCTCGTATGTGATAAATCTATGCCTAAACATGCTAAAACAGGCCTGAACGTCGCGAAATCCGGCCGCTGTCACCAAGCGTGAGAAGTCGCGTTCGAGGGATGCCTTCTTGACTGCTGTCCCGTCGACCCCAAGAAACAATGCGTCGGAAGGAGTCTCGTCTTGGCCAGCGCACTCCAGTACAGAGCTATACCTCTTACGAGCGATGAGGTATCGTTGGAAAACGGTCGCATCTTTGAGTGTTATGGGAAAGCTGCGCAAAGGCGCATGCTCGCGTCGTCGTTTCTTGGTGGGGATTAGAAGTCTCTTCGAATGGAGAATATTGGTATGTTCTTTGACGTCAATCTCAACCATCTCAGAGGGGCGTAGACCTGTGCGTTTCATTAACCAAATCATGAAATGACGTCGAACGCGAATATATTCAAGATGTGAGGAAAGCAGTTCTCGACGATTTCGATAACGTCGAACGAATTTGTCGGGTTGTGCGTTTATGTCACTTAGTGAATCTACGCATCGTTCGATCGATTCAATGATAGGCAGGCCAATTGGTCCTTTCGGCTCTCGGCTATCAGGTGTCGGCATCGAGCGGTGAGTGTAGTAATATCCAGACTGACTGTATGCGTGTCTCTGGCGTTTGACTCGTCGAACGATAATCTGGGGTGAAGTATCAATTTCACCGATTAATGGCGTCCCCGTCGCCGACACAAACTTCTCCTGATACCAAAAAAGAAACCGAATCGTTCTGCTCAGTATTGCTCGAACTGTATTGTCATCTCTGATGCGTTCGCCAATTCGAATGGGTGATTTTTCACTTTGAAGCAATGCCGACAACTCGAAAATATTGGTGTCATCCAGCGCGGCGAACGGAACGTTTTTCGTACCACAGTATCGAACCAAATGGCTAAGCTCCGAGGCAATTGTTCTCAACGATTGCCCGGTTGTGAGATATGCGACATCCATGAAGTACATATTCAAAGGGTCGCAGGGGCGCCGGTTTGGCCAGTACATATATGGGAAATACTCGATGTGCTGCGACGAGATGTGTTTGCCATCATCGAGCAGCATCGTCACGGAATATGGAATATCCACAGGCCGAACTTTGAACAGTTGGGCGGCCATCATTCTTCCTCCTGCTGTGTGGGCCATGCAATCAACACTGCGGTATCAGCGGTAAGAGACCCTTGGGGGCTAAGGAGTGAACCGTACAGTTCATCATGATTTTTGAGAAGCCGAAGAAGTCGCAACCTTACGGCTTCTTCAATTGCGCTCTCGCTTACGAGTGATTTCAGTTTGCTGTAAAGGTCAAAATACGCCTTTGAACGATAGATGTTCTGCAATTCTGTTTTCGAAATTCTATCCGCCAATTCGGATTGGTGCTCTTCACGTCGTTTGACGCGAGCGTCAACTGACCTGCCTTTGGTCGTATCTTCGACTAAATTTCTGAGCTGCACCCGCATTGCGTCTAGGTATGCGAAGCCGTCTCCGCCTGCTTCTTTCTCTGTCGAATAAAGTTCGCGAGAAAGTGATTTAAACGTGTTCAAAGATATTGGGTAAATTTCTGTTTTTGATATTTGCAGCGAGCAAAATGTACGTTGGCTTATCAAGGATTTCGCGACGGATGCATTGATTTTATGTGGAGAGGCTATTGCAGTTTTAAGAAAGGAAAACCGCGCCTTAACGTTCTCCATATTTCTTGCCTTTTTTTGATATGCGCCTTGTCTATTCATTGTCACTTCTCCCGTAGCACAAATGACACATTGATGCCAACAACCTGTTTGCTTCTACCTCGAGCGTAAACGGAATGCGGCTCTAAGATAAAGCCTTCCGTTTGCCGTAGAGCTAAGACGTAACCTGTCCATTCCGATTCTGGAACAAATGACAGCGATTGCACACTGAAATGCTGAAGAACCTTTTCGTATAATGCGTGGATGCCAGGTTCACTTCCTGTACGCGAGGTAGCCGTCGATTCCAAAACTCTCAATCTGTCTATTGCGTATCCAGCTTCCAGTTTCGGCAGTTCTTCGCCTGGGAACTCTTTTTCAATGTAGGCATAGATATGGGCGGCATCGGCGTGGCCCGCAATCCACCGTGCGGCATCCAGTACGTCAAACTTTCCCGACCAAAAGAGCAGAAGCAGGAACCACTTTCGCATTTCATGAATGCGCAAATACCAGCGCCGCCCTAGGTGGTCGGGTGCCAAAGCGACATAATCACAAAAAATATCAATATGTTCGTTCAAAAGCCCATTATCTGCCGTTAGTGCACCCAATCCACGCTGTTGGGGAAGATAGAATAGATTGCTGCTGATTTTTTGAGTGTCTCTGTATGTGTCGACGAGGCCTTGACCAAGTTTTTGGAGCAATTGGATTGCTTTCGCGGCTATTACAGGGATTGGTCGAGTGGTTTCCTGATAGGCTTCTCCCGAATTACTCTTTCCAAGAGTAAACCTAAGGTTATAACCGTCGCTTCCAAGACGTAAGCAGTCTCGCTTCAGATGCGTGAGTTCGCTCTCCCGTGATGGCTTCAGTATTGCCATGCATACGATGCAAGCTCCAATCAACACTCTAAGTGCTTCATCGAGGGTCGGTTGGCTTCTCAGCAATTCAAAATTGACTTCGTGCCTCAGAAATTTACTAATGCCGAGAATCTCTCCGATAGATATTCTCTTGTTGCCGATTACGCACGTATAGTTGCTTGAAAACTGGCCGCAGCACAAACGGGACAAATAGTCCTGACAGGCTCCACTCCTGGCAGATTCCGGCGCGCAAGCAATGATGGCAAGATAGAAGTCTACCAGCGCCTCACCGTATAGATGTACAAACCGCATGGCATGGTTGAAATAAGCTAGACCAGTATTGATAGGTATGAATGGAGTATGTCCCGATTGTCGTGTGAGTGCGAGCGCCTGCGTATGGGCTCGTCGCACGGAAATTGAAGCTGGTTCTGGTAAATAGTTGGGTATGTGCCGGTGCGCCGAGAGAAGCGTTGTCGTAGCGGTAGTAATCCAGGCCAACGTTTTCTCGGCGGCACCCGCGTTGACCACGTCATGTAATGTTTTCGTCTTGTGGTCAGGAAGTTCGGTAAGTTGGTGTATGTTGACCAAGAGGCCTCCGACCTGAAGGTCAGGTTCAAACTGTCGGCAAAAGGCATTCAGTTTCGAGTTGACTTTCATGGAGTCAACTGATTCGTATATCTCATCAGCAAGACGTTCACGACGGAGAAAGGCTTTGCCAGTGTTTTCTCCGGCTTCGACCACTCCATAGTAGGAATTTTTGACGAGCCACCTCATTATTTGCGCTCTGACTTTTTGGGGGACTGCGTAGACGCGTTTAAGCAGTTGTTGTGGGCATGGTTCGCCGAAGGTATGTCTGTAGAATCTTGACAAGAGCCTCTGCGGAATCTGTTGAGCCGCGGTCCACCCTCCTTCGGCATGCAATCGCATTAGAGAGTCAATCGCAAACTGGTCTAACAACTTGAACCCGTATTTCTCCGGGTGAAACTGCGATGCGTGCAAAACAACCCAGCGCGTAAGCTGAAGAAGAACCAATACATGGGACTTCCACGCCCCTGGAGCAGTAATATCGCCTATGTGATTTGAGCGGAGAAGAAATGCTATGCGTCGATTAAGGTCAAGTAGATTTTTATATTTCTTGTCGGTAAGGAAACTCCCATCTGGTAGACGCATTGCCCAGTTAACGTTAATGGTATGTCGCCATGTGCCATCTATCAGTTCTTGCCGATTTCGGTTCGTGGTAATCCATTCTGGATCCTCGAAGGCTGATAGTAGCCACGGAGCTTTGAAATCACCGTCGTATGGCCGAGCCAGTTGCTTGGCGGCGTCGATTACCAAAAGCGCAATTTGATGTTCAGTTTCGTTAAGGCGCGGGGATACAACTGGGGATGGTATTTCATCGATTAATTGTGAAAGATTTTGCATTTTAGATATCTACCAGTTTGAGTGAATTGATAGCTTTTCGAGCTTTTTTAATAAATGCGGAAGCTCGACCGTGGCGCGTTGATGCAATAGCCTTAGACGAGGTAAATCAAGTAGTTCAGATAAATCAGATGCGGTGCTTTCGTTCTCGCAAGCATGACGAATCAAGTATGTTAAATCTACAAATTGGGCGGCAGACAAGCTCGTTTGCGCATCGACCCGGGACAGTTCATCGAGACTAAACTTCTCGACCGCAAAGTCGCTGAATGCGTACAAATATGCCAAGCTTGTCGTCGATAGCTGAATATTCAGAATGCCATCACTAAGAATGGCGTTCTCGGGATTTTCTGGTGGCTTCTTTTGATGTAGACGGGTCTGCACCTCTTTCGCCAAAGGACTTGAGTCTCCGGGGTATTCGATAATCAATTGCGTAATGAAGTGTTGCAAATCCAAAGCCGAACTGAAGTCGGTTAATTCAAGCAGATATCCTTCATCATGCGCGGCTAGAATAATCAATGTGTTCTGAAAGCGACGGATAATTCGCGTGTTCCATGCGTGCAAAAGCGGTGCCGGTAGATAGTGCTCGAGGACAACCCGCTTGCTATTTCCGAGTCGTCTGCTCATTTCTGTAAGGGATCCTGTTTCAAACCATCGAAGGACGCCCATCGTGCTTCTAATTCGGCGATAGTCAAGCGTTCCGGTGGTCAGGCCATGTTCGGGTAATGTGGGGTACAAGCGACTAAGGCTGACAACGTCCGAAGTGGCGTGTAAATGCTTAGCAGTCGGGTCCAATGGACCTATACGACCACCTAACTTGGCGCCAAGGAAGAGGTACCTCCATGCTTTGTCACCAGCCTTCTTGAGCACGTTTCTTAATGGAGTTGTCAACTCAATAATATTTTTTATCAACTGATGCGCGATAGATGTCAGTACGACCTTTTTTCGCGTTCCTGCACGCGGCTTGTCGACGCTGAAGATTGAAGATTTATTATTGTCGGTAATGAGTAGGTAAGATTTACCCTTCGAATTTAATAGTCTTGCATTTTGAATTGACTCGGAGGTGAATTCTGGGTGCTCAATTGTTAAAAGACAGCATGCAGCCGCAGCATCTTTTGATGATAGAATTCCTAGGAATCGAAAATATTTTTCAGGCTTTGTAAGTTGATCAAATGCAGATTTTGGCATTGCCGTTGTATTGTCGAATATCGCGTAGCCGACTGCATCAATGATTCCGTTACGAAAAAACGTTTTCGAATGGGTTTTATTTGATATGCATTCTCGGTCTTGTCCATTTAACAAGAAATGCCTGCCGAACGCCAACGCCCAAAGGTGTCCTTGCGGGCGAATGCTGCTGGTCAACAACGTGGCGCGCTTACGCCCTCCCTGCACTGTGTATTGATTCGATTCGATAACGTCGTTAATCATGGCGGAACTGATTTGCTTTGCGAAGTGATCTCCAATTGCCTTGTCGTGTAAAAGAGCTTCCCAGTGCGCTGAGCAGACGCTTTTTAGGAGATTTATTTTTTCCAGGCAGGATTTTTGAATGCTATCGAGATAGTCTGCGCTCGGCGCGGAGAAGTCCACGTTAACCAGGATTTTTTGAGGTGATTCGGAGGGGGGCGTGGCGATCTCTCCAGTCTCTCCCAATAATCGTTGATTGGTCATTTCCTGGTGAGCTTTTTTTTGACCGATTTTCGGAATCAGGACGTCAATAGGAATTAAGTCTTCCTCCTTCCAAAAATCAAAAATGCCTTTAATGGACATTGTCCAAGTTTTTATTCTGTTGGTTGCGGACATCGCTCCATGTTCGCCGATCAAATAATATTGAAAAAAATGAAGTATAAATATTTGCCATTCATCTGAGGTTGATGGGTATTTCGATAAAGTATGACGAAAATAGGCGAATAGGGGGGGCAGAAACTTGGACAAAGAGTTGCGTTTCGTCACAAAGCTTTTTCCGCTTAACTGCAAGGTTAAAGCGATGCAGATAAGGTGTAACTCGGTTTTTGTTAGCTTTGTATTTGCAAACGAAAATGTCATCTTTGTCGGTGTTTCCTTTTTATCATTGTCAAATAGGAAAATGATTGCTGTCCGTGATATTTCATAGCGCATTTTAATTGGCACTCCGCCGTGTAGATTCCCGTTGGCACACAATTGAGAGCAAAGCCATATCTGCGCAGCACATTGGTCGCGGCCGGGCGGAACGCTCGGAGCCATGAGGGGCGGCGCCGGCTATAGCCGCTTCGTGGGCGAAGCGAACGGTTTGCACTGGATCAGTCATCTCGCCGCAAAACAGATGCAGCTGCGAAATCTCGAAGGCGCTAAGTGGTAAACCTGGAGAAGAGCTCCGCAGCGGGCAGCGGCGAAAGGGGGAGGTCGCGGCCGAGTTTGACGGTTGACAGGATTGTCGACTCTCTGGCAGCTCAAAGTCGATGCGGCCGAGCTTGGCCCGTTCGTAGAACGTTAGCCACGCGCTCGCCATTGAGTGCAAGAGACGAGCAGCGGGCGTTGTTCTCGTCCTTGACGAGCCAGAAGTCAGCCACGGGTGGCGACCCGTTGAACTCTGGCCTTCAACTTCAAATGCTATCCACATCGCAACCTCGCCTATATACCCTCTCATAAATAGCGAGTTTGCTAGGCCTAGTGGCTTTGCGGTCGTGGTCACGTGGTTGGCATTGAGCCTGAGCTGAATCTAACAAACAAAGCGATGCAATTCAAGTTTTTTTAGCGCGAAAAAATTGTTGTGAGAATTATTATTTCTTTGTATACGTCGTATTCGTGAATATAAAAATCAAGTCTCGTCTTTATATTTAATTATTTTATGTTAGTAGTCCGATATAAATGATGTGTTGATGACGTTGCGTTGGAGGAATATCGCTATGTTTGTGGTGTTCCGGTGGCTGTCGAGACGTCGAGAGGACTGCTCTCGTTCGCCCGATTGGAGGCCGTCGTGTTGCTGATATGTTTATGTTGGATATACCAAGTATGCTAATGAGATTGGCAGCTTGTTGCGGTTCGCTTGTTTGGGTGCTATGTGAAAGGCCCTCGCAGCGGAGATCGCGGTGCGATGCTCGCCGACCGGCACGCTGCTTTCGGCGACGATCTGACGGCAAGGCGCCTTCGAGCTTCAAGGTTGTCTTGTTGCTCCCTGTTCATAGAACTCAGGAAGATTCAATATACATCGTCGAATCGATCGAAAGTCCGTCTTGGGTACTTGAGACGCGCCTGCTTGAGCAGTCGGGTGCGACGGCGATCATCGCGGCCAGCTCGTTTCGCGGTCGACCAGTAGCGACAGGCGTTCCTCGAAGCGCAGGCTCTCCACGCCGGGCTGTGTCAACTGTTCCTCCAGTCCATCAGCGAAGCCGTCGAGCTTCAGGGTGCGCAGCTGCATCAGGGTCTGTTGCATCATCATGGAGTGTTCTCCTTATTGGTAATAGCTGGGGCCGCGTACATGCGCGTGGCTGGGGCTGATCCAGTCGGCAGGCACTGTCGCAGTCGACCTGTCGCGGTTATTGATAAGGATGTCGCGTACGTGCCGGTACCGGTGTACGCCGAGTTCCAGCGCCAGCGCACAGGCCGCTTCGAGACGCTCACGCCCATAGCGACGTGATAGCGATGGCAATCCGAGGCAGGCCCGATAGCCGTGTTCAGGATGGCGTTGCTCCTGCAGCAGCCGGGTGACGAGCGCGCCGGTTGCCGCGCCGATCTGCTGGCCCCAGTGAACGAGCCGTTGTGGCGTCCATTCGAGATGGGCGCGGTGCGCCGCCGGCATGTGCTCGACGACGGTGGTGAAGCCGCCCACGCTGTCATCACGGGCGTGGCTGGCGACACGGCGACCACGATGCAACAGTTCGACAGCGCCCGCCGTGATGCGCGCATCGAGCTTGAGTCCGACCAGCGCGTGCGGCACGCTGTAGCGGTGTTTGTTGAGCTCGACGTGATAGTCGATGTGGATCGTCGCCGTCTTGAAGCGCGCGAGCTCATACGGCTGTGCCGGCAGCGGCTCTAGAGCAGGCGCGTCCAGTTCGGCAAATGCGCTTGCGCGACATCCGGGCAGCTTCTGGAACGGGCGCTCGTTCAGGTTCTTCAGTAGCGGACGGATCGCGTCATCGACCGACTCCACTGACGCAAACCGGTGATGACGAAGACGCGCCATGATCCAGCGTTCGACCACCTGGACCGCAACCTCTACCTTCGGCTTGTCCCTCGGGCGATAGACGCGAGCAGGCAGGAATGACGCACCGTAATGACGCGCGAAGTCCAGCACGGTATCGCCGGCACGCGGTTCATAGCGGTCGGGATCCGCAATCATCGCGCGCGGGTTATCCGGCACGATTAGTTGTGGCACTCCGCCATAGAAGGTCTGCGCGCGTGCGATGCCGCCCAGCCAGTCCTCCATCGTTTCGGCCGGCGTCGCGCACGCGAACGTGTAGCTCAAGGCGCCCATGTCTGCTTATTCGTTAGGTGGACACGATACTCCCAAGAGCTTTACCGAACCTCAAGATGGGTTGCCCAGCCGCTTACGATCGTTTCGCTACCGATATTTTTAAAGTCCGCGGCAACGGGAAAAATCGTTGTGCGATGCACCATTTTTTTGAAGGATACTCCGTCAAAATGGCGCGTGCGGCTCACGATGGGCCGAAGGCTGAGAAAGCAGAGAGGCACGCAGCCACTCCTTGTTTTCAGCGTGAGCGGGAGGCGGATGGTCGCCCTTGACGCCGTGGACCTCGATTGCCACTGATCGCCGAGGACACGCTTTCGAAAGTGCCAACCCCTGACAAGATCAACGTCTTCCAATTGAAATACGGGGCCGTGATGCCGCTCGCGTCCCATATTTGGGTTAAGTAGTCACGAAATTCGGTGGTGCGGTAGTAGCGATGACGTATGTCGAACGATTCAATTTCTGTCCCGCATCTATGGTTGGCATTTGAGTCAAAAATCGGGGTGTCGAAGACCATTGCATCAAGGTACGCGAATGTCGTAGACCATCGCACTAGGTGATAAGCCCCGACCGTCGTCACACGAAATGCGTCTGTTAGGTCCTCCGCGTACTCGGTGCCCGAAGTCTCCTCGAACGTGACCCGTTGCGTCGTTTCGATGAGCTTTTTGTTTGTCATACGGCGAAGCGCACTTTCGCTCTGTTCCAGGCTAAAGCCGTGGCTCTGCATTTCTTGTTTCAGCCGCGTTGCCGTCACGAACCCTTCTAGATTCCGATGGACCCCGTCGTAGTTGAGGAAGCCCAGGATCAGTGGGCAGAGAAAGTGTTCGCGGGCATCCGGGAACCGGACATCAAAAATGTTCATCGCCAGCGAAGAGTGGGGATCATAGTTTGAATAGTCGCCTAGCAAAGCGGCCTTCGAGAACTCATGAACAGGGATGACGTAGCTATTGGTTTCTCGGTATATTTCAATGATTTTGTCACTGTCAACGTTCGGGCTGCCAGTGAATTTCGTCACAAAGTCGATCATCGAACGGACATTTCCGCCTGTGATATTGGAGAGAAATTCTGAAACCGACGGATTCCGTTTCAGAGAATGAAGAAGCGCTTTGAGGAAGGTAGCGATGCTTTCAAGATTCAAGCTCACGCTTGAAATCGATTCCATCGGTAGCCGTCCTTCCGCAATATTCAGCGCAAACACTAGCCGCTTCTCCAAAACAAGTTCCGGCCGCGGAGGCATGATGTAGAAGACTTTGTTTGGGTATGCCGATAGAGCGCCGGTCCGCTTCGACTGATGAAAGGTGTTCGGCCGGACGGAGAGGAACACAATCGCCCCCCAGTGTTGGGCTACACCTTGTGAAACGATGAAGGCCTTTTGTTGTACCTCAAGCTCACGTTGATCTACATTGTCAAAGATGATGATCACTTGCTTGCTCGTCATTTTCTGAATCTGCTTGATCGAAACACGCAAGTGTTCTTCGTTATTTGAGATCTTTACGGATAGGAACTCGAGAAGCTTCTCTTCGAAAAGACCAGGGTTTGAACTAGCGAGATTGCCCCAAATGCCGCCGCGAAAGCGCTTGATGTCCTCTTTGTACGCCGTCTGGATGAAGTCGTTGGAGTTGGTGTCGATCTGATACTTGTCATAAAGTTGCTTCTCGACCTCTACCCGCACATATTCTTCCAGTCCTGCATCCAGAAAGGCGTTCACGCCCAGGTCCAGATAGACGTAGATGGACCGCTTGAACTCCTCCTCGGCTTCCACCAGCATCAGATTCTTGATGAAGGAGGTCTTTCCCACCCCGACGTCACCCAATAGGATGATCGGACGGCGAGAAAGACTTTCTGCCAAAATCTCTGACGTGACTGCCTTCCCCTTTGACTTCACTGGCACAACGGCGGGCGCCTCTTCGCTAGGGTGGAACAGGGCAGCGTACCTTGTCTTAAGAAGGTTTTTGCTGACCAACGCATCTTGGGCCAAAGGGCCACTCTCGCAGTAGCATTCTCGGTAAAAGCGCTCTTCTAGTTCTTCGGTACGCGCGATGTCCTCAAGAAGAAGCTCGGCGACCATCCGAAGGCTATTGCGCGACGCGCTTTGATAGCGGAATGTGGGATGATTGGCCAACCGAGTCGAAATTTTCTCAGGAATTCCGGCGATGCCATTAGCATCGAGATAGGCCAAAAGTTTGTTTGACGTCGCACCGAGAGGCGAGATCAAGTTGAAAATCAGGGGGAACTCTTCCTGAAGCTGTTTGAACCCATCGACGACGAGCGCCCGACCTTCAAGCGGCGGCTTAGCATCGATTCGCGTCGCTACGAACACAATCAACTGTGGACCGTTGCAGATCGCTGCATATCTGACACCGCGTCGGGCACAATAGCCTTGAACTTGTTCGACGGCCGCCTTAGCTTCGTCGCTCAGGCCCATCAGTTGGCGGATCGGCACCAGGAGCTCACCGTGTTTGCGGACAGGAATTTCGAAGTGCACCGCGTCGCGCTTGGCCTCCAATATAAGAGCGGTCGGACTCCCTAGTTCATAGTCGCTTCGTTCGCCGCTCAGGTATTTCTCGACAGGGATCTCAGTGCGCTCCCACCCCAGGCAATCGGTCAACAACACATCGATGTAGTGGAAGCGCGTCTCGGCTTCATTCTTGCATCCTGTCTCGGTGTATTTCTCCACGAGACGTTGAAGGTTTTTTGACGCCGTTTCGTAGTCGATCATTTGTAGCCCGTAGATCCGCTGCTCTGGTGGTCTTTTCGGGCATTGTAACCGCCACCACGTGAGCAAAATCGAACCACGACAGCCAAAAGCCTCGATTCAACATCGCGGCTAGCCAAACGGCATATTCCTTCGCGTGTCAAGCACCCAGTGTGTGCATCAACCTCTTGGCCGTCCGAAAACTGCATGTATTGGTTGTCACCGACGCTCCCACTTGATGGGCCCAATTCTTTGCAACTCCTGCATTAGGCGCCGTCGCAAGCGACCCAAAGACTTGCGTGCTTCCTCAACGGTCGCATAGTCCTTCTGTAGGTACCAGTAGCCCTCGGCGGCAATCGCCTCAAGTTCGGAGATAGCGTACCTTCCTGTTTGCACCTCAAGCGCGAGCCGACCTATCTCATCCCGCGGATGCCGGTTCCAGATGCGTCGCAACTCGTCGTCGAGCGGCGTGACGAACGGTGGTAGGCCGTACCTGCATCGTTCAGTGCGCACGCGCCGGTCGCGATGCCACGGCACGTCGGCGGCCGGTGGGTCCACGGCCGGGCCGACCGAATGCATCCGGTCCCGCTTCGTATGCTCGAGCCGGTAGACGCACATGTCGTAGGCGTACCAGTCGGATCGGGCTTCCTCATCGGTAAGCCATATCGGCGTGGGCACGAAGCGGGTTTTGACCTCGTCCCAGACTGCCCACTTGTATTCCCAAACCGGCTCCATGACCTGACAAAAAGACTGTATGGATGTACAGTATATCCAGGAACGCAAGCAGGCGGGCAAGACGTCTTTGCCTCGACGGAGGAGCCCTATGTGCACGAACTACGCGGCAGCGCGCCGCGACCGGATATTCAAGCAGTTCGGCGTCGAGCCGCCCGATAGTCCGTGGCGGGACGAGGTGTACAAGGACTATCCGGCACCAATTGTCAGACGCGTCGCCGACGCAGAGAGCCGACGTCGCAACGTTCGGAATGGCGCCGCGCAAGCATATTCCGCCCGGCGTCGGTGTTTTCGACACGATGAACGCGCGCGCGGAGACGGTTGGCGAGAAGCGTAGCTTCAGCGGCGCGTGGAAGCGGCTGCAGTTGTGCCTTATCCCGTGCGAAGCGTTCTATGAGCCCAACTATGAGAGCGGGAAAGCCGTGCGATGGCGCATCAACATGGCCTCCGATGAACCATTTGCCATTGCAGGGCTGTGGCGCGAGTGGGATGACGGTGACGAAGGCAAGGCGCTGTCGTTCACGATGCTGACCGTCAATTCAAGTGAGCATCCGCTCATGAAGCGCTTCCACAAGCCGGGTGACGAGAAACGCTCCGTTGTCATTGTGCGACCAACTGACTATGAGAATTGGCTCGGCAGCGACTCAACGGACGGAGCGCGTTCGTTCCTGAATCTCTTCCCGGCTGAACTGATGCATGCCGAGGCGTTCCCCGCGCCGCCGCGTGGGCCAAAGAGCACTACAGACAAGCCGGAAGCGGAAGCCGAGAAATGAAGAGGTTGGATGACGAAACGAAGGCTGAGCTGCTTACGTTCCTCGTGGTCGGCCAGCTGTTCGCATTTGCTCGAAGCGGCGAGTGGTTGCGTACCCTCCATCTCATCGAGTCTGCGCAAATTTGGCTCAGCTCAAACGGCGCCGAATGCGATTGGCTGGAGCGCGCACAGCTCGTCGAGGCGTGCCGGGTGGTCGCATTAAAGGCGCTTGATTTGCCGTTCCCACAAGCCGAGGTCGACCTAGTACAGCTCTTCAATCTGAATCGTGGCTGGTTTCTAGACTATAGGAAGCCCGTGGTCCAGCAGATTCACGCGATGTGCGTTGCGCATCTCTCCCGTGATGCAAGCTTGATTTAGCTGGCCGGCCATGGAGGCGAAGTTCGTCAAAGGCTGGTGGATTCTGGACCGCCTGCCTGCTGCGGCACTGCCGTCCGGATTACGATTTTCCCGGCTCATGCACATCTGAGCCTACGGCGCTCGTTCAGGAATATGGTGGTTGCCAGACAAGCGTAGCGAGTTTTTCGCCAACGTTGGTGACGTTCGCAAGCGGAATAAACTGCCTAACTGAAACGAGGAAGATGTACTGCTGCAGTTCCGAGTACCAGAAAGCCGGTGGGAGCAGGGAAAGGGAATAGTAGCCACCAAGGCCGGCGTTGGGGATGGGTGTGGGACCCCCGGATACATTCAGTGTGACGGGGCCAGGCCGGGCCGGGTTGGACGGGCCGGGGCTCAGGCGGATGAAGCTGAATGCATCCGTTGTGAGGTCGGTTACTGCATTCCCCTGGTTGTCGCGTACGCGGACTATCGCGCTGATGCCGCGCACTTGCGCTTCACCAGGATAGTCATCGATGTACCAGCTGAGCGCCGCCTCGACACTCAGCGTTTCCTGTTCAACCGACGGAAACCTTGGATGACTCGGGGGAGCGGTGACCATGAGCGACCTCGGGGCGAAGACCAGGTTGGGTGTTCCTCCAGCCTAGAAGTCGTCAGCTCCGTATTCAAGCCCATCACCACCGTTTTGCTTGCCGTTGCACTGAAACGGTGGACGGTGGCATCGAGTGAGGACCTTGGTCGACGCTTCGTTGTTACATCGCAGCCGTTGCCAGGACAGCGAGACTCTACGCGATGCTACATGAGCATGTGAAACGGGCGTGGAAGCGTACTGAGGAGGAAACTAGCGAGGTCTTCCTTCAGTACGCATCCGGTTTCGTTATTTTTTTACCCTTGAGGGTGAACGCGGCGAGAAGCGACTGAACGTCGACCTGCAGTCCCTGGAGCAAAAGCAGGCGCGCGTGGAGCACCGTATTTTCGAGCACGAGTTTCGCGGTGCTCAGAAGGTACATCGCATGAACCTCGGAAACCGACATGTCTCCTTCGACAACATGATGCCGTTCGACGAGCGAGCTCAAGACGAGACGTCTGAGGTCATCCTCTCCGAACGGCAAGTCGGCGTAGTCTATGGGGTCCTCGGCTTCGACCTCTCGTAGCATGTCAACAAGGGTTTCGGTGCTCACTTCCATGTGCCAGCTCCTCGACGTTGGTCAGACGGTCCATGAAGTGCTTCCAGACTAACGTTTCCCGTGTGGACCGTCCAGCATTCTCCAATACGCAGCAGTCTTTGTACCTGCGAGTACCCAGGGAAGCGGAGCTCCGTTGGCCATGTTAATAGCGGTGGTAGTAGCCGCCTGCAGGTACGACGATGCAGCCGCTCAACGCGGTCCCGAGACATACAGCCATCAGCGCTAGCGCGAAAATTCGTTTCATACGTTCCTCACTTGTCGGTAGTGAAGGCAATATATTTGGAGCGCAAATTACCGGTGTGTTTGTGTGTAACGAGACGTGTAATTTGAAACACCTGAGCCGTCCACGGGCGCACTCGGACATCCGCCTCATACGAAATAATCCGTTTCAGAACTCACATCTCGTCAGTCAACATCGTGGTCGTCCCTGGCGTTGAGGAGGTGAGCGGCGAGAAGCCGTCCCCTCAACGGAATCGGAGATGAACATGCACAACGTTGCCTACAAAATCGCGGCGGTTGCTGTACTTGCTATGTCATTCGCAGGCACCGCGTCGGCGCAGACCAACTGGGATGCAACTCACCCGCGTCGCGCAGAAGTCAATCACCGCCTGGCGAATCAGGACCGACGCATTCACCAGGAGGTGCGCGAAGGGGAAATGTCGCGCGCCGAGGCGGCGAGACTCCATCGAGATGACCATCAGATTCGGCAGGAGGAGCGCGACATGGCAAGACAGGACGGCAGCCATATCACCCGGCGAGAGGACTACGTGCTAAACCAGCAGGAGAATCATGTAAGCCGACAAATCGGCCAGTAACGCTTTCGTCGACGGTGGACAAGGCACGAACTGGGGGAGTGGCTACGCTCTCCCCAGCGTCGGTAGGCCACAGACTTGCCGGAGGAGAGCATGAAAGGCACGAGTGAAAAGTCTCTGCGTTGGCAGGTCGAAAAATGGCTAAGTCCGCTTTTCGCACGGCCGGTTCACGTGATTGAGTTCGGTCGTACACGATGGGGCGGGGGGCGCTATGTGTACGTCGCGACCGCAGACGGGGCCCGCGCGCTGTACTTTTTTCGGCATGACGATGGTGGCTGGAGCGTTTTGCCTGATGGAAAGGTTTGTCGAACAGGCGCCGCAAGCGGGCAAGCAGCCCATCCACCTCATGTGCAAAGACCGGCGCGTCGAACTCTACAGGCGGCTCGGTATCCTTGACAGCGACCGACAAAGACGCAGGCGGTCATCACGCGGTTTGCTTCAGCGACCGGGCTATCGCGCGAATGCGTAGACGCGTTCTACGAAGAGCAAAACGGCAGCCAGAATCATTGCGGCGCCGGAGAGCAATCCGAACAGAAGGAGTTTGCTTGTCGTTGAACTCAAGGCGTTAGGGCGTTGGGGCTCAGAGAGTAGCGATTTTTGCCATGTTTAGTCGAAGTCGCTCGGACCGCCAAGCATTCGGCATAGCGCCGACAAGTCACTGATAGTGAAATATCGGCTGGCCTCGCCTTGTTTCAGTTTCACTGGCGACTGGACATGGGGGCGTACAAGCCACGCCGCCTGGAGGCCGGCGTCCACGGCGCCCAGCACGTCGAGGTGAAGGTCATCGCCGACATGAAGTAGCCCCGCAGGCGGTACACCAACAATGCGCGCGGCGACATGAAATATTTCGGCCTGCGGCTTCGCGATTCCAACGGAACTCGCGCTTACAGTTGCTTGAAAGAACTCACTGCCACCAGTTAAGCGCAAGTCGGCATTGCCATTGGTCACGGCAACGAGTGGGAATCTAGCGCTAAGCCACTGCAGCGCGGGCAGCACGTCTTCAAAGAACTCGACTTGCTGTCGCGCAGCGTAGAAAGTTTCGTAGGCCAGGTCGGTCAGCGAGACGTCTTCTTTTGCCAGTTCTAGTGCGCGAGCAATTGAGCCAACTCGCAACGCGCGAAAGTCGCCCGCGAGGTCTGGGCGCGAGCGCTCATATGCGTCCCGTATCTCGGCAAGCGCCAGCCGCGTGGGTAACGCGTCCGCGGTTTTGGGGGCGTTTTCCACGAGCCACGAATGCAAAGCCGCTTCGGCGCGTTCTACCGCAGTTCCGAATGACCACAACGTGTCGTCGAGGTCGAAGGAAATCGCTGATACCTTGCTTAGACGCATAGGGGTGTAACGATAGGCTGCGCGATGCGCACGTAGTCTGACGAGTTGAGAACAATCGACCTGTCCAGTCGCCCAGCGTTGAAGGCAATTTCGTCGAAGCTCTCCAGGAGGCCTCGGTCTACAACCAGCTTGATGGCAGGAGAGAGCGCAAAAGGAGGAATTGAGCCGACTACGCAACCGGTTTCGCGTTCAGCATCTTCCGCGGTTGCAAGCGTCGCTTTCTTGACATGACCGGCCGCGGCGACCTTTTTGAAGTCCAGCTTCTGGTCTCCAGGAAGAATGGCAAGAATCAACGTTCGCCCCTCATCCTTGCCCGTGCAGAGCATTGCCTTCGCGCCTTGGCCAGGGGCCGTTCCGCGGATTGCGGCGACCAGGTCCGACCGCCCCTCAGCGGGGTGTTCGATGATTCGATATCTGGCGCCCTCGCTATCAAGGATGGCCACAAGCCTCTCGTAAACAGTCGTCGACATGGCGCTAGTTGTTCTGGAAATGAGTTGTTCAATCCGGGTAATGATACGGCGTCCTGAGCCTGGCTCGGTTCAGGGCGCATCCCCCGGCGGAAGTTATCCCTCGCTGAGATCATCCGTTTGTACGACCGCTGTCGCACGCGCTGTCGGCATCGGGGAAAAGCAGCAAAGGCGGTCCAACGTCTCACGCTGCAACCCAACGATGGAACAAATCAGCGCTGACGCAACAATAGGCAGTGCTAATAGCGACCCTCGTATCTGCCACGGGCGCGGGCTATCGTCAATTCACAGCGCGCGCATACGCCCATGATTGGCTCACGCGGGTGCGCGGGAGACGGTCCGTTCGACATAAACCGAAATCGGCGAGCGCGTCATGGTTAGCGCGACGGTCGCCCCGGTGAGAAGCAAAAGGCCGGCGATGCCGAATGCCCAGTCATAGCTTCCGCTGGAGGCAACGACGTAGCCGGTCACAATCGGTGCCATCATGCCGAAGATATTGCCGCCAACAACTACGAAAGCCATGGCCTTCGCTACGTCGCGAGAGTCCGGCAGCAGGTCATTCAGAAGCGCAAAGTTGAGTGAGGTTGTCGAAGCAATCCCTGCAAGCGCGACTGAGAACACCACAAGCAAGCCAACGAGACTTGAGATGAATGGCACTGCGAGAACCGTCGCGCCGATGAGCATGGCAATCGCGACCGCATTGCGCCGCTTGCCCGTACCCACCCCGCTTCTTTTGAGGTAATGGTCGCTCAACTTTCCGGCCGCGATACACAGAAGCACGGAGGCGGCGTAGGGAACAGCGGCAAACGCTCCGGTGTGTGCAATGTCCAGGTGCCTTGTCGCCTGCAGATAGCTCGGCAGCCAGGTCAGGAAGAGATACTGCGTGTAGACGTTGCAGCCTTGTGTGATGGCAAGCCCCCACAGAGTGCGCGAGCGCATCAGTGCAAGCAGTCCGGTGGATTCGCCTGTTGCCGACTTGCTCATTGCGGAGGTGGTATTACGCTCACGCAGGATTTTGTCGCGCTCGTCCGCCTTGAGCCAGCCTACCTTGTCGGGGTCTCCGAAGAACACGAGCCATGCGGCGAGCCATACGAAGCCTATGCCGCCTGCTATTAAAAAAGAGAGCCTCCAGCCGAACGCAGAAACCAGTATTCCGAGCAGGACCGAACAGATTGCAGGGCCTGCGTATGACCCGCTGTTGAACATCGACGTAACCATCCCGCGCTCGCCAGCGGGAATCCATTGACGGATGACCTTTGCACCCACCGGATTGCTCGATGACTCACCCGCACCCATCACCAGTCGGGCTGCAATCAGGCTAACAAAATTTCCGGCGGCTCCCGTCAGAGCAGTAGCTGCGGACCACACGAAGATACCCGCGGCGGCCATGCGCTTCGTGCCGTACCGGTCAATCAGGAACCCCATAGGGAGCAGGAACAGCGTGTAACTCCAGACGAAGGACGAAAGCAAATAGCCCATGCCGATGGAAGTCAGCTTGAATTCACTTGCAATTGGACGTGCGGCAATCGAAAGCGCCACGCGGTCCATATAGTTAATCATCGATAGCGAAAACAAAAGGAAGGCTATCCATCCGCGGCGATACGACATGGTTGTCTCCGTACTTTTAGAATCGACGCGAACCTGGTGGCAGGCTCGTGTTAAGTGTTTTGTGAGCACAAAACGCACTTTAGGGTAAAAAAGAGCGGCCGGGCGGCCGCCTCGAGGCAATAGGTCAAGTATCGGTTTCGGTGAAAACCTCCCGCGCATGGACCTTGGCGCGGCGGGCACCCTCAATGTGGTCGCGCAACAGTGCCGCAGCTCCCAGCAGGTCGTGACGCGCGATGGCATCAAGAATCTTCAGATGCTCCAGGGCCTGCTCCTGGCGAGGTTTCCGGGACCGGGCCTGCCGGTACTCAACGAGGCGACGCAAGCGGTCCATCCGGCGCACGGACTGAGCGATGAACCTGTTGCCCGACCATTTCGCAATCGTCTCGTGGAATTCGCTGTTTGCCTCGAACAGTTCAACTGAATCCATGGAGAGATACCCGCTTTCGGCGATGAAACGCTGGCGCCGACGCAGCGCTTCGAGTTCAACTGGATTCACCTTGAAGGTTGGCGACATCACGCCGGTTGGTTCAATAGCCGCACGAAAGAGGTAGCTCTCTTCATAGGCTTCGACCGAGTCAATCATGGGCATGAACTGCCAGCCGTGCCCGACCTGCCGTTCGAGCCAGCCTTCTTCCTGCATGCGGGACAGCACCCGACGCAGCTCGCTGCGGGACACCTCGTACTGACGCATCAGGTCGGCTTCAGTCACGTCGTCCGGTAGCCGGCGAGCCAAACGGTCCTCTGCGATTTTCAGGTAGAGAGGTTCGTCCGGTTCGCGGAAGAACTGTTCAGCTACGTCTGTTACGTCCCGTGCAGGTTTCGCCATGAAGAAACCGCGATTGGTGTCGTAGTAGACGACCCCTCGTGAGACGAGGTGATGTAGGGCCGCATTGACCGGCGTGCGCGACGTTCCGATCTTCTCGGCCAAAACCGATTCCGCAAGCCGGTCGCCCGTCGCGAGGTCTTCCCGGCGGGCGATTGCGAGTATTTCGCGCGTCACCCGCGTCTGCAGCGGCGTGAGTGCGGGACTTTCAGCGGTCGAATCCATATCGGTTGCAGGGAGCAAAAGGGCATTCACGACCGCCGGATGCGGCGGTGCATCTGAATGACCAGTCAGCAATTTTGCCATCGTCTGCCTCCCATGTTCGGCTAACGGAGTCCGCTCACCAGGGTAACCACCAACTTCAACTGCATTTGCTTATTGCGTTTTCTAATCATAGAATGCACTTCATTCGAACGCAAGACGCCCCGCAATACCCTGGAGAAAACCCCGATGTCCACCTCGCTCCCCAACCAGACCGCCTCATATGCCAGCGTCGCTCAAGCGCTGAAGCCGCTCGACGACAACGCTTTCTCGCGCATGCCCTATAGCGTCCGGGTGTTCGCCGAGAACATCGTTCGCCGGCAGTCGGCAGAGGACGCTGCCCGTTATCTGAAGGCACTCGCGGACCGGCGTCACGACGTGGACTTTCCGTACTACCCGGCGCGGGTCGTGCTGCAGGACCTGCTGGGCACGCCTGCGTTGGTTGACCTGGCGGGAATGCGCGACGCGATTGCGGAAAGCGGTGGGGACCCGCGAACCATCAACCCTGTGGTCCCGACCCAACTCGTCGTTGACCATTCCCTGAACGTTGAGATTGACGGCAGCGACCCGGAGGCGATGTCGAAGAACATGGCCATCGAACAGCAGAAGAACGCCGAACGGTTCGAGTTTCTTGCCTGGTGCAAGCAGGCATTCTCGAACCTCGACGTGCTGATGCCGGGCAACGGCATCCTGCACCAGGTGAATATCGAGCATCTCTCGCCGGTAATCCAGGTGAAAGATGGCGTGGCTTTCCCGGATACGCTCGTCGGTACAGACAGCCACACCACCATGATTAACGCGATTGGTGTGCTTGGCTGGGGTGTCGGCGGCATCGAGGCTGAGTCAGTGATGCTCGGTCGCGCAGTGTGGCTGCGGCTACCGACCATCGTCGGTGTGGAACTGACGGGTCGACGTCAGGCCGGTGTGACCGCGACCGACCTGGTGCTCGCAATTACCGAGTTTCTGCGCAAGCAGAAGGTCGTCGGCACCATCATCGAGTTTCACGGCGAAGGGGCGCGTGGCTTGGCGCTGAGCGACCGCGCCACCATCTCGAACATGGCGCCAGAGTTCGGTGCGACGGCCGCGCTCTTCGCAATCGATGAGAAGACGCTCGACTTCATGCGTCTGACGGGCCGCCCAGAGGCGCAGATAGCGTTGACGGAAGACTATGCAAAAGCGCAGGGGCTGTGGGCCGACGACCTGATTCATGCCGATTACGACAAGGTGCTCTCGTTTGACCTTTCGTCGGTCGGCCGTGCGCTGGCCGGACCGGCGAACCCGCATGACCGGGTTCCGCTCTCGAGCCTGATTTCGAAAGGAATCGCGAAACCCGAACGAAGGAAAGAAGAACAAGAAGCGAACTCGTCGGCGAAGCTCGCCAACGGTTCCGTGGTCATCGCGGCCATCACGAGCTGCACCAACACATCGAATCCGCGAAACATGATTGCAGCAGGCCTGCTCGCTCAAAAGGCGCATGCCCGAGGTCTACAGCGCAAGCCGTGGGTCAAGACCTCCCTCGCGCCTGGCTCGAAGCCTGTGGAGAGCTATCTGCGCGCAGCGAATCTGATGGCGCCGCTCGAAGCGCTGGGGTTCGGCATCATCGGATTTGGCTGTACGTCGTGCAACGGCATGTCGGGGCCGTTGCCCAGGCACATCGAAGATGAAATCGTCAGCCGCGACGTACATGCAGTCGCGGTTCTGTCTGGTAACCGCAACTTCAACGGCCGCATCCACCCGCGTGTGAAAGAAGCCTTCCTCGCTTCGCCCCCGCTCGTTGTCGCGTATGCAATTGCCGGAACGATTGACATCGACATCGAAAACGAAGCCATTGGCACCGACTCGCAGGGCAGCCCCGTACGTCTGAGCGACATCTGGCCAAGCGACGACGAAATCGACAACCTGCTCAATGACAGTATTCGGGGTGAACAATATGTTCGCATTTACGCTGAAATGTTTCGCAAAAGCGAACGGCTTGATGACACCGACGCGGTACCGGCCCGCTTCCCCTGGCGCGACGATAGCAACTATATCCGTCGTCCCCCGTACTGGCAGGCGAGTCTCACCCAACCCGCCACCTTCACTGCAATGCGCGCCATCGGGGTTTTCGGTGACAACGTGACAACCGACGACCTTTCGCCTTCGGGCGCAATCCTCCCGGAGAGCGCCGCCGGCGAATACCTCATCGCCCACGGTGTCGCCAGGTCTGAATTCAACTCATACGGGACGCGTCGCGGCGACCACAAGGTTGCGATTCGCGCTACGTTCGCCAATAACCGGCTGCACAACGAGATGGCTGCAGGCAAGGAAGGCTCCCTGACGCGCCTCGAACCCGAGGGCCGGGTGATGCGTCTGTTTGACGCCGCCGAGCAGTACATGGATAAAGGCCAGGAGCTGATTGTGGTGGCCGGGAAGAACTACGGCTCTGGTTCGTCCCGCGACTGGGCTGCCAAAGGCGTGCGACTCATCGGCGTACGTGCAGTGGTATGCGAGAACTTCGAACGTATCCATCGTTCGAATCTGGTCGGAATGGGCGTCTTGCCGCTCGAATTCATGGAAGGCGTCAACCGCAAGACGCTGCGTATCGATGGCTCTGAGTCGTTCTCGCTCGAAGGAATCACGGACCGCGTGACGCCATCCATGACGCTTGCGCTATGCATCACGCGCAAGAACGGCGAAGTGGTGACTGCGTCTGTGCGTTGTCGAATCGATACAGAAGAAGAGGCTGAAATCTTTCGTGCGGGCGGCTTGCTCCCGCGCATTGCGGACGAGCAGCGCGAGGTCGCGTAATCATGTCGCGCACCTTCGCCTATGTCGGGTGTCGCACGACGCGCGAGCGCCACGCCGAAGGCACAGGAATCGGCGTGTATCAGGTGTATGCCTCGGGCGCCTGGCAGCATCGTCAGACGCTCGAGCCACTGACCAACCCGAGCTTTCTTGCACTCAACCGGGAGCGGAGCACGTTATACGCGGTTCACGGTGACGGCGAGACCGTTAGCGCGTTCCGGGTTGACCCGCAGACCAGCATGTTGACGCTGCTGAACAGCCAGACGGGCGCTGGACGCAACCCTGTGCATCTCGAGTTCTCGCGTGACGCCGCAAAGCTGGTCGTTGCGGGCTACGCGAGTGGCACCGCTACACCGTTTCCGCTGGCTGCGGACGGTTCCGTCGAGCCTCCTCAAGCGCCGTTGACATTCGACGGCGAGCGCGGACCGCATCGTGTGGAGCAGACTTCGTCTCACCCGCACCATATCGCACGCTACGTTACGCGCCGTTTCGACACGGACTGGCACATCGTGCCCGACAAGGGCCTCGATACGGTCTTCGCTGTGAACTGGTCGGCTGACGAAAAGCCCATCGTTAAGGCGGCTCGCGCGCGCGAAGGCGCCGGACCACGCCACGCTGCATTCCATCCAGAACTCCCGCTGGTCTACGTCGTCAACGAGCTCGATTCGACGGTGACGACCTGGTCGTTCGACCCAGTCAGTGGTCAGCTCGAAGCACTGAATACGGTGCCAACGATTCCACCAGACCATCACGAACAGTCGCGTGCGGCTGGAATCGTCATTGCACCCGATGGCCAGGCGCTTTATGTAACCAATCGGGGGCACGACACTGTGGCGACGTTCCAGCTTGAGCGGTCGAACGGTCGGCTGCGCGACGTTCGCTGGGTCCCCACACGCGGAAGCTTCCCGCGCTTCCTGTGTATCGGACCAGACGGGCAGACGCTTTACATCGCGAACGAGACCTCGCACAGCATCGAGCAATTCCGGCTCGACCCTGACAGCAGACAACCCATCGCTACTGGGCGCTCCATCAAAACGGGAAGCCCAGTGAGCATCGTATTCCGAACGATTGAGGACTGACAAATGGCACAGACTGGCATCAAGGCTACCTACATGCGCGGTGGCACGAGTAAGGGTGTGTTCTTCCGGGCGGACAGCCTGCCTTCAGACACACGGTTGCGCGACGCGATTCTGTTGCGCGTCATTGGTAGCCCGGACCCGTATGAGAAACAGACCGACGGGATGGGTGGCGCGACATCCAGCACGAGCAAGGTCGTCGTCATTGGTCCCTCGTCGCGGGCGGACTGTGACATCGACTATCTCTTCGGAGCAGTCTCAGTCAAGGAGCCGGTCATCGACTGGTCCGGTAACTGCGGGAATCTCACATCCGCAGTAGGCCCCTATGCCATCGCACAAGGCCTCGTTGCAGCGCCGGAGAACGGCATAGCCACCGTTCGAATCTGGCAGGCCAACATCAACGCGACAATCATTGCTCATGTACCGATGAAGGACGGTCAGGTAATGGAGGAAGGAGATTTTGAGCTCGACGGCGTGACTTTCCCCGCGGCAGAAATCAGGATTGAATTTCTCGACCCCGGAGGCTCCGAAGACGCAAAAGAGGGCGGCGGTGCGATGTTTCCGACGGGCCATCCCATCGACGAACTCGACGTGCCTGGCTACGGCACATTCGGGGCGACGCTCATCAATGCGGGCAACCCGGCTATCTTCGTCGATGCCGAAGCGCTTGGCCTCAAGGGGAACGAGATGCAGGCTCGCGTGAACGGCGACGCAGCACTCCTGGCGAAGTGCGAAGCGATTCGCGCACATGCTGCCGTTCGTATGGGTCTCGGTGCAACTCCCGAAGAAGTCACCGCTCAACGCCCTCACACGCCGAAGCTTGCATTCGTGTCGCTGCCCGAGGCTTACGTCGCTTCGAGTGGTAAGCAGGTTACGCCGGAAAGCGTTGACATCAACGCCCGCATCCTGTCGATGGGCAAGCTCCACCACGCAATGACCGGAACGGGCGCCGTCGCGCTGGCAGTGGCTGCCGCCATTCCGGATACCGTGGTCAACCGGCTGGTTGCCGGTAAGGCTTCTGGCCAGCTGCGCTTTGGCCATCCCTCCGGAACGATGGCCGTGGGAGCCGAGGCGGTGCAGCGAGATGGCGAATGGACTGTGACGAAAGCAATCATGAGTCGTAGCGCGCGTCGGTTGATGGACGGCGTGGTCTACGTACCTTCGGATGTAACGGCCGGTCTCTCCTGACCGCCCTTGGTCAGCGTTGGTCTCGCTGACCGACCCACCGCTTTCAGACGCAAAGAACGCTGGCCGTTGAGCCAGCGCGAGCCTCGTTCATGCTGGAGACAACTGAATGGAACACGCAAGCAAAGCCTCGTCAATCGCCGAAAGGACAGAACGCTTCCCTTTCTGGCCGTATGGCTGGTGGGCAATCGTTGAGCTGCGGATTGGCATCATCCCTCTGCCGGTATATGTGCTGCTTGTCGGACTTGTTGCTGCTTTCGTCGTGACGGGCAAGGTTCCGAGCGAGATTTCGATGGCCATCGCGGTACTGGTTGTGTGCGGCTTCACCTGTGCCGAGCTGGGCAAGCGTCTTCCCGTACTCAGGAAGATAGGCGCTGCCGCGATAGTGGCGACGTTTCTGCCGTCCTTTCTGGCGTTCTACCATCTTCTGCCTGGCAAGCTGCTCGACATGGTGACCACGTTCACGAACGTCAGCAACTTCATGTACCTGTTCATCGCCTCAATCATCGTTGGCAGTATCTTCAGCATGGACAGGCAGGTCCTCATACGTGGCTTCGCGAAGATTTTCCTGCCGCTTGCTACAGGTTCGATAGTTGCCGCCATCGTCGGCACAACAGTTGGCACGCTGCTCGGTCTCGGCACGCGCCATACGCTCCTTTATATTGTCATCCCTATCATGGCGGGAGGCGTGGGCGAGGGGGCGATTCCGTTGTCAGTCGGCTACGGCGAAATCATGAATGTCCCGCAGGGCCCCATCTTCGCGCAGGTGCTGCCTGCAGTGATGATTGGCAGCCTGTGTGCAATCCTCTTCTCAGGCGTTCTCAGCTGGCTGGGTGAGAAACGCCCGCATCTAACGGGCAACGGCATGCTGCAACCGTCTGTGCCCGAGCAACCTGGGCGCATGCACGATGACGAGATTCCATCGACACCGGACGTGAACACGGTCGCCGCTGCAGCCATCACCGCCATCTCGCTCTACCTTGTTGGTCTACTGTGTCATCGGCTGATGGGACTGCCGGCACCGGTCGCGATGCTCTTCGTCGCTGTCTTTATCAAGGTTGGTCGCTTTGTTTCGCCCAACCTTCAGGGTGGCGCCCGAATCGTCTATCAGTTCTTTTCCACCGCGGTGACCTACCCATTGCTGTTCGCAATCGGGACGACCATGACTCCGTGGGACCAGCTCATCGCAGCCATCAACCTGGCAAACGTAGCCACGATTGCCAGTACCGTCGCAGCGCTTATGGCGACGGGCTTTGTGGTGGGAAGGTGGCTGAATATGTATCCAGTCGACACTGCAATCGTTAATGCCTGTCACAGCGGACAAGGAGGCACTGGTGACGTTGCCATTCTCACCGCATGCAACCGGATGAGCCTCATGCCCTTTGCGCAGATTGCGACGCGCATCGGTGGCGCACTCACGGTGACCGGTACGCTACTCGTTGTCGCACACATCCACTGAGTTTTCGAGGAACGTCTATGTCGACACCTGAAGTATCCCCTGAAGCTCGCGAACAGCTTGCACCCAATGGAGTGCTGCGAGCAGCCATTAATTTCGGAAATCCTATCCTGGCGATACGCGATTCGTCGAGCGGAGCCCCGACCGGCGTCTCGGTCGACCTTGCAACGCAACTCGCTGCGTTGATCGACGTGCAGATACGGTTCGTTCTATACGATGCGGCTGGGGAAGTTGTCACAGGATGTGAGCGTGACGAGTGGGACGTGGCGTTTGTCGCTCGCGACCCAGTGCGCGGCAAAGGCATCGAGCAGACACGACCGTACATACTCATCGAGGGCGCCTATCTGGTCCCGCACCGTTCGCTTATCCAGTCGAACGCCGACATTGATGTGGCCGGCACACGAGTCGTAGTCGGCAAGGGCAGTGCATACGACCTATTTCTGACCCGTACTATTCAGCACGCGACCATTCTGCGCGCTCCGACTTCGCCCGAAGTAGTTGGCACTATGCTGAAGGAGCAATGCGAGGTCGCGGCAGGTGTACGACAGCAACTTGAGGCCGATGCGAAACGGCTGGCTGGCCTGCGCATGCTACCGGGGCGCTTCATGGTGATAGAGCAGGCCATGGGAACCCCGAAGGGGCGAACTGCCGCCGCAAATTTGCTCCAGGAGTTTGTCGCTTATGCCTTGAAAAATGGCCTCGTTGACGCGACAGTGGCGACGCACCGCATCACAGGCGTAACAGTTGCAACACTTGACACGCCCGCCTGACTGCGCCGAGCATTCAGTTCGAATTCGGGCTCGATGAGCCTTCCTTGGCAGGCTTCTGCGGCGCTGGACGATGTCTTTTAGGGGGGCGAATGGGTCATGACGACCCAAAGCGGATCGTTCCAGCCATAACGTTTTCAAACGCTACTAAGTCTGCCTCTGGAGCCTAAATCTGATGCGTATATCGCTGATCGGAACTGTCCACGCCGAAAGTGGATGCGCCAACGTGGCGGAATTGCGGACGATCCTTGAACGCCTTCAGCCGGACGTCATCTTTGCTGAAATTCCCACCGCCAATCTTGCTGACTATCGCGACGGCTCTCACGGCAATCTCGAGTCTGCTGCCGTTGCCCTCTATCGCGAGCGCCGTCCAGTCAACGTTGTACCCGTGGACTTGAACAAACCAAGCGACGAGTTCTTCAGTAAATCTGAGGAGATGTTCAAAAAGGTCGAAAGGACGAGCCCTGAATATCGCCATCTGATGGACCAGAACAGCCTCGACACGCGAGATCACGGTTTTCCATACCTCAACAGCGCTCGCTGCGCACAAGCATGGGCAGCCATCTACGACGAGGTGCGTGAAACCGTCGAATGGATCGGCGACGACGAATTGCGACAGATCTACGCTCTATGGAGCGTGACAAATGACCGTCGCGAGACGGCAATGCTAGAGAACATCAATGGCTATTGCATCCGCGGTGCACTCTCTCATGGAGTGCTTCTCCTTGGCGCCGCACACAGGAAAGCCATGGTGGAGAAGGTGCAGGAGCAACGTGGCGTCGGTGCATCAGGAGTCACATGGAAACTTGAAAGTTCTCTGGATTAGGGGGTGTGAGGAAATGTCCGTTTCTGGCCGATGTGACCGCCCAACGCGGTCGGCGCAAATCGACCCACAAGGGACGGTCGAGCCAATGCGAACGAGATGGCCGCTTCCTAATTGACAACAGTCGTGCGTCCCTCTCCGCTGGCTGCGGGATGCGGGCTCTGACGGCCGCTTAGAAGCGGGTCAGCATGCCGATGGCGCCCATCACCTGATTGCTCGTCGCCGAGAAACCGCCGGCGTTGTACATCGTTGCGACATTGTTGTGGCCGATCGCGCGCTGGTACATCGCTTCACCGTACACTTCCGTGCGCTTCGACAGCGAGTAGCGCGCGATCGCGTTGACCTGGTTCCATTTCGGATCGGAGCTGACGTTCGACTTGCTCACACCGTTCAGATGACCGTCCGTGAAAGTATCCATGAGGCCGAGGGACAGCGCCGGCGTGAGGGTGTACTTAACGTTCAGTTCATAGTTGTCGAAGTGAGTTGAGCCACTCACCGGGTTCAGACCGAACGCGGACGTGTTCTGGTACTGGCTGTGCGTATAGACGAAGTTGACCGCCGCCGGGCCGAACGTATAGCCGACGCCTGCACCGACTGTGCGCTGCACATCCGCCGTCAGGTTGCCGCCGCCTGCGGTCGACTTGAACTCGCTCGGGTCGGCGGCAACATTCTGATTTGCCGTTCCTGCCGGGGTACTCGCCGCCGCCGAGCCGTTGATCTGGAGGTAGGCCGCTGCGAATCGCAGCGGGCCGTTGTTGTAGCTCGCACCGGCGCTGTACGCACGGTCGACGGCGAAACTGGTGCTGTTGCTGAACGCGTACATGCCGCCGAACTTGAAGCCGGCGTAGTCGATGCTCGCGAACTTCACCGAGTTGCTGAAGCGCACGGTATGTTGCAGGTTGTCGTTGTCGTACACGTGCGCGAACCCCGAGTCGCCGAACGTGCCCGCCGTGCCCGACAGCGGCGAGACGAAGTCGACCAACGAGTCATACTGGCGGCCCATCGTCAAGGTGCCGTATTGGTCGCCGCTCACGCCGACATACGCTTGACGGCCGAACATACGGCCACCCTGACCAAGCGTGCCATTGTTGACGTTGAAACCGTTTTCAAGCACGAAGATAGCATGCAGACCACCGCCGAGGTCCTCGCTGCCGCGCAGGCCGAAGCGGCTGCCGCTGATATTGCCGCTTGCGAGTGCGACGCGCGCGCTACCGTGGCCGGGGGCGCCATTTTGAACGTTGTTCGTATAGGCGATGCCGGCGTCGATCAGACCGTAGAGAGTAACCGAGCTCTGTGCGTTTGCTGCGGACGCAGCAGACGCTGCGCAAACGGCAACGGCAATGGAGATCTTCTTCATGAGATAGCCCAATGGCGTGAAAGGAACTAGCGGCGTCAGTCTATAGTCGCGTCCGGGGCAGAAGCCAGATCGCCATTAAAAAATTGCTGCTCCGAGCGAGAGTTCATTTCATAAATTTGTCGCAATTGAGCTGTGATTTGCCTTTGGGCGCGTGTTAAAACGGGTGACGAACCAATTCGTTTCCGTCGCGAGTTGTTCCGCTGCAACAGCGATCGCTCGCCATGCGGGTGTCTCCTGAACGTTGCTCGCGATAGACTGCATCGGAGTGCTAATTTTTTGCGAGGTGGCGTCGCTTTCCACCGCCCGCAACGCTGCATGGAGCAACTGCTCGCGACAGGCTTGCGGTGAATTGATTGCAGAATTTAGGACCGACTCGATCGGCCGTCAGCAGTCTGTCCGGCGTTCGAGGCGTCTACTGCCTGACGTGATATTTTATGGCCGACCGCAAGCGGGCATCGCTGTGCACGAAGGGCCTCCAACTGCTCCGTGTCGTATCGACCACTGACCACGATTAGTCGAACGCCAGTGCCGATGCGCATGCACGCCTGTCCAATTTGACGTTAGCGCTCTCGCTGTTATTCTTGATGCGCAGGGAGCGGATGGCGCGCACCCAACCCGTACATCACGGCGAACGTTGTCCCATTTTCGTCAGAGGGTTTCGATGGCAAGGATCGGGATAGGCAGGCGTCCTGTCGGCGACATGGAGAAGGACTTCCTGGAGCTGCTGGCGTCCCGGTTGCCACTCGCGATTGCGAGCGAAAAGTTCGAGCGCCTATGGGATGAGGTGAATTCGGCCGCAGCGAGCGTGATTTCGTACCCGGAGGTCAACGGATATATCGCCCTGCTTAAACGCATGCAGGGTGCCTATGAATCGCAGTACAGAGGAAGTACACATATGAACGGGCTGCGAGCTACACCGCGGACCGGTTAATTCGTGGCTGCCGGGCGTCCATTGCGCCGCGCTCTCACTATGCCACCTCAATTCTGCGTCAGCAAAGTTAATGTTGCGACGCAGCACACTGGTGGGTAAACTCGAACCTCCAAACCAGCACTTCATGGGGGCAGCCATGTCCACGCTGCAGTGCTCAATGGACGGGAAGCCGGCCACACTTCACGTCTTCGCCCAGGATGACGCGTGGCATTGGGCTATCAGCGTCCCTCGTGAGCGCGGTTGCGGGTTTCAGGTAATCGCATACAACGAAAAAGGTTTCGCCTCGGAGAGTGACGCCATGTCAGACGGCACTCTGGCGCTGAACCGTATTGCCAACGTTTCTGTCGCGGAAGCGGGCGCAACAATCTGCGCTCACCCTCCTTCAGTCGACGGGGATCGCAGACGATACATGCGCGAGCGCCTGCGCCGCGCGATGGCGCGCCTCGCAGAATGCGACGAGGCGAACGCAGTCCAGGCCGCGCGCTGGGTTACTGCATGGAGTGCCTTGATTGGTGACCAACATTTCGATAAGACGTTGTGGAGACGACGCAGGAATACGAGTCCTTTCGATTGAAACGCGTACAGGAAACTTCCTTGCTCTGGCCCGTTTGGCAAGCATTGCTGGAGAGCGCCCGTTGCTGGCTGTCAGACCTACTTCCATTACTTGCGCAGCAAGGCAGCCGCCGCGCGCAGGCGACGGTCACGCTCCTTCCTGAACCATTTCAGGGTTCGTTCAGGTTCGGAGATGGCAGCAAGCAGCGAGGCGTTGTCGCGCAAAAGTTTCTCGCTCGCAACGACGTCATTCAAGGCACCGAATCGCTTCTGGATTTTCTTCAGGCGAATCAACGTTTTCCGATGTGGTCTCGACAGAACCGGGCCGAACAATTCCAGAAGATACCGGGCCTTCTTTCCGGCCTTTCTGACGTCGTGAAAAGCTGCGACGTCTGACCTTTTGGCCTTCGCCGCATGCCGCACGCGTTTGCGCAACTGCTTTTCGGATGCTGCGACGCGGCTGTCCGAGAAAGTCTGAAGTGGTTGCCGGTCCTGTCTCGCGACCAGCGATCCCGAGGTTTGTGAGAGTGCGTCAAGCAGCAGCGTCTTCAATTCAGGATTCGACAGTACCTCTCTGCCGACATCGAGCGCCTCCTGTCGAGCGCCGGAGAATTCGGGAGGAAGCACCTTTCCTTTTTTATGTTGAAGCTTGAGCAGCTCAATCAGGATGTCATAGTCGCGCGCCTTGCCAGCCGAGTCGGCGAGTGACCTGAAGAGGTCGCGCTGCCGTGTATTATCCCCGGCATCAAGCAAGGGTCGGTAGGACCACCACAAAGATCGCAGACGGCGCATGGTAATGCGTAGCTGATGAAGCCCTTCGGCGGAAGGGTCACTTGCGACGCCGTTCGCCTGTTCAATTGCTTTGTCGACAATTGGCGATGCAATGTCCGAAAATGCTGTCTCGGCGCATGGTTCGCGCTGTTTGCCTTGGTCCATGTCCCCGTTGCTCATTTGCCCTCCCGGACCGTGTCCGACGACCAGCATCGCGCGTCACGACGCCAGCATCGACATGATCAGCGGGCATCAGCTTCCCTCAATATAACGTGAACAAATACTGGTTTACCGACCGTTGACGGAATTGCGACGGTTGGCTACGGTGAAGTTTTCTTGCGACAAACTCCGGTATGAGCCCTCAAGATTACGAATCGCTGAATTCCGTAGAAGCCACGGTCGACGGGGCGAGGCACAACGGCACGTACCGGGTGATGACCGGTTCGGTCATCGTCTATTACGAAGGCGAGGTCAAATTCGCTTCGATTGGCATGGACCGGCCGGAACAGATCGCAAAGTGGCTCCTGACTGATCTCGTCCGGCGAGCCGAGTCGGGCAGGCGAAAGCGCCCACGCGATTGAGAACATCAGTGCGCCTGTATCGTTCGGCGGGGGGCGGCGGCATGCGAGCGGCAGATTACGATTGCGGAGCTGCCGTCTGGACGTCCGAATGATTGTCTCAGCGAGTCACGCTTAACGGCCGCGGTCTGCCAGATGTAGTCGTCCCTAGTCAACCCCCACCGGTCGTTCGTCACCATTGCGATGGCCGCTTGCGAGGGATTCTGTTGAAAAACTCCGTTCGTCTCGCCGCGTGTGCGGCGCTCGGGAAATCGCCCTCTCAGATCGACGTATAAACCGATCGTAACCACTCGCCAAGGGTAAGAGGACCCCTGAAAACCTCGCGCGAAGCGTAGCTGACGAGTTTTTCAACACTATCGAGGTACAACCGCCGCTCAGTCAGTCTCGAGTCGGAAAAACCAGGCGTGTATCGGCGTAGGCGTTGAGCGGATGCTCACGCGGTCGTTCACGCGCCATCCTGTAAGGGTTGCATGGGCGATGTTGTCGGACACAAGATGAACAAGTCCCATCGTCAATATAGTTGATATATCAACGTAAATCATGCCATCTGGCGTCTCAGGAAAGAGATTGATGCTGGCCCGGTATCGATGTCTGTTTGATTGCTTATCCATAAATGTGGCCGATTTCGTCCTACATTGCCGTCACAGAACGGTCATGCTGACGAAATGCATCGGCGGCACATACGGATGCGACACCCGCAAAAATGGTTGATATATCAATCAATTAAACGACTACTGATTCAATGGCGACCGACGGTCGCGCATCTCCTTGCAGCAGCCCTATAGACTTACAAACCGTAAGCTAAAGGAGTGCGATCAAGGAGGTCGTCATGAAATCAGCAGGGAACGAAGTCCCGGAGGCTGCGGGTGGACGGAGCTACCAAATCCGGCAGCCCAAGATTGCCATTTTCGGCGCGGGACTTGTCGGCGGGTCGGCGGCCCTTTTTTCAGCGGTGACCATCCCGAGCGCGGAGGTTGTCATCATCGATACCGCGCGGGAGCGGGCCGAAGGGCAGGTACTCGATCTTGCCCACGCAGCGGCATTCTGGGGGCACCATCGCTTTTTTGCGGGTGGTTGCGAGAGCGCGCGCGACGCGGACATCATCGTGATCACCGCCGGCGTCGGCGTCAAGGAAGGCCAGACTCGCCTTGATATCGCCAAAACGAATGCGGACATCGCGGCCCAGATTGCCAGCCGCACGAAAGAGATCGCCCCCAATGCGTTCTACGTCATCGCATCGAATCCCTGCGATGTGGTGGCCGGTGTCGTCCATGACATCGTGGGCGGCCCCCGGGAGCGCGTCATCAGCACCGGCACCTCACTGGACACCGCGCGCCTGCGCTCGCTGCTCTCTGAAGAGCTGGGCGTCGTGGCGTCAGCGGTTCACGCGTACGTCCTGGGCGAGCATGGTGAATCTGCACTGATCGACTGGTCTGGCGCAACCGTGATGGGTATGTCGGTCGACACGTTCCTGGCCCGCAGCGGCAAGGAACTGGATCACGACGCCGTACTGCGCTCGGTGCACAACGCCGCCCGGAACATCAAGAAGGGCAAGCCCGCCACGCACTACGGGATCGCAAGCGGCATCGGTCGGATCTGCCAGGCCATCGTGCACAACACGGATCTCGTTCTCTCCGTGGGCATCGTGCATCCGGACATCGAGGGTGTGCCCGACGTCTGCCTGTCGCTGCCCATGGTGATAAACGGCAGCGGGGCACGGTTGCTGGCTTATCCGGAGCTTGTGCCCGCCGAGCGCGAGGCCCTGCGGCGTAGCGCGCGCATCGTCAAGGACGCGACCGACAGCGTGCTATCCCACCGCCAGGAAAATCGCCTGGCCGCCTGAATCAACAGCAATTTTTTAACGAGGCCCATCATGGCTTCAAATCCCCCTAAAGTGTCGTCGCCCCTGTCCAGCACGACGAACCCAGCGTCGCTTTCAGTCTGGCTGGGAAAAGTCTGGAAGTTCGCCGTGCCGGTGGCCATTGGTCTCGTTCTGTGGTTCCTCCCGGTTCCTGCAGGCCTGGACCCGAAGGCGTGGCACATGTTCGCCGTGTTCGTCGCCACCATCGCCGGCATCATGACGGCACCACTGCCCATGTCGGCGATCGCCATTATTGGCGGTAGCGTGGGCGTGCTCGTCGGCGTCATTTCGTTTGACGATGTGACCAAGGCCACCGGTACCAACCTCGTGTGGCTGGTGATGCTTGCCTTCTTCATCTCCCGTGGCGTGATCAAGACGGGCCTCGGACGTCGCATCGCACTCCTGTTCATGCGTTTGATGGGCAAGCGCACCGTGGGTCTGGGCTATGGCCTCGTGTTGACCGAGCTCATCATCGCGCCCGCCATGCCGAGCATCACGGCGCGCGCGGGTGGTGTCCTGCTGCCGATTACCAAGGCGATTGCGGAGGTTCTGGGCAGCCATCCCGATACCCCGGAGTCCCGCGGCAAGGTGGGCAGCTATCTGATTCTCTGCGCGTTCCACGCGAACATCATCACGGCAAGCATGTTCATCACGGCGATGGCGGGCAACCCGCTCGCGGTCAAGCTTGCGGCGGACCAGGGCGCCAAGATCAGCTGGCTCGACTGGGCGATCGCGGCATCCGTGCCGGGTTTGTTGTGTCTGGCCATCATCCCCATCGCGCTGCTCTGGATTGCCAAGCCGCAGATCCGCAGCACGCCGGATGCGACCGCGCTGGCGCAGAGGGAACTGTCCGCCATGGGCCCGATCTCCTTCAAGGAAATCATCATGGCGGTGATCTTTGTCGGCCTGCTGGTCCTGTGGATCTTCGGCGAGAGTCTGGGCGTCAACGCGACGCTGGCAGCCGCGCTTGGGGTGTCGTTGCTGCTGGTGACCGATGTGCTGACGTGGCAGGACGCGCTCAACGAGAAGTCGGCGTGGGACACCATGATCTGGATCGGTCTGCTGATCATGCTGGCGTCCAAGCTCAACGAATACGGCATGGTTTCCTGGTTTGGCCACGAGTTTGGGCCCCATCTGCAGGGGATGCCGAAACTCGCCGTCTTTGTGCTGGTGGCGGCCATATACACGTACATCCACTACTTCTTCGCCAGCGCCACGGCGCACGTCAGCGCACTGTTACCACTTTGCCTGGCACTGCTGGTCGCCGCCGGCATTCCCCCGTTCGTCGCGGCGATCGCCCTTGGCAGTCTGAGCAGCGTCAACGGTGCGATGACCCAGTACGGCATTGGTTCCGCTCCGGTCATGTACGGTTCGGGCTACGTCTCACAGGGGCAATGGTGGAAGTCCGGCTTCCTGATGAGCCTGATCTACATGGCGATCTGGCTGGTCGTCGGCCCGCTCTGGTGGAAGTTGCTGGGTTATCTCTGAGCAGCACCAGAGATCCAATTCTCAGGCTGAAAGGGAAGCGGCGCTTCAAGGGACCTGTTCTCCGCGGAACTCTACGATCCGGCCGCGGGCACATGGTCACTGACTGGCAGCCTTCACCATGCGCGCAGTCAGCAAACTGCCACACGGCTCCCCGATGGGCGCGCACTGGCAGCGGGAGGAGTGGGTCCTGGCTAACTTGTAGACGTTGATGTCGCGCAGCGTGTGCTATGAAGGGGTCGAAGAGTGGACAGCAGGAAAGGGAAGCCGTCGGTCCGTCACGGACTGCTGGATGCGCCGTGGTGGCTTTCGGCGTTGCTGGCATTGGCGAGCTACGTCATCTTTAACGCGCCTCTACCGGCAGCTATGGCCTCGAATCCCGTCCTGCGCGGCGAGGTCACGACGAGTCTCTTTGCATGGGCTCCGGCAACGATGTTTGCCTTTCTTGGGCTGCTGGCCTATCTGCGTGCTCGGAAGCGTCAGGTGGCGCCCGATTCTGCGCCGGGCGCCGTATGGCCCTTGCGCAAGGAGCCTACTCTCCGTGTTGTCCGCACGAGCGTACCTGTCACAAGGCTCAATTCGGATACATCAGGCCAAATCGACGAAGCCAGCTCGGCGTCGCGTGCGAAGCCCACAGAATGGACCATCGATGCTATCAGACGACTCGAATGGAAACGATTTGAGATGCTGTGCGTCTGGTACTACGAGGCCATGGGTTTCACCGTCAAGAGGGTGCCGTATGGTGCAGATGGCGGCATCGACGCAACCCTATACAGGGATGGGCGGGAAGCGCCGATTGCGGTCGTCCAGTGCAAGGCATGGCGGACCCCTGTGAAGGTGGACCCAGTGAGGGCTCTTGGCGGGGTCATGCATTCGAAAAAGGTGAAGCATGGTGTCTTTTGGTCACTAGCAGGATTCATCGGCCAACCAGTTCGGGACTACGCCTCTCAGGCGGACATTCTATTGGTGGATGGCGCAGGCATCGTCGAACGTATTCGTGCCTTGGAAGCTGGCGAACAAGCAAAGCTGCTTGCGCTGGCGTTCGAAGGCGACTACCAGACGCCAACTTGTGTGGCCTGCGGGGTGAAGATGGTGGAACGACAGGGAAAGGGCGGATCGTTCTGGGGCTGTCGCAACTATCCCAAATGCAAAGTCACTATGGCACGTGCGGCGCAAGTTCTAGATGAGAGGCGGATTTAATTCAATCGAATGACTGTTTCCTGAGTGGGCCGGACAGTTGAATGTCCATGCGACAGTGCAAACGAATGACACTTCATGGCCGACCGCTGCCCCACGCCGTCGCCCGAAATCGACCCTGAGCTGACGTCCGGCTTCGCTTAACTGTGAGGACCGCTTTCCAGGGTCAAACGGTCTCACCGGGTAGGCTCTGCCTGGTCTTCTTCCACGAAGCGCAAGATGGCCTCCACAAGTGCCTCGCGGGGATACGCGTTCTCCGTGACGAAGAGCGCCCCGATCGTCGGGTGCGTCCGGGCAACGGGCACCGCCAGCGCCCAGTGATCCGCATTCACGTAGGCGAGCAGCGTGCTGCCCGGCACAACCTGATCATAGAAAATGACCTGGCTGTCATTTCGCGAGTCGACGCGCGAGAGCTTGTTGTAGCTCGATTTCAGGATCGACGAGATGCGTTCGGGCTGCGGGAACGTTACGAGCGAGTAAAACCTCAATTCGCCCGGAAGCGGGTGCTGCGCAAGCCATGCCCTACGGACTCCCGGTCTCAGACTTTGCACGCCTCCGCCATCGCCTGACGTGCAGGTCGCGCCCGGAAAGTATTGCAGCAGGTCGGCCTGATACTGCTCGGCGTCGTTGGCAAGCGGCGAACCGCCAATCGCGCCCGCTGCACTCACCACCGCCGCCACGCGGCTTCGGATTTCCGGATAGGCGACCACCGCTTCGAGCATGTCGGGCGCACCCTTCGAATAGCCGATCAGGACGATGCGCGGCGCACCCTCTGGCGCGGGCATGGCCATGATCGCGTCGCGAATCTGGCGTGCGTTATTGGCGGAGCTCGACAGCGCATCGACGTCGATTAGCGTTGCGTCGAAGCCGAACTGGCGCAGGTGCCTCACGACGGTATCGGGCGGATTCAGCCACGGCTTGAAGCAGTCGTAGCCGATTCCCGGCACGACCGCCGCGATGAGGTGCTGTTGCGATTGACCCAGTTCGATGGGCTTGCCGGTGCCGGCGGGCTCGGTGCCCACTCGGGTCAGTGCGTCCTCGCAGGGCCGGTAGTCAGGTAGGTCCGGACCGCGCGCTGCAAGCACCGCACAATAGATTTCCCGGAAGCGCCCCCGCTTGTCGACGACCCCGGCCTGGGATGCGGGCATGAGAATCATAGGCGGTGTATCCGCCGAGTACGGGATAAGCGGCTTGGTAGCGCACGCGCCGAACAGGAGACTCAACGTGATCGTCGCCAGCACGACGCAGATCCGACGCCACGCATTGATTGCGGCATACTGCGTTCCTGATAACACGAGCGATGGTCTCCCGTTCGGGTCATTGTCGAGCATCGCCGGTTGCTCCAGGTTGACGGGTATCCGGCTCGTCGAGATAGGGCACCCAGTCGAGAAACTCCACATCCGACAGGCTGCGCGGCCGGGTCGCGAAGAACGCGACCGCGCGCAATCCGTCCGTGTGGTAGGTCGCGCCATCGAGCGTCGTACGGGGATGGGACGGCGATGCCACGCCGACACCGTTCACGTATCCGAGCTTGTCAAGACCACCCGAGTACATCAGGTCCTGGGTGAGAAAGTTGCGTGCCTCGTCAACGTTCTCGTGCAGGGTGAGGTGCGTTTCGCCGCGTGGCGCAAAGCGCCCGCCGACAGGCCGGCCGACCTGCGCGACGTAGACCAGTTGCCCCTGGAAGCGGATCGGGGCGAGCCATCCCCGTATCCAGATCGCAGGCGCGCCAGCCTGTGCCTGCTTGCGCATGACGAAGTCCGGTTCCCGCCCGAAGACCCGCTGCGCGAGGTCGGACTCGCGCGCGTCACGCCGATAGTCGCGCCTCACCAGCGCCGACCCAATGTCGGTGAGCTGGCCGATCCCGACGGCGTTCAAGGGATCGGCCTGAACCGTCCCGCTCGCGTCGGTGGCGCAGCATGGCAACCGTTCGAGTGCAGCGCGCAGCGACGCGAGGTCCTCGTAGTCGGTGACTGCGGTTTCGGGAAACGGGAAAGGAATCGCCGCAAGACGCGGATCGATCGTGCCGCCGGGCACCTGCAGAAAGAGCGAGAAGGGGATCAGCGTCTGGTTTCCTAGCAGATCGACATTGACGAGCTTGATGCCCTGATCGGGGTTGGTGAACAGGATGCCCGACCGTGTCGCGCCCGGCGGGATCGGGTTGCTGAATCCGAGGTCGCGGAAATAATCGTCCATGCGCGTATTCGCTGCACCGCCAAACAGCGTATGCATGGACCACGCGACTTCGTGAGGCGAAAAGTAGTCCGGATCGGTACCCGAGCGCAACAGCCACAGCGCCTGCGATGTCCCGTTCTGCACTTCGAGCCATAACGGCTGGACTCCCGTCCTGTTGACGTCGGCGCCATATATCCGCTCGCTGTCTTCGTTGCCGAGCACAGTTGCACTCACGCGCACGTTGTGACTGGTGGCACTGACCTCACGCTGACGCAGCGGCCCATCGTCGACCTCAGGCGGGGCGTGCCATGTCGCACAGCCGGCCAGCGCAAGCGCGAGGCATAGCGCGCGCCCAGCATGTGCCAGTGCACGAAGCGAGGTCTGCGAAATGCTCACGGCTTCGCTCCAGGCGTCACGTGCATGACCCTGTGCGGCGTGATCCACGGGAAGACCTCGATGTCCGCGAGCGATCTCGGCGTGCGGTCGAAGACCAGCACGACACGATAGCCATCGGTGTAATACGGATCCGTCGTCAGGTTCTTGCGTGGTGCGCTTTCCAGCGCGGCACCCACTCCCGTCACGAGACCCATCTCCATGAGATTCTGCGAATACGTCATGTCCTCGGTCAGCGCGGTGCGTGCCTCATCCACGTCCGGGTCGATTTTGTGTGTGGTGAACGTTGAAGAGTGCCAGGTCAGACGAATACCGATATCGCGGCTGATCTGTCCTACCCAGACAAGTTTGTCGTGGTAGCGCATGTTGCTGAGCCACAGGCGCAAATGGTTGCGCTGGTGAATGTCGCCTCGCGCCTTTTGCAAGGCGAGGTCCTGTGCGCGCCCGAAGAGGTAAAGGTCGCTCACGGGTGCGTTGACATACGGTTCGCCGGACAGTGCGGCGCTGATCATCCGCCTGATCGCGCCGGACCATTTCTGCTCCGTGAGGCTCCAGCCCCGCCGGACGAGTGCGGGAAGGGCGTCGTCGCGGCTGCCGACGATCACCAGGTTGAGCGGGTCGCCATTCTCCGAGCCGTCCTCGTTTGTCGCGCAGCACGGCAGGGCTTCGAGCGCTGCGCGGAAATTCGCGTCATCCGTGTAGTTCACGGTGGGCTCTTGCGGATCGGTGATGCGTTTGAATAGCTGGCTGCGCTTGTAGTCGCCCTCAAATCCGGGTACGGCTACGAAAACGGAAAACGTCCGGGCGCGCTCCTTTGCGACGAGGTCAATCTGTACGAGCTTCGCACCTTCGTTAAGGTTGGTCAGGACAAATCCTGCGACTTTCTCCCCTGGACGGACGGGGTTATGAAAGGCGAGATCGCGGAAGCGGCGGTCGAGGTCGGCCCGCTGGTCGTGCGAAGCAGTGCCGGCAAACGCCTCGGCCGCCTCCGACGCAGGAAAGAAGTTCGGATCCATGCCGGGCGACAGGAGAAAGTAGTTGCGGTCCTCGTGGTTTTCGACCTCGATCCAGACGGGCTGGATTTGCCTGTCGGCAAGCGGGACGCCGTACACCGCTGCGCTTTCCTCTGGTGACAGCACGGCTGTCGAGACCTCGATGCCGCCCTCGGTACGTGTCTCGGCGCGATTTCGATATCCAGGTACGGAAACCGTTGACGGGATTGCGGTACAGGCCGCCAGTACAGAGCCGACGAAGATGACAGCCAGCATCTGCATCACGATGCGGTTCATCAAGACACCTCTTCGCCGGGATTCCGGGCGGGCAGTCGTGTCTATGGGACGATCGCGCGCCTCCTGTTGCGCAAGGCAAACAGGCTGTTCGGAGCGCGCGCACATAAATGGGCGCAATGTACTGCCCAGTTTAGTTGATTGGGGCCGCACCAGCCATGTTTGCCCTGACGTCGGGCGAGCATCAATCGGAAAATGAAGCGCCAGTCACCTGCGGACCATGAAAGTCCGAAACTTGTTGCGGAGCAGCCGCTTGAAGGTCCGCGTGGCGGCGATGGCGAATGACCCTTCATGGCCGAACTCGGAAGTAGGGGAGGCGACCATCCTCGTCTCAGAGGCGTCGCGACCTTGAACTTCCGTAGACGCCCCCTCTCCGACCATTGGTTCAATCTCGACGCGAAGGGCAGCTTTCGAGGATCAACGATCATGCTTTACTGCCAGTCAGTCGGCAAATTCTTGACCATTAAGCGCGAGTGCCTAGTTAGGCCGCGGCGGCGGAAAGCGTCCGCGGAGAACCAGTACGGTGTCCTTCCAGCCGTCGTCGACCAGCCCCGCGGCGACGGTACGGTGCGCGGAAGCGAAGCCCGGCAGGGATATGGGTCGGCCAGCGTCACGCGACCGGACATCGCTCCTGAGTCAAACGTCAGGCATTGCCACGGCGGGAAAGTCAGACCCTGACCGCGGGTGGCAGCACGACTGCGTCATTGCGGCAGCGGTACGCACGCGCATTGCTGCATGCGCGTGCCACACCGTTCGTTTCAGCCGCTTACCGCTTCGACTGTGCCTCCTCTGCGGGCAGACGTTCCCGCAGCGTATCGGATGAAGCGACCTGACGCTCGTTGTTCGATTGCATGCCCTTCATCATGAACATCATCGACAGCGGACACAGCAGGAACAGCAGGTACGGGCCCGCGCTTACCACGAGTGCCCGGAACTGGGGCAGTGCAACATAGGCAAGCGCCAGGGCTGCGAGGAGAACGGCGCCCGCCGTGAGCATCGTTTTCGTGCATTTCATGGTGTTACTCCTTGAGTTCAGATTCGATTCCACTACGATCCGATGAAGGATCGGGTCGTCACTTCGAAGGCGGCGTCTGGATCCTGTCGGCATACCTGAGCATGATGTCGCCCATTGCCTTCATCATTTCGCCGTGCATCTGCATGGCGAGCTTTTCGTTTCCAGGGGGCAGTTGCCCCATCATCGGGCAGTCTTTCATCATTGCGCCGCCCATCATGTGCCCCTCCATCATCTGGCCGTGCATCATCGACGGATCGTGCATGCCGGATTGTGGTGTGCCGGTTGGTGTGTGCGACTCGGCGGCAACGCTCCATCCACTGCTTCCGATAAGCACGAGTGCGAGCAAAGGGACGGCAAGGCGTCTGGTATTCATGTGAAGTCCTTCTGTCAAATTTGAAGTGCTGGAACGCGGGCCGACGGTCAATTGATGACGACACCGCGGCCCATTGCGACCGTTTTCCGATAGCCGGATTCGAACCTTCGACCGAAACGGCGTCAGTCGGCACTAGCCCCCGCGGGCGAGCCGCGACTGACCGCTGACGCGATCTTCAGACGGGGGGCCGGCCAGGAGAGCTACAGCACCTGTGGCGGGCGCAGCGGGAGATGGGGAATGAACTGGGAGACGCGCGTGGAATCACGCGGCGTATGAACAGACGAAGACGATGCTACGGCGCGCACGAGGATCTCCGCGGGAGCCACGAAGACGCTGCAGGAAAGCATGCCGCTACTGCCATGGCAGGCAGTCTGATGGTGTGTCGATGACTCGTCCGCGGCATGCATATGAGCAATGAGGGTCGCCGCGGGCTGCCCCGTCATTTGCGAAGCCGTGATCGGAGGTGACACGTGAGAGCAAAGCGGCGCCTGCGCGGCGAAACCTGCCAGAGGCAGCCACGCGATCAGAAAATACAGCACCAGTTTGACAGCCCATTTCACGATCCTGCTCTCCCGTTTCGTGTCTATGCCCATGTTTCACCGAGTTTGCTCAGCCGCCCGGTCCCGATGCAGACTTCTCCAGCAGACTCAACTCGCGACGCGCGAGCTTCCGCCCGTCACCCCGGCTCAGTTCTTCGAGAATGGGGCAAGACGGCCGCTGATCGCCTGCGCAATGCCGCGCGAGATGCGCGAGTGCGTCCCGCATCTCGACAAGCTCCGCGATCCGCGTCTCGAGCTCGGCGACATGTTGCCTGGCAATCGCCTTCACCTCAGCGCTCGCGCGACGCTGATCCTTCCAGAGCGTCAGCAACTGACGGATCTGCTCGATGGCAAAACCCAGCGTGCGCGCCTGGCGGATGAAGCGCAATACGTGAACGTCATCCGTTCCATACGTCCGGTATCCGCTCTCGGTCCGACCGGCAGCCTGTATCAGTTCGATACTCTCGTAATAGCGGATCATTTTGGCGGACACGCCGGAGGCGCTCGCCGCTCGGCCTATGTTCATGGCACACCTTGCAAAGGTCGCGCAGCTTAGGCGGCCGCGTTGATTGCAGCCCGTCCTGTCTGTCGGGGCGCTGGGCGACACATTACTTTCCCGACGAATTCAAGGTAGACCTTCCGACGGTGGGAAGGTCAAGCGTTTTGCGTCAGGTCAAATAAAAATTTAGGCGACTCTTGACCTCCTCATGGCGCGGAATGCCCATTTGGATGCCATCACGGCAATTGCCGGTGGTGGCGGTGGTTCTCGTGGACCTGCCTATCCACATTCTTCCGGCGCCTCAAAAATCGGGCACATTTCGGTCAATGCGGCACCGGCGGTCGCGACTCAGGCTGATGTCAACTCCGTCGCCGACGCAAGTTCTGCCACCGGCAAAACCCGGGCACAGGTAAAGGCCGAATTGCTGCAGGCCGAAGAAAGTGGCTTCCTGCCAATCTACAAGAACAACTATCCGCCCAGCAGCGAGACGATCGCCCGTAACCGCATGCACTTCCCGCCGCTCGAGCACGCGTGGCGATCGGAAGGCAAGGTCGTCGAGGCGGCTCGGTAAGGAAGGACTGTGACGACCAGCGTTGGTTGCGGGCGTCGGTCAGAACCGTTTCAACTCAGGGAACGGATTCGCTGTGTGCGCGGGCGCAGTTCCTCTTTGTACCGCCATGTATCTGCCGGGCGCGTTGATACATGCGCTCGCAAAAACCGTCCTTCATGGAAACGAGCGAGATACATCCGCGCGTTTCACTACATCAACACCGAACCTGCTTTGCGTTGAGGATCGTCGCCAATGGTTCGTGCGACCACATTGCCATCGCGGTGGTTGCCAGCGCTGGAAGGTCAGCGGGCGCCTGTATCAACGCCAATTCCTGGCCTTGCCCGCAGTTTTTTGCCATCCGTGCCCGTGCGCACATGGAGTGGCTCCCTCACTTGTTATGGAAAGCGATCATGAAAGTAACTGCCCGGCTTAACCGTTTCATCCTCGCAACCCTGCTCCTTTCCACCTCCGTCGCGGCCTTTGCCGACGGCGATAGTGGGATCAAACAGGGATTGCTGGACCGCAATTACCCGGCGTTAGCCGCCACCAAAGTTGAAGACGCGGCAGCGCTGGTGAAGCAGGAAGCATCGTCGTTTTTGGTGAAGGTCTCGGCGCGTAGCGCGCTGACCGTGGAAGGCACGCTGCCCCCGCTCGACGGCGCCGTGCAATGGCTCAATTCGCCCCCGCTCAGTGCTGACGATCTGCGCAGCAAGGTCGTGATCGTGGACTTCTGGACCTACTCGTGCATCAATTCCCTGCGCATGCTGCCGTACCTGAAGGCATGGGCCGACAAGTACCGCGCGGCGGGCCTCGTCGTGATCGGCGTGCACGCGCCCGAGTTCGGCTTTGAAAAGGACCCCGGAAACGTGCGCCACGCAGTGAGCGACCTGAAGATCGACTACCCGGTCGCGATCGACACCGACCACGCGATCTGGAATGCGTTCGATAACGACTCCTGGCCGGCCAATTACTTCATCGATGCACGAGGCCGCATTCGCTATCACCAGTTCGGCGAGGGTAACTACGCGGAATCCGAGCAGGTCATCCGCGAGCTGCTGACCGAGGCGGGTGCGAAGAACCTGCCGGGCGGGTTCGTTGCCGATACCGGCAAGGGTGCCGAAGCGCCGCCTGCATTCGGCGATTTGCAGTCGCCGGAAACCTACCTCGGGTACGCACGCGCGCAGGGATTCGCGTCGGCGGCCGATCCGGTCCTCAACCAACCGCACCTCTACGCGGGTGGTGCGCGGAAGCTGAATCAGTGGGCGCTCGGGGGGACGTGGACGCTCCGCGCCGAGCATACCGACCTCAATCGCGCGGGCGGCGACATCGTCTACCGGTTTCATGCACGCGACCTGCACCTGGTGCTCGGCCCATCGGCGGATGGCCGACCAGTGAGGTTTCGCGTGACCGTCGATGGCGCAGCGCCTGGCCCGAACCACGGTGCAGACACCGATGCCGACGGCAACGGCGTGGTGACCGGCCATCGGCTCTATCAGTTAGTTCGTCAGCAGGGCCCAATTGTGGACCGTACGTTCGAGATCCACTTTCTCGATCCGGGCGTGCAGGCGTATGCGTTCACGTTTGGCTAAGCGGCCCATTTGCCAGTCTGGATAGGGAGAGAACTGTCATGCGTCACCATTGGGAGGTCAAATGGCTGGTTCTTGGGGGGAACCGACGCCTGAAGGTCTGGACGACGGTACTAGCGAATGTGGCCTCATGGCTGCACACGGTCCGATGGTGAGCCGCCGACAGATGTTGTCGTCGAGCGGGATGCATCCATCAATAGTCGACCCCGTTGCGGACACTAGCATCAGTGGCCGCTCATCAGCGTTGTACGGTCAGTGGGGCGAAAGAAGGCTCATACGCGATGCACTCCAGTTGTACCAAGCACAGGAGCCGATCCCGTCAGCGGCAACATTGGAACACGCGTAAGCCGGAAAGCGCAGGTGCGTTCCACGAGCTCACATGCAAATACGACTGTGGGCCTGAAGCCACGCAAGCCGCCTAAGGACGCGTGATTCGCCCGGGGTCAGCTGACACTGCAAATGCGTCGGCCGTGTCCCGGGCGGCTGCCGATATCTGCGGCAACAGTCTCCTGAGTTCTTCCAGTGCCATTAGCCGTTCGCCGGGTGGCAAGATTGGCCCTTGGCGATAGAGTTCCAGCGCACGCTCAATGAGCACTTGGAGGCGTGCGGCTGAAGGGCCAATGCCACCAGCAATTTTCGACATGTCGGAAGTCATGACGCTCCTCGCGGTCCCACGTTGAGCACTACATTTCCGGTATTATCGAAGTATTGCGTCTCTGGCCGTAACTTGTCCAACGGAAAATGTCACCGACCCTCACGACCGACGTTTGCGTTATCGGAGGCGGCCAGTCTGCGCTGGCCGTCGCCTATTTCCTGCGCCGCGCCTCTATCGGTTACGCCATTCTCGACGACCAGCCGGCGCCGGGCGGTGCCTGGCAGCATACCTGGGACTCGTTGCGCCTGTTCTCGCCAGCTCAGTGGAGTTCGCTTCCTGGCTGGCTGATGCCACCGGACACGGAAGAATACCCGTCACGCGAGCACGTAATCCGCTACCTCGCGGAGTACGAACGTCGATACCAGGTCCCCGTGCATCGCGCCGTCCGCGTTTCCTCGGTCGCGCGCTCAGACGCCGGACTTCTGGTTGAAAGCAGTCAAGGCACATGGCTCGCCCAGGCGGTCGTCAGCGCTACAGGCACGTGGGGGAACCCCTATATCCCGGAGTACCCGGGGCAGAGCTTTCACGGCAAGCAGATACATTCCGCGAACTATAGGAACGCCGATGACCTGCGTGGGAAGAACGTACTCGTCGTCGGCGGTGGGAACTCAGGCGCACAGATACTGGCCGAGGTGTCGCAAGTCTGTAACGTCGCATGGGTTACCCTGGAAGAACCGCTGTTCCTGCCGGATGAAGTCGACGGCCGTGTTCTCTTCGAACGGGCGACGGCCAGATGGAAAGCGCGCAGCGAGGGGAAACCGGACCCCGCGCCTGTCGGTGGGCTTGGTGATGTCGTCATGGTCCAGAGCGTCAAGGAAGCTAGAGCCCGAGGTGTGCTCCACACGGTACGGCCTTTTTCACGCTTTGAGACCGATGGAGTCGTATGGTCGGACGGAGCGTTTTCACCCGTTGACTTCGTCATCTGGTGCACCGGATTTCGTCCTGCCCTCGACCACCTCGATGCACTCGGCGTGCGCGAGAGCAATGGTCTAGTGGCGACCAACGGAACCCGGGCAACTCAGGAGCCGCGCCTCTGGCTGGTCGGCTACGGAGAGTGGACCGGCTTCGCTTCGGCGACGCTCATTGGCGTCATGCGTAGCGCGCGCGACACAGCCAACCAGATTGCGGAATATCTCAACTCAATTCGAGAACGGAGTAGCTCATGAACGTAACCATCTACCACAACCCCGATTGTGGGACATCGCGCAATACGCTGGCGATGATTCGAAACGCAGGCATCGAACCCACCATCATCGAATACCTCAAGAATCCACCGTCACGCGACGAACTCGCTGAGCTGATTCAGAAGTCGGGACTGTCAGTGCGTGAAGTCGTGCGGCAGAAGGGAACGCCATACGCGGAACTCGGACTGGACGACCCGAGTGTTACGGATGACCAGTTGCTCGACGCCATGATCGAACATCCTATCCTCATTAATCGACCTCTCGTCGTGACGCCGCTAGGGGTGCGACTGTGCCGTCCGTCCGAAGTGGTGCTCGATATTCTTCCGGCACAGCAGAAAGGGGCGTTCACGAAGGAGGATGGTGAGGTCGTCGTCGACAGCGAAGGCAAACGCGTCAGCAAGTCCTGATTCCATTCGGGCGCACCCTATTGCGTGGGTGCGCCAGCGAGGACCCAAGTCAGCACGACTTGCAGGTCCGCATCGCTGATACCAGGATTGGGCGGCATGGCAACAGGTCCCCATGCACCGGCCCCGCCGCCTTTCACCTTTTTCATGAGAGCCGCCATCGCATCGGCGTCGCCTTTGTATTTGTGGGCGACGTCGCGATACGCTGGTCCGACCACCTTGTGGTCGACTGCGTGGCAACTGAGGCACATGTGCTGACCGGCGATAGCCTGCGCCTTTGCGGCGTCTATGCCTGCGAAGGCCGGAACGGCTGAAGACAGCGCAAGACCGGCGAATAACAAGCGCTTCATTGAGATTTTCCCTTGGGTGGGCGGATAAAAAAACCGCCCGTCAACAACGGGCGGCTCAAGGAGGAGTTAAACGAATCGGCGGCTCTTGAAGCTTACGGTCCGCGTGTAGTCTTCCATGCTGCCGACCCTACGCACATTGGCCCAGGTCCCCTTGTAGTAAGGGATGATGTTGCGGTCGGTCCAGTCAGTTGTGACGTCCCCCTGGATACCGTTGAAGTATCCGAAATTCATGAACGTCTGGTTCTGCTTGATTTCCTTCGCCGGATAGGCCATCGCGTACGTGGACCCGAAATCGTTGTAGACCTCAACGATGTCTCCGGGTGTTATCCCAAGCTCCTTCGCATCGTCGGGGTTTATCTCGAGATACGCCATCGGATAACGCGAGCGAACGAAATCGTTGTATTGGTCGTGGTAGGCCGTTTGCCAGATTTCATTGTTCCGGCCATTGTTTATCCAGAAGCGGTACTTGTCCTTCTGCTGCGCAACGGTCTTCGGAAGACCATTCCAGGGCGCAGGCTTGAACTGCGCCTTCCCGTCGGGTGTATCAAACTTCGAGTCGGTGTAAAGCATTTCCGTGCCTACGAGCTTGCCATCCGTATATGACTGCACCGGAAGCTGGACGCCGTTGTTGCCCGCCACGCGCAGACGCTCGTACGTAGCGAGGTTACCTGTCGGACCGCCCTGACTGTCTATCTTGGGGACGCCCGGCTGACCCACCTGCCTGAACCCGTCGTTAAAGGCGTCTTCTTCCGTTTTCCAGTCGAAGCCGTCGAAGCGCGCTGCCATCTTCGAATTGCCTTCTTTTTGATACATGGCCTTCAACGCGTTGGCCATGCGCGCTGCAATCAGCGCGTCCGGCATCGCACTACCCGGTGGGTCCATGAACTTCTGCGACAGACGCATCCGACGCTCACCATTCATCGAGGTCAGATTGGTTTCACCGGGGTGCGCACCGGGCAGCATGAGGTGCGCAGCTTCAGCCAATTTTGTTGGATACAGGTTGACCGAGGCGACAAACAGACCACCATTGCTCGTCGCGTCGAAGATGGCATCGACCAATTGTTCGTCGTTCGCGCCCCTCGCTTTCTGCATCGCTTCCTTCACGATTTGGGAGCGCTTTAGCACCGCCTCACGCAACGCTTCCGCATTGTTGCTCGTCTGGAAGTTGTTGCAGGCCCACCAGGTCATGACACGACCCTTGCCATGAATGAGTTCCTGGTCGATGTAAATCTTCGTGTTGCCCGGATAGGGTGGTCTTGTGTAACCTTCCTGGTGGCCGCCCATGCGAACCACGCCAGTTCCGCGACGCCCAACGTTGTGCGTCGCGAGTACAAGGTCTACGAGCGCGGACTGAATCAGGTAATTGTCGTTGCCCCAGATGATGCCTTTCTCGTAGGCGTGCATGGTTCGGGGTGACTGCCCGGACGCCTTGGGTTTGTAAGCCCATTCCGCTGCGGTGCGCAGCTTCTCGACGGGGACTCCGGTCACCTTGCTCGTCTCCTCGAGCGTCATGTGATTCGTTTTCACCGCGTCGTCGAAGCCATTCGTGTGCTGGCTGATGAAGTCGCGGTCAATCCAGCCTTGCGAAACGACGTATGTGAAAAGACCATCGAAGAGCGCGACATCGGTGCCCGGCTGGATATCAAGATGGAGAACGTTGCCAGCACTCGCGACCTGCTCGGCAACTGCGATAGTCGGTGTCCGGCGCGGGTCGACGAAAATGATTCTCGTGACGGGCGTGGCTTCTCCGGGGAAGTGCTGCTTCTTCTTGTTGCTGGTCGCTCCCTGGAGGTTGGGGACCCAGTGATTCAGGAAGTAGTTCGTCTGCGTCTCATACGCATTGTTGCCAATCGCCATGATGACGTCAGCAAGCTCCGCGTCTTCGTACGAATTGTTCAATTCGCCGATGCCCATCTCGCGCGTGGCGTGGCACTCGGAGTTATAAGCAGGCCGATTGTGGATGCGCACCATCGGCGTCTGGAGCGCCGTGAACATGAGCTTGCCCGTCGCCCAGGTGTTTTCGAATCCGCCGCCGGCACCACCGTGGTCGAACGCGGAAAACACGATGCCGTTTGGACCGTCCTTGTCGAGCGTCCGCTTGAGTAGCCCCGCGTAAATCTTCATCGCGCGGTCCCAGTCAGTATCGACCCACTGGTCACCCACATACAGGCGAGGATTGAGTAGCCGTTCGTGTGTCACGCCGTTCGCGTTGTACATGTACGTGGCCATCTTCCCGCCACGCGTCGAACTGAGCCCGCTATTCACGACACACTGCTTGTCCGGAACAATCATGATGTTGTGGCGCGTGCCATCCGCGTCAGTCACCACGTTTGTCATTGCGGGCGTCAGCGTCACCGCAAGTGGCGGGAGCTGTTTGCGGTAGTCGAGCCCCAGCGCATTCTCATTGGGTGCACGCCCACCCTCGGTTCCTTCCGGCCATTTGAACACGTGGTATCCGCATCCAACGATGCAGAAGTGGCAGGTCATGTTTGTGCGTTGCGCGCCAACGGGTGGCAGCGTGATACGGTCGCCCTTGTTGTCCATGGTCTCCTCCGTTACAGCACGTTTGCCTGACGGCCGTACAACATGCCTTCAATGCCGGTCGCGGTGATACGTCCGCTCTTTTCGTCATAGGAAAGCAGAATGCGGGGCAGGTTTTCGGTCGCCTGGCCGGCAATCATCTGCCCACCCTTTTCAGCGTCGAACATGCTGTAGTGGCACCCGCACTTGAATATGTTCGTACCAGCGTCAAACGCGACGGGACATCCCATGTGCGTGCACATCATGCTGAAGGCGACGATGTCGCGGTTCGGTCCAACGCCTCCCGGGGCTGCGTTCCCGAGCTTGACCGCCACACACGGCGAAGCAGCGTCGGGATAGCTGAATTGCAGTGGCGCGCCTTGTGTGAGCTGTCCGACTACGGCGACAGCTTTTCGCGGATAAGGCAAAACCGTGTGACTCGTGTCTGGTGTTGCGGTTGGCGCGGCAGATACCGGATGAGAAATCGCGGCAGCCGTTGCCGCTACGCTTCCTCCGCTTAGCTTGAGGAACGTGCGGCGGGATATGGTGTTGTTGGACATGCCAGCTCCTTTAAGCCTGTTTGGGCGGTTGGTTCTATCGGAGCAGCAAACGCAACCTCCATGCCACAGGGGGTATAACCCCGCGTGGCGCGGCACAGAATGATTCGACTACACTGGAGATGTAGTTATAAGTTCCGGGTTGGTAACGGACTGAGGGGACCAGACAATGTCGGGGTTACCGTTTAGTAACACGCGACGAACACTTGTTCACGCGGTCGGCGCTGGATTGGCGCTTGCCGCGTGCGCTTCGGCGCGCCATGCGCTTGCTGTACCGCAGCAGAAGTTGCTGTTCGGAACCACAGCCGTCTTTCTCGACAATCAAGTGCGGCTTCTGTCGAAGTGGCGTGCGTATCTCGAATCACGCCTTGAACAGGAGGTTCACTTCGTTCAACGAGGAAGCTACGGCGAAATCACGGAGTTACTGCTCGCGGACCAGATAGATATCGCCTGGGTTTGCGGCTATCCCTACGTCACTCACGCTGACCGGATGAAACTGCTTGCCGTGCCGCAGTACCTGGGCAAGCCGCTTTATCAGTCGTATCTCATCGTTCCGAAATCTGACGAAGCGGTCACGACTATCACTGAGTTGAGGGGGCAGGTGTTCGCATACAGCGACCCGCAATCCAACTCAGGCTATCTTGTGCCCCGCACGGAACTCATACGAAATGGCATCGACCCCAGGCGATTCTTCAGCAAGGCTTTCTTCACATTTGCACACAGGAAGGTAGTAGAAGCCGTTTCCTCCGGGCTCGCATCTGCAGGCGAAATCGATGGCTACGTTTACGACACGATGGTGAAGCAGCTACCGGATTCAGTGTCGAACGTGAAGGTAGCCTGGAAGTCACCACAGTACGGGTTTCCGCCGCTCGTGGCGCGCAAGAGTATCTCAATCGAGACATTTGCTCGCGCTCAGCTTTGCCTGCTATCCATGACTGAGGATAAAGACGGAAGGGAGTTGCTTCACTATTTAAATCTCGACCGGTTCGTCATTGGCGATGACCACCTGTTCGATGGTATTCGGGGCCTCGTCAGAATCTCTGACACGATGCCGACGTGAGACGAAGATGCTGGAAAACGTCAGCTACCGCTACAAGATTCCCCTCGCGCTCACGCTGTCAATCCTTCTGACCGAGTGTGTGGTAACTGCCGTGCTTCTTGGTCTCGCGCTTGCTGACGCGAGGCGAAACGTTGTAGACGGAGCGAGGAGTCTCGCAAACGCTACGGCGATTGCTGTTCGCGAATCCATTGTTCAAGACGACCTCTTTCGAGTCTTTGAATTTATCCGCACGCCGGTCGCAACCAAGCAGCCTGATGACCCGCTCAAGGCCGTTATCGTATTCGACGCCAATGGACAGGTTTACGCGGCAAGTAACCCCCATCGCTACGCGACGTTGACCCATGCCGCAACCATGACTCACCCAATCGCCATGGCGGTCGCTTCGACGAAGGCGAAGCCGCTAGATTTTTACTTTCGGTACCCCGGCGTCTTCAGTAGCGAGGATATCGTGGGGGCGCAGGCTGTTCTGGCAGAGGACGACAGTCCACTTGGCTTTGTTGTCGTGACCTACGACACGGGCACGCTGCGTAGCGGCCTCGCCACTTTGTTCGTCCGCATGGTCGCGCTCAACGTGGTTGGCTTCCTCCTGATACTTCCGCTGAGCTGGCTCTGGGGAGCACGGATAGCTCGGCCACTACACCGGCTTGCGATAGCACTTGGACGTGTTCATACGACCGAGCCTGAGATTCTCAAGAGCGAGGTTCACGCTCGCGGGAAGGACGAAATCGGCCGCCTGTCATCAAGCTTCAGGGACATGCTGGACGAGCTTGCTGAGAAGCGTGAACTTGAGCGCGAAATGGTTGTATCGGAGCGCCTTGCAGCAGTGGGGCGCGTCGCCGCCGGCATCGCTCACGAAATCAACAACCCGCTCGGCGGACTGATAAATGCGGTCGACACTCTGGTCACGCACGGTCAACCTGACGGACTCACGCAACGTACGCTCGCATTGCTGGAACGGGGCCTCGCCCAGATTCGTGCAACTGTTGGGGCGCTGCTGTTTGAAGCTCGACTTGACTCGCCGCAAACAGCGCCTTCCGACTGGGACGACCTGAGACTTCTCGTACAACCGCAAGTCATCGCGAAACGGGTCACCTTCGAGTGGGACGTCCCCACCGAGCGTATCAATCTTCCATCGCATCTGGTCCGCCAACTCGTCCTCAATCTGCTTCTCAACGCATTGAAGGCAGTCGCGCAGGATGGCCACGTCGCGTGTCACGCTGTCATGAATTCTCCGACACTTCGCATCCGGGTGTTGAATACGGGAGAGCAGATACCCGAAGAGATGATTGCCCATCTCTTCGAACCATACTGGCCAAACCAGAATCCGCGTGGCGTGCGCTCATATGGAATTGGATTGTGGGTGAGCTATCAGATAGTCACACAGCTTGGCGGAACGATAAGCGTATCAAGCGAGGCAGCGGAGACAACCTTCGAGGTTGCCTTGCCGTTGCCCGGCGGAGAGCAGCCATGAGCGAACCGAGAATCTGCCTCGTAGAAGATGACCCAATCATGGGCGAATCCATGGTGGAACGATTCCAGCTTGAGGGGTTCAGCGTCGATTGGCATACCGCAGGTACGACTGCGCTGGAAGCGATACCGAGAAACCACTACGCCGTCGTCGTAAGCGATGTCCGACTTCCTGACCTGGCCGGAGACGATTTGTATTCCCGCTTGGTGACGACGATGTCCAACGTCCCACCGTTTGTACTGGTGACCGCGTATGCGTCGGTCGACCGCGCCGTTGAAATGCTCAAGGCAGGAGTCTCCGACTACATTACCAAGCCCTTCGATATCAGCAGCCTGATTCAGAAGATACAGACGCTTGCGGCGAACTCCATCCCTGATGAGGCGATGCCCGCACACGGGCCGCTCGGCGTTTCGGCAACGATGCGCAAGCTCGCTGACGTCGTGCCGCGCGTTGCCAGTCGTGCATCGTCCATCCTGATTAACGGTGAGTCCGGTGCTGGCAAGGAGGTGCTCGCCAGGTATGTTCACGACATCGCAAGCGATGGGCACGTTGAGCCGTTCGTCGCCGTCAACTGCGGAGCAATCCCCGAGACCCTGATGGAATCGGAGTTCTTCGGCTATGAAAAGGGCGCGTTCACCGGCGCTGACAGGCAAAAGAGAGGACTCTTCGAACAGGCACACGGAGGGACATTGTTCCTCGATGAAATCGGGGACTTGCCTTTAAGCATGCAGGTCAAACTGCTTCGCGTACTGCAGGAAAAGCATGTTCGGAGAGTGGGGGGCGAGCACGTCGTTGTATGCAATTTTCGTCTCGTGTGCGCGACCCATGTCGACATCCATAGTCTTGTCGAACAGAAGCGCTTTCGCGAGGACCTTTTCTATCGCCTCAATGTGGTCACGCTGCGCGTACCGCCGTTGCGCGAACGACCCGATGACATTCTCTGGATTGCTCGCAAGTTCCTCGCGTCGTATGCCTCGACCAACGGCGAACCAGTCAAGGAGCTTCATCCTGCAACGGAGGCCGCCTTGATTGCGTTTCGTTGGCCAGGCAACGTCAGGGAGTTGCGCAACCGGCTGGAGAGGGCTTGCCTGCTGGCCAGTGCGCGCGTGCTTATTCCATCCGACGTGTTCCCCGAAGCTGCGCTGTCGGAAGATGAAGCTGATGAAGTCCAGGAGGGGCCGCCGCTTTCGCTCTATCTTCAACGCTGCGAGACCCTCTACATTCGTGGTGCACTTCTCGCGCATGGCGGACGGATTAGCGAAACCGCTTCGGCGTTGGGTATCTCGAGGAAGAGCTTGTGGGAGCGGATGCGTCGGTACCAGATTGCAGGCGACGAGTCACCCGAACTTGCATCGAAATGAAAACAGGCCGCCGGAGCGACCTGTTGAACGCGATCACGACGCGCGTTGATACCACCGTCGAGACCCGTTGACGACCTTGACCACCGCGAGCATCACCGGTACTTCAATGAGAACGCCAACGACCGTCGCGAGAGCCGCGCCGGACTTGAGTCCGAACAGGCTAATCGCCGTTGCAACTGCCAGCTCAAAGAAGTTCGAAGCACCAATCAGGCAGGACGGTGCAGCGACGTCATGAGAGACGCCGAGCTTCCGGTTGGCAAGATAAGCAAGCGAAGAATTGATGATGACCTGAATCAGGATAGGCACTGCAAGCAGCACGATGACGAGGGGCTGCGCGATGATTTGCTCGCCCTGGAACGCGAACAGGAGCACCAGCGTCAAAAGCAGCGCGGTTATCGAGAACGGGCCAATCTTTGCCAGTGCGCGCTGGAAGTTCAGTTCTCCCTTTGCGAGCAGCATCTTGCGCAGGAGCTGCGCGATGATGACCGGGATGACGATGTAGAGCACCACAGAGGTGAGCAGCGTATCCCAGGGCACTGTAATGTTCGAGATGCCAAGCAACAGGCCAACGATAGGCGCGAATGCAAAGACCATAATCAGGTCGTTCAGCGCTACCTGCGAAAGCGTGAAGTACGGGTCACCTTTCGTGAGCTGGCTCCACACGAACACCATCGCCGTACACGGTGCCGCTGCGAGCAGAATCAAGCCCGCGACGTAGCTGTCCAGCTGGTCAGCCGGGAGCATGGCGGCGAAGGCATGGCGTATGAACAGCCATGCGAGGAAGGCCATCGTGAAGGGCTTTACCGCCCAGTTGATGACCAGCGTGACTCCAATACCTTTCAGCTGGTTACGCACCTTGCCCAGCGAGGCAAAGTCGATGCGCAACAGCATCGGGATAATCATGACCCAGATAAGGACGCCGACCGGGATGTTGACGTGGGCGAATTCGAGTCCAGACACCGAATGAACGGTACCGGGCAGCAGCTTGCCAAGGACAATACCCGCGACAATGCAGAGCGCGACCCAGACCGACAGGTATCGTTCGAAGAAACCGATTCTGCCCGCCTGGCGTTCAGCTGGCTTTCCGACGGTTTGGCTATCCGACATCGTTACTCTCCCTTCTCGCGCAGCTCTGTGCCGATACTTTGCATCTCCTGCTGAACAGCAATGCGGTCGAGCTTTTCGAATGGCAGATTGACGAAGAGTTCGATGCGCTTGCGCAACTGGATGTATGCCTCCAGAAAAGCGTGGCGCTTCTCTTCGTCACTACCTTCTACCCTCGAAGGGTCGGGTACGCCCCAGTGAGCCTTTGCCGGATGACCTGGCCAAATCGGGCAAACCTCCCCGGCGGCATCGTCGCAAACCGTGAAGATGAAGTCGATATGCGGTGCACCGTCCTGCGCAAACTCGTCCCAGCTCTTGCTGCGCAGACCCTCGGTCGCGACGTGCTGGGAACGCAGCAGCTCGATTGCGTACGGGTTGGGAGCCGAGCCTGGGTGGCTGCCAGCGCTATAGGCGACGAATCGGTCGCCGGCAAGCGCGTTGAGCGCGCCCTCAGCGAGAATCGAGCGCGCCGAGTTATGCGTGCACAGGAAAAGGACGTTGTACTTGCGATGTTCGGTCACGAAAATTCTCCGTTCTATGGGCGTGGCCATTTTTAAATCGACATCTCCAATATAATCGAAATGTCGTAGCGTCACAAGTTCAGGACCGGAATGATGCGCCCATTGCGCGGGCCGTTGGCCAGCGTCACAGAAAATTCACAATGAACGCCTTGTCACCTGTTTGTCACGAACTATACTTACTCTCCCGACAGTCGTAACGTATCTAGAGTTATCGAAATAACGTTTGCGCTATCGAGGATGACCGTGATGAACAGACTATTCGTGCGACGTTTGGCGGTTGCGTTGGCCATCGGAGGTTCCGTTGTTGTCGCCCACGCCACCGAAATCACCGGAGCGGGCTCAACATTCGTGTACCCCGTTCTGTCCAAGTGGTCTTCGGACTACAACCAGGCATCCGGCAACAAGGTCAACTATCAATCTATTGGCTCTGGCGGTGGCATCGCCCAAATCAAGGCCGCCACTGTGGACTTCGGCGCGACCGACATGCCGCTGTCCGTCGCCGAGCTCAAGAACAGGTACATGGGCCAATTCCCGTCAGTCATTGGCGGCGTCGTTCCCGTTGTGAATATCGATGGCGTCGCGCCAGGAAAACTGCGCTTCACTGGCCCCCTGCTCGCCGACATCTATCTCGGGAAAATTACGAAGTGGAACGACCCGGCAGTTGTAAAAATCAACCCGGACCTGAAGCTACCTGACGCCAACATCACCGTGGTCCATCGTTCAGATGGGTCGGGTACTACCTTCAACTGGGTGAACTATCTCTCGAAAGTTAGCCCCGAGTGGAAAGACAAAGTCGGTGAAGGCACTTCCGTCTCCTGGCCAGTGGGTGTAGGAGGCAAGGGCAATGAAGGCGTTGCGGCTTATGTGGGCCGCCTGAAAAACTCTCTCGGCTACGTCGAGTACGCGTACGTTCTCCAGAACAAGTTGACCTACGCGGCCGTGCAGAACAAGGCGGGCAACTTCATCGAACCCAGTGCGAAATCGTTCCAGGCCGCTGCTGCGACTGCCGACTGGAGCAAGGCTGAGGATTTCGACCTCGTCATGACTGACGCGAGTGGCCCCGATTCCTACCCCATCACGGCGACGACATTCATCGTGATGTACAAGCTGCCGAAGAACGCGGCCCAGTCGAAGGCGACTCTGGACTTCTTCAGGTGGGCGCTGGAGAAGGGGCAGGCACAGGCCCAGTCGCTAGACTATGTGCCGTTGCCCGACGCATTGGTCAAGCAAATCGAATCTTACTGGTCGAAGAACTTCAAGTTCTGAAGTCCGGGAATTCGACGCGATACATAACTACGATTTTGTGTGGCCGGCTCAGGAGACGCGATGCCGACAACTGCCGACGAACTGGCAACGGATGTGCCGGACGCGCGCAAGGGTTCCTTGCCTGCGACGGAGCTGACATTCAGAAGTCGCAGGCGCTGGTTACCTGATGCGACAGCGGACCGCCTGTTCCGGTTGGCGGCCGCTGCAGCAGCGATATCTGTACTTGTTCTGCTGTCCGGGGCTGCATTGTCAATGATGTGGGGCGGCCGGCTCGCCTTCATGACGTTCGGTTGGCATTTTCTGGTCAGCCCGGACTGGAACGCTGTCACTCACAGGTTCGGCGCACTGATTCCGATCTACGGGACGCTCGTCAGCTCGCTCCTCGCTCTCGTCATTGCGGTACCCGTCAGCTTCGGCATCGCAATGTTCCTCACTGAAATCGCGCCACGCTGGATGAAGGGCGCAGTCGGCACGGCGGTGGAGTTGCTCGCAGCTATCCCGAGCATTATTTACGGCATGTGGGGCTTGTTCGTCCTCGCGCCTGTTCTCGCCGACTACGTTGAGCCGTGGCTCATCAATGCGTTCGGCAACGCTCCGCTGATTGGCCGCCTGTTCTCGGGTGCGCCTATTGGCCTCGGCATGCTTCCGGCAGGCCTGATTCTCGGCATCATGGTTATTCCCTTTATCACGGCTGTAACGCGGGACGTCTTCTCGGCGACGCCGCAGATACTGAAGGAGTCGGCGTTCGCGCTCGGGGCGACTCGCTGGGAGGTTATGCGAAAGGTTGTCCTCCCTTATACGAGGTCAGCGGTCATAGGGGCGATTTTCCTCGGGCTCGGCCGCGCGCTGGGGGAAACGATGGCGGTCACGTTCGTACTTGGGAATTCACATGACTTCAGCGTCTCGTTGCTCGACCCGAGCAATTCCATAGCGGCAACACTTGCCAACGAATTCACCGAAGCGGACTCACCCATCTACCTTTCCTCGCTTATCGCATTGGGTTTCGTTCTGTTCGTGGTTACTTCCATCGTGCTGGCGTTCGCGAAACTGCTGCTATTGCGCCTCAGGCGCCTTGAGGGGGCACAGTGACGCAGACCTTTGACATGGCGAAGCTCCGCCGCCGACGGCTAGCCAACAACATCGTGTTCCTGCTCTCGGTTCTGTCGACCGCGTTTGGCCTCTTCTGGCTGTTCTGGATTCTCGGGACGACAGTCGTCAACGGGTTTGAAGCGCTGGGGCCCAGCCTGTTCACACGAATGACGCCACCAGCGGGAGAGAACGGAGGCCTCCTCAACGCGCTGTATGGAAGCTTCCTCATGATTGGCATCGCTGCGCTCATCGGTGTGCCACTGGGGCTGATGGCCGGCATCTTTCTCGCTGAATACGCGCGCAGTACACGTCTGGGTAGCGTCATTCGATTCGTCACGGACATCCTGATGAGCGCGCCCTCGATTGTCATCGGCCTGTTCACCTACGAACTCATCGTCCGTCAGCTTGGGCATTTTTCCGGCTGGGCAGGTGCCGTCGCATTGGCCATCATCATGTTGCCCGTGGTTATCCGGACGACGGACGAGATGCTCCAGCTCATTCCCGACAGCGTGCGTGAAGCAGCGCTCTCCCTCGGACTTCCACGTTGGAAAGTCAGCTCACGCATCCTCGTGCGGGCTGCGAGCGCGGGCATTGTCACTGGCGCGTTGCTGGCTGTCGCGCGCATCAGCGGCGAGACGGCACCACTTCTATTCACGGCACTGAACAACCAATACTGGTCGACTACTCCGAACGGACCTCTGGCCAGCATTCCCGTCGTTATCTTCCAGTTCGCGATGAGCCCTTACCAGGCATGGCACGCACTTGCCTGGGCCGGTGCGTTCCTCCTGACGCTGTTCGTTCTCGCACTGGCCATCGTTTCCCGTACCGTTTTCAACCGCGCCCATGCCTCAAGTTGAGATGCCATCCGCCAGGGCGAGCAACGTGCGTATCAGCGTGCGCGACCTGAATTTCCACTATGGGCGTCGCCAGGCACTGTTCGACGTCAGCGTGGACTTTCCCGACCGTGAGGTGACTGCCATCATCGGCTCGTCGGGATGCGGAAAGTCGACGCTGCTCCGGGTCTTAAACAGGATGTACTCCATTTATCCGGACCAGGTCGCAACGGGCACCGTTGAACTCGAGGGCAGGAACATCCTTGCCGATGACTTCAAGCTCAACGAGCTACGGCTCAAGGTCGGCATGGTGTTCCAGAAACCCACTCCGTTCTCGATGCCGGTATACGACAACGTCGCGCTGGCGATTACACATCACGAGAGGCTCAGGCGAAGCGAACTCGATGAGCGGGTGGAGTTCGCTCTACGACAGGCGGCGCTGTGGGATGAGGTCAGAGACAAGCTTGACCAGAGTGCGCTCGCACTTTCCGGCGGTCAGCAACAACGTCTTTGCATCGCGCGTGCGCTTGCGATTGGGCCGGAAGTGCTCCTGCTCGACGAGCCGACATCTTCCTTGGACCCGATTTCGGCTGGCAGGATTGAAGAGTTGCTCATCGAGCTTCGCAAGCACTACACCGTGGTCATCGTGACGCACAACATGCATCAGGCGGCCCGGTTGTCGGAGCACACCGCGTTTATGCATATGGGCCGAGTTGTCGAATTCGGCACAACGGAGCGGATTTTCGCAAAGCCCTCACAGAAGGCGACGGAAGACTATGTCACGGGCCGATTCGGCTAGGAGTCAACATGACGACAAAGCACCTTTCCACACAGTTCGACGCCGACCTGGATGCTGTTTCAGACCAGCTCATGGAGATGGGTGGTCTCGTCGAACAACAGATTGTGCGCGCGATGCGCGCGTTTGCTGAACTCGATAGCACTGCAGCAGAGCAGGTCATCGAGGACGAGCATCTGGTCAACACGATGGAGATTGAGATTGACCAGGAGATTGGCAACGTCATCGCACGTCGTCAGCCCGCAGCCGGAGACCTCCGGCTACTGATGGCGACGTCCAAAACAGTCACCAACCTCGAACGCGTTGGAGACGAAGCCCGAAAAATTGCAAAGCGAGCAGTGCGCATCGTCGACGAAGATGTCACGAGGTGTATCGACGTTGCCGATATCAGGGTGGCCGGAGAACTGGCAATCGGCATTCTGCGCAGGGCACTTGATGCGTTCTCCCGCCTTGACGCGACATCGGCCGCACAGATTGTCCGCGACGATGAAGCCATTGACGAACTGTTCAGGGCGTTTGCGCGGAAGCTCATCGGCTACATGGGTGAAGACCCCCGGTGCGTCAGGGTGGGGCTTGATTGCCTCTCTATTGCGAAGGCCATCGAACGTATTGGCGACCATGCGAAGAATATCGCGGAGTTCGTCATCTACGTTGTGAGTGGTACGGACGTGCGACACGTGCCGAGAGACACGCTTTACCGCGAAGCCGAAGGCGCTGACGAACAGGAAGAGTAAATGCCAGCCAGCATTCTTATTGTCGAAGACGAGCCCTCCATCCTGGAGCTGTTGTCTGCAAATGCCCGACATGCAGGCTTTTATCCAATGGAAGCGCCCGATGTGCCTGCTGCTCGAACACTGCTGAGCGAAGTGCTACCGGACCTGATTGTGCTCGACTGGATGTTACCAGGCATATCGGGAATCGCATTTCTACGAGAGTTACGCACCGACAGCCGCACAAAAGACGTGCCCGTCATCATGGTGACCGCTCGCGCCGACGAAGACGACTCCATTAGCGGGCTCGAGGCCGGTGCCGATGACTACGTTACCAAGCCGTTTTCGCCAAAGGAGCTGATGGCGCGCGTCAAGGCCGTTCTCCGACGCCTACCGCCTGACCTCGAGAGCAGTTCGGTCACCGTCGACGGTTTGACTCTGGACCCCGCGACACGACGCGTATATACGACACGAGATGGCACCGAGCAACGGCTCCATTTGGGACCGACCGAGTTCCGCCTTCTCCACTTCTTCATGACGCGGCCGGAACGTGTTCATAGTCGCCGTCTCGTTCTTGAACAGGTGTGGGGCACTGACGTGCCCGTTGTGGAGAGAACGGTGGACGTGCACGTCAAGCGGCTTCGCGACGCGTTGAAGCCAGCCGGGTATGACACCTTCATTGAAACGGTGCGTGGAAGCGGCTACCGGCTGTCGAGGATAGCAACGGCCCGGCATTTAAAGAGTGCCGCCTAGCAAGGGCGAATTTTTCGCCGATGCGACGCGCCTTGGAACGCAAAGTTGACACCCGTGAAAGCGACCCGACACCATGCAGCACAACCCCGCGCCGGCTCTTCGGACCAGCAGGACGCGCAGACAGCCCGTGGTCGCGGGTATGGCCGCTATCTGTTCTGGGGATGGCTCCGGCTGGTACTGGGAATCGCCCAGATGGCGCTCGTGGGTGCCGCTGTCGTCGCATTCCTGTACGGCGGAGTGTCCGACGTGACCGTCGGCTGTTTCCTGGCCGCAAGCGCCGCCACGCTGCTCAGCCGCGTTCTCTACCATGGTCGCCATCAACCTGATGGCGACCAGGAACCGTAACCATGCTGTCCTTGTCGCACCTTTGTCGTCTTGTCAGGTTTAGAATACCCGGCTAACTCAAGCGACTACGTACCATGAAGGAAAAGGACGCAATCAAAGCTCTGTCTGCGTTGGCCCAGCCGACGCGCCTTGCGATTTTCCGCCTGCTCGTCACGGCCGGCCCGGACGGACTGAGCGTGGGCGTTATCCAGGAGTCACTGGACCTTGCAAGCGCCACCTTGTCGTTCCATCTGAAGGAGTTGACGCACTCCGGTCTCGTGTCTTCTCGTCAGGAAGGGCGCTTTGTGTACTACGCGCCCGAGATTGAGCAAATGAATGACCTTGTCGGTTTTCTCACGGAGAACTGCTGCCAGGGCGTGGATTCGGCTGCGTGCACGCCGAAGAAAAAGGTCAAATGCAAGCCTAAGGCCGTTCCTGCCTGACTGATTCGGCAGGGATTGGCGTAAAAAATTGGCCGCCCCAGGGGCGGCCATTTATCTTTCAATCTCTTAACAGCAACTGGATTTTCGCGGAATCGTTGCAGGGATGGAGGTCGTCGGCATGCAGCAGGCTCCGCCTTGCTCCGATGCCGTCTGGCTATCCGCACCATAGAGGGGAATGTTCCCCAGCGTGTGCCAGGTTTCCCATGGCACGCCCGCCGGGTCCTTTGCCCAATATTTGTTCGACGATGCGTAGCAGCACTGCGCACCGCGCTGGTCAACGACGTCCAGGCTCGCCGCAAACGCCTGCTCGCGTAGCGACGAAAGTTCTTCGTCACTGTCGACCTGGAAGCCGAGGTGGTTCACACCGGTTGCACCGCTTCTGGCCGAAATTGCGAAATTGACGCGCGGGTCCTCCAGCATCCACTTGGCGTAGTCGTCCTTGAGCACAGTCGGCTCAGCTCCGAAGAGACCAGTGTAGAAGCGCACACTTTCGTCGAGCTTCGGCACCACAACATGTACATGGAATCGCTTCATTTACGCCTCCGTTTCGTTGGAAGGGCAGGCGCATTCCTGCGCTGCGCAACAGTTTTCGAGCAAAAAGTCGATGAGTGCCTGCATGTTGTCGTAGTTGGCGCTGTAGATGACGTGCCTTCCCTGTGAGCGCCCCTCAATCAGGCCAGCGTGACTTAACTCTTTCAGATGGAAGGACAGGCTCGGCGCGGGCATGTCGAGTGCCTCGGCTATGGCACCTGCACTCATGCCGGGTGGCCCTGCCGTAACGAGCAGGCGAAAAGCGGCAAGACGGGATTCCTGTGCGAGCGCCGCAAGCGCCGTTACAGCCAGTTTCGTGTCGATGGTGGCCATGACGATTTACTCGAGCTCTTCCTGTTCCGACGCTTCGTCCAGACCCATCGCCAGGGACGCAAGGTCGCTCTTCGGGTCGAGTGGCCGGTCGGCTTCGACACGCTCGCTGTAGCGGTCGACGAGGTAATCCGCGCGCCCACGAAGCAGCAGCGTGAATTTCACCAGTTCCTCCATCACATCGACCAGCCGGTCGTAGTACGACGACGGTTTCATCCGTCCGGCTTCGTCGAACTCCTCGTACGCCTTCGCAACTGACGATTGGTTGGGGATGGTGAACATGCGCATCCAGCGCCCGAGCTGACGTAGCTGGTTCACCGTATTGAACGACTGGGACCCGCCGCTGACCTGCATGACTGCGAGCGTTCGTCCCTGGGTAGGACGAATGCCCCCCATCTCCAGAGGCAACTGGTCAATCTGCGTCTTGATGATTCCCGAAATCGTGCCGTGACGTTCCGGGCTGCACCATACGTGTCCCTCGGACCAGAGGGACAACTCCCGCAACTCCTTGACCTTGGGGTGGTCGTTGCCTTCGACAGCATCGGGAAAAGGCAGACCGAGTGGGTCGAAGATGCGGGTCTCGGCACCGAACAACTGGAGCAGACGGGCGGCTTCCTCGACAAGGAGGCGCGAATACGAGCGCTTGCGAAGGGAGCCATACAGCAACAGGATGCGGACCGGCGAGGCGTCGGGCATACCGAGTCGGGCTGCAATGGATGTGTCCAGAAAATCCGGCTTCGCGGCGGGGAACGTCGAAGAATTCACGAGGGTAGTCATCACGGTGTATCAGCTAATCTTCAATGATTCCAAGTTTATGGAAATATCAAAGAATTGCAAGTAGAATCGATTCATCGAGCGACTGCGTCGCAGCGACGCACCCACCCTAATCAGGGCCGCACCACAGGTGGTACGACATGGAGCGCAACAAATTGAGTTCGAAGACGAAGACGTTGGAGCCCGGTGGCTCGCCGTCGACAGAGAAAAACGGATTGGTCGCGACATGGGCGCTCGCCGTTGCGCAACTCGTATCGTGGGGTTCTGTCTACTACGCCTTCTCGCTCTTTGTCGTGCCGATGGAGCACGCGATGGGCTGGAGTCGGACACATACGAACGCCGCGCTATCGTTCGGTCTGCTGGTGTCTGGCCTTGCGGCTTATCCACTTGGCACGTGGATTGACCATGGTCACGGTCGGCGAATCATGGTCCTGGGCTCGATACTGTCGAGCGCCATGCTGCTGCTCTGGTCGCAGGCCCAGACGTTCGGAACGCTCTTCATTGTCTGGGGTGGTCTCGGGGTCTCGATGGCAGCGACACTTTACGACCCGGTGTTTGCCATCGTTACGCGTGACTATCCCCGAAGCTTCCGCACGAAAATCACACTCATTACCCTGGTGGCTGGCTTCGCAAGCACCGTATTCATTCCGCTAACGCAGGGCTTCGTCGACTGGTTTGGTTGGAGGGGCGCGCTCGTCGCACTTGCAGCACTCAATCTGGTCATCTCGTTGCCCATTCACGTTTTCGCAATCGACTCACATGCTGCAAGCGCGTCCTCAGATAGCCTGAGAGCGAAGATACGAGAAGCGAACAAGGCGTCAACCCGGCGCGCGTTGCGCACCCCAACGTTCTGGGCGCTCGCAGGGTGCTTCACGGCGTACTACGCGACGTTCGCAGCGCTGACGTTTCATCTTGTCCCGCTGATGGTCGAGCGAAGGGTCTCGAGCGCAGTAATTCTGACCACGATGGCTATCATTGGACCTGCGCAGGTCATCGCACGCGCAGTTTGGTTTGCCGCTGGGCGCAACGTGAAGCCGGCAGTCGTTGGCATCGTAGTGACGACAGTTTTCCCCATATCCGTGGTGGTCCTTCTGCTGGCTGGGACATCTCCCTACGCGCTTGCCGCGTTCGCACTTCTCTACGGCGGTGCGAACGGCATGATGACAATTCTGCGCGGAACCATCGTGCAGGACCTGATGTGGACGGAGGGGTACGGTGGAATCAGTGGCCTGCTCTCTATGCCGTCAAACATCGCGAAAGGCATTGCACCAATATCCGCAGCAGCGATATGGAGCATCGAACAAAGGTACGCACCGGTTGAATGGGTTGTGCTATTGGTCTCGTTGATTTCGGCTGCAGCGTTTGTGCTCGCAATCTGGTTTGCGCGGGAGGTCCACTTGAGCAAGCACGGACCTTCTCCACGCGTGCTTGCTCGAGACTAAACTCAAAGGGAGGACTGCGATATGGAAATTCGGAGCGCTCGTACAGACGAAATTGATGCGATACGCGAATTGCTTGCTCAGTGTGGCCTTCCAGTGGAGGACGTATCGGGTTCGGCGCCAATACAGTTTCTGGTGGCGGCGGTGGATAGCGACAGTACGATTGTCGGGTGTGTGGGGTTGGAGGCCTATGGCGCTGTTGGTCTGCTGCGCTCCCTGGCGGTCGCCGCGGATGCCCGCCAGGGGATGAATGGATTTGCGCTCGTTGCGGAAGCGGAAAGTGTGGCCAGACGAGGGGGCATCGAAGAACTGCATTTGCTCACGACTACGGCGAGCGGGTTCTTTCTGCGAAACGGATACGAGGTTGTCGGTCGCGAAGTTGTACCGCTTGCCATCAAGCAAACGACGCAATTCTCGGCGCTATGTCCCGCTACCGCGGTCTGCATGAAGAAGCGCATCGGGAACATAAACGCGCTGCGGCCTTGATTTGGCGTTGCTTGCTGCAATGGAGTAGTTAGTGGCTACAGGCAGTCATCATTCTGGATTCCTCATGGTGCAGGACCCTTAAGTGCATTGAACTGCAGTACCGATACCGTGTACCGATAATGAGAGAGGCGTGCCGCTGAATACAGTGTCACGACCAGGAGTAGTGCAAGCGCTAAAGCAGCGATCCTGTTTCTCATCGATACTTGGCGCCCGTGATCGCTTAGAAGCCACCCGGCCGTGAAAATTACTACAGCGATCAGGGTGTTACCGTAAAACTGATAGGGACGCTTGTCGTTTTTTTCCGCAACGAGATAGGCTTCGAGGCGGTCCTTGCTGGCTAAAGAAGAATATACGGGGTCGGCCCGGTGGATGCCGCACGCTTGAGGATCTTGCCGTACATCGCAAAAGACCGGAATATCAACCGTGAACGAGCTGTCGATAAGGCCGGCCCGCCAGATGCTGATAGTCATCCCCACAACAACGATCAAACAAACACTTCCAAAGATACTGCCTGCAAGGTCTTCACCACGCGCGCTGGCACTCAAGAGGTTCGCGACTGGGGCTAGAACGAACGAAATGCCCAGCGATGCGATAAAACCCGGAATAAGGTAGGCGATGAAAAGGCCGAAATCGACCGAAAGCTCAGGCATGGCACCCCGCCACTTAGTCTCGTTAAAACACGACACGCTCTGCATGCCACAGTTCGATGTAACGCAAATATGGCGGCCTCCAATGATCAAGTTAGCACATTTTCTCCGGAGCTCGACGACTCCTCAGCAACTTGTCTCCGGTCGTACGCCATTCGCGCCACGGGGGGGGCGCGGCGCCCGTCGCAGACCTGCGTGTCCTTCGTTGGACTGATAGGTATCCACTCCGCTCGTGGAACTGTCTCGCAATTGCGAGTGTATGGGAAAGCCTGACTGGCCCACGCTGTTTCGCAAATAGATTGCAAACGCGAGACGCCCGGTGCAAAGAGAAGTGCGTAGTGCCGGACATTAATGTCGAAACCGGGTGCGTTTGGTTGCATCATCGACCGCCACGCCGTTTCCGCCGTAACACTTGCGTAAAGCGATCGGCAGCAGTCAGGCCGACCTGTCGCCGGCGCCGCTGGGAATTCCCAGTGCAGCAAGTTTCGCCTGAATTGCGATATTCACGCTTGGTTCACTGATGCCTAGTACGGGGTCCGTAAGTACGAGGTGCTCACGCGCCATGGCCGGCCACCCCTCACCGTCGTCGTCCAGCGATAGCCACCCGTGGCGCCGACGGCGCTGGACGTCCGCCCTGATTTGCATGCCTCGTGGCATGGCTGCAAACAGGTGCGCGTCCATCTCGCCATGGAATGTGGCGCCAACCACCCGCGCCCGCAGGGCCACTGTCGCTGGCGACGTCCAGCGCGGCGAAGAGCAGGGGCTTCTTGAACTTCATGTAAGTTCCTAGGGGAGCAGGGCAGCCGGTGTATCGCGAAAACAGGCTGCTATTGCATGCAGGCAGTCGCCAAATAGGGCGGTGAAAAGAGAAGTGAATTTGGCGTTCGCCCGCGCACGGAATCCATTCGCGCGCTGGTCTACGGTGCTGACGGGAGACTGCGGCCAAGAACAACGGGGATAACCATGAACGCATTCCAGAAGGCGTGGCGTGGCGAAGAGAGGTTGTGGAAGGTCTGGTGGTTGGGGGGCTGTGGGCTCGCGATACTCGAGTATTGCTGGGGCAGGACCATCGTGCGGGGCTTGTACTGCGCAGCACCTGGCGGCCCACATGGCGACGCCCAGTTCGCCTATCTGCTCGCAACCACTCCGATACTCTTTTTGTGGACTGCACAATGGCGTTGTGCGTTTAACGTCACGTGGCGTCCATGGGGCTATCTCGCACGCATCGTGTTACCCATAAGCGTAGTGATCTCGTCGTTGAGCTTGTTGCACGGTTTCGCGTTGTTGAACGACGACCCCGCGGCGTGGGCTATCGAGCGAAGCACACCGCGCCCTTCTGCGTCTGCGGGTCAGTCCTCTCCACCCGTCGCCGTGCAGACACCCCAATACCTGCCCTATCACGCGCCGGAAGTTACCGCGGCTGAGCCTCCCGCACCCGCAGCGCCCGCGCAGCCCTACGTCGCCGAAACTCCGCGCTACCCCACAGCGAATGACTGGCAGGCAGCACCGACCGCGGCTGTACCCGAACAACGAGCCATGCCACCGCTGCTCGGCCGGACTTCAGCCTCCACGCAGATTGCCGAAGAGAGCGGCGTGGGTGAAGTCGCCTTCCAGCGCCTCCCAAACAGCGCCATCCTCAAGCTGACGGACCAGATTAATGGCTGCCGCGGTGGACGCTATTTTTATGAGGAAGCCGGAGACGGCCTGACATCCAGGGATGGCTGCTGGGCCGCCCGCGCTCCCTCCATCATCATTGAATACCGTGGCGGCGACACGTTTCAGTATCCTTTGGACTCCTTTGTAGCAGTCTCTTACGTCTTCAGCGCGTTGACGCAATAGAAAGCGGCAAGCAGAAGGGCTATTGCTCGTCTACGGCAGCACTGGCCTCAAGGGAGCGGCGGATCAGGTACCAGCAAAAATTCAGGTCGGACAGCTCGGCGGCGTCATCCTGTCGGCCCATGTGATTCGAGACGGGGAACGGCGGTGCGCGCGACTGGTCGATACGCGCGGGTGCGTGGATGTGTTTGCAGTAGGCGTCGACGCACGCCGGTGAGCGCGCATGCGCCAGGGCATTGGAACAGATGCGGCAGGCGCCGCACCGGCGGCGCCCGCCACGTCAATAGAAGACTGCGAATCCTGTGTGTCGCCTTACCTCAGGAGGTGTTTCCTGCTTTCCCGGCTCGCTACTTCTGCTTCAGCCTGGCCGGTGTCCTGCTCCTGGCGCCGTGGCAGTTTCCGATTCTGCGGCCAACGCTCAGTTTGTTCCTGGTTTTGCCTCGCGGGTATTCCGTCCCTAGCGCTTTGACCGTTGCCCTGTCTGCGCCTTGTAACCGGTCGATGGGGTGAAACTCATGCGCGAAGGCCCCACAAAGCTTTGCAACCATAAGGAGGATGGAGACTGCGACCGCGAATGTCTTTGCATTCAACCACGTTTTAACCCTGCTTTTCCTTCCTGCCTTCCTGGTGTGCTTATCCGCTTTCTTCCAGTTCTTGAGGATCTTTCTGATTTTCCGCTCTTTCATTTCTGGCTCCGAAGAGACACCCGGAGCCAACTGAGCTTTTAGTACATACCTTAGGGGTCGATCCTTCATTTGCTGCAACTGCCATTGAAGACCTCCTTGCTCAGCTTGCACGACGCCGGAAATTGGACGCCGGTTGGGTTGATGGGATTTGCGGTAATGCAGCAGGAACTACGCGGGAATCTACGCGGTAGAAACCTGTCCGCCCACCACATCTTAAAAGTAGCACTGTTTGGCTTCCGAATTCGCGGCTTTTTGGCGCGATCGGCCCTCGGCGTATCGTCGATAGGTCGCGGGCCGTTTCGGGCGGCTCGGCGCACTACGCCCAGCGTTGTGATGGCGGCTGGCTCGTGCGGAGTGGTCTGTGTGCGCTCGCGCACATTGATATTTCATAGGGCTTTCGGGTACCTGACGATCAGATATCGTCGAATGGTCTCCTTCCGCACGACGGCAACAGTGCAGCCGGCGAGATGGCGTGCGAGATGACGATGGCCGCGCTTCGCGAGATCCGCGATGAAGTGCGCGCATTGACCGGCAGCGCGGCGGTCGAGCAAGCCCTGAAGAACGACCAGATCGCCGCGGTTGTGAACGAGCTGCGCGACATCGCGGTTGAGTACCACGATACGCAGCAACTGCGCGGGCGGCTCTCGCGTGTCGTCGTACCGCTGCTGAAGTCCCTGGACCGGGCGCAGGCGGTTGCTGACATCGCGTGTCAGGCACTCAAGTTGAACGATGGCGCCGCCGCCGGTCGCTCGACGCGCAGTCCGCCCAGGATAACCCCAAGGGTGGCGCTATTGAGACGCTGGCGCTCGCGTGGTGTGAGGAAGCGAATTGCCGGTTCGTAAAGACCCAAATGGGTTTCCCGTGCTACGAAGCCAAGGATGCCGCGCGCTTCATCCGCGATGAATGCTGCGTTCGTCATCTTGCCAATGTCGAATACGACCCTGCCGCGAAAGCCCGTTTCGAGCGCAACATCAGTGGTCCGTACCTGATCTGGTGTGCCCGGCAGGGCGTGAGCACCGGCGTCACCCACGAGTAAGAAGGCGAAAACCCGCCGGCGGCCTGATTGATAAAAAAATGAGCAGCAAGCTGGGCACGAGCGCCGCACTGGGCGTTAGACCTGGAACCGGCTCGCCCTTCGGCAGACGGCGCTGACCTCTACGCGACACCCACTGCGCCGACAGCGTACGACCCACACCAGATAGCCAGTCTGACCGCCGTTGATTTTAAGCGGTCGTTGGCGACGTATTGGCGCATACAATCCGCTTACGCTTTCAAATATAGTTGACGTATCAACTTAATATCCTCCCGCGAACCAATACAGGCCCGTGCGGGATGCCAAAGCGAAAGGCCGAGCGCCATCATGAACTGTCTCTTCAAAGCAATCGTCGTTGCCGCGCCCCTGGTGCTAGGTGCCTGCGCGGGTACGAGTCTGCCAATGTCGGCCGCGCCTGCGCCTGCGCCAGTGCAAGCTCATGCGCCGGCCCCGCTGCCGGCCGCGCATGCTGCCCCGACGTTCAAAGGCGAGCAAGTCCTGCTCGATCCGTCCTCTGTCGTGCGAAACGGCCGCGGCGTCTACTTTCTCGCGCTTGATGGCAAGCGGACGGTGCGCGTGAACTTCGATTGCCCGAGCCATACTGGTAGCTATCGCGAAGATGGCGTGTTCAGAACGTTCGCACTCGATTTCGAGCCGCGCTTCAAGAAGGCCTCGATGGAGGCGTGCGGCGAGCTGCCGATGCCCGAGCCCCTGCCTGACGCGCAGAAGCGCCTCGTGAATCCGAATCCGACGAAGGCCGACGAGGAGCGCGCGCATCGAGACTTTTTCTGCGGGTCGTTTTCGGCGATGCCGCTCGGACAGAAGCTGGACCTCATCGAAAGCGCGAAGACGAACCCAAAGCTGCGCAAAGACATTGAACCTTGCATGCGCGCCATGCGTGCCAGCTCCTACGAATGACGGTCAGGCATCATGGCGAGCCCGGGCAAATGTTAGCTAGCGCGCGTTTGGCTTTCAGTTTGTCTTGGTTCATGGTGGATATGTCCACTAGACTGCCCTCGTCATTGGCTACGGGGGTAGTTCAAGATGAAGAAGAAAATGCTGTCATCGGGGGTAGGCCTGGTGCTTGTTGTCGGCAGCGCACTCACGGGTTGCAGCACGGAGATGCAACACCGTGAGCAGGAGGCTCACGAAGTGTTCGTGACGTGTGAGCGCGCTCATCCGGGCGCGTGGCAGACCCAGTGCCACGCCGAGTACGATCTATGGGCCCAGTCCATGTCCGCGGCAATCGTTGAGCGCACCAACAACACACAGAATGCCAATGCGTTCGGCGCCGCAGTGCTGGGCACGGGCCTCGCGGTGCTGGGGGCGGCTGCGTCGGCCCAGGCGTCGCGCGAGACCTACTGCTGGCACGACCGATGGGGACGTCGGTGGTGCAACTGACGCAGTAGGCTTGGCTCAACTACAGAGGGGACGATATGAACAAGAAACTCGTGGTGTGCGCGATGTCAGCCGGCGTCCTTGCGCTGGCAGCCCTGCCCGCCTGGGCGGATACGGATACGCGCTGTATTCAGGTGGCGGCGGCAGCACTGAAAATCGCTGACCATCGTGTGCACGGCGTCAGCGAGGAACACCTGGTCGAGACCACCACGCAGACGGCTGCCGAGAAGCACATCAATCCCATCACACGGGACTTCACGATGCGCATGATCCAGAGCATCTACCACGATGAACCGTATCGTGACCAGCCGCCTACTCTGGTCAGCGAAGCCTGGTTAAAGGCCTGCGACGCCACGGGCTATGAGGCGATGGCCACCGCCCGCTAAAACGAAACCCGCTACATCTTTCGATGGGCGGGCGCAGAACCGTTTACCCCCTCAGGCCTGCGCTTACCGCCGCCAGTATGCCCACCACAATCAGCACCGACGATACTTGCAGGTAGTAGATCGCGACCATTTTCCGGATAAAGGGGAAAAGAAAGTCTCGTCTCTTTTTCGCGGCGGCGACAATGACGGCAGCGCGTGGCGGCCAACTCGCCCCGTCCAGAATAGCGCGCAGGACGACTACAGCAGCAGAAACTACAAAAAGATATAGAGGGATGCAGAAGAGGAACGCAATACCGAGAATATCAATCAGCAGCGCAGGCGACCCATCAGGTTGATTATTCCAGCGTAAGAACATATACACGATCCAAACAATAGAGATTAGTGTAATACTGAGGGTGGCGCCCTGCCTCAAGCCACGCGCCGCTACGGCATTCAGAGCAGCGCTCCTCCACCGTGCCGAAGCCGCCGCAGCAACATCTTCATATTCCTGCGTTTCAGCGACGTTGTAAGGAAAAAACGGAAGGCGGCTATATGTTCTTTCAACTATATACATGGATCTTATGAGGCTTGCGAGCGCAAAAAGATAAAAGATTGTTATATCTATTGTCGCACGGGGAACGTGAAGCCCTAACAGCGGTAAAACATATATACGCAGGGGCATTACAATCAACGCCCTGTAGAACTCTATTCCATTTTTTAGGAAGCCCTTCCAATTCTTGATATCTTCGGCTAGTGAGGCTATCGAGCTTACCGCCAGGAAGCCAGAAAGCAGGAGCCACGCCCTGAGCGGCCAGGACGCTTTGCGCCACACCGATACAACTTCGTCAACATCTCCTTTCAGCCCCATTTTGCTTCCTGCGAGCGCCGACCGCTCAACACGTCATTTACCACCGTCCGCTTCGACTATCGCTTTAGCCGGCCGCAAACAAAAGCATAGGAAGAAAATGAGAGAACCTGAAGGAGGATAGGGAGGCGGGAATCGAGCAGACGGAAGATTGGCACTTTGGTGCGCCGCTCGAAACGAAAAGCCCGCCGCATCTCTCGATGAGCGGCCTGAGTGACCTTCAGGTTAACTCGCAGGTGCTTCCGTCCGGGCAGGTCAGATCTTGTGCTGCCTTGACCAGGTTGAATACGCCGTTGAGGGCGTTGTGAGCTTTGCGAATGTCTTCGGACACGATGAAGCGTTGCTCTGGCTTCAGCGCCTGATGCTGCGCTTGGGGTTGCCGCTATCGACATAGCCCGGATGGTCGACGATTTCGCACACGGCATTCACGACCTTGATTTCAACGATGATGGTGTACACGATTGTTTTCTCCGGGGGGCGCCGACGTTACTCGTCGACTTCCTTGAACGGGTGGGTGAAACGGGTTCATGGCGGACGGCTTTGCCTTGTTGCCCCCGCTCGCGCGGGATATTTCGCTGCGTCTTCAATCGCCACGGCGAGGTTCCATTCGAGCGATGTGCTCGTGATGCACGTCGGCCAGCCACAGGCGAATGCGCTGCTGCGAATTCTCATCGCTGATACCGCGCGTCGGGTCGAGAAGCAGGAAGTGGTCGACCAGCTCTCCAGGTTCCTGTCCGAACCTCTCCGCGCCTAACACTGCGTCGTCGATTGCGAGCCAGTGCTTTAGCCGTTTGCCATAGGCATAACTGACGATGACATGGGTGCGTTCAGTGCCGTCGAGCACATAGCTGCGACGTGGCTTAATGCTGCTGGTCGTACCGACGACGCGCGGCCGCAGTTCTGGCGGCAGGTAGCCAATGACACGCTCCTCTGGCAAGCGACGGACCCACGACGTTGTGAGCACAATCTCAACGTCGGGATATGGCGCCAGCAGTTCGGCGAGTAGGGGCGCAAATTCGAGAAGCGGGCGTCCCGAGTCGAGTGTTATCTCATCGTCCTCGCCGATGTAGGCGTTGCCCGCATGGAGTGTTCCATCGAAATCTACGAATAGTGTTGGCTTCATGTTGTCCATGACCAGAGGCACCGGTAGTGGCTGCTCCCGCCGCGAACGCTGCTCCATCATCTTGTACCAGTCGACACTATGGCCAACTGCCTCGAGAGCGTCGCTAGCGTCATCCCGTTTCATAACGAGCATCTCCAGTCCGAACCCAGCGAGCACCAGAAACAGAATGTCGGTACCGACGGACAGTCCATCCTCGATGCGACTCAAGTCAGCGGCATCAACATAAAGATTGTCAGCGGCGTCGAGAAGGCTAAGCTCGCATCGCAGCCTGAATTCGCGAACCAGCCCGCCGAGCGCGCAAAGATCTGCGGCGTGCGGGACGAGCGTCGAGTTCGACGTTGAAGTTGAAGTTGAAGTTGAAGTTGAAGTTGAAGTTGAAGTTGAAGTTGAAGTTGAAGGCATAGCGGTGGTCTGGGAGACAAAATGGTTCCCGGCTCCCAGAGACGGTTACCGGTTGAATAGCGCGCGCACGCGGGCGATGAGCCATCGCCGCTCAGCAGGAGCCCCCACCTTGATGAACTCTGACCAGGCAGCCGGGACGGCTCCTGGCGTAGTGCCAGCAACGCTCGCGCCGCGTATAACCACTCATTCGTTGTCGGCTTTTTCGTGCTCGGGACAGCGCGTCTTCATCCAGTCGTTTCCAACCAACCTGCCGCGATTGCCGCACACTTCGCAGAGGCGAGTGCTCATCAACATGGCTACTTGGATCATGCCCGCCTGATAATCATTTGGTCCGTCCGCGTAAAAGCGTAGTCCGCCGAATTTTTCTTTCACCTGCCGGGCGACGACTTGTGGCGCGCCAATTTTTGTCGCGTACTGTAGATTGACGCAGAGGACGTCGAGCAGGTCATACCACCCGTCGCCGCATTCGAAGCCCCAAGTAGCAAGGAGCGTTGGCTCAGCAGGGACGTCGGGGTCGTCGGGATCACCAATTGGGTCGGCAGTAAAGATGAATGGGTAGTCTGCGCGCAGCTTGGCTTCCAGTTCTGGACTCAAATTTTTTCTCCGTTGTTGGTGCATCGATGCAAGCCGATTGAGCCATGTTGTTTGTCGCTCGCGCTCATCGCGGCGCCGCGTTTCCTGCGTTCCGATCTCGAGTAGATCGCGCGAGGGTCGGTCACGAAGCTGCCCGGAATGCGATAGTTCCTCATGTCGGGATCCCATGCACGATCCGCCCCAGGATGGCTTCCACCCGCTCGGCGCCGGCGGAGTCAGTCGTCGCAGCTTCATATGGCGTCTTGCCGCCGAGTTCAGGATGCGGGCGGTGCATCCAGGTGTCAGCGTCGGCCGCGTCATCCCAGACCTGCGTTGCAAGGCGCGGGAGCCGCCAAGCTACGCTCGGGCTTTCATGCCAGGCTTTCATGTCGTCTACGCACACACCACTGACGGGTGGCTTTACGCAGCCTGCCCGCTCCGCGATTGACCTGGGTTTCTCCAGGTTTTGGCTTCCCTCGAGCGGCAACCCGTTTTTTTCAACTAACTCGTTGACGGCCTTGATGAACTCAGGAAGCGAATCGAGGTAGGCGGCATCGACCACGGACGTTGGCGATGACGGGGCTCCGGCTAACACCTGGCTGCGCTGATCGGTAAGGCCGTCGTCCGGGTCGCGGCGGGAGACCCGGATCCACTCGCCGAGGGTGGCCTTGACGCAGTGCTGACACATGTCGAGGCTTAGCTCGGAACAGTCACCAAACACCGAATGGAACCCGCTGCGCCAACTGAGCGACACCCGTTCGTGCCATTCGCCGTCCTCCGGGCTCATCCGGAGCCCACACCGGTCGCAGGTGCAGGCAGCTACTTCCAGGATGGCCTTCTCACGGTATTCGAGCATGTGTTAATCCTTCGGCCACCCCGGGGGGCGACCAGAAACGTTTTATGCGGGCGTCACCGCCTGCTCCAAGGGGGCCTCTGGCACAAGGCAGTCATCGCAATACACGCGACGCAAGTAGGATTCGCGAAACCTGCCGGACCTGCCACAGCTCTCGCAGATATAGCGAGCACTCGCTACTGCGTTGTCTATGTAAGTGCGAATACTTTCCGCCACATCCGCCGGGCACATGGGACCATGCTCAAACTCCACTTTGAGTTCACCATCGACCTGCGAGATGGTTGTGCAGATGGGAAGGACCGGGGAGGTCGCACGGCCGGTCTCTAGCGCATATTCCAAGGCTGCGATCTGGTCCGGACGGTGGAATTGTTCGCGCCACAATGCACGCAGCTCGGACTCGACGTCACGCGCCAGCGTTTCAACAATCCGAAACCAGCCGACCCCGCACTGAATGCCAAAGTGCGAAATGTTGTTCGGGTATGACGTGGGATAAAGGGCTGCGCGGAAGAAGAGCGGGTAACTCAGCATCCATGCGTGCGGCTGCGGGTGTTTAGCCATCTTGGTCATGCGGCGCACCGCTGCCGAGTCTTCGATTAACCGTGCGCGATGCTGAGCTCGAGGAGCAGTCACGAATAAATCTCCGTCATCGACTTACCGCGGGACGAACCCATCCCTCGCGGAAAGCGATTGTGAAAATGAAGTTTCCTGCCGACGCGTGACATTGACATTCGATGTTTGCGCGGCATACGAGTTGGACATCTCAGCCGCAAATGATCGCCGAGCCCCTCTCAATTGAGGATTTCCCGAAGTGTAGTTGTGGGAATGTGAACTGTAAAGAGTGCCACTTTATAAAGTGCCACTTTATACGCTGTAGATTTTGAGCGCGTGATGGGTAATGCTCCTGCCCCATATGGCAGAGAACATCACATCGCGCCAGGCTTCATTTCGTGAGCGGCTCGCGAGGAATCTCAGATTCTTCCGCGGGCAACAAGGCTTATCCCAAGAGAATCTCGCGGACCGCGCTGGTATCCATCGCACACACATCGGCCAGCTTGAGCTTGGGCGGCGGAGCGTCACGCTCGATACGCTCGTGTCATTGGCTCAGGCGCTCGGCGTGGACGAGTTCGAGTTGCTGGCTGAACGGGATGACGTATCCGTTCCGGTGAAGCTGGGCAGAAAGAACAAGCTTCGCGCACAGCAAGAGGAAGGCTGACCGGCAGAAAACGCAGCGTTCACTTCGACGTTTCTCGCGCTCCAACGCACCGATTTTCCTTTCAACCTCAATGCTCGTGCACCCGCTTGCGGCTCGTGATTCGAATTGTGACCGGTGTCGACGCAAACTGATGTCAAGACCGAACGTCCAGCACAGCTCGTTAGCCTCCGTCGACGATACAGAACATAGTCACCTTCCTGCGACACCACATCGTTTTCTTGTCCACTAAAGATAGGTCCCGCATTCGCTGAGCTTCGGATTTACTCGCGTATATCGCCGGGCCACTTTGTTCGCTCAGCGGTTCGAGCACTTCAAGAAGAGGCTGGCCTTGCACGGAAGCAATTCGCAACTCGCCTTGAGACAACACAGACCTTCATCAGCAAATGCGAGCGCGGGGAACGCCGGTTGGACGTTGTCGAACTCTGTAGCTGGTGTGAGGCTCTGGGCATTCCCGCTGGGGAGTTCGTGGCCGAACTTGAGAAGAAGCTGTAACCGACCGATTGCGATCGTTGACAGCGTGGTGCGTCACCTAAGAACCAGCCGAGGTTTAGCCGTAAATGCGAGTTACCCGTGTGCACAACTCTGCTGCCCACACCGCAAGGGCGTGGACAGCTGCCCTTCGGGCAGTGCCAGAGTTGCGCACACTCGAAGGTCTGACGCGCCGGCTATGCCGGCTTGCCCCATTCGTAGTGAATAAAGCCAGAACCCCGCGTTTGTGATCTTCAACTGACACAGAACGATGTCTGTCCGTAAAATCGAGGACGACATCTTCGCCGACTTCGAAATCGAGCCCGCGCCGCGCCTCGCGGCCTTCGACGGCCTGGCGCGCGTCGTGACGATCGGCAGTTTCTCGAAGACGATGTCGGCGGCGGCGCGCTGCGGTTTCATCGCGGCGCGCGCGGACTGGATCGAGCCGCTCGTGGATCTCAAGCTCGCGGTCGCGTTCGGCAATGGGGAGATGGTGGCGGAACTCGTGCACCGCCTGCTCGTGGACGGCACGTATCGGCGGCACCTGGACAGCTTGCGCGCGAAACTCGCCGATGCCATGGGCGAGACGCTGCGCCGGCTTTCGGCGCTCGGCCTCGCCGCGTGGACGCGTCCGCAGGCGGGACTATTCGTGTGGGCGCAATTGCCGGGCGGGCTCGACGCCGCGCAGATCGCGCGCGAGGCGCTGGGGGAAGGCGTGGTGCTCGCGCCGGGCAACGTGTTCAGCGTGTCGCGCAGCGCGGGCGATTTTCTGCGTTTCAATGTTTCGCAGTGCAATCGTCCGAAGGTCTATGAAACGTTGCAGCGTGCGATGGAGCGCGTGGCGCAGCCCGTCTGAGCGACGGCGTGCGCCACGCCAGGATCACGGCTCGTGGCGCAGATACCCTTCCTTGCCCGGATCGCGCATGCGCCACGACACGACCAGCGCGACCGCGCAGACTGCCGTGACGTACCAGTAGAACGTGGTCTCGCTGCCAACCGACTTGAACCACAGCGCGACATATTCGGCCGAGCCGCCGAACACCGCGTTCGCTACCGCATACGAAAGGCCCACGCCCATCGCGCGCACTTCGGGCGGGAACATCTCGGCCTTGATGAGACCGCTGATCGACGTATAGAAACTCACGATGGCGAGCGCGGCGATGATGAGCGCGAACGCGGTCACCGGGCTCGACACGTCCTTGAGCGCGTGCATGATCGGCACCGTACCGAGCACCGAAAGCGTGCCGAACAGGATCATCGACGTGCGGCGGCCGATCTTGTCGGAAAGCGCGCCGAACACCGGCTGCATCAGCATGTAGACGAAGAGCGCGCAGGTCATCACGTTGCTCGCGGTTTTCGCGTGCATGCCGGCCGTGTTCACGAGGTACTTCTGCATGTAGGTCGTGAACGTGTAGAAGATCAGCGAGCCGCCTGCCGTGAAGCCCACCACCGTGAAGAACGCGCCCTTGTGCTGCCACACGCCGCGAATCGTGCCCGCGTCGCGCTTGTGGCGCGACTCGCTCGTCGAGGTTTCGTCGAGAGACTTGCGCAGATAGAGCGAGATCAGTGCGGCGGCTGCGCCGACCACGAACGGAATGCGCCAGCCCCAGGCCTTCAGCTCTTCCGTGGAGAGCGTCTGCTGCAGGATCACGAGCACGAGCAGCGCGCAGAGCTGGCCGCCGATCAGCGTGACGTACTGGAACGACGCGAAGAAGCCGCGCCGGCCCTTGAGCGCCACCTCGCTCATGTAGGTCGCGCTCGTGCCGTACTCGCCGCCCACCGAAAGCCCCTGGAAAAGGCGCGCGAGCAGGAGCAGGAACGGGGCGAACGCGCCGATCTGCGCATAGGTGGGCAGCATGGCGATCACGAGCGAGCCGCCGCACATCATGAGAACCGAGATCATCATCGCGCTGCGGCGGCCGTGGCGGTCGGCGATACGGCCGAACAGCCAGCCGCCGATCGGGCGCATGAGGAAGCCCGCGGCGAACACGCCGGCTGTGTTGAGCAACTGCGTGGTGGTGTTGCCGCTCGGGAAGAACGCGGGCGCGAAATACAGCGCGCAGAACGAGTAAACGTAGAAGTCGAACCACTCGACGAGATTGCCCGACGAGGCGCCGACGATGGCGAATACGCGTCGCCTCGTGTCTTGCGCGGATAGCGTGGCTTGGTCGGTCTGGACATCCATGGGTGGGTCTTCTCCTGAGTGGTGTGTTTTATGGCGAGCGACCGTCATGCAGCCGTCGCGAGCGTTCAAATGCGCGCCGCCGGGTCCCGCGCGCGGTGCCCGCGATTTTAGCTAACTGTAATTAAATGTGTGGGAAATGTAATTCGCGTGCGAACAGGCCCCATTAGACCGATGCGATGCCGGTTCGCGAGGCAAAAAAAAGCCAGCGGGGAGCCGCTGGCCGGAGGGGGAAAACAGGGGAGCGTGTGCCGAACGCGCTCAATGCTGCTTGCGCAACGGCACGTCGCGCAGCAGCAACGACAGCGCGAACGAGAACACCACCACGATCGCAGCCGCGAGATAAACCGTGTGCAGCGCGCCGGCGAACGCATCGAGATACTGCGCATGCAGCGTGGGCGGCAGATGGTGGATCACATCGGGCGTGAGCGGCTGCGGCAGTTCCACGTCGGCAGTGAGCACCTTTTCGAGCCGCGCGTGCAGCCCATGCGAGAACACCGCGCCAAAGGCAGCCACGCCCACCGAGCCGCCAATCGAGCGGAACAGCGTCGCGCCCGACGTCGCCACGCCCATATGGCGAAACTCCACGGCGTTCTGCACGGCGAGAATCAGCACCTGCATCACCATGCCCAGGCCGCAGCCGAGCAGCCCCATGTAGAGATACATGCGATGAATGGGCGTGTCGATCTGCAAGCGCGCGAGCAGCATCATCGCCACGGCCACGAGCGCCGTGCCCGCAATGGGGAAGATGCGGTACTTGCCGATTTTGCTGATGATGCGGCCGGTGATGATCGACATCACGAGCACGCCGCCCATCATCGGGAGCATCTGCATGCCGGCCTGCGAGGGCGTGGAGCCCTTCACGACCTGCAGATAAAGCGGCAGGAACGTGACCGAGCCGAACAGCGACACGCCCACGATGAAGCCGATCAGGCTCGCGAGCAGGAAGGTGCGCTCGCGAAACAGTTCGAGCGGGATGATGGGCTCGGGCGCATGTTTTTCCTCGTGGATGAAGCCCGCCACGGCCACCACACCGAGCAGCAGCGTGAGCCAGAGCGTGGGCGACGTCCACGGCAGGAGCGAGCCGCCCTCGCTGGTGAAGAGAATCAGGCAGGTAAGGGCGGCGGCGAGCCATCCCGCGCCCATGTAGTCGATCTGGTGCTTCACGTGCGCGGCGCGCGGCTTGAATACGGCGCCGATCACCACGAGCGCGATCGCGCCGAGCGGCAGGTTGATGTAGAAGATCCAGCGCCACGACAGATGCTCGACGAGAAAGCCGCCGAGCAGCGGCCCGATCACGGTGGCGATGCCGAAAACGCCGCCGAACATGCCCTGATACTTGCCGCGCTGCGCGGGCGGGATGACGTCGCCAATGGCGGCCATCGTCACGACCATGAGGCCGCCGCCGCCAATGCCCTGCAGCGCGCGCAGCACGATGAGCTGCTCCATGTTCTGCGCCACGCCGCACAGCGCCGAGCCGATCAGGAAGATCACGATGGCGGCCTGCAAAACGATCTTGCGCCCAAACAGGTCGCCGAACTTGCCGTAAAGCGGCACGACGATCGTCGAGGTGAGCAGGTAGGCCGTGACGACCCACGAGAGCCGGTCGAGCCCCCCCAGCTCGCCGACGATGGTGGGCAGCGCCGTCGAGACGATCGTCTGGTCGAGCGCAGCCAGCAGCATGACGAGCAGGAGCGCCGGAAACAGCAGCCGGATGGGCGGATGGCCGCCGGCATCGGCAGCAGCCGGGCCCGACACCGCCGCTTTCGCGCTAGCGCTGGCGCCCGCGGTGGCGGGTGCAGGGTGTTTCGTGCTGGGTTCCATCGTGTCCATCTGTCTTGAAATTAATTAACTCGGAGGTTAATATTAGGACAATTATTCCAGTTGGTCAAAATTCAATTCGTTACGCGATACAACGCCTATGAAAGCGCCAGAACCCTCTCTCAACAGCGCAGGCGGTGCGCCAGGTCGGCCCGCCGCGCGCCGCCCCGGCCGTCCGAGCGGCGGTGTGGGCGGGGCGGAGCAGCGCGCGCGTCTGATCGACGCTGCACTCGTGCTGTTCGCGCGCCAGGGCATCCTCGACACATCGCTTGCCGCCATTGCCCGCGAGGCCGGCGTCACGCCCGCTATGGTCCATTACTACTTCAAGACGCGCGACCACCTGATCGACGTGCTGATCGACGAGCGTTTCGTTCCACTGCGTGAAGCGCTCGGCGACATCTTCGCGGAGCATCCCGACGATCCCGTGACGGCGCTCACCGCGCTGGCGCAGCGCTTCGTGGCGGTGGGGCAGTGCAATCCGTGGTTTCCGCCGCTGTGGGTGCGCGACGTCATCAGCGAGGGCGGCGTGCTGCGCCAGCGCATGCTGGAGCGCCTGGGACGCGAGAACCAGGAAAAGGCCCACACGGCGATTGCGCGCTGGCAGCGCGAGGGCCGGCTCAACGCGGCGCTGGAACCTTCGCTGCTATTCCAGTCGCTGATGGGTCTCACGCTGCTGCCGCTCGCCACCAGCCAGATATGGCGCGGCGACGCCGCGCGACCTCACGTCGGCGTCGAGGCGATCGCGCGCCATGCGGTCGCGCTCATCACGCAAGGCGTGGGACCGGCCCGCGTCGATCGACACGCCGATACCGGCATTGGTACGGATTAATCGCCGCCGCGCGCCGTGGTACGCTCCGTGACCTTTGCGGCACGGCAAGTGCGCTGCGCCGCGCGAATGTTTCCCGGTCGAGGTCCGGTCTGCCTTCTTCTTCCGCTTCTTCCCGCGTTTCTGCCAGGACGGCGCCCGCCATCGTCTGGTTTCGCGACGATCTCCGGCTCGCCGATCAGCCGGCGCTCGCGCAGGCCGCGGCGAGCGGCCTTGCATTGATCTGCGTCTGGATTCACGATCCGCACGCGTCGGGCGAGCGCCCGGAGGGCGGTGCGGCGCGCTGGTGGCGTCATGAGTCGCTGCGCGCGCTCGATGCCGCGCTGAGCGCGCGCGGTGGCCGCCTGCTTCTCTTGCAAGGCGACGAAGCGGCAACGCTGGACGCACTCGTCACGGAAACCGGCGCGCAAGCCGTGTACTGGAATCGCCGCTACGGCGCGGCGCAACGCGAGGTCGATCGCGCCCTCAAAACCTCGCTGCGCGAGCGCGGCGTGGATGTCGAGAGCTTCAACGGGCAACTCCTCAACGAGCCGTGGACGGTGCTCAATCAGTCCGGCGAGGCGTTTCGGGTTTTCAGCGCCTACTGGCGCGCTTGCCTGCGGATGGGCGACCCGCCGCCGCCGGAAGGCGAGCCCGAACGGATGATTTTTCAATCGCTGCCAGTACGTCTTACCCAACGCGCATCGAAACTCGATGCGCTCGGGCTCGCGCCACGGGCGCCAGACTGGTCGGGCGGCTTGCGCGCGGCCTGGCCAGCGGGCGAGGAAGCGGCGCTCGCGCGCCTGCGCGCGTTTCTCGCCACTGACCTCGACGCCTACGCCGGCGAGCGCGACGAGCCCGGCGACGCCGCCACGAGCCGCCTCTCCCCGTATCTCGCCATCGGCGCGATTTCGCCGCGCCAGGTCTGGGCGGCGCTCAGGGCGGCACAGCACGCGCACGGCCGCGGCTCGGCGCGGCGCGCCACGAGCGCGGAGAAGTTCGCGAGCGAGCTGGGCTGGCGGGAGTTCTGCCACTACCAGCGCTATCACTACACCGATCTGGCGACGCGCAACTTGCGTCCCGCTTTCGACGCCATGCCGTGGCGCAGGGATGCCGCTGGCTTAAGAGCGTGGCAACGCGGGCTGACCGGCTATCCGCTCGTCGATGCCGGCATGCGCGAGCTTTGGCACACGGGGTGGATGCACAACCGCGTGCGCATGGTCGTGGCATCGTTCCTGACCAAGCACCTGCTGATCGACTGGCGTGCGGGAGAGTCCTGGTTCTGGGACACGCTCGTGGACGCCGACCCGGCCAGCAACCCGGCCAACTGGCAGTGGGTGGCGGGCTCGGGCGTCGACGCCGCGCCGTATTTCCGCATTTTTAATCCAGTACTCCAGGGCCAGAAGTTCGACCCGCGTGGCGTCTACGTGCGGAAGTGGGTGCCGGAGCTGGCGGGCCTGCCCGATGCGCTCGTGCACCAGCCGTGGAAGGCCAACGCGCAGCAGCTCGAAGCGGCGGGCGTGCGTCTTGGCAAGAATTACCCAGAACCTGTTGTCGAGCACGAACTGGCGCGCGAGCGCGCACTCGAAGCCTATGCGCAAACCGGCAAAGCCAAGGGCTTCGCCGCTTCGCGACAGGGCGTAAAGCAGGGCGCAAAACAGGGCGGCAAAGCGTGAACGCGGCCGTCATCGGGCTGTCTTGTGATGCGGCTATCGTGCGCGGCGCGGATGGGCGCACTTGCAGCACGCTGGAACCGGACGGCATTAAGATTGCTCTATCAGGACGGCCCGCGGTGCCGTGCGCCCAGCATCACGCCGGGCTCGCAGCTTCGCGGCACTCGGCCTGACAGACAGAAAGGCAAGTAAGCAAACACAATGAACGCAGTACACAAGCTCGACCGGACGACCATCGTCCTTGTCGAAGACGACCCGCATAGCCGGGCGTCACTGACTTCGCTGCTGGAAGCGGAGGGCGCGCATGTCGTGGCGGTCGAAGACGCTGAAACGGGCGTCGAAGCGGCCCTGAGCCTGCACCCCGACGCCGTGATCTGCGATCTCGACCTGCCGGCCATGGACGGCTTCTACCTGATCCAGCGTCTGCGCGACTACGAAATTCGCGGCGATCACGCACCGACCGTCGCGGTCGCGCTCACGGGCCATACCGGCGAAAGCTGGCGTTTGCGCAGCATCGGCGAAGGCTTTCAGCACTTCATGACCAAGCCGGCCCGGCCGGAGGAACTCGTGACGCTGCTGAGCGACGCAATCGACGCGCGCCAGTCGCTCTGAAGCGGCGCGCATAGCGAGGCGGGAAACGTGCGGGTGCTGAGGGGCTGAGGCGCCGCGACATGCGGCGCGGCTGGCTTATTGCCCGCGCGGAACGCCGGGCAATGACGGTTAGCTAACGGATGACGATTGCGCGGCGGCTTCGGGCGCGGCAGCGGTGCCCGGCTGCGCGGTCTTGTCGGCCTGATCCACCTGACTGTTCTGGCATTGCGCACAGAGGCCTTTGAGTTCGATGCCGTCGCCGGCGAGCCGGTAGCCCGCGGCTTCGATCTGCGCAACGAGCGCCTGGCGCAGCTTGGGCTCGTGCAATTCGGTGACGTTGCCGCACTGCTGGCACACCACGAGAATGCCGTGCTGGCACTGCGTGAGGTCGTGACAAACGGCGAACGCGTTGATCGACTCGATGCGGTGAATCAGTCCGGCCGAAAGCAGGAAGTCGAGCGCCCGGTAGACCGTGGGCGGCGCCGAACCCGGATGGATCTGGCGCATCTCGTCGAGCAGCGAATACGCCTTGGTGGCGCGTCCCGAGGCGAGCAGCAACTCCAGCACCTTGCGGCGGATCGGCGTGAGCTTCTCGCCGCGTTCACGGCAATAGGCCTCGGCCATCGCGAGCGCGGACTCGAGCGAAGCGCTTTGTGCGCCGTCGTGCGAGTGGGCGTGGCCGAGCGCGTGGTCGTGCGCCTCGCCGTGCGTGTCGCTGTGCAAGGCGGAGGCGTCCGGGGACGGTTTTGCTGTCTTCATGCTTGCGATTATACGGGGCGCGCCGCCGGCCCGCCCGCGCCGCCATGGAACGGCGGCTCAGGTGAGCGGCAGGTCGATGTACTTGCGGAAGCCCTGGCGCTGCGCAATGCGCTGATACCAGCGTTCGAGGTTCGGCAATGGCTCGCGCTCCACGCCTTCGAGCCCGAACCAGCGCCGCGCGTATGCGCCAAGCACGATGTCCGCGAGCGAGAAGCGCTCGTGTTCGAGGAAGAAGCGGCCTTGCAGATGGTGGTCGAGCAGCCGCCAGAGTGGGCTCAGCTGATCGAAATCGTCGGCGATCTTCGCGGTGTCGCGCTTTTCCGGCGGCGTGCGCACGAGCGCGAGAAACACCGGGCGCTCGGCAGGTGCAAGGGTGCCCATCGACCAGTCGAGCCAGCGCTCGATCGAGGCGCGCACCTTCGGGTCGGTCGGGTACAGCAGGCTCGAAGGACCATACTCCATCGCCAGATAGCGCAGGATCGCGTTCGACTCCCACAGCACGAAATTGCCGTCCGAGATCGTCGGGATCTTGCCGTTCGGATTCATGGCGAGATAGGAAGGCTCGTTGAGATGCCCGAACGGGCCGCCCGCGTCGATGCGCTGGAACGGCAGTACGAGTTCATCGCAACACCACAGGACTTTCTGGACATTCACCGAATTGGCGCGTCCCCAGATCGTGATCATCTGGCGCGTACTCCTTGCAAGGGGAAAAAGGGTCAAGCCTGGCGCAGGCCGCCACGATACACGATTCTCGTGCGTTTTTTTGCGCAGCCATGCATTTCGTAGAATAGGCGCTGCGCGGCGCCGGGAGTTCCGCCGCCGCGCCCGATTCGTGCGGCACCGCTCCCTCGATTTGCCGCGCGGCCGTCCCGCCTCGCCCCCCAACGTACGCCCGAGACCCGCCCATGGCCCGCATTGTCCCCGACGACTGGCAGCATCTCGAAGCCACCGGCGCCGCCGCGCGCGAGCGCGAAACGCTCGCCGCGCTCGCGCGCGGTTTGCCGAATGGCTACACCGTCTATCACGGCGTGCACTGGACGCGCCTTTCCGAAGGCTTTTCGGTCTTCGGCGAGGCCGATTTCGTGATCGTGAGCCCGGCCGGGCGCGTCATGATCGTCGAGCAGAAAACGGGCTTTTTGCGCGAAACCCCTAACGGGCTCGTCAAGGCGTACATGCAGACCGAGCGCAACGTGGCGATCGCGCTGGCGCGCACCGTCGAAGGGCTGCACCGGCGCTTCACCGCGACGTTCGGCGCGGGCACCTACGTGCTCGAAGAGCTGTTCTATTGCCCTGACCACGTGGTGCGCGAGCCGGCTATCGCGGGCGTGAATCCCGCGCGCATCGTCGATGCCACGCGCAAGGCGCAGCTCGCCGCCATCGTGCTCGAAGCCATGCCGGCCGACGAGCCGCGCCTGCCGTGCGCCGCGAAGATCCACCACTTTCTCGCCGATGAACTGTCGCTCACGCCCGACACCAGCGCACTGGTCGGCGCGGCGGGCACGCTCGTCACGCGCCTGGCGGGCGGGCTCGCCACCTGGGCGCGCCGGCTCGAATTCGCGCCGTTCCGGCTGCGCGTGATCGGCACGGCGGGCTCGGGCAAGACGCAACTGGCCGTGCAGGTCATGAAGGACGCAGTGGCGCGCGGCGCACGCACGCTCTACGTGTGTTTCAACCGGCCGCTCGCGGATCACATCGCGCAACTCGCACCGCCCGAAGCGAAGGTGGCGACGTATCACCAGCTGTGCGACTGGGTCGCGCGCGACGGCGGCCACGTGCCCAATTTCGAGAGTCCCGGCGCATTCGACGACCTCGTGCGGCGCTTCGGCGAGATGCCGATTGCCGGGCGCTGGCAGTTCGACGTGCTGATCGTCGACGAAGGGCAGGATTTTCAGCAGCCGTGGGTAGGCGCGCTAGAGCGTCTGTTGCGTCCGGGCGCCGCGTGGTGGTGGCTCGAAGATCCGCTGCAGAATCTGTATGTGCGCGAACCGCTCGCGCTGGCGGGCTGGACCGTGCTGCGCGAGAACACGAACTATCGCAGCCCGCGCGACATCCTCGCGTTCCTGCGCGACGTGGCCGGACCGACCGTGCCCGCCATCGCGCAGCTCGCGGCGGGCAGTCCGTTCGACGGCTCCGGTGTGACGGTGGCGAGCTGGGACGAGCATGAAACGGAGACTGCCGCCGAGCCCGGCGTCGTGCAGGCGACCAAACGCGCGATCACGCAGGCGCTCGCGCTCGGCTTTCGCAAGCAGGACATCGTCGTGCTGTCTTATCGTGGGCGCGAGCATTCGCTTTTCGCGACACTCGATCAGCTCGGCCCGCACCGGCTGCGCAGCTTCACGGGCCAATACGACCTGTTCGGCAATCCGCAGTACCGCGAGGGCGACGTGCTGCTCGATTCGATCTACCGCTTCAAGGGACAGTCCGCGCCCTGCGTGATCCTGACCGAGGTGGATTTCGAGGCGTTCGACGAGCGCGCCGCGCGCAAGCTGTTCGTCGGCGCGACGCGCGCGGCCATGAAGCTCATCGTGGTGGCGTCGCCGCGCGCCGCCCGGTTCATCGAGGGCCAGCGCAGCGGCGTGTGACGGCTTTTTCGCGCAATTCCAGGCTCAACTCCAGGCTGAGGCGCCGATCAGCGTGCCTGCGCGCGCCTGGGCGTTCCACCAGATCACGCGCAAAAGCGGCGCGCTCTGGGCGATCAGGATGGCCTGCACCGGATCGCTCTCGATGAAGTGCGTGACGCCGCTGCGGACGGCCGCGGCGGCCTTGTGCGCAGCCACGGCCGCGGCCGTGTCGTCGTGCTCGTCCGGTGTGCGCATGATCAGTTCGAGGTGCCCGAAACCATGGCGCTCCAGCCACGCGAGCGTGCGCTCGCGGTCGATCTCCGGCCGCCCCGTGATGATCGCGCGCGTGCGCTTCAGGTCGATGCCGGGCAGGCGCTCGAACGGCACCAACTCATCGCGCTCGGCGAGCGCGGCGACGAGATCTTCGTCGTAGCGCGCGACTGGGATGTCGGGGAGCAGGACACCGTCGAGATCGATTGCGTAGACGGCGTACTCGTGATCGTCGGCCATGCGCGTGCCGTCGCCGTCGCCGTCGCGAATCCAGTCGGCGCGATAGCGGTCGGTGTAGGCCTGGCGCTCCCACGGGAAGAGCGCGAAATAGCCGCTTGCATCGATCGAATAATCGGGGCGCAAACGGCTGAGGTCGTCATAGGCGCCGGTGAGCGTGCGCACGACGAGCCCGTGCTCGCTCAGAAACGCGATGCAATCCACGAGCGTATGGCCGCGCCCCGCGATGTCCTCGCACAGCAGCACTTTCGAGCCCGGCTCGGGCAGCGGCAACGTCGAGTCCCAGCGCACTTCGCGCGTGGCGCGGTCATAGCGCAGGAAAGCGACGCCCGCACCCGTTGCGTGCGAAACCATCAGCGCGAGCGGCGCGCCGCCGCGCAAAATGCCGACCACCAGGTCGAATTCCTCCGCGATCAGCGCCGGCTGCAGCGACTCGACCCAGTGATCGAGCTGTTCGTAGGTGAGCGGAACGACAGGTTTATCCATGGGGTGAACTGAGTGACGAAGCGCGTGCCAGGCAAATGAGCAACACGCGTTTCCGATAGCGGTGTACTAGAAAAAGACGCCTATTGTCAGTGCAATGTTTGACGATATTATGCCTATGCTCACCAGCGCCTGCTGGCACGGCGGGTGGAGGAAGCGGGAAAGCGCGGGAAAAGGCGGAAACAGGCAGAAGCAGGCAAGAACAGCAGCAGGAAAACGCGGCTTGGCGCCGCCAAAGACACACGACAACGACGCGAATCATCGCGCGAAAGGGCTCGGGCAAGATGTGGCATTCGATGGGATGGCCAGGCTGGCGGCGCTGGGCCGCCGTGGCGGGCTTCGCGCTCGCGGGCGCGCTGCTGTCGTTCGTGCAGCTTGCACACGCTGCGCAGGCGGCGGTTCCTGCGGGTTCGCTCTCGCTCGACGTAGATGGCGAGGTGCGCGTGACCAACAACGCGGACCATACGGCGTATCACTTTACTGAGGCGCAACTGCTCGCGCTGCCCGCGCATTCGATCACGACGGCTACGACCTGGACGCCGCGCTCGACCTTCACGGGCCCGCTGCTCTCGGACGTGCTCAAGACGGTGGGCGCCTACGGCAGCGAGATCGAGATCCACACGCTCGACGACTACACCTGCGTCGTGCCCGTGGCCGACGCCGCGCGCTACGGCGTGGTGGTGGCCTACGCGATGAACGGCCAGCGCCTGAAGGTGAGCAATTTCGGCCCGCTGTTCCTGATCTATCCACGCGACCAGCATCCGCTCGAGCTCTACGGCGCGGCCGGCGACTCGAAGTTCGCGTGGCAGATCAAGTCAATGACGATCAAGCGGTGACTGGCGGGTGATGCAACGACCCTTGCGACGCCTGCTGCAGGCGATCATCTGGATGGCGGCGCTGGCGCCGCCCGTGGTGGCGGTCGGCTATCTGCTTTATGCAAACCTGCTCAATCCGCAGGTCGTGCAGCGCATCACGGGCAATTACGACGGCCTGTACTGGGACGCCGCGCAGCTCCAGATCGCCTACGCGCGCTTCGAGAGCCAGTTGCTGATGTTCGCGGACGGGATCGACCGCGATCTCGACAAGGTGCGGCTGCGCTACGAAGTGTTGCAGTCGAAGCTCAACGTGATGAAGGGCTCGACACTTTCGGTCGACTCCACGCCGGGTTTGAAGCGGCGCCAGGACGCCGATCTCGCCATTCTGGCCGCGACCATCTCCCCATTCGAGGCCGAAATCGCGACACTCGCGGACAACCCTGAACGCGCGGTGCCGATGCTCATGGCGCTCGACCTGCACTGGACCCAGGTGACCGACCTGGCGCTGAACCGGCGTTTCGCCGACGTGACCGAGCGCGAGGCGATCCGGCACGACTTCATCGCCAAGCGCCGCGAACTGTTCGCGTCGGGGCTCGTGCTGCTCGTGCTTTCGGCGGCGGCGGGCGTGCTGCTCGTGATGAACGGCTACCGGCGCACGCGCCTGTTGCATCAGCAGCACGCGGCGCTCGAAGCCGAGCACCAGGCGAGCCGCGCTGCGCGCGAGGCGAGCATGGCGAAGGACGCCTTCCTCGGCATGATCAGCCACGAACTGCGCACGCCGCTGCACGCGATCGTTTCGTCGATCGAACTGCTTGGCTTCAACTCGCATTCGGAAGCCGACCGCAAGGTGATCCAGCGCCTCGAAACCGCCGCGCGCCAGCTCGAAGCGCAAATGAAGGATCTCACCGACTACGCGCGACTGGGCGCGGGCAAGCTCGAATTGCGTCAGGAAGAGTTCGAGCCGCGGGAACTGCTGCAGTCGATCGTCGACGAAAACGAGCAGGCCGCGCGTTCGCGCGGGCTCGTGTTCGAGCACGCGTGGGTGGGACCGCAGCGGCTCGTGGTGGCCGATCCGCATCGCATCCGCCAGATCGCCAGCAACCTCGTCACGAACGCGATCCGCTATACGGAGCGCGGCAAGGTCCGGCTCGAATTCTGGCTGCAGGCGCCCGCGCGGGACGCGCGGCCCTTGAGCGACGATGAAACCGGCCTGCGGCCGGCTGGCGGCGACACGCTGGTGATCGTCGTCGGCGACACGGGGCCGGGAGTGGCGGCGGATCAGATTCCGCTCATCTTCAAGGAGTTCACGCAGCTCGACACGTCGCGCTCGCGGCGCTACGAGGGCGCGGGCATGGGGCTCGCGATCGTGCGGGGCCTCGTCGAGCTGTTCGGCGGCACGATCGAGACACAAAGCCGTGTGGGCAAAGGCACGACCTTCACCGTACGCATTCCCGTCACACCGGTCGGGCCGCCGGCGCCCGCGGCCGTGGCCGAAGCGGCGCAGCCCGCGCGGGCGGTGCCGCAGGTGCTCGTCGTCGACGACAACCCGCTCGTGCGCGATTCGCTATGCGAGATGGTCGCGCACATGGGCTACCGCGCGCTCGCGGCCGGCGACGCCGACAGTGCGCTCGCGCTGCTTGCCCGCGAGGCGTGCGATGTGGTGCTGCTCGACTTGCACATGCCGGGCCGCGACGGGTACGACTTTGTGGCGGGGCTCGAAACCGCGCAGGACGTGCTCGCGAGGCCGCGCGTGATCGCGGTGAGCGCCGATGTGGCGGGGATCGCGGCGCTTGTGGACCACGTGGGCCACGGCGGCAAAACCCTTGGCGGCGAGGGTGCGCCGTTCTTCGATTGGCTCACGAAGCCGGTGCATTACGAGGTGCTGCGCGCGGCGTTGCAGCGGGCGTTGAGCGTGCCGCGGGCTGCGGCTTGAAAGGCTTGGGGATGTGTTGGGCCGTGCCTCCTGGCGCTTTGGCCTTTCCTTGTAATCGCGTCGGTATGCCAGTGTTGCCCCTGTGCGGGGCGGCACCTACTTTTCTTTGCAGCGGCAAAGAAAAGTAGGCAAAAGAAAGCCGCTCAAACCGCCAATGCCCGCCACAGTTCACCTCTGGCCGTTCCTGCCAGTGGCTCCGGAGCGTCTGCCGCCACTCGCCCTCAACCGGAGTGACAAGGCGCTCATCCTTCCGGCGGCGCTGCGCGCGCCGAAGGGCATAACCCAAGACCGTCGGGGCATATGAGTTCCCGCCCATATTGACTCGTAACGCTCGGTTTCCCTTGCAGACCCGGCCGCAGCGCGCGTAGCGAGCAGCGGGATGAATGAGTCCTTTGTCACTGACCTGGGTGGTGCGAGGTGACAGACGCTCCGGAGCCACTGGCATGAACGGCCAGAGGTGAACTGTGGCAGGCGCTGGCGGTTTGAGCGGCTTTCTTTTGCCTACTTTTCTTTGCCGCTGCAAAGAAAAGTAGGTGCCGCCCCGCACAGGGGCAACGCTCGAATACCGACGCGAATACAAGGAAAGGCCAAAGCGCCCAGAGCCGCAGCAAAAACCTGCGCCGAGCAGACGGTCAACCGCGATTAAGCCGCTTCGAAAGATCAGCGACGAGAATCGCCATCCGCGCCGGTTTTTCGTAGCACGCCACGTTGTAGTGACGCACGACCTGGCTAATCTCCGACTCGCTGGCCTTGCCGGTCAGCAGTTCGCCGGTGAGCACGAAGATGGGCGCATCGGGGTTCTCGGAGGCGCGCACGCTGCGGATTGCCTCGGCGGCGGTCTGGCTGCCGAACAGCCAGTCGATCACCACGCCGTCGAACACGTTGTTTTCGAGCGCTTCGTTGAATGCCGCGAGGCCGTAGAGCGCCAGCGCCGCGTAACCGCTGTGCTCGAGGTAGTCGCGCAGGTTGTCGGCGGAGGACTGGTCGTCGTCGACGACGGCGATGAGCGGCTTGTCGGATTCGGCCCGGCGCGGGTAGATCTCGATCTTGTGGACTTCGCGAGCGTTCTGGTAGAGCGCGCCGTCCGGGCGCACGACGCGCCACTGGCCCAGCTTTTCGTAGGCAACGAAGTCGGGCCGGCTGCCTGCCTCGACCGGTGCGCCGATCCACGCGGTGCACGGCAGCTCGGCCGCGCTCACGCAGAGCGTCGCCTCTTGAGCGCTCGCCCCGACCATGCCGGGGTCGAGCAACTGCGCGCCGAACAACTGGCCCGCGGGTTCGCCGAACGCTTCAGCCACCTTCTTGATCTGCGCGAGCGTCCACGGGCTGTTGCCGCGCAGCTTGCGGTGCCCCTGTGAAAAGCTCAGATCGAGAATCCGGCACAGCTCGGTCGTTTGCTGACGCTTGCCGATGCCGTGACGGTTCATCAGCTCGCGTACGCGCTCCGCGACCGAGGCCGAGTCGGTTGTGTATGCAACGTTCGACATACTGCTCAAAAGGGGGGATTCGTAGATTCAGTTTCTAATAGATCATGCCGTGGCGCCATGAGGCCAGTATGACCGGACCTCGCGCGGGCTGCACACGGGAGCACGATATTCTAAACGCATCAAATGCCAAACGACGGCGCTATTTTAGCTAAATGTAAGTCGGCGCTGAATAACGAGAATGTAAGCGTATATTCGGCACCGCTCACGCGGGGCTTGCGATATTCGCGACATTGCGGGCGCGGCGCTTGCCTGAGAAGATGCACGATTTTGAAGGCCGGGCGCTCGCGCGCGGCCAATCAACCTTACTGGAGCGAGGGGTATCGTTTGAACGACGTGCGCAACGGCGGGACATGGCGCCATGAAGGCGTGCCGTATTACAGCCAGTGGGGCAGCGCCGACTGGGTGGCGCCCATCGTCGAGCGTGGCGCCGACCCCTGCGAGGACCCGCACTGGCGCGCGAGCGGCTTCACGGAGGCCGACGCCTATCGCTTCTGGGCCAAGCGTCTGTGCGGCTTGACCTGCCTCGAATCGGCGCTCGACTATTGGGGCGTTGCGCACGCGCCGCGTGCGCAACTGCTCGACGAGGCGTTGCGGCACGGCGTCTATCGCGTGCGTGAAGATGGTGGCGTGGACGGGCTGATCTACCGCCCGTTCGCCGGGTGGGTGGAGGCCGCGTTCGGCGTGCGCGTGGAAGTGATGACCGACGAGGGCATCGAGTCGAGCGCCGCGCGCATCGATGCGCAAACGCTCGCCATCGTCTCCGTGAGCCCCGAGATCCGCTACCCCGAGCGTGTGAATCCTGGCCAGGGCGGCCACCTGATCCTGCTGCACGGACGCAGCGACGGCGGCGTGTGGTTCCACAATCCCTCGGGTATCGCGCCGTATCAGTCGGATGCCTGGCTGCCCTACGAGACGGTCGCGCGTTTTCACGCGCGGCGGGGCATGGCGCTCACCCGGCCGCGCTGAAAGCGCGCTTGCCTCAGGCCGGGGCTGGCTGCAGTCCGCCCAATAACTGCCGCACGCGCGAGAGATCGCGGTTGATGGCGCCCGCGTCCTCGAACAGCTCCGCGAGCCAGTCGACGAACACGCGCACGCGCGGCGACACCTGGCGCGACTTCACGAACGCAACCGAAACGGGCGTGGGCAGCGGCTTCCACTGCGGCAGCACCTCTTGCAGCGCACCGCTGTCCAGGTAGCGCTGCGCGGCGAGCAGCGGCGGCTGGATGAGGCCATAGCCTTGCAGGCCGCAGGTGAGGTAGGCGAACTCGTCGGAGACATGCACGAAGCCATCCACCTTCACCTTGGTCGGGCTTCCATCCACCTCGAAGTCGAACTCGAACGGGCGGCCCGTGAGCGGCGAGAGGAAGTTGACGACCGGATGCTGCGCGAGATCGTCGAGCGTATGCGGTGCGCCGTGCCGCTCGAGGTACGCGGGGCTCGCGCAGGTCACGTGCTCGAGCACGCCGAGGCGCCGCGCCGCGAGCCCCGAGTCGGGCAGCTCGCCCAACTGGATGCTGCAATCCACGCCTTCGCCGACGAGATCGACGTTGCGCAGGCTCACGCCAATCACGAGGTCGATCTGCGGGTAGCGCGCGTGGAATTCGTCGAGCGCGGGCAGCACGATCGCGTTGGCGATGAGACCCGGCATCTCCACGCGCAAGCGGCCGCCGATCGCGCCAGGCGACTGGCGCACGCTCGCTTCGGCATCGTCGATGTCGGCGAGGATCTGCGCGGCGCGCTCGTAGTACGCAGCGCCTTCGGGCGTGAGCGAAAGACGCCGCGTGGTGCGCACGAGCAACTGCGTGCCGAGCAGCGATTCGAGGTTTTGCATCAGCGTGGTGGCGCTGGCGCGCGGCATATCGAGTGACTGCGCGGCTTTGGTGAAACTATTGGTGTCGACGATGCGTACGAACGTGCGCATCGCCTGGATGCGGTCGATCACGGGCTAGCTCCTGATGATGGGCTTGAGGCTTGAACGAAATCCGCGCTGCTGCAGAAAACAGGTGAGCCGCGTAGCGATGAATGCGCTTCGCGGTGCGGGCGTCTCGCGGAAAGCGACGCTCGGCGGTTAAACAGCGGTGACGATCGGATGGCGGCGCACGCGGGCGCCGGCTCGACTACGGGAGGCCAAAAAGGTCGGCCTCGAAGGGGAAGGGCTGGCGGGCCATCCGGAACGGATGGCCCGGCGGGGCAGGGTGTTACGTCGGAATGCGCGTTGCGGCTTCTTTGCCTGTTACTTGCGCAGCGAATCGAGGTCGATCACGAAGCGGTACTTCACATCGCTCTTGAGCATGCGCTCATAGGCGTTGTTGATGTCCTGCATCTTGATCATTTCGATATCGGACGTAATGCCATGCTTGCCGCAGAAGTCCAGCATTTCCTGGGTTTCTGCAATGCCGCCGATCAGCGAGCCCGCGAGACGGCGGCGCTTCATGATCAGGTTGAACACTTGCGGCGACGGGTGATCGTGCTCGGGCGCGCCGACCAGCGTCATCGTGCCGTCACGGCGCAGCAGTTCGATGAACGGGTTGAGGTCGTGCTGCGCGGCCACCGTGTTCACGATCAGGTCGAAGCTGTTGGCGTGCGCCTTCATCTGCTCCGGGTCTTTCGAGATCACGACTTCGTCCGCGCCAAGGCGCTTGCCGTCTTCGATCTTCGAGGGCGACGTGGTGAACAGCACCACATGCGCACCCATGGCATGCGCGAGCTTCACGCCCATGTGGCCGAGGCCGCCGAGACCCACGATGCCGACCTTCTTGCCGGGACCGGCGCCCCACGTGCGCAGCGGCGAGTACGTCGTGATGCCCGCGCACAGGAGCGGCGCGACGGCGGACAGTTCGAGGTTCTCGGGCACGCGCAGCACGAAGGCTTCGTCCACCACGAGCTGCGTGGAGTAGCCGCCGTACGTCACGTCGCCGCTCACGCGGTCGGTGCCGTTATAAGTGCCGACGAAGCCGTTCTCGCAATACTGTTCGAGGCCTTCGGCGCAGCTCGGGCAGGTGCGGCACGAGTCGACGAGACAACCCACGCCAACGAGTTCGCCCACTTTGTACTTCGTGACGCCTTTGCCGGTCTCGGCCACACGGCCGACGATTTCGTGGCCCGGCACCACCGGGTAGATCGTGTTGCGCCATTCGTCGCGCGCCTGGTGCAGGTCGGAGTGACACACGCCGCAGAACAGCACGTCGATACGGACGTCGAGTTCGCGCAGGTCGCGGCGCTGGAATTCGAACGGGGCGAGCGGCGAGGCGGCGTCGCGGGCGGCATATCCGTAAGTTGGGTACATGTGTTTCCTCTCCTGTGGTGCGTGGGTGTTGCGGCAGGGTTCCCATCGTAAGGATCGGGGCCCACCCAGGGAATACCTGAAGCTATCGAAGACTTGCCTGATTCTCCTGGCGCTCAGCACATCCACGGGTTCGGTGATAGATTGGCAAGCCTGTTTCTCTGCCTGACTTCATCTTTTGGGGCACAACCGATATGGGCTACGTCAAAACCCTCGCGGCGGCGGCCATCGCGCCGGCGGCCGCCACGCAGGCGCGCACGGTCGACCTGCTCATGCAACTCACGCAGCGCGACGGCGTGCACGCCACGCAGGTCGAAGGCGTGCGGCTCTACCGCGGCAGCGAAAGCCATCCGCGCCAGCCGGTCATGTACGAACCGAGCATCTTCATCGTTTGCCAGGGGCGTAAGCGCGGCTTTCTCGGCGACCAGGTCTTCATCTACGACGCCCAGCAATATCTGGTCCTCTCGGTGCCGATGCCGTTCGAGTGCGAGACCGAGGCGAGCCCCGAGAAGCCGATTCTCGCGATCTCGATACGCGTCGATCTCACGACCGTCGCCGAGCTGCTCATGGCGCTCGACGACCCGCGCCGCGCCGTGTCCGAACCCTCGGGCATCTACGCCACGCCGCTCGACGCCACGCTCTCGAACGCCGTGCTGCGCTTGCTCGAAGCGCTCGCGCAGCCACACGAGGCGCGCATTCTCGGGCCTTCGATCGTGCGCGAGATCTGCTACCGCGTGCTCATGGGCGAGCAGGGCGATGCGATACGCGCGGCGCTCACGCATCAGCACCACTTCGGGCGCATCGCGAAGGCGCTGCGCCGCATTCACACAGACTACCGCGGTGACCTCGACGTCGAAACGCTGGCCTCCGAGGCGGGCATGAGCCTGGCCGTCTTTCATGCACACTTCAAGGCCGTCACCTCGACTTCGCCCATGCAGTACGTGAAGACCACGCGCCTGCATCATGCGCGCCTCTTGATCACGCACGACGGCTTGACCGTGAGCGCGGCGGCCACGCGCGTGGGCTATGAAAGCGCGTCGCAGTTCAGCCGCGAATTCAAGCGCCTGTTCGGCATGAGCCCCGCCGACCAGATGCGCCGCGCGCGCGATGCCGCAGCCGCTGCGGCCGCGCCGCGCGTTGAGGTTTTGCCGCCGCGCTATGTGACGGCCGTGTGACGCCTGCGTGGTGACGCGCGGGCGCTGAGGCAGTCGATTCGCACATCGAAACAATGACGGAAAGGTGACACGACGATGAAGCCATGCCTGCTGATCCTGATTCTGCTTGCCGATGAAGACCTCGCCGGGTTCGGCGAAAAATTCGACGTGATCTACGCGCCCGACGCCGATGCGCGCGCCAAAGCGGTCGCGCAGCACGGCAAGGACGTACGCCTGGTGCTCACGAACGGGACGACGGGCCTCACCGCCGACGAAATCGACCGCATGCCCGCGCTCGAACTGGCGGGCGCGCTTGGCGCGGGCTACGAAAACATCGCGCTCGACCACGCGCGCGAGCGTGGCATCGCGCTATGCAACGGCGCGGGCGTCAATGCCGATTGTGTGGCCGACCACGCGCTCGCGCTGCTGCTCGCGGCCGTGCGCGCAGTGCCGCAATTCGACGCCGCCTGCCGCGCTGGAGTCTGGCGCGACGCGCTGCCCATGCGCCCCACGGTCACGGGGCGGCGGCTTGGCATTGTCGGCTACGGGCACATCGGCGAGAAGGTCGCGAGGCGCGCGGCGGGCTTTGGCATGGAACTCGGCTATCACAACCGCAAGCCGCGCGAAGGCGCTCAGGCGCGTTACTTCGAGAGCGTGATGGCGCTCGCGCAATGGAGCGATTTTCTCGTGATCGCGACGCCGGGTGGCGCGCAAACGAAGCATCTGATCGACCGCGCCGTGATCGATGCGCTGGGACCGCAAGGTTTTCTCGTCAACGTTTCGCGCGGCAGCGTGGTCGATACGGCCGCGCTTGCACGCGCGCTGAAGGCGGGCACGCTGGGCGGCGCGGGGCTCGACGTCTATGAGGGCGAACCGCAACCGCCCGCTGCGCTCGTCGGACTGGACAACATCGTGCTCACGCCGCACGTGGCTGGCACGTCGCCCGATGTGCGCACGGCCACCGTGCGCCACTTCGCCGAGAACGCGGCGCGGCACTTCGCGGGCGAGGCGCTGCTCACGCCGCTTTGAAGGTCGTTTTTCGCGCCGGCATGCGCCGCCCTGTGTCTGGCACAGCCGGTCTGCCACTGCGCGCGGATGCCGACGGCGCATGCCGTATCATTCCTTCTGTGCGAGCCAGAATCGCTGTTCGAGCGGCCGCTAATGACCACAACGGCCTTGAATCTGGCGTGACCCCGCTCATTTGCGCATTTGGGCGACGACGCCAGGGCGGTGATATCGAAGGCTCAAAAATGAAAACGCTGATCGGCGCGCTGCAAGAGCACGCAGCCCACGTGGTGAACCGCTTCTACGAGGAGTTGGGCCGTCTGCCCAAATCCCGCCGCATTCTCGAAATGCTCTCGAGTACGGAACTCGCGCACCTGAAGGCGCGCCAGGTCCAGAATCTCCTCGCCCTCGCCAACCTTGGCCTCACCGCGCGCGAACACGAGGAAATGGCGCAGCGTATTGGCCGCATTCACGCCATTGTCGGGCTCGACAAGGAAGAACTCGTGCGCAGCCGCGGCATTCTGCAGGAGTTGATCTACGCGGACGTTGGCCGAACCGTGAGCACGCAGCAGCTTTCGCTCTATGCGCGCCGCCTGACTTCCGACCTCGCGTGGCAACTCAAGGCGTATCAGGCCGTGCAGGATTCGCAGCAGGAGGCGCTGTTGCGCATCACGCGTCTTGTGTGGGAAGCGGGCAGCTACACGAATTTCATCGATCAGGTGATCGCCGCGCTGGCGGCGCACGACGAAGTGAGCGCCTGCGCCATCGGCCGTCCCGACGAAGCGGGTATTTTTCACTTCGAGGCCGGCGCGGGCGGCAAGACGAAAGGCGGGATGCTTTACGTGCTTGCCGGGCACGATCAGGCAATCAGCGTGCGCGCCGATCATCCGCAAGGGCAGGGCGCCATTGGGCGCGCGTGGCGCAGCGGCAAGCCGGAGCGCGTGGTCAACTACCAGACCGAGCCGCTCGTTGCGGCGTGGCGCGATCTCGCGGATCGCGAAGGCGTGCGCTCTTCGGTGGCGATTCCGCTGGCCGCGCCCGGGCAGCCGCCGCTCGCCGTGCTGTGTTTGTATAGCGCGTTTCCGGGCGGCTTCGTCGGGCCCGATCAGGTGGCTTTCGTCGATTTGCTGCAAACGTTGCTCGGCTGCGCGGCGATGCGCATAGCCGCCCACGACGGCCTGAGCGCCGCGGTGCCGGTGAGCGTGCGCCAGCAGTGGGCGGCGCTCGTGCGCACCGGCGCGCTGGAAATGCACTACCAGCCGCTGCTCAGCCTCGCAACGGGCAAGGCGACCAAGGTCGAAGCGCTGGCGCGCCTGCGTGACGGCGAGCGCCTGCTCGTACCCGACGAGTTTCTCTCGGCGCTCGCTTCCGACGATCTGCTCGCGCTCTTCGCGCGCGGCATCGATCAGGCGCTCGCCGACCGCGAACGCTGGTACGCCGAAGGCCGCGATCTCGATGTCTCGATCAACCTGCCGCCTGCGGCGCTCAACGACATCCGCTATTTCGAAGCCACCCGCACGGCGCTCGCCGCGCACCGTTGCCCGGCTGCGCGCCTCACGCTCGAAGTTCTGGAAAACGAATCACTCTCGCTAAGCCAGGGGCAGCGCGCCATTCTCGCGAAGTTCCGTGAGCTAGGCGTGCTGCTCGCGCAGGACGATCTCGGTGCCGGGCATAGCGGCCTCACGCGCCTGCGTGAATTGCCGTTCGACTGGATCAAGCTCGACCGCGAAATGGTGCAGGTGAGCGGCGACGGCGCGCTCAATACGCTGCGCGTGATCTATCAGTTGACGCGTCTGGGGCATTCGCTGGGCAGGCTCGTGCTGGCCGAAGGCATCGACACGCTCGACCTGCTGCATGCGCTCGCCATTCTCGGCGTCGACGGCGCGCAGGGCTATGTCATCGGCAAGCCGATGGAAGGCGCGCGCCTCATCGAATGGCTCGACACGACGCCGACCTTCGCCGCACCCTCTGAGCGCGGCGCAGGAACGGAAAGCCTGCTAGCACGGCTTGCTCGCTTCGTGATCTGGGAAGAGCGCATGCTCATGATCGCGGCCGTGCCCGAAGCGGCGCAAGAACTGCTGCGCGCGTTGACGCTCGAAGAGGGCGTCAGTGCACCGCTCGCTCACTCGCTGGCAGGCTTCGGCGCCATTCTGCCTGCGGGCGCACAACGCGACGCGTTGCATCGGCAAGTGGTCGGCGCGCTGTTGACTGAAGGCCCGAACAGCGAAGCGTGGCGCGTTGCGCTGAACGGGCTGATCGACGCCATTGCGGCGGCCGGGTAGCGCAGGGCGTCAATCCTGCAACGCTAGCGCCACATCGCTTTGCGTGGCCGACGACTGCTTGCGCTGGAGCACCGCGATACACACCAGCGAAATGGCAGCAAGCGCGCTGTAGAACAGCGCCAGCGGCCACCACTGACCCGGATAGTCATGCGCGAGCAGCGTGCCGACGAGCGGCGTGAGACCGCCCGCGAGCGCAGCGCAACATTGGTAGGAGATCGAAATAGCCGAGTAGCGCACGCGCACCGGGAACGCATTCGTCATGAAACCTGCCATCACCGCGTACGAACTGCACATGCACATCACCGCAATCGCAATGCCAGCCACGATCGCGACAGGCCGGCCGGTAGAGACTAGTACGAACATCGGGTAGGGCGAAATCATGGCCAGCGCCGCAGCCAGGACGAGGAAGCGCCCGGCGCCCACGCGCTGCGCAAACCAGCCGGAAAAGAGCTGCGTAATAAGCTGGATGAACGCGACGACGAACAGACAGTCGAGAATCAAAGCGCGGTCGAGCCCGAGCGTTTGTGTCGTGTAGTTCAGCATGAAGGTGTTGACGAACCACGCGCCCGCCACGCCGATCACATTCGCGCCGAGGCACAGCAGCACCACGCGCCACGAGTCGCGCAGCACTTCGACGATTGGCATCGCGGCGGTGCGGCGCTGCGTCCTGATCGCCTCGAATTCCGGCGATTCGCCCACGCCCGATCGAATCAGCAGACCCACCACGAGGAGCACCGCGCTCGCGATGAATGGCAATCGCCAGCCCCAGGAATAGAGTGCGTCCTTGTCGAGATGCGCAACGCTGCGAAACGCCAGCAGCGCCAGAATCAACCCCGCAGGGCTGCCGAGCTGCGCAAACGAGGCGAGAAACGTGCGCTTTTCCCTGGGCGCATGCTCGCCCGCCATGAGCACCGCACCGCCCCATTCGCCGCCAATTGCGATGCCCTGCGCCACGCGCAGCAGCACGAGCAGCGCCGGTGCAAGCGCGCCTGCGCTCGCATACGTCGGCAAAAAGCCGATGCCCACGGTGCCGACGCCCATGATCGAAAGCGTGGCGACGAGCGCCTTCTTGCGGCCGATGCGGTCGCCCAGATGCCCGAACACAAGCCCGCCGAAGGGGCGCGCGAAAAAGCCCACGGCGAAGGTGCCGAACGAGGCGAGCGTGCTGTAGAACGGCTCGTGGGACGGGAAGAACAGCTTGCCGAAGATGAGCGCCGACGCGGTGGCGTAGATATAAAAGTCGTACCACTCGATGGTGGTGCCGACGAAGGCGGCGAGCGAGGCGCGGGCGGGCTGGCGCGCAGATTTACCGTTGGGGCGGGTCATGCATGTCTCCTTGATCGGGATGAGCCGGCTCGAGCCGGTCTGTATTCCGTTGGGTTGGATCGAACGCTAGGCGCTTACGGTCGTTTCGGGATCCTTGACAATGCCGGCTTCGAAAAGCCGTTGCTGGGTGTCGGCGTCGATGCCGAGCGCGTCCATTACTGTTCGCGTGTCGGCGCCGAGCGCGGGAGGGCGCGTGCGATAGGTCGGCGGCGTGCGTGAGAGCTTCACGGGCGCGCCCGTGCCGCGATAGCCTTCCATCTCGACGATCATGCGGCGGTGCTGTGTGTGCGGATGCGCGGCCACGGCGTCGACGGTCTGCACGGGACCGCACGGCACGCCGGTCTGGATCAGGTCGCGCGCCAGTGGCTCGCAATCGTGGGAGACAAGCCGCGCTTCGAGCGCGGCCTTCAGTTCGGGCCGATGCGCGCAGCGGCTGCGGTTGTCGGCGAAACGCGGGTCGTCTGCGAGTTCGGGCACGCCCAAATGCGCGCAGAGCTTCGCGAACTGGCGGTCGTTGCCCACCGCGAGGAAGATCGGCGCGCTGCCGGTGGCATAGCTGTCGTAGGGCGCGATGTTCGGGTGCGCGTTGCCACTGCGCTGCGGCGTGCGGCCATTGCCGAAATAGTTCGGTAGATGCGGATGCAGGAGCGACACGCCGCAATCGTAAAGCGCGATATCCACCGATTGCCCGAGGCCGCTCTTTTCGCGCTCGGCCTGCGCGAGCAGAATGCCCGCGAGCGCGTTCAGGCCCGTGACCATGTCCACGATCGGCAGGCCGATACGCAGCGCGGGGCCGTCGTGCTCGCCATTCACGCTCATGAGGCCCGCCATCGCCTGAATCACGGCGTCGTAGCCGGGCAACCCGCCGAGCGGGCCGTCCGGGCCGAAGCCCGAAATCGCGCAATGAATCAAGCGAGGAAAGCGCGGGCGCAGATCGCGCTCGTAGTCCATGCCCCAGCGCGCGAGCGTGCCCGGCTTGAAGTTTTCGACCAGCACGTCCGCGCCTTCGAGCAACTGCCAGAGAATCGCGCGGCCTTCTTCGCGCGAGAGATCGACGGCGATGCCCTGCTTGTTGCGGTTCACGCCCACGTAGTACGACGCCGTATCGCCGACGAAGGGCGGGCCCCAGCCGCGCGTTTCGTCGCCATCGGGCGGTTCGAGCTTGATGACTTCGGCGCCGTGGTCGGCGAGCGCCTGGGTGCAGTACGGACCGCCCAGCACGCGGCTCAGATCGATCACGCGCAGGCCATGCAGCGCACCGTTCACCTTGATTGATTCGGAATCCTTTGTGGTGTTCATCGTGTGTCGCCTCAGTGTGCCGGGATCAGTTGCATGGCTTGATCGAGCGTCAGCGCTCGTTCGTCCACGAGCGCGCGCAGCGTGGCGGCGTTTGCGTCACGTTCGTCGAGCGCGAGCGGGTCGCGCGGCAGCAGTTTATGGCGCACGAGCAAATGTGCGAGCGCGAGGCGCCGGTAATCAGGGGTGACGTGCGAAATCCGCGCAGCTTCACAGGCCATGATGGCTACCGTCGTGGCGTGGTAGAGCGCACTCGCGGCCTGGCGCACCGATTCGTCGCGGCCGCATTCGGCCACGCTCACGAGCGCCGCGCCCGCACGGTCGAACACGTTGAGCAGGAGCGCTGCACTGGCTTCAGGCAGGCCACTTTCGGCAAGCTCTGCATGCACGTGCTGCGTCAGCGCTTCGAGCGCGCCTTCGCGCTTCGCGGCGCGCGCCACATCGAGCGCGACGATATTGCTCGTGCCTTCCCAGATTGAGCCGAGATGCGCATCACGCACGAGGCGCGGGTCGCTCCATTCCTCGATATAGCCCACGCCGCCGCGCACTTCCATGGCGTCGCCGGTGACGCGGCGCGCGTCGCGGCAGGCGCGGAACTTGATGAGCGGCGTGAGAATGCGCACGCATTTCACCGCGAGTTGGTCGCCTTTATCGGCGCGCGGGAGCAAGGTAGCGATGCGCATGAACATCGAGCGCGCCTGTTCGGCGGGCAGCATCATCTTGAGCAGTTGACGCTGCATGAGCGGCATTTCGATGAGCTTGCGGCCGAACGCCTCGCGGTTGCGCGCCACATGCAGCGCCTCGGTCACGGCGCGGCGCATGAGACCCGCGGCGCGCACCCCGTTCGACAGCCGCGACATGTTGATCATGTCCGCCATCTGATGAAAGCCGCGGCCCACCTCGCCGATCAGGTACGCCTGCGCGCCTTCGAGCACGATCTCGCCGCTCGCCATCGAGCGGCTGCCAAGCTTGTCCTTCAGGCGCACGATGCGATAGGTGTTGCGCGTGCCGTCGGGGAGCGTTTTCGGCAAGAGGAACAAGGCGAGTCCCTTGATGCCTGGAGGCGCATCGTCCGGGCGCGCGAGCACCATCGCGAGATCGGCGTCGGCGTTCGAGCAGAACCACTTGTCGCCGTAAAGACGCCATACGTCCTCGCCATTTGCACTGCGCTCATGCGTGGCGCGTGTGGCGATGCGCGCCACGTCCGAGCCCGCTGCCTGCTCGGTCATGAACATCGCGCCCTGGTAGAGCGTGTCGAAGTCCTGCGAGGCGAGCATCGGCAAGTAGCGCGCAATGAGTTCAGGCGAACCGAAGCGGCGCAGCGTGCGCGTGAGTGAATCGGTCATGCTCACGGGGCAGCACAGGCCGAACTCGGCCTGCACGAACAAATAGGTGAGCGCATATTTGACGAGCGGCGCGGGCGCGTTCTCGCGATGGCTCATGGCCGCGAGGCCAAGCTCCGCATAGGCGACGCGTTCGAGCGCGACATAGTCGGGATGCTTGTCGATGCGCTGGATCGCTTCGCCGCTGCGCGTGCGCTGTTCGAGCGTGGGCGGGTGCTTGTCGGCGACTAGCGCGAGCGCATCGAGTTCGTCGGAGGCGCGCTGGCCGAGGGCGACCAGCCGCGCTTCGATCGCGCCGAATGCGGCGTCGCCGAGATAGCTGCGCAAAAGGGGCGCGAAGCCGGGGTCGCTCGTGTAGAAGTTGATGCCGCGGCTGTCGGGAATGTTGGCCGAGCCGCTGGCCGGGGTGGCCGCGTGGGCCGGGCGCGTCGGGGTGGCGAAGGCGGGGCGGTCGCTCATCGTGTGCTGTCTCCGTGCTGTTTTGCTATGCGATTCGGCCTAGCTTAGGCGCGGCTTCGATAACGGTCCAATACAACCGATGTCATGTACGATAAGCGCTGTTTATCGATGAAACTTCGAAGGAGCCCGCCATGGAACTCAAGCAACTGCGCTATTTCGTGGCCGTAGCCGAAGAACTCCACTTCGGGCGCGCTGCGCGCCGGCTCTTCATTTCGCAGCCGGCGCTGAGCTTCGACATCCGCAAGTTCGAGGAGCAGCTAGGCGTGCAGCTGCTCGAACGTACCAACAAGGCCGTGGCGCTGACCAACGCGGGCAACGTGCTGCTCGAAGAGGCGCGGCGACTGCTGGAGCAGGCCGACGAAGTGCGGCGCATCGCGGCGCGCTCCGCGCACGGGCTGGCGGGGCGGCTGCGCATCGGCTTCGTCAATTCGATGCTCTATCGCGGGTTGCCGGAGGCGGTGCGCCGTTTCGAGGCCGATCATCCCGCCGTGGAAGTGGTGCTGCGCGAGATGAACACGGCCGAGCAGGTGCAGGCGCTGCAGCGCCTGCAGATCGATCTGGGCTTCGCGCACTGGGGGCGCTTTCCAGCCGAGGTGCAATCGGAGGTGCTGTTTTCCGAGCCGTTTCTGTGCTGCCTGCCGGAAGGGCACAAGCTTGCGCGCAGGCGGCGTATCGAACTTGGCATGCTCGCGCGCGAACCGTTCATCCTGTTTCCGCGCTCGGTGTCGCCGCATTATCACGACCAGATCATCGCGACCTGTGTGGAGGCCGGTTTCAGCCCGCAGATTCGCCACGAGGCGCGGCTTTGGCAAACCGTCGTTACGATGGTGGAGTTCGGCATGGGCGTCGCGCTCGTACCCGCCGCGCTCGGGGCGACGGGCGGCGGCCGCGTGGTGTTCAGGCCGTTGGCTAGCAATCCTTATGAATCGCAGGTGCTAAGGCTCGTGCGCGTTGGAGAGGCAAATGCGCTGGCGCAGGGGTTTGCAGGCTATCTCGGGGGGCGAAAAGAAAACAGGGCGGCCGCCACACCGCCCCGGGCTTGAGCGCGAGGTCTCAACCGCAGGTCCCGATCTCTCCGCACGCCGTGCAGAAGTCGCACCCATCTTTGCGGATCACCGCATTCGCGCCGCACGAACCGCACTTGCGGCCGAGCATCGCATGGGCAAACGTGTGCTGCGCATCGGCGGGCAGCGCGTTGTCGCCATCCAGCACCTGGTCGCCGGGCTGCTCCGCGCCGGCCCGCGCGTTGCCGGTGAATTGCGTAGCAAGCGCACCGTCACGCCGTTGCGCGAGCAGCCGCGACGGCACCTGCCGCCCCTCGGCGTCGAGAAAGCCGCGCCGATGGAGGATCTGCTGGATCGCGTAGGCGATGGCGGCGACTTCGGAGTCGTGCCATAGCGGAATGCGCCGCCCGTCGAGGCGTTGCGTCTCGCCATAGCGCACCTGGCCGCGATCCCACGAGACCTTGCGCAAGTCCTGCAAGTTGCGCGCGACGAAGCCGCCGCGCGCCGCGAGCGAGAGCGAACGCATGGTCGCGGTGATCCATTGCTGCTGCTCGTCGCGCTGGCCCACGGGAATGAAGAATTCGATAGGCCGCTCGATCGTCACCGCTTCGCCGCCCACCTGGCCTGTCACTTCGAGGAAAGACACCGCGACGTAGAGCGACACCTTGCCCGTTTGCGTGATGTACTCGATTTTCTCGATCACGGCGGGCAACTCGCCCTTGGGCCGATGGTCGATCGCGACGCGCAGCGGGTCGAGCAGTGCGTCGCCGAGCGCGTCGTCGGCAGTTGCCACCGCTTCGGGAGGCAGCGTTTGCAGCACCGCGCCAAGCGTCTCGTTGGGCCGGTAGGTCGCGAGTCCCTTGAGGCCGCGCCGCCATGCGTCGAGATAGAGATTCTCGAAGTCTTCGAACGGATAGTCGGCGGGGACGTTGACGGTCTTGGAGATCGACGTATCGACGTACGGCTGCACGGCCGCCATCATCGCCACGTGTTCCTGCGCGCTCATTTCCAGCGCGCTCACGAAATACGCGGGCAGGGCGTTCATGTCGCCGCCCAGTTCGCGGTACACGCGCCACGCGTGGTCTTCGACGTTGAACGTTTCGCGGCTGCCGTCAGCCATGCGGCGCGTGCGCTGATAAGTCCACGAGAACGCGGGCTCGATGCCGTTCGAGACATTGTCGGCGAATGCGAGGCTCACCGTGCCCGTGGGCGCGATGGAAAGCAGATGGCTGTTGCGGATGCCGTGCGCGCGGATCTCGGCCTTGAGGTCGTCGGGCAGGCGTGAGGCGAAGGTGCCTTCTTCGAGGTACGTCTTCGCGTCGAAGAGTGGGAAAGCGCCGCGCTCTTGCGCCAGTTCGACCGACGCGCGATAGGCGGCGTCGCGCATCGTGCGTCCCACGCGCGCGCCGAATGCGCAGCCTTCGGGCGAGTTGTAGCGGATGCCGAGCATCACGAGCGTGTCGCCGAGTCCCGTGAAGCCCACGCCGATACGGCGCTTGGCCGCCGCTTCAGCCTGCTGCTCGGTCAGCGGCCAGAGCGTGGCGTCGAGCACGTCGTCCAGAAAGCGCACCTGGATGCGCGTGCGTTCGGCAAGCTGATTCCAGTCGAAATCTGCCTTGCCCCCGCGCAGTTGTGCGAACGGTTCGGTTACGAAGCGCGTCAGGTCGAGCGGCCCGAGGTTGCAGCAACCATAGGCGGGAAGCGGCTGCTCGCCGCACGGGTTGGTCGCGCGGATGCTCTCGAGCGCGCGCAGATTGTTGTCCTCATTCATGCGCGAAATGAACACCACGCCAGGCTCGGCCACATCGTAGGTCGAGCGCATGATCGTGTCCCACAGCGCGCGGGCGCGCGTTTCGGCGTAGACCCACAGGCCGTCGTCGCGGCGCTGCAGGTCGCCCGATGCGCGCAGCGCGGGCGAGGGTTCGGCGCGATGGACGAGTTGCCAGGGCGCGTCGTTTTCCACGGCGCGCATGAACTCGTCGGTCACCGCGACCGAGACGTTGAAGTTGTTCCAGCGCCCCTTCGAGTGCTTGGCCTCGATGAATTCGGGCAGGTCGGGGTGATCGCAGTCGAGCACGGCCATCTGCGCGCCGCGCCGCGAGCCCGCGCTTTCCACGGTGCGGCACGAGGCGTCGAACACGTCGATATAGCTGCACGGGCCCGATGCGCTCGATCCCGTCGACTTCACGTGTGCGCCGCGCGGCCGGATCGCCGAAAAGTTGTAGCCCACGCCTCCGCCGCGCCGCATGGTCTCGGCGGCCTGTAGCAGCGCGACGTAGATGCCCGGGCGGCCCTCGTCGTCCACGCCCTGGATGCTGTCGCCCACCGGCTGCACGAAGCAGTTGATCAGCGTGGCTTCGATGCCGGCGCCCGCCGCGCTCATGATCCGCCCCGCGCCGAGCGCGCCGTTGCGCAGGTTGTCGACGAAACGCGCCTCGACCTCGGCGCGCAGCGCGGGCGGCTCGACCTGCGCGACGCCGCGCGCGACGCGGCGGTAGACGTCGTCGGCGGTTTGCTCATCGCCTTTGGCGTACTTCTCGAGCATCACGTCGAGCGAGAACTGCTGCGGGGGAAACGGAAGCGGGGGCGTGTTTTCTGCCATGGCCGGGCCTCGCGAAGCGCCGCGCGGGCGGCGTCGGTTGATGGGCGTTGGAACGGGGTTTGCAGCGCTGCGGCTGTGCCGCGACCGTTCAACCTTACCCCAGCGGCGCCCGGCGTGCACGGCGACGCGAGCGCGCATGCGGCGGCGCCGGAGCATGCCGGCGTCGCGGCGGCCAGGGCGGGTCTGCGGTTACACTGCTTGCGCCTGCACGCGGGCACCGGATGTGGAGACGGCAGAGGAGACTAGATGACGAACGAAACGGCGCCCGTGGTCTACCGCGACACGGTGCGCGCGGAGTGGGTCGATTACAACGGCCACCTGCGCGACGCGTTCTACATGCTGATCTACAGCTACGCGACCGACGCGCTGCTCGACGCCATCGGGCTCGATGCGGCCGTGCGGGATGCGCGCGGCCGGTCGATGTACACGCTGGAGGCGCACCTGAACTATCTCCGCGAGATCAAGGAGGGCGCGCAGGTGCGCGTCGACGTCCGGGTGATCGAGCACGACGCGAAACGCGTGCGCCTGTATCTGGAGATGTTCGCGGGCGATCTTGACGATGCGGGGGCGTTGCCCGTCTCGGCGAGCGAGCAATTGCTCTTGCACGTCGACCGCTCGGGCCCGCGCGCAGCGGCTTTCGACGCCGATGTGCTCGCGCGGGTGGCGGCGTTATGCGCTGCATCGGCGGGCTTTGCGCCGCGCCATGCTGCGCGGGCTATTTCGCTCGCGCCTCGTTGAGGGCGCTCGGGCGACGTCGCTGCGCTTACTTCGCCAGTTCAGCGCCGATGAGGTCGCCGAACACTTCGGCTGCGATCATGACGGAGGCATTGAGCGGGGCGGGGCGTTCGGCCGGCTTGAACACGGCGTCGCCGCGGCGGATCTTGCGGCGCGACACGGCGCAGGTGCCCGAAGAATGCGCCGAGCGGCGGCGCCAGCGCTGTTCGCCATAATGGCAGCGCCCGGGTTCGACCCAGCGGATTACCAGCGCCGTATCCGTCTGCTCGAGTATCTCGATACGCTCACCGTTGGCTCCGTCAAGCGAGAGGCACGCTTTTTTCTTCATTGTCGGCTCCGTAAGTGTGGTGCCGCGAATTTAGTCCTGTGCGCTGACAAGTGCCATTCTGTCGCCGTTGAAACACCATTCCATTATTAGCAACAATCGCCCTGCGACACGTAGTGATTAACGAAGGAATGGGGGTTTGCGGCTGATTAGGGTCGACATCTCGAATTTGTGCAACGCACTGTTGTACGTAATGCGACATCGAGTGGCCCGAAAACGGATGCCTGGAGGGCGTTCCGGGGTGGGGACGGAACGGCTGGGACGGATGTGAATCTGAGGAAAGACTGGCCCGGTTCGCTTGACTTGCTGCACCGCGTTGGCTTGCTGTACTGGCTGCGCCGCCAGAAACCCGAGCACTTGTTTTTGAATTTTCACGAGGTTACATGATTCATCGTCCGCCTGCTCCGAACTCCGCACACGAGCAGAAAATCCAGCGCGCCGCCTCCGCGGTGCTGTTCGCCACGCTCGTGCTGCTGGCGCTGTGGATCGTGCGCGAGTTCCTGCCCGCCGTGGCCTGGGCGAGCGTCTTTGCCATCGTGCTGTGGCCCGCCTATCAGGCGATCGAGCGCCGCACCTGGTTCAAGGGCCGCAAGACGCTGATCGCCACGCTGCTCACGGCGGCGGTCGGCCTGCTCGTGCTCCTGCCGATCGCCGTCACGGCCATTCAGGCGGGCGGCGAGGCGCACGAACTGTACCTCTGGCTGCGCGACGCCCAGGAGAGCGGCGTGCCGGTGCCCGACTTCGTTTCGCATCTGCCGGTGGGCAGCCGCCAGGTGAGCGACTGGTGGCAGGCCAATCTCACCCAGCCGCTCAAGGCTTCACCGGCCATGAAGAGCCTGCACGGCGACACGATTGCCTCGTTCGGCCGCCACTTCGGTGCGCGCGCCGCCCACGCCACGATGACGTTCGGCTTCATGCTCGTCACGCTGTTCGTGATTTTCCGGGCGGGCCCGCGCCTTTCAGCCACGGTGATGCGCGGTGCGCGCCGCGCCTTCGGCGCCGATGGTGCGCAGCTCCTGCAGCGCATGGCCGCCGCCGTGCGCGCCACGGTTACGGGGCTCGTGGTCGTGGGGCTGGGCGAGGGCGTGCTGCTGGCCGCCGCCTATATCGCGACCGGCGTGCCCCACGCGGCGCTGCTCGGCACCGTGACCGCCATCGCGGCCATGCTTCCGTTTTGCGCGCCCATCGTGTTCTGCGGCGCGGCGCTGTGGCTCGTCATTCAGGGTTCGTTGATCGCCGCTGCCGCGCTCGCGGTCTGGGGATTCGTGGTGGTGTTCGTCGCCGAGCATTTCGTGCGGCCCGTGCTGATCGGCAATTCCACGCGCCTGCCGTTTCTGCTCGTGCTGTTCGGCATTCTGGGCGGGGCGACGACCTTCGGCCTAATCGGCATCTTCATCGGCCCGGCGCTCATGACTGTGCTGATGGTGCTTTGGGTGAACTGGGCGGAGTGACGCTCACTGCGCCGCGAGGCGCCCCACGCGCCGCGCTCAGCGGAAGCAGGCAAGCGTGTACTTGAGCGCGGCAGGCAGCAGTTCACGCCACACCGGCCACACGTGGCCGCCGTCCACGATGCGCAGCGCCGCCGTATTGCCCGCTTCGCGCAGCCGTGTGTAGAGCAGCGACGACTCGGCCTGGATCACGAGGTCGTCGTCGCCGGCGGCGATGAAGAACGGTACGCGCCAGGGGCGCGCGAAATACGGCTTCCAGAGTGCCGGATAGTTGAGCGTGCGCCAGATCTGCGCGTCGAACTGATGATCGCCGAACACGCCCACGTGACGCGCCGCCGAGCTGGGCGGCGGGTCGCCCGCGTAGACCGCCGGCGAAAGCAGCAGCGCGCCGCAGAACATGTCGGGGTGCTCCAGCGTGTAGCGCAGTGCGCCGAACCCGCCCATCGACACGCCGCCGATCGCGCGTGCGTCGCGCGCATCGTCCACCGCGAAGTGCGACTCGATCTCGGGCAGCAGGTCCTCGAAGAACGCCGTCTCCATTTTTTCCTTGCGGTCGACGTACCAGTCGGTGCCGCCCTGCGGCATCACGATCACTACTGGCGGGATCTCGTGACGGGCGATCAGCGTGTCGGCGGTGGTCTGGAGCTGGCCTTGCGTGATCCAGTCCATGGGCTCGCCGTTGTTGCCATGCAGGAGATAGAGCACTGGGTAGCGGCCCTGGTCGGCGCGATAGCCGTTCGGCAGGTACACCACATAGGGCCAGTCGCGGTTGAGCGCCGCCGCGTGGAACGTGCGGACCGCAATCGTGCTCGCAGCAGCAGGCGCCGCCGGCGTGACGAATGCCGCGCATGAAAGTGCGAGCGGGAGCAGCACGGTGCGAAGGAGTCTGCGCATGGCAGGGACATCGAGGACGGTGGCGCGCCGGCGGCGCGGGGTCATCATGCTAGCAGCCGTTCGTGCGCGCCGGAAGCCGTGACTGGCGAGCCGTCGCGCAGTTCACTGGCTGCGAACGGCGTCGTTTCAGGCGGCAGCTTTGGCGCGCGAAGGCAGCAGACGCTTGAGCGGGTCGGACGCACGCGCGACGAGCAGCAGCGCGGTGATCGCGACGGCGTCGGCGCACAGGCCGAGCGGCACGTTCAGATAGCCGTCGGTGTACCAGTAGAGCACGGAATCGACCGTGAGCGAAATCACGGCGCCGGCCACGAACGAGAGCATCCCCTTGCGGCCGACCAGGCCCACCCAAGGCAGCGCATGCGCCACGCGCTTCGCCCAGCCGAGCCGGATGACATGCGCCGTGAGCCACGCGACGCCAAGGAAGTTGAGCGCGCGGAACCATGCGAGATTGCGCTTGAAGTCGCCGTCGAGCGCGACGTTGCCGAGCTGCAGGCGATAGATCGCGGCGCCCGCCACGACGGTAAGCGCGGCGAGCGTCACAAGCGTGCCGAAACGGTGTGCGCTCACCCGCTGGAACACGGGTTGCGCCTGCGCGATCACGCCGAGCACGAACATCAGTTGCCAGGCGAACGGGTTGAAGTCCCATTGCACGTCTTCGACGTGTGGCAACCACGGCGCCAGGTGCGGAGCGGCGCCCCAGAGCGCGAGGCTTACGGCCAGCAGCAGCCACGGCCGCGAGCGCGCGAGCGGCAGTGCGAGCGGTGCGACGAGGGCGAAGCAGGCGTACATCGGCAGCACGCCGGCCAGATAGGGCTGGCGGCGCAGCAGCACGATGTCGCGCAACGCGGCGGCAGGCGCGAGCGTGAGATCGTCGAGATCGGTGGTGGCGAGGTTGGGCGCATCCACGTTGCACGCAACGAGAATCGCGGTGACGAGCAGCATCAACAGCGCCGTCACGACGAACGCGCGGTAGATCTCGAATGCACGCTTGATGAAGCGCTGCCGCGCCGCGGCTTCAGTGTGACGCGCGCAGAGCGTGGCCCACGCGGTGGCTGTGGCGAAGCCGCCGAGGAAGACGAACACTTCGGCGGCGTCGCACAGTGCGTAGGCGTGGAGCGTGACGCGCGAGACGATGCTGCCGCCGATGTGATCGACGACGATGATGAGCAGGACGAGGCCGCGGAAGAAATCGAGTTCGACTAGACGGTTGGATGACTTTGACATGTTGGGGCAGGAGGCCTGGCCGGCTTGGGGCGCACGAGGCAGCCGATGAGGCAGACGGGCCGGGCGGGCAGATGCTGGAAGTACCTACCAGGAAAAATCAGGAAATCAGCAATTCGGGCGAAGTTCGCGGGGCGTCAGGCGCCACGAACCGTGCAGCACCACCAGGGTGGTTGCACGGCAAGCGCAGGAAAAGACCTGACGAATACGCAAGGGTTCCCGTGAGATTCGGGTTTACGTTGACGCCGCCGATACTACCGCAATTTCAAATGCCTTTCAGTGGGCGCAGCCGTTGCGCCGTTCAAGATTCCGGGGCATGTGCCGATAAGGCAGGGGAAGGGGCACGACCGTGCTGACGCGGCAGACGCCGCGCCGACGGGGGTTTGGGCGCTTCCACCTGGCCCTTTTGGCAACGATTCGTGGGGCGAGAATTCGCGTATTTAACAGTTGTTTCAAAGTGTTCTCCCTGGGCTGATTCAGAGGAGTTGCGCTTTACAATGCCGGATCGATTTTGAGATGGCACGCTCGTTCGTTATCGCAGCGATGGCGTGCATTGAATGTTTATCGCTTCGGGATGCAGTCGATTTAGACGCAGATCGAAGCGGCCCGGCGCAGGCAAGCTGGAGCGCCAGGAGGGCGGGAGCGCGGCATACGCAGCAGACCGTCCAGGCTCCACTCGCTGCATCGCACGGCGGCAGGTGCCGCAGGAGAGAGCAATGTTCGAAGACGATCGTATCGGTCAGCGCACCAACGGTCTCAAAGGGTTCTGGGCCGCGTTGGGACTCGCGGCCCTGCTGGGCGGCTGTGCCAACATGAACCAGCAGGAGCCGCAACAGCCGCAGCCCGATACGGCGGCAGCGGCGACCCCGGCTTCGGATGCAACGAGTGCCGACGCCAGCGCGCAACAGGCGGCGAGTGCACCCGTGACGCGCGTCGTCACGAAAACGACGTACGTGCGCGTGCGCCGCGGCGACACGCTTGCGCGCATTGCGCAAAAGCACAGCGTTTCGGTCAAGGACCTGACCGCCTGGAATCATCTGAAGCCGAACGGGCATTTGCGCACGGGTCAGTCGATCAAGCTGGTTTCGAAGCAGACGATCACCGTTCAGGTGGCCGCGCCGCAGGCTGGCGGCGCGACGGCGAACTCCACCGCGAACTCAGCCGGAAACCGCCAGGTTGCCGCCGAAGTGGCGCGTCATGCGAACAGCGTCGCGCTCGTGTGGCCGGCGCATGGCCGCGTGGTCGAACCGTTCGCGCCGGGCACGACGCGCGGCATCGAGATTGCGGGCAAGGCCGGCGACCCGGTGATCGCCGCCGCCGACGGCAAGGTCATGTACGCGGGCACGGGCCTGAACGAGTACGGCAGCCTGATCATCGTCCAGCACAACAAGGATTTCCTCACGGCCTATTCGCACAATCGCCGTCTGCTCGTGAAGACCGGCGACACGGTACACCAGGGCCAGCAGATCGCCGAGATGGGTAGCGAAAACAACGACCGCGTGGCGGTGCTGTTCGAGGTGCGCCGCGACGGGAAACCCGTGGATCCGATGCCGTATCTGCCTTCGTCGCCGCAAGGTTGAATACGGCGCGCGGCGTTGCGTTTCTAGTGTCGAGTTCTCCGGCAGTAGTTGGAGCAACACTGCCATAAAGCAAAACCGCCCTGACGCATCGCAGCATCAGGGCGGTTTTTTCATCACCACGAACAGCGCGCTTCTTAACGCCGTTCCTTAAAACGCGTCTCCCGGCACCCGCACCCAGCCTTCCATCAGCACGCGCGCGCTGCGGCTCATGATGGCCTTCGTGACCGTCCATTCGCCGTTCTCCTGGCGCGCTTCGGCGCCCACGCGCAGCGTGCCCGACGGATGCCCGAAGCGCACCGCGCTGCGCTCGCCGCCGCCCGCCGCGAGATTCACGAGCGTGCCCGGAATGGCCGCCGCCGTGCCGATCGCCACCGCGGCCGTGCCCATCATGGCGTGGTGCAGCTTGCCCATCGACATGGCGCGCACCAGCAGATCGACGTCGCCCGCTTCCACACGCTTGCCGCTCGACGCCGTGTAGCCCGTGGGCTGCGCCACGAAGGCGATTTTCGGCGTGTGCTGGCGCGTGGCGATCTCGTCGAGGTTCTTGATGAGGCCCATGCGCAGCGCGCCGTACGCGCGGATCGTTTCGAACTTCTTCAGCGCCGCTGCGTCGCCGTTGATCGCATCCTGCAATTCCGTGCCCGTGTAGCCAATGGCCTCGGCGTTCACGAAGATCGTCGGAATGCCCGCGTTGATCATCGTGGCCTTGAGCGTGCCGACGCCCGGCACTTCGAGGTCGTCCACGAGGTTGCCGGTGGGGAACATCGAGCCGCCAGCGCCTTCTTCTTCGGCGGCCGGGTCGAGGAATTCGAGCTGCACTTCGGCGGCGGGGAAGGTCACGCCGTCCAGTTCGAAGTCGCCCGTTTCCTGCACGTGGCCGTTCGTCATCGGCACGTGCGCGATGATCGTCTTGCCGATGTTGGCCTGCCAGATGCGCACGGTTGCAACGCCGTTATCGGGCACGCGGCTCGGGTCGACGAGGCCGCCGCTGATCGCGAACGGGCCCACGGCGGCAGAGAGATTGCCGCAGTTGCCGCTCCAGTCCACAAAGGCCTTGTCGATGGCAACCTGGCCGAACAGGTAGTCCACGTCGTGGTCGGGCTTGCTGCTCTTCGACACGATCACGGTCTTGCTCGTGCTGGAGGTGGCGCCGCCCATGCCGTCGATCTGCTTGCCGTACGGGTCGGGGCTGCCGATCACGCGCATGAGCAGCTTGTCGCGCGCAACGCCTGGCTGCTGCGCCGAAGCGGGCAGATCCTGCAGGCGGAAGAACACGCCTTTGCTGGTGCCGCCGCGGATATAGGTGGCGGGGATTTTGATCTGAGGTACGTGTGCCATGTGTTGTCCTGAAACGAAGGGCGGCGCATGTGTCGCCACTGCGCCGCCCGTTTCCCGTTTATGCCGCTGCCTGCGACGACTCGAGGAAGTCCTGTGCGAAACGCTGCAGCACGCCGCCTGCGTCGTAGATCGACACTTCTTCGGCCGTATCGAGTCGGCAGGTGACCGGCACTTCCACGCGCTCGCCGCTCTTGCGGTGAATTACGAGCGTGAGGTCGGCGCGTGGCGTGCGCTCGCCGATCACGTCATAGGTTTCTGTGCCGTCGATGCCGAGCGTCGTGCGGTTCGTGCCCGCCTTGAACTCCAGCGGCAGCACGCCCATGCCGATCAGGTTCGTGCGGTGAATGCGCTCGAAGCCTTCCGCGACGATCACTTCCACGCCTGCGAGACGCACGCCCTTGGCCGCCCAGTCGCGCGACGAACCCTGGCCGTAGTCGGCGCCAGCGATGATGATGAGCGGCTGCTTGCGCTCCATGTAGGTTTCAATGGCTTCCCACATGCGCGTGACCTTGCCTTCCGGCTCGATGCGCGCGAGGGAACCCTTCTTCACCGCGCCGTCCACCACGGCCATCTCGTTGATGAGCGTGGGGTTCGCGAAGGTCGCGCGCTGCGCCGTGAGGTGGTCACCACGGTGCGTGGCGTACGAGTTGAAGTCCTCTTCCGGCAGGCCCATTTTCGCGAGGTACTCGCCCGCTGCGCTGTTCGACAGGATGGCGTTCGAAGGCGAGAGGTGGTCCGTCGTGATGTTGTCGCCGAGCACGGCGAGCGGGCGCAGGCCCTTCAACGTGCGCTCGCCGGCCAGCGCGCCTTCCCAGTACGGCGGACGGCGAATATACGTGCTTTGCGCGCGCCAGTCGTAGAGCGGGTCGGTCGTTTCGCCGCTGTCCGCCGTCACCGCGAACATCGGCTCGTAGACCTTGCGGAATTGCTCGGGCTTCACGCTCTTCGCGACGATGGCGTCGATCTCTTCGTCGCTCGGCCAAAGGTCCTTGAGGTACACCGGCTTGCCGTCCTTGTCCGAGCCGAGCGAATCGCGTTCGATGTCGAAGCGGATCGTGCCCGCAATCGCGTACGCGACGACGAGCGGCGGCGAGGCGAGGAACGCCTGCTTGGCATACGGGTGGATGCGGCCGTCGAAATTGCGGTTGCCCGACAGCACGGCGGTTGCATACAGGTCGCGCTCGATGATCTCCTGCTGGATCTTGGGGTCGAGCGCGCCCGACATACCGTTACACGTGGTGCAGGCAAATGCGACGATGCCAAAGCCCAGCTTTTCCAGATCCGGCAGCAGGTTGGCTTCTTCGAGGTAAAGCTCGACAGCCTTGGAACCCGGCGCGAGCGAGCTCTTCACCCACGGCTTGCGCGCGAGGCCGCGTGCGTTCGCGTTGCGCGCGAGCAGGGCGGCCGCGATCACGTTACGCGGATTGCTCGTGTTCGTGCAGCTCGTGATGGCGGCGATGATGACGGCGCCGTCGGGCATCTGGCCCGGCGTTTCTTCCCACTTGCCCGCAATGCCGCGCTCGGCGAGCGCGGACGTGGGCAGGCGCTTGTGCGGGTTCGACGGGCCGGCCATGTTGCGCTCCACGCTCGAAAGATCGAACGTGAGCGTGCGCTCATATTGCGAGTGGGCGAGCGTGTCGGCCCACAGGCCTGCCGTTTTCGCGTAGGTTTCGACGAGCTTGACTTGCTCTTCTTCGCGGCCCGTGAGGCGCAGATAGTCGAGCGTCTGGTTGTCGATGAAGAACATCGCAGCCGTGGCGCCGTATTCGGGCGCCATGTTCGAGATCGTGGCACGGTCGCCGAGCGTGAGGCTCGACGCGCCTTCTCCACGGAACTCCAGGTACGCGCCCACGACCTTTTCCTTGCGCAGGAACTCGGTGAGGGCGAGCACGATGTCGGTTGCGGTGATGCCGGGCTGGCGCTTGCCCGTAAGCTCCACGCCGACGATATCGGGCAGGCGCATCCACGATGCGCGGCCGAGCATGACGTTTTCGGCTTCGAGGCCGCCCACGCCGATGGCGATGACGCCGAGCGCGTCCACATGCGGCGTGTGGCTGTCCGTGCCCACGCAGGTGTCGGGGAACGCCACGCCTTCGCGCGCCTGGATCACTGGCGACATCTTCTCCAGATTGATCTGGTGCATGATGCCGTTGCCCGGCGGAATCACGTCGACGTTCTTGAACGCCTTCTTCGTCCAGTTGATGAAGTCGAAGCGGTCGACGTTGCGCCGGTCTTCGATCGCGCGGTTCTTGTCGAACGCGTCCGGATCGAAGCCGCCGCATTCCACGGCGAGCGAATGGTCGACGATCAGCTGCACCGGCACGACCGGATTCACCTTGGCAGGGTCGCCGCCCTGGTCGGCAATGGCGTCGCGCAGGCCAGCGAGATCGACGAGCGCGGTTTGCCCGAGGATGTCGTGGCAGACCACGCGCGCCGGGAACCACGGAAAGTCGAGGTCGCGCTTGCGCTCGATGAGTTGCTTGAGCGAAGCGGTGAGCGTGGCCGGGTCGCAGCGGCGCACGAGGTTTTCAGCGAGCACGCGCGAGGTGTAGGGCAGCGTGTCGTAGGCGCCGGGCTGGATGGCCTCGACGGCTTCGCGCGCGTCGAAGTAATCGAGCCGGGTGCCCGGGAGGGACTTGCGGTAGGCGGTATTCACGGCTTGGGGACCAAAGATGTAGTGGGTTGGCGGCGGCTCTCGTGCGCGATGAGCGAATGGCCTCACTCTATACGCGCGCGCCGCCGTCTCCCAGTCGTCCGGACGTCATAGTCCGTCCGGACGGCTGGTTTGCGTCGATCAGCGCTTGCTGATCGGCGTGAAGTTCAGATTCTCCGGACCCGTGTAATTCGCGCTCGGGCGGATGATCTTGTTGTCGATGCGCTGCTCGATGATGTGCGCGCTCCAGCCGGCCGTGCGCGCGATCACGAAGATCGGCGTGAACATGGCGGTCGGCACACCCATCATGTGATACGACACGGCGCTGAACCAGTCGAGGTTCGGGAACATCTTCTTGACTTCCCACATCGTCGATTCGAGGCGCTCGGCAATGTCGAACAGCTTCATGTTCGACTGCTCTTTCGAGAGCTTCTTGGCGATTTCCTTGATGACCTTGTTGCGCGGGTCCGAGATCGTGTACACCGGATGGCCGAAGCCGATCACGACTTCCTTCTTCTCCACGCGCGCGCGGATATCGGCTTCTGCGTCGTCGGCGTTTTCGTAGCGCGACTGGATCTCGAACGCGACTTCATTCGCGCCGCCGTGCTTCGGACCGCGCAGTGCGCCGATCGCGCCCGTGATGGCCGAATAGATGTCCGAGCCCGTGCCCGCGATCACGCGGCCCGTGAACGTCGAGGCGTTGAACTCGTGCTCGGCGTACAGGTTGAGCGACACGTGCATCGCGTCGACCCACGACTTCGACGGCGCGCGGCCGTGCAGCAGGTGCAGGAAGTGGCCGCCGATCGAGTCGTCGTCGGTTTCGACTTCGATGCGCTTGCCGTTGTGCGAAAAGTGATACCAGTACAGCAGCATCGAGCCGAGCGACGCCATCAGGCGGTCGGCGATATCGCGCGCGCCCGGCAGGTTGTGGTCGTCCTTCTCGGGCAGCACGGTGCCGAGAACCGAGACGCCGGTGCGCATCACGTCCATCGGGTGTGCCGAGGCGGGCACGGCTTCCAGCGCCGTCTTCACGGCGGCGGGCAGGCCGCGCAGCGCCTTGAGCTTCGCCTTGTAGCCGGCCAGTTCCGCCGTGTTCGGCAGCTTGCCGTGCACGAGCAGGTAAGCGACTTCTTCGAATTCGCACGCGGTGGCGAGATCGAGAATGTCATAGCCGCGGTAGTGAAGGTCGTTGCCGGTGCGGCCCACGGTGCACAGCGCCGTGTTGCCCGCCGCCACGCCCGAAAGCGCAACCGACTTCTTCGGCTTGAAACCGCCGGCGGCTTGCGTGGTGTTTTCTGCTTCGCTCATGATGTCTTCCTCTGTCCAGGTATCTATGATCAATGGTCTGTATGGCCGGATTTACTTCTTCGCGGCAAAGAGCGCGTCGAGCTTGTCTTCGTACGCGTGATAGCCGAGGTAGCGGTAGAGGTCCTCGCGCGACTGCATCGTCGAGACGGCGGCCTTTTGCGTGCCGTCGCGCTTGACGGTCTCGTAGAAGTTCAGCGCGGCGGCGTTCATCGCACGATACGCGCCGCAGCAGTAGAGCGCGATATCCACGTTCGCGTTCTTGAGTTCTTCGGTGGTGAAGAACGGCGTCGAGCCGAATTCCGTGAGGTTGGCGAGAATCGGCACGTTCACGGCGGCGCGGAAACGGCGGTAGTCGTCGAGCGTCTTCATCGCTTCCGGGAAGATCATGTCCGCGCCCGCTTCCACGTAGGCCACCGCGCGCTCGATCGCGGCGTCGATGCCTTCCACGGCGGCCGCGTCGGTGCGGGCCATGATGACGAACTGGTCGTCGGTGCGCGCGTCCACGGCGGCCTTCACGCGGTCCACCATCTCACCGGTGGCCACGACTTCCTTGTTCGGGCGATGGCCGCAGCGCTTCTGGCCCACCTGGTCTTCCAGGTGCACGGCCGCCACGCCCGCCTTGATGAACGACTTGATCGTGCGCGCGATGTTGAAGGCGCCGCCCCAGCCGGTGTCGATGTCGACCATCAGCGGGATGTCCACGGCGTCGGTAATGCGGCGGGCGTCGGTCAGCACGTCGTCCATGGTGCTGATGCCGAGGTCCGGCACGCCGAGCGAGTTGGCGGCCACGCCGCCGCCCGAGAGATAGACGGCCTTGAAGCCGGTCGCCTGCGCGAGTTTGGCCGCATAAGCGGTGATGGCGCCGACGACCTGCAGCGGTTGTTCGGCGGCCACGGCTGCGCGGAATTGCGCGCCGGCGCTTGCGGGGGATTTGCTGTTCATGCGTGATGTCTCCAATTGAATCGCCGACTCATACTGCAGATAGCGTGCCAGCTCTGCGCAACGAGGCTAACGCATTGATTTTCCGTGGAATTCGCCAAACTGCGTTGCAGGCCCTGATTTCCGTGATGAAATCATGATTTCAAAATTGAAATCGGCGCGCGATAATGCGAAATCAGGCTGACGGCCGGCTTTCGACCGCATCGGCGGCGGCGCCAGACGCCAGGACCGCATCGTTGGACACCATGAACCGCTTCCCTGCTCCCGCTTCCCCCGCAATCCGCCCGTGTGTGTGGGCCATGGGCATCAGCCGCCTGCGCGACCTCTTTCGCGACATCGCCCGCGAATACGACGAACTCGCGGAGCTGCGCGTGGTGCCGCGCGGCTTCGAGGAAGCGGTGGCCGAAATCGCCGCGGCGGGGCCCAACCAGCGGCCCGATGTGGTGGTGGCGGCGGGCTCGAACGGCACTTACCTGAAGGCGCGCATCGACTTGCCCGTGGTGCTCGTGCAGCCCACCGGCTTCGACGTGATGCAGGCGCTTGCCCGCGCGCGCCGCGAAGCCGATCTCGTCGCGCTCGTCACCTATGGCGAGACGCCCGTGGAGGTGCGCCGCTTTGCCAGCGCCTATGGCATCGACGTGGTGTTCGGCCAATATCGCACGGTCCAGGACGCCGAAGCCTGCGTACTCGACCTGCGCGACCGGGGTGTGGGCGCGGTCGTGGGGCCGGGCCTCGTCAACGATCTCGCGGCCCGGCTCGGGCTCGTGCCGTTTTTCGTCTACTCGCGGCCTTCGGTGCGCGCGGCCTTCGACAACGCGCTGGACCTCGTGCAAGCCACGTGGCGCGAAACGCAGCGTCGCCAGCGCCTCGACAGCGTGCTGCAACATCTGCGCGATGGTGTGGTCGCGCTCGACGCACGCGGCCGCGTGGAGGCGATCAACCAGCGCCTCGCCGCCGTGCTCGACATCGATCCGGCGGCGGCGGCGGGGCAGTCGCTCGCGGCAATCGCGCCCGACATCGCCTTCTCGCTGCCCGAAGCCGATGGCGAATCGCTCGAGACCGTGCGCGGCGTGAGCTATGTCGTGCATCGCGGGCCGCTCGTCGATAACGGCGTGACGACGGGGGCCGTGCTCACGTTCCAGGAGTCGCGCGCGGTGGAGCGGCTCGACCGCACGCTGCGCTCGCGTCAGCGCACGCAGCAGTTCGTCGCGCGCTATCGCCTGGACGACCTGAGCGGCGCAACGCCTGGCATCGAGCGCGTGCGCCAGCTCGCGCGGCGCTATGCGAAGTCGGACGCCACCGTGCTGATACGTGGCGAGAGCGGCACCGGCAAGGAGATGATCGCGCAGGGCATTCATCGCGAGAGTCCGCGGCGCGATTTTCCGTTCGTCGCCATGAATTGCGGTGCGTTTCCCGAGGCGCTGCTGGAGAGCGAACTGTTCGGCTACGAGGAGGGCGCGTTCACGGGCGCGCGGCGCGGCGGCAAGGTGGGGCTCATCGAGGCGGCGCACCGCGGCACGCTCTTTCTCGATGAAATCGGCGAGATGCCGTTGCCGTTGCAAAGCCGCCTGCTGCGCGTGCTGCAGGAGCGCGAAGTGGTGCGCCTCGGTGCCACGGAGCCCACGCGCGTGGACGTGCGCGTGGTCGCCGCCACGCACCGCGCGCTCACCGAGCAGATCGAGGCGGGCGAGTTTCGCGCGGACCTCTTCTATCGCCTGAACATTCTTAATCTCGCCATTCCGCCGCTGCGCGAGCGCAGCGCCGATATCGCGCTGCTGGCGAGCGAACTGCTGTTGCAGGCCTCGCGTCGCGAGCAGCGCGTGGCCGTGCGCATCCGTACGCCCGAAGATGCGGCGCGCACGCTCGCGCTCGTGAGCGGCGCGCTCGCACGGCACGCATGGCCCGGCAATGTGCGCGAGCTGCAAAACGTGGTCGAGCGGATGGTGGTGGAACTGGCCGATTCGGAAGAGGACGTGCTGACGCCGGACGTGCTGCGCTCGATCGCGCCTGAGGTGTTCGAGTCGCGCCGCGCTGCGAGTGGCGCCCAGGCAATGGCGGCAGAGGGCGCGCTGACGTTGCGCGAGCGCAGCCTGAACACCGAAGCCGACGAAATCCGCGCCGCGCTCGACGCCTGCAACGGCAATCGCGACCGCGCGTGCGAGATGCTCGGCATCAGCAAGACGACGCTCTGGCGGCGCCTTTCCGCCGCGAAGGGCAAGCGCGCGAATGTGGCAACTGAAGCAGTGGCCGAGCCAACCGTGGCAACTGAGGCAACGGCGCCTCGCAAGGCGCCGCGCGGTTGAATCGCGCTCAGTTCTTCAGCGTGTTGAGCAGCGGCGCCACCGTCCCATGTAAATGCAGAATCTCGGGACTCGCCTGCAACAACGCCTGATAGCGCTCGTAGAACTCCGCCGATTCCTCGCCGGAAAATAGCGCGGCCACGCCTTGCGCCGCGCCGATGCGATCGTCGGGTGTCGCGTCCTTTGCGTCGAGGGTTTCGTCGACGTTGGCGATCACCGTCGAGAACGGCATGAGCCAGCGAAATCCCGAGCCGTTGATGAGCACCTGCAGGAAGGCCGCCGGCGTGACCGGCCCGAACTCGCGTTCGTACTCCTTGCGCTCGTGGTCGAGAATCGCCTTGTGCAGCGTGAGCAGCGGCTTGCGCACGTTCGAGAGAAATTGAATCGCGCTTTGTTCGTTCATCTTGCGGCTCCTTCTGTGGCGCTCGGCCGGTCCTGACGAATCGTCGGACGACGCGCGCCGGATCATGAGGTAGCGCGAACCGTTCGCGCAGAGATGCGGACGATGGTAGCGCAATGGCCGGCGGCATGTGACCAGGCGGTGGTCAATCGGTGGCGGGGCGGTGCAGCGCTACACTCTGCCGGTCCGCGAAATCGCAACGCCCGTGCCGACCAACCCGAGAACGCTTCGATGACGATGACGATCCTGCCGCTGCGCCGCGACGACCTGCCGTTCGACACCGCCGAGCTGGCGCGCTTCATGGTTGGCAAATATCTCGTGCGCGACATGGCGCGCGGGCGCATGGCTGGGCGGGTCGTCGAAGTCGAAGCGTATCCCGTGGGCGACTCCACGAGCTACGCCTACATCGGACGGCGGCCCTATAACGCCGCGATGTTCCTCGAACGCGGTCATGCGCACGTGCGGCTGACCTACGGCAGCGCATGGATGTTCAACATGTCGAGCGAAGCCGTGGACGTGGGCGCCGGCATCCTGTTTCGCGCACTGGAGCCGCTCGAAGGCATCGGCGCGATGGAGGCGCTGCGCCCCGGCGTCCCGCTGCGCGATCTCGCGCGCGGGCCGGGGCGGCTCTCGCAGGCGTTTGGCATTGCGGCGGCCTTCGACGGCGTCGATCTTTGCCGTGGGCACGGACTCTGGATCGGCCGCGTGGACGAACCCGAGCGGCCCGTGGGTGTGACGACGCGCATCGGGCTCTCGCGGGAGATGGACCGGCCGCTGCGCTTCTACGAACTGGGCAGCCGCTTCGTGAGCGGGCCGCGCAAGCTGCTGGATGGCAGTGTCGCCCCGTTGTGACTTGCGCAAGCGCCGCGCCACAAGGCGCTCGCGGGGCAACCCATGCGTGCGGCATTGTTGCTTTGGTTGAAAGTGTATTTTCTCAAATTAAGGGTTTCCCCTGGTCTCTCGTCTCAATACACTGAAGTCACTGGTTTGGCGGTGCAACCAGACACCGCCGCCGGCATAAAACAAGTGATGGAGGTAATGACCATGAAGTCCCGTACCCTGATTCAAGCCGCATTCGTCGCCGCCCTCGTGGCTGCTCCGGCCCTTTCGTTTGCCCAGGTGCAAGGCAACGGCCCGGTCACGCGCGCCGAAGTGAAGTCCGAATTGATCCAGCTCGAGAAGGCCGGCTACAACCCGGCTACCGCCAACGACGCGACGTACCCGGCCGACATCCAGGCCGCCGAAGCGCGCGTGAACCAGCAGGAAGGCCTGGCGCAAGCGCCGGCCGCCGAAACGAGCGGCTATGGCCCGTCGACCTCGGGTTCGGCGCAGTCGGGCCAACCGGCCACGATGCGCCCGTCGCAGTCGGTGTACTTCGGCAACTAAGCGGGCAACTACGCGGGTAGCCGTGCGGACGACTGGGCAGGGCGCGCCCTCACAGGGCGCCAAAGCCCAGCCGGAGCGCACGCCGCAATCGGCTGTCGCTCAGACACCGGCGCATGCGACATCGATAGGCCACAGGTTGGCCGCTTCCGCGCAAGCCGGTGCCCGGGCACTTCGAGCAGGCTAGACGCCCGCGCAAGTTGACCCCGCAACGCGCCCACCCAGCAAGGCTCCCAGCCGATACCGGCGAAGCTGGACACCGTTCCGCCTTCGCCGCACGGCGCCGCGCAAACCATTCGCGCGATTTTTCATGCGTGGAACCTCCGCCGCCGAAAGGTGGCTTCGCCCAACCCCGTCGGGATTGGGCGTTTTTTCACATCTGAAGGTTCCAGGACCGAACGCTACGTCAGGCGGCAGGCCCGCCGGTGATGTAGTGCTCAAGCTGCTCGATCGTGAACTTCTGCTCGGCGATGATTTCCTTCACCAGGTCGCCGATCGACACCATTCCCACGAGCTTGCCGCCGTCCATGACGGGCAGGTGGCGCATGCGCCGTTCGGTCATGAGCGCCATGCAGTCGTAGGTGGTCTGCTGCGGCTCGACGAAGCGCACGTGCGCGCTCATGATGTCGCGCACGGCGGTCGTTTTCGACGATCGGTCCATCAGCACGATCTTGCGCGCGTAGTCACGCTCCGTGACGATGCCGGCGATCGTTGGACCGTCGGTCACGAGCAGCGCGCCGATCTGCTTATCGGCCATCAGGCGGATTGCGTTGTAGACGGAATCGGAGGCTTCGATCGTGTACACCACCTGTTCCGGCTTCGATTTGAGTACCTGTGCAACGCTTGTCATAGGGCGACCCCTCTTCGTCCTTCTGGTTGTGCAGTCATTGCGCGGCGCGGCAGGCCGGGAGTGTTGCCCGTCAAGCCATTGCAAAGCCATTCCAGTATAGGCGGCTGGCGTGCCGCGCGTCGTCGGGGTATGCGCGGGGTCGCACCATTTATGCCGAGGGCATGGGGCTCGCTCGAGCCGCTATCCGGGCGGCCGCCGGAACCGCCACGCAAGCGCGGCGCGGCGGGGTGGAGCAAATGGCGGTAAACTCCGGTTCCGAACTTCAACCCGGCCCTGTGCCGGTTTTTGCCAGTTTCCTGTTCCAGATCATGCCTACGCTCCCTGAGTCGTCCTGCGCGGACGGCGATAACGCCAACGAATGCGTCGTACTTGACGCGATCGCCACGCTGCCGACCCGCTACGGCACGTTCGAGTCCTATGTCTACCGGGTGAAGGACGGCGGCGCCGAGCATCTCGCGCTCGTCATGGGTGACGTGGGCAGCGGCGAGCCCACGCTGACGCGGCTCCACTCCGAATGCCTGACCGGCGACGTGTTCGGCTCCTACCGCTGCGACTGCGGCGAGCAACTCGACCTCGCGCTGCGCTATATCGCGGCCGAAGGCCGTGGCGTGCTGCTCTACCTGCGTGGCCACGAAGGCCGGGGCATCGGTCTGTCGAACAAGATCCGCGCGTACCAGTTGCAGCAGCAGGGTCGCGACACCGTCGAGGCAAATCTCGATCTCGGCCTGCCCGACGACGCGCGCGAATACGATTCGGCGGCGGCGATCCTGCGTCTGCTGAAAGTGTCGTCGGTGCGGCTCATGAGCAACAATCCGAAGAAGTTCGACACGCTCAGGCAGCATGGCCTCCCCGTGATCGAGCGCGTGGCGCTCGCGATCCCGATGCGCGAGGAAAACGAGCGGTATATCCGCACGAAGCAGGTCAAGTTCGGGCATTACTTCGAAGAAAACGAATAATCCGCGTCGGGCAGCGGGCACGCGAATTGCGCAGCGAAAAATCAAAATAGATGGAACAGGGAGAAACGATGTCCAAGCGCCTCAAGACGCGCGCGCTCGCCTCTGCGCTCGCCAGCGCGTGCCTCGCAACCGGTCTCGTGCTCGCGTCGTCCGACGCCAGCGCGCAAACCGCGGCCTACACGAGCCAACCCGTCGATTTGTATGCGGGGCCTTCCGGCGACTACCCAGTCGTTTCCGAACTCGGACCCGGCCAGCCCGTCACCGTAATGGGCTGCGTGAGCGACTACTCGTGGTGTGATGTCACCGTGCCCGGTCTGCGCGGCTGGGTCTATGGCGGTTATCTCAGTTATCCGTATCAGGGCAGCTACGTGCCGCTCACCAGCTATGGCGCGGCGATCGGCCTGCCGGTCGTGGCGTTCTCGCTTGGCGCCTACTGGGGCAGCTTCTACCGCGACCGGCCGTGGTATGGCGAACAGCAGCGCTGGGAGCACGTGGCGCCGCCCGAGCGCGGCCGGCCGCCGGCAACGCCGGCGTGGCACGGTGCACCGGGCCATCCGCCCGCCATGCCACATGGCGGTGGCGAGCGTCCGCCGGAGCCCAATGCGTCGATGCGCGGCGGCCCGCCGCAAGCGGCGGAGCGCCCGCCCGGCAATCAGGAAGCGCCGCGCGCGCCGGGCAACATGCCGCCGCCGGGCGCGGGCCGCCCGCCCGCCAACATGGAGCAGCCCGCAATGCGTCCGCACGAGGCGGGGCATCCGCCTGAGCAGCAGCAGTTCGGCGGCCGGCCGCCGGCCGGGGCGCCCGCGCAGGGCTACGCTCGTCCGCCGGAACCCCAGCCGCAAGGCGGCATGCGTGCGCCTGGTCCCGCACCGCAACAGGGGCGGCCGCCTGCGCCGCCTCAGGGTGGTCAAGGTGGCCATGCTCCCAGCCAGGGTGGCGAACGGGGCAACGACCGGCAACCCGAGCATTAACCCATAGCGATGTTCTTCGCTGCAGCGGCGGGATCTCCATGGTGGGATCTCGCCGCTGCTGTTTTCTGACATTGACTTAGGAATGCCAGGCAATCGGCGTGCATGAACGCCAGGTGCCGCGTTGGTCAGATACGCTGGGGCAACGGCCTAAGCCACACCGATCGCCACTCTTACACCTCATATCGCCGTCCTGACGGATTTAACAATCCCTGACAGTAAATTCGTAGCGCCCAGGTGAGAATACGTCGTCGCGGCAAGTGCAAGCACAGCCGCAAGACGCCAGAGCCAGGCGCGTTTCGCGCATGCGCCGCTGGCAACGGATTTTTGCTACGGGGGCTGGCTCGCTCGGGACTTGGCGACGCAGTCAGCAAGAGGAAGTCAGAGCGAACCCGAGTTCGCCGGATAACGCTGGGAAAACCAGTGCTTTGAGGTGGACGTGGCGATGGCGGCAACGTGCCTCGTCGTGCAGGGAGGCGGCTGCGGCCCGCTGACAGCGTCGGGCGGTGACGCTCGCAGCGGGGCTCGCGCCGGGCACGACGATGACTGCGCTGGCGGTCCGACTCCGGGGGCGGATTCCGGAGACCACGCAGTGCGTAGCACGCGGCCGTCGCCACATTTTTTTCCACACTTCTGAACGCATTCTTTTTGCCGCTTCGCGCATAGCGAGCGGCTCGACGTTGTTGCGTCCGCGAAAAAACGCCTGGCCGCTTCACTTCTGCTGCTCTGCCTGTTTGTCTTCACGGGGGCTCCATGTTTTTCCGATCCGGCCGTATGCGTTTTCCACCGGGCTCGCGCGTTGACGGCCCCGACGATCGCCGCGAGTTCGACCGCGTCGAGCTCGACCTTGCGCGCGACCGCCACGCGCGCGCCGCAATGGAGGCTTATGCGGATTCCTGCGCGGCCGAACTCCCGTGGCTCAGCGAAGCGCTGCGTCTTTCGCGTTTCGCCGCGGCTGAGCGCCTGACACAGTGTTCGTCCACGGTGCTGCGCGTGTTTGTCACGGCGCAGTCACGCGCGGCCGTGCAGCCCGACTATGCGCACGCGGCGTGGGAGCACGTGCGCTCCCATCTGACCGCGCTGCTTGCGGGATCGCCGTCAACCGCAGGCGGGGCGGGCAAACCCGGCTCGAACGACGGTAAATTCGACTACCATGAGTGATTAACATGAGAGCGATCTGTTCACCGAAGACGAGCGCGGCCTCACGCTCCCATTTTTTTCGAGACGCGGCGAAAGTAGTGGGCTTTGGCACACGGCGGGTTGCGCGTGCTGCCAGCTCCAGGGTGGTTGGTCTGCGACCCGGCGCCGGTGCACGCGGCGGGCGTCGCCAGACGACGGTCACGGCTGCAGCGCGATGCGGCAGGCAGGCAGTCCATCCTGAGACGATGAAGAACAAACCTGGTTGCGGGGTGCTATGAGAATTGCGGTACTGGATGACGATGCAGCGCAGACAGAATTCGTCTGCCAGGCCTTGAGCGCGGCGGGCCACGCCTGCCACGCGTTTGCCAAGGGCAGCGAGCTCGTCAGGCAGCTTCGGCGGCAAACGTTCGATCTGCTCGTGCTCGACTGGAACGTGCCCGACATGGCCGGCGACGAAGTGCTGCACTGGGTGCGGCAGAGCCTCTCCACGCGCCTGCCGGTGCTCTTCATGACGAGCCGCAGCCGCGAGGTCGACATCGCGCAAATGCTCAACGCAGGCGCCGATGACTACGTCGTCAAGCCCGTCTCGGCGCCGGTGCTGATCGCCCGGGTCAATTCGCTGTTGCGCCGCGCCTATCAGCTGCACGCGCCCGCGCTCAAGGAAATCTTCGGCGAATACGAGTTCGACCTGAAGTCGCGCCAGGCCTCGGTGAGCGGGCGCAACGTCGCGCTTACGCAGAAGGAGTTCGATCTCGCGCTCCTGCTGTTTCAGCATCTGAGCCGACCGCTTTCGCGCGCGCATATTCTCGACGTGATCTGGAAGCAGTCCGACGACATTCCCTCGCGCACAATGGACACGCACGTTTCCATGCTGCGCTCGAAGCTCGGCTTGCGTCCCGAAAACGGCTATCGACTTACGCCGATCTACGGCTACGGTTACCGGCTCGAGCGCATCGAGGGGGACAACGCGTGAGGGGCGCACGTGCGGTGCGCGCCTCTGCGGCTCCGTTCTTTGCCTTCGCGCTTGCGCTCATTTCCCTTCCCCGCGGCGCCGAGGCGCGCGAGAGCGCCCCGCGCGCGCCGGCGCAGTCGCCCGAGATGACCACCTACGTCACGCAGCCCGGCGACTCGCTCTACGACATCGCCACGCGTTACCTGCGCAATCCCGCCGACTGGAAAAAGCTTGCGAGCCTCAATCATGTGAGCGCGCCGCGCCGCCTGCAGCCCGGCACGACGCTGCGCGTGCCGGTAGCGCTGCTGCGCCAGGACGCCCTCAGCGCGAAGGTGATCGCTGCGAACGGTCCCGTGCAGCATGCGTTCCGCGCCGGCCCGCTCCTGCCGCTCACGGTCGGATCGAGCCTCGTTGAAGGCGATCGCGTGCAGACCGGCCACAGCGGCTTCGCCACACTCGAACTGGCCGACGGCTCGCATATCGCGCTGCCGCCCGATACTTCGCTCGACCTTGCCACGCTGCGTCAGACGGCGCTCACCGGCGCGACCGACCGCATCGTCGATCTCCATCGCGGTGAGGTGAGCAGCGAGGTCACGCATGCCACGAAGAAGGACGATCGCTTTCAGATCCGCTCGCCTTCCGTGGTGGCCGGCGTGCGCGGCACGCAGTTTCGCGTGAGCTACGACGGCGACAAGGGCGCAACGGCGGTCGAAGTGCTGGACGGCGCGGTGGGCGTGGACGCCGACTCGCCGGGCCACAACCGCCACGGCGCTCGCGCACAGCCGCCAGGACCCGGCACGCCGCTCGCCGCCTCCGAGCAGCTTGTCGCCGCGCGCTACGGCAGCCTCACGCTGGCGGGCCAGCCAGCGGGCGCGCCGGTCACGCTGCTCGACGCGCCTCAATTGCTGCATCCGTCCAAAGTGCAGGACGACGACGAAGTCGCCTTCGATATCACGCCCGCCGCGGGTGCGAGCGCCTATCGCGTGCAGATCGGCCGCGACGCGGGCCTGCTCGACATGATCCGCGACACGCGCAGCGCCGACCCGCACGTGTCGTTCGCCGACCTCCCAGACGGCACTTACTTCGTGCGCATCTCCGCCTTCGACGCGCGTGGTCTCGAAGGCATGCCGGCGTCGTATGCGTTCGAGCGCCGGCGCGTGGCGCTCGGCGCGAGCGCCGGTCCCGTAGAAGGCTCGCGCGACTTCGCGTTCCGCTGGTTCATCGACCGCAACGCGCAGAACACGCGCTTTCGATTCGTACTCGGCACGACGTCCGATCTGCGCGTGCCGCTTATCGACCGGACCGACATCACGGCGGGCGAGGCCGTCGTGCGTGACCTGCCGAAGGGCGTCTACTACTGGACGGTGATCGCCGAGCAGTTCGACAACGGCCATTACTACCAGAAGGCGAGTCCGGTCCAGTCGTTCAGGCTCGACTGGTGACGCAGGCGCGCATGAGCGTGAGGCCGCCCGCGCGCCTTGGCCGCTCCGTTGGGCGCCGCTTCCTGTTCGAATGGGCCGGCGTGGGATGCGCGGGCGTGGTCGTGGTCGTGCTCTGCGTGATCTGGCGGCTCACGAGCGGCGCCGACCATCTGGTCTATGACCGCTTGCTCTCCGCGCGCTCGCTGCCGGTGTCGCCCGACATCGTGCTCGTGGAGATCGACAACGCGAGCGTGGCCGCGCTCGGGCGCTGGCCGTGGCCGCGCGAGGCGCATGCGCGGCTCGTCGATCAGCTCGCGAAGGCGGGCGCGGCGGCCGTCGTCTACGATGTGCTGTTCACAGAACCGACGCCCGGCGACGCGCACTTTGCGCAGGCGCTGCGCGCGCGTCCGGCGTTCCTCCCCATTCTCCTCACACCCGCCGACGACACCGGGCACCGCGACGCCGTGCGCCCGGTCGCGCCGCTCGCGCAGGCGGCCGCCGGCATGGGCCATATCAACCTCGAAGTCGATAGCGACGGCATCGTGCGCAGCGTCGCGCTCTTCGAAGGCGACGCGCAGCAGCGCTGGCCGCAACTGATGGTGCCGGTCTGGCGCGCGGTGCGCAGCGGCGCCGTGAAGCTCGCGCATGGCACGCCCGCCGCCGCGCAGCGCGATGACGTGCTGCACGCGGCGGCGCCTGGCACCGAGTCGCGTTTCCTGATTCCGTTCAGCGCGAATTCGCAGACCTACCGCACGGTCTCGTTCGCCAACGTGCTCGAAGGCCGCGTGCCGCCCGAGCAGTTGCGTGGGCGCGTCGTGATCGTCGGCGTAACGGCCTCGGGGCTCTACGACCGCTTCGCCACGCCGCTCTCTGGAACGCTCGGCCCGTTACCCGGCGTGTACGTCCACGCCATCGTGCTCGACACGCTGCTCAACGGAACGGCCATCCAGCCCGCGTCGCCCGTCATGGTCGTGCTCGCCTCGCTCGCGCCGCTCGTGCTGCTGCTGGCGGGTTTCCTCGTGCTCTCGCCGCTGCGCACGCTGCTGCTGCTCGCGCTCCTGATCGCCGTGTCGCTTGGCGCGAGCGCGGGCATGCTGCACGGCGCGCGCCTGTGGCTGCCGCCCGTGCCCGCGATCGTCGCGCTGCTCGTCGCCTATCCGGTGTGGAGCTGGCGCCGCCTCGAAATGACGATGGCCTACCTGCGCAAGGAACTGCGCCAGCTCGCCGACGAACCCTACCTGCTGCCCGAAGCGCCCACGCAGCGCCGCGAGTTCGCCGGCGACGCGCTCGCCCAGCAAATGGCGCTCATGGCGCAGGCCGCGCAGCGGCTGCAGGACATGCGCCGCTTCGTGTGGGACAGCCTCGATTCCGTGCCGGAGCCGATTCTCGTCGCCGATCTGCGTGGCGTCGTGTTGATCGCGAATCACGCTTCGCGTACGTATCTCGCCCGCCTGAACGTGAGCGCCGCGGAAGGGCGTTCGATGCAGGACGTGTTCGGCGACCTGTCGCTCGTCAAGCCGATCGACCCCGCGCCCGACGCGATGGCGTTCGCCCACGCGCACTGGCCCGCGCCGCTCGACCCGGCGCGCGGCGAGTTCGCCGAGCTGATGGAGCGCGGCGTGGAAGTGCGCGCGCGTGACGGCAGTGACTACCTGCTGCGCTACGCGCGCTGCACGGACGCGCAGGGGCAGGCGGTCGGCTGGATCGCGGGTCTTGTCGACGTGACGGCGCTGCACGACGCCGAACGCCAGCGCGAGGACGCGCTGCGCCTGCTGTCGCACGACATGCGCTCGCCGCAGGCCTCGATCGTCGCACTCGTCGAGACGGAGCGCGAGCGCGGCACGCTCGCCTCGGAGCCCGTGCGAGGCGTGATGGAGCGGATCGAGCGCTATGCGCGCCGCTCGCTCAAGCTCGCCGACGACTTCGTGCAACTCGCGCGCGCCGAGTCCCAGGTCTATGCGCTCGAGCCCACGAGCCTCGCGGAGCTGCTGATCGACGCAAGCGACGAAGTGTGGCCGCAGGCGCGCGCGAAGCGCATCCAGATCGACACGGCGTTCGAGGGCGAGCAGATGGGCTGGATCAACGCCGACCGCTCGCTCATGACGCGCGCGCTCGTGAACGTGCTGAACAACGCCGTGAAGTACAGTCCTGCGGATACGCGTATCGTCTGCAAGATCGCGCTGGACGACCACGTTCCGCCGCGCGTGGTCTGCTCGATCCGCGATCAGGGCTACGGCATTGCGCACGAAGACCAGGCGAGGCTCTTCCAGCCGTTCCAGCGCTTTCACGCGGAGCAGCGGCCCGAAGTGAGCGGCGCGGGGCTCGGCATGGCGTTCGTGAAGACAGTCGTGACGCGCCACGGCGGCGATGTCCAACTGCAGAGCGAACCGGGCGAGGGCACCGTGTTGACGATGACGCTGCCCGCGTTCGACGCACCGGGTTGAACCGCACGAAAAGCGCATGAATAACCCGATGGAGTGTTTCGTGAAGACCTTGCTGTCGATCTGTCTCCTGCCGATGCTCGTCGCTCTCGCCGGATGCGCTGGCGTGACGACCGACATCGCGGCCACGGGCGCGTTGCCCGCTGCGGCCAGCCAATCGGCGAACTACCGTTTCGCGCCCACACCCGCCCAGGCCGACGCGGGCGAGCTGCTTCCGTACCAGGCATTGCTAAGCGATGGTCTCGCGCAGCGCGGCTTCAACGCGGGGACACCCGAGGCGGCGCGCTATCTCGTCTCGGTGGCGTGGGCCACGCGTCCCGCCGATGTGAAAGTCGTCGACGGCGACTGCGGCGCCGGCTGCGCGCCTGCCGGGGGGGCGTCGTTTCCGTGGTTCGGGCGGCCCTACGTGCATACGTTGACGCTGCGTTTCTTCGCGTTGCCCGATGGCGGCGAGGTCTACAAGGTCAGCGCCGTGAAGCGCGACCGTAACGCCGACGCGCGCGAAGCCGTGCCGTACCTCGTGGCCGGCGCGCTCGCGCGGCTGCCGTACGCCGGCGCGCCGCAATGGCGCGTCAAGCTCAAGAGTCCGCCCAACACCGGCACGACGGATCACGCGCCGGGCATGCCGGAAGTGCTCTCCGTTTCTCCAGTCGACAAGCCGTAGTTCAGGGCAACTTTCCCCAGGCTGCGCTCGCCCCGATGGCGCTATGCTGACTCCCGAATCTGGCGCAACGGTTGCGCACAGACACCACGGGAGTCGCTCATGTTCGATCACATTGGATTGCGTGTGCAGGATCTCGCACGTAGCTTGCGTTTTTACGAGGCGCTGCTTGCGCCGCTCGGCGTCGTGGTGTGCATGCGCGACGACACCTATGCGGGGCTCGGCCAGCCAGGCGAGCCCAGGCTCTGGCTGCACGCCGTCTCGGCCGATGCCGCGCTTGCGCCGCGCGGCGTGCATGTGGCGTTCGCGGCGGCGAACCGCGCAGCGGTCGTTGGATTCTACGAAGCGGGCCTGCGTGCAGGCGCGAAAGACAACGGCGAGCCCGGCGTGCGCGCCGATTACAGCCCCGACTATTACGCAGCATTCCTGATCGATCCCGACGGCAACAACGTCGAGGCCGTATGCTACGCGCGCGAAGCGTGAGCGGCCGTCAGGCGCCGGGCGTGCCGTCCGGCGCCGCTTCGGACGCCGCTTTGGGCACGCTGGGCGCCTCGTCCTGCGGCCAGCGATTCTCGAACACGCATTCGCCAAGCGGCTTGCGTTCGGCCCACTTCTCCATTTCGAGCATCGGTTGCGGGTAGAACGCATCGACCTGACCCACGCAGAGTATCGCGACCGGCTTGGCGCCGGACGGCATGGCGAGCAGGGCGCGCACCTCGTCGACATCGAAGATCGACACCCAGCCCATGCCGAGCCCTTCGGCGCGCGCCGCGAGCCACATGTTCTGGATCGCGCAGGCCACGGAGGCGAGATCCATCTCCGGCAGCGTGCGCCGGCCGAAGACGTGCGCTTCGCGGCGATCCATCAGCGCGACCACGAGCACCTCGGCGCAGTCGCGCATGCCTTCCACCTTGAGCTTCATGAACTCGTCGCGGCGCTTGCCAAGTGCATCGGCGGTCGCGATGCGTTCGCGCTCGACCGCCGCATGCAGTTGCTCGCGCAACGCGCTGTCGGTGATACGCACGATGCGCCACGGCTGCATGAAGCCAACGCTCGGCGCGTGATGCGCGGCGTCGAGCAGGCGAGCCAACGTCGTGGGATCGACGGGCCCCGGTGCGAAGTGCCGCATGTCGCGGCGCTCGTAAATCGCACGGTAGACCGCCGCGCGTTCGGCTTCGTCAAAGGGCTGTGCCATGGAAGAGTGCGGCCGCGAAAGCCGGGTTGGAGGGCCAGTAAGCGTGCATATAGGTGGCCGCGATCGAGCCATGCCGATAAAGCGCCTCGCCGGGCGCGCCAGTCTGTGCGTGGCGTGCCGTGAGCGCGGGCGCAAGCGGCGTGGCGATGCGCGAATAGTGAAACGTGTGGCCGCGCAGCGCGCCATGCGCGCCGTCCAGCTGCTGCATGCCGAGTGCCGCGAAGCGCTTTTGCATGACCGCCTCGCCGGGCAGCAGGCCGAGCATCGGCGTGCGCGTGCCTTCTACGTCGGTTAGTGCATCGAGCAGATAAAGCATGCCGCCACATTCGGCGACGAGCGGCTTTCCGGCTGATACATGTGCGCGCAACGAATTCGCGCTCCGCGTATTGTGCGCGAGCGCCGACGCATGTAACTCGGGATAGCCGCCGGGCAGAAAGATTGCATCAGCGCTGGCGGGCGCGGGCTCGTTCGCGAGTGGCGAGAAATAGTTCACGCTTGCACCGAGAGCTTCGAGCAACGTGATGTTCGCCGGATAGAGAAACGAGAACGCGGCGTCGCGTGCGATGGCGATATGGCGGCCTTCGAGCAGGCGAGGAATTGCTTCGTTATGCGAAGGACTGGTGAATTCCACCGGCGGCGGCAGGTCAGCGAGCGCGGTTTGCGCGAGCGCGTCGGCGGCGCGTTCGATGCGCGCGTCGAGATCGTCGATCTCCTCAGCCTGATGCAGGCCGAGGTGGCGATCGGGCAGCGCCATCGTCGCTTCGCTTGCTACATGCCCGAGCCAGCGCACGTCGGCGGGCAAGCCCTCCTGCAGCATCTGCGCGTGGCGCGGCGAGCCCACGCGATTCGCCAGCACGCCATGAAACGGCACCTCGGGCCGAAAACGCGCGAGACCGAACGCGATCGCACCGAAGGTCTGCGCCATCGACTTCGCGCTCACGACAGCGGCCACCGGCACGCCGAACGTGGTGGCGAGATCGGCGCTGCTCGGTGTGCCGTCGAACAGGCCCATGACGCCTTCGATGAGGATCAGGTCGGCTTCGCGCGCGGCCTGCGCGAGGAGGGCGCGGCACGCTTGTTCGCCCACCATCCACAGGTCGAGCGAGAGCACGGGCGCGCCGCTTGCGCGCGCGAGGATCGTGGGGTCGAGAAAATCCGGGCCGGTCTTGAAGACGCGCACGCGCCGGCCCGCACGGCGATGCAGGCGCGCGAGGCCCGCCGTGAGCGTGGTTTTGCCCTGGCCCGAAGCGGGCGCGCTGATGAAAAGCGCGGGGCAGGCAAGCGTTGCGCTCATGCGCTTAGAACTCCACGCCCTTTTGCGCTTTCACGCCTTGCTCGCGATACGGATGCTTCACGAGGCGCATCTCCGTGACGAGGTCGGCGGCTTCGATCAACGCGTCGGGCGCATGGCGGCCCGTCACGACCACGTGCACGTGGGGCGCGCGCGACGCGATCACGCCGAGCACTTCGTCGAGCGGCAGGTACTCGTATTTGAGCACCGTGTTCAGTTCGTCGAGGATCACCATCGCGTACTCGCCGCTTTCGATCATGCGCCTCGCTTCGTCCCAGCCCTTGCGCGCGGTGGCGATGTCGCCGTCGCGATTCTGCGTGTTCCAGGTGTAGCCGTCGCCCATGGTCACGAAATCGCAGTGCGCGACGCTGCCGAGGAAATCGCGTTCGGCCGTGTGCAGCGCACCCTTGATGAACTGCACGACGCCGAGCTTCATGCCGTGGCCGAGCATGCGCACGGCCATGCCGAACGCGGCCGTGCTCTTGCCCTTGCCGTTGCCGGTGTTGACGATCAGGAGGCCCTTTTCGTGCGTCGCGGCGGCCTGCTTTTTCTCGTGGCCCTCGCGGCGGCGTTGCGTCATGCGTTGATGCGATTCGGGATCGGTTTTCATCGTCGTGAGTGGGGTTGTTGCGGGTTTTTCGCGTCCGCGTTTGCCGGGTTTTCCAGCGTGCGTGCGATCGCGACCGTTACGCCATCAAGCACCAGCTTGCCGTGCACGAGCGGACCACCGGCCGCCGCGAGGCGCGCGCAGGGTTCGCACACGCCGTCCACGCCGAATTGCGCTTGCGCGGCTGCGGAAGGTGGCGCAGTTGTGGGCGTCGCGGCGAGTTGCTCCCGCGTGTACGTATGGAGCGGCAGCGCACGGGCCGCGCAAAACGCTTGCAACGCGGGTTCATCGGCTTTGGCGTCGAGCGTTGCCACGCACGTTACGCTTTCGATCGGCCACGCGCCGAGCGCGGCGCGCACGGCGGCATCGACTTGCGCCAACGTCACGCCGCGCCGGCAGCCAATGCCGAGCACGAGCGACGGCGCGCGCTGTGTGGGTTCCAGCGTGGCTTCGAGTGAGGCTGCGCGCGATGCGCGATGTTCGGCAGGGTTCACGGCGAGAGCGTCGATCGAAGGCGGGACGGCGGAGGCGAACAAGCAAAACGGTCATGTTCCGGCCGGTGCCGGATGCGCGCTACGATAGCACACGCTTTTGCGGCTTCCCACGCCTTCCTTGACGCGCAAGCCCCCCGCGCCTACACTCGCTCGCACTCTGGTGCTCGCGCGCGCGATTCATGATGCGTGCGCAGTTAAACGGGAATCAGGGAGCCATCCCGCCTCGGGCATGGCCAACCTGAACTGCACCCGCAACGGTACAACGAGCGCGGCGTTCGAACGAATGCCGCAAACCGCTTCCATGCTTTACGCAGTCCACGCCACTGTGCGAGCCGGCCGCAAGGCCGTTCGCGCGGGAAGGCGAAGCGGTGTTTCGTCAGTCCGGATACCGGCCAGATACGTGGGATTCGCGCTGCGGGGATGCGGCGCCGGGTCCGTGATTTTCATGCGTCAGCCGGGCGAAGCCTGGGTGCGTTTCCGGTCGTTCGTCCCCTGCAGGTTTTTTGAATCGTTGCGCGTGACGGCGTCTCCACGGATACGCGCGCGCCCGCTAGACGACACCCGCACGAACGGCCAGCGCGACGCACCATGCCCCTCTATCCGGCCTGGCGCCGAAGGAGCACTTCATGCAAATGCGCAAGATTCCGGCCACGATCGTGACGGGCTTTCTCGGCAGCGGTAAAACCACGCTGCTGCGTCACATTCTTCAGCACGCGGGCGGTCTGCGTGTCGCGGTCATCGTCAACGAATTCGGCGAACTCGGCATCGACGGCGAAATTCTGCGCGGCTGCGGTATTGGCTGCGACGAGAACGGCAACGAAACAGAAGGCCAGCTCTACGAACTCGCGAACGGGTGCCTGTGCTGCACCGTGCAGGAAGAGTTCTTCCCCGTGATGGAGAAACTGCTCGAGCGCCGCGGCGACATCGATCACGTGCTGATCGAGACCTCGGGTCTCGCGCTGCCCAAGCCGCTCGTGCAGGCGTTCAACTGGCCGTCGATCCGCAATGCGTTCACCGTCGATGCGGTCGTGACCGTGGTGGACGGCCCCGCCGCCGCGAGCGGTCAGTTCGCCGAAAATCCGCAGGCCGTGGACGCGCAGCGCCGCGCCGACCCGAATCTCGATCACGAATCGCCGCTGCACGAGCTGTTCGAAGACCAGCTTTCGGCCGCCGATCTCGTCATTCTCAACAAGACCGATCTGCTCGACGAAGCGGGCCAGGACGCGCTCATCGCCGAGTTGCGCGAAGAACTGCCGCCGCAGGTGAAGATCGTGCGCGCGCAGCACGGCAAGCTCGATCTGCATACGTTGCTCGGGCTCGAAGCGGCCTCCGAGGAGAGCATTCATCTTCGTCACGACCATCACGGTTCCGCCGACGACCCCGATCATCATCATGACGAGTTCGACTCGGTCGTGGTGTCGGGCGCGGCCGCTTCGCGCGAGACTGTGATCGAAGCGCTGCAACAACTTGTCGACGCGCACACGATCTATCGCGTGAAGGGTTTCGCCGCGCTGCCGGGCGCGCCGATGCGTCTCGTGATTCAAGGCGTGGGCCGCCGCTTCGACAGCTATTTCGACCGCCGCTGGAACGCGCAGGAAAGCGCGGCGCAGCCGCTTGCGAGCCGTTTCGTGCTGATTGGCGAAGACCTCGATGGCGCGGCGCTGCAAATGGCGTTCGATACGGCATTGGCGAACGTGCAGACCGTGGGCGCGAAGTGAACGCGCCCAGCTAGACGAGGCCGTACCATGCATTTGCTGCGCACCACGCCGGGCGGTTTCGTCGACGACACGCAGGGCGTCATCCGTATCGACCAGCAGCCCGCCGAAATCGTCGTGCTCAGTTCGGCGGACACCACGCTCGCGCTCCTGGCGAGCGTCGTGCCGCGCCTGCCAGCGGGCTTTCCGGGCGTGCGGCTCGCGAACGTCACGTACCTGCGCCAGCCCGCATCGGTGGACTTCTACATCGAAGACGTGTTGCAGCACGCGCGGGTGGTGGTGGTCGATCATCTGGGCGGCGAAACGTACTGGCCTTACGGCATCGAGCAGGTCGTCTCGCTCGCGCAGCGTCGCGGGCAACTGCTCGCGATGTTTTCGGGCGACTTGCAGGAAGACCCCAATCTCATCGCGAGGAGCCGCGCCGAGCCCGAGTTTTGCCGCCTGCTTTGGCGTTATCTGCGCGAAGGCGGCGCGGCGAACGCCGAGTCGTTTCTACGCGCGCTCGCGTGGCGCGCATTCGATTGGGGCAGCGAGCCGGCGCCGCCCATCGCGCTGCCGGCCGCCGCGCTGTATTGCCCGCAGCGCGACGTCGCGACCATCGACGAATGGCGCGCGCGCTGGCAACCCGGCGCACCGGTTGTCGCGCTGCTGTTTTACAAGGCGCATTTGCAGGCCGCGAACACGGCCGCTTTCGATGCGCTCATTACCGCGCTGCTGGCGCGTGGTATGAACCCGCTGCCGCTTGCGATCACCTCGCTCAAGGACACCTTGAGCCGCGACGTGCTCGATCAACTCGCAGCCGAGCACGACGTCTCGCTCGTGCTGAACACCACGGCGTTTGCGGCTTCGTCGCTGGACGACCCCGAACCGCTCGCGCTCGCCGGCGACGCGCCCGTGCTCCAGGTGATCCTGAGCGGCGGCAACCGCGAAGATTGGGTCAAGGACAACCACGGCCTGAACTCGCGCGACATCGCCATGCATATCGCGCTGCCCGAGGTGGACGGCCGCGTGATTACGCGCGCGATCAGTTTCAAGGGCCTCGCGTATCACTGCAAAGCGACGCAAGTCGATGTCGTGCGTTATCAGCCCGACCTGGAGCGCGTGGCTTTCGTCGCGGAACTCGCGCGCCGCTGGTGCCGTTTGCGCAGCCTGCCCAACGCAGAGAAAAAGCTCGCGCTCGTGCTCGCGAACTATCCGATGAGCGAAGGGCGCATTGGCAACGGCGTGGGACTCGACACGCCGGCCTCGGTGGTTGGCATCCTGCGCATGCTGCGCGATGAAGGCTACCGTGTAGCCGATCTGCCCGAAGACGGCGACGCGCTCATGCGCATCCTCACGCAAGGCGTGACGAACGATCCCGACACGCGCGCGTTGCGCCCGGCATGGCAGAGCCTTTCGCTCGACGACTACCGCGCGCGCTTCTCGCAACTGCCCGCCGAAGCGCAGAACGCGCTGATCGCGCGTTGGGGCCCGCCGGAAGCGGACCCCACGGTGCGGCGCGGCCGCTTCATGATCGCGGGCTGGCGTTGCGGCCAGGTGTTCGTGGGCATCCAGCCTTCGCGCTCGCGCGGCGACGACACTTACGCGAACTACCACGACGCCGAACTCGTGCCGCCGCACGCATACCTCGCGTTTTACTTCTGGCTGCGCGAGACGTTCGGCATCGACGCCATCGCACACGTGGGCAAGCACGGCAATCTGGAGTGGCTACCGGGCAAGAGCGTGGCGCTTGCCGACACCTGCTGGCCCGACATGGCGCTCGGGCCGCTGCCGCATCTGTATCCGTTCATCGTCAACGATCCGGGCGAGGGGAGCCAGGCCAAGCGCCGCGCCCAGGCCGTGATCGTCGATCACCTGATGCCGCCGCTCACGCGCGCCGAAAACTATGGGCCGCTGCAAGACCTCGAACGTCAGGTCGATGAGTATTACGAAGCATTGATGGTGGACCCGCGCCGTGCGAAGCTGCTGCGCAAGACCATACTCGCGACCATCATCGAGCATCGGCTGCACGAAGAACTGAGCGTCGCCGCGCCCAAGGATCAGGCTGGAGAAGACGAACTCCTCACGCGCGCCGACGCCTACCTCTGCGAACTGAAGGAAGCGCAGATTCGCGATGGCCTGCACACGTTCGGCGAATCGCCGCAGGGCCAGCAGCGTTGCGATACGCTGCTCGCGCTCGGGCGTTACGCCTGCGGGGACGGGCAGGGCGCGAACGCGGGCCTCATCGACGCGATCGCGCGCGACCTGCGCATCGATCACCTCGTCGATCCGGCCACGGTGGATTGGGCTGCGCCGTGGCAAGGCCCGCGTGCACCGCTGCTCGCAAGCGTGAGCGATACGCCGTGGCGTCATGCGGGCGATACGCGCGAACGCCTGGAAATGCTCGCGGCCACGTTGATCGAAGGCATTTGCTCAGGCGAACGAAACGATGCGGCGGCTCAATCGCTGCCGCACGCGGCCCAGGTACTCGCACGCCTGCACGGCGATGTGCTGCCGCGCCTCGATGCCTGCGGCCCGGAAGAAATGCGCCAGCTGCGCCGTGGTTTCGAAGGCCGTTTCGTGCCGCCTGGCCCGAGCGGTTCGCCTTCGCGCGGCCGTCCCGATGTGCTGCCCACGGGGCGCAACTTCTACTCCGTCGATACGCGCGCCATCCCCACGCAAGCCGCGTGGACGCTCGGCATGAAATCGGCGCAGCAACTCATCGAGCGTCATTTGCAGGAGCACGGCGATTACCCCCGCGCCGTGGGGCTGTCGGTCTGGGGCACCGCGACGATGCGCACCGGCGGCGACGATATCGCCCAGGCGTTCGCGCTGATCGGCGTGCGGCCGAAGTGGGCCGCGGGCAGCCAGCGCGTGACCGACTTCGAGATCATGCCGGTCGAGGCGCTGGACCGGCCGCGCATCGACGTGACGCTGCGCGTATCGGGCTTCTTCCGCGACGCGTTTCCGAACGTGATGCATCTGTTCGACGCAGCGGTGCAGGCCGTGGCCGATCTCGACGAACCGGAGCACCAGAACCCGTTGCGCGCCCGTGTGCTGCGCGAGCGCGACGCGCTGGTCGCAAACGGCATGGCCGCCGACGAGGCGCGCCGCCGCGCGGGCTGGCGCGTGTTCAGCGCGCGTCCCGGCGCTTACGGCGCGGGGCTGCAGTCGATGATCGACCATCGCCAGTGGCAAACCGACGCCGATCTCGCGAACGCATATCAGGCCTGGGGCGGCTACGCCTATGCGCAAAAGAGCGCGGGCGATGAGGCGAGCGACGCATTCCGCGCGCGTCTCGCGACGCTCGACGTCGTGCTGCAGAACCAGGACAACCGCGAACACGACCTGCTCGACTCGAACGACTACTACCAGTTCCAGGGCGGCATGGCCGCGGCGGCGCGGCACTTTTCGCAGGCCCAGCCCGCGCTCTATCACGCGGACCACAGCAACCCCGCGGCGCCGCGCATTCGTCCGCTGCACGAGGAGATCGCGCGCGTGATCCGCTCGCGCGTGGTGAACCCGAAGTGGATCGACGGCGTGAAGCGTCACGGCTACAAGGGCGCGGCGGAAATGGCGGCGACGGTCGATTATCTGTTCGGCTATGACGCGACCGCGCGCGTGGTGGGCGATCATCAGTACGCGCTCGTCGCGAACGCCTATGTGCACGACGACGACACGCGCGCCTTCATGCAGCGCCACAATCCGCACGCGCTGCATGCCGTGTGCGAGCGTCTGCTCGAAGCAATCCAGCGCGGTCTCTGGCAGGAGCCGGGCGAGCATCGCGCGCAACTCGAACACCGTCTGCTCGAAGCCGGGCAGCATCTGGAAGGATCAGGACCATGAGCGCTGCGGCCACGCGTCCCGCGTTTCCCTTTACCGCGCTGGTTGGCCAGGCGCCGTTGCAGCGCGCGCTGCTGCTCGCGGCCATCGACCCCGCAATCGGCGGCGTGCTCGTGAGCGGGCCGCGCGGCACCGCGAAATCCACGGCGGCGCGCGCGCTTGCGGCGCTGCTGCCGGAAGGCGCGTTCGTCACGCTGCCGCTTGGCGCGAGCGAGGACAAGCTGATCGGCACGCTCGACCTGGAAGCGGCGTTGCGCGAGAGCGCGGTGCGCTTCGCGCCTGGGCTGCTCGCGCGCGCCCACGGCGGCGTGCTCTACGTGGACGAGGTGAACCTGCTGCCCGATGCGCTCGTCGACGTGCTGCTCGACGCGGCGGCGAGCGGCGTGAACACCGTGGAGCGCGATGGCGTCTCGCACTCGCACGACGCGCACTTCGTGCTGGTGGGGACGATGAATCCCGAAGAGGGGGAGTTGCGTCCGCAACTGCTCGACCGTTTTGGCTTGATGGTCGAACTCGGCACGCCTTATGACGCGGCGCTGCGGCAACGCATCGTCAAGGCGCGTCTTGCGTTCGACGCCGATCCGCGCGCGTTTTGCGCGGCGCGTGAAGCCGATCAGCGCGCGCTCGCGCAGCGCATCGCGGCGGCACGCGACGCGCTCGGCAAGCTCGCGTGGAGCGATGCCGTGCATGAGCGCGCGGCGCAACGTTGCGTTGAGGCGGCGGTTGACGGCTTGCGCGCCGACCTTGTGATGCTGCGTGCAGCGCGCGCGCTCGCCGCGTTCGAAGGCGCGGATGCCGTGACGCCGGAACACGTCGATGAGGTCGCGGATTGCGTGCTCGCGCATCGGCGGCACGCCATGCCGCAGCGCTCCGATGCGCCGTCTGCCACCGAGCCGCAGCCGCCCCTCTCCACTTCCGCACCCAGGCGAGAAGACAAGCACACCGAAACAACGCCGGATGCCGATTGGGGTGAATTGCCGCCCGAGCCCGTCGCCGCGAAGGCGGTAAAGGGCGTGATTCCGCTGCCCGCAAAAAAACGCTGACCCGTCGAGCACAGGCCGCCGCCTTCGCACAGGGCGGCGCTCGACGGCGAGAAGGCCCGGGGCGCGGTCCCGCGCAAGTCGTGAGGCAGGGTGAGCGCATCGCCTGGCCGCCCACGCTCGCGGCCAAACGCGCAGGATCGTTGCAAGCGCAACATTTCCGCTTCACCAAACGCAAGACGGGTTCCGGCGCGCTCCATTGCTTTGTGCTGGACTGCTCGGCCTCCATGCTTGCGCGCGGTCAGCTTGCGCTCGCCAAGGGGTTGTTGATCGCGCTGTTCGACCGCGCTCGCGCCGAACGGGTGGAAGTGGCGCTGATCGCCTTCGGCGGCGCGGGTGCCGAACTGCGTTTCGGGCCCGCGGTGCCGCGCTGGTGGAACGAGCGCTGGATCGAGCCTATCGGCGGGGGTGGCGGCACGCCGCTCGAAGCGGGCATTGGCCGAGCGGCGCGAGTGCTGGAGACGGCCGCGCGCCGCGACCCGGCGCGCGCGCGCCATCTCTGGCTCTTCAGCGACGGCCGCACGACGCAGTGGCCTGCACGTCCGAATTCCGCCGATCACGTCACGGTGATCGATTGCGAACTTGGCGCGCTGCGTGTGGGGCGCTGCGAGGCGCTCGCGCAGGCATGGGCCGGCGAGTGCGTGGACGCTCAGGCGCTGCTCGCGTGAGCCGCCGCTAGCGCATGCTGCTGGTCCAGGACAGCACGTCGTCCTGACGTTCGAACACGTAGACTTTCATCGCCATCTGCTCGGCGGGCGTGAGTCGGTCGAGTTCGAGACCGAGCGTCGCTTGCGCGGGGTTGCCCGTTTCCGTTTGCACGTTGCGGATGACTGCGGTGGTTTCGATCGCTGTAGCGTTGTCGCCCGAACGTAGCTGGAATGACACGCGCAGCCGCTCGCCAACCTTGCCAAGCGCCCACGCCGCGCTCACCGAAAGCCCGAGCGCGCTGATGCCGCGTGCGAGCGCCACGCCGTCATAACCCGCGCCTTCCTCGCCAATGCCATAGCGCACGGGAAATTGCGCGCGCACGCGAATCGAGCGGCGCTCGCGCAGGCGGCGGATGTTGGCGGGCTGCGAAACCACGACGTAGTCGAGCGGCGCGTGGCTGAGCGCATGCACGGTGCATACGAAGCGATAGACGGCCTGGCTCGCGATCGCGACGATCTCCACGTTTTCGCCCGGCGTGATGGCGATGGGGCGGCCATCGACATAGGGAGTCGTCACGAAGAGCGCTTCGTTCGGCGCGAAGCCGATCAGGCGGCACGGGTGCATGGGCGCGCCGCTCGCGCCAATTTCCGGGCGCAGGCCCATCAGCGCGCCGATGTTCAGGTGCATGTCGCGCGTGGTGGCGGCCGCCTCGCCGGCATCTGCCGTAGCCGCTGCGCTCTGCGGTGCGACTTCGGGCCTCTCTACGTCGCCGCGATGCGGTGCGAAGTGCTGGAACAGAAAGTCTCGCTCCGCTTCGCCCACCAGCACCGAGCCGGCGTCGAGCAGCAGCGCGCCGTCGCGATCGACGACGGGCCAGGCGAGCGGCTCGCCTACCGGCATGGCGTCCGGCGTGAGCGGGGCGGCTTCGGCTTGAGCTTCAGTGATCGGATTGGTCATCGGCGCAGGCTGGTCGTTGAGCGGTTCGCGTCGCGAATCGGCTTCGCGGGTTCAACTGGTTTACGGCGCTTGGGCAGGGAAATTGAGTGCGTGCCGGGATTCGAAGGCGATTTCGGCAGCGGCAGTATGATGAATCCTGAATGCAATCTGTAATCGGCCGGCACGCGTAGCAAGCCTAGCGAGCGGAGCAAGAGAAAACGCCTCATGAAGCTCTGGAAACGATGTTTGCGAATCCCCGGTCAATGGCATCGGGCGCTCATGCAGTGGGTCGGGAGCCATCCATTCATTGTCGGCACGATGGGTTCGCTCGTCGGCGCGGCCATCGTGGCCATCGTGCTGCTGGGGTTGATGCAGCAGCGCTCGCAGGCCATCGCCAGCGCGCAGCACAATTCGGCCGCACTCGTCTCGTTGATGTCGAATGACCTGGAGGCGAATTACGGCATCTACGACCTGTTGCTGCTCGATGCGGCCGATAGCGCCCGCGACCCGCGCACGCAAAGCCTGCCGCCCGACATCCGCCGCAAGCTGCTGTTCGGCCGCGTGGCGGCCGGCGCCTATCTCGACGACGCGTTCTACGTCGACGCGAGCGGCCACATCGTCGAATCGCAGGACGGTCGAACGCATCCGGGCATCAATCTCGCAGACCGGGACTATTTCACTATGCAGCACGACCGCTCGGTCGGCATGTATATTTCGGACCCGATCCGCTCGCGTGCGCGCGAAGGCCACTATTCGATTGCGCTCTCGCGCCGCGTGACTGAGCACGATGGATCGTTTGGCGGCATCGTGTTGCTCACGCTGCGGCTCGCGTACTTTCAGCAACTGTTCGATCGGATCGACGTCGACCCCAAGGGCAGCGCGTTCATCATGCTGGACGACGGGACCATGCTCGCGCACCGCCCCTATTCGGACTACGAAGTGGGCGCGCAAATCGGCCGACTCGATTACATCCAGCCGATGCTGAAAACGAGTGACGGCTCGTTCATCGCCGCGGGCGAGGACGACAAGGTCGAGCGCATCTATACGTTCAAGCGCGTTCCGCACACGTCGCTCATCGCGGTCGTCGCGCCTTCCGTGGACGGCGCGCTCGACGCATGGCACGAACGCCTGCGTATCTATGCGCCGATGGCGTTGATCTTCGGTGCGCTCATCGCCGCCTCGTCGTGGCTGCTCGCGCTTTCGATGCGCGCGCGGCTGGCCACGCAAAAGGAATTCGAACGTCTCGCGGTCACCGACGCGCTCACGAGCCTATACAACCGGCGCGCACTCGACCTGCGCATCGAATCCGAATGGCAGCATGCGAGACGCGCGGGCGAGCCGCTTTCGGTGCTCTTCGTCGACATCGACAAGTTCAAGCTGTTCAACGACTTCTACGGGCACGCCCAGGGCGATAAAGTGCTCGCCGCCGTAGCAAGAGCGATACGCGAGGCCTGCCGCCGCGGGACGGACATGGTTGCGCGCTACGGCGGCGAGGAATTCGCCGTGGTTCTGCCGGCCACGACTTTCGATGGCGCCGTGACAATCGCGGAAGGGGTGCGCCAGCAAGTGGCGGCGCTGGGAATCGTGCACGAGCACAGCGAACACGGCACGTTGACCGTGAGCATTGGCTGCGCCACCTGCGTGCCGCGCGAGCGCACGGGCGCGCAGGCGCTGCTGCGCGCCGCCGACGCGCAGCTTTACGCGGCGAAGCAGGCGGGGCGCAACCAGGTGAAGGCGCGCGAATTCGAGGGCGCGCCACCCGACCCGCGCGACTCGCTACCCACCTTGAAGGCGGGAGCGTGATTGTCTATTCGGCATCCTCACGATACCAGCGCGGCGTATAAATCCACTCGCCGCCGTCGGCGCGAGCGAACCCGCGCGTAGCCGACGACCCGACGATCACCATCGTGCGCATATCGACGTCGGCCGAGCGCAGCTCGCCTAGCGTCGTGGCGCGCAGTGTCTCGCCGGGGCGGCCCACGTCGCGGCCCAGCACCACGCGCGTGTGCGGCGCGCGCACGCTGCGCACGATGTCGAGGGCGCGATCGAGCTGCCAGGGCCGCGCGCGCGAGATCGGGTTGTAGAACGCCATCACGAGATCGGCCTGTGCCGCATGCAGCAGGCGGTTTTCGATCACCGTCCAGGGCTTCAGGTTGTCGGAAAGCGAAAGCATGCAGAAGTCGTGGCCGAGCGGGGCGCCGACCTGCGCCGCCGTGGCGAGCGCGGCGGAAACGCCTGGCACGATCGACAGTTCGACGGCATGCCAGAGCGGGTCGTCGGCGCCTTCGAGCGCTTCGAGCACGGCGGCCGCCATCGCGAACACACCGGGGTCGCCCGACGAGACCACGGCGACGCGCCGCCCTTCGCTCGCCATCTCGAACGCGTGGCGGGCGCGCTGCAGTTCTTCGCGGTTGTCGGTGGCGTGGCGCTGCTGGTCTGCGCGAAACGGTCCCGCCATCTCCACGTAGGTTGCGTAGCCGACGATATCGGTCGCGTCATCCAGCGCGGCGCGCGCGGCGGGCGTAAGCAGATCGGCGCGGCCGGGGCCAAGGCCGAGCACCGTGAGTTTGCCGCGCGCGCGGCCCAACGCGAGCGGGTCGAGCGGCGCGGCGGCGCAGGCGAGCGCGATGCCGTCTTCGTTCGGCGCATGGCGCTCGACGTCCGCGCCAACGTTGAGCGCGGCGAGCGTGGCTTGCGGCGTGGACTCCGCGCTATCGACGAAGCGCAGCGGTACGCCGAGTTCCGTTGCCGCCTGCGCGAGCGATGCATCGCACATGTGCGCGGAAGGGGCGGCAAGCGCCGCGAGTGCGAGCGGCGCGAGGCTGTGTGCATGCAGCGCGCGGCGGACGCTTTCAGCAAGCGCCTGATGCGGCGTGCCCACGGCCGCGACAACGCTGCGCGGATGAATCACAAGATCGTCGGGGCTGCCGTTCCAGGCGTGCGCGCTCACGCGTATGGCATGACTCGCCGCTGCGTCGCGCGGCAGATCGACGTTCGCGAGCCACGGCGCGTGGCCATCCACGCGTGTCGTTGCGCCCGCAAGCAGATCGGAGACGAAACGCTTGCCTTGCGCGAGGCTCGCGAGCGCATAGCCCGCGGGCGGATTGAGCAGACAGGTGCCGAAGCGCAATTCGCCGCTCGTGGTGATGGCGGGCGCAACCGCGAGCGCGGCGCCGATTTCGCGCGCCATGACGTTGACGCCGGTGAGTCCGCCAAGCAGCGGCACGACGGCGCTGCCGTCCTCGGCGAGTGCGAGCACCGGCGGTTCCGCGCCCTTGTTGGCAAGCAGGGGCGCGAGGCACCGGATCACGATGCCCGCCGCGCACAGCGCGACGATGGGCATACCGCGCGTATAGCATTCGCGCAAATGCGCACCAAGCTCGTTGAACGCGACATCGCCTTCTACGCGGCCTTGCAGCGCATGGATCTGCGCGCCCGTGTAAAGCGCCTGCACGCGCCGCGCGGTGGCAAGCGCGCCGGGCCCGAGAATGACGATGGCGGGCGGTGTCACGACTGCCATTTCACCCCCGGCACGACGAGCAGCGAGAAGTAGGGCGAAGCCATCGGATCGACGTCGTCGAGCGGGACGATGCGCTGGTTCGCCATCGTCGCGCGCTCGACGTACAGCGCGCGATGCGCGAGACCCAGTTCGCCCAGCACGCGGCGCACCTTGTCGAAGTTGCGACCCAGTTTCATGATGACGGCGGCGTCCGCGTCGGCCAGACGGCGGCGCAATTCGTCCTCGGGCAGCACGCCCGAAAGCACGGCGAGGCTCTGGTTGCGATAGACGAGCGGCACGCCCAGCACCGCCGCGCCGCCCAGCATCGAGCACACGCCCGGCACGACTTCGGCCTCGTAGCGCGCCGCGAGCCGGTCGTGTAGATACATGTACGAGCCGTAGAAGAACGGATCGCCTTCGCAGATCACGGCCACGTCGCGTCCGGCGTCGAGATGGCGCGAAAGCATTTGTGCGGCGCCGTCGTAGAAGTCGGCGATGATCGCCTCATACGAGAGCGGCGGTTCGAGTGCTTCGGTCGTTACGGGGTAGACGAGCGGCAGGCGTTCCTGCTCGGCTTCGAGATGCGCCTCGACAATGCCGAACGCGTTGCCTTTCTTGCCCTTGGCCACGAAATACGCGACGACGGGGGCGGCCTTGAGCAGGCGCACGGCTTTGAGCGTGAGCAGTTCGGGGTCGCCGGGGCCGACACCAATGCCGTGCAGACGTCCTTTGCGGATCATTTATTCGGTCTCCGAAGCGAGTGCGTTGACGGCGGCGGCGGCCATCGCGCTGCCGCCACGGCGGCCGTGCACGACGACGAAGGGCACGCCGTGATTGTCGGCGGCGAGCTGCGCCTTGGACTCGGCCGCGCCGACAAAGCCCACGGGAAAGCCGAGGATGAGCGCGGGGCGCGCAGCGCCGGCGGCGATCATGTCGAGCAGGTGAAAGAGGGCGGTGGGCGCATTGCCGATCGCAACGACGCTGCCTGCAAGATGCGGCCGCCAAAGTTCGAGCGCGGCCGCCGATCGCGTGTTGCCAAGCTCGCGGGCGAGCGTGGGCACGGCGGGGTCGTCGAGCGTGCAGATGACGGCGTTGTTCGCGGGAAGGCGCGCGCGCGTGACGCCGTACGCGACCATTTTCGCGTCGCAGAGAATGGGCGCGCCGCCTGCGAGCGCTTTGCGGCCCGCCTTGCCCGCGCCTGCGCTAAAGGCGAGGTCGGCGACGACGTCCACCATGCCGCACGCGTGGATCACGCGTACGGCGAGTTTTTCCAGGTCGGCGGGAATGCGCGAGAGGTCGGCCTCGGCGCGGATCGTCGCGAACGACTCGCGATAGATCGCCTGGCCGTCTCGGATGTAATCAGACATCTTGGGTGCTCCGGGGCCGCTGCGCGAGTGCGAGCGCAGCGGCTTCGATCGTCAGGTTGCGCGCGACGGGCTGGCCAAAGCGCTGGCCGAAGCCGCTTTGCGTGTCGTCGCGCTGGTACAGGTCGTAGTGGTCCGGGTCGCTTGCGAGCAGCGTGAACGGCGCGCAATGCGCGGCCGCGCAGGAGCGTTCGCAGCCGCTCAGGTGCGCTTCGGTGTCGGGCGGCAGCAGGGCGGCGAGACGCTGTGCGTCGGCTTTCGTGTCGGCGCGGCTTTTTGCGCACCCCGCCGAGCCCGTGCAGGCGATGAGGCGCGCGAGCGGATCGGCACGCGAGACGATGAGACCGAGCGCGTGCAGGCGTTCGAGCGTGGCGGCCATGGCGTGCGCGGACACGTTGGGCAGCAGCAGGCCTTGCCATGGCGTCACCCGCAGCGTCGCATCGCCCGAGTCTTCCGCGAGCGCGGCGAGCGCGCGCAGCGTATGCGCGTCGATGCGGCCGAGCGCGGGCTGCGCGCCCACGTAGCCGCTGCCGTCAGCGTGCAGCGCGTGCGCGCCCAGGCGCAAGTCGGCGGGACTCGGCTCGCGACGCCACGCGTGCAGCGCGGCGTCGTCACGCATCAGCGCGAAGTCGCCATGAGCTTGCGCGCGTTGCAGCAGCGCATCGAGCGAGTGTGCGGCCAGCACGTCGCGCATGCGGGTTGCATCCGAGTCCGCTAGATCGAGGAACGCATGGAGCAGCGCGCGCATCGATGCGCGAATGTCTTCGGCGGCGAGTGTGCCGATTGGCCGTGTTGTCGGGCATCCCGCGAGGCCCACCGCGAAGCGCACCGTCGCGCCGTGCGGCAGCGCGGCGAGCCAGACGTCGTGCGGATGCTCGAGCATCGCCATGCGCTCGCCGCCGTCCAGTTGCAGCGCGAACTTGGGCGAGAGCGAGGCGAAACGCGCCTCGCGCTGCATCATGTCGATGAGTTCGGCGGCGATTGCTGCCGTGTTGCACAAAGAGTTCGGGTCAACGCCCGCGAGCGGGCTCAGCATCACGTTGCGCAACTCGTCGGCGGCGCATGCGCGCTCGAGCGGGCTTGCGGCGTCGATGCCAGTGGGCCCGAGGCCCGCGCCGATTAGCGCGGCGCTCAGTGCCGCCTCTTCGCCCACGCGCACGCCGCGAATCTGCACGTTCGCGCGATTGGTCAGTTCGAGCACGCCGGTGGCATGCGCCGACGCAGCATCGGCGAGGGCGTGCACACGCGCGGCGCTCAGCACGCCGCCGGGCAGGCGGATGCGACACAAGCCGCCGTCGCGCGCCGCGACCACGCGCACGAGCCCGGGGCACGCCGAGGGGCGGAGCGCGGCCAATGCAGTAGCGGGCGAGACGGGCTTCGTTTCGTGGTTCAAGGGAATACCGGGTAAGCATTGCGCGAGAGCGGCGCGCTGCCCGCACGGCAAGCGGGAAACGGCAGCGGTATCGGTACACCCCGCCCGATATGGGTTCGCACGAACATTCGGCCGGCAGGTCTCCTGGCTCGCAGGTCGTGGACCGCATCGGCCTTCCCGGTAAAACCAGTGGCTCGGGTGGATGCGGTCTCGCTGCTCACAGTCGCGGGGGCGGCCACAGTTTGCTGTGTTCCCAGTTATGCCTTAAAGGCGCCGGCGGACACGGTATTATGCCCGTTTTCACGCGCGCTCCGCCCGACAATGGGGTCGCGGGCCGATGGCGGCGCAGAGAAACAGGCAGTAAAACAGGCAGCAGAACAGGCAAAAGCGGGAGAACGAATGCAGGGCACGCAGGCATGGCTGACGGTTATAGGCATAGGCGACGATGGCTACGCGGGGCTCGGGCGCGACGCGCGGCGCGCGCTGTTCGACGCGGCCGTCGTGACGGGCGGCGAACGCCATCTTGCGATGCTGCCCTCGCGCGTGCGTGCGCGCCGCGAAGCGTGGCCGCAGCCGTTCAGCGTCGAGGCGCTGCTCGCGCATCGCGAGTCGAATGCGCCCGTATGCGTGCTCGCGAGCGGTGACCCCATGCTGTTCGGCGTGGGCGCGACGCTCGCGCGCCGTGTCGCGCCCGGTGAAATGCGCGTGCTGCCCGCGCCCTCGTCGCTTTCGCTCGCGGCGGCGCGCATGGGCTGGGCGTTGCAGGATACGTCGATGGTCTCGCTCGTCGGCCGTCCGCTCGATGCGCTGCGCCGTCATCTCTACGCGCGCTCGCGCGTGCTTGCGTTGAGCGCGGATGGGCGCACGCCGGCGGCGCTCGCCGCGTTGCTTGCCGAAGCGGGCTTCGGCGCCACGCGTCTTGCCGTGTTCGAGCATTTGGGCGGCCTGCTCGAGCGCCGCATCGAAGGCCGCGCCGATGCGTGGCACGTCGACGAAACCGCGGCGCTCAATCTCGTCGCGTTCGAATGCGAAAGCGATTTTGCGAATGCGCCCGCGCAGGGCTGGACGCTCACGCCCGGCCTTCCCGACGACGCCTACCGCCACGACGGCCAGCTCACGAAGCGCGACGTGCGCGCGCTCACGCTCGCGCGCCTCGCGCCCACGCCCGGCGCGTTGCTTTGGGACGTGGGTGCGGGCAGCGGCTCGATCGGCATCGAATGGATGCGCTCGCACGCGGCTTGCCGCGCGATCGCGATCGAAGCGCACGCCGAGCGTCAACGCTTCATCGAACACAATCGCGCCGCGCTGGGCGTGCCAGGGTTGCAACTCGTTGCGGGCCGCGCGCCCGAAGCGCTCGCAGGACTCGCCGCGCCCGACGCCGTATTCATCGGCGGCGGCGTGACCGTGCCCGGTGTGCTGGACGCGTGCTGGGCGGCGCTCGCGAGCGGCGGTCGGCTCGTCGCGAATGCAGTGACGCTGCAAAGCGAAGCGGCACTCGTGACGTGGCGCGCGCAGCACGGCGGCACGCTCACGCGTATCGGCATTGGCGAGGCGCAGCCACTGGGTGGCTTCGATACCTGGCGGCAGGCGTTGCCCGTCACGATCTACGAGGCAGTCAAGCCATGACGGCGCGCATCCTGCTGCTGGGCGGCACCGGCGACGCGCTGGCGATTGCGCGCACGCTCGGCCCGCAGCACGTGTACTCGCTTGCGGGCCTCGGCCGCGTGCCCGCCGATCTCGCCTGCGCCGTGCGTGTGGGCGGCTTCGGTGGGGCAGAAGGGCTCGCGCGCTTTCTCGCCGACGAAGACATCGCGCTCGTTTTCGACGCCACGCATCCCTACGCCGCGCAGATCAGTGCCAACGCGGCGCGTGCCTGCGTTGCGGCGCACGTGCCGTACTGGGCGCTGCGGCGTGCGCCGTGGCAGCCGCAGCCCGGCGACGACTGGCGCATGGTGAGCGGCTGGCCCGGCGTAGTCGAAGCGCTTGCGCCGTTCGCGCGTCCGCTCTTCACGCTCGGGCGCGAACCGCTTGCGCATCTGAACGAAGTGCCGGAACAGCAGCACTGGACGGTCCGTTGCCTCGAAGCGCATCCGGGCCACGCTCGCGCACGCATCATCGACGCGCGCGGGCCGTTCGCAGCGGAAGGCGAGCGCGCTCTTTTCATCGAAGCGCATATCGACGTCGTGGTCAGCAAGAACAGTGGCGGCGCGGCGACCGAAGCGAAGCTCGCCGTCGCGCGCGAGATGGGCCTGCCCGTGGTGATGATGCAGCGGCCGCCGCTGCCGGATGCGCAACGCGAATTCACCTCGGCGCAAGCAGCGATCGATGCACTCGCGAACTACAATCAGCGGAGTTTCCACGCATGACCGTTTTCTTCATCGGCGCAGGGCCGGGCGATCCTGAACTGATCACCGTGAAGGGCCAGCGCCTCGTGCGCAGTTGCCCCGTTATTCTCTACGCCGGTTCGCTCGTGCCGCCCGCCGTGCTCGAAGGCCACCGTGCGCACAAGGTGGTCGATACCGCACCGCTTACGCTGGATGAGATCGTCGCGTTGCTCGAAAACGCGCACGCCCAAGGCTTCGACGTGGCGCGTGTGCATTCGGGCGACCCGTCGCTCTACGGCGCAATCGGCGAGCAGATCCGGCGCTTGCGTATGCTTGGTATTCCTTATGAAGTTGTGCCCGGCGTGACCGCGGCGGCTGCGTGCGCGGCGGCGCTCGGCAGCGAACTCACGCTGCCCGGTATTTCGCAAACACTCATCCTCACGCGCTACGCCACGAAAACATCGATGCCCGAAGGCGAGCAGCTAGGCGACCTCGCGCGCCACCAGGCGACGCTCGCGATCCACCTGGGCGTGCGCCATGTCGGGCGCATCGTCGAGGAATTGCGGCCTCACTATGGCGAGGATTGCCCCGTGGCGGTGATCTATCGCGCGAGCTGGCCCGACGAGGAGCGTGTGACAGGCACGCTCGCGGATATCGCGCAGAAGGTGCTGGCAACGGATATCGAGCGTACTGCCCTGATTCTCGTGGGGCGTGTGCTCGCGGCAGAGGGTTTTGCGGATTCGACGTTGTATGGGGCGTCGAAGCGGTAGGGCTACGAAAGCGCTCGCAAATGCTCGCGCAGCTTGTCGACTTCGCCGTTGGCAAATTCCCTTTCGATTTCCTCATGCGTTTGCTGCCAGATCGGAAATGCCGCATTGAGCAGTCGATGCCCATCGTCAGTAAGGCTCAGCAAACGGCTGCGCTTGTCTTCTGGGTCCAGTTCGATGACCACGAGTCCGCGCCGCTCCAGCGGCTTGAGCGCGGCCGTGAGCGTAGTGCGGTCCATGGCCAGCAGCGACGCGACATCTTTCATGCCGGGCGGATGGGGCCGGTTCAGCGACATCAGCAGCGAAAACTGGCCGTTCGTGAGATCGAGCGGGCGCAGCACGTCGTCGAAAATGCGCGCGAGATTCCGCGCTGCCCGCTGCATATGCAAACACAGGCAGCAATCGCGCACTAATAGCGTGGTTTCGAAGGGAAGTTTCTTTGCGCGTGCCATGTTGCAATTATGTTGATATCAACCTATGCTGTCAAGGCCGGATGGGCGACACGCCGTTGCCCCGATTTCAGACCCGTAGCTGGATCAGTCAACACAGCAGATGGAGGACACATGAGCGATCAGAAACTGTTTCTCGCTGTTTTTCTCGGCACCAAGGACAACGCGCGCATGAAGGGGTGGGCGGCGCTTTCCGAAGCAGATCGGCACGCGAAGGAAAAAGAGGGCATTGCCGCCTGGCATGCGTGGGTCGAAAAGCACAAGGCGTCGATCGTCGACATGGGCGGCCCGCTCGGCAAGACCAAATCGATTGGCGAGCGTGGCATCGCGGATACGTCCAACGCGCTAACAGGCTATACCGTTCTGCGCGCCGCATCGCACGAAGAGGCCGCCAAGCTGTTCGAAGGCCATCCCCATTTTTCGATTTTCCCGGGCGAGGCCGTCGAAGTGATGCCCGTTCTGCCGATTCCTGGTGCATGAACGGAGCCGCGTCATGAAACTCTACGGTTTTTCAGGCACTCGTTCGCAACGTGCGTTATGGGGCCTCAAGGAAGTCGACGCCGATTTCGAATTCATCACGGTCAATCTGCTCGAAGGCGAGCACAGGCGGCCCGAATACCTGCGCATCAATCCCGCGGGCAAGGTTCCCGTACTCGTGGACGGCGATCGCGTGATTCCCGAATCGGCCGCAATCGTGCTGTATCTCGCGGACAAATATCCGGAGAAGCAGCTATTGCCCAAGGATCTCGACGAGCGGGCACAGGCGTATCGCTGGACCCTGTTCGCCGTCACCGAACTGGAACAGCCGCTCTGGAGAATCACTCGGCACTCCTTCCTTTATCCGCCGGACAAGCGCAGCCCCGCCGATATCGAACTCGCGCGGGAGGACTTCAAGACCATGGCCGCCGTCCTCGAGAAGCACCTCGAAGGGCGCGAGTTCATCGTCGGTAACAGGCTTTCGGTTGCCGACTGCGTGACGGTTTATCTGATGGACTGGGCCAACGAAGTGCAACTGCTGGAGGGCTTTCCGCGCTTGCAGGCGTATCTCGAACGCCTCTATGCGCGGCCCGAGGCGCCGCAGCGCATCGCCGAAGCACGCAAGGCAGCATAAACAGAAAAACGGCCCAATCGGATCACGCCGATTGGGCCGCCTTGCTACCGCGTTACTTCACGTCAATGCGCCCGCGCATGCTCATGATCGACATGCGTGCGCGGCTGCGTCACCGTGCTCACCACGGCAAGCACGATCACGTTCACGAACAGCGCAAGGAAACCGATGTTGATGTCCTTGAGCGCATCCGGCGCGAACGGAATCAGCTGAGCCACGCTCACATGCGTGAGCGTCGTGACGATCACCACGAGCACGCCCGCCAAGATGCCGCAGAACGCGCCTTGCTTTGTCACGCGATTGCGCGCGGAAAGGCTGCACACCATCGCCGGGAAGAGTTGCGTGACGAAGTTGTAGCCCATCAGCAGCAGCGCGACGATGGTGTCGCCGCCGTTGAGCGTGAAGCCTACCGCCACGAGCGCGATCACCGGCACGAAAAAGCGAGCGAGCTTCGCGACTTGCGCGTCGTCCGCGCTCTTCGCAAGGCCGCCGCGATAGATGTCGTTGGCGAGCAGCGTCGAAGCCGTGGTGAGGATCATCGAGCCCGGCACGAGTGCGGTGAGCACACCCGCCGCGCCGATCACGCCCACGAACCACGGATCGAACGTTTGCAGCGCGAGGCGGAAGAGCGAGAGGTCGATGTCGCCGCCCTTCAGGCCCGGCACCTTGAGCACGGCCGCGAAGCCGCAAAAGAACACGAACAGCAGGATGAGCTGATAAAGCGGCAGGATCATCGCGTTGCGGCGGAAGATACGCTCGTTCTTCGCGGTGTAGACCGACATGAACGTGTGCGGCCACATGAAGAAGCCGAGCGCCGTGAGCAGCACGGTGGACTGGAACCACGTCACGCTCTGGCCACGCGCCGGGAAGGTGAGAAAGCCGGGCTTGGCGGCGTCGATCGCGCGGAACATCTCGCTCAGGCTGCCGTAGTGGTGAATCGGCAGGTAGACGCCGAGGAACACGGCGATGGCGAGAATCATCGTGTCCTTCACGACCGAATTCCACGCGCAGCCGCGCACGCCCGAAACGATCACGTAAGCCGTGACCACGGCCGCGCCGATCCAGATCGCCGCCGTGGAGGAAATCGCGCCATAGGAGGCCGTCGTCACGATGATGCCGAGCCCCTTCAGTTGCAGCACGAGATACGGCACGAGCGCGAGCACGCCCACGCATGCCACGAGCACGCCCAGTGCGGGGCTCTGGTACTTGCGCGCGAAGAAGTGCGGCTGCGAGACGAGCCGGTGCTGCTTGGCGAAGCGCCAGACGGGCGGCAGCATCCAGTACGAGAGGATGTACGCAAGCGTGCCGTAAGCCAGAATGTAGTAGACGGGCGCGCCCTTGCCATAGGCGAAGCCGCTGCCGCCGAGGAACGTGAAGGTCGTGTAGATCTCGCCCGCCATCAGCAGGAACACGAACGCAGTGCCGAAGCTGCGGCCCCCCACGGCCCACTGCTCGAGACTCATGTCGTGCCCGCGGCGGGCGCGCATGCCGAGATAGAGCGCGACCAGGGTCATCGCCGCGATGATGATGAGGGCGCTCATGATCGCACCTCCGCATCCGCTTCGCCCGAAAGCCGGTTGGCCGGATCGAGCCGGTAGACGATGCCCATGATCGCCGCGGCCAGCACGACCCACATGACGATCCACGCCAGCACGAGCGGCATGCCGAGCACGAGTGGCTCGGTGCGATTGACGAACGGCACCCCTAACAGGATGCCGATAAAGGGCAAGGCAGCGAGCAACCGCAGTGACATGGCAACTCCTCTTTGATATGAGAAGAAAAGAAACGTCGCGTCGGGGTGCGAGGCTACCCACTCTATGCTCGTGAACGCGCCCCGTAAAGCTGCCAAAAATACTGAAGCGCTTGCCGTAAATATTGGTGCAACGCGCCATTTTTACGGTTACGGGGCGACATCGTTCAGGCACGCCGAACGCCGATCCGGCTACACTTCTCGCAGCCCGGCGCGCTATGTGCGCATGCCCTTAACGGATCGACTCCATGATCGAGAGCCTGATTTCAGACATCCTGTTCGGTTTTACCGGACTCATCAGCATCATCAATCCCATTGGCGTTGCCTTCGTTTTTCTCGACCGCACCGCGAACCTCACCGACGAAGAGCGGCGCCTGCTCGCCAAGCGCGTCGCGATCAATGCATTCTTCGTGCTGGTTGCGGCGTTTTTCGTGGGCACGCCGATCCTGCATTTCTTCGGCATTTCAATGGAAGCGCTGCGTATTGGCGGCGGCCTCGCGGTGGCAGTGAGTGGCTGGCAGATGCTCAACGCGCCCGAGCCCGAGCCGCTTCCGGCCGATCATCCGGTCAAGCCCATGAGCGCGAGTTCGGCCTCCGGCAAGGCCTTTTTTCCGCTGACCATACCGCTCACCACGGGCCCGGGCTCCATCGCCACGGCCATTGCGCTGAACGCCAACCGGACGCACAAGCTTTCGGCGTGGCTGCTCTCGAGCTTCGCGTCGATCGTGATTTCCGCGCTCGTCATGCTCGTGATCTATTACGTGTACAGCCGCGCTGCGCGGCTTTCGCAGTACCTGGGTGTGGAAGGCACGCGCGTGGCCATGCGCGTGTCGTCGTTTCTGCTCCTGTGCATCGGGGTGCAGATCATACTGACTGGCCTCACCGGCTTTCTCACGCCGATCGCCGACCTGCACGCCGCGAAGTAGCGGTGCTTTCAAAGCGGCCGGCGTACACGAGCGTCCTCACACGAAGGAGACCATCATGTGCCGCTGGCTCGCTTATACGGGTAACCCCGTGCATCTCGAGACCGTGCTGTTTCACGCGCGCCATTCGCTGATCGACCAAAGCCTGCATTCGACCAAAGGTGCGACCACCACGAATGGCGACGGCTTCGGAATGGGCTGGTTCCAGGACCCGCACGACATTCCGTACCGCTATCGCAGCGTGCATCCGGCCTGGAACGACCGCAACCTGCGCGAACTCGCGCGTGCGGTGCGCGCGCCCATGTTCATTGCGCATATTCGCGCCGCCACCGACACGCCGGTGCAGGAGACGAACTGCCATCCGTTTCGCCACCGGCGCTGGATCTTCGCGCACAACGGGCTGATTCGCAGCTATCCGCTCATGCGGCGCGATCTGCTCGTCGCGATCGATCCGGAGCGCTTCAACGCGCTCGAAGGTTCGACGGATTCCGAAACGATGTTCTATCTGGCGATGACGTTCGGCCTCGAATTCGATCCCGTCACCGCGCTCGAACGTATGGCAGGTTTCGTTGAAGCCACCGCGAAGAAGCATGGCGTCGAGCCCGCACTCAATATGACCGTGTGCGCTTGTGACGGCGAGCAGATCGTCGCCGCGCGTTATTCGAGCGAACGCAATTCGCGTTCGCTTTATCACACCACGGCGTTCCGGCATCTCCGCGAACTGTATCCCGACGATCCGCGCATCGCGGCGGCCGGCGACGACGCGTATCTGCTCGTCTCCGAGCCGCTCGGCGACAGGCCCGAGGTCTGGGCCGAAGTGCCGGAATCGACGGCCATTGTCGTGCGCGGCCCCGAGGTCGAGTACCGGCCGTTCGCGCCGATCGCGCCTTAGCCAGTCCGTCAGGGATCGTCAGGCGTTCCGGCGCCTTTGCCGTGCCGCCGCGAGCGCGAGCACCTCGTCGAAAAGCGTGACGTCCACGGGCTTCACGAGATGCATCTCGAAGCCCGCTTCGCGCGTGAGTTCGACGTCGGCGGCCTGGCCGAAACCCGTCATCGCGGCGAACAATGTGTGCTTGAGCGGCGGCAGCGCGCGCAGGGCGCGCAGCGTCGCATAGCCGTCGATCTCGGGCATGGCGATGTCGATGAGCGCGGCGTCGGGCGTGAAGCCGTCCACTTCCTCGCGCGCGTGGGCGGCGCTGTAGGCCACGCGCACGTCGTGGCCTTTGAGTTCGAGCAGCATGGCGAGGCTGTCGGCCGAGTCGCGGTTGTCGTCGACCACGAGCACGCGCAGCGACGGCACTCCGGCCTCGGCGAGCGCGGCAAGCTCGGCCGCGTCCGGGGTGAGCGGCGGCGGCTGCATGGCGTGCACGGTATCGCGCGCGAACGGCAGGCGGATCGTGAACGTGCTGCCTTTGCCCGGCCCGTCGCTCGTGGCGGAGATGGTGCCGCCATGCAGTTCGACGAGCGAGCGGCACAGCATGAGGCCGATGCCGAGCCCGTTTTCCGCGGGCCCCGGCACGGAGCGGTCCTGGCTGAACAGGCCGAAGATCGACTCGTGCGTGCCGGGCCGCAGCCCGCGGCCTTCGTCGCGCACCTTGATCTGCACGGCGCGCGCCGCGGAACGCACGTCCACGACGATATGGCTGCCGTCGGGCGAGAACTTCGAGGCGTTGTGCAGCAGGTTCTGCAGCACCTGAACGAGGCGCGTGTGGTCGCCCGTCATGGTGAGCGTCTCGTCGGGCATCTGCACGTCCACGTGCTGGCCGCGCGCCGAGGTGAAGGGCTGCGCCGCGTCGATGGCGTGCGCGACCACTTCGCGCAGGTCGAGCGGCGCCTCGCGCAACTCGATCTTGCCCGACGTGATGCGCCCGACGTCGAGCAGGTCGTCCACGAGCCGCGTGAGATGCACGATCTGGCGGTCGATCATTTCGCGCGCGCGCTCGATCTCGGGGCTCGGCGCATCCATGAGGCGCATCGTGGCCACGGCGTTGCGCACCGGCGCGAGCGGGTTGCGCAGCTCGTGCGCGAGCATGGCGAGGAACTGCTTCATCTGCTCGCTCGAATGTTCGAGCTCGTCGGTGCGGCGGCTCTCGGTCATGTCGCGCGTGACCTTCGCGAATCCCGTGAGCCGGCCGTGGCCGTCGTGCACTGCGGTGAGCGTGACGTTGGCCCAGAACATCGAGCCGTCCTTGCGCACGCGCCAGCCTTCGGTCGCGACGCGGCCAAAATCCCTCGCGCGGCGCAGTTCGCGCTCGGGCTGACCGGCGGCGATCTCTTCGGGCGGATAAAACACGGAAAAATGCTGGCCGACGATCTCGGCCGGCCGGTAACCCTTCAGGTTGGTCGCGCCAGTGTTCCAGCTGACCACGATGCCCTGCGGATCGAGCATGAAGATCGCGTAGTCGCTCACGCTTTCCACGAGCAGGCGAAAGCGCTCTTCGGAGAGGCGCAGCGCCTCGACCTGGCTGCGTTCGGCGGTGAGGTCGCGCGTGACCTTGGCGAAGCCCGCGAGCGAGCCGTCGCGTTCGCGCAGCGCGGTGATGACGACGTTGGCCCAGAACATCGTGCCGTCTTTGCGCACGCGCCAGCCTTCGTCGTTGAAGCGTCCGTGCAGCGTGGCCTGCTCCAGTTCGTGCTCGGGCCAGCGGCGTGCGTTGGCTTCGTCGGTGTAAAAGCGCGAGAAGTGCTGGCCGATGATCTCGTGCGCTTCGTAGCCCTTGATGCGGGCCGCGCCGCGATTCCAGCTCACGATGTAGCCGCGCGTGTCGAGCAGGAATATCGCGTAATCCTCGATCGGATCCACGAGCGCCTCGAAGCGGCGCTCATTGTGGCTTTCCGCGGCGACATTGTGCGGGGCGATGCCGGGGTCGGGCGTCGTCATGGTCCTCGGGTCTGTCATAGGGCCTGTTCAGAAGTTTGACAGGCTCCGGCCTCCTGAATGGACGACCCGCGCGTGGCGGGCGCCGCAGCTTACCACGCGCGCTGCCCGGAGCGGTCGTACTTTTCGGCCATTGCCGGAATGCCTGCGCGCACGTGGCGTTCCGCGCGGCGCACCTGGCGGGTGAGCAGCGCGACGTGCGGCGGCACCACGCGGCGTGCGCGCAGCGTCCAGAATGCGCCGCGCAGCAGCGCCACGCCAGCGGGCCCGAGCGAGCGCTGGCGCGCGAACACCGCCAGTGCGCGGCCGGTTGCTGCGATCGCGTCGCGCGCGGGCAGGCGCATCCACGCCACCCAGGCCGTGTTGCGCGCGAGCGCGCATTGCTGCGCCCGCGTGAACCAGCGGTACAGCGGCTCGCGATGCGCGAGCGCCTGCTCGCAATAGACGATCTGGTGCCCGGCCGAAAGCATGTCGAGCGCGGCAAGCTCCTCGGCGCCGCCGTGCGAAAGCCGCTCCTCGTAGCCGCCGAGCGCGCGGAACACGCCCGCGCGGAAAATGCATGCGCCGGCCATGAAGTTGGCGAGCACAGGGCCCGCCACGCCTTCGGCCCCCGGCGACGTGGCGGCGAGCATCAGGCAGGCGGGGTGAATTTCGCGTTCGTCGCCGCTCACCACGCGCGCATTGAGCACGGCGATTTGCGCGTGCGCGTCGAGCAGCTGCGCCGCGCGTGCGAGCGCGCCGGGCGCGAACCAGGTACTGTCGTCGCAGCACGCAACGTAATCGGTGCGCGAGAGCAGCACGGCGCGATTGAACCCGGCCATGCCGTGGTCGCCCAGCGACTGGATGATGCGCACTTGCGGAAAGAGCGATGCCAGCAGCGAGACGGTGGAATCGGTGGAGCCGTTGTCGGCCACGATGACATCGGGGTGCTCGGGAAGCGCGGTGAGACGCGCGACCGTATCGATGGTTTGACGCACGTGGTTGCGCGTGAGGACGACCACCGTCACGCGCGGCGCGCTGGAAGTTCCGGGGGCATGGGCGGAGTCGTTCATCGCAGCAGGCGGCGGGAGCCGGCCGGTGAGTTGTCGAATTGACCTATGTCAGCATACGCCGATGGCGCGCGACATGCAGTACATGCGGTGTGCTAGAGGCACGGCGGCGCAGCAGCGGTGCTGCGCTGCACAGCCGTGAACTGCGCAAATTTCGCGCCGCGTCCGGCGGCGCGCAGTTAGCGGTCAGTCGCGGGCGCAGACTTCGTCGAGGTGGCCGAGCAGATCGGCGGGATCTTCGTACACGCGCAGCGCCCCGGCGCATTGCAGTTCCTCGGTGCCGTAGCCGCCCGACTGCAGGCCAATGCCGAGCGCCCGGCAGCGCTGGGCCGCGAGCATGTCCCAGACGCTGTCGCCCACCACGAGGCAGCGCTCGATCGGCACGTTCAGCCGCAATGCCGCGGCGACGAAAAGATCGGGGTCGGGCTTGGCGTGGCGCACTTCGTCACGCGTGACCACGGTCGTGACCGCCGGGTCCACGCCGAGCGCCTGCAAGTTCACGGAAGCCGTGGCGATCCGCCCGCTCGTGGCGATCGCCCACGGCACCTGGGCGGCGGTCAGCGTGTCGAGCAGCGAGCGCGCGCCGGGCAGCGGGCGCACCTGGTCGGCGTGGCGGCGGTAGGCGTCGGCGTGTAGTTTTTGCAAGCGCGCGATGCGCTCGGGCGAGATGGCCTCGTGCGTCTCGCGCAGCAACTGGTTCATGAAGAGCCCGCCGCTCATGCCGATGCGCCGGTGAATGCGCCACACCGAAAGCTCGATGCCGTCCGCGTCGAGCGCTTCCTTCCAGGCGAGCACGTGCTGGTAGACGCTGTCGACGAGCGTGCCGTCGAGGTCGAACAAAAAGGCCGATTCGTTGCGCATGAGGGCTCCTTTGGCACGCGACGATGACGCTGCGTTGGCGCAAAAAGTGTACGCCGTGCGCGCGGACGTTGCCTCAGGGCGCGCTGGCCGCCGCTGCGCCGGACGCTGCGGCTGCGCCTCGTGCGGCCCCAGCCTGCGGATACATCTGCAACAGCACGCGCAGCACGCCATTGGTCCACCCAAAGCCGTCCTGCAGCGGATATTCGCCGCCGCCCGCCGACGATGCCTTGGTGGCCGACGCGCTCACGTCGTACTTCTCGACGAGCTTGTGCGTGCGCGCGTAGTAGGCGAGATTCGTCGCGATCCAGCGCGTGGCGATTTCCTGCGCGAGGTCCTGCTCACCATAGCGGCGCAGTCCCACGACCGCGAGATATTGCAGTGGCGCCCAGCCGTTCGGCTCGTCCCATTGCTGGCCCGTCGCGACCTGGGTGGTGGCGAGGCCGCCGGGGCGCAGCAGGCCGGCGCGCACGGCGGCGGCCACGTCCTGCGCCTGGGCCTTCGTCGCGACGCCCGCATAGAGCGGATAGACGGTCGCCGCCGTGAGCCGGTGCGTGAGCGTGTGATGCGCGAAGTCGTAGTCGCTGTACGCATGCAATTGCGGGTCCCAGAGCACGCGGTCGATGGCGTCGGCGCGTTGTTGCGCGCGCTTCGTCATGAGTTCGGCCTCGCGCGCGTCGCCCTTCAGGCCGTAGGCCTTCGCGAGCGTGCGTTCGAGAATCACCATCAGCGAATTGAGATCCACCGGCGCGAGCGAAGTCACGTCGATGGTCGAGAGCGTGTGGCCGTCGGCGAGCCAGCGCGAACTGTAGTCCCAGCCCGTTTCCGCGCCCGCGCGCAGGTTGCGCCAGAGGTCCGAGGCGTCGCGTTGGGGCGTGGCGCGTGCAGTGATGATGTCCTCGCGGTACGACTCGTCGCGCGGCCGGTTGCGTGCGTCCCAATAGCGGTTGAGCAGCGTCCCGTCGGGCAGGCGCACGAGGTGGCGGGAGGCGTGGCCGGGCTTGAGCGTTTGCTCGCCGGCCATCCAGTAGTCGTATTCCTTGCGCAGTTGCGGCAGGTAATGCGGGTACATGGCGTCGCCGTCTTTCCCGGCAACGAGGCTCACCATCTGCGCGAAAAACGGCGGCTGCGAGCGGCTCAGGTAGTACGTGCGATTGCCATTCGCGATGTGCCCGTAGCGGTCGATCAGCGCGGCGAAGTTGTTCAGCTCGTCGAGCGCGAGTTCGTGGCGGCCGCTCGCCTCCAGACCGAGCATGATGAAGTACGAATCCCAGTAGTAGATCTCGTTGAAGCGCCCGCCCGGCACGACGTACGCATAAGGCAGCGGCAGCAGCGACGAATACGGATTCGGCTTCGCGTCGGGGCGGCGGCTCAGCACGTTCCAGAGCGTGTCGATGTGGCCGACGACGTCCTGGTTCGGATCGGAAACGTAGTGGTCTTCGGTTTGTGCCGGGGCCGTGAAGTACTGGTTCACGAACTGCGTGAGCGCGGCCTTGCGCGCTGCGGCGTCGTGCTCGTCCGCATGCTGCTGGCGCCAGCGCTCGTAGGCCGCCGTGATCTGGCCGGGGCGCGCGTTCGGCAGCATGTCGGCAAACGTCTTGCTGTCGGGAAAGACCTGTGCGAGCTGCACGTCGTGATAGAAGCGGCCGTAGAGGTCGGCGGGCGTGGCGGGTTGGCTCTCTTTTGCCGAGTCGTGCTGCGCTGGCGAACGAACCGGTTTTGCCGATTGCGCCGGCTTTTGCAATTCCTGCGCGCTCGCGGAGGATGCGGCGGAAGCCAGGGCATCGGCGGCATGGGCGGTTTGCGTGAGCGGCCAAGCGAGACACAACGCGGCGGCGAGCGTGGCGGCAAACGATGAGTGGCGGAGTTGCGTGGCGAATTCGGGCGTGCGGGAGCGGAGCGGCAAAGGCATGGGCTTGATGTTCTTGGTGGGCGAGGAGCGCGCCGGCGCCCAAAGCTGGAGCGCAGGCGAAGCGTGCAAATGAGCAATTTCCGTTCCGCGCCACGACTCAACGAGACGGCTGGCGAGTGCGGCGCTATTCGAAATCGGGATAGTCCATATTCTGCATATCGCGTTGCGCGATAACGGGCGCAGCGGCGAAACTTGCGAAAAATCAATTCAAGCAACGCCGCATCAGGAGACATCTCATGCGCACTCAGGTTGGCATCATTGGCGCCGGGCCCGCGGGCCTGCTTCTTTCTCATCTTCTGCATTTGCGTGGCATCGATTCGGTCGTGCTGGAGCTGCGTGGCCGCGATCAGATCGAATCGACCATTCGCGCCGGCGTGCTCGAGCAAGGCACGATGGACTTGCTCACCGAAGCCGGCGTCGGCGCTCGCATGAAGGCCGAAGGCGCGCTGCACCACGGCTTCGAACTCGCGTTCGAAGGCAAGCGCCGCCGCATCGATCTCACTGGCCTCACGGGCAAAGCCATCACGGTCTACGCACAGCATGAAGTGCTCAAAGACCTCGTGGCCGCGCGCGTGGCTGCGGACGGCAAGCTCTTCTTCAACGTCTCGAATACCTCGATTCAAGGCGTGGAAACCAGCACGCCGTCGATCCGCTTCAACCACGAAGGCGAGGAGCACGAGCTGCATTGCGACTACGTAATCGGCTGCGACGGTTTCCACGGCGTGTCGCGCGCCTCGATTCCGGCGGCGTTGCGCCAGGACTATGAGCGCGTGTTCCCGTTCGGCTGGTTCGGCATTCTCGTCGAGGCGCCGCCCACTTCCGACGAACTGATCTACGCGCGCCACGAGCGCGGCTTCGCGCTCGTCAGCACGCGCTCGCCGAATGTGCAGCGCATGTATTTCCAGTGCGACCCGAAGGACAACGTCGAGAACTGGTCCGACGACCGCATCTGGGCCGAGTTGCATGCACGCGTCGATTCGCTCGAAGGCCACCAGGTGGTGGACGGCAAGATCTTCCAGAAGAACATCGTCGGCATGCGCAGCTTCGTCACGACCACGATGCAGCACGGCCGCCTTTTTCTCGCGGGCGACGCGGCGCATATCGTGCCGCCTACCGGAGCGAAGGGCCTGAATCTCGCGGTGGCGGACGTGCGCGTGCTGAGCGCGGCGCTCGTGGCCTTCTACAAGGAAGGACGCAATGATCTGCTCGACGCCTATAGTGAAACGGCGCTGCGCCGCATCTGGCGCGCGGAGCACTTCTCGTACTGGATGACGCGCATGATGCACCGTCTCGACGACGCCACGCCGTTCGAGCAGCGCCTGCAAGTGGCTGAGCTGGAGCACGTCACGACGTCGCGCGCCGCCGCGACGGCGATGGCCGAGAACTACGTAGGCGCGGTTGCGGTGTGAGATAAGCGCCGCGAATAATCGAAACGGCCGCGCGAGTCCCGAAGGGCTCGCGCGGCCGTTTTGCGTGTGCGGTGTCGCGCTGGGCTGCGCAAGCCCGCTCAAATCGCCGTGAGCGGCGCGATGCCCAGTTCGTTCGCGATGTCGGCGAAGGGCTTTCGCACGGAGTCGGGCAGCGTGATCGTCTGCATGTGCCGCGCGCGATTTTCCGCTTCGTACTGGCCGGGATACTGCACTGGTTGCGAGGGATCCTGAGGCGGGCAGCTGAGCAGATAGTCGAGAAACGATTCGACCTCCTGCGAGCGCCACGTCGTATTGAAATCCACCTGCGGATCGAGCACCAGCGCGAACAGATTGTTGGTGGCGACGCCATTGCGCGGATTGTCCGGATGGATCGTGCCGCCGCCCGACAGCACGCCTGCGAGCAATTCCGCCACGAGTCCGAGCGCGTAGCCTTTGTGCAGGCCGAACGGCAACAGCGCGCCTGGCGGGTCGGCGAACAGCACGTTCGGGTCGTTGGTCGGTTGGCCGTTCGAGTCGATCACGGAGCCATTGGGCGCCGGCAGCCCGTTTTCCGCGAGCACGCGCGCCTTGTTCACGGCAATGGCGCTCGTGGCGATATCCACGACGAAGGGTGGCCGACCGCCCGGCAGCGGACCCGCGAAGCACAACGGGTTGGTCGTGAGCCGGGGCTCGCGCCCGCCGAAGGGCGCCACGGTCGGCGAGCGGTTCACCACGTTGGTGAACGCGAGCAGCACATAGCCCTGCGCTGCAACCATTTCGCCGTAATGCCCCATGCGCCCCAGGTGATGAGTCTGGCGCAGCGTCACGATGCATTGCCCATGTTCGCGCGTGCGCGCGATCGCGTCTTCCATCACGACCTTGCCCACGTGCTGGCCGAAGCCGCTGTGGCCGTCGTAGCCGATCAGGCTGCCGCGGTCCACCACGCGCTCGGCGCGGCCGTCGGCGGTGACGAAACCGGCGGCCAGGACGCGCTTGTAGTTGGGCAGGATCGAAAGGCCGTGGCTCGAGTAGCCCACTCGGTCGGACTCGATCAGATGGGCGGCCACGTCGGCGGCGATGTCTTCAGGCACCGAGACGTTCGTGAGCACGGCCGTGGCGAAGCGGCGTGCGTCGTCGATATTGACTTTCATGAGCGGCTCCTCGCTAACAGTGCGGTGTTCGGGTGCAGCGTTCAGATCCAGCCCAGCCAGCGCCACCACGTCGCGGCGAACAGCAGCAGCAACAGATAGCCGATGACGGTCAGCACGATGCCCACGCGCGCGAACTGCTTCGCCGTGAACGTTTCGGTGGCGAGGCACACCATGTTTTGCGGCGCGTTGATCGGCAGGATGAAGCCGAAGCTCACGACGTAGCCGAGCAGCATCGTGAGACCGAGCCGGTTGAAATCGCCCTGCATGGACTGCAGCACCGACACGAGAATCGGCAGCATCGCGGAGGTGAGCGCCGTGGCGCTCGCAAAACCGAGGTGGATGAGGATGAGAAAGGCCGAGAGAATCGCGAACGCCATGAACGGCGTGGCGGTGTCGAGCCCCGTATGATGCGCGACGAGGTCGCCGAGCCATTGGCCCGCCTTCGTCGTGAGCAGCGCCGTGCCGAGGCTGATGCCCACGCCGAACACGATCACCGTGCCCCATGGAATGCGGCTTTGCACGGTCTTCCAGTCCATCACGCCAAAGCGCGGCAACAGCAGCAGCACGAGGCCCACGTAGGTGACCGAGGTCGTGTCGAACGGGTGCAGCTTGCCTTCGGTCGCCCAGAAGCACAGCAGGCCGATGGAGACGCCCAGCAGCCGCTTTTGCGGGCCCGTCATGGGTCCGAGTTCGCGCAGCGAGGCTTCGACAGCTTCCTTGCCGCCGGCGATGGCGTCGGCTTCGGGCGGCAGCATCTTGAGCACGATGAAGAGCAGCACCGCCGACATCACGATCGCCCAGGGCGCGCCCGCAATAAGCCAGTCGAGCCACGTGACGCGCGCGCCGAGCATCTTGTCCATGAAGCCCACGGTCAGCAGATTCTGCGCGGCGGCGGTCTGGATGCCGACGTTCCAGATGCTCGTGGCTTGCGCCACCACGATCATGATGCCCGCCGCGATGTTCGAGCGCTTGTCCACACCGAACGCCGAAATCACGCCCACCATGATCGGCACGACGCAGGCGCTGCGCGCGGTGGCGCTCGGCACCACGAGCGAGAGCACGATGGTCACGGCGACCGCGCCGATCAGGATGCGCCGCGTGGTGGTGCCGATGAGCGAGAGCGTGACGAGCGCAATGCGCCGGTCGAGCCCGGTAACGGTCATCGCCGCGGAGATGAAGAGGGCGCCGGCCACGAGCGCGAGCGCGGAATTGGAGAAGCCCGCGAGCGCCATGCTGATGGCTTTGTTGGTGCCGTAGTCGACAGCGGGGTTTTCGATGGTGGGCGCGGTGCCCACGAGAAACGCCATGAGCGAGGTGATGATGATGGCGCTCGCTTCGTACGATACCGCTTCGGTGAGCCACACGACGACGGCGAATGCGAGGATGGCGAGCATGCGCTGGCCGGCGGGCGGGAGGCTATCCGGCAGGGGCAAAAGCAGCACGACGACGAGCGCGATCACGCCCGCGATCAGGCCCACAGGTATGCCCTTTTTCTGCGGCGCGGCGCTCGCGTTGGCGGCGGGCTGGGGTGCGTTCATGGCGGTGACTCCACGTTGGGCATGCACGCAGCATGGCTCGCGATGGCAGCTGGCCGAGCGCGTGCAGCTTCGAAAAGCGGCGATGTTGCGGCTTGCGAACGAGTCAGCGCATTCGCTTCGCGGATGGTACTGCCATTCCGCAGATGAAGCGTCTAGTGTGTACGGCGAGCGCGAAGGCGGGGGACATGCAGCGTTTGACGATGCTGCGGGTGATCCGGGCGAGCGGACGGTGGAAGCGTTTTAACCGGCAAGGCAGCCGGTTAAAACGGAAATGACGAATCGCGATTCAGTGTTACTGGCTGGCGCCAGCAGCAGCGTTAGCTTTCTTCTGTGCGTCCTGCAGGCTCTGCGGATAGTTCGGGTCGTTCAGCGCCGGCTTGTAGCCCGCGTCTTCCAGCTTCTTCAGCTCGGCGTTGTTCTTCGCGCGGGCTTCTTTGCGTTCGGCCTTGCGCTGCGCTTTGGCCTGAGCCTTGGCCTGTGCCTTCTGTTCCTTGGTGGGCGGTTGCGAAGTCGTGGCCTGGTCGGCGGCGGGAGCGCTGGCTTCCGTTTGCGCGAACGCTGGCGCGGTGACGCCGATCAGGAATGCGGCGGCAGCCGCGGCGAGAGTCAGCTTGCTGGTGGTGGAGCGCATTGATTCCCCTCATGATTGGTTTGAACGGCTTACTCAGGGCTGCGAGAACGGGTGCTGGCCGCTGCGCAGGAAGCAGCGGCACGCCCGTCGCTCAATGTAATCGATCCACAACAAAGACGGTAGCAGGCGCTGACCCTGGCTGACGGGCAACCGCGATACAACCGCGCTGGCCGCTCCGGGCGCTCAAGCGGCGAGTTTCGCGGCCGCCGCCGCGACGATGCGCGCGCGTTCGGCGAGCGACGCCGCTGTCTGCGCGCGCAACCTTTCCACGATTGCACGGGGTGCGCTGGCGGGGTCGCCGGAGTCGAACGGCGGCGCGGGCGCGTACTCGAGTTCGAGCTGGAGCGCCTGGGCGGCCTCGTCGCCGATCAGTTCGGCGGCGAGCGTCAATGCGAAATCGATGCCCGCCGTGATGCCGCCACCGGTCAGCACGTTGCCGTCGCGCACCACGCGTGCTTTCACGGGCAGCGCGCCGAGCGGCTCCAGCAGTTCGTGGAATGCCCAGTGCGTGGTCGCGCGGCGTCCCCGCAGCAGCCCGGCCGCACCGAGCACGAGCGCGCCCGTGCAAACCGAGGTGACGTAGCGCGCCGTGTCCGCCTGGCGGCGCAGAAATGCGAGTGTCTCGTCGTCGGGAATCAGCTTCGAGACGCCGCTGCCGCCCGGCACGCAGATCACGTCGAGCGGCGGGCAGTCCTCGAAAGTCGTGTCGGGCGTGAGCAAGAGGCCGGTGCTCGAGCGGACCGGATCGAGCGTCTTCCAGATGAGCCGCGCCTGGGTGTCCGGCATCGAGGCAAGCACGTCGTACGGGCCGGTCAGGTCGAGCTGTTGGACGCCAGGAAACAGGAGAAAGCCGATTTGCAGTGCCATGGTGCGCTTCCGTTCAAGGTTGGGCTGTCGAAGAGGGCCGGCGGCGTGCCGACGAATCGGAAATCACTGTAATCTCGCCACGGTGCGCAACCATGCCAAAAACCGCGCAAAAACTGCCAGCGGCGCACGCGCGAGTACAATCGCGCGCCGTGCACCACCGCAACAGGAAATACGCAACATGAATACGCCAGCCAACGCCACGACCAGCCCAAGCCGGACCCGTTCGTTCACGACGGTCTTCCTGATAGAGATGTGGGAGCGCTTCGGCTACTACGGCATGGCGGCGCTACTGGTGCTGTTCATGGTCGAGCAGGTCGGCTTCAGCGACCGCGAGGCGAACCTCACGTGGGGCGCCTTCGTCGCGCTCGTGTTCGCGGCGCCGGCCATTGGCGGATGGATCGGCGACCAGATTCTCGGCGCACGGCGCTCCATGGTGGCGGGCGCCGTGATCCTCGCGGCCGGCTACTTCATGCTCGCGCTGCCCAACGACAGCCTGAGCCACATGTACGCTTCGCTGGGCGTGATCGTGGTCGGCAACGGCCTCTTCAAGTCGAACGCGGCGAACCTCGTGAGGCGCATCTACGAGGGCGACGACGCGCAGCTCGACAGCGCGTTCACCATCTACTACATGGCGGTGAACATCGGCTCGACCATCTCGATGCTCGCCACGCCGTGGATCAAGGAGCATTGGGGCTGGCACGCCGCGTTCGGCGTGTGCTGCGCGGGCATGGCGCTCGGCATCCTCAACTTCCTTCTGATGCGCCGCTCGCTCTCGCGTATCGGCTCGGCCCCAGACGAAGAGCCGCTGCACCTCGGCCGCGCCGCGCTCGTGGCAGTGGGCGCCGTGGCGCTCGGCGCGGCGACGATGTTCGTGCTCCAGCACGAGGCGATCGCGCGCGGCTGCGTGTATGCCGCGGCTGCCGCCATTCTCGCGATATTCGGCTGGATGCTCGTGCGCTGCGAGCACGCCGAGCGCGCCGGCCTGATCGCGGCGCTCATTCTCACGTGCCAGGTGATCCTGTTCTTCGTGTTCTATCAGCAGATGTCGACGTCGCTCACGCTGTTCGCGCTGCGCAACGTCGATCCGCAGTTCTCGCTGTTCGGGATTGCGCTGTTCCGCTGGAGCCCGGCGCAATTCCAGGCGCTCAATCCCATCTGGATCATGGTGCTTTCGCCGGTGCTCGCCGTGCTTTACACGTCGCTTGCGCGCCGCGGCCGCGACGTGCCGGTGGCTGTGAAGTACGCACTCGGCTTCGCCGTGGTCGCCGCCGGCTTTTTCGTGTTCGCGGCGAGCGGGCGCTACGCGGTGGAAGGGCGCGTGTCGTCGTGGTTCATGGTGGCCGGCTACGGGCTTTATTCGCTCGGCGAACTGCTCGTGAGCGGCCTCGGACTCGCGATGATCGCGCGCTACGTGCCCGCGCGCATGAGCGGCTTCATGATGGGCGCGTACTTCGTCGCGACCGGTGTTTCGCAGTATCTGGGCAGCGTGGTGGCGAATTTCGCGCAGATGCCCTCGGGCACGCTCGACCCGCTTACCTCGTTGCCGCTTTATACGCGGCTCTTCACGGGGCTTGGCTGGCTCGCGTCGCTGGGCGTGCTGGTGGCGGTGCTGTTGTTGCCGATCATGAACCGCCTCTCGCGCGAACATCACGCCAAAAGCGGCGCGCAAGCCTCGCGCGAGCCGCAGTCGGAAAACATCCAGTGATCGATACACGCGCCGCGTTCAGCCGCTGCTTAATTTGTGGCAGCGGGCGCGGCGCGTTTCACGGCATGCTCAGGCCGGCATCTTGCGGAACGTCACCGCGATGCGGTTCCAGCCGTTGATCGCGATGATCAGCAGCGTGAGGTCGGCGATCTCCTGATCGCTGAAATGCGGCTTCACGCGTTCCCAAACCTCGTCGGGCACATGCGTTTGCGCGAGCAGCGTGACCGATTCGGTCCATTCGAGCGCCGCGCGCTCGCGCTCGGTGAAGAACGGCGTTTCACGCCACACCGATACCGTGGCGAGCCGGCGATCGGTTTCGCCGCCCTTGCGTGCATCCGTGGTGTGCATGTCCACGCAGTACGCGCAGCCGTTGATCTGCGAAGCACGCAGGCGCACCAGTTCCGCGAGCGGCTTTTCGATCGAGCTTTTGCTCGCGCGCTCTTCGAGCGCAATCATGGCCTTCGTGCCTTCCGGGCTGGCCTTGTAGAAATCCAGACGTGCCTGCATGAGCGTTCACCTTTCGAGTTGAATTGCCTGGTTGATGGGTTGGACTTGCGAATTGCGTAACCACAGGTGCACTTTAGGCGTTGCGCTGGCGCGTTCACATAGCCATTCTGGCAATATTTCGGGTGACCACTTTCGCTCCCGTCGAACGCTATCAGCAGCGTCATCATGGAACTCCACGTTACCGTGTCGGGCCGTCGCGACCTCGCCGGCCAGATCTATCGTCAACTGCGCGACAGCATTGTCGACGGCCGCCTGGCAGGCGGCACGCGCCTGCCGTCCACACGCGATCTCGCATTGCAGCTCGGCGTTTCGCGCAAGACCACGCTCGACGTATTCGAACGGCTGCTCGCCGAAGGCTATCTGAACTCGCGGCGCGGCTCGGGCACATTCGTCGCAGATACGCTCGAGCGCCTGCCCGCGCGCGAGCGCGGCCATCCGAATCCGCAGATTCGCGCAGCCAACGCGGCCTCTAGCGCCGTTGCCACTTCGGTGCGCAAGGCGCAGGCCACGCCGTGGTGGCAGGCGCAAGCCGAGGCGCTGCGCGACTCGTTGCCGCGTCTGGACGCGCGGCTCGCCTGCGACTTCGCGGGCGGCATCACCGACAAGTCGCGCTTTCCCTTCGACATCTGGCGGCGCTGCATCAACGACGCGCTGCGCGTGCAGGCGCGCGGCCACGGCATGTATCGCGATCCGGCGGGCGAGGAAAAGCTGCGCCTCGCCGTGTCGCGCTATCTCGCCTTCAATCGCGCGGTGCAGGGCAACTGGCAGGACGTGATCGTCACGCAGGGCGCGCAGCAGGCGCTCGATCTGCTCGCGCGCGTGACGCTTGCCCCGGGCGACGTGGTCGCCGTGGAAGACCCGGGCTATCCGCCTGCGCGTGACATCTTCGCCGCACTGGGCGCGAAGATCGTGCCGGTGCCCGTGGATCGCGACGGGCTCGTGGTCGCGCGTCTGCCGAAAGCGGCGCGGCTCGTGTACGTGACGCCCTCGCACCAGTTCCCGCTCGGCATGCCGATGAGTCTCGAGCGACGCGTCGCGCTGCTCGAATGGGCGCAGGCGCGCGGCGCGCTCGTGATCGAAGACGATTACGACTGCGAATACCGCTTCGAGGGCCGCTCGATGGAGCCGCTCAAGAGCCTCGACAACGCCGGTCTCGTCGCTTACGTCGGCACGTTTTCGAAGACGATCTTCCCGGAGTTGCGCGTGGGCTACACGGTGCCGCCCGCCGCGCTGGCCGCGCCGCTCGCCCGCGCACGGCAGATTGGCGATGCCCACGGTTGCGTACTTACGCAGACTGCGCTCGCCGACTTCATGCTCAACGGCCATTTCGCGCGCCATTTGCGGCGCATGCATCAGACGTATTCGCAGCGCCGTGACGTGCTGCTCGCGCATCTGCGTGGACCGCTCGCGCCGTGGCTCGAACCCGTCACGCCGAACACGGCTGGGTTGCACCTGGCGGCGCGGCTCGTCGCGCCGCTCGACGCCGCTGCGGTGGCGCACGCCGCGCGCCGCGCGTCGATCGGCCTGCACCCGCTCACGCCGTTTCATCTAGAAGCGCCTGTGCAGAGCGGTTTTCTGTTCGGTTACGGTGGAGTCGACGCCGAGCGTATCGATGCCGCGCTGACGTCGCTCGCCACGCTGCTGCGCACACTTTGACTGCATCTTGCCGTCGCGCCGACACCGGCATCGCAGCCGAAATCATGCAAAAACGCCATACGTATGGCGCTTTCCTGATGAACGTGCCGTGCGCCGAGCCGGGCGAAGCGTGTCGTCCGACCGTGCCTCGGGTACGCGAGGTGCACGTTTACCCCTGTAAACAGGCGTCAAAATGTGTTCGAGAGTCAGCGCCGCGCAACAAAATCGTAACGACAATGCAAAAGCTTCACGCAAAACGCTTGCGCGTATGTAGAATCCGCCGTTGAAGCACGTGCATTCCGCAGTGCTTCTTCGATTCACTGACCAACACTGGTAGGAGAAACATGCCGACTTCCGCAAAGAAAGTGGCCAAAAAGGCAGCTGCCCCGGCCAAGAAGGTTGCCGCAAAGAAAGCGCCCGCCACCAAGACGGCCGCAGCTAAGAAGGTCGCCGTGAAGGCGTCCGGCGCACCGACGCCGATCAAGGACACCTTCACGAAGGCCTCGCTGGCTACCCACGTCGCTGAGCGTGCAGGCGTCGAGCCGAAGGCTGCCAAGGCCGTGCTCGCCGCGCTGGAAGACACGATCCTCGGTTCGGTCCACAAGAAGGGCGCTGGCGAATTCACGCTGTCGGGCCTTCTGAAGATCGTCGTGCAGGCCGTGCCGGCGAAGAAGAAGCGCTTCGGCAAGGATCCGTTCACGGGTGAAGAGCGCTGGTTCCCGGCCAAGCCCGCATCGGTCCGCATCAAGGCGCGCGCCCTGAAGAAGCTGAAGGACGCAGCAGCAGCCTGATTGCGCTGATTGCGCTTCAAGCCGCGCCCTTCGGGTAGCGGCTACCGTCAGTACCAAAAAATCCCCGTTGGCGTCGAGCCCACGGGGATTTTCATTTGGTGCGTACAACCGCATAGGCGCTCCATGCCATGTTCTGATGTTATGAACTGGCGTTCGGTACTATGTTCGGAAAATCGAGCGATAATCCTTATCGGCTTCGCAATCGCGTCGACGATACGAGCCAGAATTTTCGAATATCCATAATAGAGTGTTATGCCGACAACCGACCTCAGTTTGCGCCAGGTGGAAGCGTTTCGCGCATTGATGCACTGGCGCACCGTCACCCGCGCGGCGCAGGCGCTCGGCATTTCGCAGCCCGCGGTGAGCCGTCTGCTTGCCGACTTCGAAACGAAGATGGGGTTCACGCTTTTCGAGCGACGCCAAGGGCGTTTGCTGCCGACCGTCGAGGCGCATACGCTGCAAGACGAAGTCGAGCGCGCGTTCTTCGGCTTCGAGCGCGTGGCCCAGGCGGCCGCGCAGATTCGCGCGCAGCGGCGCGGCGTCGTGCGTGTCGCCGCTTCAGCAGATCTTTGCGCCGACTTCCTGCCGCGCGTGGCCGCTGCGTTCGCGAGCGAGCACGAGGGCGTCGATCTCGAACTGATGACTGGCGAAGCCGCCGAGATTGCCGAGCGCGTGGCGGCGCAACGCTGCGATCTCGGTTTCGTGGCGCAAGCCGTCGTGCATCCTGGCGCCCGTCTCGAGTATCTGGGTGAATGGCCGCTGCGCTGCATCGTGCCGCGCGGACACCGGCTCGCGCGCAAGCGCATGATCCATGCGCAAGACTGCGCGGGCGAACGCTTCGTTTCGTTTGCCGCGGCGAGCGAGGCGCGTCATTCCATCGACCGGCTCTTTGCCGAATGCGGGGTGGCGCGCGAGCCCGGCATCGAAGCGGCGCTCGCGCAATCCGTCGTGGGGATGGTGGAGGCGGGAATGGGCATCGCGCTCGTCGACGCGCTGACGGCCCAGCACGCTAGCGCGCGGGTGAGCGTGAAGCGCTTCACGCCCGCGCTGTCGAGCGCGCTCCATGTCGTGCGCGGCACGCAGCGCGCGGCGACGGCGTTGAGCGACGCATTCGTGTGGCACGCCGCAGCCGCGCTGGCGCGGCTGCGCTGAGGCTTTTACTCGTCTAAAAGACCTGTAAACGGCGCAAGGCCGTGCACACACACGGCCTTGCACGAACCGCCGTGGAGGATCGCTTCTAAAACCTCGCGGGCATAAAAAAACCAGCCAGGGCTTGCGCCGAGGCTGGTTTGTGCAGCGTGTCGTTTTTAGCTGCGTGGTCTCGCTCGCTTCGCCGGAATGGCTCGTCAGCCAGTTCCGGCGCCGGGCCGAAGCCCGGAGTAAAGCGTTGCTTAGAACTTGTGGCGGATACCCAGGCTGACCATGGTCTGCGAGCTCGTAGCCGAGTTGTAGCCGTACGAGCCGATCGACGCGCCTGCGATCGACGTCGTGGTCGCGCTGTCGCGCTGCGTGCCGTTGGCGTGCTGCCAGGCCGCCACAGCGTACAGGTCGGTGCGCTTCGACAGGTTGTAGTCCGCGCCGAGCGAAACCTGGTTGTAGGTGTTCGACACGTCGCCGGCGCCGTGCGTCCAGGTGTAGCCGAGGCCGAGCAGCGTGGCCGGGTTCAACTGGTAGCCGACGAAGCCGCCTGCGACGTTGAAGCGCTGGTTCGACGCGAACGCGGAAGCGCTGTCCCGACGCATCTGAACGTTGCTGTAACGGCCGCTGAACGTGAACGGACCAGCGACGTACTGCGCAGCGACCTGAGCCGTGCCGACCGACGACGCCGAAGCGTAGGCCGCGTTGATCTGGCTGCCGTTCCAGAAGACGTTATCCGACGTTGCGCTCTGGGACCAGCCGCCGAAACCGTTGACCGCGCTGGCTGCGCGGGCTGCCGCCGACGACGAGTTGTCCATGCGGAAGTAGCCGCCGGCAACGTTGAACGAGCCGATGCCGTAGGTTGCAGCAGCACCCCAGCTCTGACCCGAGCCGGTCGAGCCAGCCACGCCGCCAAACGCGTACATGCCTTCGAACTGGAAGCCCTGGATGTTCGGCGAGACGTACTTGATTGCGCTGTTCGTACGCGAGGTGTTGTCGTTGTTGTCGACGTCACCCGGGGTTGCGAACGTGCTGCCGAAGTAGTTGTCGGCGGTCAGCGGCTGAACCATGTCGACCAACGGGTCGTACTGGCGACCGAGCGTGACCGTACCGTACTGCTCGTGCGTGACGCCAACCAATGCTTGACGGCCGAAGATCGCCGTGTTGCCGTTGTATTTGCCCAGCGCGCCGTTGTTGATGTTAAAGCCGCTTTCCAATTGGAAAATTGCCTTCAGGCCGCCGCCCAGATCTTCCGTGCCCTTCAGGCCCCAGCGGTTGCCAGACAGGTTACCGCCAACGAGGGCGACCAAGTTCTTGTTTTGACCTTGGCTGTTCATCGTGTGGTTGACGTACTGGATCGATTCGTCGATCACACCATAGAGGGTCACGCTGCTTTGAGCGTGCGCGGTGCCAGCTGCGGCCAAAAGGGCCAGCGAGAGGGTCGAGAGAGCGACTCGTTTCATTCTGTTTTCTCCACGCAGAAATTGTGTAGTTGTTGCGCGATGGAGAATAACGCAGCAGGCCAAGCGACCTGAACTGAAAAAATAAAGTTTGTCGCAAAAACCTGACACCGGCCAGAATCCCGTGTCAGACGGGGCCTGCGTCGATTATGCCGATTTTGGAAATATTGGATTGTTGATCGAGCATTATTGTTGTTTTTGATAAAAGTTCCGTAAATGATCGTTATTTTTTAGGCTTGCTGCGACCTTGTGTAGCAGCCTCGATCGGCCCGGCTTCGTCCGGGTGACGGCGCCTGCCGGCGGCCGTCATGGCGAGCGCGGCGCTCGCGACGAACAGCACCGAACTCCACGGATGGCGCTTCACATAGCGGTCGGCGGCGGCCACTGTGCGGCCCGCCTGGACCAGCGTGAGCGCAGCCGCATAGGTGGCACTGTCCTCCATGCGCACGACCGAACGGCGAATCTGCAGCCCCGATTTCAGCCCCGCGAACGCTCCGCCACGCGCACTCGCGCGCCCGACCGCGCCGAGCGGTGTTTCCGATAGTGTCGATTTGTCTGCCGTAACGGCCGCCGCCAAGGCTGCAGGCATTGCCGTGGCCGCTGCGCTGCCGTTTCCGATCGGCACAGCGGACGGCGCCGGGGCAGCAGCGGGACGGTCCGTACGCTTCGTATCGTGCCGCGCGACGATGGTGGAGGCGGCGAGTACGGAGGCCAGCTTGGCGCGGCTGCCGGGCGGTGTTTCCTCAAGGAAACCCCACGCGCCGCGCGGGTCGTGCATGCGTCCGCGCGCCGCCGAAAATTCCGCGCCGAGCAGGAGCACCGCCGCCGAAAAATAGAGCCACATGAGCAGCACCGCGAGCGAGCCGGCGGCGCCGAAGGCCGTTGCCATGCCCGCGTGCGCGAGATAGAGCGCGAACAGCTTCTTGCCTGCCGAGAACAGCACTGCCGCGATGATGCCTCCCACCATCGCGTCGCGCCAGCGCACGTCGGCGTCGGGCAGGAAGCGCAGCAGGGCGCCGAATGCGACGGCCAGCACCATGAGGCCCACGCCCAACTGCATCAGGTTTCCGATGATCACATAAGGAGAATTGCCCCAGAGCCACTGGCCGACGAATATGATGGCCGTGTCGAGCACGAGCGAGACGATCAGCAGGAACGCGACGCCCAGCACGAGACTGAATGAAATGAGGCGCACGCGCACGAGCGCCAGCACGCTGGAGGGGCGCTGCCCGTCCGGCGGCCAGACGATGTTCAATGCGGAATTGAGCGAGGAGAAGGTTGCGGACGCGCCGATCACGAGCAAGGAAAGCGAGATGATCGCCGCGACACTGCCCTTGCCGCCCGCGCGATGCGCGTTCTGCACGATGGTGGTGATGCCCGCGGCCGCATCGTCGCCGAGCACGTTGTGGACCTGGCGGAAGAGTTCGCCGCGCGCGGCTTCGTCGCCGAAGAACCAGCCGGCCACCGCAATCACCATCACGAGCGTGGGCGCGAGCGAAAACGCAGAGTAGAACGCGATGCTCGCCGCGAGCGACGGGCAGCGGTTGGCGATGAACTGGCGCAGCGCGCCCACCACCCACGACGCTTCCTTGCGTGCGGCGGACTGCAGTCGTTCGGTGGAAAGCGTTGACATGATGGCGCGCCCCGCAGTGGTTCTTCAGTGGTTCGTTTTCGTCACAAAACTGGCTCGTTCGCCATTCAATATTAGCAAGCGTGGTTCCCGGGCGACCTCGCGCTGTACGCCTGTAAAGCTCGCGAACATCCAGCGCGATCCGTCTCCCAAAACGTCTTATACTGAAAAAACCCACAACCAAGCCGAGGACGCATCATGCTGCAGATGTCCCGGCGTCAGTTCCTCAAGGTCACGGCAACGTCGCTGGCGGGTTCCAGCCTCGCGTTGATGGGTTTCGCACCCGATAACGCGCTTGCCGAGGTCCGACAATACAAACTGGCGCGCACCACTGAAACCCGCAATACCTGCCCGTACTGCTCGGTCGGTTGCGGGATCCTCATGTACGGTCTCGGCGATGGCGCGAAGAACGCGACCACGAGCATCATCCATATCGAGGGCGATCCCGATCACCCCGTCAATCGCGGCACGCTGTGCCCGAAGGGCGCGAGCCTGATCGATTTCATTCATAGCGAAAGCCGCCTCAAGTACCCCGAGTACCGCGCGGCCGGAACGAACGAGTGGAAACGCATCTCGTGGGACGAGGCGCTCGATCGAGTCGCGAAGCTGCTAAAGGAAGATCGCGACGCGAACTTCGTCGAGAAAGCCGCCGACGGCAAGACCGTGAACCGCTGGTTGACCACGGGCATGCTGGCGGCATCGGCGGGCAGCAACGAAGTCGGCTATCTCACGCACAAAGTGGCCCGCAGCATGGGCCTGCTCGCATTCGACAACCAGGCGCGTGTCTGACACGGCCCGACGGTGGCAGGTCTTGCCCCGACGTTTGGCCGTGGAGCGATGACGAACCATTGGGTCGACATACGCAACGCGGACGTGATTCTGGTGATGGGCGGCAACGCGGCCGAGGCGCACCCGTGCGGCTTCAAGTGGGTCACGGAGGCGAAGGCGCACCGCAAGGCGCGGCTCATCGTCGTGGACCCGCGCTTCACGCGCACGGCATCGGTCGCGGACTTCTACGCACCGATCCGCACCGGCACGGACATCGCGTTCCTTGGCGCCGTGATCAACTATTTGCTCACGAACGACAAGATCCAGCACGAGTACGTGAAGAACTACACCGACTTCTCGTTCATCGTGCGAGAAGATTATGCGTTCAACGACGGCATCTTCTCGGGCTACGATCCACAGAAGCATTCGTATGCAGACAAATCGTCGTGGAACTACGAGATCGGCGACGACGGCTTCGTGAAGACGGACGACACGCTGCAGAATCCGCGCTGCGTGTACCAGTTGCTCAAGCAGCATTATTCGCGCTACTCGGCCGACATGGTCGAGAAGGTGTGCGGCACGCCGAAGGATAAATTCCTCAAGGTGTGCGAAATGCTCGCGAGCACAGCCGAGCCGGGCCGCGCAGGCACGATCATGTACGCGCTCGGCTGGACCCATCACTCGATCGGCTCGCAGATGATCCGCACCGGCGCGATGGTGCAACTGCTGCTCGGCAACATCGGCATAGCAGGTGGCGGCATGAATGCGCTGCGCGGCCACTCGAACATCCAGGGGCTCACGGACCTCGGGCTGATGTCGAACCTGCTGCCGGGCTATATGACGCTGCCGTTCGAAGCGGAACAGGACTACGACGACTACATCAAGAAGCGCGCTTCGCAGCCGATGCGGCCGAACCAGCTCAGCTACTGGCAGCACTATGGCGCATTCTTCGTGAGCTTCATGAAGTCGTGGTGGGGCGACGCGGCCACGAAGGACAACAACTGGGGTTACGACTGGCTGCCGAAGCTCGACAAGCCTTACGATCTGCTGCAGACGATCGAGTTGATGAATCAAGGCAAGATCAACGGTTATATCTGCCAGGGCTTCAACGTCATGGCGTCCGCGCCCGACAAGGCCAAGACGCTCTCGGCGCTCAGCAAGCTCAAGTGGCTCGTGATCATGGACCCGCTCGCCATCGAGACCTCCGAGTTCTGGAAGAAATACGGCGACTTCAACGATGTCGATTCCGCTTCGATCCAGACCGAGGTGTTCCGTCTGCCGACCACGTGCTTCGCGGAAGAGAACGGCTCGCTCGTGAGTTCGAGCCGCGTGCTGCAGTGGCATTGGCAGGGCGCGGAGCCGCCGGGCGAGGCGAAGAGCGACCTCGAAATCATGTCGGGCCTTTTCCTGCGCATACGCGCGGCGTACCAGAAGGACGGCGGCAAGCTGCCCGATCCGATCGTCAAGCTCGACTGGCCGTATTCGAATCCTGCGAGCCCCACGCCGGAAGAACTCGCGAAGGAATACAACGGGAAGGCGCTCGCCGACCAGACCGATGCGAAGGATCCCACCAAGGTGCTCGTGAAGAAGGGTGAGCAGCTTGCGGGCTTCGCACAACTGAAAGACGATGGCACGACGTCGAGCGGCTGCTGGATCTTCTGCGGCGCATGGACCCAGGCGGGCAACCAGATGGGGCGGCGCGACAACTCGGACCCCACAGGCATCGGCCAGACGCTGAACTGGGCCTGGGCCTGGCCCGTGAACCGGCGCGTTCTCTACAACCGCGCCTCGTGCGATACGGCGGGCAAGCCCTTCGATCCCACCCGCAAGCTGATCGGCTGGAACGGCAGCGCGTGGACGGGCGCAGACATACCCGACTACAAGGTCGACGAAGCGCCAGATCAGGGCATGGGGCCGTTCATCATGAACCCCGAGGGCGTGGCGCGCTTCTTCGCGCGCGACGGCATGAACGAAGGTCCGTTCCCTGAGCACTACGAACCGTTCGAGAACCCGCTTGGATATAACCCTTTCCACCCGAACAATCCGCTCGCCACGAGCAATCCAGCGGCGCGCGTGTTCCCCGACGACCGCAAGACGTTCGGGACCGCGCAGCAGTTCCCGCATGTGGCGACCACGTACCGGCTAACCGAGCACTTCCACTTCTGGACGAAACACGCCCGGCTGAACGCGATTATTCAGCCGCAGCAGTTCGTCGAGATCGGCGAGGCGCTGGCGAAGGAGGTGGGCGTGGTGGCGGGCGACCGCGTGAAGGTGTCGAGCAATCGCGGCTATCTGATCGCCGTGGCAGTCGTGACCAAGCGCATCAAGCCGCTCACCATCGAAGGCAAGACCGTGCATACCGTTGGCGTGCCGCTGCACTGGGGTTTCAAGGGGCTCACGAAACCGGGTTATCTGACGAATACGCTCACGCCACCCGTGGGCGACGGCAATTCGCAGACGCCCGAGTTCAAGTCGTTCCTCGTGAAGGTCGAAAAGGCATAGGGGGACGCTAACCATGACATTGCAATCACTCGACATCAAACGCCTTTCGGCCACCACCACGCCGCCGCCCGGCGTGCGCGAGCCGGTCACGGGCGCGGTCGCAAAGCTCATCGACGTGACCAAGTGCATCGGCTGCAAGGCGTGTCAAACGGCGTGCATGGAGTGGAACGATCTGCGCGACGAAATCGGCGTCAATACAGGCGTCTATGACAATCCGCACGATCTCACCGAGCACTCGTGGACCGTCATGCGGTTCTCGGAATGGGAGAACCCGGACGGCAACCTCGAATGGCTGATCCGCAAGGACGGCTGCATGCACTGCGAGGACCCGGGCTGCCTGAAGGCATGTCCAGCGCCGGGCGCGATCGTCCAGTATACGAACGGCATCGTGGATTTCCACGAGGAAAACTGCATTGGCTGCGGCTTTTGCATCGCGGGTTGTCCGTTCAATATTCCGCGCCTCTCGAAGAAGGACCACCATGTATACAAATGCACGCTCTGCTCGGACCGCGTGGCAGTGGGGCAGGAACCCGCCTGCGTAAAGACCTGCCCGACGGGCGCGATCGTGTTCGGCACCAAGGAAGACATGAAGCAGCACGCGGCCGAGCGCATCGTGGACCTCAAGGAGCGAGGCTTCCAGAACGCGGGGCTTTACGATCCGCAAGGCGTGGGCGGCACGCACGTCATGTACGTGCTGCATCACGCGGACCAGCCCTCGCTCTATCACGGCCTGCCTGACAACCCGCGCATCAGCCCGATGGTGCGGCTCTGGAAGGGCGCCGCCAAGCCAATCGCGCTTGGCATCATGGCGCTCACGGCGCTGGCGGGTTTCTTCCACTACACGCGGGTCGGCCCGAACGAAGTGACGGAAGAAGATGAAATTGCCGCGCGCGACGAGGCGCGGCGCATGCGTGGCGAACCACCCGAGGAGCGCAACGATGAAAGACGATGAACCGCAACTGATCGAGCGCTACACGCCCAACGAGCGAAGCAACCACTGGATCACCGCGATCAGTTTCATCCTGCTCGCGCTCTCGGGCCTCGCAATGTTTCATCCGGCCATGTCGTGGCTTTATGCGGTGCTCGGCGGCGGTCAGTGGACGCGCATTTTGCATCCGTTCATCGGCGTCGTGATGTTCGTGTCGTTCCTGATCCTTGCGTTGCGCTTCTGGCATCACAATTATCTGGACAAAGACGACATCCAGTGGATGAAACAGATGGGTGACGTGCTCAATAACCGCGAGGACAGGCTGCCCGAGATCGGCCGCTACAATGCGGGCCAGAAGCTGTTATTCTTTGCGATGGTGGTTTGCCTCGTGCTGTTGCTCTTGAGCGGCATTGTGATCTGGCGGCGATATTTCTCGGTCTATTTCCCGATCGAGATTATTCGGCTCTCGTCGTTGGTGCATGCGATCGCGGCGTTCGTGCTGATATGCGGCATCATCATCCATATTTATGCAGCGCTGTGGGTGAAGGGGTCGATCGGCGCCATGACGCGCGGTTACGTCACCTGGGGCTGGGCAAGAAAGCATCATCCGCGCTGGTTCCGCGAGAGCATCAAGTAACGCACAGGCTGCGCGCCGCCTGCCTTAAAGGCAGTGGCGGCGCGAGCGGCAAACCGCCGGCGCCCGCAAGGGCACGGCGGTTTTTTCTTTTTGAAGCCGTTCTGGAGCAGACCCGTCGTGACGCAACGCATTCTCGACCCGCAGCAAATTGAGTCGCTCGATCCTTCGGCCATTCCGCGCATCCGTTTGCCCGAGCGCTTCGCCTTTTTCAGCACGCGCGCCGTGCGCCTGCGGCATCTCTCGGACCACAATCCTATTGGCGGCTACGTGCGCTTGATGGCGGCGCTCGTCGATGCGCAGCAGGAGGCGCTTGAACATTGCAGCGCGTCCATGCCTTCGCGCGAAGCCATCGCAAACGCGCAGCATCATTGCATGCCGATACTTCCGGCGCTTTCTGGCGAGCGTGATCCGCAATGGCGCGCCGTGCTATACCGTCTCGCCGATCGTGTTGAAGCCGCGGGTGTGGTCGCGTCTGCGCTCGCGAAAGTGCTCGACGAGCTGCGCGCCATGGACGAAGGACAACTCGAAGCCCAGGCCGACGCGATCCTCGCGCAGCGCTACACCGAAATCGCACCCGCCACCGCGCCGTTCATCATGGCCGCGCTGCAGGTGGTGTGGACCGACCTCGCAAGCCGCATCGACGTGCGGGACATTCCCTATGTCGACGCACCGGGCGTATGCCCCGTTTGCGGATCGCCGCCCGTTGCCAGCATCGTGCGCATTGGCGGCGCGTATCAGGGCTATCGGTATACGCAATGCGCCCTGTGCGGCACCGAAGCGCACGTGGTGCGCGTGAAGTGCACGAACTGCGATTCGACCAAGGGCATTGCGTATCACGGCATCGAAGGCGGCAATGCCGCGCTCAAAGCCGAATCGTGCGACGAGTGCCATACGTACCGCAAGATCGGCTATCAGGAGAAGGATCTCGACTTCGAGCCGCTCGCCGACGACCTCGCGAGCCTCACGCTCGATCTGCTGATGAGCGACGCGGGTTACCGTCGCGCGAGCCCGAACCCGTTGCTATGGCCCGAAGTGCCTGGCGACCAGTAAGGAGTCGAGCACGCCATGAGTGAAACCGTGGGACAAGCAGCGGAACACGATGCGCGCACCCTCAACGCGTTGCTCGCAACCATGCCCGCGGTCGAGCGGGTGATTGCCTCGGACGAAGCGCAGCCGTTGATTGCGCAATACGGGCGCACCCAGGTGCTGGGCGCGATACGCGCCACGCAGGACGCCTGGCGTGGTGATGCGCGAGCCGGCGTATTGGTGCACGACCACAAGGATGCCGAACCATTTTCTCTCGAGCGCGTGATTGCGGCCACCGCGCGACGGTTGGCCGAACGCACGCAAAGCCGCCTGCGTCCGGTCTTCAATCTCACGGGCACGGTGCTCCACACGAATCTCGGCCGCGCACTGCTCCCCGATCAGGCCGTAGAAGCCGTGGTCCAGGCGCTCACGCAACCCGCGAACCTCGAATTCGATCTCGTGAGCGGCAAACGCGGCGACCGCGACGATCTGATCGACTCACTGATCTGTGAACTGACGGGCGCTGAAGCCGCGACCGTTGTCAACAACAACGCGGCAGCAGTGCTGTTGCTGTTGAGCGCACTCGCCAATCGCAAGGAGGTCGTCGTTTCGCGCGGCGAACTGGTCGAGATCGGCGGGGCGTTTCGCATTCCCGACATCATGAGCCGGGCGGGCGCCCGCTTGCGCGAGATAGGCACGACGAACCGGACGCATCTAAAGGACTACGAAGCGGCGATCAACGCGCGCACTGCGCTGCTGATGAAAGTGCATTGCAGTAACTACGCGATCAGCGGCTTTACGAAAAGCGTCGAACTCGATGAACTCGCGCCGTTGGCACGTCAGCACGGCCTGCCGGTCGCAGTCGACCTGGGCAGCGGGACGCTCGTCGACCTCGCGCAGTGGGGCTTGCCCGCCGAGCCCACAGTGCGCGCGACCGTTGAAGCGGGCGCGGACCTCGTGACCTTCAGCGGCGACAAGCTGCTGGGCGGCCCGCAGGCGGGGCTGATCGTCGGAAGCAAGGCGCTCATTGCGAAGATCAAGAAGCACCCACTCAAGCGTGCGCTGCGCGTGGGCAAGCTCACGCTTGCAGCGCTCGAACCGGTTTTGAGGCTCTATCAGGCGCCTGAATTCTTGCAGGAGCGGCTGACTACGTTGCGCCTTCTCACACGGCCCGCCACGCATATGCAGGAGGCCGCGCAGCGCGCGCTACCCGCGTTGCAGCGCGCGGTTGGCGACGCGTATGCCGCGAGCGTCGAGCCGATGTTCAGCCAGATCGGCAGCGGCGCGTTGCCCGTGGACGTGCTGCCGAGCAGCGGGCTCGTCGTGCGCCATGCAGGCAAGGGCGGCAGCGGCCGCGCGCTGCTCAAGCTCGAACGTGCCTTGCGCGAACTGCCGCGGCCCGTGATCGGCCGCATTGCCGACGACGCGCTGCGCCTCGACCTGCGCTGCCTCGAACCCGGGGCCGAAGCGGCGTTCGCTGCGCAACTCGCGGAGCTGCACCTGTGATCGTCGGCACGGCGGGGCACATCGACCATGGCAAAACCACGCTGGTTCGTGCGTTGACCGGCGTAGACACCGACCGCCTGAAAGAAGAGAAGGCGCGCGGCATTTCGATCGAACTGGGTTACGCGTACCTGCCGCTAGCCAACGGCGACGTGCTTGGCTTCATCGACGTGCCCGGCCACGAAAAGCTCGTGCATACGATGGCGGCGGGTGCGTGCGGTATCGACTTCGCCTTGCTCGTGATTGCCGCCGACGACGGCGTGATGCCGCAAACGCGCGAGCACCTCGCCATTCTGCAATTGCTAGGCGTTCAGCACGGCGCCATTGCGCTGACGAGGACGGATCGCGTGGATGCGGCGCGGCGCGACGCCGTGCGCGCCGAAATCGACGCATGGCTCGCTAGCACGATGCTTGCGGACGCACCGATCTTCGAGACGAACGCAACGCAGCCAGATGACAAAGGCGTGGCGCGCCTCGACGCCTGGTTGCGCGAGCGCGCGGGTACATGGCGGGCGCGACGAGACGATGGCCTCTTTCGCCTCGCAGTGGATCGCGTTTTTACGCTGACGGGCCAAGGGACGGTGGTCACGGGCACGGTATTCGCCGGGCGTGTACGAGCCGGCGATGCGCTCGTGCTCGCACCAGCCGGCACGCCCGTGCGTGTGCGCGGCCTGCATGCGCAGAATCGCGCGGTACAGGCCGGCGACGCGGGCCACGCCGGCCAGCGTTGCGCGCTGAATCTCGCGGGCATCGACAAGGAACAGATTGCACGCGGCGACTGGATCGTCGATGCGCGGCTGGGCGAGCCTGCCATGCGTCTCGACGTCGAACTGCAGTTGCTCGACGACGCAGACATCACGTTGCAGCACTGGTCGCCGCTTCATGTGCATCTGGGCACGACGCATCGTGTTGCGAACGTCGCACTGCTCGAAGGCGAAACGCTCGCACCCGGCGAGACCGCTCGTGTGCAACTTGTTTTCGACGCGCCGTTGCACGCGTTGCCGGGAGACCGATTTATTGTTCGCAACGCGCAGGCAAATCACACCGTCGGTGGCGGGCGTGTGCTCGATCCGTTCGGCCCATCGCGGCGGCGCAGAACGGCTGAGCGACGCGCATGGCTCGACGCGTTGCGCACGTGGCTCGACGAAGCAAACCTTGCGCCGCTGATCGAAGAAGCGCCGTGCGGCATTGCGCGCGCAACGTTGGTCCAGTTGACCGGTTACGACGATGCCGCGCTGGCAATGCCCGCCGACGCGATTTCAATCGCACCGCAAGGGCGCGACGACGAAGGCGCGATGATCGCACACGCGCACTGGACGAGGCTCACCGAGCGCATTGTCGAAGCGCTCGGCGAGTTTCATGTACGCTCGCCTGACGAGCAGGGGCCGGACGCGGCGCGTTTGCGGCGCATGGCGGCGCCGCTCGTGAGCGATGCGGTGTGGCGCGCCGCGATTGAAGCGCTCGAACGTGAGGGGCGCGTGGCGCGCAGCGGCCCGTGGCTGCATTTGCCCTCGCACGCGGTGACGCTCGATGCCGACGACGAAGCGCTCGCGGCGCGCCTCATGCCGCTGCTTGCGCAAGGGCGCTTCGATCCGCCGTGGGTGCGGGATCTCGCGCGCGAGACGCGGCAGCCGGAAGATAAGGTGCGTGCGTTGCTGCGCAAGCTCGCGCGCCTCGGTATGGTGTATCAGGTCGTGCGCGATCTCTTTTACGATCGAGACGTGGTGCAGATGCTCGCTCGCACCGTTGCACAGATTGCCGCGGAGCAGGGCGGCACCGTCAATGCCGCGGCGTTTCGCGACGCCACGGCATTGGGCCGCAAACGGGCGATTCAGATTCTGGAGTACTTCGATCGCGTTGGATATACTCGCTTTCAGCGCGATACGCATCTATTACGGCGCGATAGCCGGATGCGCGAATGGTTGTAGGCACATCGATGTATGCTTGCGATTGCGGTTGCCGTTGCGGTTGAGTTCGACGAAGGAAGGCATTCGTATCCGGTGGTACGGCCGGGCTTCAAACCCGGTTGGGGGCGTCAGCCGCTCCCGGGTCAGTTCGACTCTGGCTGCCTTCCGCCGTTTCCGTCACTCACGCTCCGGATGGCGCAGTCGCGAATGATGCCGGCCATAAGACATATAGATCAGCATACCGATAAGCAGCCAGACGATCAGCCGTACCCAGGTGACGAGCGGTAGTCCCACCATCAGCAACACGCAAAACGCGATCCCGAGAATAGGGACCACCGGCACGCCGGGCGCGCGGAAAGGGCGGGCCGCGTCGGAGTCGCTGCGCCGCAGGTACATGACTGCTCCACACACGAGTACGAACGCAAACAGCGTCCCGATGCTGACCATCTCGCCGAGTACGCCGATCGGTGTGAGGGCCGCCACGATGGCGACGACCGTGCCGATCATGATCTGGCTTCGATGTGGCGTGTGCAGGCGAGGATGGACGGTGGAGAACAGATGGGGGAGCAGTCTATCCTCCGACATCGTGAAGAAAATGCGGCTCTGCCCATAGAGCAGCACGAGTATCACGGTGGTCAGGCCGGTTAGCGCGCCGATCTTGATGAGCACTGAGAACCAGGTGAAACCAATGGCGTCCACACCTTTGGCGATCGGATCGGGAACGTTCAGTTGTGCGTATGGAACGAGGCCGGTAAGCACGGCGGCTACGAGGATATAGAGCAAAGTGCAGATAACGAGCGAGCCGAGGATGCCAATCGGCATGTCGCGCTGTGGCCGTTTCGCCTCCTGCGCAGCGGTCGACACTGCGTCAAAGCCGATGAAGGCAAAGAATACGACTGCGGAGCCGCGCAAAATGCCGCTTGCCCCGAAGCTGCCGAATGCACCGGTGTTGGGCGGCACGAAGGGATGCCAGTTGGCGGGATGCACGAAGAACGCGCCGATAGCGATGAAGGCCGCCACGACCGCCAGCTTGACGGCGACCATGACGTTGTTGATGCGTGCAGACTCCCGCGTGCCGAGTACCAGCATCGCCGTGAGGATCGCGATGATCAGTACTGCAGGGAGATTGATCGTGCCGGCGGCGGTGGTACCGTCAGCAAGCTGGACGGTCGTGCCGGGTGCGGCAGCGAGCGTGGGCGGGATGTTGATTCCGACGTTACGCAACAGGCTGACGATATATCCGGACCACCCGACCGCGACCGTCGCGGCACCCATGGCGTACTCGAGAATCAGGTCCCAGCCGATGATCCACGCAAACACTTCGCCAAGGGTCGCATAGGTATACGTGTAAGTGCTGCCGCATACGGGGAGCATGGCGGCCAGTTCGGAGTAGCAAAGGCCGACAAACGCACATGCAATTCCGCCCAGCACGAAAGACAGGATGATGCCCGGGCCGGCAAATTGTGCCGCCGCGGTGCCAGTGAGGACGAAAATGCCCGCGCCAATAATGGCGCCGATTCCCATCGCCGTGATGCTGGGCGCCCCAAGGGTCTTCGACAGCGCCCGACTGCTTTCGGCATCGGCGCTTCCCACTATGTCGGCGACGGACTTGCGCGCCGTGTAGCTCGTGTCAGCCATGATAGGTTGTCCCATTCAACTGCGACTGGAAACGACTCGATTCGGCTTGCTTTACTTCTTTAGAATAGACATAGGCGCGTGTTCGCGAAGGGTAAGTTTTCAGTTAGCCGTACGACGACGACCGGCTTACGCGCGCAGAGATGTTTCGGAACACTTCACACTCATCGGCAGGATGGGTGATGCGGCGAATACGCGATACATATCGCGGGATTCGCCAGCGTAATTGACAGTCCGCGACAGCGGCTGGGAGAAGAGGAATGGACAACGATAGACCGTCGCCACGGCGCGTGGCGTACGAGAAAGGGATCCGGATCGGTGGGACCGGATGGTTCGGCCGATTGTCGGCCGTCGTCGTGAGCGCAATCGTGCTCGTGGTGGCTGCGATGTTGTCGGTGGTGCTGCTTGCCGTCTTGTTCGCTGTGGGCGTGGTCTTCGCGGGCTATCTCTGGTGGAGAATACGTGCGCTACGCCGGCAGGCGCGCGAGTTCGGCGACGATGGCCGGACCATCGACGTCGAGGTCGTTCACAAGGACTCGCACGGCGACGATATCGCGCAACGCTGACTTTTGATGTTCGCGCAAGCACCTCCAGCGTACGCGTAAACGCCAGTAGGAATTGCGGTCTCGCGAATTATAAATACTCAAGGCCGCATAAGATTTATCGAACGATTTCGGCCAATTGTAAGCATTCCGACTTCAGCCACGCGTGCCTCCGTGTACCGGACCAGCATGCGTGCGTAATGCTGGTCATTCCGCATGAAAGCCTTGCATCTCACGGACTCGCCGTTCCTCAAGGGAAAAGCGCGAGACTCCGCTTCTGCCATGTACGCCACGGTTAGGAGATTCTACGATGAAGACTCAAAATATAGGAATGCTACTGATTTGCGGTGCGAGTGGAATGCTCATTGGCGGTATCGCACACAGTGACCCGCACGGCTCTGAGCCTGGCCAGCGGGGCGCGGGTTTCATCAAGAGCTTTCAGGTCATTTCTTCCGAGCCGGCCTTCGGTGGCGCGACACCTGCGGGAGCAGCCGGCCCATACGAGGTCATCACCGCCGTCGTGCACGGCGCCCTTGACCCGCGTTCTCCGCTCAACGCGGGTATTGTCAACATCAAGAATGCGCCTATCGGAGTCGATGGGTATGTCGACTACTGGACCGATGTCGTGATCCTGCGTCCGCAGAGCGCCGCAAACGCCACGCGCGTGCTCTTCTACGACGTTGTGAATCGCGGCAACAAGCTCGCCGATGGATCATTCATCGGCGCAGGCGCGCTCGATACCGGCGCACCGCCGCCATCGACCTTCCCATCGTTGCTGCGCCACGGCTATACGATTCTTTGGAGCGGCTGGCAAGGCGATATTCCGCTCAACGGCACGAGCACGCTGGCCGGCGCGGGTTTGGTCGGCACGAAATTTCCTGTGGCGACCAACAAGGACGGTTCGCCAATGACAGCGCTGTCGCGCGAAGAGTTCATTCCGGACTATGCGGGCGGCGACCCGGCCACGATTCCGCTCACGTACCCGCCCGCCAATCTCAACGACACGGGTAGCGTCACCTTCACCGCCCGGCAATCGTGGCTATCGGCATACGGCAGCATTCCAGGCGGCGTGCAAACGTATAGGGCGCCTTCCGTCGAGGTGACATCGTGGAGCTATATCAGCACTCCGAATAATGTCTATGAAGGAAATTATTCGGTCAAGTTCACGCCGCCCGCGTCGGTGCCGGGTCCCAACGGGAGGACCGTCCCGCCCGATGCCGGGACGATTTACAGCTTCGTCTACAAGGCCGCGGCGCCGACCATCGATGGCATCGGCTTTGCGGCGCTGCGGGATCTCGTGTCCTGGCTGCGCTACGACAGGGCCGATGCGCGGGGCGTTCAAAATCCGCTCAACGATCTGAAGGACGCGGCCTGTGCAGCGTCGCGATGCGCCAGAGATACGAACTTCGACGTCGCCATTGGCGAGGGGATTTCGCAGTCGGGCCGTTTCATCAAGGACTTTCTCTATCAGGGCTTCAACGAGGACAAGCACGGCAGGATCGTTTTCGACGGACTATTTCCGATCATTTCCGCTGCACGGCGCACCTGGACCAACGCCGCGTTTGCGCAGCCGGGACGCTGGTCCAAGCAGCATGAGGACCACTTCATGCCGGGTTTCCAGTTCCCCTTTACTTATGCAGTAAGGACCGATCCGGTCAGCGGAGAGACCGATGGCCTGCTCAAGCGTTGCGAAGCCTCCGCTACGTGTCCGAAGATCATGCAACTCGACGGCGCGTTTGAATGGTGGGGCGGCGCCGCGTCGCTGGTCGTCACGGATGGACGTGGCAACGACGTCCATTTGCCACCGAACGTGCGCTACTACCTCGTGCCGGGCACGCAGCACGGCGGCGGCGGCGGCGTGACTACGGGAAACTTCACGGTGCCGGCCACAGGCAGTCTGTGTCAGCTGCCGGGCTCACCCGTCGAGGAAACGCCCGTCGAGCGCGCGTTGATTCCCGCGCTGGTCGCATGGGCTGGCAAGGGCACGGAGCCGCCCGCCTCGCAATATCCGACGGTGGCGTCGGGCAATCTGGTCGCGCCGACGCAAGCGGCTACAGGCTTCCCCAATCTTGAGAACGTGACTGTGCCGAGCGGCCCCGCCGCGACGCCGACACCGCTCAGCCTGACGTTTGACGGCGAATACAATCAGGTCTTCGTGACTGACTACAGCAACGCCGTGCCGGTCGTGAACACTGCGCAGCCGTACACGATTCTCGTGCCCAAGGTCGACGCCAACGGCAACGAAACCACGGGCGTACTCGTGCCGGATGTGGGCGTACCGCTCGCGACCTATACCGGGTGGAACTATCGCGGCGCAGGGCACGCAATCGGTGAAGGCTGCATCTCCAACGGCGCGGCGATTCCCTTCGCTGTGAGCGCGGCCGCGCAGGCAGGGGGCGTCGATAGCCGCACCACGCTGGACGCGCTCTATGGCGGCAGCCGTTCGCGTTATCAAGCGGCGGTTGCGAAGGCGGCGGATGCACTCGTCAAGCAGGGCTACTTGCTGCAAGACGATGCGACGAACGTCTTCATCAGCAACGCGGCGCAAATCTCTCCGACCTTGCTGCCGAACCCTTGAACTGCGACGGAGCGTCGTCGCGTAGCGCTAGCCAGTTGCAACACACACGACGACGCTCCGCATCACGCCGGGACTCGGCGGCTTCTATCCCTCTACTGCACGGTGATGGTTGCCTTCATATACGGGTGGATCCCGCAAAACACGTTGTACACCCCCGGCTTGTCGAACTTGAACTGATACGTGTCGTTCTGGTCGAGCGCGGCGGAGTGGAATACGCCCGCGTCGTTGACGACCGTATGCGGTTCGCCATCCATATTTTTCCAGGTGACCGTCGTGCCCGCCTTGACCGTGAGAGACATGGGCGAAAACATGAAGTTCTTGATGACGATCTGATTGGACTCCTGCGCATGAGCGGCAGGCAACCCAAGGGACGCCACCGCGATGAGCATCCCGATCCCGCAGAAGAGGGCGAATGCGCGCCGATAGTAAATGGAGAGCATGGCTCGGATCCTTGTTCAATGTGCGAGACGCAAAGTCAGGCGAGGGACGTGTCGGAAAGCGTCGCCGCGAGAGGGTGGCGCGAGATTCGGATACTGGTTACGCCAAGCATCTTCGGTAACTGATCGCTAGCCACCGTAAGTGGTCCAGGTCCAGGGCCATTGCCGGCGGTCGGTTGCGGATAGGCGGTCGAGCGAGCCGTGTGGAACGTGATATTGCCCTCCACCTTGGAAACGATCTGATGAATATGACCGTTGAGCACGGTCACCGAGCCGAAGCGCTTTAGATAGTCCATCGCCTGGCCCGCATCGCCGGTACCCCAGCCCCACGGTTCGTAGATCGTCCACATCGGCATGTGAGTAAAGACGACGATCGGCGTGCTGGACGTGCGGCCCTTCAGGTCGTTTTCCAGCCACGCGAGTTGGTCCTCGCCCAGATTTCCCAGCCCGTTTGGCTTGAAATGCATCACGTTGACGAGCGCGACGAAGTGCACGCCGCTGTGGTCGAAGCTGTAATAACCCCGGTTGTCCGATGCCTTGCCGAAACGCTTGAAGTATTCGCCTTGCGGTCCGTCTGTCACATCGTGCTCGCCGGGCGTGGTGTGCAACTCCGTGATGTCGAGACCGGACAGCAATTGCGCCGCCAGATCGAACTCCGCAGGTTTGGAGAGGTGGGTGATATCGCCCGTGTGAATCGCCAGCGCGGGTTTGGTTGGCATGGCGTTGACGTAGTCAATCGTCTGTTTGAGCGTGCCCGCGACATCGGGATTCGCTTCCTTGTTGAAGCCGATATGCGAGTCGCTGATCTGCAGAAAGAGCGGAACGCCGGAAGCCGCGTCGTTTTCCTTGGTGCTGGCTGCCAGCGCCAACTCCACGGGCGTGAGGACGCCTCCGGCCAGAACGAACACGGTGCCCACGCCACCGAAGGCGAGGCATTTCAGGGCGCTGCGGCGTGACGGTTGGGAAGGATGATCTGACGACATGATGTCCTCTCGACTGGGTTCGGGAAGTCGACCGCCGGTGCAATGCGGAGCGCCTCCAGGGCGGGCTTCACGTGCAATACCGTGAAGGCCGCTGTTTTATTCCCGCTTTATTTCCAGTTCATTCCCGAAAGTCGATCACGCTGCGTTCACCTGTCGCCCGTCGAGCGCGGGAATAACCGGCGTGGGTTCGCGGTAGTGCAGGCGTGGCAAACGAAATGGCAGAAACAAAATGGACATCTTCGAGATGACCCGTCGCGGTGCCGGAGACATGAGAATCAACGTGCAGTTCGTTCTGCGCCGACTTCAACTCGGGTCGGGCCTCGTGATGCTGACGTACCTCTTTCTGCATCTGGTTAATCACGCGCTCGGTATCTGGTCGCTCGAGCTTGCCGGACGCGGTCTCGTGCTCGCGCTGCGGCTTTGGCGCAGCACGCCCGGAACAATCGCGCTGTATGGCGCAGCATCGGTGCATTTCGTCTTGGCGTTGCGCACGATTTACGGGCGGCGGCACTGGGCGCTGCCGCCCGCGGAATGGATCCGCCTGTGGGCAGGGCTCAGCCTGCCGCTTCTGCTGATCCGCCATGCAGTGACGACCCGGCTTGCGTCTTCGCTCTACGGTTTCGAACCCAACTACGAGCGCGTCATTGTCGTGCTGCTCACGAGCGGCACGCAGGGCCTGCAACTCGCGCTGCTTGCGCCTGGCTGGATACACGGATGCCTCGGGCTGTGGTTCCGGTTGCGCCACCATGCATGGGCGCGTCGCATGCGGCTGGCGTTGCTGCTACTTTTTGTCCAGTTGCCGTTGCTTTCCGCTGCGGGCTTCATCCACATGACGCGCGTCGTTGAGGGCAAGAGCCACATGCTTCCGCCCGTCGACGCCGCGCTCGTCGTCCATCAATCGGCCCTCAACGGCGCGCGTCACGATCTCATTACGCTGTATCTCGCTCTGATTGCCAGTACGTTGATCCTGGGCCAGTTACGCAACGCGCTGGAGCGCCGCAGGCTGCGCAGATATTCGGCAAAGGCCTGCTTGCTGGCCAGCAGTCCGTCGCGCGAACAGGATGTCCAGGAATGACTTTCGATGTCGAGATTGATCTGCGAGGAGGGCGAAATATTCATTTTCAGCGCTTCTGCGTAGCTGGGAACTCAGACGCTGCAGCCCGAATTGCGCATCGACTGGTACCTCGCCGCCCCCGGCGTTTCATCGCTCACTCAAGCAAATGTTCCCGATTTATCATTCGCGGTACGCGCGAGGTGTCAAAATACGCGCTCAACCCGAAACGAGGCGGCGCCGCACCGAATGTGCGGGCCAATCCGCCCCTCTTTGCTGAGCCACGCCCGCGAATCGAAAGCGGTCGGTTACGCTTGAGAACAGGACGCCGAATCCCATTTAGCTTTCGTGAACCAGCGCATTCGTCCCCCCTTGCCGCCTGAATGGCCTTTTCCGCCGAATCGCGACGTCTCCGGCCGCGCCTTCGGCGATCTCGTCGCGCTTCAGTATCGCGGCGCTGGCGTGTGGCTCTGGCAGTGCCGATGCGGCGCCCACGTCACGGCTGCGCTCGCTGCGGTGGAGAGCGGGCAGACGCAGGATTGCGGCTGCCGTGAGCAGCGTCGTGTATGGCGGTCCCGCCCAGGCTCGCCCGCGCTGAAGGGCGGCGAGGTGTTCGGACAGCTGACGACGGACCGGTACGCTGGCGATGGTATGTGGGTGTGCAGGTGCGATTGCGGCAACGAGGTGACAGTGAGCGCCGGGCGCCTGCGATTGGGCCAGGCGCGTTCGTGCGGCCGTTGTTTTGGTGGGGTGTCGGCTTAATGTAAGGAAAGGCCCTGCCTGGGTGCGAACGCCGCATTGCTCAGATCCCCCGTAATCGCGACCTTGCTGGCGGTGGCGTAATGCAGGAGAAAATCGCGGGTGTTCGTGGGCGTTATCGATTCAAACGTAATGTTTCCGCTACGGCCGTCGCCGAGAGAAGTCGTGACAGGGGAACACGTTGGCAGCCGACGTGCACGCTACCATCGCGCTGGCGGCAATGCCAGGCGCAAGGATTCGAATAGCGTGACGTAGCATGCCTTTCTTCATTGCCGTACCGGAACCCCGTAGGCGCTGACAATGCGCGCGTCCTGCTCCGCTGCCGAGAACAGCTCCCATTCGAGACCGTTCACATCGAAACTGCTCGAATAGCCTGTGACTGCGTCGTCTTCGAATCCAACATGGCGCAACATTCCCGCTTGCGCCGGCTTTTCGTTGATCGAAAAGTTAAGGATCCCTGTGCGCCACATCGCGTACTGGCCCGGCACGACGGCTGACGGTGGCTGTCCAAGCCGCTGGCTATAGTCCGCGATCGAAGCTTCGAGGTTCGAAACGGCCAGTGCAATATGAAAGCGCTTCATGATGGTCTCCGTGATTGATCGGCTCAAGCTTTGCCTCATCGTAATCAGGGGGCAGCGGCACAACCAGTTCAGCGGCGATCCTGGTATGCGCACTACTCGTCATTGCTCTGCTCAGCGAACCATCGCTTCGCGCCCGCTCGCTCGCTCGCTCGCTGCAGAAAAGCCGCCACCGCGGACGCCGCCATCGGGCGGGCACAATAATATCCCTGAACCGTTGCCGAATTGCAGCGGCACGCATCATGACTCGCGCGTTGCATACGCAACGACTCCGCCAGCGCTACATGTGATGTGCATTGGATAAGCGCGGTTTTCACATGCGCAAACGTTTGGCATCCCTAGCTATGCGGGCGAAATCATGGGCGAAGGGCAGCGTATGTCTATCCGTGCATTTAACGACTCACTGGGCGGCCCCTCTTGTTCATGAGGCAGCACGCTGTGCCAGCCTAAAGTTCGCGTGGCCGTTGCCGAAATACCGGCCATGGCGCGCAAACATCCTGACTATCCCGACAAACCTCCCATCTGGGCAGAGGCGCGCGCGCTCGAGGCGAGCATTCGCGCCATCCGCCGTGCGCAAGGCAAAAAGAACCCCGAGGATTTCCCGGCGGGGAGCCCGGAGTGCACGGCTGCCATGGATGAGTTCGTGCGCGATGTCTGCCGCGCCCTCGAAATCGATATCGACACGCTCGGCAAGGACTCCGGCGGCTTTTAGGCCTGGCACTCCTGTTGGCCGGCGCCTGGCGGCCGTTCCTGGCCTCCACGCGCGGGCATGCGGTTTGCGCCCCTCGGAACGACCAATGACGAGTTGACGAGGTTGCGCGTGAAAACGACTCTTAGGCTCGCGTTGTCGTCATGTCTTGGCGTGGCGATACTCGCGACCCAGCCAGCGCATGGCGCAGATCCCACCCCCAGCCCTGACGCCGCGCCGCCATGCGGCAGGCTCGTGGGGACGAGCGCAGCCGGGGGCTTTGCATTGCGCAGCGGCGAACTGGTCGATTTCGTTTCCGCAGGGCAGGCGACGCACGGCACGCTGCTCGTTTTCAGCGACGGCCCTGTATTTCGCGCTTATTGGCAACCGCAAGGCAGCGAAGAAAAATACGCGCTCGCAAACGCGGGTCCGGACAGCGTGCGCCTCGTTTCAACGCCTCCGCAAGGCACGCCAACCAATGGCGCTCAGCCCGGTATTGCCACGCAGCCATTGCAAGTGCTTTCCTGTCCGAAGCTTTAATTCCGCTTACGGCCCATATCCCACCATGTAAACGGTCCTTTCGTATCGCGCCGCGAGCGACTAGTCTTTAACGATATCAAACCGACCGGCCTGTGACCGGCGCACCGCGCCGCACCGCCGGCTTCGAAGGAGACAGATATGGAGCTCGAAGCCCGGACCATGGGGCGCGTGACCGCGAGGCTCGTGCCATTCCTGATCGTTTGCTATTTCGTGGCGTATCTCGACCGGGTCAACGTAGGCTTTGCCGCACTGCAGATGAACAAGGCGCTCGATCTTTCCGCGAGCGCGTTCGGCTTTGGCGCTGGGATCTTCTTCATTGCCTATTTCTTTTTCGAGGTGCCTTCGAATCTGCTGCTCGAACGCTTTGGCGCAAGGCGCTGGATCGCGCGCATCATGTTCACGTGGGGCATCATTGCGGGGGCCATGGCGTTCATTCCGGACATCGCCCGCATCACCGGCATGTCGAACGCGCATGTTTTCTACGGACTGCGTATCTTGCTGGGCGTCGCCGAGGCGGGCTTCTTTCCCGGCATCATTTTCCTGCTGACGCTGTGGTTTCCCGCCAAATATCGCGCGCGCGTGGTGGGCTATTTCATGGCGGCGATTCCCTTGTCGACGGTCATTGGCGGCCCGGTATCGGGTTCGCTGCTATCGCTGGACGGAAGAGGGGGGCTCGCAGGCTGGCAGTGGGTCTACCTGATCGAGGCGATACCGGCGCTCGTGCTCTCCTTGGCCGTGCTGTTCTATCTGACCGACAAGCCCGCCGACGCCAGCTGGCTCGCCGACGACGAGCGCCGCTGGCTCGTTGATCGCCAGGCGCAGGAGCGCCGTCATCGCGAGAAGGTGCGCTCGTTCAGTGTGCTGGAGGCGCTGATCAATCCGCGCGTGCTGGCCGTCGCGCTTATTTATTTCGGTGCGAACGCAACCAATTACGGCCTGAGCTTCTTCCTGCCGCAGATCGTCAAGGCATTCGGGCTCACGAATTTGCAGACCGGCTTCGTCACTGCGCTGCCGTACGCGGTCGGCGTCGTTTCGATGGTGCTATGGAGCCGGCATTCCGACCGGCGTCTCGAGCGCAAGCGTCATGTGGCATTCGCGCTGGCCGTCGCCGCGGCCGGGATTGCGGCTGCGGCCGGACTCGATAATCCTGTGCTCAAGATGCTGGCGCTCTCCATAGCGGGCTTCGGTATTTTCGGTTGCCTGCCAGTGATCTGGACGCTGCCGGCCGCGTTCCTTTCTGGCGCGGCTGCGGCCGGCGGCATTGCCGCTGTCAATTCGCTCGGTAATCTCGCGGGATTTTTCGGCCCCTATGCGATGGGCTGGATCAAGGACAGCACGGGTGGCTTCGGAGCGGGCCTGCTATGTCTCGCGGGTGCCGGACTCGTGGGCGCGGGCGCCGCGCTCGTCCTCCATCACGACCCGGCGCTCGAAACGCTCGACGAATCTGCGCACAGCGAAACGCCAGGGCAGGGCGGTGTGGTGAGGCCGTGAACGGTGCATATGCACGCTATTCGTTCATTTCAAGCGCGCCATGACAAGCGTCGCGAGTTTTCGATAGACGCGCTTGACCTGCGCCCATGACAGCGCCAATTCGATGAGCCGTCCGCGTGCATTGAGCACGACGATGCGCGATTCGTGCCTGGTTTCGCGATCTGCCCAACGCACCTTATAGTCGCCGTGCAACGGCCGAAAGTCGAAATCGCGGCCGTGCGCGTGGGCCCATTGCGCGATGTATTCGATCAGCAGATTCCCCACGGAAAACACGCTGAACGCCTCGTCATAGGTGGTGATCAAATATTCGACGCTGCGTGCGCCGACGAGATTGACCGAAGCCGCCACCGGCTGCCCGTTGACCTGCACACAAGCGACGAGCGGCAGGCGGGTCAGGTCAGTTCGCTTTGCAAGGCCGATGAAGAAATCGCGTACGCGGTCGTCCATCAAATACGGTGATTCGATTCCGCGCTTGAGCGCCCATTGGCGTTTGTTCGCGAATAGCCACCGCAATACGCGCTCGGTGTCCTCGGCGCTGTCACACCACCCAAAACTGACGTCGCCTTCGCGCCGCAACCGCTTCGCGCTGGAGCGAAGCGCGGCGCGCAGCGTCGAGTGCCGCGTTGCGAGAAAGTCGCTCCATGTGGGCGCGGCGCGCAGGTTGATCGAATAGCCGGGCATCACGCGCCAGCGCGGCGGCAGCGCGCGCTGCACCCATGACTGTGGCGCGGCGTCGAGCGCGCGTTGCAGCGTGCTGCCGTTTTCCAGCATCGGAATGTGGAGCACGTCGGCGTGGATGCGCAAGACCGCCTGGACCGCCGCATCGTAAAGTTCCGCGCGTCGGGTGTCGGCGATCAGCGGGCCGCCGTATTCCTCGCCGCATCCGCAGCCCAGCGTATGGGCAGCTCGCCACGCGCCTTCGCGCATGATTGCAACGGGCCATAGCGCCAGAAGGTCACGCGCGTCGTGCACCATCGCGACTTCGACCTTCGCGCCGCTTTTCAGCGCTGCCGCGACTGCGGCCTCGCAATAAGCAAAGCTGATGAAAGGCGACCAGGCCTCGGCGCCGGACAAAAGCGCGTGCCATTGCGGCTCGAACGCACGAAACGCATCGACGGTCTCGCACGTGCGCAACTCGTACCGCCAGGTTGCGGCCGGCGACGACTCGTATATCGCCACGGCGGAGGTCGGCACTTGCGTCTCCTGAATGAATTCGTGGTGCTGATGATTCAGCCTTCAAGGGAAGTGCTGAGCCGGTCTTTAGTCGTAATGCGGCGGTTGCGGTTCGCGAATGTGTCAGGGCGCGCGCCGCGCACGCTTTGCCAGACGACGACGTTCTCGTGGTCCTCGGGTCCGAAGCCGACTTCGTCGTGATCGTACGGAAATACGCCAGCGAACCAGCGCCGCAATTGTTGTGATCCGTCGAAAACTTCACTGCACACGGGGTTGTCGTAGACGACGAAAAGATGCTGGATGGTGCCGCTCGTGAGGCCCGCTTCGAGTTTTTCCAGCAATGACGCCATCAACTCGGGACCGAATGGATTGAACAGAAAGACGACCACGTTGCCCGACGGCACCTTCAAGTCGGCGACATTGGCATGGAATGCGCGAATGGGCGGCCGTTGTGGAAACCGGCGCGCCATGACGACCGCGTTCGCGTTCGCCGTTCTCACCAGGTCCGCGCTGATATCGTAGCCCAGCGCCAAAGAGAACGGATACTCGGAGGCGACGATCATCGGCCTGCCTTTACCGCAACCGATGTCCATGAACGTATAGCCGGCAATATCACCCAGGGTGTCGAGCGCGCGGCGGATGATGGTCGGCTGCGAGCCCATATAAGGCCTTAGCTGCCTGGCGAGGTGGGCGTCGCGCTGCAGCGCGTTGGAATCGACCAGGCCGCTCGTGTCCGTGCCGTAGTGGAGATCGATGGGATGGCGCCGCAGGCAGCCTGAATACACGGCGCGCAATACCGGTACGCGAATGCAGATGCGGCGTATCGGTGGTATGAACATCGCTCGCTGTACGCTGTCGGGCAACCGGGCCACCGCATTGAGCAGCGGTTGCTTCAGTGCGCGTCCGAGCGCGAATCGAGGGCCGCCGTGTGTCGTTGTTCGCATGGATGTACGCGCTGTGAACCTTCTGGAACGGGGTTGCCGATTCGTCATCATCGCGCGGCGCGACGTTAAGCCGCCGCCATTCATCGGTTGTATTTCGACAAAAGGCACGAAGGAGTGTCATATGGCCGGCGTAGTGTTGTAAGTGAATGGAGAGCCAGATCGGCGCAGGTGGCGCGCCCTTATTCGAATTGCCCGGCGAAAGCGCTTTCATGGCGACTGCCCTCAATACTCTCCCTGATGTTTCCAACTTTCTTTTCGTGCCTTAATGAGCGTTCTCGTGTGGTTCAGCGCGAGTGATGCTCCAGTTTCGCAAGGTATCGGTACAGGTGGGTCTCCAGGCTTTTGTCTGCGCATTAGTCAACCCGGAAGAGATGAGACGATGAACGCGCGAGTGGACACCGAAGCACGCCGCAAGCGGTACGCAATGCACCGCCTTGGCCTGGCAATGAAGCGGCTGATGAATGCCGAAGCGACAAGCGAAAAAATGATGGCTACGCGCTGGGTGAATGCCTGGAGCGCTTCGGTTGGCGAGCGATGGTTCGCGGCAAGTCCCTATGGCAGGCTCAGTCACGCGGCATTGATGCGTGCCCCCATTCGAGGGGGCGAGAGGCGCACGTAATGCGCCGAAATCGGGACCGCAATCGTCAATATGAAACAAAACGCATATTTAATTGACCAATAGGGCCGCGAAACGATATTGTCATAATTTAGACATTTTCGCGCTTACCTTGGCTCTTGCAGAATACGAAACCAGCCATCCATTGAATATCGAACTGGATGGCGTGAACTACGCAGGTGCGTACCGCGTGATGGCCGGAAACGTCATCGTCTACTTCGAAAACGAAATCAAGGTCGCGCAGCACGGCTCGAATCGCCCCGAGATCATCGCCCGCTGGGTGTTGACCGACCTCTGCCGTAAAACCGATCCCCGCAGGCGCAAAACGGGCAAGCGTTAATCCGTGCATGCGCGCGGCGTCGGCTTGCTCCCGCGCAAGCATTCAGTGCGCGTTCTTGCGCATGTTACGAAGGTCCTCCCGCACGCGCCGCGAGACGAGCACGGTCAGATAATCCATGACGCGTGCGCCGTCACTGAACTCCGCCCACGTTTGCGCATACATCTTCGCGACGATTTCCAGTGGCGTTTGCGTTTCGGTCGCGATCGCCTTCACGACCTCTTCGGCAGCTTCCTGTTTCATCAGCGCCTCCGTGGCGCAAAGACGCCTGACGTGAGAACACTCGTGAACTGACCTGGAAGTTATTGCACGGCAACCGCTTTGTTTGCGACTTCGTCGCCTTTATCGCCGTGCCATTGCGCGCGGATTTTCGTCACGACAACCGCAGGCAGCGGAATATAGTCCAGTGCCTGAGTCGTCGGCTCACCGTGCGTCAACGCCCAATCGAAGAACTTCAGCGTTTCAGCGCTACGCGCCGAGTGGTCTGGGGTGGCCTGCAACAGCACGTAGGTCGCGCCCATCACGGGCCATGCGTCCTTACCCGGCTGATTGGTCAGCACCTGAAAGAGCGAGCTCGACCAGTCCGCATTCGCGGCAGCGGCGCTGAATGTCTGGATGCCCGGCTCCACGACCTCGCCCGCTGCGTTGGTCATGGCCGTGTAGGTCAGATGATTCTGTTTCGTGAAGTCCCAGGCGATATAGCCAATCGCCCCGGGCAGGTAGCCCACGAATGTGGCGACGCCTTCATTGCCCTTACCTCCTATCCCCAAGGGCCAGTGAACACTCGTGCCCTCGCCAACCTTGTGTTTCCATTCGGGGCTCACCTGCGAGAGATAGTGAGTCCAGATCAGCGTCGTGCCCGAGCCATCCAGGCGCCGCACGACGGCGATCGGCGTGTCGGGCATCTTGATCTTCGGATTGAGCCGCACGATGGCTGGGTCGTCCCAATACAGGATCTTGCCGAGAAAGATCTGGCCCAGCACCTCGCCGGTCAGCATCAACTGCCCGGCCTTGATGCCCGGCAGATTCACGACGGGAACCACGCCGCCGATCGCGGTGGGAAACTGCCGCAATCCTTCCTTGCTCAATTGCTCGCTCGTGAGCGGGGCGTCGGAACCGGCGAAGTCGACAGTGTGCGCGACGATCGCCTTGAGGCCGTCCGTCGAGCCGGTGCTGCGATAGACCACCTTGCCGCCCCCGGACTTCTGGTAGTCCGTGGCCCAGTGGGTGTAGAGGGGAGCGGCGAGCGTGCTGCCGCAGCCAGTCACATCTTGCGCGCGGCACGTCAGCGCGAAAACACCGCAAATGAGCGCGGTAATCAGGGGGCGTAATGGTCTCACGAGCGTCTCCCGTTATTCATGTTCTGCGGGGCGTCGCGGACATCTGAAGGGGTCCGCGTAGAGTCAATTACAGTATGGTGACAGGCAGGATTCAAATTGAATCCTGCTATCGTGCTGTGGCTTTTTTTACGAAGTGTTACGTGCGCGCGCTCAAACCAATGATGAGGATAACAAACTAAGTGATTCCCACGAAATCAGACTGAAAGATCGAATTCCGCAGAGGAAATCGCGTGAGCGAAGCCTCGACCTTGCAACGAATCTTTCACAATATTTCGCTACGGTAAGCGGGATTGACCCCGAGTTCGTCTTAACAAAATGCTTGTAATTCCTTTCGGAGACGCTACAGATGGCCATCAATACCGTTCGATCAGCATGGTGCGGCGCTTGTTTTGCCGCACGTCCTTCACGTCTTGCTATTGCCGCTGCATTGGTCTGCGCCAGTGCAGGCGCTGCCGCGGAGAATGCGGACGCGTTTTTCGGTGGTTCGGGCCTGCTCGTCGTGAGCCGCAGTGTGTACGACAATCTGCCGAGCAACGTCACCGTCGGCACGGCGCTGCCGCCCAATTGCAATAGCGCGCAGGCGAGCTGCCCCACGGGCGGCGCGCCCACTGACGGCACGTATCCAGCAGTCTGGAACAACGTGCTCTACGATCCGAGCTTTGGCATCACGGCGCGTATTTTCCTCGACACCATCATGCCGGGAGGCCAGGTCGTCCACACGCTGGAAGTGCCGAACAGTCTGCATCCGGGCCATGGTCACGACGAGCTCGTGACGAGCTTCAGCTCCAAGTCCGAACTCGCGCTCAACCTCTCGAGCGACGGCCGTTATCTGACTTTCATGGGCTACGTTGCACCGGTCAACACGATCGACGTATCGAACTCGAATACGCCCGGTGCAATCGATCCGACGAATCCGGACGGTCAGGCGTTCTATCGCGCAGTGGCGCGAGTCGACGCCGAAGGGCATTTTTCCTTCACGCAGACCAATGCATACAGTGGCAACAACGGTCGCAGCGCGCTGCTCAACAACGGCAACGGTAACGGCGAAGGCAACGGCTTTTACTACACGGTGGGCAATGCAGGCAACGGCTCGAATCCGCAGCCGGCAGGCGTGATTCTTGGCGCGGGCGCGCAATTCATCGAAGCGACGCACCAGCACGAAGCGCAGCAAACGCCTGGCACGCCCACGCCGCTCGCGAGCTTTTCGGTTACGCAACTCGGCGCGAAGGCCGACAAGGTCGGCAAGGACGACAATTACCGCGGGCTTACCGTCTTCAACAACGTGGTGTACTTCACGAAGGGCAGCGGCAGCAACGGCGTGAACACGGTGTACTTCGTCGACACGACGGGCAAGGCGTGTCCCTCGGGCGGCGTAGGCGTGCCGGTGGCGGGCGCGAAACTGCCGGCCAACCCGCTTGCGTACGACGCTTCCACGTTGACGACCACCGGCTTGCCGAGCAACGTATGCGTGCTCGCAGGCTTCCCGGCCACGCCGAACAAGTCGGCGACGACGCTTTCGTACCCCTTCGGGGTGTGGTTCGCCGACGCGAATACGCTCTATGTCGCCGACGAGGGCGACGGCTATTCGGGTGGCACGGACCTGTACACGCACGCGGCACAGCAGACCAGCGCAGGCCTGCAAAAGTGGGTGTACAACGCGGGGACGAAATCGTGGAAGCTCGCTTACACGCTCCAGAATGGCCTGAATCTCGGCACTTCGTACACCGTGGCAGGTTATCCGGTCGGCACGAACAGCGCGACCAACTTGCCGTGGTCGCCCGCCACGGACGGCCTGCGTAACATCACGGGTCACGTCGAGCACGACGGCACGGTCACGATCTGGGCGATCACGTCGACGGTGAGCGGCAACGGCGACCAGGGCGCGGACCCGAATCGCCTCGTCGCCGTGCGTGACGTGCTGCGCAACAGCACGGCTTCGGGTGCTGCAAACGAGCGCTTCGTGACGCTGCGCAACGCGGGCTTCGGCGAGGTGCTGCGTGGCGTGTCGCTTGCGCCGGGCGGCCAGTTTGGCAAGTGGTTCTGATCGCCGCATAATCATGCAGGAACGGCCGGGCGTTCGTAGCGCCCGGCCGTTTTTTTATTGCGGCGTGCGTGTTATTGGCTGTTGAATCGTGCAACGAGTGGGCCGAACACTTCGCGTAACGCGGTCGTGCCGAAACGCCGCTCGCTGCGGTTCACTTCCACGTCGATGCGGCCGGTGTTGTAGACATCGTAAAGATCGGTGATGAGCCGCGTGTGATTCTCGCTGAGTCCGGCCTTGAGAAGCGTCGGTGTCCACGATTCGCGCGGCAGCGCATGAGGCGTGATCGTGCGACCGCTCGCTTCGCTGAGTGCCGCCGCGATGTCGTTCACGCTGACTCTCTGCGGTCCTTCAAGGCTCACGATTCTCGATGTGCCGGACTGCTGCGATTCGAGCAGCAACTCGGCGCTCGCCGCGCCAACGTCCTGTGCGGCGACCGAGGGAAAGCGGCGTTCCAAAGGCAGATGAAGGCTTGGCAGCGTGCCGGTAGCTATTGCGCCGGGAATGAAAGCCGCCCAGTTCTGCATATGTTCCGCTGAGCGTAACAAGGTCAGTTGCGTCGCAACGGGCTTCAGTCGCTTTTCCAGGTAATGGTATAGCCGCGTAATGCCCGTATTCAACGGCAGTTCCGCGCCATAGTCGGAAATGGCGAGCAGCCTGGCGGGAGGGTCTACGAGCAGGGCTTCGGTGGCGACATCGATCATCGTGCGCATGCTTGTTTCGGGGTCCGTATCGCCGGATGGAACGGGGCATAGCAACTGAACAGCGTGCGCGCCTTTGATCGCCGCCGCGACCGATTGCGGGTCGGTGAGATCGGCGAGCGCGATTTCGCAGCCCAGCTCCGCGAGACTTTCGCCCTGACGAGCGTGGCGCACTACGGCGCGCACAGGTTTGCCCGCGCGACGCAACGCGGCGGCAGTGACGCGCCCGGCCTTTCCCGATGCTCCAAAAATCACGAACATAATCGCTTTCTCCTGGTTTGCGTGGTTTGCGTCATCGTAGGCATGCGGACGTTGCGTGGCGCGCAGGAAAGGATGGTGTTGCGCAGAAACGGATGATTGAATACGTCCACCATTGCACAGTGCGCGAGCGTCGCCGTAATCCAGTAAACTGGTCGCAAACATCGCACGATTCCCCGCACGGCTTTAGCGTCGAAAAGGAATGTCATGAGCGCAGTGACTGCAGATTCGAACCAGCGGGCTGGCGCAAGCATCAGCCTGCGTTCGAGTGTTGGGCTGGGCTGGCACGGCGGTGGCGCCGAACTGCTACGTGTTAGTGCGGGACAGCATCGTTTTCCCGCGATGACGTATCACCGCATCGGCATCCATGTCGGCACGCCAGTGCGTGCGAGATGCGCGTGCGACGGCCGTCGGCAATCGCGGCTCCAGGCGCACGGCGACGCGGATGTGGTGCCTGCCGGTGTGGAAGGCGAATGGACCGATGACGGGGACTGCACGATTCTGCGCGTGTGGTTCGACGACCGCTTCGTGCGATCGATTGCGCAGCAAATGGAGAACCCGTGGGGTCAGCGCGAGATCCGGCCGCATCTGCAGTTGCGCGATCCACGCATCAATGCGCTGGCGGGAGCGCTGCTGGCCGAGATCGAAGCGGGAACGGCCTGCGACCCGCTATTCGCCGAGAGCATTTCCACCGCAATGGTCGTGCGGCTGCTCGGCGGCGCGGATGCACCACGAGGCCGGGCCGCAGTGCTGGCGGCACATAAGGCGGCGCGCGTGACCGATTACATCGAGAGCCATCTCGATCAGCGTCTCACGCTCGGCGAACTCGCGGCACTAGTCGACTTGAGTGTGCCGCATTTCAAGGCCCTGTTCCGCGAAACGCTGGGCATGCCGGTGCATCAATATGTCGTGCGGCGGCGCGTCGAACGGGCGAGGGCGCTGCTCATCGAAGGCAAACTCAGCTTGAGCCAGGTGGCGCTCGAAGCGGGTTTCGCGCATCAAAGCCATATGGCGCACTGGATGACGCGGCTTCTCGGCGTCACGCCGCGCGAGTTCGCGAAAAGCGTGTGAAAGCGGCGAAATCGTGAGGTGTCGAATCGCCGCTGCTGCGCACGTTATCGGTTCACGTCGACTACGAGCCGCCCGCGCACGCGCCCGGCGAGCAGTTCGCCTGCGGCAGGGATGGCTTCGGCCAGGCCGATTTCATGCGTAATCGTATCGAGCTGCTTCAGGTCGAGCGTTTCTCCCAACGCTTGCCAGGCTTGCTGCCGCTGCGCAAACGGGCGCGTCACACTATTGATGCCCAGCAGGCTCACGCCGCGCAGAATGAATGGCGCGACCGTCGCGGGAAGATCCATGCCTTGTGCAAGGCCGCAAGCGGCCACTGCGCCGTCTGCACGCAGACTCGCGCAGACGTTCGCCAACGTGTGACCGCCAACCGAGTCGATTGCGGCGGCCCAGCGCTCTTTTTGCAAAGGGCGGCCCGGCTCCGATAGCGAGGCGCGGTCGATGACTTCGACCGCGCCGAGTTGCTTCAAATACTCCGCCTCTTGCGGCCTGCCGGTCGAAGCCGCCACGCGATAGCCTCGGCGCGTGAGCAGCGCAATGGCAAAACTGCCCACGCCGCCGCTCGCACCGGTGACGAGCACGTCGCCATGCGCGGGCGTGATGCCATGCCGTTCGAGCGCGAGAATGCAGAGCATGGCCGTGTATCCGGCAGTGCCGACTGCCATCGTTTGCCGCGGCGTGAACCCCGATGGAAGCGGAATGAGCCAGTCGCCGTTGACGCGCGCCTTCTGCGCGAGCCCGCCCCAATGCTGTTCGCCAACGCCCCAGCCGTTGAGCACGACCGCGTCGCCCACCGCGTAGGCAGGGTTCGCGCTCTGCGCGACCGTGCCTGCGAAATCGATGCCGGGAACCATGGGGAAGCTGCGCACGACCGGGCCTTTGCCGGTGATCGCGAGGCCGTCCTTGTAGTTCAGCGTGCTGTAGCCGACATCGACGAGCACGTCGCCTTCCGGCAGACGCGCGTCGTCGAGCTCGGCGATACGTGCCTCATACGATCCGGATTCCTTATCAATGAGTATGGCCTTGAACATGATGCATCCTGCTCCTGAAACAGTGAACGGTTGGCGTTGCCGCGGCTCACGCGCGAGGCAACCCGGCGATGAAACCTCTGAAGAATGTGTCGAGTGGAGCCGCGCTGCGCACGAGTCTCGCGCGCAACACCGCACCTTCCCAGCCGATCCAGAAGAACGCGGCGAGTGAAGCAAGATCGATTCGCTCCGCGAGCACGCCTTCGCGCTGGGCCTCACGCAGGCACGCGACGATGCGCTCCTGCCAGCCTTGCAGAATACGTTCGAGCGTCTCGCGAAAATCGTCGGGCAGGATATCCACCTCTACGCCGAGGTTCCCGACGAGGCAGCCGCGCGTGTAGCGGTGGCGCGCCATGCCTTTGCTGGCGTCTTCGACGAAGGCGCCAAGCCGCTCCAGCGCGGGGCGCGTGTCGTCCTGCAGCCAGCGGTCGAGCTTCGCGCAGAAGTACGTGTCGTACGCGGTCATCAGCTCGCGCCCGAACGCTTCCTTGCTCTCGAAGTAGTGATAGAACGAGCCCTTCGGAATGTTCACGCGCTTGAGTACCGCGTCCAGTCCCGTGGCCGCGAAGCTCTGTTCGGTCAGCATTTCCATGCCCGCGCGAATGAGCGTTGCGCGTGTGTCGGCATGCGCGCGCGGGTCTTTCGGCGGCCTGCCGCGGCGCGGTTTGACGATGGACGGTTCCATGCTGGCGATATTAGACCGATCGTCTATTAAATTCAAGCTCGCTGTGGTGGTGGGTCGCTCGTGGGCCAGTGTTTCGAGTTCTTCCCGCAGCGCGCGCCACAACGGGTGGGCCGTCTATGGCGTGCCGCTCGTGGCCGCACTTACGCGAGTTCGCGTGCCTTGATCGTGTCGCCGGCGCGCACGAAATTGCCGGCGCCCAGATGGTGGATCGTGTGCAGGTCCGCGTTGCTGCTGTCGAGTTCCCAGTGGCCGTTGCGGAAGGCGCGCGGATCGGCTGCGGCTGAGATCACTTCGGCGAAGCACGTATCGTAGGCGTCTTCGGTGTGCCGCTCGGGAATCAGGCGGCATTCCATCCATGCGGAGCAGCCCGCTTCGAGCAAAGGCAGGCCGAGTTTCGGGCCCGTAATGGCGGCGATCCCGAAGCGCTGGAACTTGTCGGTCTCGCGGCCGCTCACGCTGCCCACGGCATAGCTCAGGTCGATTGCGGCGGCGCCCGGAATGATTACGCCGAACGTGCCGCTCGCGTTGATGAGTTCGCGCGTGTACGTGCGTTTGTCGATCACGATTGCAATGCGCGGCGGCGTGAATTCCACGGGCATCGACCATGCGGCCGCCATGACATTGCGGCGCTGGCCGTCGCTGCTGGTGACGAGCACCGTGGGGCCGTGGTTGATGAGGCGGCTCGCGTGTTCGAGCGCGACCGGCGTAAAAGTGGAGAGATTTTCCATCGTTGCTGGATTCGCTGTGGGTCGGAACCCGAGCGACTTTACCGCAGAAAGCCGAAGCTCGTGGCGCGAGGCCGTCGCCGCACTGCGGTCGAATCGTGCTTCAGGCCGTGGCCGGCGGCAGATTCGCCTGCAGATAAATCGACATCGGCGTTTGCAGCGGCAAGCTCGCGGCCGCGCCGCGGTTGTAGTGCGCGAGGATCACCTCGACGGCGCGCACGGCTTCGACGAACGGGCTTTGATCGAGCACGGCGTCCATCACGCCTTCGGCGAGCAGCGCGCGACTGATCGCCGTGAGTTCGTGGCCGATCAGGGTCGTTGCGTGCTCACGCTTGAGCGCCTTGAGCGCGCGCGCAATGCCTTCGTCGCCCACCGAAAGATTGTAGATGCCGCGTAGTGCCGGATATTTTTTGAAGGCGTCGCGCGTGAGGCGTTCGGTCGAGGCGGCGTCTTCGCGGCTTTCTACCGTGGCCACGACTTCGCAAGCCGGAAAGCGGCTGCGCAGCACCGAACGGAATGCGCCGTCGCGCTCCTCGTGGCCCAGATAGGTGCGCAGGCCAGCGATCACCATGACCTGCCCACCCGTATCGCCCAGAAAGCGGCCCATCAATTCGCCCGCAGTGCGCCCCGCGCAGCGGTTGTCGATGCCCACGTAAGCGAGGCGGCCCGTGTCGGGCAGATCGCTCGCAATGGTGACGAGCGGCATCTTGCGCGCCACGCGCGAGAGCGCATCCACCACTACGGGATGCTCATAAGCGACGACGATCATGGCGTCGGCCTTCTGCGCGGCGCGCTCGATCACGCGCGCGAGCGACTTCGGTTCGAGATCGTCGAAGAACGTGAGCTGACACATCACGCGATAGGTTTCGAACGACTTCTGCGCGAGTTCGAAGCCGTGACGCAAGGCGACGTAATAGGGCGAATCGGGCTTCTGCGTGACGATGGCGATGCGCAGCCAGCGCACGGACACTTCGTCCAGCGCCCTGTCCATCTTGAGCTTGCGCGCCCATTCGAGCACGCGTGCTTCCTTGTCGCGCGCCACGCCGCCGCGTCCGTTCAACACGCGCTCGACCGTGGAATAGCTCACACCCGAGGCCTTCGCGACATCTTCCATCGTGGGTTTGCGTCTCGTGTTCATGCGCTATCCGTGCTTTTCGTTGGACGATTGATTTTGAGGAATTCTCATCAAGAATCCGTTTGAGAGCGGAAATTCATTCAACTACATTTTAGGCGTGCCAAGCGGGCAGTGACGCACGGGCGGCATCGACACTACACAAACTGGAGACATCCCCATGAACATGACGAAATTTCGCGTAGGCCGCATGTGCGCGGCCGCGTTAGCGGCAATGGCGCTCTGTAGCGGATTCGTGGCGAATGCGGCGCACGCCGATGAGCGCTTCGTGATGGTGAGTCACGGCTCGGATTCGAACGTGTGGTGGAACACCGTGAAAAACGGCATGCGCGACGCGAGCGAAGACTTCGGTGTGCCGGTCGATTACCGCAATCCGCCTACGGGCGACACTGGCGACATGGTCCGCATTCTCGAACAGGCATCGGCGCGCAACTACGCGGGCGTCATCACCACGGTGCCGAATCTGGAGATGATCCAGAAAGGGCTGGTGGGCGTGAAGGCCAAGCATATTCCGGTCATCACGATCAACGGCGGCCCGGAAGCGGGCATGAAGCTCGGTGCGATCCTGCACATTGGTCAGCCCGAATACGAAGCGGGCAAGGCCGCGGGCGAGCGTGCGAAAGCAGCCGGCATTCACGACTTTCTCTGCGTGAATCACGGCGCGGACATCCAGGCGCTGTGGGATCGCTGCAAGGGTTTTGCCGACGCCATCGGCGCCGACTACAAGAAGTCCACGATGGATAGCGGCGAAGACCCGACCGTCATCGAAAGCAAGGTGGCCGCATATCTGCGCTCGCATCCCAGCACCCAGGCGATTCTCGCGCTCGGCCCCGATCAGGCGATGGGCGTGCTGCGCGGCGTGACCGACGCGGGGAAGGCCGGCAAGCTCTATGTCGCGACGTTCGATCTTTCGCCGGACATCCTAAAGGCGATTCAGGCAGGGCAGATCCAGTTCGCCATTGATCAGCAGCCCTATCTTCAGGGTTATCTCTCGGTGGCGGCCATGGCGATCGCGGTGCGCGACAAGACCAATGACCCGGCCCATATCGTCGCCGCGCTCAAGGACGACAAGAAGGTGGCGGCGCGTCTCGCGAAGTACGACCTCAAGCCGGTTTATACCGGTTCGACGGTGAGTTCCGGCCCGAGCTTCGTCACGCGCGACAACCTCGCGCCCGTGCAGAAGTACGCCGGTTCGTACCGGTGAAAGCAGGCATGAAAGAGACAACCTCTCGCGCGGAGCACGGCAAATGAACATCGACATGAATGCGTGGTACCGGGTGGAAATCGACCGCAAGCGCCTCAAGGCATTCTCCACTCGCACCGACTCGCGGGGGCTGATCCAGGTGGGCGGCTTCCTCGCGCTCGTCGTGGGAACCGGCGTGCTTGCGTGGTATTCGCTCGGCACGGCCTGGGCGATTCCCGCCTTCTTCCTGTACGGCACGGTGTTCGCGTTCAGCGAGGCGGCCGCGCACGAGCTAGGACACGGGACCGCCTTCAAGACGCGCTGGATGAATGAGACCGCCTACTGGATCATCTGCTTCATGTCGTGGCGCGAACAGGTGTACAGCCGCTGGCTGCATGCGCGGCACCACACCTTCACGCATCTGACCGCTGAACCTTATGAGGATCCCGAACTGGCGTTCAAGCGACCGCTCAGCTATGTGAAGCTCGTGACGGATTTCGTGCGTATTTCACATGGCATCCAGTTTCTCGGCGCGATCGTGCTGCACAGCTTCGGCATGGTCACGAAGGGCGCGAAAGAGGTCGTGCCGCAAGCCGAGCACCGCAAGATGTGCGCGAATTCTCGCGTGCTGCTCGCGTGTTACGTGGCCGTGTTCGCCTGGGCGCTGCTCGCGCATAGCTGGCTGCCGATCCTGTTCCTGTTCGTCTCGCGTGCCTATGGGACGTGGCTGCACGAGCTTTGCGCGCTCACGCAGCACACGGGGCTCAAGGAGAATGTGCTCGATCACCGCGTATCGAGCCGCACTGTGCTGCTCAATCCGGTGGTGCGCTTTCTCTACTGGAACATGAACTATCACATCGAGCATCACATGTTTCCGAGCGTGCCGTTTCACGCGCTGCCCGGTTTTCATGACGCTGTAGCTTCGCAAATGCCGAAGCCCTATGCGGGACTGTGGCCCGCGTGGCGCGAGATTCTCGAGATTTTCGCGCGCCAGCAGCGCGATCCCGAGTACGTGGTCGTGCGCGAACTGCCGATGGGCAAGCGCGGTGACGCAGTGGCGTAGCGAATGACCGCCGCTCAGGAAGCCTGCGCGCCGCGCGCGTTGGCGGCACGGCGGCCGAAAGCCTGACGGACCCAGCTTTGCGCGTTCACCACCAGAAGACCCATCAGCACGAGCGCCGAGCCAAAGAGGAAAGCGGGCTCCACGCGCTCGTGCAGCAGCACGACGCCGAACGCCACGCCGAACAGCGGAGTCATGAACGAGAGGATGCCGAGGCGCGCGGCCAGATAGCGGCGCAGCAACCAGAACCACACGAGATAGCTCACGAACGAGACGAGCAGCGTCTGGAACGCGAGGGAAGTCAGGGCGAGCGGCGTACCTCGAAAGTGCATCTGTCCGGTCAGAGCTGCGAACGGCATCAGCACGACGAAAGCGCCCGCCAGTTGATAGAAGAGCGTTTGCGTGGCGGGCGCCTCGCTCAGGCGGCTCGTGCGCACGACAACGGTGGTGAGCCCCCACGCCGCGCCCCCGCACAGTCCCATGAAGTCGCCGAGCAGCCACAACGGCGATCCGGGGGTGCCGCCGCCTAGCAGCGCGGGGCCGAGGAACGTGATGGCGATGCCCGCGAAGGCGATCGCAATGCCGCACCATTGCAGCCGCGCGAGGCGTTCGTCGGGCAGGCGCAAATGCAGGCCGATGGCCGCGAACATCGGCGCGGTATAGAGAAACACGGCCATGTGTGAGGCGTTGGTCCAGCGCAGGCCCATGGCCACGAACACGAATTCGAGCGCGAACAAGCCGCCTGTGACGAGCCCGGCGCCGCGCGCCACGCCCGGCAGCCAGCGCTCGCGCGAAACGAGCCGGTTGAAGAGCCACACGAGCGCCGCCGCCACGCCGGAGCGCAGCCCGATCTGCAGCATGGGCGGGATGTCCCCGGCCACTGCCTTGATCGCGGCCTGTTGCAGACCCCATGCGAGGCATAGCGCCACCATGATGGCCACGGCCGTTGCGTCGACTTGCTTTCTCATTGCGGACTCGCTGACTTGAAATTCGGCTGAAGTTTGTTGGCAGTGGGCGTAGTATTGATGCGTCGGGATGCGCGCATATAGCGCAAAACTGACAATCGATAGCCCCAGACCGCCATGCCCCAAATGCCGAAAGCGCCTGACCGTGTGCGCCCGGCGCGCCATCTGCGCCTGCCGCCCTTCACCGACGTGCTGCCCACGCCCGTGTTCTTCCGCATGGAGCACATGCCCTCGCACGCCACCTATCCGCAGATGTGCCACCCGTGGGGCGAGTTCGTCTACGCGTTCAGCGGCACGACCGAGGTGAAGGCGGGCGATGAGCACTACATCACGCCGCCGCATCTCGGGCTCTGGATCGCGCCGGGCACCGAGCATGTGGGCTTCAACGAGCAGGAGACGGTGCATTGCTCGGTGTACATCAGCCGCGATCTGTGCACGCGCATGCCGTCGACGAGTTGCGCGGTGATGGTGTCGCCGCTCGTGCGCGCGATTCTCGAGCATCTGCGCGTGACACCGGTGGAAGAGGAGGGCGAAGCGCCTCGCGCGCGTCTGTTGCGCGTGCTCGTGGATCAGCTTTCGACCTGCGCGACCACGGGCAGCTTCGTGCCGCATACCGACGACACCGATCTCAACGCGATCCTCCAGGTGCTGCGCCAGAATCCCGCCGACAATCGCTCGCTCGCCGAGCTTGCCGATGCATTTCACATGAGCGAGCGCACGCTCATGCGCCGCGCGCAAAACGAGTTGGGCATGTCGTTGACGGAGTGGCGCCAGCGCATCCGGCTCGTGAATGCGCTGCCCATGTTGCACGCAGGGCGCAGCGTCGAGGCCGTGGCGCTGGATTTGGGGTACGCCACGTCGTCGGCTTTCATTGCGATGTTCCGGCGATTGACGGGCACGAGTCCCGGGCAGTTCGTGGCGCGCACGCGTTGAGCATGGGGCTGCGCGCAACGCTTACCAGGCATTACGAAACCCCACAAAACCCTAAAGATTCCCCGCGCGCGCGCCGTTAGAGCAGGCATGAAAACCCTTCTCACCCAAACCGACGCACGCTTCATCCTGTCGATCGCCCTGGAACTGGCCGAAAGCCAGGCCGCCGCGGCCGGGGTTCAGCTCGAATCGGCGGCAGGGTCGGCGATTACCGACGACGTGATCGTCGCCACGCTCTCGCAGTTCGCGCCTACTGTGACGATCGACGAGTTCTATGGCCTGCTGGACCGGCCCGAGGTACTGCACTGAACGGCAGCGCGGCTTCGTTGCGTTGGCAACGAAGCCGGAAGCCGCTTAAAACTTCTGACGCAAGCCCACGCTCACAATGGCTTGCGACTGCGTAGCCGACGAGTGGCCGTTGCCCTTGTCGGATACCGAAGCCGTCGCCGCGACCGGATTGCCTGCGGCGTCGAGCGTCATGCCTGATGCATGCTGGTAGCCCGCAAGCAGATACACCGTCGAGCGCGTCGAGAGATCGTAGGTCGCGCCCACTGAAACGTTGTGGTATTGCGCGTCTTCATCCACGCCTTCCACGGCGCTGCCGCGCGTATAGCTATAGCCTGCGAACAAGTGCGTGCGCGGCTGCACGTTCCACTGCGTGAAAATACCCGCGATATTGAAGATCGCGTTGCCCGAGAAGAGCGAATTCGCGCCTGAGCGGTACTGCACGTTGCTGTAGTTCACGCCGACCACCGCGGGACCGAAGTCCCACGTCGCGCCCGCCGCTACGACCTGCTGTGATTGCGCGCTCGCATAGCCTTCGTTGATCGACGAGTTGAAAGTGCCGTCGTACGTGCCTTGCCACTTGCCGTAGCTGGGATCGTCGAGGCCGGTCTTGCTGTTGTCCGAGCGCTCATAGCCCACGCCCATGCGCAGCGGGCCGTTCGCGTAGCCCGCGCCCACGCTCCAGGTGTTCTTGCGCTTCATGCTGCCCGGCTGGCCGCCGAAACCATACAGTGCACCGAACGTGAGGCCCGCGTAATTCGCGCTCGTGTACTTGATCGAGTTGTCCACGCGCGTGGTCTGGTCGAGGTCGTCGATATCGCCCGGATGCGCGCCAAAGCCGCCGATGAAGTTCACGGGCGCGACTGGCCCGACGAAGTCGTCGAGCGAGGTGTACTGGCGGCCCATGGTGAGCGAGCCGTAGCGCTGGTCCGAGAGGCCCACGAAGGCCTGGCGGCCGAGCAGGCGCCCGCCCTGGCCCGACGTACCGTTCGTGATGTCGAAGCCGTCTTCGAGCAGGAAGATGGCCGCGAGCCCGTTGCCCAGATCCTCCTTGCCCTTGATGCCCCATCGGCTGCCCGAGAGGTTGCCGGTCGAGAGGCCCACGTTCGAATGGCCCGTGTACGCGCCAGTGGTGCCCGTGCGCTCGTTGCTGCGATACGTGATGCCGGCGTCGGCAATGCCGTACAGCGTGACCGAACCTTGCGCCAGAGCGACGCCGGCGAGCGAGAACAGGACTGGTGCGGCGAACAGGTGTTTTCTCATCATTTGTTGTTTCAACGTCTATGGATCGCCTCTTGAGCGATTTCTGGTTATACGCGCACGCGCTCGCGGCCTCGTGAACGAGACCGCAAGCGTGGAACGCGGGGGAGGGAAAGGTGCGGCGCGGAGTGGAGCGCGTCAGCGCTCGAGCGTTGCGCCGGGCGGCGACGCCGGCGTGCTCACGGTGACGGTCTTGCGGACCTTCGCGACGTCTTCGGCGCTCACTGGCGTGCCAGCGTTGCCCCAGCTCGCGCGCACGAAGGTAGACACGTCGGCCACTTCCTGGTCGGACAGACGCCAGCCGAACGGCGGCATCGTGAACGACGAGGGCGCGGACTTCGTGCCTTCAAGCGCGCTGCCTGCGAGCAGCACGTGAATCAGCGATGTGGGGTCCTTGCCCTGCACGACGGGGTTGCCGCCGAGTGCAGGGAACACACGCGTGTAGCCGCGTCCGTCGCTGCGATGGCAGGCCATGCAGTTGTCGCGATAGACCGCCGCGCCGCGTGCGCTCGCGTCGCCGTTTTGCAGCTTGTTCGCGGCGGCGGGATCGTAGGCGTACGGCGTTTCCTTCGGGTCGCTGCTGGGCAGCGTCTTCAGGTAGCGCGCGATGGCGAGCAGGTCCGCGTCGTTCATGTGCTGCATGCTGTGCTGAACCACGTCGGTCATACCGCCGAACGCGGCCGTATGCAGATTGCGCCCCGACTTGAGGAACTGCACGATGTCGTCTTCGCTCCACGCGCCGATGCCCGTGCGCGGGTTGCCGCGCAGGCCCGAGGGCACCCAGCCGTCGATCGGGCCGCCGCCTGCGAGGAAGTCATCGCCTTCGAGGTCGGTGAGCGCGAGTTCCTGCATCGTGCGTGCGCGCGGCGTGTGGCACGCGCCGCAGTGGCCGAGGCCCTGCACGAGATACGCGCCGCGCGCGACGATCGCGTCGTTGTAGTGCGCACCGTCGAACGCCTGCACCTTCGGCGCGAACAGCATGCGCCACGCGCCGAGCGGCCAGCGCATCGATAGCGGCCAGGGAATATCCACCGCGCGGTTCTGCGCCTTCACGGGCCCGACGCCTTGCATGAAATACGCGTAAAGCGCCTTCATGTCGTCATTGCTCAGGCGTGCGTACGAAGGGTAGGGCATCGCGGGGTAAAGCGTGTCGCCGTTCGGCCGCACGCCTTGTCGCACGGCCCTGGCGAAGTCGTCGTAGCTCCACTTGCCGATGCCGGTGTTCGCGTCGGGCGTGATGTTGGTCGAGTAGATCGCTCCGATGGGCGTATCGAACTTCAGGCCGCCCGCGAACGGCTTGCCGCCCTGTGTGGTGTGGCAGGCAATGCAGTCTCCGGCGCGCGCAAGATATTCGCCATGCGCGACGAGCGCGGCGTTCGGCAGTTCAGCTGCGTGCGCCGCGAATGACGTGAATGCCGCGATAGCCGCGCCCGAAGCAGTTGCGCGTGCAACGTTCACGCACGCGGAGAAAAGGTTCTTCTTCATGCGGCTCTTCACACGCTCACCAGGGGACCGGGGTTCTTCAGATACTGGTTGCGAATGGCTTTCGCGCTCCAGTAGGCGAGGGCGGCGACGAGGCCGGTCGGGTTGTAGCCGATCCCCTGCGGGAATGCTGAGGCGCCCATCACGAACACGTTGTGCACGTCCCAACTTTGCAGATAGCGGTTGATGACGCTGGTGTTCGGGTCGTTGCCCATCACGGCTCCGCCCACGAGGTGGGTGGTCTGGTAGCGGCGCGAGTCGAAGTGCGCGCCGAATTCGCGCGTGTACACGTTGATGGCCTTCGGGCCCATCGCCTCGGCGATCTTTTGCATCTGGCCCGTCACGTACTGCGCCATCTTGATGTCGTTGTCCTTCCAGTCGAACGTCATGCGCAGGAGCGGCTGGCCGTACGAGTCGCGGTAGGTCGGATCGAGGTCGAGGTACACGTCGCGGTACGACATGTTGGAGCCGTGCGCATCCATCGAAACGGTGTGCGCGTAGTGATCCTTCACGGCCTTCTTCCACCCGGCGCCCCAGTCCGGCGTGCCAGCGGGCGTGGCGATGCCGCTGATCGGCTTCACGCCCGCCTGGTTCACCCACAGCGGCGAGCCGCCCACGAAGCCGAGCGGGCCGTGGTCGAAGTTGTCGGCGTTGAAGTCGTCCACGGCCACGCCGTTGCCGCCCGCGCCGATGAACGGATTCGTCCACGTGTCCTTGTCGAAGAACGCCGTGATGGTCGAGAGGTTCTGGTACGCGAAGTTGCGGCCCACCACGCCTTCGCCCGAAACCGGGTCATAGGGCTTGCCGATACCCGAGAGCAGCAGCAGATGCACGTTGTGATACTGGAACGCCGCGACGATCACGAGGTCAGCGGGCTGGAACACCTCTTGGCCCGCCGGATCGATATAAGTCACGCCCGTGGCGCGCTTTTTCGTGTCGTCGAGTTCGACGCGCAGCACGTGGCATTTCGAGCGTAGCTCGAAGTGCTTTTCCTGCTTGAGCGCGGGCAGGATGTTGAGATTCGGCGAAGCCTTCGAATACATGTAGCACGCGTAACCGCTGCAAAAGCCGCAGAAGTTGCACGGGCCCATCTGCACGCCGTACGGGTTCGTGTACGGCCCCGAAGTGTTGGCCGAAGGCAGCCGGTAGGGATGCAGGCCGATGGACTTCGCCGCGTCGAAGAAGCGCTGCGCGGAATACGTATTCAGTTGCGCGGGCAACGGGAAGTTGTCGCTGCGCGCGGCCTCGAACACATTGCCGTCGCCGACCACATTGCCCTTCACCTTGTACGCCTGGCCCGAGGTGCCGAACACCTTCTCCGCGAAGTCGAAGTGCGGCTCCAGTTCGTCGTAGCTCACGCCGTAGTCCTGGATCGTCATGCCCTCGGGGATGAACTTCTTGCCGTAGCGTTCTTCGTAGTGGCTCTTCAGGCGCAACTCTTCCGGCGTAATGCGGAAGTGCACGCCCGACCAGTGCAGGCCCGCGCCGCCCACGCCTTCGCCGGGCAGAAACGCGGCAAGCTGGCGGTAGGGCAGCGCCGTGTCGTTCACGCCGTGGCGGATCGAGACGGTGGTCTTCGAAAGGTCGAGGAACAGCTTCTTGCGGATGTTGTACGTAAGCTCGTCGATGGTGTTGGGGTACGCGCCGTCCGGGTAGGTGTCGCGATACTCGCCGCGCTCCAGCGCGACCACGGTGAGGCCCGCTTCCGTCAGTTCCTTCGAGAGGATCGCGCCGGTCCAGCCGAAGCCGACAACCACGGCATCGACGTGAGGTTTCCTGATCGCCATTTACGTACGCTCTCCGTTGATCGAGACCGGGCCGTACGGATAAGGCTTGCCGTTCTGGTTCACGAAATCCATGAAGTCGGCGCGTGCGCCGGGGAAGCCGATCATCTTCCACGCGGCCATGTTGCGGTTGCCGCCGTGGATCGGGTCGCAGAAGTAGCCTTCGCGCGTGTTCTGCAGCAACTGGCCGAAGAACACGGAGGCAGGCACGCCGTCCAGTTCGACCTTGCCCGCTTCGAGCGCGCTGAGCACGCTGTCGCGAGTGCTGGCGTCGAGCGCGTCGAAGTCCTTGGCATACGCCGTCGTGCAGTACGTGTTCACGGCCTTGATGCCGAGCCGGTAGATGTCGCGCGGCACGAGCTTCAACTGGTAGCCGAGTTCGGGCGCGCCTTGCTGGAATGGTCCCTGCATGTACCAGAGCGCGCCGTGCGCGTAGGGCGTGTCCATCTGCCGGTCGATGAATTCGGGGACGCCCGCTTCCAGCGCGCCGGGGCCTTCGGAATCGGCGGGAATCAGGCGGTCGGCGGCGGCTTCGACAAAGGCCCACTCGCGCGCGTCGAAGAAGCGCGGCTTGTAGGCGGCGGCCTGCACGGCTTCGGGCCTCGCGTTCGGCGCAGAGGCGGCGCTGCCCGCCGTGGCGGTTTCGCTCGACGGCTGCTTGCCGCCCTCGCAGCCCGCCAGTGCGCTGGCGGGTACGAGCACCGCTGCCGTGCGTAGGAAACCGCGGCGTGTCGTGAGAGGAGATTCAGACATTGTGGGATTCTGTATGAGTTCGGCGCGGCGTGATTCGACCGTGTCCGCGCAGCGATCTTGCCCGCCGCGCGTGTTACGCCGCTGCGGCGGCCACGGAACGGAGATGTTAAATGGAACCGGTTCCATGATTGGGACGCGATTCTACAATATTCCTTTGCGGGGCCTGTACCGGCCGCGCAAGGGCGGGCGGCCCCAGTTGCCGTGCACTCCGAACAAACCCTAACAAATGCAACAAGTTGTTTGACAACTACGGCGAGCCGATGCTACTGTGCTCGGTATTGACAACCCTCCATCCCAGCACGAGGCCTCATGAACGTGTCCCCGATTGTCGAGAGCGAATTCGCCTCGACTGTGATGGCAGTGCCGCCGCTCGCACGCCGCCCCGACTTCTCCCTCGACGTTGAACAGAACCGCAAGCTGATCCGCCATATGGAAGCGGGCGGTATCCGCACGCTGCTGTACGGCGGCAATGCGAACCTGTACCACGTCGCCGTGAGCGAATTCCGTGAGTTGCTTGACATGCTCGCCGACCTCACCGCGCCCGAAACGCGCGTGATTCCGGCTATCGGTCCCGACTACGGCAAGATGCTCGACCAGGCGCGCATCCTCGCGCAAACGCAGTACAAGACGGCCATGGTGCTGCCGCTCTCCGGCTTCACCACGCCCGCAGGTGTGGAAGCGGGCCTCACGCGCATCGCCGACACCGCCGGCATTCCGCTCACGCTCTATATCAAGAGCGAAGACTATGTCGACGTGGACACGCTCGTGCGCCTGATCGACCGCGGCACGCTGATCGCGGTGAAGTACGCGATCGTGCGCGCCGATCCGGCGAACGACCCGTACCTGCGCCGCCTGCTGCAAAGCGTGCCGGCTTCGAAGGTGGTCTCGGGCATGGGCGAGCGTCCGGCGCTGGTTCACGTGCGCGACTTCGGTCTGGCCGCCTGGACCACGGGCTCGGGCTGTATCGCTTCGAACGCCATCATGGCGCTGCTGAAGGCCGCGAAGGAAGGCCGTGCGGAAGAAGCGCAACGCCTCTACGATGCTTTCATGCCGCTCGAAACGCTGCGCGACAACATCTCGCTCATCCGCGTGCTGCATGACGCCGTGACGCTTTCGGGCATCGCCGACATGGGCCCGATCCTGCCACTGCTCTCGCAGTCGCCCGCCGAGGCGCTGCCGGCGATCGGCGACGCGGCCAAGGCGCTGCTCGCATTCGAGCAGAAGCTGGCCGCTTCGGCCCAGACCGCGAACGCCTGAATGACGGCAACAAGTAATTGAACGGAGCGAACATGCAGATTACTGGAGCAATGCTGCTGGGCGCGCAAGCGGTGCACGGCGCGGCGGGCGAGATGCGCGCCTTCGCGCCCGCGCTCGGTCAGGAGATCGAGCCGTCGTTCGGCCTCGGCGGCAAGGCCGAAGTCGCGCGCGCTTGTGAACTCGCGGCACAGGCGTTCGACGCCTTCCGCGCGGCCCCGCACGAAACGCGTGCGCGCCTGCTCGAAGCGATCGCCGAACGCATTCTCGGCATCGGCGAGGCGCTGATCGAGCGCGCGCATCTCGAATCCGCGCTGCCCAAGGCGCGCCTGGAAGGCGAGCGCGGCCGCACGGTCGGTCAGCTGCGTCTTTTCGCGTCGCTCGTGCGCGACGGCCGCTGGTGCGGCGCCGTGCTCGACTCGGCGCTGCCGGAGCGCAAGCCGCTGCCGCGCTCGGACCTGCGCGCGCATCGCATCCCGGTCGGCCCCGTGGCCGTGTTCGGCGCGAGCAACTTCCCGCTGGCGTTTTCGGTGGCGGGCGGCGATACGGCTTCGGCGCTGGCCGCCGGCTGCCCGGTCGTCGTGAAGGCTCACCTCGCGCACCCCGGCACCTCGGAACTCGTGGGTCGTGCGATCCAGCAGGCCGTGGCTGACGTTGGTCTGCCTGAAGGCGTGTTCTCGCTCGTCTTCGGCGGCGGCAATGAAGCGGGCGAAACGCTCGTGGCGCATCCGGCCATCAAGGCCGTGGGCTTCACGGGTTCGCGCCGCGGCGGTCTCGCGCTCTCGCACATCGCGGCTGCGCGCCCCGAGCCGATTCCGGTCTACGCCGAAATGAGCAGCATCAACCCGATGTTCGTGCTGCCCGCGGCGCTGGCCGCTCGCGGCGAAGCGCTCGCGCAAGGCTTCGTGGATTCGCTCACGATGGGCGTGGGCCAGTTCTGCACGAACCCGGGCCTCGTGCTCGCCATCGACTCGCCTGAACTCGACCGCTTCGTGAAGGCGGCGAGCAGCGCGCTCACGCAGAAGCCCTCGCAAAGCATGTTGACGGCGGGCATCGCCTCGACGTATGGCGAAGCCGTTGCCGCGCGCAAGCAGTTGCCTGGCATCGAGAACCTGGCCGAAGGCACGAAGACGGACGCGCATTGCGACGCGCTGCCGGTGCTCTTCAAGGCCAGCGCCGAGCAGTTCCTCGCGCAGCACGCGTTGTCGGACGAGATTTTCGGGCCGACCTCGGTAGTCGTGGCATGCCGCGACGAAGCCGAACTCGCGCGCGTGGCGGAGCACCTCGAAGGCCAGCTCACGGCGACGCTGCACATCGACCGCGACGACTACGGGATGGCCGCGCGCCTGATGCCGATTCTCGAGCGCAAGGCCGGCCGCATTCTCGCGAATGGCTTCCCGACGGGCGTCGAGGTGTCGTATGCGATGGTCCACGGCGGCCCGTTCCCGGCCACCTCGGACGCGCGCACGACTTCGGTGGGCGCGATGGCGATCGAGCGTTTCCTGCGTCCGGTCTGCTACCAGGACCTGCCGGCTGAACTTCTGCCGGTCACACTGCAGAACGACAATCCGCTCGCGCTGTGGCGTTTGCGCGACGGCGAGCTGGTGAAGAAGTAATCCCGCGAAAGCGGTCAGGAAAGCGCCTGCAGAAGCCTTGCAGGCGCTTTCTCCAGGCGGATTCCGACAAGAGGCTCACAGTAGTCTCACAAAGACCCTGACGTTGCTTGACAACTTGGTGCGTGGTTCGGCATCCTGTGTCCGGTTTGGGCAATACAAAAATGGTCGCGTTAGAACAAATTCCATAACAGATGTGAGGAGATGCGATGTTCGATGGACGCTTGAAGGCCAGCGTGCTGGCCGTGTGTGTGGCGGCCGCCACGGCGCTCGGCATGAGCGCGGCCAAGGCCGATCCCGTTTCCCTGAACATAGTCGACGTGGCCGGTAACCTGCAGCTCACGCAGAAGGCTTTCGAAGCGTTCAAGGCGAAAAACCCGAATCTCGTCTCCAATATCACCTACACCAACGCGCCCGCGCCGCAGTTGCCTGGCAAGATCAAGGCGATGCAGGCCGCCGGCCGCGCCGACATCGATCTCGTGCTAACAGGCACCGACGCGCTCGCCGCCGGCATCGAACAGAATTTGTGGATGAAGCTGCTGCCGGATCAGCAGGCAGCGCTGCCGGGCGTGCTCGACAAGTACGCGCCGGGCCCGCGCAAGATGCAGGACCTCGCGCAAGGCTATGGTCTCGAAGTGTCGTATATGCCGGCCGGTCCGCTGATCGAATACAACCCGGCCAAGGTCGCCAAGCCGCCGCAAACGCCGCAGGAACTGCTGGCGTGGTGCAAGGCGAACCCCGGCAAGCTGATCTATGCGCGTCCGGCCAATTCGGGTCCGGGCCGCACGTTCCTGATGGGCCTGCCGTATCTGCTCGGCGACAAGAATCCGCAAGACCCGATCAACGGCTGGGACAAGACCTGGGCGTTCCTGAAGGAGCTGAACTCGTGCGTGCCGTACTACCCGGGCGGCACCTCGGCCGTGATGAAGGAACTGGGCGAAGGCACGCGTGACATGACGGTGACCGTGACGGGCTGGGACATCAACCCGCGCGCGCTCGGCATCGTGCCGGCCGACTTCAAGGTGCAGGCGTTCAACAACATGACATGGGTGAACGACGCCCACTTCATGGTCGTGCCGAAGGGCGTCTCGAAAGAGAAGCTCGCGGTGCTGCTCAAGCTCATGAACTTCATGCTCGAGCCGCAGCAACAGGCCATGACGTATGACGACGGCTACTTCTACCCGGGCCCCGCAGTGAAGGATGTCACGCTACAGATGGCGCCGAAGGAAAGCCAGGACGTGATCGCGAAGTACGGCCGTCCCGAATACGCGAAATGGCTCACGGCCTATCCGCATGTCCAGCCGCTTTCCGCGCAGGCGATGGTCGCGGCGTTCCAGAAGTGGGACCGCGAAGTCGGTTCGCAGAAGTCGCAGTAACAAGAGGAAGAGAGGAAGAAGCAGCAATGGACGGACGGTGCTTTCGTGGTGTCGATTGAGGAGCGCCGTCCTCGATCCCTGCTCATCCAGGTTGATCTTGTTGGTCAGGAACGTGTCATGAAGCATTCTTTCGATCGTCTGCGCCTCGACTCGGTGTGCCGTAGCTTCACTAACGCGGAGGGGACGCAGCTCGCCGCGCTGCGTGGTCTCGACCTCGACATTCGCCGTGGCGAATTCATTGCGCTGCTCGGGCCTTCGGGCTGCGGAAAATCCACGGCGCTCAATTGCATTGCCGGTCTGCAACCGCTCACGAGCGGCAGCATCTGGCTGGACGACCTGCGTATCGATGTGCTGCCTCCCGAGAAGCGCGGCTTCGGCATGGTGTTCCAGAATTACGCGTTGTTCCCGCACATGACGGTGCTGGAAAACGTCGGCTTCGGCCTGAAGATGCAGGGTGTGCCGCGCGAGGAGGCCAGGCGCCGCGCGCGCGAAGCACTGCAGCTCGTGCAGCTCGTCGGTCACGAAAGCAAGCTGCCGGGCCAGCTTTCGGGCGGCCAGCAGCAGCGTGTGGCGATTGCCCGCGCGATCGTCATCGAGCCGCCTCTCGTGCTGATGGACGAGCCGCTCTCGAACCTCGACACCAAGCTGCGCATTGAAATGCGCGCGGAAATTCGCCGCATTCACGGCCAGCTCGAACGCGCCACCATTTACGTGACGCACGATCAGGACGAAGCGCTTTCGATGGCGGACCGCATCGTCGTGATGAAAGAGGGCGTCGTGCAGCAAGTGGCGACGCCGAAGGAAGTGTATAGCCGCCCGTCGAACCTGCACGTCGCGCGCTTCATGGGCTTTCGCAACGTGCTGCCGTTCGCGATCACCGGCGAGCAGGGCGACCACATCGCGATGTCGTCGTCGGGCATCACGCTGACCGGCGTGCCGATGGGTGAGCTTAACGGCGGCGAGATTACGGTCGCCATGCGTCCCGAAGATTTCGAGCGCGCCAACGCGGGCGATGCGAACGCTTTCGACGTGGAAGTGGAAATGGTCGAGTACGGCGGCCGCGATTCGCTGTTGCTCGCCAACGCGCCGTTCGGCAAGCTGTGGGCGCGCGTGGAAGGCGAATTCGAAGCCGGCGAGCGCGCCACGCTGCGCGTCGCGCCTTCGCACGTGCTGGCCTATGCGGAGCGTGTGTCGTGAGCACGCTCATTGCGTCGCTGACCCGCGCGCCGCGCGATTCGCGCGGCTGGCTCATCACGCCTGCGCTCGGCTTCATCATCGCGATGTTCCTTTATCCGTTCGCCTACGGTCTCGTGCTGTCGTTCAAGCCGATGAACGGCGGCGGCATGTTCGCGAATTACCTGCAGTTCATTCACGACCTGTCGCTGTGGCCCACGGTATTCGTCACGCTCAAGCTGGCGGTGCCCGCGACCATCATCAACGTCGGGCTTTCGCTGCCGGTGGCATTTGCGCTGCGCCGCAAGTCGCCGTACCAGAAGCTCGTGACCACGCTGCTCGTGATTCCCGTCACGCTCGGCACGGTGCTGATCGCCGACGGCATGCTCAGCTACTTCGGCCCGAACGGCTGGTTCCCGCAGGCGCTGCACGCGCTGCATCTGTACACGAGCGAAGAGATTCGCCTCACGCACAACTACTGGGGCGTGCTGATCTCGCTGATCGTTTCGGGTTTCCCGTTCGCGTTTTTGCTCACGCTCTCCTACGTCACCGGCATCGACCCGACGCTTGCGCGCGCGGCGGCGACGCTCGGCGCAGGCCCGTGGCAGCAGTTCCGCCAGATCTATTTGCCGCTGCTCGCGCCCGGACTCACGATGGCCGCGTGCCTTTCGTTCGTGCAGGCGTATTCGGTGTTTCCTTCGGCAGTGCTGCTCGGTGCGCCCGCAGGTCCCACGCGCGTGATCTCCATCGCGGCTTCGGAAGCCGCGTTCGAGAGCTATGACTACTCGCTCGCCTCGACCATCGCGATCGTGATGGGCTTCGTGCAGTTGATCGTCGTGGCCGCGATGTTGAGCGCGAAGCGCTTCTTCTACTCGGGCCCGGTGAGCGGAGGGAAAGGCTGATGACCGCACATCAACGTAACGCGGCCGGCCTCGGCACGAGTGCGCAGGCAAGCGAAGAACGCTCCACGCCGGCCGCCAATGCTGCGCAGGCAAGGCCCGCTTCGCGCCTGCCCGACGTGCTCTGGAAAGTGTTCGTCTGGGGCGGTGTGGTGTTCTTCCTGCTCAACGTGGTGCTGCTGATCGCCACGGTGGGCGTGAACTCTATCGCCACGCGCTGGTTCGGCACGCCGCTGCCGCAAGGCTTCACACTGCACTGGTATGCGCAGGCGTGGCGCGACTTCCAGCTTTCGAGCGTGCTGTGGGTGACGTTCGAAGTGGTGGGCTCGGTCGTGCTGCTCTCCATCGCGCTGGGCGTGCCCGCCGCCTATGCTTTGGCGCGCGCGCAGTTTCCCGGCAAGCGCATTGCCATGCTCGTGTTCCTGCTGCCGCTCATGGTGCCGCCCGTCACGTACGGCATTCCGATGGCCACCGCCATGTACAAGTTCGGCCTCGCGGGCACGCTGCCCGGCGTGATCCTCGCGAACCTGGTGCCCGCGCTGCCGTTCGTGATCCTCGTGATGACGCCGTTCATCGAGCAGATCGATCCGAATCTCGAGTCGGCCGCGCGCATTTTCGGTGCGAACACGCTGCGCTATTTCCGTTATGTATTGCTGCCGCTTCTCGTGCCCGGGATGCTGGCGGCGGGGCTGCTCGTGCTCGTGCGCACGATCGGCATGTTCGAACTCACTTTCTTTACCGCCGGACCCGACACGCAAACGCTGGTGGTTGCGCTGTACTACGCCGTCTTCTCGACGGGCGTGCGTGCGCCGCAATCCATCGACGCCATGGCGATGATCTATATGGCCATCACGCTTGCGTGGGTGCTGGTCGCCCTGCAGTTCGTCAGCCCGACACAACTCGTGTCGCGCGTGAAGGAGCAACGCTAGGCCAGCGCCGGCGGCTTTACTGGAAACACCTGGAGCAACGCAAGATGAGCAAGAAGCGAAAGACCCCCGAAGAACTGCGCAGCCACCGCTGGTACGGCGTGAACGACCTGCGGTCGTTCGGCCATCGCTCGCGCACCGCGCAGATGGGCTACAGCCGCGAAGAGTACGCGGGCAAACCGGTGATCGCCATCCTCAATACGTGGAGCGAGATCAACCCTTGCCATACGCACTTCAAGCAGCGCGTGGAAGAGGTCAAGCGCGGCATCTGGCAAGCGGGCGGGTTCCCGATCGAGTTGCCGGTGCAAACGCTCTCCGAGCCGTTCCAGAAGCCCACCACGATGCTCTACCGCAACTTCCTCGCAATGGAAGCGGAAGAGACGATCCGCTCGTACCCGGCCGACGGCGTCGTGTTGATGGGCGGCTGCGACAAGACCACGCCCGCGCTGCTGATGGGCGCGATTTCGATGGATCTGCCCACGATCTTCCTGCCGGCGGGCCCGATGCTCAACGGCAACTGGAACGGCGTGACGCTCGGCTCGGGCTCGGACACCTGGAAGTACTGGGCCGACCTGCGCGCGGGCAAGATCACCGAAGAAGACTGGAAGGGCGTGGAAGGCGGCATCGCACGCTCGCCGGGCCACTGCATGACGATGGGCACGGCATCGACGATGACGAGCGCCGCTGAAGCGCTGGGCTTCACGCTGCCGGGCTTTGCCTCGATCCCCGCGCCGGACTCGCGCCATGCGCAGATGTCGGCGAAGACGGGCATGCGCATCGTCGAGATGGTGTGGGAAGACCTGAAGCCTTCGGACATCATCACGCGCAAGTCGGTCGATAACGCCGTGACCACGTGTCTCGCGCTTTCGGGTTCGACCAATGCGATCGTCCACATGATCGCGCTCGCGCGCCGCGCCGGCGTCGATCTCACGCTCGCGCAGTACGACGAAATCGCGCGCCATACGCCGGTGCTCGCGAACATCCGCCCGACCGGCAAGTACCTCATGGAGGACTTCTACTACGCTGGCGGCCTGCGCGCGATGCTCAAGGAACTCGGCGACCTGATCGACGGTACGCAGATGACCGTGAACGGCAAGACGCTCGGCGAGAACATTGCCGACGCGGAAATCTACAGCGAAGAGGTGATCTATCGCCGTGCGAAGCCGCTCATGCCGGATACGGGCCTCGCCGTGCTGCGCGGCAATCTCGCGCCGGACGGCGCCGTGATCAAGCCGGGCGCGGCGGAAAAACATCTGCACGTGCACACGGGCAAGGCCGTCGTGTTCAAGGACTACAACGACATGGCCGCGCGCATCGACAGCGAAGATCTCGACTGCGACGAGAACAGCGTGATCGTGCTCCAGCACGCGGGTCCGGTGGGGGCGCCTGGCATGCCCGAGTGGGGCCAGCTGCCGATTCCGCAAAAGATTCTGCAGAAGGGCGTGCGCGACATGTTGCGTATTTCCGACGCGCGCATGAGCGGCACGAGCTATGGCGCGTGCGTGCTGCACGTGGCGCCGGAATCGTTCATCGGCGGTCCGCTCGCACTCGTGCAGGACGGCGACCTGATCGAGCTGAACGTGCCGGAGCGCCGCCTGAACGTACTGATCTCCGACGAAGAGATGGCGCGCCGCAAGGCGGCGTGGGTGGCACCGGAACCGCGCTTCAAGCGCGGCTATGGCGCGATGTACCAGATGCACGTCATGCAGGCCAACAATGGCTGCGAATTCGACTTCATGCAGCGTGACGGCGTGGGCGGCTCGTGCACCAGCGCGGGCGGCGAACCCGAGATTCACTAAGGAGACACGTTCGGCAGGGAGCGCTTCAGGGGTGATGCGCTCCTGCCGGACAGGAGGCAATGCAGCAACCAGGGTTTTAACGAGTATCAAACCACAACGACTAAAGATAGGACTACCGATGAAAAAAACTATCCTCGCTTCCGCGCTTGGACTCGCCGCGTTGGGCGCACACGCGCAAAGCAGCGTCACGCTGTACGGTATCGTCGATACCGGTATTGGTTATCAGAGCAGTTCGGCCAAGCTGGGCAGCAATGCTGGCGGCGCTTCCGTCGTCAAGATGGTGCAGGGCGTGTGGGCCGGCTCGCGTTTCGGCTTGAAGGGCAGCGAAGATCTGGGCGGCGGCACGCGCGCGATCTTCCAGTTGGAAGAAGGCTACAACTCGGCAACCGGCGCGCAATCGACCACGAACCTGATGTTCAGCCGCGCCTCGTGGGTGGGCGTCGCGAACGCAAACTACGGCACGCTGACGGCCGGCCGCCAGTACGCTCCGTACTACACGCTGCTCTCGCCGTACAGCCCGACCACGTGGCTGACCGGTGCATATGGCGCGCACCCGGGCGATATCGACTCGATGGACACGATCTATCGCATCAACAACTCGCTGGTCTATACGTCGCCGAACATCGCGGGCCTGACCGTGAGCGGCATGTACGCGCTGGGCGGCGTAGCGGGCGCAACCGGTGCAGGCCAGTCGTGGAGCGTTGCCGCGCAGTATCTGCATGGTCCGGCAGGCATCGCAGTGGGCTTCGAGCGCCTGAGCAACGCGGCGAACGGCGGCGGCCCGTGGGATGCGAATTCGACGGCGAACAGCGCCGGCGAGCCGGGCGTTTCGGCGCTCACCAACGGCTTCCAGTGGGCGCAGACGCAACAGCGCCTCGCCGTGACGGCCGGCTACCAGTTCAGCTCGCAGTGGGACATCTCGGTGGCCTACTCGAACGTCCAGTACATTCCGGGTGTGAATTCGCACTTCGGCGACACGCAGATCTGGAATACGGGCGGCGTCGTGCTGCACTACAAGCCGATCACCGTGCTCGACCTCGCAGCTGGTTTCGCCTATACGCGCGCGACCAAGGCCAACGGCATCCAGAGCTCGGCTTCGTACGCACAGTACAACATGTCGCAGTACTACACGCTCTCGAAGCGTACGGGCATCTACTTCGTCGAAGCGTACCAGCGCGCGGGCGGCCAGACGCTGGGCACGCCTAGCGCGACCGGTGCGAGCAGCATCATCAACGCAACTGCCGACATCGGCGACGGCCAGAACAGCGCGCCGTCCTCGTCGCGCAGTCAGGTTGCGGGCGCGATCGGTATCGTTCATCGCTTCTAAGCTTTTTCACGCTCCGAAAGCAGTATCTTCGGCGGTGCCGGGTTTGCCCGGCACCGCCGATTTTTTTGCGGTACCCATCGGCGCCGCCCTGCGTAAGTTTGATTCACGCTAATTCCCGGCGCCTTCGTCTCGATTCCGTTAGGGGAATCATCGCTTTCAACCAAGTAGATAAAGCCCGCTCAATGCGGGCTTTTTGCTTTCTTCGTTGTTCAAATCCGCGGCTGCATTTGTCGTTTATCAAAACCAGTGCTGGCGCGCGATGCGCCGCGCGTTGGCTGTGCCCCTTTTCGGATAGTTCCGATTTCTCCCCGCATGACTTGTGTCGAATATCACCTGATCGGGATAAATGTAGCTCATCGTGCCGCGCTCGTCACGGCACTGGGCTCGTCGTTTTGGTCGACTTCGTGGAGGTCAGGAAATGTCAGAGCAGCGGAAGTGCGTCCCGGGAGTATTTGAATGAGGCGCGCGATTTTGAAAGTAGGCGATAAAACTACGGCGGGGGGAACGGTGCTGGAAGGCATCGAATGCTGCAAGCATCACGGCACGCCGATAACGTTTATCGGCGCGCAGATATGGTGTCCCCAATGCAACTCAACCGGACGCATTGGCTGGATGGGGCCGCACCGGATCGCAACAATGATGGGCAAGCAGCAGGCGCTGGAAAACGACATCTGCATTTGCAAATGCGACCCGCCGCCCGTATGCCTTGCGTCACAACATGATTCGTTCCATGTGTTCACTGCGGAAGAAGTGGCGAACTACGGCAAGAGTCGAACCGCGAGCGCCGCTGCGGAATATGGTGCGTCTGTCTTGCAAGCGGGAATGGTTGGGCGCTTTGGGGGGAATGACGATGAGGCCCATGAGTACGATGAGGATGAAACGTCCTATCCCGCACCCGCCGCAAGCAAACCGCCGCCTGCGGATTGCTCGTATCTGGACGGTACTAAAGAGCGAATTGATGCGCCGGCCGACTTCTACAGGCATACGAATACGGTGCGCGTCTCCCCAGGGAAACAGACAACACACGATTTCCCTGGCGGCGGCGCGAGCCCGGCAACTGAATATGCCGCAACTATTAATGGCCATCCAGTGAGTATCTTCACGCCACTGAGCGCGCCACCGGAAGGGTCTGGGTTGGCTGATGAGGCAACTTTAGCCAAGGCCCTTGAAGTAGTGCCGCCACAACAATATGAACACCTGAATTCGTTGGCAGCTAATTCCAGTCCGTACTCCAAGGACTCGTACTGGCAGGAGAAATATAACGTCCCGTCATTCTCTTCAGCGGCAACTGCAAACATTGCCGAAGGAATCAATTTCTATCCTTGGAAGGGGTGGACCAAAATTCCACAGCAGTACATCGATAGCACAATGCTCCATGAGTCAGGTCATATATGGACAGACGCGCACTGGAATGATAATCCGGCTCTGAAGCAAAGTTGGCTCGATGCAATGGCAAGTGACGGACGGGCACCTTCGAAATATGCCCTCAATAACGAAAATGAAGACTTTGCCGAATCAGCTAACATGTATTGGTCAAGCCTGGATACGCCTTGCGAAGTGGAGGGGCGAAAAAGATATCCCGCACGCTATAGCTATTTCGACTCGAACGTAAAATGATGAAACTGGCTATATGCATCTCAATTATTGCTATGTTTGCTGGAGGTTGTGTGGATTCTTTACATATGGGTGAAATTAGAGTCGGTGGGAAAATACGGCGCTTGCCTGGCGCGCAACCCGCGACGGTGCCGCACCCCGGAACAATTGCTGCGAAGTATACGTGGAACAATTCGACTGAATACTGGAAAGCTTCTGAATTTCCTGATAGTTTTAAATTTATGTGCTTCGACAAGAACGGAATCAGAACCTCGCGAAACAAAGCAGCGTGGTGCATTCCTATCGTTGAAGTTGTGACGATTTCAGTGGACGTAAACGGAAACCCCGTCGCCCCCAAAGATGCGGCGAGTATCGAAAATACAGTCTACGGACCCGACCACACTTTCCTTGAGCACACTATGTCAACACCGAAACCGCCTCCGGAATATCAATATCATCCGCCAAAATAGCCAATAACTACGTCTTCCAGGCTAATTTACGTTGCATGGATGCGCCTTGCTGCGTTCTTGCGCAGTCGAGCGTCGATACGGATTGCCTTCGTCGTATCTCTCGCCGCTAGCGCTTTTACAAGCGCTAACGATAGTGGAGTGAATTGAGCAAAAAGATTCATTGCGCGCAAGCGCCATTGATCTCCCCATCCAGGCACGATTGTGGCCAGATTTACGTGGAACAACTCAGTTGAATACTGGGACGCTTCGAAGGATCCCGATTCTTTCATCTTCCATTGTTACGGCAAGGACGGAAGGGCAACGTCGCGTTCAAAAGCGGCGTGGTGTATTCCAGTCGTGGAAGTCGTCACTGTGTCTTTGGACAAGAACGATAAACCCGCGTCACCCAAGGAGGCAGCGTTTATTGAGAACACAGTCTATGGACCGAATCATACGTTTCTGGAGCACAACACGTCCGGACTCATTCCGATTCCGAACTCAGGCAGCGGCGATAGCAAATGAAATTTCCGAGTACCGCACGAGGGCTGAAAAAATAGTCTGCCCGCACCCAAGGTCTAACGTATGAAAGTAAAAACGCAGTACATCGCCCCAGTGTCGCTGTGGCTTGTCGTGCGCAAGCGCTTCTCCAGCACGGGCTTATTCATTGAACCCGCGTGGATAGGCAACGGCAAGCAGAATGGTCCGCTGATATTCACGTCGCGACTTCTGGCGGCGTTCTATGCATACACACGCAATAAGTACCACCAGAAGGACGATTCCAATAACTGGCGCGTCCTGTCGTTGCAGGAGTTCGATTTGATGCAGCATGTCCGGGACTGCGATGGCGAGTTGTGGTGCATGATGGGTTTCGGCGTGACGCTGGAGGAGCCGGGCTCAATCATCGTTGCGACGGGCGTGCCACGTACCCGATACACGCCGTTGCACTTTGCACCGCCCACGGACAGCGACGAGGTAACGTTCCTGTTCAATCAATGGATCTTCGATTTCATCCACGACGAGTTTAAATCTATCGGCTTGCCGAAGTACGAAGAAGAACTGGAAGCGATGGATGAATTGAGCGACGAAGATTTCGCGGCCACGTTGAAACTCGCTATTGAGCGGGCCGGCATTTGCCGCGAGCCATCAGAACGTGACGAAGTTTTATGGGGCGTTTATAGCCCCATCCACGGTGCGTGGATATCCGGCGAAGAATTGCCTTGCACGCGTCCGGACGGACACGCGGCGCGCATGATGCACTAGTGCCGACACCGTTCACTGACGCTGAGGGCCGAGCATACGGCACAACGCGCGCGCGAGTTCCTTGACCACGGCGTCGGCGGTCGGGCGATGCAGCAACGCGATATCCATCGTTTCGATCGCGGGCAGCCCGCTTTTCGGCGTCAGCACAGCATGATCCGCCGTGACCGCGCGTGCGGGCAGCAGACTGACGCCAAGACCATCGGCAACGGCCGCCTGGATTCCGCTCAGGCTCGAACTGATGAAGCTGATGCGCCAGCGCCGTCCGATCCCTTCGATGGCGTTGGTCATGTCGTCGCGGTACAGGCCACGAGGCGGAAAGGCGACGAGCGGGATGGGATCGAGCTGGAAGGAGGGGTTTCTTGCACTGTCGATCCATCGCAACTGCTCGGGCCAACTCGCAATGACCTCGCGGCTGTTGCGCCGCTGCTTGACAAGGATGAGATCGAGATCGCCGCGATCGTAGCTGCTCGCGAGATCGCGGCTCAACCCGCTCGTCACTTCGAGCTTGACCTGCGGATGCTTGCGGTTGAATGCGGCGAGCGCGTGGGTCGTCGGGCCGCCGACGAAGTCCTCCGGCACGCCGAGGCGCACCGTCAACCCCACCGTCGCGCCCGAGAGCGCTTCGATCATTTCGTCGTTGAGCGCGAGCATGCGCCGTGCGTAGGCGAGCAGCGTCTCGCCTGCGTCGGTCGGCGTCACGTCGCGGCTTCCGCGCTCGAGCAGCTTATGTCCCGCCATCTCCTCGAGGCGACGCACTTTCTGGCTCACGGTGGACTGCGTGGAGTGAAGCCGCGCGGAAGCCGCGGTGAAGGTGCCGGAGTCGGCAACCATGACGATGGCTTTCAGCAGGTCCAGATCGAATAGCGGTGTACGTGCTTTGGCGTCGCGTTTCATTGAACCCATGGTGCCTCGAAGGTGGACATTGAACGCACGGCGAAACCGCCGCTCATGGTATTCAATTTTGCACTACATCGCAGTAGAACATTTAATTTTTGAATATTCAGCCAAATCGATAATATCCAGCGATGCCTCGAGGCAAGCGCATAACGGGCCATTACCGCCCGCTGCGTCATAAGTTCAGACGAGACAGGCAGGAGACACATGAAACTTCGCTATTGGCTGGCCGCATTGCCATTCATAGGCATTTATTCCGGCGGCACGCTCGCCGCCACCACGACATTCCTGTTCGGCTTGCCGTTTCTGCTCGTGTGGAATTTGATCTGGATGGTGGCAACGGCGGCCATTCTCGCGATCATCTATTGCCTTGATACGCGCGACGAGGCGGCGCACGCAGGCGCAGGCCGGGGAGTCGAAAAGTGAACGTGGCCCTGATCATCATCGTCATGTTTGCGATCTTCGCGCTGGCAGTCGGCCTGTATGCGCGCCGCGGCAAAACACTGAGCCTCGAACAATGGGCCGTTGGAGGGCGCGGCTTTGGCGCGCTGCTCACTTTCCTGCTGATGGCGGGGGAGGCGTTTTCGACCTTCTCATTTCTCGGCGCAAGCGGCTGGACCTACAGCAAGGGCGTACCCGCGTTCTATATCCTTTCCTATGGCTGCCTCGCGTATCTCATCGGCTACTGGATGCTGCCCGCCATTTGGCGCTACGCGAAAGAGCGCAATCTCGTTTCGTTCGCGGACTATTTCGCTTCGAAGTACGAGAGCCGCGCAGTGGGCGTGCTCGTCTCGCTGGTGGCTGTCTTCGCGATGGTGTCGTTATTGATCATCCAGTTGAGAGGGCTCGGCATTATCGTTTCCGAAATGTCGTATGGGCAGATTTCACAGAACACGGCGATCTGGATGAGTGCGCTGTTGATGGTGGTCTATATGTCCGTTTCGGGCATTCATGGTTCGGCGAGCATTGCCATCTTCAAGGACGTGCTGATCCTCGCGCTCGCCGTCTTTCTCGGCACGTACCTGCCGCTCCATTACTTCGGCGGCTTTGGCGAGATGTTCGCGCGCATCGATGCGGTGCATCCCGAACTGCTTCGCATGCCTGAACATGGTCTCAACCTGAGCTGGTACAACTCCACGTTGCTACTCACTTCGCTTGGCTATTATCTGTATCCGCACGGCTTCACCGCGGTGTATGTGGCGCGCGATGCGTCCGCGCTGCGCAAGAACACCGTGCTGATGCCGCTTTATCAGGTGCTTATTGCATTTCTGTTTCTCGTCGGCTTTGCGGCCGTGCTGACCGTGCACGGGCTCGAAGGCGCGCAAACCGATCTCGCGCTGCTGCGGCTCGTCAAGCAGACTTTCCCTGCGTGGTTCGTCGGCATCGTCGGCGGGGCAGGGTTGCTTACCGCGCTGGTGCCGGGCTCGCTGATCATGCTCAACGCGTCGACGACGATTGCGCGCAACATCTATCGCGAAGGTTTCGCACCGCATGCAAGCGACAAGGAAGTGGCGCGCGTAGCCCGTGTCGCGCTGCCTGTCTTTACGCTCGTCGTCGTCTACTTCGTGCTGCGTGGCGGCGCGACGTTCGTGGCGCTCGCGATCTTCGCTTCGAGCCTCCTGACGCAACTGGTGCCGATGCTCGCGTCGAGCTTTCTCAAGCGGCCGTTCGGTACGCGCGAAGCGGCGTTTGGTGGCATCTTCGCAGGTGGAATCGTACTTGCAGCGACGAACTGGGGCGGCGTGACGCTCGCCTCGCTTTTCCCGCACGCGAGCGTCGCGTTCACTTCGATCAATACCGGCCTCGTTGCGCTGGCCGCCAATGGCGCGGTCTTCGTCGCGATCAGCGCGATTCAGCGCACACTGGGCACCCGTATTTCTGGCTCCGTAGAATCGGCATGACACTCATGACTTCCTCACTTCATCTCTCCAACGTCTGCCTGGCCGATGGCCAGCGCGTTTCCGTCGCGCTCGCCAACGGTCGGATCGAGGCAATCGGTCCACACGTCGCCGCACAAGCGGGCGTGCCGGCCGTGGACGGCGGCGCGGCCTTGCTGTTGCCGGGTTTCGTCGAAGGCCACACGCACATCGACAAGAGCAACTGGGGCCGCCCGTGGTATCGCAACGAGGTTGGGCCGCTGCTCACCGATCGCATCGGCAACGAGCGCGAATGGCGCAAGACATCGGGCCACGATGCCGCTGCGCAGTCGCTCGCGCTGGCGCGCGCATTCGTGCAGGCCGGCACGACGCGCATGCGGACCCATGTCGACATCGACACCGACGCGCGATTGCGTTATCTCGAAGGCGTGCTCGCCACGCGGCAGACCCTGCGCGATGTGCTGGACATGCAGATCGTCGCGTTTCCGCAGTCGGGCATGCTGATCCGGCCGGGTACGGTCGAACTGCTCGACAGCGCACTTGCGGCCGGCGCCGACGTGCTCGGCGCGCTCGACCCGGCGCTGATCGACGGCGATCCCGTGGCTTCGCTGAACGCCACGTTCGAACTGGCGGAGCGTCATCGCAAGCCGATCGACATTCATCTTCATGAGCCCGGCGAGATTGGGGCGTTCACGCTGAAACTGCTGCTCGATCGCGTGCAGGCGCTCAGCATGCAAGGGCAGGTTGTCGTGAGCCACGCATTTTGTCTGGGCGCGTTGCCGGACCGCGAACGCGACGCTTTGATCGACCGTATCGCGCAACTGCGCGTGGCGTTGCTCACGAGCGCGCCGCCCTCCCGGCCGGTTCCACCGCTCAAGCTCTGCCGCGAGAAGGGCGTTCCGGTGTTTGGCGGCAACGACGGCATTCGCGACACGTGGTCGCCGTATGGCGTGCCCGACATGCTCGAGCGCGCCATGTTGATCGGCCTGCGCTATGACTTGCGGCGCGACGACGATATTGCAATCGCGTTTGACTGCGTGAGCGATGCCGCCGCGCGTGGCTGCGGTTTCTCCGACTATGGCCTGCACGTGGGCGCGCGCGCGGACCTCGTAGTCGTGGAGGCGGAAAGCGTCGCGCATGCCGTTGTCGCGCGGCCAAAGCGCAAGCTCGTCGTCGCGAACGGGCGCATCGTCGTGCGCGACGGTGAGTTGACCATATGAATGACCGGCAGGACGTTCAGGACGTCGACGTGCTGATCGAGCACGGTTGCGTGATCACGCTCGACGCCACGCGCCGCGTGATCGACGATGGCGCCGTAGCCGTGAAGGGCGAGCGCATCGTCGAGGTTGGCGAGACGCATGCGCTTGCGCAGCGGTATCGTGCGGCGCGCCGGATCGACGCGCGCCGCAAGGCCGTGCTGCCGGGGCTGATCGATGCGCATGCCCATGCGGGGCATGCCATGCTCAGGACGCTCGGCGGCGCGAACGGCGAGGCGTGGACGGCGGCGTGCGAGGCGATCTATACATGCGCATCCGACGAAGCGTTCTGGGAGCTGGAGTCGCATCTCGCCGCGCTGGAGCGCCTCAAGGCGGGTGTGACGACAGGCGTGTCGCTGCTTGGCGGCGGCGACTCGATCATGCGCGTGGACGACCCTGTCTATGCGCGGCGTCATTGCGACGCCGTAGTCAGGACAGGCACGCGTTCGATTGTGGCCGTGGGTCCGTCGCGTCCGCCCGAACCACGGGCATACACTCGCCACAGTGCGAGCGGCAGCGAAACGCGCAACGTCGATTTCGCCCAAATGCACGACGTCTGCAAAGCCATCATCGACGACTGTCACGGCGATGCCGGCGGCCGTATCGAGATCGCCCTGGCGCTGCCGGTCTATGCACCGGAACACGACCCGGCGGCTGCGGCCTACGAACGCGACTATCGGCGCGAGGCTGCGCGATACGCTGCGTTGGCCGGCGAACGCGGCTTACGGTTGACGCAGGACGGGCATCGCGCAGGCACGCTGGATTTCGCGCATCGTGAGTTGGGACTACTGAGCAAAAAATCTTTCATGTCGCATGCCATCGATCTTCGCCCCGCGGACATCGAGGCGTGCGTCGCGACGGGGGCTTCGATCGTTCACAACCCGAGCGCGATCATGTCGATCATCGGCCGTTGCCCCGTGCCGGAACTCATCGATGCGGGCGTCACGGTGGCAATCGGCTCGGACGGCGCGGCTCCCGACCGGGGCTACGACATGTTCCGCCATATGTGGCAGTGCATGCATTACCATCGCCGTCACTTTCGGGACCCGGATGTGCTGCCGCACGGCAAGGTGCTCGAGATGGTCACGATCGACGCAGCCAGGGCACTGTCGATTGACGACGAACTCGGCTCGCTTGAAGCGGGCAAGCTCGCCGACATCATCCTTGTCGACCTGTTCAAGCCGCATATGATGCCGATGCATATGCCTGTCTATCGCGTCACATGCTTCGCCAATGCGGGCGACGTCTGCATGACGATGGTGGGCGGCAAGATTCTGATGGAGGATTATCGCGTGCGCTCAGTCGTTGAGAGCGACATCCTCGAACGTGCACACGAAGCAGCGGAGCAGGCGTTGGAGCGGGCGGGTCTGCGTCATCTGCTGGACGCGCCGCCCACGCTGTGGGGCCGTAGCCATTACTGAGCGTGCGCTGCGTCGCTCCAGAATTGCCCGCGCCTGACGATGGCTCGATCGGCGGGCGCAGCGGCAACGGCGGCTGCGGCGTTCGGCGCATTCACGACGACGAACGTCGCCTCGTTGCCGACTTCGAGGCCATACCCGCTTTTACCCACGACGGCCGCCGCAGAGTGCGTCGCCATGTCGAGTGCGACGTGCAATTCCTCGTCGGTATAAAAGCCCGAACGATAACCCACCAGCATCGCGCGCTGCAGCATGTCGCCGTTGCCATAAGGCCACCAGGCGTCCTGGATATTGTCGTTGCCGGTGAACACGCGCACACCGGCCGCGCGCAGCTGGAGTACAGGCGGAAACGCCCGGTCGCCTGGCGCATTCGTCATGATCGACACACCGGCATCGGCGAGCGCCGTGGCGACGCCGTCAACTACGCCTCGCGCGACATCGCCCAACGCATAGGCGTGACTCACCGCGACGCGACCCTGCATGCCCAATGCCTTCGTGCGCGCGGCAATGCGATGCAGTTGGTCGATGCCCAGTTGATCCGGCTCGTGTAGATGGATATCGATTTTCACGCCGCGTTTTTCCGCAATGCCGAACACGATGTCGAGCTGGCGCTGCGCATCGCCATCCAGCGCGGTGGGATCGATGCCGCCCACGACCTGCGCGCCTTCGCGGGCCGCTGCGTCCAGCAGTTCCGCCGTGCCGGGGCACGACACGACGCCCGCTTGCGGAAACGCGACGAGTTCGATATCCACGATGCCGCGCCACTTTTCGCGCGCTTGCATGACGGCATGCAGATGGGTCAGCCCCGTCGTCGCGTCGACATCCACGTGGCAGCGCATCGCAATCGTGCCGAACGACGCTGCCTGGCGGATCAGCGCATCGGCGCGCTCGGCGATGGGGCGCGCATCGGCTAGCGCCTGTTTCTCGATCGCGAGGCGTTCGTGCAGGCTCGCTGCGGGGCGATGAGGGTGCCAGCGGTCGCCCACGAAGCTTTTATCGAGGTGAATGTGTCCGTCGACGAATCCTGGGAGTACCAGGTGTCCATGCAAATCGATGACTTCGGCTGCGCCGATCTCGGGACGCTCAGCGCCGACGGCGACGATGATTCCGTCGCTCACTGCGAGGTTGAATGGGTTGCCGTTCGCATCAACGGCATGGGTGAACAGGCGCTCGATCATTGTTACGGCTCGGTGGCGATTGAGCACTCCACATTATCGATGCGACGATCTATTTACAAATTAAATATTGGAATTGACGGTATTTAATTATTGAATGGATGAGCAAAAAAAAGCGCCCGCGAGGGGCGCTTAAACGCAAACACCGGAGAAGCGGCGTATCACGACTGCTTGCCGCGCTTTTCCACCGGCGTGAAATCGAAGCTGGCGAAACTGCCGCCCTGATAGCGCTGCGCCGTGGCGTCGAGCGGGTTCTTCTGCGCCAGAATTTCAGCGGCCCAATCTTCCGAATTCTGCTTCGGCTCGTAGCCCAGGCGCTTCGCGTCGTCGTGCGCGCCTTCCTGAATCCAGTAGCTGCGCGTGTTGTTCGACACGCCCCACACCACGGCAAAGCCGATCTCATCCACGTTGATCACACGATCGACGAGATGGAACAGGTCCTCGTGGCCGAACCAGGTGCTCAATTGACGGAACTCGGTGGGCTTCGGCAGGCAGCTTCCAATGCGCACGTTCACCGTTTCGATGCCGTGCTTGTCCCAGTACAGGCGCGCGAGCGATTCGCCCCATGCCTTGGAAAGACCATAGAAACCGTCCGGGCGAAACGCGCAGTCGAGCGTGAGCTTCTCTTCCACGGGGTACATGCCGATCGCGTGATTCGAGCTTGCGAACAGAATACGTTTCGTGCCGTGGCGGCGCATGCCTTCATAGACTTCGACGAGGCCGCGCAGGTTGTTTTCGATGATCTCGGGCAGCGGGCGCTCGACGCTCGTGCCGGCCATGTGGATCAGCACGTCCACGCCGTCGAGCAGGCGGTCGACCACGGCGGGGTCGCGCAGGTCGCCGTGCATCACGTCTTCGCCCGCGACGAGCGGTTCAAGCGGCTTCGAGCCGGCCGCGGAACGCAGGTTCACGCCGCGTTCGAGCAGGCCCTTGCGCAACACGGTGCCGAGCTGGCCGGCCGCGCCGGTCAATGCAACTTTCTTCACTGTGATTGTCCTCACGTAGAAATGCCGAAAGCCGGCACCCTCGCGGGCGCCGGCCGGTAATGATGTCGATCAAGCCTTCACTTTATGCGAGGACTGGAGCGCGGGGTTGAGCGCGTTGTCCTTCTGCTCGTTCGAGATCAGTCGCCATGCGACGCAGGCGCCGATGATGTCGAACAGCATGAGGCACACGAACAACGGGTTATAGCCGATCGTGCTGGCCACTGCGCCGACGATGAGCGAGAACACCGTCGCGCCGAGGTAGCCGAACATGCCCGAGAGACCCGTGGCCGTGGCGACTTCGTGCTGGCCGAACACGTCCGAAGCCAGCGTGAACAGCGCGCCCGAAATCGTCTGGTGTGCGAACGTGCCGACGCAGAAGAGGGCGATAGCGGCGTAGGGGCTCGCAACGAGGCCCACGCAGGCGGGGCCGACCATCAGCAGCGCGCCTGTCGTGATGACGAGCTTGCGCGAGGTGATGAGCGAGCAGCCGAACCAGCGGATGAAGAGCGGCGCGAGGTAGCCGCCCACCAGGCAGCCGAGGTCGGCGGCGAGGAACGGCATCCACGCGAACAGCGCGATTTCCTTCAGGTTCATGTGGCGCACGGTGACCATGTACAGCGGAATCCACGCGCCGAAGGTCTGCCATGCCGGTTCAGCGAGCATGCGCGGAATGCCGATGCCCCAGAAGCGGCGCGTCTTGAGCACTTCCTTGAACGAGGCGCGGCGCCCGGCCGTCGACTTCTGCGCTTCGGTCTGGCCTTCGCGGATGTACTCGGCTTCTTCCGTCGACAGGCGCGGGTGCTCGGCGGGCATCTTGAAGAACACGAGCCACAGCGCCACCCAGATCAGCGCGCCGCCGCCGGTCACCACGAACGCGAACTGCCAGTTGAACTTGAGAATGCACCACACGACGAGCGGCGGAGCGAGCATCGCGCCAATCGATGTGCCGGTGTTGAGCCAGCCGGTCGCGACCGAGCGCTCCTTGGCCGGGAACCATGCGCTGATGGCCTTCATGCCGGCCGGGAAGATCGCAGCTTCGGTCATGCCGAGCATGCCGCGGAAGGCCGCGAGCGCGGGCCAGCTGCCGGCGAGCCCGTGCAGCATGTTGGCGATGGCCCAGCCGAACGCGAAGATAGCGAAGCCGATCTTGATGCCCACGGAGTCGAGCACGAAACCGGCGACAGGCTGCGCGAGGGCATAGCAGGCCTGGAAGGCCGTGACCACGTACGAGTACTGCTGCGTGGTCATGTGAAGCGTTTCAGTCAGCGTGGGTGCGGCCACCGCAAGCGAGCTGCGCGCGAGGTAGTTGAAGATGGTGCCGATCATGATGAGGCCGATGATCCACCACCGCACCCCTTTGATTGTCTTGCGTTGCACTGCTCGTCTCCTGCTGTTGGCGGGCTCTGGCATGAAGCGGTGCCGGAAGGTGAGCCCGAATGGCTGTGTTTCTGTGCGTGGCGCCCGGTGCTGGCCTGGGTAGCCTTGTCAGCCCTTGGTAGCCCTCAGTCGCTTTAGGTAGCCGCGTTGCTGGTCTCCCGCTGGCCGGGATGAAGGGCTGTGCAGATGCACATCGGGCCCTTCATGTAAGACATCATTCTATTTGGAGCAAAGTTGTAAAGCAAATATTGATGTGCTGGGGATTTCCCTAGTGCGAACTCGGGGTCGGACGCCCGGAGCGGCTTGTGGTCACGGGTTTCTTGACCTGGATCCTGTTGTGTCCCGCAGCGCCTGCCAAATCTTACGATGTATTCCACTCGAGTCTGATGGCTGGTCGTCATACATCCTGGCGCGGCCCGCAGCGCAACGGCGGGTTGACAATTTTCGTGTTGTATTACAACAATGCGACCCATCCGCTCGACAGTTTTTCGAGCCGCCGCCTGCGCCACGCGCACCACGACACACGACAACGGACGAGACACGATGAATTCCCCCGCCATCCCCGTGAGCGATGCCGCGCTCGAACAACTTCGCCACGTTTCCAACGCCACGCTCACCACGCAGCTCTTCAAGCGCGGCCTGCGCAATGTCTTCCTGCAGGGCGTGAAGCCGCTCGCCGCGCCGGCGGCAGGCGCGCCGAATCTGGTCGGCCCGGCCTTCACGATGCGCAACATTCCGGCGCGTGAGGACCTCGACCAGTTGAGCGCGTTCCAGAACCCCGAGCATCCGCAGCGCAAGGGCGTCGAGACCGTGCCCGCGGGCGCGGTGCTCGTGCAGGACTGCCGCGGCGTGACCGACGCCGCCTCGATGGGCTCGATCCTCGCCACGCGCATGAAAGTGCGCGGCGTGGCGGGCATGGTTTCGGACGGCCCCGTGCGCGACAGCGCGACCATCGCGGCGCTCGGCATTCCGGTGTTCTGCGCGGGCGCCTCGGCGCCGCTCAATCTCTGCAAGCACCACACGGTTGACCTGAACGTGCCGATCGGCTGCGGCGGCGTGGCCGTGTTTCCGGGCGACATCATCGTCGGCGACGCGGACGGCGTGGTCGTGATTCCGCGCCATCTGGCCGAGGAAGTCGCGCGCGACGCAACGGAGCAGGAAACGCTCGAGCGCTTCATCACAGAGCGCATCGAGGCGGGCGCGGCGCTGCCGGGCACCTATCCGCCGAACGAGGCCACGCTTGCCGCCTACGAAGCCTGGAAGAAGGAGCAGCGTTGAGCACGCAGCATGAAGCGACGCTAGCTGCGGTGTCGACATCGCGGGTGCGTCCGCTCGAGGCGCACGATGCGCGCCGCTCGTCGGTAGGCGAGTGCCCCGTATGGCGCGCTGCGGAAAGCGCGCTTTACTGGGTCGATATTCCCGCACAAACGATCGTGCGCTACGCAGTCGATACGGCGCGCCGCACCGAGTGGGCGCTGCCGGAGCGCATTGGCTGCTTCGCGTTTGCCAGCGATGGTGGCGTGCTCGCGGCGCTGGAGACGGGACTTTTCGCCGTGACGCTGCACGAACCTGCCGCGAACGCGCGGGCGGGCGAGGTGAGCGTGCGGCCGCTCGCGAACGTGGTGCACGAGGCCGCGCGCATGCGTTTCAACGACGGCCGCTGCGATCGCCAGGGCCGCTTCTGGTCCGGCACGATGGTGCAGGACGTGGCGGAGCCGAACCCGGCGGGCAAGCTCTATCGCTATACGGCGCAAGAGGGCTTGTCGGCGCCCGTGATCGAAGGCTTGTGCACGCAGAACGGCCTCGCATGGTCGCCGGATGGCCGCACGATGTATCTCTCCGATTCGCATGCGTCGAGCCGCCTGATCTGGGCCTTCGACTATGACATCGACGACGGCGTGCCCACGAATCGCCGCGTGTTCGCCGATCTGCATGACTACACGGGGCGCCCCGACGGCGCGGCCGTGGACGCCGACGGCTGCTACTGGATCTGCGCGAACGACGCCGGCCAGTTGCTGCGCTTCACGCCCGAAGGCCGGCTCGAGCGCAGCATCGCCGTGCCGGTTGCGAAGCCTTCGATGTGCGCGTTCGGCGGTGCGAATTTTGACGTGCTCTATGTCACGACGATCTGCCCGCCGCAATCTGGCGAGTTGGACGGCCTGGTGTTTGCCATCGACGCCGGTGTGCGCGGATTGCCTGAGCCTGAGTTCGCGGGTTCGCTGCGCGCGACGCCCTGACCATTGCCCACTACCACACGATATGCCGCAGTTTCAGAACCAGGACGTCATCGAACTCGCGCACGGCGCGTCGCGGTTGCTGGTCGCGCCGCAGGCCGGCGGGCGTCTGCTTTCGTGGACGATCGGCGGCGCGCCCATCATCCATTGGCCCGAGTCGCCGGACTGGAGCAAACCGGGGCTGATCCGCGGCGGCAATCCGCTGCTGTTTCCGTTCATCGCGCGGCAGTGGGTGGATGGCCGCGTGGGCCGGTGGCGCGACGCACAGGGCGTCGTGCGGGAGATCCCGCTGCACGGCTTCGCGCGTGATCTGCCGTTCGTGGCGCAGATCGAGCCGCAAGGCGACGGCGTGCGCATGTCGCTCAGCGACAGTGCGTCAACGCGCGAGATGTACCCGTTTAACTTCCGCTTCGAGGCGGCCTACCGCCTTGCCGACGCAACGACGCTCGACGTGGAGCTGACCACGTCGAACACGGGCGATGCGCGCATGCCGTATTACGCGGGCCATCACTTCTATTTCGCGCTGCCGCACGCCGAGCGCGGCGAGACGTCGATCACGCTGCCGCGCAACGTCCATCGCCGTCAGTTGCCGGATGGCATGACGACCGAGGCTGCGCCGGGCGAGACGCACTATCGCTTCGACGAGACGCAGATCATCGACCGCTTTCATTGCCTCGACGGCGAGCCGGATGTGCCCGTGCGCATCGAAATGCCGTCGCAACGGCGCGCGATCGAAATCGATCTGCGCCGGCCCGGTTCGGCGTCGTGGTATGCGGTCACGACCTGGACGCTCGCGCCCGATTCGGACTTCTACTGCGTCGAGCCGTGGCTCGGCCTGCCCGACGCGATTCATACCGGGCTCGGTCTGCGCTGGCTGGAACCGGGGGAGACGCAAAAAGCGGAGCTGCGCATCCGCGTGGGCGCACTGCGCCAGGGCGAGCGAGCGCAAAAGTGCAAGCAGCCGTAAATTGGCCGCAAAGTGGTAAAGCGGGCCTGGGCGGGCCCGAGCGGCCTGAAACAGGCGCAAAACGGGGCTGGCCGGGGACGCATGGACGCTATCGGCCCGCCATATGACTTACAATTGACGACACTCCTGACAACCCAAAGTGCACCGTCCGATCATGTCTGAGCAGAAAGCGCCGAATATGCCGGCGCGGATTTACAGCGACATCCTCACTCGCATCATCGAGGGCGAGTACAAGGAAGGGGAGCGCCTGCCGACCGAGCACATGCTCGCGGAGCGCTTCGCGACTTCACGCCCCACGGTGCGCGAGGCGCTCGCCCAACTGCGCGCGGACGGTATCATCGCCACGCGCCACGGTTCGGGCACGACGGTCATGCGGCGCCCCGATCCGGACGTGCGCCGCTTCGCGCCGCTCGAAACGCTGTCGGACATTCGCCGCTGCTACGAATACCGCGTGGTGGTCGAATCCGGAGCGGCCTCGCTCGCCGCGCAAAAAGCGGAAGACGAAGACATCGCCGCGATCCGGCGCGAGTGGGACAACCTGCAGACCATCATCGAGACCTCGGGCATCGGCGCGAAAGACGACTTCGCGTTCCATATGGCCGTAGCGCGCGCCTCGAAGAACCAGTTCTTCATCACGGCGCTCTCGGGCATCCAGGAACAGATGGTGTTCAGCATGAACCTGTCGCGCAACCTCTCGCTCGTGAAGTCGATCGAGCGGCAGCGCCTCGTGCAGCAGGAACACCTCGAAGTGCTCGAAGCGATCCAGGCGCGCGACGCCGAACGCGCATCGACGGCCATGCGCGCGCACCTCGAGCGCGCGGTGAACCGGATGTTCGGCTCCTGAGCATTCTGGCTTGCTCGTAAGGGCGGCGCGCGTGCCGCCTTTGCGCAGTCGCTGGCTTCCCCTCGCGCGCCTTCTATCGCTACCGGCGAACCCGTCACCGAACGGCTTGAACCAGACGTTTCATATCGTCCCCGGCGTGGGACACGACGGTGCGCATGCTCACGTCGAGCTTCGCACTGGCGACGTTGTTCGATACGGGAAACTGCGGCCGTTGACGGCTCGCGCCTTGTCGCAAAAGACCGAAAAAGCAAACGGGCGTGAATCTCGCATTGCACGAGATTCACGCCCGTCTTCAATCCAACTGGCGGCGGGTTGCCCCGCCAGTGGAAAGCGAAGCCTAACGCTTACGCAGACTGCTTGGTGGCGCGCGCCGATGCTTGCGCGACGGCCTTCGTTGCGGCCTTGCCGGCGGCGTCGAAGTTGCTTTCCGCGAATTCCACAGCCTGCTTCGCAGCCTTGTTCACCGACGAGTACGCGCTGTTGGTGGCGGTCAGCGCCGACTTGATCGCGGCGACAGCGGCTTCCGAGCCGGCCGGCGCGTTCTTCGCGGCGTTGTCCACGAACGTTTCGAGCGCGCGCTGCTGCGTTTCGAACTGCGACTGGGCGGCGGTAGCGAATTCAGCTTGCGTGGCCGAGACGATGCCGTAGACGCTGCGGCCGTAGGCCAGCACCTTTTCAGCGGCGGGCTGGGCGAAACCGGCTTGCACGGCGAAGAAGCCTTGCGGGTCCTTGGCCGAGAACGCGCGGTGAGCTTGTTCCTGGCCTTCGGCGAACGCCGAGCGAGCCGTTTCGATGTTGAGTTCGGCGAGCTTGATCGCGCCTTCGAATGCCTTGCTCGTCAGGCCGAAGAGGGCTTCGAGACCGGCTTTCTGGTTGGCGGCGAATTGTTCGGGGGTCGGCAGGTTCATGTCTCTTTCCTTTGGATTGACGCTACGCGTCGGTTTCGGTTACGAAAATGCGAAAACTTTCGGTTCGATCACCGGTTCGCGCAGACAGGGTTTTGTGCGTTGCAGCAATCGACTTCATAGTAACCCATCCATAAATCGTGTCAAGAAGTTTTTGTGCGTCGCAACAATTATGTAAACGCCTGATTTCTGGTGGAAATTTCCAACAGGATGGCGGGCGTCCAGATGGGCTGCGGAATGCATGAACCGCTTGAGCGCAGCGCTTCGCGTCTGCGGGCAAAATGGCCTTTCCCTCGGGGGCGCGCGGGCGGCGAAGGGTGGCCCGCACGCTGCCCGGGTTGGTCCCCAATCTGGCGATGGCGGCCCCGGCCGCGGCTCGAATGCGCTGAAGCAGGCGAACGGGCGCGGTGCGTGTAGCCGCCATTCGCGAATCCATCAGGAGAGCGGTAATGGGTGCATCGAACGACAAGTCTCTTGGCCATTCCACGACGAGCACGGGCGCGCCGGCTGTCAGCGACCGTAACTCGCTCACGATCGGCCCCGACGGCCCGATCGTGCTGCACGACGTGCATTTCCTCGAGCAGATGGCGCATTTCAACCGCGAGAAGGTGCCCGAGCGCCAGCCGCACGCGAAGGGCGCAGGCGCATTCGGCGAATTCAAGACCACCGAGGATGTGTCGCGCTATACGAAAGCGGCGCTGTTCCAGAAGGGCGCGGCCACGGAAATGCTGGCCCGCTTTTCGACCGTCGCGGGAGAGATGGGCAGCCCCGACACCTGGCGTGACGTGCGCGGCTTCTCGCTGAAGTTCTACACGACCGAAGGCAACTACGATCTCGTCGGCAACAACACGCCGATTTTCTTCGTGCGCGACCCGATGAAGTTCCCGCACTTCATCCGCAGCCAGAAGCGTCTGCCCGACTCGGGCCTGCGCGATGCCGAGATGCAATGGGACTTCTGGACCAACAATCCCGAATCGGCGCACCAGGTCTCCTACTTGATGGGCGAGCGCGGCCTGCCGAAAACGTGGCGCCACATGAACGGCTACGGCTCGCACACCTATATGTGGGTGAATGCGAAGGGCGAGAAGTTCTGGGTCAAGTACCACTTCCACACGAACCAGGGCATGCAGTTCTTCACCAACGCCGAAGCCGCGGCAATGGCGGGCGAAGACGCCGACTTCCACCGCCGCGATCTGTTCGATGCGATCAAGCGCGGCGAATTTCCGGCGTGGACGCTCTCCGTGCAGGTCATGCCGTATGCGGAGGCGAAGAAGTACCGCTTCAATCCGTTCGATCTCACGAAGACGTGGTCGCACAAGGACTATCCGCTCATCAAGGTCGGCACGATGACGCTCAACCGCAACCCGGAGAACTTCTTCGCGCAGATCGAGCAGGCCGCGTTCTCGCCGGGCAACACGGTGCCGGGCATCGGGCTCTCGCCGGACAAGATGCTGCTCGGTCGCGCGTTCGCCTATAACGACGCGCAGCGTGCGCGTATCGGCACGAACTTCAACCAGCTGCCGGTGAATCGTCCGAAGGTGCCGGTGCAAACCTATATGTTCGACGGCAACATGGCCTACGAACATAGCGGCAACGCGCCGACCTATGTGCCGAACAGCTTCGGCCGCCCGTGGGCGGATACGACGGGCGCCGCGGACGACGGCTGGGAAGCCGACGGCGACCTGGTGCGCAGTGCCTACTCGCTGCATGCGGAAGACGACGATTTCGGCCAGGCGCACGATCTTGTGCGCAACGTCTACAACGACAAGCAGCGCGAGGCGCTGGTCCAGCAGGTGGTGGCGAGCCTGAATGGCGTGGGCAGCCCCGTGCGCGAACGCGTGTTCGACTACTGGAAGAAGATCGACGCCGAAGTGGGCGGGCAGATCGAAAAGCAGGCGGGCAGCGCGAAGTAAGCCGCTCAAGCCGCGAACGCGGCGCCGCCGCGCAAGAACCGGAACGGTCTTCACGACCCGTTCCGGTTTTTCTTTTGCGCCACGCCATTTCAGGGGCGCCACATGACGGCCGACCGCCGCCAAACTGGCAGAACCGCCATCTAGCGGATTCTGCAGCGTCAGGGACGAGGGGGCATAATGCGCGGGTCGCTGTGTGGGCAGCATCGCGCAACCCCGCCGGCGTGCGACGCGCGGCGGGAATAAATTGGCCGCGCCTTGCGTTATCCCTACTGATCCGCAACTGCCAGGCCCACGTGAAAACTTCCCTTTCCGCCGAAACCACCTTTGCCGATGCCGCCGCCGGCGCGCAGAAGTACACGGGTGTTGCCGTGCTATTGCACTGGTTGATCGCGCTACTGATCCTCACGAACGTCGCGCTCGGTCTGACCGCCGCGCTGCTGCCCGACGGCACGCTTTCGGACACGGCCATCCGCTTCGTGATCGACACGCACAAGTCGATCGGCATTACCGTGCTCGGGCTCGCGCTCCTGCGCGTGCTGTGGCGTCTCACCCATCGCCCGCCGCCGCTGCCCGCCGAATTCCCGGGCTGGGAACGTGCGTCGGCCCACGCCGCGCACGTCGCGCTCTACGTGCTGATCTTCGCGATGCCGCTCTCGGGCTGGCTGCACGACTCCGCCTGGGTCGCCGCCGCCTCGCATCCCATGTATCTCTTCGGCCTCGTGCAATGGCCGCGCATCGGCTTCATCATGAATCTCGATCCGGCCACGAAGGAACAGTTGCACAACCAGTTCGGCGCGCTGCACACGGCGTGCAGCTATGCGCTTTATGGCGTACTCGCGCTGCATGTTGCGGGCGCACTCAAGCATCAATGGATCGATCGTCATTCGGTGCTGCGCCGGATGATGCCGTGAGCAACACGTAAGGGTTCGACTTGAAAAATACGCTTGAAGAGGCGCTCGCCCGCACGTCGCCGCGCCTCGTGCCGCCTCCCACGCCGTTTGCGAGCATCGCGATTCATCTGGGTGTCATGGCGCTCTGGTTCGTGCTGTTCGCGCGCGCGTTCTTCCTGCAAGGCGTGGTCGCATGGTCCACTGGCATTGCCTATGTCGTCTACGACACGGTGTTGCTGCTGTTCGTCGCGTGGAAGGCGCGCGTGCTGCTTGCGCCTGCGGCAACGCCCGCCGCCGCAGGCGAGGCGAAGCTGCCGACGCTCGGCGTGATCGTCGCCGCGCACAACGAAGCAGCCGTGCTGCCGATCACGCTCGACGCGCTGTTCGCGCAAACCCGCGCCCCGCAGCAGATCGTGATTGCCGACGACGGCTCGACCGACGGTACGGCTGCGTTGCTCGCGCAGCGCTATGGCCTGGCCGATCCAGGCGTTGGGCAGATGAGCGCGCCTTCGGCGCAGTATCCGAATCTGCGCTGGCTGAAGCTCGCGCACGGCGGCAAGGCGCGCGCGCTCAACGCGGCGCTGCTTGCGATCGCAACGGAAACGGTCATGACCGTGGACGCCGATACGCTGCTCGAACCCGACGCATGCGCGGCGATGGCGAGCGCATTTGGTCGCGAGCCGGTACTTGTCGCGGCGGCGGGCCTGCTCACGCCGGTTTGCGACCATACGCTCAGCGGCCGCTTTTTCCAGTGGTTCCAGACCTACGAGTACATCCGCAATTTCATCTCGCGCTTCGCGTGGATGCGCGCCGACAGCCTGTTGCTCATCTCGGGCGCGTTTGCCTGCTTTCGCCGCGATGCCGTGATGGCCGTGGGCGGCTTCGATGCGGATTGCCTCGTGGAGGACTACGAACTGATTCACCGGTTGCGCCGTTATTCGGCACGTAACGCGCTGGGCTGGGACGTGCGCGTGCTCGGCACGGCCCGCGCGCGTACCGACGCGCCCGGTACGCTCACGACCTTCCTGCGTCAGCGCCGCCGCTGGTTCGCGGGCTTCTTGCAGACGCAGTACTGGTATCGCGACATGACCGGCAATCGCCAGTATGGAAAGCTCGGTCTCATGATGTTGCCCGTGAAGGCGTTCGACACCGTGCAGCCCATTTATGGCCTGACGGCGTTCGCGCTGTTGATCGGCTTTTTGTTCGATGGCCGCTTTACGATCGTGCTGCCGGTGCTCGGCGTGATCGTCGGCAAGATCGCGATCGACCTCGCGTTTCATTTGTACTCCGTACATCTTTACCGGCGCTGGAGCGGCGACCGCACGCACTCGAGCTTCGGCATGGCGTTCCTTGCCGCTGTCTTCGAGCCGTTCTCGTTCCAGTTGATGCGCCACAGTGGCGCTGCGCTCGGCTGGCTGCATTTCCTGCTCGGGCGGCGCAAGTGGGGCGTGCAAAACCGCACGGGCCTCGCGGCGGCGCGCAGCCGCGAGAGCGCAGCGTCCCAATGATCTGATATCCGCGGCATTCGACTTGCTCCCACGCTCACAGGGCCGCGCCGGGCGCGCGGCACCGGCCTTTAATCCGGTCAGGGAGAAGTCAAATGCATCGATCCAGCGTCCTCGTTGTTCTATTGCCGTTCGCGCTTGCAGGCTGCCTGTGATTCAGCAGCAGCGATCCGAACCCACCTCCACCGCGAACCGTTGTTGTGCCGCAGCAGCCGGAAGCTGACGTGCCGCCACCGCCGCCACCCCCGCCGTGCGCGGCTTGTGTTGCGCCTTGCTGAATGATTCACTGGCTTGCGGCGGCGTTGGGCATCGCGCCGTCCGGCGCTTTCGTGTCCAGCGCGTGCCGCACTTCCCGCATCAGGCTGCCCGCAAAGAGTACGTCCGGTACGGCTAGACCCGCAGAGCGCACCGCGCGCGCGGTCCACGTGTTGCACGTATGAAGGGCGTCGTAAGTCCCCGACGCCGCGAAATAGACGCTGCCCACATAGGGACCGTCGGCGAGGCGTCGCGGCGCGCCTGCCGCATCCGTTTCCAGCGACGCGCGCACATAGCGCTGGACGCTGGCAAGTCCGGCGTCGTCCACGGGCACTTCCACGACGTTCTGCGCGCCGAAGGCGACTTCCGGCGGCGCGCGCAGCACGGTCATCAGCACGGTGGCCTCGTTCGGCATGAGCGCACCGACCATCGTCAGCGGATCGTGGCGACCTTCCACTACGTACTGCCGCTCTCCGAAGCCGAAGCACAGGACCATGGCGTTGTCGAAGCCGCGCGCGAGTGCGCTGACCCAGGCATCGACGTCGTGCGCACGCAGGCAGATGTCGGTGTGCCAGTCGCGCTGCACGACGGCAACGTAGGTGCGCGTTGGACCATCGGCCACAGGTTCGATCGCGGCGGGCAAGGGGCCGTCCACGTTCGCGCATGCGCCGAGCACGAGCACGATCGCGCCAAGCGCTTGCCAGGCAGCCATTTTCGTAGGACGCTCGTTCATGCAGGTCGCTTCGGTCATTGGAACCTGGGCCCATTTAGTTGCTTGTCGTTTCTGCATATACCGTGCCGCGAGAGCGCGGTGCACCACCTTGAAGCGCAGATGCGACGCCAAATTGACATGCTCCGTTTCGATACTGCCGATCATGCCCTTGCTGCACCAATCGAGCGCATGAAACAACGCCCGATCGCGATGGCATACGCCTTGCTTTTTAGCTTGTACCGCAGCGCGCGACGCCTATCGCCTCAATCATGAGACGAAACGCGGCGGCGACGCTGACGCAGTTGCACTCACGCGCGAGAACGAACCGATGCAAGTCCATGACGAAATGCGCGACGAGGGCGCGGTGCGCCCGCACTACGAACGCTTCCAGCAATGGCTGGAGAGGCAGACTGGCGAGACGATGGCGCGCAAGCGCGCCGAGGCGGACCTGTTGTTCAGGCGGGTCGGCATCACGTTCGCGGTGAATGGCGACCTCTCCGGCACCGAACGTCTGATTCCTTTCGACCTCATTCCACGCATCATTCCTGCAGACGAATGGGCTCTGCTCGAGCGCGGACTGCGCCAGCGCGTGCAAGCGCTCAACCTGTTCCTGCACGACGTCTATCACGAGCGCAACATCGTGCGCGCAGGCGTGATTCCGCCCGAGCAGGTCTACACCAATGCACAGTACCGTCCGGAGATGCAGGGCATCGACTTGCCGCTGGGCGTGTATGCGCATATCGCGGGCATCGACATCGTGCGCGATGGGCGCGACGGTGCGTTCTACGTGCTCGAAGACAATCTGCGCGTGCCATCGGGCGTCTCGTACATGCTCGAAAACCGCAAGATGATGATGCGGCTTTTTCCCGAGTTGTTCGTCCAGCACAAGGTGGCGCCGGTTGCGCACTATCCCGACCTGCTGCTCGATACGCTGCGCTCGGTGGCGCCCGAAGGCGTGGACGATCCGACCGTGGTGCTGCTCACGCCCGGCATGTACAACTCCGCGTATTTCGAGCATACGTTCCTCGCGCAGCAGATGGGCGTCGAGCTGGTGGAGGGCAAGGATCTCTTCGTAGAGGATAACTACGTATTCATGCGCACGACGCAGGGGCCGCGCCGCGTGGATGTGATCTATCGGCGTGTGGACGACGATTTTCTCGATCCCCTGGCGTTTCGCCCTGACTCCGCGCTCGGCGTGCCGGGGCTGCTCACGGCGTATCGCGCGGGCCGCGTCGTCCTCGCGAATGCAATGGGCACGGGCGTGGCCGATGACAAATCGATCTATCCGTATGTGCCCGACATGATCGAGTTCTATCTCGGCGAAAAGCCGATCCTGAAGAACGTGCCGACGTGGCAATGCCGCCGGCCTGACGATCTCGCCTGGACGCTCGAGCACCTGCCAGACCTCGTCGTGAAGGAGGTGCACGGCGCAGGCGGCTACGGCATGCTCGTCGGACCCGCTTCCACGCGCGAGGAAATCGAGGCGTTTCGCGCGCGGCTGCTGGCGCGGCCGGGCAATTACATCGCGCAGCCCACGCTGTCGCTATCCGCGTGCCCGACATTCGTCGAGGCGGGCATCGCGCCGCGCCATATCGATCTGCGGCCTTTCGTGCTCTCCGGCAAGACGATCCAGATGGCGGCTGGCGGCCTCACGCGCGTGGCGCTCAAGGAAGGCTCGCTCGTCGTCAACTCGTCGCAGGGTGGCGGGACCAAGGACACATGGGTGCTCGAATGATTTCAATTGCCATGATGCACGTACAAAAAGAGGTTCGATCATGCTGAGCCGCACCGCCGATCATCTGTTCTGGATGGCCCGCTATATGGAGCGCGCGGAGAATACCGCGCGCATGCTCGACATCAACCTGAAGGCGCTCCTGCTGCCCGGCAGCGCGGACGCAGAGGCGCGCACGCATCGCGCGATGCTGCGCATCTCCGAACTCGAGCCCGCCTTCGATGCCCGTCACGAGGAAACGACCAGCAGCAATGTGCTCAAATTTCTCGTTGCGGACCCAACGAATCCGTCGAGCATTTACTCGTGCCTGCAGGCGACCCGCGAGAATGCGCGCGCCGTGCGCGGCACGCTCACCACGGAATGGTGGGAAACGATCAACGACACGTGGCTGCAATTCGTCGAGCTGTTGCGCGGGAGTGAGTTGGAGGCCCGTCCCGATGCGCTGTTCGAGTGGGTGAAGTTCCGCTCGCATCTCTCGCGCGGCGTGCGTCTCGGTACGGCGTTGCAGGACGACGCGCTGTTCTTCACGCAACTCGGCACGTTCCTCGAACGCGCGGACAACACGGCGCGGATTCTCGATGTGCGTTTCGTCGACGTGGAGAACGCCGACTCGCGCTCGGCCGCGCGTCAACTCGAGGACTTCTATTACTGGACCTCGATTCTCAGCTCGGTTTCCGCGCTCGAAATCTATCGCAAAGTTTACCGCGACGTGGTGACGCCTGCACGCGTGGTGGAGCTACTCATACTCAACCAGCAAATGCCGCGTTCGCTGCTGGCATCGCTGGACGGCGTCTGCACGAATCTCGCGATGCTGCGCACCGAGACCTCGCGCGAAGTCGAGCGCACTGCTGGCAAGCTGCGCGCCGAACTGCTTTACGCGGACCTGCGGCAGATCTTCTCGATGGGCGTGCATACGTTTCTCACGCAATTTCTTGCGCGCGTGTATGAGCTGGGCAATCAGGTTGCTCGCACGTATTTGATGTTGCCGGTTGGTTAGCGCGATTGCGCGCTCATCGATATCCCGAACGTCTCGATGGAGGATTCACCTCATGCAGCTCGCGATCCGGCACGACACGGTGTACCGCTACGAAGCGCCCGTACTTTATTCGATCCAGCAATTGCGGCTCTCGCCGCTCACCACGCCCACGCAGGTCGTCACGCAGTGGCACGTCGACGCGCCGGGCAAGCTCGACACGTCCCGCGACGCCTACGGCAACGCGCTGATGACGCTGGTGCTCACGCGACCTCACAGGGAAATTCGCGTGCGCGTGCGCGGCGAAGTCGAGACCGTGGCGCTGCCCGACGGCCGGCTGCCCGAAGGCGAGGGCATGGTGCCGATGCACCATTTCACGTCGCCCACGCGCCTCACCGAGGCCGATGCGGCACTCACCGAATTCGCTTTCAGCCTGCCGCCGCTGGACGACACAGCAGCCATTCTCCACGCGGCTTCGCGCATCACGGAGCGCGTGCGCTATGAATCCGGTGTCACGGATGTGACGCACACTGCGGCGGACGCACTGGCGCTAGGCCGTGGCGTGTGCCAGGATCACGCGCATGTGATGCTGGCGGTGTGCCGCGCGCGCGGCGTGCCGGCGCGCTACGTGAGCGGCTATATCGACCCCGGTGACGTGCCCGAGATGGCGAGCCACGCGTGGGTCGACGTGTGGCTCGATAACGGCTGGGTGACGGTGGACGTCACACACGCGTGCTTCGCCAGCGAAAAATATTGCCGGATCGCGGTGGGGCGCGACTACGACGCAGCCGCGCCGGTGCGCGGCCGTCGCGTGGGCGGGGCCGGAGAAACGCTCGATGTCAGCGTGCACGTGAGCGCGCAGCAGTCGCAGCAATAGTTTTCCCGCTATAACAAGAACAGCGGCGAAGAGACGGACGGGCAAGGAGGCGCATGACGTACTGTGTGGCAATGGCAGTGGAAGAGGGGCTCGTGTTTCTTTCGGACACGCGCACGAACGCGGGTGTCGATCACATCAGCACGTCGCGCAAGATGGCTGTGTTCGAAGAACCCGGCGAGCGCGTGCTCGTGCTGCTCGTCGCGGGCAACCTGGCGATTACGCAGGCTACGCTCCAGGTCTTGACCGAGCCGCAGGAAGCGGGGCACGCCACGCTCTGGAGCGCGCCAACCATGGTCGAGGCCGCGCGCGTGGTGGGCGAAGCCGTGCGCGAAGTGCATCGGCGCGACGCGCAAGCGCTCAAGACCTTCAACGTCGAGTTCAACTGCAGTTTCATCCTCGGCGGCCAGATCGGCGGCCATCCCATGCGGCTTTTCCAGATTTACGCGGCAGGCAATTTCATCGAGACATCGAGCGTCAATCCGTATTTCCAGATCGGCGAGTCGAAGTACGGCAAGCCGATCATCGACCGCGTGCTGACGCCGTACACGCCGCTCGACGAGGCCGCGAAATGCGCGCTCATCTCCATGGACTCGACGCTGCGCTCGAATCTCTCGGTCGGCCTGCCGCTCGACCTGCTCGTGTACGAGCGCGACGCGCTGCGTGTAACTCGATACGCGTCGCTCGACCAGTCGAATACGTATTTCCAGATGATTCATTCGACGTGGGGCGAGCGGCTGCGTCAGGTGTTCGGCGAGATTCCCGATCCGCTCTGGACCGACGCAGGCGATGTGCCGCGCCACGAGCGCACGACGCTGCCGAGCGCGCCGCGTGCCGCGCATGACGGGCGCGCGAGCGAACCGCGGCCCGCGCAAACGCTCGCGCAAGCCCAGCCGCATGGCGCTTCGACCGCGCCGCGCATGCCGCGCGACGGCTAAAAGGGCGGCTTGCGCGTCGCGCTCGCGAAAACTTCCTTTTTGCGTCGCCAACTGCGGAACCGGTATCCTCCTGCGTAAGACTCGTGGTACGCCGCGCGTAATGCGCGTCCCTTCCACTCGCCCCTACGGGCATGGGACCGGAGTAAGCGCTTTGGATGGGCCCGGAGTAGGTGCTAAAGCACCAACTCCGGCCGACAGCTAAAGCACTAACTCCGGTCGACAAGGAGGCAGGCTGATGAAGCAGAACGACGACCCAAAGAACGGGCGCCCTGAAGACCCTTCCCTTCCCACCGGCCCGGACGACCCCGCGCGCCGCCGTGTGCTCGGCGGCCTGGCGGCGGTTGGCGTGGGCCTCGCGCTCGGCGGCTGCGAGACGCCGGCGCAAAGCGCGGCGGGCACGGCGCGCAGCGCCGCCGACGCGCGTGTCGATGCCGCACTGCGCGACCAGGTGCGCCAGATCGTCGTGATCTACGCGGAGAATCGCAGCTTCGTCAATCTGTACGGCAACTTTCCCGGCGTGCAAACGCCACTCGCGAGTGTGAGCGCCGAGCGCTACGCGCAGCTCGATCGCGACGGCAAGACGCCGCTGCCGAAGTTGCCGAAGATCTGGGGCGGCCTCGTGCCCCAGGCGCAGGAACTCGATGGCAAGCGCTACATGATTGCGGAGCATCAGATCACGGGTCTCTCGAACCGCCCGTTTCTTATCGTCGATGCGCATGGCAATCCGTTGCCGAACGGCATCATCACGCGCGATCTGATCCATCGCTTCTATCAGAACCAGATGCAGATCAACGCGGGGCGCAACGACCAGTTCGCTGCGTGGGGCGATTCGGGCGGCCTCGTCATGGGCTATTACGAGAATTCCGCGCAGACGCTGCGGCTCTGGAATATCGCGCAGCAGTACACGCTCTGCGATAACTTTTTCATGGCCGCGTTTGGCGGCTCATGGCTCAACCACATCTTCCTGATCTCGGCGCAGGTGCCGCAATACGCCGATATCCAGACGAGCGCCGCAAAGCATCTCGCCTCGGTTGTGGAAGGGGACGATCCCACCGGCACGCGCCTGAAGGTCGCGGCGAACTCGCCGGTCTCGGCGCTCGACGGCCCGCCGAAGTTCGTGAACGACGGCCTCTTCACGCCCGATGGCTACGTCGTCAATACAATGGCGCCGCCGTATCAGCCGAGTAATGTGCGAGCGTCGGTAGACGGCAACCCGGCGCTCGCCGATCCGTCCAATCCGCGTGTGCTGCGCCCGCAGACCTACGCGACGATCGGCGACCGGCTTTCGGCTAAGGGCGTCGATTGGGCGTGGTACAGCGGGGCCTGGCAGTTCGCGCTGGACCATCAGGACACTGGCGCGGTGCCCGACTTCCAGTATCACCATCAGCCGTTCAACTACTTTGCCAGCTTCGCGCCGGGCACGGCCGCGCGCTCGCGTCACCTGCGCGATGCGGGTCTCGGCGACGACCCGTCGACCAACCGCCTGCTCGCGGACATCGACGCAGGGCGGTTGCCTCCTGTCACGTTCTACAAGCCGCAGGGCAACCTGAACATGCACGCCGGCTATGCGGACGTCGAATCGGGCGACCGTCACGTCGCGACCGTGATCGAGCACATCCAGCGTGGCCCGCAATGGGCGAACACGATGATCGTGGTGACACACGACGAGAACGGCGGCTGGTGGGATCCGGTCGCGCCGCCCGTGGGCGACCGCTGGGGCCCGGGCTCGCGCATTCCGGCGCTCGTGATCGCGCCGTTCGCGAAGAAGGGCTATGTCGATCACACGTTCTACGACACGGTTTCGATCCTGCGCTTCATCAGCCGCGTGCATGGGCTCGCGCCGCTCGATGGCGTGGCCGCGCGCGATCAGACGTTTCTGTCGCGCGATCAGACGCCGCCTGGCGATCTCACGGCGGCGCTCGATCTGGCCTGAGTGCTGTGCGCATCGATGGGGAGAGGGCGGTGGCCGTCGCGAAACGTTTGCGCCGCCGTCCCCGGTTGCCCGTCGGAAGCGCAAATTGATGCAAGCGCGACACAAGCGACGAACTCCCCATCCGATCAATGAGTTGGCGCGCTCGTAAGGCGGTTATCAACAGGTTTGTCACCAAAAACTGTGGACAACTTTGTTGCGCAAAAAATATGCATTTTCTGTGTCGTTTGCGAGCTTCCTGTTTTCAATCAGTGACTTGGTGTGGATGTCCAGAAGTTGTCCACAGGGCTGTGAACAAAATCTGTGGAAAAGACCCAGCGCGTTTTTCCGTGATGCGCCGCCGCTGCAACAATCGGTGACTCTCGGGACAACCTGAGTCGCATCAAGCACTTGGCGCAGTCGTCCCGGGGTTACGCACAAGGCTGCCAACAGAATCTGTGGATAGCGCACCCAGATGTTGATCGTTGCCGAATCAACCTTGCACAGTGCAGGAGTTCGGCCCGATAATCGCCGTCGATATGGCCGTCGCGTGACCGCGCTTGCACGGCCAACTTTCTTCTCGCCACTCCCCGCCGCGCCGTGCTCAAAAACTCGCGCTTTGCCGGTCTTCTGCGTATTCCTGGTTTCCTGCCACTCGCTGGCGCTACCCTGATGCTGGGTGTGGCGATGTCCTTCACCGCGCCTTATCTCTCGCTATTCGGCGTCGAGCGCGCCGGCATGACGCCGTTCCGGCTCGGCGTGTTCATGACCGCCATCGCCACGAGCGGCGTCATCGCTAGCACCGCCGCGGGCCGCTGGAGCGACGCCACCGGCAAGCACCGAACCCTGCTGCTCGTCTCGCTGTGCGCCGCCACGCTCGGTTATCTCTGCCTGTGCGTCGTGCGCGATTACCGGCTTCTGCTCCTCGTGGGCATTGCGTTCATCGGCGCGGGCGGTTGCGCGCTCTCGCTCGTGTTCTCGTTCAGCCGCGCGGCGCTGCCCGCAAGCGATGACGCCGAGCGGACCTTCGCGAGCGCGACGCTGCGCACGATTCTCTCCGCGGCGTGGGTGTTCGGGCCCGCGGTTGGCGCGCTCGTGCTCGCCGCCACGAACTTCTACGGGCTCTTCCTGTTTGCAGCGGCCAGCTTCGCTGCGTGCGGCACGATCGTCTGGCGCATGCGCGAGCCGCGTCACGACGAACACGCCACGCAGCATTTGATGGCGCGTCCCACTTCAAGCGAAGTAGCTCAGGAAATGAGCGCTGAAAGCGCTGCCGAGTACGAGGGCCAGCCGCTGACGCAGGCCGAAGTGCAGCCGGGTGCGCCACGCGACCCCGCAACGCTTGCGGCAGCGGCGGGAACGGCAAAAGCAAAGGCCAGGGCGGCGCGCCCGCCTGCGCCTGCCGCGGAGGGCTCGCAGAAAGACATCATGCGCGCGATCGTTGCGCTCACACTCATCGGCCTCGCGGCCAATGCGACGATGATCGTGCTGCCGCTCTACATCGTGCATGGCCTGCAGGGCACGCGCATCGACGTGTCGATTATGCTCGGCCTCGGCGCGCTCATGGAGATACCGATGATGCTCGCGCTCGGCGCGCGCGCCTCGGTGCTGAACAAGCCATGGTGGCTGGCCGCGTGCGCCGTGGTGCATGCCGTGTACTTCGTCGCGATGTCGCTGGCGCCCGGCGTGCACGCGTTGATTCCGATGCAGATTCTCAACGCCTTCGTGGTCGCCGTCACGTCGTGCCTCGGGATGACCTTCGTGCAGGATCTGATGCCCTCGTCGCCGGGGCGGGCGACGGCGCTCTTCTTCAATGCGTCGCGGCTCGGCTCGATTCTTTCGGGCGTGCTTTCGGGCATGCTCGTGCAGGCGTTCGGTTATCGCGGCACGTTTCTTTTTTGCAGCCTGCTCGCGCTGTGTGCGCTCGTGTTGTTCGCCGTGCCCGGCGAGCAGTATCCGAAAATGGCGCGCACTGTGCAGCGTTATCTGCGTGAGCGGTTGAGCAAGCGCGACTAGCGCCCGGCAATTTCAGCCGAAGGGCAGCGCAAGCACCACCCTTTCTCGACATTCACTACGCCGTTTCCACGTCCCGCCCGGCTAGCGCTTGCGTGGGCGTTGCAGCGTCGAAGTCTTCCGCATCGACGTCATACCCCGAAGGCTCCCAGCGAATCGAGAGGAGCGCCGCGAGTCCCGCGAGCGGCGCGACCGCGATGATCCAGAACACGCGCGTGCCGAGCGCGGCGGCGAGCACCGGGAACAGGAACAGCGAGACTGTGGAGCTTGCACGCATGAGCGTCTGGTTAAAGCCGACGCCCACGCCGCGCAGCGAGGTCGGGTAGCCGAGCGAGGCGAACGTCATGGTGTGCGAACCGGGGCCGATGCCTTGGCCAAACAGGAAAGCGGCGAGCAGGGCGACCGCGCTGACGACTTCGGGCGCCGTCGCTGGCTTGCCGACGATCGCGAGGCCGACGAGCGCCGCGAACTGGATCGCATAGCCCCAGACGGTAAGCTTCCACGCGCCGAAGCGCGGCACGATCCGCACGGAGATCAGCCCGCCCACGAAGGCGAAGCCGAGATTGAGCACGAGCGAGGCGAGGATCGTCGTGAGCATGGACTGCGCGAGGAAGCTCGAGATGATTACCGGCAGGCCGAACGCGACCGCGTTGTACGCGAACGAAGAGGCCACGCCGATCACCGTGGCGAGCACCGTGCGCCGCGTATAGACGCCACGCAGCAGCGCGCCGTAATTCTTCCACGACGCCACGCGCGCTGGCCTGGCGGCGGCGCTCGCGGCGGCTTCGGACGTGACCTGCGCGTCGATGCCGTAGGAGCGCTTGAGGATGCGCGCCGCGCCCGCGAGATCGCCTTGATTTGCGGCCCACACCGGCGACTCGCTGATATAGCGGCTGCGGATCGCGATGATGACGAGCGCCGGTACGGCGCCGAAGCCAAGCGTGAGGCGCCAGAGCAAGTGCGAGTGCGAGGCGGGCAAGCCTGCATAGAACGCGAGTACGAGCAGATACGACACGCTGATCGCCGCGTACCAGACGGGGCACCACATCGCCACACGCGCGGCCTTGTTGCCGCGGCCCTTGAGCCGCGAGAACTCGGCGAGAAAGGCCATCGCCACGGGCAAGTCGATACCGACGCCCAGCCCCATCACGAAACGCGCGCCGCCGAGCACCCAGGCGTTGGGTGCGAGTGCGCAGGCAATGGCGGCGACGACGAAGAAGAACATGTCGGCCATGAACACGCGATAGCGCCCGATGCGATCGGTGAGGAACCCGCCGAGAAACGCGCCGACGATGGCGCCGAACGTGATGGCCGACGCGACGAAGCCGGTGCCCGCGGGCGAGAGCGAGAATTCGCGCGCCACGTCCTTGAGGCCGAAGGCGAGGGCGCCGAGATCGTAGGCATCGAGGAACACACCGCCGAGCGCGATGGCCACGACGATGCGCGCGTTGCTGCCAGTGGCTGCCCCCGCGTTGACGAGCTGCGAGACGTCGGCCGCGCTGCGGATCACCGGGCGGCTGGAAGTGCTGAACGAAGAGGGGGAGGCTGAGGCGGACATGCGAGGCGACGCGAGCGGGCGCGCTAATAGCGGCAAAGCGCGTGATGCTAACCCCCGCGAGGCCCGCGCCCAAATCGTTTTTGGTTATGAGCTCATGCCGTGCGGCAGGTGTCCTGCAACCTTGTGCAAGATTTCATGCACGGCAGTGCTGGCGCATTCCAGATGCCGCAGTACAGGCCAGTCAGTGCATGTAAGTGACGCGGCGCGAGCGGTCGCTCAACTGCAATCCCGCGTCGAGCAGCGCGATGGCGAACCAGCGCGCGGTCTTGAGCATGCCGCTCACGCTCGGCATCGGCAGCCAGTCGTTGAGGAGTTGCACGGCGGCCTCGCTGCGGGTGGACTGCAAAAGCGCGATGACCTGCAGCAGCGAGCCTTCGTCCTTCGCGAGTTCGGAGGCGCAGCGGCAGCGCGTGTCCAATGGGCGGCACGAGGCGCGGCACAGCGTGCCCATCAGCAGATCGAAGTAGCCGAAGCCTTCCGCGCCGAGCCCGGCATCGGCGAGCACGCCGCGCCAGCTTTCGGCCTTGGCGTAGGCGTCGCAATGCGGGCGCAGCCAGGTGCGCACCGCGCGCAGCACGGTCTGCTCGGCGGTGTCGGGATGATGGACGAAGGTGTCGTCGATCAGCGTGTCATTTCTCGCGAAAGGGGCGGTGTAGTTCATGGAGCCTCCGGTCCCGCACAAATCATTCGGGTGGCGCCGGGTCGTCCGGCATGGGCTGTATTCTCGGGCAAATTTCGTGTAAATGCAAATGATTCTCATTTGTGAAAAAAATCGACATGCAGCGAAAACGTGACCTGCCAGAACCGGGAAGGGACTGTTCCAGCCAGGGCGCTTAATTACGGGGACACAAGCCGCTAAAGTGCGGGCCATGCGTGTTCCAGTGTTCTGGCGCAACGTGAGAGTTGGCCCCGGCCCCATGAAGGCCGGGGCTTTTTTTTTGCGCCGCGCCAGGGCGCTCGAGGTGGCCCTGGCACGCGTTTTGTGGACCGCCCGGGGCCGCACCCCGATGCATAAGTCATTGAACCGAAAGAAACAAGTAAGGTATTATTCGGGCCGCGCAGCGTCACGGCTTGCCGCGCGCCATGGCGCTCCGGAGGTCAAAAGCGTTGTTTTCGCGATCAAAAATGGGCTGTAACGGCCTGTTTGTTGTTTTTTCTCTTAGTACGTTTCTGAATAAAAACAATGACTTGCGTCAAGTGTCGTTCCGGCCCGTGTTGTTGCGCTGCAAAACTTCCGTATTCCGTTTACCCTCGTTAACCCTTGAACGTGTGTTGCATTTCGCCTCGTCGCTGACAAATACATTACAGCCAGCCTGGTTCGATTTTCACCCCGCGTCAATCTTTCAAGTTGCTTGCGCACCTGAACGTGCGCCGTGGAAGCTATTTGCTCCGCATTTTTGAGGTCCTGTTGAAATGCAATCCGTTCCATTCCTGAGTCTGGCGATCTGGATTCCCATCCTGTTCGGCGTGGCCGTGCTGCGCCTTGGGTCGGATCGTCATCCGCAGCGCGCCCGCTGGCTGTCGCTCGTTGGCGCCGTCGTCGGTCTGCTGCTGACCCTCCCGCTCATTTCCGGCTTCGACAACCACGCGGCCGGCATGCAGTTCGTCGAATTCCGCGAATGGCTGCCTGAGTTCGGCGTGGCGTGGCGACTCGGGATCGATGGCATTTCGATGTGGCTCGTGGTGCTCACCGCGTTCACGACGCTCGTGATCGTGATCGCCTCGTGGGAATCGATCACGGTGCGCGTCGCCCAGTACTTCGGCGCGTTCCTGATTCTCTCGGGCCTGATGGTCGGCACCTTCGCGGCGACCGACGGCATGCTGTTCTTCGTGTTCTTCGAAGCCACGCTGATCCCGCTGTACCTGCTGATCGGCTCGTGGGGCAATGCGCGCCGCACATACGCCGCGGTCAAGTTCTTCTTCTTCTCGTTCGGCGGCTCGCTGCTGATGCTGGTGTCGATGCTGTACCTCTACGGCCAGTCGCACACCTTCGACATGGCGGTGTGGCACAACCTCACGCTCGGCTTCGTTCCGCAGATCCTTATCTTCATCGGCTTCTTCGCGGCCTTCGCGGTGAAGGTCCCGATGTGGCCGTTCCACACGTGGCTGCCCGACGTCCACCTCGAAGCGCCGACCGGCGCGACCGTGATGCTGGCCATGCTGAAGCTGGGCGGCTATGGCTTCCTGCGCTTCACGCTGCCGATCACGCCTGATGCCGCGCACTTCTTCGCACCGGCCATCATCACGCTCTCGCTCGTGGCCGTAGTCTATTCGAGCCTGCTCGCGCTTGCGCAGACCGATATGACCAAGCTGCTCGCGTACTCGACGGTCGCCCACATGGGTCTCGTCACGCTGGGCCTGTTCCTCTTCAACCAGATCGGCACCGAAGGCGCGATCGTGCAGATGATCTCGTACGGCTTCGTTTCGGGCGCCATGCTGCTCTCGATCGGCGTGCTGTTCGACCGCACCAAGACGCGCACGATCTCGGCTTATGGCGGCGTCGTCAACGTGATGCCGCGCTACGCCACCTTCATGATGCTGTTCTGCATGGCCAACCTCGGCCTGCCAGGCACGTCGGGCTTCGTGGGCGAGTTCATGGTCATCATGGGCGCGATCCGCGTGAACTTCTGGGTCGGCGCGATCGCCGCGACGACCGTCATTCTGAGCGCTGCGTACACCCTGTGGATGTACAAGCGCGTGATCTTTGGCGCTGTGGCGAACAAGGGCGTTGCGAAGCTGGCCGACATCGGCCGCCGCGAAACGCTGATCTTCGCTTCGCTTGCAGCGTTCGTGCTCGCGATCGGCCTCTACCCGAAGCCGATGACCGACGCGATCGAGCTCTCGGCGGCGAACCTCGTCACCCAGGCCGGTCGCAGCAAGCAACCTGTCGACGATGCAGCGCCTGCTGACGCAGTGCGCGCGGGCACGGACGTTCGTGCTCCGCACTCGCCGACGTGATCGCTAAAGATTGACGGCGCAACCAACGCGCCGCACCGCTTCCGGGCGGCGCGGCGCGTTTGTGCGTCCAGATGGTTTCGAGTTTCGAGACTCGAAAAATAGCCGCGGCGGGCCGCTGTCAAGGGCGGAGTAGAGCGCGACGTGCGTGTGTTTCCGAGGCGCGACAAACCTCGCGAACACATGCGACAAAGTGTCTCAATCTTCTTTTGACAAAGGTCATTTTCCACATTCATTGATTGCGAAATATCAAAGCGGCTGTATGATGCGGGCGCGCTTCCTTTGTCGGATGTCAGGGGACGCGTCCGGAACAATTCAATGAATGAAATTCAGGCAAACGTGATGAAAAGAACGACCTTTCAAAGGTTACTGCTTCCCGTAAGCGCCGGATTGGCCTTGTGTCTTTCCGGATGCAACATGGAGCTCCTCGACCCCAAGGGAAGTGTGGGCGTGGCGGAAAAGCAGCTGATCGCAACCTCCACATGGGCCATGCTGATTGTCGTGATCCCTGTGATCATCCTGACGCTCTGGTTCGCGTACCGCTATCGCGCATCGAACCGTAGCGCCACCTACGCGCCGAAGTGGTCGCACTCGACGGCGATCGAAATCGTCGTCTGGACCATCCCGACGCTGATCATTCTGTTCCTCGGCGTGCTCACGTGGAATACCACGCACGAGCTCGACCCCTACAAGCCGCTCGAATCCAACGTCAAGCCGATCAACGTCGAAGTTGTGGCGCTCGACTGGAAGTGGCTGTTCATCTACCCGGATCTCGGTATCGCGACGGTGAACCAGCTGGCCGTGCCCGTTGGCACGCCGGTGAATTTCAGCATCACGTCGGACTCGGTGATGAACTCGTTCTTCATCCCGCAGCTTGGCACCCAGGTTTATGCGATGGCTGGCATGCAGACGCGTCTGCACCTGATCGCCGACCACGCTGGCGACTACGCCGGCCTCTCGGCGAACTTCAGCGGGGCGGGCTTCTCGGACATGAAGTTCCGCACGCTCGCCACGAGCCAGCAAGACTTCGACGCGTGGGTCCAGAAGGTAAAGGCGTCGCAGACGCAGCTTTCGATGGATCAATACGCGACGGTCGCAAAGCCGAGCGAAAAGGCTCCGGTTGAGTACTTCTCGACGGTCGACCCGAAGCTCTTCAACAACATCATCGCGAAGTACAACAACGGCCACGTCACGAATTTCAGTGACCCGTCGTGCGTGACCAAGGGGTAAGCCAAGCATGTTCGGAAAACTTACACTGGACGCCATTCCGTATCACGAGCCGATTATCGTCGGCACGATGATCGGCATGGCGCTGATCGGCGCATTGGTTCTCGGCGTCGTCACTTACTTCGGTAAGTGGAAGTATCTGTGGACGGAGTGGCTGACGAGCGTCGACCACAAGCGTCTGGGCGTGATGTACATCATCCTCGCCCTCATCATGCTGCTGCGCGGCTTCGCCGACGCGATCATGATGCGTACCCAGCTCGCGCTCGCGTACAACGCGCCGGGGTACCTGCCGCCGCACCACTACGACCAGATCTTCACGGCGCACGGCGTGATCATGATCTTCTTCATGGCCATGGCCTTCATGGTCGGCCTGATGAACATTATCGTGCCGCTGCAGATCGGCGCACGCGACGTCGCGTTCCCGTTCCTGAACTCGCTGTCGTTCTGGATGACCGCAGTCGGCGCCATCCTGCTGATGATCTCGCTCGTCGTGGGTGAGTTCGCGATGACCGGCTGGCTCGCGTATCCGCCGCTTTCGGAGCTTGCGTACAGTCCAGGGGTAGGCGTCGATTACTACCTGTGGGCGCTGCAGATTTCGGGTGTCGGCACGCTGCTGACCGGCGTGAACTTCTTCGTCACCATCATCAAGATGCGTGCCCCCGGCATGACGATGATGAAGATGCCGGTGTTCACGTGGACGGCGCTGTGCACGAACGTGCTGATCATGGCCGCGTTCCCGATCCTGACCGTGACGCTCGCGCTGCTCGGCCTCGACCGCTACATCGGCACGCACTTCTTCACGAATGACGGCGGCGGCAACGCCATGCTGTACCTGAACCTGATCTGGGCCTGGGGTCACCCCGAGGTGTACATCCTGATCCTGCCGGCGTTCGGTATTTTCTCGGAAGTCGTCGCGACCTACGCGAAGAAGCCGCTGTTCGGCTACAAGACCATGGTCTACGCGACCTGCTCGATCATGGTGCTCTCGTTCCTCGTGTGGCTGCACCACTTCTTCACGATGGGTTCGGGCGCGAACGTCAACGCGTTCTTCGGCATCATGACGATGATCATCGCGATCCCGACGGGCGTGAAGATCTTCAACTGGCTGTTCACGATCTACCGCGGCCGCCTCGAGTTCACCTCGCCGGTGCTCTGGACGATCGGCTTCATGGTCACCTTCACCATCGGCGGCATGACCGGCGTGATGATGGCGATCCCGGGCGCGGACTTCGTGCTGCACAACTCGCTGTTCCTGATTGCTCACTTCCACAACGTGATCATCGGCGGCGTGCTGTTCGGCTACCTCGCGGGCTTCAACTACTGGTTCCCGAAGGCCTTCGGCTTCAAGCTCAACGAAAAGCTCGGCAAGCGCGCGTTCTGGTTCTGGCTCTCGGGCTTCTACGTTGCCTTCACGCCGCTGTACGTGCTCGGCTTCATGGGCGCAACGCGTCGTCTGAACCACTACGACAATCCGGCATGGCATCCGTGGATGATCATCGCCTGGGTTGGCGCCGTGCTCGTGGCAATCGGTATCGCGCATCAGTTGCTGCAACTGTACGTGTCGATCCGCGACCGCAACCTGCCGGAAAACCGCGACCTGACGGGCGATCCGTGGGGTGGCCGTACGCTGGAGTGGGCGATCTCGTCGCCGCCGCCGTCGTATAACTTCGCGATCATTCCGCACGTGAGCGAGCTCGACGAGTTTGCGCACCTGAAGGAAACCGGCCGCGAAACCGTGGACGTCGCGAACACGAAGTACACCGACATCCACATGCCCTCGAACACGAGCGCTGGTGTGTTCATCGGTTTCTTCAGCCTGGTGCTCGGCTTTGCTGGCATCTGGCACATCTGGTGGCTCATGATCGTCGGCTTCGTCGGTATCGTCGGCACCGCGATCGCGTACAGCTTCCAGAAGAACGAAGGCTATTACATCCCGGCCGCCAAGGTCCGGGCAGACGAAGAAGCGCGCAATCGCGCACTGGTCAAGGCGTTCGCTGACAAGCAACGCGGTGGCAAGGTTGAAGAAGCACTGGAGGCCAACTGATGTTGACGAAAGCAAGTGCGGCCGCACTCGCGGAGCACGATCACCACGATCACCCGCCGTCACACTCGGTGTTCGGCTTCTGGCTGTACCTGATGACGGACTGTATTCTGTTCGGCTCGCTGTTCGCAGTGTTCGCCGTGATGCAGAACCAGTTCGCAGGCGGCCCGACCGGCAAGGACCTGTTCGACATTCCGGGCGTGGCCATGGAAACGGCAGTGCTGCTGCTGTCGTCCATCACGTACGGTTTCGCGATGATCGCGGCGTACAAGAAGCGCACCGGCCAGGTTCTGCTGTGGCTGGCCATCACGTTCGTGCTGGGCGCGACCTTCCTGTACTTCGAACTGCATGAATTCGCGCACCTGATCGAAGAAGGCGCGGGCCCGAGCCGCAGCGCGTTCCTCTCGTCGTTCTTCACGCTGGTCGCCACGCACGGTATCCACGTGACGATGGGCATGATCTGGATGATCGTCCTGATGGTTCAGGTCGCGAAGGCACCGACGCTGGGCGAGCGCGAACTGCGCCGCCTGACGTGCCTGAGCCTCTTCTGGCACTTTCTGGACATCGTCTGGATCTGCGTGTTCTCCTTTGTTTATCTTGCGAGCGTGATCTAAATGAGTGCTCATTCCATCCATGAAGAAGAAAGCCATGGCAGCGTAGGCAGCTACCTGGCAGGTTTCGTCCTGGCGGTGGTGCTCACGGCCGCTTCGTTCTGGCTCGTGCTGCACGGCGGCTTCCCGCGCGAAACCGCGCTGCTCGGCCTCGCCGCACTGGCTGCGGTGCAGATCGTGGTTCACCTCGTGTTCTTCCTGCACATGAACACGTCGTCGGGCCAGCGCTGGAACGTGACGGCATTTGGCTTCACGGTGTTGACGGTCCTGATCGTGGTCGTCGGTACGCTGTGGGTCATGCACAACGTCAGCATGAACATGATGTCGCGCTAAGCGGTCATCGTTGCTGGACTTGCGTTTCGCTCTTTTCGAGTGAAGCGCAAATGGAAACGCCGCCAGGCCTTCGGGCTGGCGGCGTTTTTCTTTTCTGCGGCTTCTTGCGCGGTTATGCGTTAAAGCGCTGGCGCACGACTTCCGCGACGGCCTTGCCGAGCCGGTGGTGCTGCGACGCTTCGTAGTGGATACCGTCGGTCGTGCTGACCGTGGCGAACTCGCCGGCGTCGAGAAACGCCGAGCCGTACTTCACGGCCACGCGCTCGTAGAGCGGCGCAAGCAGGCGCGACTTCGCCGCGCCGCCGGTGAAGATTTCGCCGAGGAAGCCAATTTCTTCGATCGGCACCGGCGACATGAGCAGGACGTGCGGCGTCGAGCCGTCCGGACCCGCGCGGCACGCGACGAGCGTTTCGAGCAGCACGTCCACCGAGTTCGCAATGTCGGTGGGCGTGACGGAAAAGCGCGTCTTGAGGTCGTTGGTGCCAAGCATCAACGCGACCACGTCCACCGGCAACTGGCTTTCGAGGCATGGGCGCAGATAAGCGTGGCCGTTCTTGTGCCGGCCTTCGATGGGGTCGTCGTGAACCGTGGTGCGCGCAGGCAGGCCTTCCTCGATGATCGTCCAGCCCGGCCCGAGCGCTGCGCGCAGCACGCCGGGCCAGCGGTCCGCGGGGCCGAATCGCTCGGATACGCCGGGCACGCCAAGCGGCTTCGTGCCGTGCGTATTGGAATCGCCGTAACAGAGCAGGGTGCGTGACGTCATGGGTTGCCTCTCTCGGTATCATAGGGTCGCAGGGCAGCCGAAGCGAAGTTCCGGCAGGGCATCTGCCAAAATCGATTCCGCCGTAGTCCATCAACCCGCCTGTTATCAGGGCACAACTTCGCTTAGTGGCGTGTCCCACTCTACACTAGCAAGGCGAGGTCTATTACGGCGCGAAACGCACGCAAGATAGTGAAGATGCGATTCGAGAGAATCGCTATGGACGGTGGCGCAGCTTTGCTGCAAATGCCCGATGATCCCGTGCGATCTTGGCATGGTCGGATGATGTGTAGTCGAGCATCTTGCCAATTTCAGGGCGCCACATATCATTACCCCCCCTCTAGATCTTGACCTCTACCGTATCAAACTCAATCAGTACGTCAGCGCCTAATGTTGGTTCAATTACGGCGATATTCTTTAAAGGCTTCCCCCTTCCCCAGGAGTACGATTTATCCAGAAAGTTCAATGCTTTCTTGTACTCGTCCGTATCGAATTCGCTTAGAATTTTTATAGAGTAAACGATGTTTTGAATTAGAAAGTCATTAATCCAGCATCTAGTTGCGCCGGAAAATTGCACGCGGACATGATCCCTTTTGTTGTCGAACATAAGGTGAAGCTCTACAACCTCTTGATCCATATTTACCGCGACGCCCATGATGTACCAGTCATGAAACGATTCGTATTGTTCAATCACATTCATTTCGAATACTTCCCTTAAGGACTCCACGGGCTGAAAGGTACGACATCATCGCCGCCATCTCTGGCGCTACCAGTCCAATTATGAGCGTGGGGCTTCAAACCATTGTGGAAATGATCAAAATCCAGGTCGACGACGGGCTTGCCGTCATCGCCGAACAGGCGCATCTGACCGCTACCTGGGTTCGTGTACCACGTTCCAGGTTCTCCGTCATTCGGTGTTTTGGCAATATCGAAGGAATCGCCGTTTGATATATCGGGCTGATAGTCGAACGGCTGCGCATCGCTTAGCGCCGTCGAGGTGCCGCCGGAGTCCGCGCTGAACAGGTCGTCACCAAACATGCTGGCATCGCCGCCTTCCGTGTCGTCGTTGTCCGAATCATCGCCACCGCCGCCGAGCCAAGCACCCGCCGCCGATTTAACGAAGCCGGACAAGCCAAAACCGTCGTCAGCCTTGGCCGTAGCCCCAAGGTCAGGCAATGGATCAAGCGTAGTGCCAACGCCACCGGCGGGCGCATCCACTGGAGCAAGTTCGCCGTTGGCCCGCTGGAGTGCCTGAAACGCGTCGTAACTGATGACTTTTGGATACGCGGTACCACCGCCACCGCCCGTCGCGGGCCAGCGCTGCGGCGCGGGATCGGGCTGTGCCACGCGCGGCAGGCCCCGATATTCGCGGTTGATTACCGGCACAAGCCGACCGGATACGACCGCGTCGCATAGCAGTTTGCGCACTCCCGCGATATCGGTCGGAAGATTCCAGTGCGCCAGTTTCAACCAGTCGCGGACAAACGTCTGAACCTCGCGTAGTGCCTTTTCCCCCGGGAATCGTACGCAAGTCCCAGTTCGGGCGGAAATGACGGGCAAAGGCCGCCCGGTCTTCCGTGAGTTGTCTGAGACGGTCTTTTTCCCACAACTCGCCTTTGTCCACTTCGGGCAGCGCATTCCAAGACCAGGAGTCGCGCTCCCGACCTGCATTCGGGTAAAGCCAGCGGGCCGACAGATCCCGGTAGCCGCGTCCAAAACATGTCAAGTCGAAATACTGCGGCCCCGGAACCAGCGTGCATCGCCATCCAGTTTCGAGCGGTACGTATAGCGTGTTCCACGTCATAAGTTGCCCGTCCTGTTTTCGGGTTTTCAGCGTACCTCGCATTCAGCTGCGAAACCGAAAAATCGGGTCAAGCCTTGTTCGCCGCCAAGACCCCGTCAATGAGATACGCGCTTTGCATGGTGAGTGGGGCATTTGATTTTTGATTGCAATTCAAGCTCGGGTCTCTGGGGGGCATCCCTCGCCGTTCCTAAGTGGCGTGGTCCGGCATATCTGCCATCGCGCTGCTCGTCTCGCGCCCGCTAGCGGTGTCACCCCCATTTATCTGCTTCTACTCCAGGTGCGCTGCATGGACCGACATTGCGCGATTGGCGACTCGCTTCATTATTTGATAGGCAATCAAGTGCTGCCCCAGAAATCCACACGAGCCGTGCGTCACGATGCGCTCGCGCCCGCCACCAGGCAGCAATGCCATTACTCATCATGGGAGATTACTAGACGACTGGTCTAATCGGTCTGTAACATGCCACCTCATGAATGCAGCGGCAGCCGTTGAAGTGCGGCAACACATCCTCGATACCGCCATGCCCATTCTGCTGGGCAAGGGCTTTTCCGCAGTCGGTCTCAATGAGATCCTCGCGGCCGCCGGTGTGCCTAAAGGGTCGTTCTATCACTATTTCGGCTCGAAGGAAGCGTTCGGCGAAGCCCTGCTCACGTCGTATTTCGCCGAATATGCGGAGCGACTCGACGACATGCTTTTGCGCGCGCCGGGCACGGCGGCCGAAAAGTTGATGCGCTACTGGGACGACTGGCGCCTGATCCAGTGCGCTGACGATCCCGTAGGCAAGTGTCTCGCGGTGAAACTGGGCGCGGAGGTGAGCGACCTTTCCGAGGCCATGCGCGAGGCGCTGCGTCTCGGTACCGACGCGACCATTTCGCGCATTACCGCGTGTATCGAGGCAGGGCGCGCGGATGGCTCGCTCGCGGGTGTAAGCGATCCCGCGACCATGGCGGTGACGCTCTACGAACTGTGGCTCGGCGCGACGCTGCTCGAAAAGATCCACCGCGACCGCAAGCCGCTCGATGCGGCCATGGCGACCACGCGAATTCTGCTGAACCTGCCTCCGGGCAATTAATCGAACGCGAAGCGGCGGCGCGCGCAGCGTATGAACCGCGCGCGATTGTCGCGCATTGTGCGGATGAGCTAGACGACCGGTCTAATAGGTCATGAAGAGGCCGGTATCCAAAGGGCGCGCGGGCGCCCGAACCTAACCGATAAAGGAACGCCGATGAAGGTACTGATCGTTTTGACCTCGCACGAGGACCTCGGCAATACGGGCAAGAAAACGGGCTTCTGGCTGGAGGAATTCGCCGCGCCGTACTACGCGCTGCGCGACGCCGGCGCCGGGCTAACACTCGCATCACCCAAGGGCGGTCAGCCGCCGCTCGATCCGAAGAGCAGCGACCCGTCCGCGCAAACCGATGCGACGCGGCGTTTCACATCCGACACTGAAGCGCAAACGGCGCTTGCCAATACGAAACGTCTCGCCGATATCGACGCGAGCGCCTTCGACGCTGTGTTCTACCCGGGCGGCCACGGCCCGCTTTGGGATCTGGCCGAAGATCCTGTTTCGATCGCGCTGATCGAAAAGACCATTGCCGCGGGCAAACCAGTCGCTGCCGTCTGCCATGCGCCGGGCGTGCTGCGTCACGTGAAGGGTGCGGATGGCAAGCCGCTCGTGGCCGGCAAGTCGGTCACCGGTTTTTCGAATGACGAAGAAGCGGCTGTGCAACTGACCGATGTCGTGCCGTTCCTCGTCGAGGACATGCTGAAGGCCAACGGCGGCCAGTATTCGAAGGCCGCCGACTGGCAGCCGCACGTCGCAACTGACGGCCTGCTCATCACGGGCCAGAACCCGGCTTCATCCGAACCGGTTGCCGAAGCTTTGCTCGCGGCGCTTCGCCGCGGTTGACGCTTCGCGAACGCGCCTGTTTTCTGCGAGCGCGTTCGCTTCTCTCTATTTCCTTTCGGCAACGCTGCGAGCCGTACTCGCAGCGCGTGTCCGACTGCGCATTGCCGCAAGGAAATCCCGATTTTTGCCAACCGGCGCAGGTGCCGCGCGATGCGCGACCTGTGCCAAGAAAGGAGCTGTAGATGTCCGCATTGTTCGAACCGTTCAAGCTCAAGGGCGTATCCCTGCGCAACCGTATCGCCGTGCCGCCGATGTGCCAGTACATGGCTGTTGATGGCGTGATTAACGACTGGCACCACGTCCACTACGCGCAGATCGCGCGCGGCGGCGCGGGCCTCGTGATCGTCGAGGCGACGGCGGTTTCACCCGAAGGCCGCATCACGCCGGCTTGCACCGGCCTGTGGAACGACACGCAAATGGAGGCGTTCAAGCCGACCGTCGCCGCGATCAAGGCGGCGGGCGCCGTGCCCGGCATCCAGATTGCGCACGCGGGCCGCAAGGCAAGCGCGAACCGCCCGTGGGAAGGCGACGACCACATTGCCGAAGGCGACGCGCGCGGCTGGCAGACCATCGCGCCTTCCGCGACTGCGTTCGGCGCGCATCTGCCGAAGGTGCCGAAGGCGATGACGATTGACGACATCGCGCGCGTGCGCGAGGACTTCGTGGCCGCGGCGAAACGCGCGCTCGAAGCCGGCTTCGAATGGCTCGAACTGCACTTTGCGCACGGCTATCTCGGCCAGAGCTTTTTCTCGACGCACTCGAACCACCGTGACGACGCGTATGGCGGTAGCCTCGAAAACCGCAGCCGTTTCCTGATGGAAACGCTGGCCGCGGTGCGCAAGGTCTGGCCGGAGCACCTGCCGCTGACGGCGCGCTTCGGCGTGATCGAATACGATGGCCGCGACGAGGAAACGCTCGCCGAATCGATCGAACTGGCGAAGGGTTTCAAGCGCGAAGGCCTCGACATGCTGGGCGTGAGCGTCGGCTTCTCGACGCCCGCTGCGCAGATTCCGTGGGCGCCCGCGTTCCTCGCGCCGATCGCGCAGAAGGTGCGTCGCGCAACCGGTCTGCCGGTGTCATCGGCGTGGGGTATCGGCACGCCGGAACTGGCCGAGCGCTCGGTGGCGAAGGAGCAGCTCGACGTCGTGATGGTCGGGCGCGCGCATCTGGCCAACCCGCACTGGCCGTACTACGCGGCCCAGGAACTGGGTGTCGAGCGCGCCGCCTGGACGTTGCCCGCGCCGTACGCACACTGGCTCGAGCGCTACAAGGTCGGCTGAACCATGCCGAAATTTGCCGATCGGCAAAACCATTGAAGATGAGGGAGTTCCGATGACTGTCTATTTAATCGCGAGCATCACGCCGAAGCCCGAACATGTCGCCGAAGTGGAAGCGCTGACGCGCGACATGGTCACGCAGACGCGCAAGGAGCCGGGCAATCTGCGCTACGACCTGCTGCGTCGCGCGGACGGCGCGCCGGTTTTTTACCTCTACGAAGCCTATGTCGATGAAGCCGCGGTGCAGGCGCATCGCGACAGCGCCCACTATGCTGCGTTCCGCGCGAAGATTGGCGCGTTGGTGGCGCAGCCGCCAGAGGTGAAGACATTGACGGGCGTGGACGTAGCCGACTGAGTCTGCACTTTGCCGCATTCGCTGCGGCACTCCATTAACGCGCCGGACATCGCTTCTCTGCGCTGTCCGGCGCGTTTTTCTTTGAGCCGCCGCGCGCGGCTTAGCCAGCCATATCAAGCACGACGCGGCCTTCGATCGCGCCGCGCTCCATCCGCGCGAACACGTCGTTGATGTTCTCCAGCTTGTCGGTGGAGACGGTCGCCTTGACCTTGCCTTCCTGCGCGAAAATCAGCGACTCTTCGAGGTCGAGACGCGTGCCGACGATCGAACCGCGCACCGTCACGCCGCCTAACACCATGTCGAAGATCGGCAGCGGGAAGTCGCCGGGCGGCAGGCCGTTCAGCGACACCGTGCCGCCCCGGCGCACCATGCCGAGCGCCTGCGAAAACGCAATGGGCGAGACCGCGGTGACGAGCACGCCGTGCGCGCCGCCAATTTCCTTCTTCAGATACGCCGCGGGATCGGTGGTTTTCGCGTTGACCGTCACGGTCGCGCCGAGACGTTTCGCAAGTTCGAGTTTCGTATCGTCGACATCGACGGCGGCGACATTGAGCCCCATTGCGCGCGCGTATTGCACGGCCATGTGGCCGAGGCCGCCCACGCCGGAAATCACGACCCAGTTGCCCGGGCGCGTGTCGGTGACTTTCAGGCCTTTGTAGACCGTCACGCCAGCGCAAAGCACGGGCGCAATTTCGATGAAATCGATATTTTTCGGCAGCAGGCCCACGTAATTCGCGTTGGCTTTCGCGTATTGAGCGAAGCCGCCATTGACCGAATAGCCGGTGTTTTGCTGCTGCTCGCAAAGCGTTTCCCAACCGCCGAGGCAATGTTCGCAATGGCCGCATGCGGAGTAGAGCCAGGGAATGCCTACGCGATCGCCTTCCTTGACGTGCGTGACGCCCGCGCCGACACCCACGACATAGCCCACGCCCTCGTGACCGGGAATGAACGGCGGCTGCGGCTTCACGGGCCAGTCGCCGTGCGCGGCGTGCAGATCCGTATGGCACACGCCACACGCTTCGATTTTCACGAGCAGCTCGCCGGGTCCCGGGGTGGGGACAGCCACTTCCTCCAGCACGAGGGGTTTGCCAAATGCGCGGACTACCGCGGCTTGCATCGTCTTGCTCATCATCGGCCTCCTGTCGAAGCTGAGTGGCGGGGCGCGGCCGGATGCGTTGCGCATCGCGGTGCCGCCGGACGTCCGCCTGTCTTTCAAGTTTGAAGGAAAGGGTTTTCGCGTGCGATGAAGGTGCTCAATAGTTGGTAATAAAGGTGCTGAGAAGTTTTCGAAAGGAACTGCCGTTAATATTGGGAAAAGTTTGATAACGACCCCGTTGCACGAATTCACTGAGCCCGATGGAGAACGAGCCCCTCTACGAGCGCGCCAGCGAGCGCCATTTCGCAGGCGACTTGCCGCTCGCGCGTCAGTTGTACACGCAACTGCTTGCAGTCGATGCAACGCACGCGGGTGCGATGTTTCGCCTCGGCGTGATCGGTTTGCAGGAAGGCGCGCCGGCCAATGCGATCGGCTGGTTGCAGCGCGCGCTCGCCGTCGACCCTGGTCAGCGGCGCTACCGCGAAGCGTTGGGGCAGGCGTATGCCATGGCCGCACGCCATGCCGATGCGGCGCAGATCTACCGCGCTCTGCTAGCGGACGACGCTTCGTCCGCCGATCTCTGGTGCGGGCTCGGCTCGGCGCTGCAGGCGCAGGGTGCACTGCCGGAGGCGGTGAAGGCGTGGCGCGCGGCGTTGGAGCGTGAGGCGATCCGGGCCGACGTCTGGAACAACCTCGGCAATTGCCTGCGTCTGCTGGGAGACCCCGGCGAGGCTCAGGCGGCTTATCGTCGCGCGCTCGCCTTGCAGCCGGACGATGCCAACGCGTTGACGAACCTCGGCTCGCTGCTGCAGGCGGAAGGGCGGGACGAGGAGGCGCTCGAAAGTTTGCGCGCAGCGCTGGAGGCTGCACCGGACACCGCAGTTACGATGATCAACCTCGGCGTCCTGCTGACTCTCCTCGCGCGTCTGGACGAAGCCTTGCCCTTGCTCGAACGCGCGGTGGCCATCGAACCGCATATCGCGCATGCGGCCTACAACTATGGCGTCGCGCTTCAGTCATGTGGCCGTTTGCGCGACGCGCAAGCGCAATATCGCGGCGCGCTCGCGCTGGACCCCACGCACGCGGAAGCGGCCAACAACCTGGGGAATGTCTGCCGCGATCTCGGCGAACACCGGGCCGCCCAGGAGGCGTACGAAACGGCGATCCGCGCGCGGCCGGATTTCGTCGACGCGTTCAACAACGCAGCCAACCTGATGCGCACACTCGGCAGCTTCGACGAGGCGCGAGCGTTATTGCGCCAGGCCCTCGAACTCGATCCATCGCGCTCGGCCACGCTCAACAATCTCGGCAACGTGCTCAAGGACAGCGGGGACCTGGACGAAGGCATCGAATGCTTTCGCCGGGCAGTGGCGAGCGAGCCGGGCAACCTCATCGCGCACAGCAACCTGCTGTACGCGTTGTCGTTTCAGGCCGCAGATCCGCAGGTGATTCTCGACGAGGCGAGACGCTGGTCTGCGCAGCACGAAGCGCCGCTGCGCGCGGAACAGTCGCACGTGTCTGCCGAATCCGCGGCGGGAAGGCGATTGCGCATCGGATACGTATCGGGCGATTTTCGTGAGCATTGCCAGGCATTGTTCATGACACCGCTCTTCACGCACCACGACCGCACGCGCTTCGAAATTCACGCGTATTCGAGCGTGGTGCGGCCCGATGCGACAACCGCACAACTCACTGCGCACGTCGAAAAATGGCACGACGTACGCACGTTGAGCGATGCGGCGCTGGCGGAGCGAATCCGCGCTGACGGCATCGATATCCTCGTCGATCTCACGATGCACATGTCCGATGGGCGGCCTCTGCTGTTCGCGCGCAAACCGGCGCCGGTGCAGGTCGCCTGGCTCGCATATCCCGGCACGACCGGAATCGGCGCGATGGACTGGCGGCTCACCGATCCGTGGCTCGATCCGCCCGCGCACGACGGCCACTACAGCGAAAAGTCGTGGCGCTTGCCGCACACGTTCTGGTGTTATGACGCGCTTGCTTCGGAACCCGAAGTGAATGCGCTGCCAGCATCGAGCGCGGGACATGTCACGTTCGGTAGCCTGAACAACCCTTGCAAGCTCACGGATTCGACGCTGAATCTGTGGGCCCGTGTATTCGCCCGCTTGCCGCACGTGCGCCTCGTGCTCATGGCGGCCGAGGGCGAAGCGAGGCGCCACCTCGTGCAGCGACTCGCACGGGCCGGCATCGACCCAGCGCGAGTGCGCTTCTTGCCGTTCAGGCCGCGCGCGGACTATCTGCGCAGCTATCACGAGATCGATCTCGGGCTCGACACGCTGCCGTACAACGGCCATACCACGTCGCTCGATGCGCTGTGGATGGGCGTGCCCGTCGTCACGCGTATCGGGCCGACGGTGGCGGGGCGCGCGGGCTTGAGCCAGCTTGCAAACCTTGGGCTCGCCGAACTGGCCGCCGATTCCGACGATGCGTTCGTGGAGACGGCGGTGAGTCTCGCGAACGACCTGCCGCGCCTCGCGAATCTGCGCGCGACGCTGCGCGAGCGCATGGCGGGCTCGCCGCTCATGGACGGCGAGCGTTTCGCGCGTGGCGTCGAGGCGGCGTACGAAGGCATGTGGCGCGCCGCAGCGAAATAGGGCGAACTGGCCCGTAAATACGGGGCATCTGGCGATATGTTCTCGGCCGTATGGCCATCCAGCGCCCTGTATAAATATACAGTAGAATCCTAGCCTGACAGCCAGGGCTGCGCGCCGATTTTCTTGCGCGCGCCGCGCTGCAAGCTTCCGGGCCGCGCCCCACGTGCGCCGCCCGGTCCCACGCGTGTGATCCCAGCCGGAATGCCAGCGCAAGTGAGCGAAAACCGATCTATCCGAATCCGTGGTGCCCGCCAGCACAACCTCAAGAATCTCGACCTCGATCTGCACACCGGCGAAATGACGGTCGTCACCGGGCCTTCGGGCTCGGGTAAGTCGAGCCTCGTCTTCGACACGCTTTACGCGGAAGGCCAGCGCCGCTACGTTGAAACGTTCAGCGCCTACGCGCGCCAGTTCCTCGACCGCATGGACCGGCCGCAGGTCGATCGCGTGGACGGCGTGCCGCCCGCCATCGCCATCGACCAGACCAACCCCGTGCGCAGTTCGCGCTCCACGGTCGGTACGATGACCGAGCTGAACGACCACCTGAAGCTGCTCTACGCGCGCGCCGCGAATCTGTTCGACCGCGTCACGGCGCAGCCCGTACGCCACGACACGCCTGAGACGATCTACGCCGAGCTGATGGCGCGCACGGCCGCGGGCGACCCGCGCCTGGTCGTCACGTTCCCGGTCGAGCTGCCCGACACGACCACCGAAGAAGAAGTCGCGCAATGGCTTTCCGCGAGCGGCTATACGCGCGTGCAGGCACAGCGCGAGGTGAAGACCGCCGATGGCACGCGCAAGCTGCTCGACGTGGTCGCCGACCGTTTCCGCATGCAGAACGTGGAGAAGAGCCGCGCGATCGAGGCGATCGAAGCGTCGCTCAAGCGCGGCAGCGGGCGCGTCAACATCTACGTGCTGGAGAGCGGCGACGCTGAAGCTGCGGCCGAGCCGCAAATCTGGCGCTTTTCGACCGGCCTGCATTGCCCGGACAGCGATTTGCGCTACGCCGATCCGCAGCCCGCGCTGTTCTCGTTCAACTCGGCCTACGGCGCCTGCGACGCGTGCCGCGGTTTCGGCCGCGTGATCGGCGTGGACTGGGGTCTCGTGATCCCCGACGAGCGCAAGACGCTGCGCGGCGGCGCGATCAAGCCGCTGCAAACGCCGGCGTGGAAGGAATGCCAGGACGATCTGATGCGCTATGCCGCGAAAGCCGGCATTCCGCGCGATACAGCATGGTCCGAGCTTACGCAGGCGCAGCGCGACTGGGTCATCAACGGCGCGCCGGACTGGAAGGGTAGCTGGCAAACGCAGTGGTATGGCGTGAAGCGCTTCTTCCAGTACCTGGAGTCGAAAGCGTACAAGATGCACATTCGCGTGCTGCTGTCGAAGTACCGCAGCTACACCCCGTGCGAAACCTGCGGCGGCGCGCGCCTGAAAACCGAGGCCTTGCAGTGGCGTCTCGGCACGCAGCAGAACGCGGACGACGTCCTTGCGCCAGCGGGGCGCTTCCTGCCGCACGGCGTGGACTGGACGCGCGCGCAACTCGAAGCGCTGCCGGGCCTTACCGTCCATGACGTGATGCTGCTGCCGATCGAGCGCATTCGCCGCTTCTTCGACAATCTTTCGCTTTCCTCAGCATTGCTCGACGACGCGCTCAAGCTGCTGCTCGAGGAAGTGCGCACGCGTCTGAAGTATCTCTGCGACGTGGGCCTCGGCTATCTCACGCTCGACCGCCAGAGCCGCACGCTTTCGGGCGGCGAAGTGCAGCGTATCAACCTGACCACGGCGCTCGGCACGTCGCTCACGAAAACGCTGTTCGTGCTCGACGAGCCGAGCATCGGCCTGCATCCGCGGGACCTCAATCGCATCGTCGAAGCGATGAAGCGTCTGCGCGACGCCGGCAACACGCTCGTCGTGGTCGAGCACGATCCTTCCGTGATGCTCGCGGCCGATCGCCTCATCGACATGGGCCCCGGTCCAGGCGAGCGCGGTGGCACGATCGTCTACGACGGCACGCCGAACGACATCCGCTCCTCGGGCACCCTGACGGGCGAGTACCTGGGCGGCCACCGCGCCGTTGCCGACGCTTCGCACTGGGAGCGCCGCCCGGTTGATGCGTCGACGCCGCATCTTCTGCTCGAAGGCGCGAGCGAGCACAACCTGCGCGACGTGACCGTGCAGATCCCGTTGCAGCGGCTCGTTTGCGTGACGGGCGTCTCGGGCTCGGGCAAATCGACGCTCGTTCAGGACGTGCTGTATCCCGCGCTCGCGCGGCATCTGGGCAAAGCGACAGAAGCGCCCGGCACGTTCCGCAAGCTGAGCGGCGCGGAGCAAATCAGCGACGCCGTGTTCGTCGACCAGTCGCCGATCGGCAAGACCGCGCGCTCGAATCCGGCCAGCTACGTGGGCGCGTTCGACGAGATCCGCAAGCTGTTCGCCAAGGCCACGCTCGCGAAGCAGCGTGGCTATACGGCGGGCATGTTCAGTTTCAATTCGGGCGAAGGCCGCTGCCCGACTTGCGGCGGCTCCGGTTTCGAGCACATCGAAATGCAATTCCTGAGCGATGTATATCTGCGTTGCCCCGATTGCGACGGCAGCCGCTATCGCCCGGAAGTGCTCGAAGTGAAGATCGAGCGCGCCGGCCGCACGCTTTCGGTGGCGGACGTTCTCGACCTCACGGTGAGCGAAGCGGTGCAATGCTTCGCTGAGGATGCCGAAGTATTGCGCGTGCTCCAGCCTATCGTGGACGTGGGCCTCGAATACGTGAAGCTCGGCCAGCCGGTGCCGACGCTGTCGGGCGGCGAGGCGCAGCGCCTCAAGCTCGCGGGCTATCTCGCGGAGACCGCGCAGTCGCGCGGCAAGGAGGCGGGTAGCCGGCTCTTCATGTTCGACGAGCCGACCACTGGCCTGCATTTCGATGATATCGCCAAGCTCATGCGCGCGTTCGGAAAGCTGCTCACGGGCGGTCACTCGCTGCTCGTGATCGAGCATAACCTCGACGTGATTCGCGCCGCCGACTGGCTGATCGATCTCGGCCCCGAAGGCGGCGACGCGGGCGGCGAAGTGGTGTGCGTCGGCACGCCGGAAGACGCGATCGCTTGTCCGCGCTCGCATACAGGCGCGGCGCTCGAACGCTACGAAGCGTCGCTTGGCAGCGGCGTCGAACTGCTCGCCGAAGAAGAGGGTGTGGCGCTGCAAACCGCGTTGCGTGCTGCGCAGGCGCGCCGCGACGTGCAGGGCGAGGACGTCGTGCGCATCGTGAACGCGCGCGAGCACAACCTCAAGGCGCTCGACGTCGATATTCCGCATGGCCGCTTCAACGTCATTACGGGCGTGTCGGGCTCGGGCAAGTCCACGCTCGCCTTCGACATCCTCTTTCACGAAGGCCAGCGGCGCTACCTCGAATCGCTCAATGCCTATGCGCGTTCGATCGTGCAGCCCGCGGGCCGTCCCGAAGTCGATGCCGTGTACGGCATTCCGCCGACCGTGGCGATCGAGCAGCGCCTGTCGCGCGGCGGCCGCAAGAGTACCGTCGCCACGACCTCGGAGGTGTGGCACTTCCTGCGTCTGCTTTACGTGAAGCTCGGCGTGCAGCACTGCGTGCACGACGGCACGCCCGTTACGTCGCAGAGCGTCGATGCGATCGTCGCGCAGCTGCTGCGCGAACATCGCGGCCAGCATGTCGGTTTGCTTGCGCCGCTCGTCATCAATCGCAAGGGCGTCTATACCGATCTCGCGAAGTGGGCGAAGGCGCGCGGCAATACGCATCTGCGCGTGGACGGCGAATTCGTGCCGGTCGCGCCGTGGCCCAAGCTCGACCGCTTCCGCGAACATACGATCGAACTGCCCGTGGGCGACCTCGTGATCGAGCCTGAAAACGAGGCGCAATTGCGTGCAATGCTTGGCGCGACGCTCGAAGCGGGCAAGGGCATCGTGCATTTGCTTGCGCCGCTCGACGGTCTCGATCACGTGCTTGGCAATGGCGGTTCGACGGCGAGCATCGGTGAGGTGAAGGTGCTGTCCACGCGGCGCGCGTGCCCGGTGTGCGGCACGAGCTATCCCGAACTCGATCCACGCATGTTCTCGTACAACAGCAAGCACGGCTGGTGCACGACCTGCGTGGGCACGGGCCTCGCACTGACGCGCGAGCAGCGCGCCGCCTACGACGACACGATCGTGGCGGAAGACGGCCGTGGCCGTGAACAAACCTTGCCTTCGGAAGAGCAGGAGCCCGACGGCATGGTCGACGAGCCGTGCCACGATTGCGGCGGCACGCGCCTGAATCCCGTGGCGCGCGCCGTGACGTTCGACGCGCATCCCATCGTCGACGTCGCGCAGTGGACCGTGGCGGACACGCGCCAATGGATCGATACGCTGAAGCTTAACGGCCGCGATGCGCAAATCGCGCGTGACGTGGTGAGCGAAATCCGCAGCCGCCTGCAGTTCCTGGAGGAAGTGGGGCTCGGCTATCTGAGCCTCGATCGCGCCGCGCCGAGCCTTTCGGGTGGCGAGGCGCAGCGCATTCGTCTCGCGGCGCAACTGGGCAGCAATTTGCAGGGCGTGTGCTACGTGCTCGACGAGCCGACCATCGGCCTGCATCCGCGCGACAACCAGATCCTGCTGAACGCGTTGCGCAACCTCGGCGAGAAGGGCAACACGCTCGTCGTGGTCGAGCACGACGAGGACACGATCCGGCGCGCCGATCACATCATCGACATTGGCCCGAGCGCGGGCAAACGCGGTGGCCGCGTGGTGGCGCAAGGCAGTGTTGCCGATCTCGCTGCGCAGCCCGATTCGCTCACGGGCCGCTATCTCGCGCATCCGATCCAGCATCCGCTGCAGCCGCGCCGCGAAGTGCGTCCTGCGCGCGCCGGGCGTGAAGCGGTGCCGGGACAATGGCTCACCGTGCATGGCGGCAAGCTGCACAACCTGCGCAACGTGACCGCGCAGATTCCGCTTGGCCGCCTCGTGGCGATTACGGGCGTGAGCGGTTCGGGCAAGTCCACGCTCGCGCGCGACGTGCTGCTTTCCAATCTGCTCGACGCCGTGGGGCGCTCGGTGCTGTCCTCGCCTGCCGAGCGCCGCGCGCGCAAGGCGGTGAAGGAGAAAGCGCCGAGCGCGGCGGAGCGCCGTTCGAGCGTGCTCGCGCGCACGAGCACCCGGCCGAAGCTCGAGGTTTCGCATACGTGGCAGGGCTGCGACTCGATTAGCGGATGGGAAAGCATCGACCGCGTGCTCGAAGTCGACCAGACGCCGATTGGAAAAACGCCGCGCTCGTGCCCCGCAACCTATATCGGCGTGTGGGACGCGATCCGCCGCCTTTTCGCCGATACGCTCGAGGCGCGCGCCCGCGGCTACAGCGCGTCGCGTTTCTCGTTCAATACCGGCGACGGACGCTGCCCGGCGTGCGAAGGCCAAGGCGTGCGCACCATCGGCATGAGCTTCCTGCCCGACGTAAAGGTGCCGTGCGACGTGTGCCACGGCCAGCGCTTCAATCCGGAAACGCTTGCCGTTACATGGCGCGGCCGGAACATTGGCGAAGTGCTGACGATGGAAATCGACGAGGCGGTGGAATTTTTCGGGGCGATCACGAGTATTTCGCATCCGCTGCAGCTCATGAAGGACGTGGGTCTCGGCTACCTCACGCTCGGCCAGCCATCGCCCACGCTCTCGGGCGGCGAGGCGCAGCGCATCAAGCTCGTGACCGAGCTTTCCAAGGTGCGCGATGACATCACGCGCCGCGGGCAGAAGGCGCCGCACACGCTCTACGTGCTCGACGAGCCCACCGTGGGCCTGCATATGGCCGACGTGGCGCGCCTCATCAGCGTGCTGCACCGGCTCGCGGACGCGGGGCATAGCGTCGTCGTGATCGAACACGATCTCGACGTGATCGCCGAGGCCGACTGGATCATCGACCTCGGGCCGGAAGGGGGTGTGGGCGGCGGCACCATCGTCGCCGCTGCCGATCCCGAATCGCTCGCGAAGGTGCCGGCAAGCCATACCGGCGCGGCGCTCGCGCCTGTGCTGGCGCGTGGCCAGGGCGATGCGAACGTTGCCGAAATGAAACCTGCACCAGAGCGGCGCGCAAAGGGCGCAGCGGGTTCGCGCTAAAAAAGCGGAGCGGGCCGCAGAGGCCCGCTCCGCCTTGAAAGCGCTTGATCTGTGCCGCGAGCGCAAGGTATCATGGGCTCCGCTTGCAGCAAACGTTCGCTCACCTGTAGCGGCGTCACCTGAGAACGGAGCAGCGGACCGCAGATCCCCTCCGAACCGGTCGCGGGCTCCACACCTAGGCCAACTCATCAGTGCAGCAAGGCTTCGCAGTCTGTTCGCGAGGCCTTTGTCTTTTCAGGGAAGACGATTCTTTGCCGATCGTTGTATCGGTGCCTTGCCCTTGACGAAGCGAGAGGAATTAATCGATGTTCGACCTCGATGGAGAGGCGCGCGAACGGCTCATCGTGTGGATTCGACGCCGCATGGAAGAGTACGGCATTACGTTCGAAGAACTTGAAGCGTCCATTGCCGAAAGCGAAAAACTACCCAAGTACCGCGACGCATACGGGAATACGTGGAATGGCGAGGGCGATATGCCGTCCTGGCTGTTGCGCTATAAGCACGCGGGACAGGATATCGAGCATTTTCGCTGCTAGCCATGACGGTGCGTGAATGCGCGCCGGTGTTGCCGTTCGACCGCCAGACCGTACGCGGCGCATGCCGCAAAGCTCGCGCATTGGCGCGGCGCCCAGTATTATTCAGCATAGTTTTAAAATGCCTTTCGGCGCGAGCCGGGTATTAATTGCGCTTCCTGATCTGCCGCACCGGTTTAGGCGCGCAATGATTTACGCATTGTCTTTTGTTGGCAATTGCGCGCGCGTAATTAGTCAGCTTTTTTGAAAACTCCGGTTGGCCACGCGATCAAGCTGCGCGACAATCTCGCCCATTCCGTTCTTGCTGCGGCAGGGAGGTTGTCATGGCGATACTCGTGCTGGGCCTCGTGATTTTCATTGGTGTCCATTCGATCCGTATCCTGGCGGCGCCCTGGCGCGCTGCGCAGATCGAGCGCTTCGGTCCGCGTGCCTGGCGAGGCGCGTTCGCGATGCTCTCCATACTGGGCTTCGTACTGATCGTCTATGGCTACGGTCTGTCACGCCGCTATCCGGTGCCGATCTGGCTGCCGCCGTTCTGGATGGCGCACGTCACGGCGCTCCTCACCGCCATTGCGTTCATCATGATCGTCGCTGCCTATGTGCCGGGCAATCACTTCAAGCGCGCGCTCGGCCAGCCCTTCGTGAGTGGCGTCGCGCTTTGGGCGTTTGCCCATCTGCTCGCCAACGGCACGCTCAACGACATCATTCTCTTCGCGGTTTTCCTCGTCTGGGCGCTGTTCGAACTCAGGGGCGAGAACCGGCGCGATCGCGAGGCCGGGGTCGTCTATCCTGCGGGGCAGGCGTCGCGCGATGTGATCGTCATTGTCATCGGCCTCGTGGTCTGGGCCGTGTTCGCCTTCTGGCTGCATGGCGTGCTGATTGGCGTGCGGCCACTCGGCTGAGCGCGCGGCAGGGCTCAAGTGCCGCAAGCCCGCAGCAAAAAAAGAAGCCTGCGCGTGGCAGGCTTCACAAGGTACAGCTCGGAGTTCCGCGATCAGATCGCAGCGGCACGATCATAGGGCCAGTTCATGAAAGGCGTATGAAAGTCCGCGCGATTCGGCTCGCGTATCCGTCGATACATTAAAGGTCGAAGAACACCGTTTCCTGTTCACCTTGCATGTGGATGTCGAACGTGTAGACGATGCTGCCGGCCTGCTCGCTGCGGCGCGCGATGAGCGTGTCGCGGCGCGCTGCGGGCACGGCGGAGAGCACCGGGTCCTGGGCGTTGGCGGCGGCTTCGTCTTCGAAGTAGATGCGCGTGAAGGTATGCGTGAGCATCCCGCGCATCATCACGATCACGTTCAGATGCGGCGCTTCGCCGGCGCTCTCGACGCCCGGCTTCACCGTGTGCACGACGAAGCGGTGCTGCGCGTCCGTGCCCGTGCCGACGCGTGCAAAACCGCGGAAGCCGTTTCTCGCGATTTCCTCGCGCGAAGACGGATAGCGGCCATTCGCGTCGACCTGCGAAAACTCGAGCATCGCGTCGAACACGGCGTTACCGTCGCCGTCGATCACGCGGCCCATCAGCGTGATGTGCTCGCCCGGCGTTTCAGGCCCGACCACGTCGGCTGTAAAGAGGCTCTTCAGATCGAAGTCGTATTGCTGCGGACACAGGCCGTAGGCGAAGTACGGGCCGACCGTTTGCGAAGGCGTTTCCTTGAGTGCCATGGTTCAACGCTCCGTGGGGGTTTGGTTCGGGCCGCGCAGCACGATGTCGAATTCGTAGCCGAGTGCGAAGCCTTCTTCGGTGGTGTCGAGCGAAAAGCGCGAAATCATGCGCTCGCGTGCGTCTTCGGGCGTGCCCTGATAGATCGGGTCGAACGCGAGCAGCGGGTCGCCGGGGAAATACATCTGCGTGACGAGGCGCGAGCCGAAGTAATCCCCGAACAGCGAGAAGTGGATGTGATTCGGACGCCACGCGTTCGGGTGATTGCCCCAGGGATACGCGCCCGGCTTGATCGTCAGGAAGCGATAGCGGCCGTCGTTATCGGTGATCGCGCGGCCCGCGCCGAGGAAGTTGGGATCGAGCGGCGCGTCGTGCTGGTCCTGCTTGTGCACATAGCGGCCGGCGGCATTGGCCTGCCAGATTTCCACGAGTGTGTTGCGCACCGGCTTGCCGCCTTCGTCGAGCACCCGGCCCGTCACGATGATGCGCTCGCCGAGCGGCGCACCGTTTTTCGCGGCGTTGCGCGTGAGATCGTGATCGAGCGCGCCGAGGTCGTCGGTGCCGTACACGGGCGCATGCTGGTTGCGCAGCTTTTCCTTCAGGGGGATGAGCGGGAGCGTGGGGCCGCGTTTGACCGACGAACGGTACGGCGGATAGACGTACGCCGGGTGCGAGTCGAAGTCGCGCGGCGACAGGATGGACTCGGCCATGGGGTGTCTCCTGGGGTGGATTATTGGGGGAAGAGGCTCGCCGCCGGCAGCGGTTGGCATTGCGAGCCGATGCAGCCACTTTATCCAAAGCGAAAAGTTATGCAAAATGATGTTTTCTCGCATCTCGTATAACGAACCGTTATGCAAAACCGGCTCGCGGACGGACGCGTCAAGTTCCGCCATCTACAGTGTTTCCTCGCCGTGGCCCAGATGGGCAGCGTGCAGCAGGCCGCCGAGAGTCTTTCGGTCACGCAGCCAGCAGTGTCGAAGACGATCGCCGAGCTGGAGTTGGTGCTGGGCGTGAAGCTATTCGAGCGTGGCCGGCACGGTGCGGTGCCCACGCGCGAGGGGCAGCTTTTCATGCCGCACGCGAGCGCTTGCGTGAGCGCGCTGCGCCAGGGCGTGGCTTTGCTCGCGCGCGACGAGGGCGCGGTGACCGCGACGCTCGATATTGGCGTGCTGCCGACGGTGGCGACGGCGTTGTTACCAGCCGCGCTGCGTCACTTCGGGGAGGAGTGGCCGCGCGTGAGCGTGCGGCTGCTGACGGGAGCCAACACCGAACTTCTCGAGCGGCTGAAGACCGGGGCGATCAGCTTCGCGGTGGGCCGCCTTGCCGACCCCGAGCGCATGGTGGGCCTGAGCTTCGAGCAGTTGTACAACGAGCCCCTCGCCGTGGTGGTGCGCGCCGGGCATCCGCTCGCGCAGGGGGCGGGGCTGCCAGCGCAACTCGCGTCGTTCCCGCTCGTGCTGCCGCCGTTCGGCACATTGATCCGCCAGGCTGCGGATAGCCTGCTCGCGGCGTGGGGCGCGCTGCCGCTGTCCGCGTTCGTCGAATTGCTTTCGGTTTCGGTGGGGCGCGCGCTCGCGCTCCAGAATGACGCGGTGTGGTTCGTGCCGGCCGGCGCCGTCGAATACGACCTCCGGCGCGGCACGCTGGTGCGGCTGCCGCTGCCTTCGGCGGGCGGCGAAGAGCCTGTGGGGCTGGTTCAGCGCACCGATACCCAGCCCACGCCTGCCGGTCGCGCGCTGATCGAGGCCGTGCGGCGCGCGGCGCGCGAGCGCGAAGTGCGACCGGATGGCTCCGCCGCGCCGCGGAAGCGGCGAGCGCGTGCTGCAAACATTTCCGCTGACAAGCGTTCGCCCAGCGCGAAGCGTTGAGGCTTCCAGCAGACCTGAAGCCGCGCTCTGGATTCAGCCGGTCGAGAGCTTCGTCTTGGCGCGCGACTTCGACGTAGCCGGTGCGTCAGGCGCGACGCCGGGCAAACGCGCGCTCGTGGCCATCCACAGCACTTCGGCGTCTTCCTCGCCCGTCGAAATGGCCGCGTGCCCGGTGCGGCTGTCGAAGTAGAGGCTGTCGCCCGTTTCAAGGTAGGTCGGCGCGTAAAGCTCCGAATACAGGCACACGCTGCCGCTGATCACATAGAGAAACTCTTCGCCTTCGTGGCGGCCCCAGTCGTCGAATGCGTCGAGCGAATGTGCGGTGATGCGGATGCGAAACGGCAACATCGCCTTGTGTGCGAGATCGGTGGCGAGCAACTCCATTTGATAGCCGCGATAGGCGTGGCGCTGACCCGCGCCGTTGCGCGTGAGCGCGCGGCGGCCGCCGGCATTAAGCTTGGGCGGGGTGCCGAACAGTTCGGCCAGGTCGATCCTGAGCCCGCCGACGATCTTTTGCAGCACGTCGAAGGTTGGCGACATCAACCCGTTTTCGACCTTCGACAAGGTCGAGCGCGAGACGCCGCACAGGCGGCTGGCGGTATCGAGCGTAAGGTCCTGGGCGACGCGTGCGGCGCGCACGCGGCGGCCGAGGTCGGTAGTCGCCGTGCTGGCGGAGGGGGTGAGCGTGGAATCCATGGGCGACGTTCGAAGACTGACGAAAAGCCCTGGTTGGGCCGCGCGATCTGTTACCGATCATATCAAACGGTTGCTCGCGCGAAAGCCTGGCCGAATGGCGCGGCCCGGCCGGTGGTCATGGCGTCGGCGGCTGGCAGGAGCAAGTCATCGAGCATCATTGCACTGGTTAATTGAAAAATAAAACGACTCGATTTAAAGATTTTTAAAATTTAATCCGCCGCTAATTTGACAAATTTTAAAGATTTCTTGGGTTTGATATTAGAGTGGCGCTTCAATATGCGTCCATGCGTCGCGGCTCACACGGAAATTGATATTTATCATTGTAATCAGATGATGTAGATCAAGTGGAGAGAGCGAAATGCATGACGAACGACTCGAATTATTGCTGGCAATCTCGCGAAGAACGCTCGGGATCGAGACCTTCGAGCTGACAGGGAAGCCGACGGCCGACGCACGCCTCGTGAGCGTGGAGGATATTGGCCGCGCGCTGGAGTCGGCGTACGACGCCGGGCTGATCGTCGGTTACCGCATGGGCCGCGCGGAGTGCGAGCAGAGCGCCTGAATACCACGTGAAGCGATTTAGGGACGGCGTTCTTTAAACAGGACGCCGTTTTTCATTTTCGCTGGTATTAATTCGTTAATAAACCGTGCTCCTGAATAGCACATCGACGTTGCTCAATCACGAATGCTTTTGTGCGTTTGCGGCGATTACCAGGGAAACCTGATCAATCAAACAAGCCGACGCAACGGCGCGAGCGACCAGTCGTGTGGCACGCCATGCACAGCGAAAAACCACGCGGCAACCCATGACGCAGCGACGACGATCAGGTCGCAACGTCCGCTGCGCCACCAGTTCAGAGAGTGGCGCTGAAAGATCCACGGCACACCCAGCGGATTGGGCCAGTCGGCGAACAGGTGGATCAAGCCTCCGCAAGCGAAGCCGAACGCGGGCGCCGCGAGTGGCACGTGCCCGAGTCTGTGATACGACCATACGAGCAATGCAATCCAGCCGATGCCCCAGTGCGTGAGCGTGCGATGCGTGATCCAGAGGCGCCGCTTCTTGCGCCACCATGCGACTTCCAGCCAGTCGGGCGCCGAGCCGCCCGCGACACCCGCCGCGAAGGCGAGCGCGGCATAAAGATGCCAGGCGCTATCAGCGCCCTGATGCGTGACGATTGCGGCGGCGATGACGCCTGCGGCCCAACCCGTGGCGTGATGTGCGGTGCCTGATGCCATGAAGCGGTATGTTGCGAAGTCGAAGGGGGCGCAATCTTCGCAGATGTGTCGCCGTTATGACAGGGGTGACATGCGGGCGACATGAGGTACGTCGTGCGGCCCGGGCGCTGCCCGTGCCAGCCGCTCGGGCGTCAGGTCGTGCAGCGCGCTACGTCGAAGCGCAGTTCTTCTTCAGGCGGATCGTTCGACGCGGAAGCGCCATGCGTCACGCGAATGACCGAACCGTGGCCGTTCGGCGTGAGCGTGACGAAGTACGCTGCGTCCGAGCGCGAGCCCACGCTCAGCTCGGTCGTATTGCCGTCTCGCGAAGCATGCACGTGCGGCAAGCGGTCTTCGAGGCAACTCGCAACCGACGACGCCGAACGCGCCGACGAAGCGTAGATCATCGGCTCACCGTTTGAAGCCGTGCCGGACGGCGGTGTCGAACCGCAAGCGGCGATGAGTGCGAGCGGGGTAGCGGCGAGAAGTCGTAGCGTGAGCGTTTTCATGGCGGCGTGACAGTATCGAAGCAGCGGATTATGCCAATGAGTATACGCACCCTGATCTGGATCACGGTCCACGCAGACGTAAAAAGATGCAACAGCTAACAAGAAGAAACGCACATGCGCGTGTGACGCATGTGCGTTTCGCGAAGGAAAGGCAGCGCTGCGGGTCGTGCCGCGTTTGCCTTAATCCGAGCGATCAGAAGCGGTGACGCAGGCCGATCGTCGCCGCTACCTGGTTGTTTGTCGACGAAGGCGAGAGCGTATTGATCGCGGCCACGTTCGCGATGCCCGAGCCGTCGGCGTTATAGCCGAGCGAGCCCGAAGCGTGCTGGTAGACGCCGGCGAGATAAACGTCCGTGCGCTTGCTCAACGAGTAGTCGGTGCCAAGCACCACCGTGTGCCACTTCGGGCTGTTGTTGCTGCCGTTGCCCGTGACTGTGCCGTCGGTGAACGTGTAGGAGCCAACGAACGCGAGCGCTGGCGTCAGATGGTAGGCACCGTTGATCTCATAGTTGTCGAGGTGCAGGTTCAGGCCCGAGAGGCCCGGCAGCGGCGCGCTGCCGCCACTCGAGAGACTCTGCATGCCGTCGATCTGCGAGTGCGTCCACACGAAGCCAACTTGTGCCGGGCCGTACGTGTAGTTCACGCCCGCGCCAAATGAGCGTTGCAGTTGCGCCGAGATGTTCTGGTCAGCCGAGGCCGCGCTGTTCGCGGCACCCAGACCGCCGGAGTTGTTCTGCTGTGAATAGGCGGCCGCGAACTCCAGCGGACCGTTGCCGTATGACGCGCCGACGCTCCACGCGCGGCCATTCGCGAAGCCGTTCGCGTCGTTGCTGAAACCGTACAGGCCGCCGAACTGGAAGCCCGAGTAATTGGCGCTGGCGTACTTGACCGAATTCTTGATCGAATAGCTTTGGGCGAGGTTGTCGTTGTCGAATGGGTGGCCCGCGAGGTTGTTGCCGAAGCCCGCACCGGCTTCCGAGAGCGGCGAGAGGTAATCGACCATCGAGTCATACTGCCGGCCGAGCGTGAGCGTGCCGAACTGATCGCTCTTAAGACCGACGTAGGCCTGGCGGTTGAAACCGTTGTCGCCGTTCTTGTAACCGCCGTTGTTGAGATTGAATCCGCTCTCCAGAGTGAAGATCGCTTTCAAGCCGCCGCCCAGGTCTTCGGCGCCGCGAAAGCCGAAGTAGTTGTTGGAGAGGGCGCCGCTGCCCTGAGCCCACAGGCTGTGACCGCCGACGTTATTCGCGTAGACGATGCCGGCGTCGAGTGAGCCGTAAAGGGTGACGCTGCTTTGCGCATGGGCACTGATGGCGAATGCGCCGAGGACGCCTGCAAGAATGAGTGCTTTTTTCATGTTTTTCTCCGGTCAGAACTTGGGGAATCTCAGGTCGAATATTCTGAAAATCGATTTCGCGCCCGGTTGATTCGAAACGAAGTGTAGGCCCGGGATTCGGAGTATTTACGCGGGTCGGCGCAACAATAGATCCATCTCATTTCGCGATTGGCATTAATCGTCGTAAGTCACTGCATTTAAAGGGATTTGTAATTTCATTATCCCGTGCGACAAAATGATCCGTAGGAATAATCCGTTGCGTACTTGCGACGGTGCGGCAAAGCCGCGCGGGTGCTGACTTAGCGTGAATTCAATTCTTTTTCAAGAGTGATTCTCGTCGTTTCGTGAAAGGTACTGTTCCAGATCATGAGCTGAACACGCACACCGCATGGGGCTACAATCTCTTCAGCCCTCGACCAAGGGTGGTCTTTTTTCATCTGTTTTTACGCGGCTCTCGGGCCGCGTTTTTTTGGCCCGTGGAAAATCATTTGCAATTAATGCGCGCAGCGGAATGGTGCGTTGCGGAAAATGCAGTGATTCAAATTGCTGGCGGATATTCGGATTCGGTGGCCGGATAATCGGAAATTCGCGAAAGAGCAAGACGGGGCGCCCGGCACGCTGCGCGATCCGGGTAGAATCTTGCCCTTGCCCCGCGACGGGCCAGTCCCGCCGCAGACCCCGATGAAAGCCCTGCCATGACCGATTCTTCTCCCGCAACCGATCCCGATTTCCCCGCCGAAGACCCTGCTGCCGAGGCCGAGGTGATCCAGGAAGCCCGCCTGTGGCGCAAGGACGGCTGGACCGCGCGCGTGATCAAGAATGAGGACGACGACGGCTGGGCCGTCGAAATGATCAAGGACGGCGAGCCGGAGCCTGCGTTAGTCGGCCCGTGGACCATGGGTCGCGACAAGAAAAATCCCAAGCCGCTCGATACGTCGGCGTTCAACACGCTCGTGAAGACCGCTTCCGAGGTGTTGCGCCGGCACGAGCAGCAATTGCGCGCGCTGCTGCACAAGCGTGTGAGCGTGCAGACCGCTGAGGGCGACGTGGACGTGACGCTCGATATCGTTCCCGACGAGTACGAGCCTTACGCGCTCGTCAGCGCGATCGACGCGTTTGGCGCACAACTCGCGCAGGCGCGCGTCGCGCCGAACTTCAAGCTCACGAAGGCGCGTGCCGAGTCCTGGGCCGAAGGCGGTTTCGGGCGGATCGAGTAAATATCAGCGGCCGCCTGCTCACTCCTGCTTGCAGAAGATCGCAGTCAATAGCGGACCGGCATGGTGGACGATGGCGTTATTGCCTGCCGCCGTGAGCGCCGCCTGCACCCTGGCCTGGGTGCCGACCACGACCGCCCCATAGGCGGAAGGGGCGATGGGCTTGCCGTCGCCGGTCTTGAAAAGCGGGTCGTCCTTCTGGAAACCCACTATGGCGAACACGCTGAAGCCATAGGCGGTCATGTGCCCGCCGCGCGCAGGCCAGAACGCGTTGATCGAATTGCTTTCGACCTTCATGGGTTTCGGATCGATCAGGCTTTGCGTGATCAGCCCCGAGATGAAGTCGTGCGCGGACTCGCTGCAGGTCAGCGAGTCGTCGATGACGGCGGCGCGGGCATTGCCGGCGAGAAGTGTCAGGAAAGCGAGAAAAAGGGCGGCAAAGGTAAAGCGTTTCATTGCATGAATGGCGAAAGTGCGTGCGCCAGGGCCGCAATGCGGCGGGCGCACAACGCCCGGGCTGGCGCGAAGGGTGCACTCTACGCGTGTTCGGACGATTCCGCTTGCTGCGTTGCGAGAGCCGATCTGGCGCCTTGACTTACAAAGCCACAAGTTAAACGTTGTAAGAACGTCGGAATGCCTGCAAGTTTTTTGGAAGGCGTATATATTTCGCGGTTATGACCGAAAAAGACAAACCTGCAAAAACGGCTCCGCGAGCGGTGCCGCTGCCGCGCACGTGGGACGCTCGCGCGGCGCGTTGGCTCGTCACTCCGCTTGTACCCACGCGCGTTACCCCGAATCACCTGACCACGCTGCGACTCCTGATTGGCGTTGCCGGCGGCTTATATCTGGCGCGCGGAGGCTTTCTGCACGTCAATATTGGCGCATTTCTGATCGTATTGTCGAATTTTGTTGATCATACCGACGGCGAACTGGCGCGTATCAGCGGCAAAACCAGCCGTATCGGACATTTCTACGATCTCGCGGCGGACGCTCTCGTCACCGTCCTGCTGTTCCTGGGCATGGGCTATGGCCTCGGCGCCGTGGCCGGCCACTCGGGCGCCGGATGGCGTGTGCCGCCGGCCGTGCTCGGCGGCATCGCGGGCGTCGCGGTCGCCGTGATTTTTTTCCTGCGCATGCGCATCGAGGAAATGGCCGGCAAGGCGGGCACGCAACAGGCGTTCGCCGGCGGCTTCGAGACCGAGGACGTGCTGTATCTGCTACCCCTTGTCACGCTGACGGGCGTCGTGTCGCCGTTCATTATCGCGGCTTCGATCGGGGCGCCGCTGTTCGCCATCTGGGTGGTGCTCGACTACGTGCGCATGACGCGCCGCCTGCGCCCCGCCAAGGAAACCGGTCAGGTGTGGAGCAGCCGATGAGCTTGCAAGCAGAACAAGAACAGGTCGTAGTGCCTTCCGTCGCCGCTGTACCCCGCGTCGCACGTGCCGCGGCCGGCGAACCGGACGGCGCGATCGGCCGCGCGCTGCAGCCGTTGAACACCGCGCGCCTGCGCAGCGACTACGAGAGCCAGGGCTCGTTCCTGTACCTCTCCGATTTCCTGCCCGCCGACGCCACGCAACAGTTGATCGACGCGGCCAACGCGCTGCTTCCCGAAGTCAACCGCAACTATCTGCCGGGCCACAAGGCGGGCGGCAGCGTGAGCCGTCACACCATCGACCGCCTCGCGCCGTACATCGCCGAGCTTTACCGCTCGCCGCAACTGATCGCGTGGCTCGAAAAGATCACGGGCGACCGCCTCCAGCTTTCACCCGAAGACGACCCGCACGCGTACGCGCTCTATTACTACACGCGCGCCGGCGACCATATCGGCTGGCATTACGACACGTCGTATTACGACGGCCGCCGCTATACGGTGCTGCTCGGCGTGATCGACGAGTCGTCTTGCAAGCTCGACTACGAACTGCACACGAAAGATCCGAACAAGGCGGATGAACCGGGCTCGGTGCAGTACCCGCCGGGCGCGCTCATCGTGTTCGATGGCGACAAGCTTCGCCATCGCGTCACGCCGAGCCTCGAAGGCGAAGTGCGCGTTTCGCTCACGCTCGAATACGTGACGAACCCGAACATGCGCCCGTGGCGCCGTTTTATCTCGAACATGAAGGACGCCATTGCGTACTTCGGTTTCCGCCAGGTGTTCCGCAAGGCGTTTGGAGGCAAGGCGTGAGCCGTGCTGCCATCCTGCTGCTGTCGATCGGCACGGCACTCTTCATTGCGCTGCTCGCCTGGCAGGGCCTCGGCTCGGTAACGGGCGCGCTTGCGGCCGCCGGTTGGGGGCTCGTGCTCGTCGCGGCGTTCCACATCGTGCCGCTCGCGCTCGACGCGGGTGCGATCGCCGTGCTCTTTGGAAAAGGCGAACGCGTCGATCAGCGTGATGCGCTGCTCGCGCGCTGGACGGGCGAATCGGTGAACAGCCTGTTGCCGGCAGGCCAGATCGGCGGCCCCGTAGCGATGGTGCGCCAGCTTGCCCAACGTGGCATGTCGATGCGCGACGCAGCCGCGGCCATCACCGTGAGCACCACGCTGCAGGCCGTTGCGCAGATCGTATTCGCCGTATTCGGCATCGTGCTTTTTTCGGCCTATGCCGCGAACGGCGCGCCGCGCGATCTCGGCATCGCGGCGCTGATCGCGACCGCCGTGCTCGGCGGCCTGATCGCGCTGTTCTATCTCGCGCAGCGCCGCGGTCTGTTCGGCCGCCTGCTGCGTCTCGCCTCGAAAGTGTTCGGCAAGCGCGACTGGTCGACGCTCGCCACGCGCGCCGATGCCATCGACGAGGCCGTGATGTCGCTTTACGCCCAGCGTGGCCGCGTGGCGGCCAGCTTCGTGCTGAGCCTCGCGGGCTGGCTCGTGGGCACGGTGGAGGTGTGGCTCGCGCTGCGTTTTCTCGGCCATCCCGTAGGCTGGATCGATGCGCTGCTGCTCGAGAGCATCGGCCAGGCCATTCGCGGTGCGGCCTTCGCCATTCCTGGCTCGCTGGGCGTGCAAGAGGGCGGCTATCTGCTGCTTGCGCCGCTCGTCGGCCTGCCGCCCGAGGCGGCGCTCGCGCTCTCGCTCGCCAAGCGCGCGCGCGAAATCCTGCTCGGCTTGCCGGGCCTTCTGTATCTGCATTTCAGCGAACGTAGCTGGCAACGCCGGCGCGCCTCGCGCGTCTGCGCTGTCGAAGTCGCCGATTGACCTTTTTTCTCCCAAGGAACGTTTGCGCATGCGCGCCATCATTCTCGCGGCAGGCCTCGGCCTGCGCCTTCAGCAACAAGCTGGAGAACAGTTTCCGAAATGTCTGCTGCAGTTCGAGGGCGTGACGCTGCTCGAACGCCATCTGCAATTGCTGGAAGAGGCGGGCGTGACGGAAGTCGTGCTCGCGCTCGGTTTCCAGCCTGAACTGGTCGAGGCCGAACTCAAGCGCATCAACTGGCCGCACAAGGTCGAGGTCGTGATGAATCCGCGCTTCGATCTCGGCAGCGTGCTCACGGTGCATCGCACGGCAGAGGCGCTCACGCGCGGCGACGACGTGCTGCTCATGGACGCCGATGTGCTCTACGACGAACGCGTGTTCGCGCCGCTCGTCGCGGGCGAGGCGCCGGCCAATCGCTTGCTGATCGACCGCGACTTCGAAGCCGGCGACGAGCCCGTGAAGCTGTGCCTGCGCGACGGCGTGCCCGTCGAACTGCGCAAGCAACTGGCGGTCGGTCTGCAATACGACATGATCGGCGAGTCGGTGGGCTTCTTCCGCCTGAACGAAGCAACGGCCCGTCGCTTTGCGCAGATCGTCGAAGGCTATGTCGATACGGGCCGCGCGAACCTGCCGCATGAAGAAGCGCTGCGCGACCTGCTGCTCGAGCGCGGCAACGAGTTCGAAACCGCGGACGTGACCGGCGCGCCGTGGATCGAAATCGACTTCCCCAATGACGTGACGCGCGCCGCGGAACAGGTGCTGCCGCAACTGCGTCCGGTGGTGAGCCGTGTGAAGCAGGCGGCTCTCTGAAGCGCACCTGCGCTGGTTGCATGACGCTTATTGTTTGATATGGGCCGCGAGGTCTGTCGCCGGTTGAAAGCGGCGGTGGGCTCCGCGGCTTTTGCTTTTGCGCGCGCCTTTGCTTCGTGCCGCACCTGCCAAAGCGCGCCGCTTCATCTGTTGCCGGGTTCCCGTTTTCCGCAACAAGGGCCATAATGGCAGCTTTACGCCATCAGCCACGCTGATCGTCGTTTCTGCCCATGCCATTAGCCCTCGGCACATTCATCGTTCCGCTCATTGTCGCGTGCTCGATGTTCATGGAGAACGTGGACGGGACGGTCATCGTCACCTCGCTCCCCGCACTGGCCCGCGATCTCGGCCAGGACCCCATCACACTCAAGCTGGCCGTCACGAGCTATGTGATCGGCTTGGGCGTGTTCATCCCGATTTGCGGCTGGGTGGCCGATCGCTTCGGCTCGCGCAATGTGTTTCGCACGGCCATCGGCATCTTCATGGCGGGGTCGCTGTTGTGCGCGGCTTCGAGGTCGCTCGAGATGTTCGTGGCCGCACGCTTCGTGCAGGGCATCGGCGGCGCGATGATGGTGCCGGTGGGCCGCATCATCATCTTCCGTTCGCTGCCCAAGTCGGACTTCATTCGCGCGGTCAACTATCTCACGGTGCCCGCGTTGCTCGGGCCGGTCGTGGGGCCGCCGCTTGGCGGGTTCATCACCACGTATCTGCATTGGCGGCTGATTTTCTTCATCAACATTCCGATTGGCGTGCTCGGCATCTGGCTCGCGAACCGGCATATCGCGAACATGCACGAGGAGCATCCGGGGCGGCTCGACTGGCCGGGCTTCGTGCTCTCGGCGGGCGGGGCGTCGCTATTTATGCTCGGCCTTTCGCTCGTGGGCGGCGAACTCGTCGCCACTGGCACGGCGGTGACGATGTGCGTGATCGGCGCGTTGCTGCTCGCAGCCTATTGGTTGTATGCGCAACGTGTCGAGCGGCCCGTGCTCGATCTGAAATTTCTGCGCATTCCCACGTTCAACGCGAGCGTGGCCGGCGGGTCGCTTTTTCGCATCGGGCTCGGCGCCGTGCCTTTTTTGTTACCGCTCACGCTGCAGGAAGGGCTCGGCATGACGGCGTTCGCCTCGGGCGCCATCACTTGCGCTTCGGCGTTCGGCTCGATCTTCATGAAGGCGATCGTTTCGCGCGTCCTCGGGCGCTTTGGCTTTCGCCGCACGCTGATGGTCAACGCGGTGCTCGCGGGGACGGCCATCGCGATATGCGGCTCGTTTTCGCCTGGCATGCCGGTGTGGCTCATCTGGGTCATCGTGCTCGCGGGCGGGATCTTTCCTTCGCTGCAATTCACCGGCCTCAACTCGCTCGCCTATGCCGATATTCCGACGCGCGACATTGGCCGCGCTACGAGCGTAGCAAGCGTGATCCAGCAGGTATCGCTCGGCCTCGGCGTGACGATTGCGGGCCTCGTGCTGCAGATTTCGCATCGTGTGCAAGGGCATTCGACCATCGTCTGGTCCGATTTCTGGCCGGCGTTTCTCGTGGTCGGGCTCTTTTCGGTGGCGTCGATTCCGGTGACGATGCGTTTGCCCGCGAATGCCGGAGAAGAAATTGCGCGCGGCCGGCGCGGCAAGGCTTGATGCAGGACGCAACGTTCGTCTTGCACAGCAGCGGAATCAGCGGATCGCCGGATCGCAATCGTTTGACTGGCGTGCTATAAGGCCAAGGCAGGTATCAGGTAGGTAGGTCAACAAACCGAATCATGGGGTGAACTCAATGAAGCTGGTTGAAAAAACGAAAATTTCCGCTGCCGCTCTCGCACTGCTTTCGCTATCCGCCTTGTCCACGGGCTTCCTCGAAGCCACACCGGCCTTTGCGAAGGATACGCAGCAACGCCCTGCGGTCCTCAACGCGTCGGCGGTGGCCGTTGCTGACAAGTACGCGGCCGACGCCGCGGAGCAGATCTTCAAGGAGGGCGGCAACGCCGTCGACGCGGCGGTCGCCATCGCCTTCTCGCTCGCCGTGACATACCCGGAAGCCGGCAACATCGGCGGCGGCGGGTTCATGACGCTCTACGTGAACGGCAAACCGTACTTCCTCGACTATCGCGAGCGCGCGCCGCTCGCCGCCACGCGCACGATGTACCTCGACGACAAGGGCAACGTGATCAAGGGCAAGAGCTTGTTCGGCTATGACGCCGTGGGCGTGCCGGGCACGGTCGAGGGCATGTGGGAAGCGCAAAAACGCTTCGGCAAGCTGCCGTGGAAGCAGGTGCTGGCCCCCGCCATTGCCTACGCGCGCGATGGCTTCGTCGTGGACGAACAGCTCGCGAAGCGCCGCGACGACGCCGCGAAGGACTTCGCCGGCAAGACCAATTTCGACGAATACTTCGGCAACCTGAAGGAGGGCGTGACGTTCAAGCAGCCCGATCTCGCCAATGTGCTCACGCGCATTGCGAACCAGGGCGCGAAGGACTTCTACGACGGCAAGACCGCTGACCTGATCGCCGCCTCGATGAAGGGCCACGGGCTCATCACGAAGCGCGACCTGCAGGAGTACAAGGCCGTGTGGCGCCAGCCGGTCGAGGCGAAGTGGAACGGCTATGAAATCATCACCGCGCCGCCCCCGAGTTCGGGTGGCGTGGGCCTCGTGCAACTGCTCAAGATGAAGGCGATGCTCGCGCCGCAATTCAAGGACGTGCCGCTCAATTCGCCGCAGTACATCCACCTGACCGCGGAGATCGAGAAGCGCGTGTTCGCGGATCGCGCGCAATATCTCGGCGACCCCGACTTCTACAAGGTGCCGGTCGCGCAGCTCACCGACGACGCGTACCTCGCGAAGCGCGCCGCCGAAGTCGATCCCGACAAGCCTTCGGACACGAAGAGCGTGCAGCCGGGCCTCGGCACCTCGATGCCGGAGAAGGCGGAAACGACGCACTTCTCCGTGGTCGACAAGTGGGGCAACGCGGTCTCGAACACGTACACGATCAACGGCTACTTCGGTTCGGGCGTGGTTGTGCCGGGCGCCGGCATCGTGCTGAACGACGAAATGGACGATTTCGCGTCCAAGCCTGGCGTGCCGAACATGTTCGGCGTGGTGGGCAGCGATGCGAACGCGATTGCGCCGAAGAAGCGTCCGCTTTCCTCGATGACGCCGACCATCCTCACGAAGGACGGCAAGGTGGCGCTCGTGATCGGCACGCCGGGTGGGTCGCGCATCTTCACGTCGGTGTTCCAGGTCATCAACAACAACTACGACTTCAACATGCCGTTGAAGGAAGCGGTGGCGGCGATGCGCTTCCACCACCAGTTGCTGCCACCCAACACGATTTTCTGGGAACCGTACCAGCCCATTGACGGCGAACTCGCCAAGCAGGTCGAGGCGAAGGGCTACGTGCTGAAGGGGCAGGACTTCAACGGTGACATTCAGGCGATCCGTATCAACGGCGATACGCCCGATGCGGTTTCCGATCCGCGCGGTCGCGGCGTGTCGCGCCTGATCCAGTAAAACCGCGACGCCGATGCGAAACCATGCGCCGCGCATGAAAGCAAACCATTTCGCATCGGCAACCTGGCACGGGGTGGCAAAAGTTTGCATGACGTGAGCGTTTGTCCCCAAATTTGGGGATGCCGCTCCGTTATTCATCGCGTACTATGCAACCTCCGGCGGAAGACAGCCCTTTGCCGGCGTGTGTTTTTCTTGGGGCGGCGTTTGCCGCCCCATTTTCTTTTCCGCATTTCGGCTTCACAGCTTCACTGTCGGACCGCATATTGAATTCGTCAGGCTGGGATCACCAGGCTCTGACGTTCGCGCCGCCGCGCAAGTATGGCGCGCACCCACTTCTCATCGCACCCGAGCATGGACCTGACGAGCCGCGAACTCGCGTTGATCGCCGACGTCTTCAAGCTGCTGGCCGACCATATCTTGCCGGAGGGCGCCTTGCGCCTCGAGGTGGGGCGGCGCCTGCTCGAACTGCTGCGCGCCGATGGCCTGTATGCGGGCGCGGACCTGTTCATCTGGTCGGGCGAAGAGAATCTCGATCATCTGCGCATTAGGCGCGGCAAGCAGCGCGATCATTTTTCCGATCGGGAACTGGTGTTGTTCGATCTGCTGCGCCCGGCTTTCGTCGCGGCGCTGGCGCGTTCGCGCGCGCAGACGGGGCACGTCCAGCCGACGGCGGGCGACGCATCCGCCGCGGATAACGAAGCGATCAGCCGCTTGACGCGGCGCGAGCGCGACGTGGTCGCGCTCGTGGTGGAAGGGCTGCTCGACAAGGAGATCGCCGAGCGGCTAGGCATTTCCTATACGACCGTGCGCACTCATCTCGATCGTTCGTTTCAGAAACTCGGTGTCACCAACCGCTCGCGCCTCGCGCGGCTCGTGCAGTCGGCTCAGCGCTGAGGCGCGCTGCGTTTCCCTTTATTTTGGCGCGGCCGCCGAAACGTTTTCACCCGCCGCATCGATCAGGCCGACGCAGGTTTGCGCGTTGCCGATCCGCTCGATCGCAAGCAGCGCGAAGCGCGCGAGAAAGAGCGGGCCGTTGGCTTCGCCCAGATTGGTCATGGTCTTGCACAAGTGCGTGTAGACGGTGTCGAGTTCGCTGTCGGTCATGGCTTTCTCCATCTGTACTTGATTGCGGCAGCGCTCAGGCGCGCAGCGCATGGTCGAGGGCGGCGAGCGCATGCGCGGCTGCCGTGCCGGCACCGTCGTGCCAGCGGCCGAGCACGTGGCCGTCCGGGCGCACGAGGTAGAGCGTGCCGGGCTGTGCGCCGTACATCGGGAACAGGCGTCCCGTGTGGTCCCATCCGCTGCGGCGTGGCGTGTCGGCGCTCCGGCGCTGCGCGAGCGGCACCAGTGCGAACGGCAGCGCGCGTGCGGCCAGCGTCGTTTCGAGCGCGGTGATCGGGGCGGGCGTCGAGCCATCCTCGCTGAAGTAGAACGCCGTGAAGCACGGTGCGATCAGGTCGGTCACGTGGCCTTCGCTCGCGCCTGCCTGATCGACGATCGTGAGCGGGCATTCGGGCAGCACCGTGCCCGGGGCCGGACCGTTCGCGAATGCGTCGGAGGCCGCGTTGAGCGGCGAGGCCGTGTAGGCGATGGCCGAAGTCTGGCGCGGATTGATCAGCGAGCGCACGGCGGCGTGCTCTCGCGCGAGGCTCAGCACGGCGGTGCGCATCAGATCGAAGGCGAACGACGGCGGCGCCATGAACTCTGTGCTCTTCGTGCCGTAGCTCAAGTTTTCATGCGCGGCGTAGACGCGCTCGTCGGAGTAGCTGTCGAGCAACGCGTCGCTCGCGAGCCCCTTCACGACATAGGCGAGTTTCCACGCCAGATTGTCGGCATCGTCGATGCCTGAATTTGCACCCCGCACGCCGAAGATCGGGACGAGGTGCGCCGCGTCGCCCGCGAACAGCACGCGGCCGTGGCGATAGCGCTCGAGCGTGAGTGCGTTGGCCTTGTAGATCGTGATCCAGACCGGCGACCACGTCGCTTTCTCGCCCATCATGTCGAGCAGGCTCTGCACGCGCGGCATGACGTTTTCGGGCTTGATCGCCTCGTCGGCGTCCTCGCCGTCGCGCAGCTGATAGTCGATGCGCCACACGTTGTCGGGCTGCTTGTGGACGAGCACGGTCGAGCCGGGATTCGATGCCGGGTCGAAATACGCGAGCCGTTCCGTGGGCCGCGCGCTGTCGAGCAGGATATCGACGATCACGTAACGGCCCTCGTAGCTCGTGCCCTGAAGCTTCAGGCCGAGCGCATCGCGCACCGTGCTGCGGCCGCCGTCCGCGGCGATGAGCCAGTCGGTCTGCGCGGTGTAGTCGCCGGCGGGCGAGGAGAGCGACAGCGTGGCGCCATGCGCGTCGTGCTGGACCGCGGTCACTTTCGTGCGCCAGCGGATGTCGATGAGGTCGGCGTGCCGCTCAGCCGCGTCGAGCAGGAACTGCTCGATGTGGTACTGCGCGAGGTTGACCATCGGCGGCAGCTTCTGGTTTTCGTCCTGCGGCATCGTGAAGTGCAGCACTTCGTCGTTGCGATAGAAGCTGCGCCCGCCCGTCCACGGCAGGCCTTTGGCGAGGAAGCCGTCGAGCGCGCCGAGGCGCTCGATGATTTCGAGGCTGCGGCGCGAGATGCAGATTGCGCGGCTGCCGTAGCAGACCGACTCGTCGGCTTCGATCAGCACCGAACGCACGCCGTGCTTCGCGAGGCCGAGCGCGATAGCGAGGCCCACCGGGCCGCCGCCGACGATCGTCACGGCGTGGCGCTGCGCTTCACGGGCACTGCTGTGGCCGCCTTCGAGTTCGGGCAGGCGGGCGGCGTACTGCTTCGCCTCGAACGGATAGGGTTTGAATTCGGCGCTCATGGGGAATGCGTCTCCGATACGAAAATCTTGTTCTTGCCGGCTTGCCCCGAAAGGAGGCGCTGGCGATGAAGGCAGTATGGAGCGCGAGGCGAGGCCCGCTGTCCTCAATTTGGGTACAGGGGGCTTACGGGGGGGGGATGAGCGGGAAATGTGCAGGCGTTCTGCTTCGCGCGCCTGCAGCGGTGGTTCAGCCCTGATCCGTCGCCAGACAAAGCGCAAAAAGCTGCCGCTGGCTCGAGATGCCCAGCCGCTGATACGCGCGTTTCTGATAGGTCACGACGCTGCTGGGCTTCACGCCCATGCATTCGGCGATCTCAACCGCGCTGCGTCCTTCGAGCACGCCGCGCAGGGCGTCGAGTTCCCGTTTGGATAGCGTGGGGCAGAGCCCGCGCAGGCGTGCGAGCATCATCTGAGGAATGCCGAGCTGGCTCTGGCCGCGAATCGTATAGTGATGCCGCGCCGATTCGCCGATCAGCGGCGCGAGCGATTCGACCAGTTCGACTTCGCCCGGCTGAAAATTCCCGGCGTCGCTTTCGCGATACAGGTTCACGGAAAGCCAGATATCGGCGGCCGGCTGCAGCAGCAGCGAGAGCCGGTCGGACACGTTGGGCGTGGCGTAGCACGCGGTGCGGTAACCGTCGTGCGCAATGTCGGCGCTACTTTGCCAGTGCAGCACGAGCGACGAGCCCGGCTTGTCGGCCGAACCACCGGTGACGATCTGCTGATTGCCGTCGAGCGCGTAGAAGAGGCGCGCGTAGGTATCGGCGACGTCGCGCAAAAAGCGGCCGCCGCGATGATCGGCGACGGAAACCGTGCGCGGCCGGTTGCCGAATTCGTAGGCGAAGACTGTGCACTGTGTGACCGAAGTCGCCGGGCCAAGCATGTTCAGCACTTCGGCGGCGAGCGCGTTGGCGTCGTCGCGGCCGATGGCCGAAACGAGGCTGGTGACGCGCGAGAGGTCGAATTGACCTGCCTGCCTCGGTCGATCGAGATGCCAGTAACGCATGTTTCTTAACGGAAAACGGCTATAAAAAGGAAGTTTCACGAGATTAGCATCGTTTCGCTTAGGCACGAAAGCGCCAGCAGCGGGGCCGGATCGTCGTGCGCAATGCCGTCGTGAGGCTTGCGTCAACGTAAGCAAGGAACGGCACGTTGGGGTAATCTCCACCCTCGGCCGGCGCGGTATGCGCGCCATGTTTCCTTACCTGAACATCCCTGCGCGCAGGTTATCCAAATGTTGACGCTCCCCACCGCGATTCCACCCGATTTCGGCGCCGGAGCGGTCTTTCTCAGCGTACTCGTCACGCAACTGGGCGTGCCCGTGCCGGCCGCGCCGGTGCTGATTCTCGCGGGCACGATGGCGGCTGGCGGCGAGACATCCTACGGGAGCCTGCTGGCGGCGGCCGTGATTGCCACGCTACTCGCCGATTCGCTGTGGTTCGCCGCGGGCCGCAAGCGCGGGCGGCGTCTGCTCAACGGGCTCGTGCGCTTTTCGCTGTCGCTGGACACCACCATCCGCATCGCGCGCAATGTATTCGAGCGCTACGGCGCGCCCATTCTCGCAGTGGCGAAGTTCGTGCCGGGGCTCGGCCTGATTTCCGCGCCGCTGCTCGGCACGACGACGGTGGCGGTGCACGTCTTCCTGCTTTGGGACACGGTTGGCGCAGCGTTGTGGGCGGGTACCTGGCTGCTCGGCGGCGCGGCGCTGCATGCGGAAATCGTGCGTTTCGCGGCGTTCGTGCGTGCGAACGGCATGACGATCTTCGACGTGCTCGCCGTGGCGGGCGTGCTGTTCCTCGCCTGGCGCTGGCTGCGGCGCATGCAGTTCCGCCACTGGCTCGCCACGCATCGCATTTCGCCCGATCAGCTCGACGAGATGATGAAGTCGAGCGCGCCGCCCATCGTGCTCGACGCGCGCCCGCAAACCGTGCGCGAGAAAGAGGCCTACCGGATTCCTGGCGCGCGGCCGCTGAATCTCGAGTCGAGCGAAGAGCTTTCGCCCGAGTTGACGGGGCGTCCGATCGTCGTGTACTGCGTGTGCCCGAACGAAGCGACGGCCAAGCGCATCGTCGATCAGTTGCGCAACAAGCACATCTACCATGCGCGCGCGCTCAAGGGCGGCCTCGACGCCTGGGAGCGCCACGGTTATCCGGTCGTGCCGCTGTCCAACGAGTTCCACGCGGCGCATGCCCATGCCGATGAACTCGAAGCGGGTGAGGAACCCGAATACACCGTACGGGCAAGTCTCTCCAAATAACGGTAGTGCCGCCGCGCGTCGCCCGGCGCGCGGCGTTTGCCTACGCGCGCTGCCTGCGGGAGCCGCCGCCCACGTTCTGTCCCGCGTCGCGCGCCATCTGCGCATAACCCCACACCGAAATCAGCGTGAGCACGCCGGCACCGAGAAAGGCGAGCCGGAAGTCGTCGAGCGTGAACACATGGCCGGTCGTTTCGCCGTTGAGATGCGCGGCCACACGCAGCGCAAGCGCGCCGAATGCAATGCCAAGGCCGATGGTCATCTGCGCCGCCGCACTCCAGAGCGTGCTGGCCGCGCTCATTTGCGGCTGCGCGACATCGGCGTAGGCCAGCGTGGCGAGGGTGGAAAACTGCATCGAGCGCGCCATGCCGTACACGAACACGACGATCAGCACGAGGGCGAGCGGTGTGCCGGGCGTGAGCAGGCCGCACGCGATCAACGAGACGCCCGCAACGCTGACGTCGACGACCGAAACGAGCCGGAAGCCCCAGCGTTCGAGAATGCGCGTCGTGAGCGCCTTCATGCCGAGATTGCCGAGCGCGCTTGCGAGCAGCAGCAGGCCGGACTTGAACGCCGAGAGACCGAAGCCGATCTGGAACATCAGCGGCATCAGATAAGGCGCCGCACCGATGCCGATACGCGTGAGCGAGCCGGTCACGATCGTGACGGAAAACGTCGGTATTTTCAGCGTGGAAACATCGACGAGCGGATGCGGATGACGCTTCGCATGCACGAACGCGACGACGCCGATCGCGACGCCCGCCGCAACGATCGCCATCGCGCGCCACGGATTCTGGCCGACCTGACTCGCGAGTTCCGCGCCGTAGAGAATGGCGGTCAGCGCGGTCCCGCTCAGGACGAGGCCCGTTACGTCGAGCGGCCGGCGCTGTTCGCCGCGCAGGTTCGGCACGATCGCGGCGATGGCCGCGAGCACGGCAATGCCGAATGGCACATTGAGCAGAAAGATCCAGCGCCACGACGCATAGGTCGTAATGAAGCCGCCGATGGGCGGTCCCACCACGGGCGCGGCGATGGCGGGCCAGGTGATCGTCGAGATCGCTTGCATGAGCTTGCTTTTCTCAGTGCTGCGCACGACGATCATGCGCCCGACCGGCACCATCATCGCGCCGCCGATGCCTTGCAGGATGCGCGCGGCCACGAACTCATCGACGTTCTGCGAGATCCCGCACAGCACGGACGCGACCGTGAACGTGACCACGGCGCTGAAGAACACGGTGCGCGCGCCGCAGCGGTCCGCCACCCAGCCGCTGGCCGGAATGAAGATGGCGAGCGCGAGCATATAGGCCGTCACGCCGAGGCTCAGACTATTCGGGCCGATGCCGAACGAGCGCGCCATCTGCGGCAGCGCCGTTGCGATGACGGTCGTGTCCAGATACTCCATGAAGAACGTGGCGGCGACGAGGTACGGCAGCCAGCCGACGCCGGAAGAACGTTGCGCGGGAGCGGTCATTGCGCCTCCACGCTGCAGGGGGGAATCAACGTCATCGTGGTGCGGATCATGTGTGGTCTGCGGGCGATTTTGGACGACTTGTGCCGATCGGAATATTGCGGATCGGATAGTGAAACAGAAAGCCAGCGGCGAAAGGCGTCAGTTTCCAATACGCAAAAGCAGCTGTACAGCCGCGCGGCGAGCGGTGGCGTTGTGAGTCCTTCGCCGTGGGACCTTCGCGGCAAGGCCAGATCGAAGCGCGTAGACTCGTGCGCTGTCGGCATCTCATCGTCAACTCCTTGATCAATGGAGGATCGGAAATGGAATACCGTTTTCTGGGTGCGTCTGGAATGAAGGTGCCGGTGCTGAGTTTCGGCACCGGCACGTTCGGCGGCAAAGGCGAGTTCTTCGAGGCCTGGGGCGCAACCGATGTCGCCGAAGCACGCAAGCTGATCGACATTTGCCTCGACGCCGGCGTCACGATGTTCGATACCGCGGATATCTATTCGAGCGGCGCGTCGGAGTCGGTGCTTGGCGAAGCGCTCAAGGGGCGCCGCGACAAGGCGATCATCTCGACCAAGGCGACCTTCCGCTTCGACGACGAACCCAACAACGTGGGCTCATCGCGCTTCCACCTGAAGCGCGCTGTCGATGCTGCGCTCAAGCGTCTGCAGACCGACCATATCGACCTGTTCCAGTTGCATGGTTTCGATGCGCGCACACCGGCCGAAGAAGTGCTGTCCACGCTCGATGAACTCGTGCGCGCGGGCAAGATTCTCTATACGGGCGTGTCGAACTTCTCGGGCTGGCACCTGATGAAATCGCTGGCGGTGGCCGATCGCTACGGCTATCCGCGTTACGTCGCCAACCAGACGTACTACTCGCTGATCGGCCGCGACTACGAGTGGGAACTGATGCCGCTCGGGATCGACCAGGGCGTGGGCGCGGTGGTGTGGAGCCCGCTGGGCTGGGGGCGTTTGACCGGCAAGATTCGACGCGGCCAGCCGCTGCCGGAGAAAAGCCGTCTGCACAAAACGGCGGAGCAGGGGCCGCCGGTGCCGGATGAATACCTCTTTCGCGTGCTCGATGCCATCGACGAGATTGCGAAGGAAACCGGCAAGACCGTGCCGCAGATCGCGTTGAACTGGCTGCTGCAGCGGCCGACGGTCGCGACGGTGCTGATCGGCGCGCGCGACGAGGCGCAGTTGCGCCAGAACCTCGGCGCGGTCGGCTGGAATCTCACGCCCGAACAGGTGGCGAAGCTCGACGCCGCGAGCGTCGTGCGCCCCGTCTACCCGTACTGGCATCAGGAGGGTTTCGCCGAGCGCAACCCGTCGCCGGTTTGAGGCGCTTTCTCGCTCAGTGAGCTTGCTTCAAGCCGCTTCGGCCTGGCGCAGGATCTGGGTCGCGCCCAGATGCAGCGCCAGCGCAAAGAACTCGCGTTCCGCGAGATTGAGGGTCTTCGCGGCGGCCATCGCGCGGTAATGGTCTTCCGGGTGCAGGAACAGCTTGACTTCGACTTTCGACTGACGGTTCTGCGCGGACTCCATGAATGCTTCTCCTTCGGTAACCGGGCGCTCGGCCCGTGACGGGTGCGAAGCCCATTACCGGGCGTCCATACGCGCAAAGGCGCGCGCCGTTTGCCGCGATGTGAGCGGCGGCATGAAAACGGCGATGACGCGGAGTGGGCCTTGAAAGTTCGCCTGCCGTGGCGCGTGCGCGACGGCAGGACACGCGCGCTGAACTAGTGACGCGTGGGACGGCGCAATGCGCCGGTAGTGCGATTGAAGCCGGGATGAGACAGGTGATGCGACGGCGGGGCAACGTGCTGCATAAGCGACCAACCTCCGGAATTCTTCTTCTTGTGCGGCAGGGCGCCGCATGTAGTACGGCCGCAAGTGTAGTCGCGTTTTGTCCTAGGGTAAACCCCTAATTCGAAAAGAATTATTGCGCGAATTGAGAAAATCGCACGGCAAGATCTGAAATGCGTTGCGTACGCACTTCAATTCATGCGTAATGAGTAAGCGGGTTTGATGGGGCAGCGAGAACCGCCGCCCCGGAGCTGGCCTGAACGCCAGCGTTAAAAGGGGCGCGTCAGCGCCCGGCCGTTATTCCTCGACACGCTTGCGCAGGCGCGCGCGCGCTTCGCCGAGCGACAGGAACTTGCCGTGTGCTTCGTCCAGCACGGTGACCTTGCCGTGCCCGATGTCATAGACCCAGCCCTGCAGTTCGAGCTGGCCCTGGGCCACGCGCGCGGCCACCGCGGGGTGCGTGCGAAGGTGAGTGAGTTGCAGGCGGACGTTTTCTTCCACGAGCGCCTGGACGACCTGGTCGTCGTCCAGACCGCGGGTCTTCACCACGCTGCGCGCCGCTTCCGCGTTGCGCAGCCACGCCTGCACGGTGGGCATGTCGGCCGTGGCTTCCGCGCCCGAGGCGAGGCCCTTCATCGCGCCGCAGTCGGTATGGCCGCACAGCACGATCTGCTTCACGTTGAGCGCGAGCACCGCGAATTCCACGACGGCCGACACGCCGCCGAGCATTTCGCCATAGGCCGGCACGATATTGCCGATGTTGCGGCAAACGAACAGATCACCGGGCTTGGCTTGCGTGATCATTTCCGGCGAAACGCGCGAGTCGGCGCAGGTGATGAAGAGCGTGTGCGGCGCCTGGCTGTGGGCGAGACTGTGGAACAGCTCTTTGTTGCCCGGGAAAACGTGATGAGTGAATTCGTCCACGCCGTCGAGCAGGTGTAACAGATCGCAGCCGCACGATTCGGAGTGACCGTCGTGCGAGTGGGTGTTGTCTGGCATGGATGTTTCTCTCTTTATCATGAATCGACACTATCGAATGGCAACAGCGGGAGTTTACGCTGAGCCGACCCCTTGCGGATCGGAAAACTTCGCGCCACGTTACGCGGTATAGCCGTTCTCGCGGTATCCAGGCGTCGAACCGGCGGGATATGTCGATAAACCGGCCGAAAAGACAGCTAAGTACAGGAAAGTGGGCTTGCTGCGTGGGCGCTTGCGCGTCGTGCGTTTCCGTTCGAAGAGAGATTTTCTCACGCCGCGCGTGATTGGCCCATCCGGGTGTCGCCGGGAGTGTCGGGATCATGAGGAGGGGTGAAGCGCGACCGGCCAGTCGGTCGGCGCGCTCACCACGCCATGCGCCATTGACCTGAAGAGTGGGCAGGGGTGTCGGGCAACAACGTGGCGCCGGGCGGTATCGTCGTGTCCGAGAAGTCGGCGAGAATTTCATCGCGCAGCCGCACGAAGCGTGGGTCGGCGCGCTCGCGCGGGCGCGGCAACGTCACGTCGACGATACGACGGATGCGGCCGGGACGCGGCGCCATCGTCACGACACGGTCGCCCAGGTAGATCGCCTCGTCGACATCGTGCGTGACGAGGATCATCGTGATGCGTTCGCGCTCCCAGATGCGCAGCAATTCGTTTTGCAGGCGGCCGCGCGTGAGGGCGTCGAGCGCGCCGAAGGGTTCGTCCAGCAGCAGCACGCGCGGGCGATTGACGAGGCCGCGCGCGATCGCCACACGCTGCGCCATGCCGCCCGAGAGTTGATGGGGATACGCCCGCTCGAAACCCGCAAGGCCCACGAGTGCGATGTGCTCAGCCACGGCTTCGTGCTTTTCGCGCGCCGACAGCGGGGCATTGCGCAACGCTGCCAGGATGTTCTGCTCGGCGGTGAGCCAGGGAAACAGCCGATGATCCTGGAACACGATGCCGCGCTCGAGCGAGGTGTCGCCCACGCGTTCGCCGCGCATCATGATTGCGCCGCTATAGCCCGCGTCGAGGCCGGCGATGAGGCGCAACAGCGTGGATTTGCCGCATCCGCTCGCACCGAGCACGCTTACGAATTCACCGGGGCGCACATGCAGCGTCACGTCGTCGAGCACGACGAGCGCGGACTCGCCCGTGCCGTAACGCTTGCTCACATGCAGAATGTCGAGTCCCTCGGGGTCAATGGTGTTCATCTGGGTTTCTCTCAGGTTCGTTTGATTTGCAATGCGAATCATTGGGCGGTGATGTGTAACCGCGCCAGCACCGTTCGCTCCACACGCCGTGCGAGCGCATTGAGCGCCCAGCCAATCGCGCCCACGACGACGATGCCAAACAGCACGAGGTCCATGCGGAATTGCTCGCTGCCGTCGATCAGCAGGTTGCCGATACCACTGCCCGCAACGAGCAAATATTCCGCGCCGAGCGTGGCGAGCCACGAATAGATGAGTGCGAGATAGAGGCCCGTGAAAATCGAGGGCAGTGCGGCCGGCAACAGCACGTAGCGGATTAGCTGCAGCCGCGAATAGCGCAACGCCTGTGCGAGTTCGACATATTTGCGCGGAACGGCGTGAATGCCGTCGCAAGTGTGGGCAGCAACGGGCAGCAATGCCGCGAGCGAAAGAAAGACGACCTTGGCGGCGTCGCCGAGCCCGAACCACACGGAAATGAGCGGAATCCACGCGAACAGCGAGATCTGCTTGAACGTGTCGAAGCTCGGCCCCACGACGCGCGCGGCGATGCGTGAGAGACCCAACGCGCCGCCCAGCAGGAATCCCGCCGTTGCGCCGATGGCGAAGCCACAGGCTTCGCGTGCAAGCGACGCCGAAAGCGCACGGGCCAATGCGCCGCTCTCGAACTGTTCGTAAGCGGTGCGAATTACATCGGCGGGACTTACGAGCAGGCCGCTCTTCACGAGATGCGAGGCGCTCAAGGCCCACCACAGCGCAATGGCGACGAGGGGCAGCGCGGCGCCACGCAGATCGACACGTCGTCGCGGCATGGTTTCGGTGACCGCTTCACAGGCGCAATCGGGACGCGCTGCCTTGCGTGCAAGCGACAATCTCATGGCGAATTCTCCTCTGGCTCGAATGTTGTCAAGCAGGCGCTATCTAGCACCATCAGGCCCGAAACGCCGATGGCGTGCCGCGCCGCAAACGTCGCTCAAGCACATCGAGCAGTCGATTAATGGCGAGGCCGATCGCTCCGACCACGACCACCGACGCCATCACGAGATCGAGCTGAAAGAGCTGTCGGCCATACACGATCAGATAGCCGAGTCCTTCCGACGACGCCACGAGCTCGACCACGACGAGCGCGAGCCAGGCCTTCGTGAAGGCGAGGCGCACGCCGGTTGCGAGCGTGGGAATCGCCGCGGGCAGCACGAGCCTCACGATACGTTGCCAGCGTGTGTAGGCGAATACGCGCGCGACTTCGTCCAGCGCAGCGGGTGTCTGCCGAAAGCCTTGCATGGTGCTGAGCGTGACCGGCACGAGCGCCGCATGAGCGATGAGCAGATACTTGAGCGGTTCACCCACGCCGACGAGCAACAACAAAAACGGCAGCCAGCCGAGCACGGGAATCTGCACGATGGCGTTGAAGCTGGGCAGCACCCAGGCTTCTAGCGTGCGCGATAGCCCAAGCGCGCCGCCGATCAGGAAGCCGAGCACGGTCCCGCCTGCGAAGCCCAGCAGCACGCGTTGCAGGCTGATCAGCGTATTGCGCGCAAGCTCGCCGCTCTGGGCGAGATCGACGAACGTTTCATAAACGCGCTGCGGCGCAGGCAGGATTTGCGGCGCGATCCAGCCACGCGCGCAGCCCACGCTCCATAGCAGGAAGAGCAGTGCGGGCAGCAGCCAGGGCGCGAGATGCCACGCGCATGCGCGCAGCGCGACGCGCCAGCGTGTGGTTGCTGTTGCCGCGTCGATACGTGGCGCTGCACGCGGCGTGTTCCCGGCAATCGTGATTGTGGTTTCCGTCATGATGCGGCTCCTCTCGCGCGTTCAGCCAAGCGGCTTGCCGGCGGCGTCGTAGCGGGTCCAGTAGTGCTCGAGCTTTTGCGTGCGCAGCGCGTTGTCGAGATAGCGCGGCTCGAACCACGAATCGACGTCCACGGGCTGGCGAATCAGCTTCAGGCGCAGCGCGTCCTGCGCAACGGCCTTGTAGCGCGCCACGATGAACGGATCGATTAGCGGCGAATTGCGGTACTTCAGAGGCTGCTCGGCGAATTCGGCTTGCCAGGATGTGTAGCTCACGCCGCTCTTTGCCCAGAGTTTGAAAAGCGCGTCGCGGTTTGCTTCATCGGAAGACCATTGCGCCGCTTGCACGAAGACGTTGACTACGCGCTGCACGATATCGGGGTGCGCCTTCTCGAAGCCGTCGAGCACGAGCAGATGCGCCTGGCGCGTCAACTGCGGCCCATCATGCTGCGATTCGTAGACGATGCGGGCAAGCCCCTGATCGCGCAGCCGGTAAAGGTGATAGTCGTTGACCGAGGCATCGATGCCTTTCGATGCGAGCGCCGCGAGCGAGCTTGCGGTATCGAGGTTGATCACGCGTAGCGCACGCTCGTCGAGCTGGTTCTCGGCGAGTGCATTGTCGGCCACGAGTTGCAGATTCGTGCCCCGAAAAATGGCGACCCGCCGGTCCTTGAGGTCCTTGATCGATTTGATGTCCGAATCGGCTGGCACGCCCACCTTCACGCCGGAACGCACGCCCGATTCCAGCAGGATGCGGGTCTTGAGACCGTTGGCGCGCGCGAGGACCGAGGGTAAGTCGCCTTGATACGCGAAGTCGAGTGCATTGTTGGCAATGGCCTCATTCACAGCCGGGCCCGCGCCCTTGAAGAAGAGCCACTCGACTTTGATGCCGTCGGCGGCGAACTCCTTTTCGAGCAACTGCTGGCCGCGCACCGTGGCAGCGGTCGAACCGCCGAAGGTCGGGGGATCGCCGGCGCCTTGCTGCGCGACGCCGATCCGGATCACGGTGGGCTCACCGGCCGCGGCATGCAGGGAGATGAACGAGAGCGCTGCGCAAAGCAGGTACTGCAGAACGCGATGTGAACGCATGGGCAGGTCGGATTTGAGTGACGAAACGGGGTGCGCAGACTGGCGAGCTTGCGTCGCCGTCATTGCCGTTGGGTCATTCTTTTCCGGGTACGCCGATCAGGACAACCAATGATTCGAGATTTGCATTTCTCGACAAGAGCGCTGCGTGTTGTGGGGAAAATGAACGGCAGGGCGCCTCCATGATAGTAGAGCGCCGCCCGTACCGAAGGAAGAAATCGTGCTATCGATGTGAGCACAAGCGCAAAGCCGCAGGGCGCACAGAGCGTGATGCAGCTTTGCGCAAAAGCGCGCCTTATTGCGTTTCGACTGCGTGGCGCGTCGCGGCGGCGCGCCGCGACGGCATGAAATACCACACGGCGCAGAGCACTTGCAGTACGACGAGGACTGCCCATACGGTCTGATGCGCAATCGCCGGGTAGTGGCCGTCGAGTGCCGGCCAGTGCGCGAGCGCGGCGCCAATCGCGATCTGCAGAAAGAAGATGCCGATGAAGATGACAAGCGTGAACGTGGTGTTCACACGCCCAATCAGGCGCGGCGGGAAATATTCGGCGAGCACCGCGTAAGTGAGGATGCCGGTGCCGCCGAACGCGCCGTACGCCGCCCAAAGCAAAGCTGCGGGCAGCGGCGCACGCGCCGCGAGCAAAGCTTGCACGAGCACGAAAATGAGCATTGTGACGCCGGAAAAGAGCTGAACGCTCACGCCGCGCCGCTCGAAGCTGCGTGCGAGCGCGCCAAAGCCGATATTGCCGACAATGAACGCGCCGCCCAGCACGGAAACGAGCGAGGCCGCACGCGCACCGACATCGGCGGTGCCGGCCGGCACGACGTCGCGCAGGAACGCGCCGACCCACAGCGACTGCATGGCATAGAACACGGCCTGGGTCAGCGACGAGAACGTTGCGGTCTTCCAGAACGCATGGCTGCGCAGGATGTGCGCGGTGCCCTTGAACTGTTCGAGCACGCTCGCCTGATGGTGCGTGTCGCGCGTGCGCGGCCCACCGATCCAGATGATGGCGGCCACCAGCACCGTGAGTGCCGCGAGCCCGAGGCTCACCGCGCGCCAGGGTGCGATCGAGAGCAGCCATGAGAGCGGGGCGCCCACGGCCACGCCGCCGAGGCCCCCCACGGCCATGACGAGCCCGTTCACGAGCGTGAGCTGCGCGACGGGAAAGTGCTGGGCTGTGGCCTTGAACGCGCCGCCGAGGCAAACCGACACGCCCACGCCGATCAGCAGCCGGCCCACCATCATCGCGGCCATGTTGTGCGAGACGCCGAAGATCAACGCGCCCGCCGCGGCCACGAGCATGACGCACGCGGTGACGCGGCGCGGGCCGTAATGGTCGAGCAGCACGCCGCCGGGGATCTGTGCGCCGGCGAAGCCGAGGAAATAGAGGCTCGTGAGCGTGCCGAGATCGGTCGCCGTGAAGCCCAGTTCACGCGAAAGAAACGGCGCAAAGCCGAGATTGACGCCGCGAAACAGGTACGAAATGAAATAGCCGAGCGCGAATACGGCGAAGACGCGCAGTCTGAGTGAGGTCATGTTTGGGGCGGGCGAAAGCGGATTGAATGCCTGGTTGTCGATTATTGGCGATTGACGTGCACGAGGCCAGCGAGAGATTTCAGACGGCATTGTGAGTAGAATTTGACGTCATGGCCCGATCTCTCCCACCTCTGCAGGCGCTGCGCGCCCTTGAAGCCGCCGCACGGCGGCGCAGTTTCAGCCGCGCCGCGGAAGAATTGCATTTGACGCACAGCGCCGTGAGCCATCACCTGCGCGCGCTCGAAACGGAACTGGGCGTCGAGCTGTTCCGCCGCGCCGGCAGCCGCATGATCCCCACCGCGGCTGGCGCGCAACTCGCCGAGCGTGTGCGCCGCAGTCTCGACGACCTGCGCGACGCGCTCGACGCCACGCGCCCCGGCGTGAGCGGCGTCACGCGCCTCGAGTTGAGCGTCATGTCCGACTTCGCCTCCGTCTGGCTGATTCCGCGCCTGGGCGACTTCTACGATCGCCATCCCATGGTCGACCTTTCGCTGCGCATGCATGCCGACGTCACGCCGCCCGACCCCTATCCCTTCGACATCGGCATCTGGCATCGGCGGGTGGACGAACCCGGTTTCCAGATCCGCAAACTGCTGGACGACCAGGTCGTTGCGGTATGCAGCCCGGCCTTGCTCGCGCGCCATCCCGGCTTTCGCATCGAGGATCTCGCGAGCATGCCGCTCCTGCGGTTTTCGCGCCGCTCGTGGCGCGACTTCTTCGAGGCCGCGGGCGTGGCCGGCGATGAACCGGAGCGCGGACCGGTGTTCGACGACGCGGGCCTGCTGCTGCAGGCCACGGTGGCCGGGCAAGGGGCGGCCACGGCGCGCCTGCAACTCGCGCGCGGCTTCATCGAGCGTGGCGAACTGGTGCAGTTGGGGCAGGTCCGCATTCCGGCCTCACTCGACTATTACTTCACGTGGCGCGAAGGGCATCCGCGCGAGGCGGCGATCCAGCAGTTCTATCGATGGATAAAGGCGCAATTGGCCAATTGATGCCGGCCAGCCTCTCCTATTGCGCAATGGGTATTCGGGTTAACCGCTGTCCGTATTGTCAACGCCGCTTGTGTGATGCGCGTTGCTCTTTGATTAAAGCGGCTCAATCCCGCTCGCGAATACGCGATTAGCGATCTTATTCATATCGCATGCACCAAAGCGGATCATGGCTGAAGGCATGACACTGGGCGTTTGAATGCCGCAATGAAATGGCGGTGACTGGGCAGCAAAGCGGACCTAAAGGGATATGAAGCGGGCTGATGACGCCATTTCAATTGCATTGTTGAATAGTGGCTTCACTATTTGGACAATCAACGCATTCGTCTGTGGAAAGCAGCACGAAGTGTGGCGTGGAATCACAGATTGGGCACGCTTCGTGTCAAGAATGAAATAGTTGCGGTATTGTTACTTCCCATCGCGGTCTGGCGCGCGAATGTTTTGTAGTCAATGGTGTAGTTAACGGCCCATTCCTGGGCCAGCAATAAGACTGACAACAGGAGAAACTGCATGAAGGCTATTCAGATGTTCAAGCTGGCCGCAGCCACGGCACTGGTGGCGGCGTCGTTCCAGGTCTATGCGCAGGACGCGTCGGCCCCGGCCGCCGCTGCCCCCACCAGCGGCCCGACGGCCGCTGCCCAGCACAACGTCAATCAATCGAAGGCAGCACTGCGTCAAGCGCGCGCAGCGAACCGTGCGCTCGGCCGCAAGGTCCGTTCGGCCCTCGCGCGTGACCGGAACATCAGCGTGTCCAACATTACCGTGCGCGCGAAAGACGGCGCCGTTATCCTGCAAGGCACCGTGCCCGAGCAGTCGCAGATCGAGCGCGCTGGCGATGTCGCCAAGGGCGTGGAAGGTGTAACGTCGGTGCGTAACGCGCTGACGATCCGCCCGGTTGGGACCTGAGCATCGGCTAGCCGGCGCGCGCCGACCGTGCGTGGAGGTGCGGACGGCGACGCTGGAGCGGGTGCAGCCAGATTCTTCCTGAAGGCCGCACATGCAGTCCCGTTCGTGGACTGCATGTGCGGCTTTTTTGTTGCTTGTCGAGGCTCTAGAGCAAGGAGCGCTCAGGCTTCGACGTAATGCATTTCCGGCGATTCGCCCATTAGCAGCGGGCGATTGGCGTCGGCGGCCGCGCGCAGGTAATCCCAGAGCGACGTAATGCGCCGCAGCTTGCGCAGATCCTCGCGGCTGCACAGCCAGAAGCGCCGCGTCACCACGACTTCGTCGGGCAGGATCGGCACGAGGCGCGGGTCAGGCTCGGCCATGAAGCAAGGCAGGATGGCGAGCGCGCTGCCCTGCAGCGCAGCATGGTATTGCGCGATCACGCTGGTGCTGCACAGGTTTGCAGTCACGTTAGGCGCGGTTCGTTCGAGATAGAGCAACTCGTGGCTGAACGCCAGATCGGCGACATAGCTGATGAAGGCGTGATTGCGCAGGTCGGCGCCTGTGCGAATGGGCGGATGGCGCTCGAGATAGGCGGGTGTGCCGTACAGACGCAACCGGTAGTCGCACAGCTTCGTGTAGACATACTGCCCGCGCTCGGGGCGCTCCAGCATGATCGCGAGGTCGGCCTCACGCTTTGAAAGGCTCACGAAATGCGGCACCGGCAACAGGTCGATCGACATGTCGGGATGCTGGCCCGTGAAGCGCGCCAACTGCGGCGCGAGAAAGAAGCAACCGAAACCCTCCGTCGAGCCCACGCGAACATGGCCCGAAAGCGACTGCGCGCCAATCGCGAACTGCTCGCTGGCCGATTGCACCGTCGTTTCCACGGCATCCGCGTAGGCCAGCAGGCGCTGGCCTTCGGCAGTCAGCACGAAGCCGCCCGAGCGTGATTTGTCGAACAGGACGGTGCCTAGCGCCGCCTCCAGTTCCCGCACCCGGCGCGCGACCGTGGTGTGGTCAACGCCCAGGCGCTTCGCGGCGCCGCTTGCGCGCTGCGTGCGCGCCACTTCCAGGAAGTAGCGCAGATCGTCCCAGTTCAAGGTCTCCATACTGCTCGTTGTGTGTTTTTGCATATCGGATGGGCTTTTTCATCACTATGCCGTGGATATTCGAATAACTATACTCGTTCAAAGAGGCGACAGAAACAGACACGGTCGCACGACAACAAGGATGGAGACAGACGATGCAAATGCAGTTGTTCCCCGCGCGGGCGCCGCAGGTGTGCCCGTGTTCAGCAGGACTCTTCTCGACTTCGCCCGGCTCCATTCCCAGCACGCTCGACATGACTGCACGCGTTTGCATAGGGTTCTCGCGCGCGTGCTGCAATTGAGATTTCGCTGACTCCACACATTTCGCTATATCCGGCTACGGCCGGCCCGTTCGAATCCATCAGGGAGAGTTCACGATGAACGCAGTGACCCAGGCATCCAACGCACATGTTTCCACCGTCAAACTGCTCATCGACGGCGAGTTCGTCGAATCGAAAACGAAGGAATGGCGCGACATCGTCAATCCGGCCACGCAGGAAGTGCTGGCGCGCGTGCCGTTCGCGACCGTCGAGGAAGTGGACCAGGCTGTGAAGGCCGCGCACGCCGCGTTCGCCACGTGGAAGAACACGCCGGTCGGCGCGCGTTTGCGCATCATGCTCAAACTACAGGCGCTGATTCGCGAGCACATGCCGCGCATCGCGAAGACGCTCACCGCCGAACAGGGCAAGACGCTGCCTGACGCCGAGGGCGATATTTTCCGCGGCCTCGAAGTCGTCGAGCACGCTTGCTCGATCGGCACGCTGCAGCAAGGCGGTTTCGCCGAGAACGTGGCGGGCGGTGTGGACACCTACACCCTGCAGCAGCCGCTAGGCGTATGCGCCGGCATCACGCCGTTCAACTTCCCCGCGATGATCCCGCTGTGGATGTTCCCGATGGCGATCGTTTGCGGCAATACGTTCGTGCTCAAGCCATCGGAGCAGGACCCGCTTTCGACCATGCAGCTCGTCGAACTCGCGATCGAAGCGGGCATTCCGAAGGGTGTGCTCAACGTCGTGCACGGCGGCAAGGAAGTCGTCGATGCGATCTGCACGCACGAACTCGTGAAGGCAATATCGTTCGTCGGCTCGACGGCCGTGGGTACGCACGTTTATCGTCTGGGCAGCGAGCACGGCAAGCGTGTGCAGTCGATGATGGGCGCGAAGAATCACGCCGTCGTGCTGCCCGATGCGAATCGCGAGCAGGCGCTCAATGCGCTGGTCGGTGCGGCGTTCGGCGCGGCGGGCCAGCGTTGCATGGCGACCTCGGTGGCCGTGTTCGTGGGTGCGGCGCAGGAATGGGTGGACGAACTCGTCGAAAAGGCGAAGACGCTCAAGGTCAACGCGGGCCACGAGGCCAGGACGGACGTCGGGCCGGTCGTGTCGCGCGCCGCGAAAACGCGCATTCTCGGCCTGATCGACTCGGGCGTGAAGCAGGGCGCGACGCTCGCACTGGATGGCCGTGACGTGACGGTGCCGGGCTATGAGAGTGGCAACTTCGTCGGGCCCACGGTGTTCACGGACGTGAAGACCGATATGGACATCTACACGAACGAGATTTTCGGGCCCGTGCTCGTGGTGCTCACGGCGAAGACGCTGGACGAAGCGATCGCCATCGTCAACGCGAATCCGTTCGGCAACGGCGTGGGCCTTTTCACGCAAAGCGGCGCGGCGGCGCGCAAGTTCCAGAGCGAGATCGACATTGGCCAGGTGGGCATCAACATTCCGATTCCGGTGCCGGTGCCGTATTTCAGCTTCACGGGCTCGCGCGGTTCGAAGCTCGGCGACCTGGGCCCGTATGGCAAGCAGGTCGTGCAGTTCTACACGCAGACCAAGACGGTCACCGCGCGCTGGTTCGACGACGCGACTGTGAGCGACGGCGTGAACACGACGATCAGCCTGCGCTGATACGCCGCCTGAGATAAACATGGAGTACTGAACAATAACGGAGACAGGCTCATGAAAATTGGATTCGTCGGGCTGGGCCACATGGGCGCACCAATGGCGCTCAACCTGCTCAAGGCGGGACATACCGTGGCGGTGTTCGACCTGAGTGCGAGCGCGATGCAAACGCTCGCCGAGGCCGGCGCGCAGAAAGCCGTATCGGCGAAGGCGGCGGCAAGCGGTGCGGAGTGCGTCATCACGATGCTGCCCGCGGCGGCGCACGTGCGCGGCGTGCTCACGGCGCAAGACGGCGTGCTGGCGGGCATCGCGAAGGGCGTGACGATCATCGATTCGAGCACGATCGATCCGGCGAGCGTCAAGGAGTTCGCGAAGCTCGCCGCCGCGCAGGGCAACGCGTTTGTCGATGCGCCAGTCTCGGGCGGCACGGGCGGCGCGGCCGCGGGCACGCTCACCTTCATGGTGGGCGGCAGCGCCGAGAACTACGAGAGCGTGAAGCCGGTGCTCTCGGGCATGGGCAAGAACATCGTCCATTGCGGCGAGACCGGCACGGGGCAGGTGGCGAAGATCTGCAACAACCTCGTGCTCGGCATCACGATGGCCGGCGTGGCCGAAGCGATGGCGCTGGGCGAGGCGCTCGGCATTGACCCGAAGGTGCTGGGCGGCATCATGAACACGTCCACGGGACGCTGCTGGAGTTCGGACACGTACAACCCGTACCCGGGCGTGATCGAAACGGCGCCTTCTTCGCGCGGCTACACGGGCGGCTTCGGGACGGATCTCATGCTCAAGGACCTGGGTCTTGCCACCGACGCCGCAAGAGGCGTGCATCAGCCCGCGTACATGGGGGCGCTCGCGCAGCAGCTCTATCAGGCCATGAGCAGCCACGGCGACGGCAAGCTCGACTTCTCGGCGATCATCAAGCTGTATCGCGCTCAGAAAGGTTGAGTCACGCAGTTTCGAGTCGCGAAAGGCGCGCTGCGAAGCGCGCCTTTTTTTGCGCCTGTGTTTTCAGCCCTTGATACGAGCCTCGACACGCGCGAAGAGTCGCTCGAACCAGACGCCGAGCAGCGCATTCGAAGGCGCGAGCGCGGTGGAGCAGGCGAGAATGCGATAGACGTCGTTGCGCCTGACCTTCGAGGTCTTCGCGGGATCGAGCCAGTCGTCGTTGTCGACGAGGCGCTCGAGCGTTTCCAGGCCGATGAGAATGGGCCACAGGCACGCAAGCCGCAGGCGCACCGAAAGGCGCGGCAGCGCGAACGTATAGTCGATGGCCGCGCGGAAATGATCGAGCGCGATGCGCACGAGTTCGAGCATGATCGGCCGCGCGCGCGCCGAGGCGCCGGGCTTGAGCAGGTCCTGCGCGGTGAGCCCGGCCTGGGCCAGCATCGAAGCGGGCAGATAACATCGGCCGATGCGCAGATCCTTGCCGCAGTCGCGCAGCACGTTCACCATCTGCAAGGCCTTGCCGAAGCGGATGCCGCGCGCGTACATGGTTTGTTCCAGCGAGGGCGCGAGGGTGCCCGGCAAGTGCATGTACGTCATCTTCGTCCAGAACTCGCCCACGCAGCCCGCCACGAGATACGTATAGCGGTCGAGTTCGTCCCACGTGTTCAGCGCGGCCACCTGACCCGAGCGCTCGTCGGGGAATGTGCGCAGATCGAATTCCATGCCTTCGGTGAGCGTGGTGACGATCTCGCGGACGGCACGGCGATCGGCGTCGTCGAGTTGCGCGAGCACATCGAGCGCGCCGCCGAGCGATTCGAGCAGCAACTTCTCGTCCGATTGCGTTTGCTGGCCCGCAACTTCGCCTGCGAGATCGGCGAGCAGGGTGTCATCGTTCGCCGCGCCGTTCACGCGCTCGCGCAGCGCGAGCAGCAGGGCGAGCCGCCGCTCGGGCGGAATCAGCGCGGTGTCGGCAATGGTGTCGGCGGCGCGCGCGAGCAGATAGGCTTCGCCCACGGGGTCGCGCATGCCAGCGGGCAGAACGCGCATCGTGAGGTAGAACGAACGGGAAACGCCTTTGAGCAACGGGCCCAGCAGGAAGGCCCGGGTAGAATTCTGCATGTCGGATAGGGGCAGCGAGGGACGGATCGGACGCAGCCGCATTGTATCGTGGACGAAGGAGACGAGGCCCGGTGAGACCCGAACGCGCGTTTTACGACCTCCAGGTGCGCTTCGCGCGCACGGCGGCGCGCCTCGCGGACATGCCCCTTGCGGCGGCGTTGCTCGACTGCACGAACCTCTATGTGCGCTTCGGCGCGGGGCGGGCGTTCGATCGCACGCATCCCCTCTGGGCAGCCTACGTGCGCGGCCTCGATGAGCGCGCAAGTGTTGATGAGCAGTGCGAGTGGACGTGGCGTTATTTGCAGCGCTGCCCGACGCATCAGGCTGCGCCTGCCATCGTCGCGACGGTTGGGTGCTTCTCTTACGCGCGTGAACCGCATGGCGGAGTGCGCCTGCACTTCGAAAACACTCAAACCGATAACGGCATGTCGCCACTTGATTCCCGACAACTGGCCGCACGGCACGTTGAGTTGCGTGCGTTAATCAGGCATCTGCGCGGCCATCTCCGGGAAAGCGGCTGTGCGTCGAGCGACGTGCTCATTCACGGCACTTCCTGGCTCTACAACGTGCCCGCCTACCGGCGGCTCTTTCCCGCGGCCTACGTCGCGAGCGCGCAGCCCGTGGCCCGCTTGCGCGCGCTTTCGCTTTGGGGCCAATTTCTCGACCGTCACGGCGGCGTGCGCAACGACGCGGCCGCGCTGCTGCTCGCGCGCGTCGAGCGAGTCCGCGCTTTCGCTGATTTGCTGCCTTGCTTTCCCTTACAGGCTCTCGCGGTGCATGCGAGCCTCGCGGAGTTTCAGGATTTTTTTGATAAGTGACAGCAGGCGTTCGCCGCGACGCCAGCCACGCCGCGCGCACTAAAACGCCTGTTTGCCTATAGAAAGCAAGCGTAATCGCTACGGTTACCAAAAATTTTTCAAGATAACCGCGGTGGCGTGCAATCGCGAGCAGATTGAAAGCCGCTGCGTGCACGCAGGGCATTGGTCTCGCGCGGAAATGGGTGCGTGCGAAACGAACGGAACCGCCCTCTGCACAATATTGATGAAAGTAATCCCTGTAATGATGGGGTAACGCGCGTACCGCGCTCAACGCACTAGACTCCGCCGATGCTTTTGTAACGGAGCGTCGCTCATGCCCTCGTCCCCGGCTCTTGCCATTCATTCCCTGCGCGATTTCGAGCTGACTGCGGACGGCCAGTACTTGATGGTGAACGGCAATCAGCCGGACAGCGTCGCGCTGCATTGCTCGGTGATGCATGAACTGCTCGCCGCGCTTTCGAATGCGATTGGCCGCTCCGAGCGCATCCGCCACAAAACCGCGAGCGTGAAATTCACCATGCCTTGCGAGGCCTGGGAGGTCGGTCGCGAGTCGGGCGACGTGCAGCATCTCGTGGTGAGCTTTCGCTTGCCCGGGGGCGCCGAATTGTCGTTCCGTCTACACCCCGCGCAAGCCGTGCACATGACCGAGGTGCTCTCGCTCGCAACGGGGCTCGCGAAGATGCGCCTGCCTGGCGGTGCGAGCATGCAATAGGCGTGGCGCGCCGGCCTTTCTTGCCGCACCCGTTGTACACCCTGCATCCGTGGATGCCAGCCGCGCGCGTCTCGCGCCGGTAATGGACCATTCGGCAATCTCACGGCACTTTCACGGCTCTTTCGTTGCTTCACATTCGACCTCCCGCATGACGGCATCAACTACCACGGCGCGCTATGCACGCGTACTGACTCTCGCCGGCTTCGGCATCGGCGTGACTGCTGCGGCGCACGCCACCGAGCCCTTCGTGGTCCAGGACATCCGCATCGACGGGCTCACGCGCATCGAGCCGGGCACCGTATTCGCCTATCTGCCGATCAAGCAGGGCGAGACCTTCACGGACGACAAGGCCTCCGACGCCATTCGCGCGCTCTACGCGACGAGCCTCTTCAGCGACGTGCGCATTTCCACGCAGGGCAGCACGGTTGTCGTGCAGGTGCAGGAGCGTCCCGCTATCGGAACGATCGACTTCGCGGGCATCAAGGAATTCGATAAGGATAACTTGACGAAGGCGCTCAAGTCGGTCGGGCTCTCGCCGGGCCAGAGCTACGACAAGGCGCTGGTCGACAAGGCGGAGCAGGAACTCAAGCGCCAATACCTCACGCGCGGCTACTACGCAGCAGAGGTCACGACCACGGTCACGCCGATCGACCGCAATCGCGTGGGCCTGCTGTTCTCCGTGGTCGAAGGGCCGAGCGCGAAGATCCGCCAGATCAATTTCATCGGCAACAAGACGTTTAGCGACGGCACGCTGCTCGATGAGATGCAGCTTTCCACGCCGAACTGGTTCTCGTGGTACACGAAGAACGACTTGTACTCGAAGGAAAAGCTCACGGGCGACCTCGACAACGTGCGCTCGTACTATCTGGACCGCGGCTATCTGGAGTTCAACATCGACTCGACGCAGGTCTCGCTGTCGCCCGACAAGAAGGACATGTATCTGACGATCGGGATTCACGAGGGCGAGCCTTATACGATTTCGAGCATCAAGATGGCCGGCAATCTGCTCGACCGCGAAGCGGAGTTGAAGAAACTCGTCGGCATCAAGCCGGGGCAGCGTTTTTCGGCGCAAAAGCTCAAGGACACGACCAAGGCGATCGTCGACAAGCTCGGTGAATACGGCTACGCGTTCGCGACGGTGAACGCGCTGCCCGAGATCGACCAGAAGGACCACACGGTCGCGCTCACGCTACAGGTGGACCCGAGCCGCCGCGTGTACGTGCGCCGCGTGAACGTCACCGGCAATACCCGCACGCGCGACGAAGTCGTGCGCCGCGAAATGCGCCAGCTCGAAAGCTCGTGGTTCGATTCGAACCGTCTCGCGCTTTCGAAGGACCGCATCAACCGCCTTGGCTACTTTACCGACGTGGACGTGACCACGGTGCCGGTGGAAGGCACGCAGGACGAAGTGGACGTGAACGTGAAAGTGACCGAGAAGCCCACCGGCACGCTTTCGCTTGGCCTCGGCTACGGCTCGGGCGAAGGGCCGATCATCTCGGCGGGCATTTCGCAGGACAACGTGTTCGGCTCCGGCAACAGCCTTTCGCTGAACGTGAATACGGCCACGACGTATCGCACGCTCTCGGTCACGCAGGTCGATCCGTATTTCACGGTGGACGGCATCAAGCGCATTACCGATGTCTACTACCGCACGACCGAGCCGCTTTACTACTCGAGCACGAACGACACGAGCTTTCGCATCATCTCGTATGGTGCGGACATGAAGTTCGGCATTCCGTTCTCCGAGACCGACATGGTGTATTTCGGGCTCGGCATCGAGCAGGACCGCCTCGACGTCGATTCCAGCACGCCGCAGACCTATATCGACTACGTGAACGAATTCGGGCGCGTCTCGAACACCGTGCCGCTCACCGTGGGCTGGTCGCGCGACAACCGCGACAGCGCGCTGGTGCCGAGCCGCGGCTACTACGCGCAGGCCAACGCCGAATACGGTACGCCGGCGGGCACGCAGTACTACAAGGGCGATGCCCAAATGCAGTACTACTACTCATTCGCGCGCGGCTTCGTGCTGGGGCTGAACTTCCAGGGTGGCTACGGCAACGGTCTGGGCGGAAAGCCGTATCCGATCTTCAAGAACTACTATGCGGGCGGTATCGGGTCGGTGCGTGGCTACGAGTCGGGTTCGCTCGGCCCGCGTGACGCCACGACGAACGATCCGATCGGCGGCTCGAAGATGGTGGTGGGCAATATCGAGCTGACGTTCCCGCTGCCCGGCACGGGTTACGACCGCACGCTGCGCGTGTTCACGTTCGTGGACGGCGGCAACGTGTGGGGCACGGAAGGCAGCAGCACCGGCGCGAACGGTCTGCGTTACAGCTATGGCGCGGGCCTCGAATGGATCTCGCCGATCGGGCCGCTCAAACTCGATCTGGGCTTCCCGATCGTCAAGCACGCGGGCGACCAGTACCAGAAGTTCCAGTTCCAGATCGGTACGTCGTTCTAAGGGTTGTCTGTGGCGGCGTTTCGCGGCGCTCAGATCAGCAATTCGAGCGTGTGATAGAGCCGCCGGCGATCAGGGTTCGTCGAAGCCTCGCCCGCATGGATGGCCTCCTTGAGGCATTCCAGAAAGCATTCGGCCGCGGCGGACAGTGGTACGCCGCGCCGCGCGACCACGCTCACTACCGTCCGGTCCACTTCCTCATGGAGCGCGAGCGCGCGCAAGTTGTCGCGCGCGAAGCGCGTCTCCACGAGCGGCCACGGGAAGATGCTCACCATGTCCGTATTCATGATGAGCCCCATCGCCACCACGAACGAATGCGCCAGGTGCACGCTGCGTGGCATCGGCAGGCCGTGACGCAGGAACACGTCGTCGGCGACCATCTCCTTGCTTGCCGGGTCCCAGTTGAGCAACCATTCGCAATCCTGAAGTTCATTCAGCGATTGTGCATGCGAGAGCGGATGGTCCTTGCGCACGACCACGGCCGACTCCGTGGCGAAGATCGGCGTTTGCGTGAATTCTGCGTGGAGCGAAGCGGGCCCGGGCTTGCCTAGCGAGAAGTCGAGCGAGCCGTCGCGCAGCCGCGGCATCACGATATTGAGCAGGCCTTCGTAGAATTCGAGCTGCATGCCGGGCATGCGCTCGCGAAACAGTGTGACGGCGTCGGGCAGGAAGGAGAGGGCGAGCCACGGCGTCACGCCGATCGCGAGCTTGCCGCCGCCGCGCCCGCGCCGCGCGTCGAGTTCGTCCTGGGCGCGCGACATCTGATGCACGACGAGCCGCGCGTGCACGAGCAGCGCCTGGCCCGCTTCCGTAAAGGCGATGCCGTTCGCGTTGCGCGTAACGAGCGCGATTTGCTGCTCGGCTTCCAGCTCGCGCACTGCCTTCGTCGCCGCAGCGGGCGAGATGCCAAGCTGACGCGCGGCCGCGCGAATGCTGCCGGTATCGGCCATCGCGACGAGCGCGCGGAACTGGTGGAACTTCATAAGGGATAACCCGAGTGCGCACTTCTGGTTGGCGGGCCAACTATTTTAGGGCTGTCGGCCGATAAGAGACGTCATTATTCTCAAGCGAATTCACACTCACGCTCGCCCTGGAGGGAATTCGTATGAACACGATGGCTATCCCGGCCGCAATCGCCGCGATCGAAGACGAGATGATCGCGCTGCGTCACGAGATCCATGCGCATCCCGAACTGGGCTTCGAAGAATTCGTCACCAGCGACCTCGTGGCGCAGCGCCTCACCGAGTGGGGCTACGAGGTGCATCGCGGGCTGGGCGGCACGGGCGTCGTGGGCACGCTCAAGGTGGGCGACGGCAAAGCGCGCCTCGGCCTGCGCGCCGACATGGACGCGCTGCCGATCCACGAGAACACCGGCCTCGACTACGCGAGCCGCATTCCGGGCAAGATGCACGCATGCGGCCACGACGGCCACACGGCCATGCTGCTCGCGGCGGCGAAGCATCTCGCGCAGTCGCGCAACTTCAGCGGCACGCTGCACCTCATTTTCCAGCCTGCCGAAGAAGGCATGGGCGGCGCGAAGCGCATGCTCGACGAAGGCCTTTTCGAGCGCTTTCCCTGCGACGCCGTGTTCGCCATGCACAACATGCCCGGCTTCCCCACGGGCAAGCTCGGCTTTCGCGCGGGGCCGTTCATGGCTTCGTCGGACACGGTGATCATCGACATCGACGGGCGCGGCGGTCATGGCGCGGTGCCGCATAAGGCGATCGACCCCGTGGTGGTGTGCGCCAACGTCGTGCTCGCGCTGCAGACCATCGTGTCGCGCAACGTGCCGCCGCTCGACATGGCGATCGTCACCGTGGGCGCGATCCATTCGGGCGACGCGCCCAACGTGATTCCGCAAACAGCGCAGATGCGCCTCTCGGTGCGCGCGCTGCGCCCCGAAGTGCGCGATTTGCTGCAGGAGCGCATCACGGCGCTCGTGCACGCGCAGGCGAGCGCGTATGGCGCGACGGCGCGCATCGACTATCAGCGCCGCTACCCGGTGCTCGTGAACGACGTGGCGATGACCGAATTCGCGCAGGACGTGGCGCGCGACTGGCTGGGCGTTGATGGCCTCATTCACGACATGGCGCCGCTCACCGGCAGCGAGGACTTCTCGTTCCTGCTCGAACGCTGCGCGGGCAGCTACCTCATCATCGGCAATGGCGACGGGGAGGGCGGCTGCATGGTGCACAACCCCGGCTACGACTTCAACGACGACTGCCTCGCCACCGGCGCGGCATACTGGGTGCAACTCGCCGAACGCTTCCTGCGCGGCTGAAGCCCATAGCCAGTGGGCGAATGCGCCGACAAGCGCACCGACAAGCGCACCACGCTACGAAACACGAGACACACGAGGAGACACCCGATGAATGCCACGTCGATTCAGGCGCCGGCCGCAGCCGCCCAGGCTTCCACGCGCCGCTCGCGCGCGAAGGCCATCTTCGCGATCACGCTCGGCAACGGGCTCGAGTTCTTCGATTTCACGGTCTACAGCTTCTTCGCCTCGATCATCGGCTCGCTGTATTTTCCGGTGCATGGCTCGCTGAACCAGTTGATGCTCGCGGTGGGCAGCTTCGGCGTGGGTTTCGTCGTGCGTCCGATCGGCGGCATCGTGATTGGTGCGTTCGCGGACCGCGTGGGCCGCAAGGCGGCCATGACGCTCACGCTCTGGCTCATGGCGCTCGGCTCGGCGCTCATCGCGTTCGCGCCCACCTATGCGCAGATCGGGCTCGCGGCGCCCGCGCTGATCCTGCTCGCGCGTCTCGTGCAGGGCTTCGCGGTGGGCGGCGAAGTGGGCGCCTCGACGTCGCTCCTGCTCGAATACGCCGATGACCGCTCACGCGGCTTTTACGGAAGCTGGCAGTTCGTGAGCCAGGGGCTCAATACGGTGTGCGGCGCGCTCATCGGCGTGACGCTTTCCACCACGCTCTCGCAGGCCGCGCTGGAAAGCTGGGGCTGGCGCGTGCCGTTTGTGATCGGCATGCTGGTCGTGCCGGTCGGCGTGTACATTCGCCGCCATCTCGACGAAACGCTCGCGCACCCCGTCGAAGTGGAAGACACCGAACCCGTGGCTGACATGGCGCGGCCGCTGCGCGAGATTTTCGGGCGTCATCGCACTTCGCTCGTGGCCGGCATCGTCACGACCATCGGCGGCACGGCGGCGAACTATATCGTGCTGTTCTACATGTCGACGTATGCGATCAAGATTCTCGGCCTGCCGATGTCGGTCGGCATGAGCGCGGCCCTCGTTGCGGCGCTCGTCACCGCTGTGTGCTCGCCGTTCGCCGGCTCGCTTTCCGATCGCCTGGGGCGCAAGTGGGTGATGGGCGTCTCACGCGTGCTGCTGATCGCGGTGATCTATCCGGCGTTCATGCTCATTCATGCCGCGCCGACCGTCACAACCGTGCTCGCGGTCGTGGCCGTGCTGGGCGCGCTCGTCGCGTTCACGGCGGTCCCCAACATCGTGATGCTGCCCGAACTCTTTCCTCAGTCGATTCGCGTCACGGGCATGTCCGTGGTGTATTGCGTGGGCGTGTCGATCTTCGGCGGCTTCGCGCAGTTTTTCGCGACCTGGCTCATCAAACTGCTCGACAACCCGCTCGCGCCCGCCTGGTATCTGATCGGCTGCGGAGCAGTCTCGCTGCTCGCGCTGCCGCTCATTCGCGAACCGGCGGGCCGTCCACTCGATTGAGCGCGATTGTGTGCTGCAATTCGGCCGCTATGCACTTTTAGCGGCCGTGTCGTGTTTATTTACCAGACGTTTACGCGGCGCTGCCTAGAATCGGTTCGTGTTCAACTCAAGCGCGCCGGCCGAAACGGAGCGTGCGCACAACACGTATGCCGTCTATCGTCTCGCAGGGCTCGATTTCCCGAGGTTCCCGCTCCGCCGCCACACCGCGGCCCGTTCTTTCACTGCGCAACTCGCGCAAGCCGCTTCATCCGCCAATCCATCGCACAACGGTGCAGCTGGTTGTACGCGTGCCTACGAGCGAAGCGCAACTCGCGCGATGCACACTGCATGGTCTCGTTGGCGACGCGCTCGGCGTGCACACGATCGATATCGATCGCCGCAGCGACCTTGCTTGTTTGCACGTCGAACTCGATCGCCGCCGCGTGGCCGAGGCCATGGCGCTGCTCATGCGCACGCTCTCGTGTGCGGAATTCGGCTCGGTGCGCCAGCTCGATCGCGGCGCCTGATTCGCAACGCGTGGCGCTACCGACACTGCGACGGTTGCGCCACGCCTGAATATTCTCCCGCCCGCAACTTCACGCGGCGCATGCTTCGTGCGTCCGCAACCTTCGCTTCCCCCCTTTCTCTATACGCAAGCGTTACGCATATCCGTGCGAACGTTAGCGAACGACTAGCGCGTCTTCATTTCGGATTTCGAAACGAATTCCACAACTGTTGCCCCGCGTGTGCCGGATTCATCATCGCGTGCAAATTTTTGGCCATCCTGAGTCTGCACTCTCCCGAAAAACAGTAGTATTTGGTCGAGCACCAAAGTCAGTGGCGGTGATTCGATTGGATCGCCCGCGCGCGCCTGATTTGGTTTCGTCGGTCCAGCGCAGATCGTCGACAACACGGAGAACAGCATGACTCACGGTATTCGGGTGGCCAGCTTGTGTCTGTCGTTGGGGTTGCTGGTAAGTGTCGTTGGATGTCATGAAAACAAACCTGCTGCTGAAGCACGACCTGCCGCGAACGTCGATGTGATCAATGTTGCGCTGCGCGACGTGCCCGTGGTTTTCGAGTACGTGGGGCAGACGGAAAGCTCGCAGCAGGTTGAAATTCGCGCGCGCGTGAACGGCTTCCTCGAAAAGCGCGTGTATACAGAAGGCTCGCTGGTCCATGCGGGCGACGTCATGTTCATCATGGACCGCAAACCGTTCGAGGCCACGCTCGACGCCGCGAAGGCCGAGCTTGCGCAGCAAAAGGCGCGGCTCCAAACCGCGCAGGCCAACCTCGCCCGCGTGCGTCCGCTGGCCGCGAAGAACGCGTTGAGCCAGAAGGATCTCGACGATTCGATCGGCCAGGAGCAGGCGGCGGCCGCCGCTGTCGAAGGGGCGCAGGCGAATGTCATCAGCGCTTCGCTCAATCTCGGCTATACGACGATCGTCGCGCCTGTTACCGGCCTTTCGAGCTACGCCAAGAAGCAGGACGGCTCGTATATCGATGCTGCCAACAGCCTGCTCACCTACGTGGCCAAGCTCGATCCCATGTGGATCAACTTCTCGCTCTCCGAGAACGAGATGCTCAATCTGCGCACGCAAACGCAGAACGGCACGCTCAAGCTGCCGCCGGTGGGCAAGCTCGAAGCGGTGATCGTGCTTGCGGACGGCAGCATCTATCCGGAGCGCGGCCGCATTGCATTCACCGATGCCTCGCTTAGCTCGGAAACCGGCACCTACCTGATTCGCGCCGCCATGCCAAACCCCACGGGCTCGTTGCGGCCCGGTCAGTTCGTGCGCATCAAACTGCTGGGCGCGCAGCGCAGTTCAGCGGTGGCCGTGCCCCAGGCGGCGGTGCAACAGGGGCCGCGCGGCGCGTACGTGTGGACCGTCGACAAGGACAATAAGGCGCAGCAGCGCGTGGTGGAAACGGGCGAGTGGAACGGCAATGCCTGGGTGATCAAGTCGGGCTTGCATCCGGGCGATCACGTCGTCATCGACAATACGCTGCGTCTCATGCCTGGTGCGCCGGTCAAGGCGAATCTCGTGGCGACGCCGCCCGCTGACGTGAACATTGGCGCAGCGGCCGAGGGCCAGGACAGCGGAGCAGGCGGTGGGGAGCAGGCTGGCGCGGCAGGGGCTTCCGGCCCGGCTGCGGCGAGTGCGAGCCCGAGCCCGGGCGCGAATGGCCAGGCCAACGCGCAAGCCAAGGCGGGAACGAACGCCGCTCAGCCGGCTGCTGCTTCCAGCGAACCCGACGTGCTGGGCGAACACACTGCGCTTTACTTCGCATCGGGCAGCGCAAGCCTCGACGCCCAGTCGGCCGACGCGCTCGCGGGCGTGGCACGCCGTCTCGTCGCCGAGCCGGGCCTGCGCGTGGTGATTTCCGGCTACACCGATTCGACTGGCTCGCTGCCCGCGAACCAGCGTCTCGCGGCCGCACGCGCGGCCACGGTGCGCGCTGCGCTGGTCGTGGCCGGCGTGAAAACCGAGCGCATCGAGATGCGCAAGCCGGCGCAGATCATAGCCAATGATCCGCCCGACAAATCCCGCCGCGTGGACGTCACCTTCTCGCCCGCAGCGGGAGGTTGAACGATGAAGTTCTCCCACTTCTTCATTGACCGGCCCATTTTCGCGTCGGTCCTCTCGATCGTGCTCGTCGTCGCGGGTCTCGTGGCGATGTTCAACCTGCCGATCGCACAGTTCCCGGACATCGCGCCGCCGACCATCACGGTGAGCGGCACGTATCCGGGCGCGAGCGCCGATATCGTCGCGCAGAACGTGGCCGCGCCGATCGAGCAGCAGGTGAACGGCGCGGACAACATGATGTACATGAACTCGTCGAGTTCCTCGACGGGAAACATGACGCTCACGGTGTACTTCAATATCGGCACCGATCCGTCACTTGCCCAGGTTGACGTGCAAAACCGCGTGAACCTCGCGTTGCCGTTCCTGCCCGATTCGGTGACGGCGCAAGGCGTGTCGGTGCAGAAGCGCTCTTCGGCGTTCATGATGGTGATCGCGATCTATTCGCCCGATAACGCCTACGATGCGGCCTACGTGGCGAACTACGCGAACGTCTACGTGCTCGACGCGCTCAAGCGTATTCCCGGCGCGAACCAGGCGTCGATCTTCGGTTCTGCTGACTATGCGATGCGCGTCTGGCTCAAGCCCGACCGCATGGCGAAGCTCGGCATTACCGTGGCCGACGTGCAGAACGCGATCGCGCAGCAGAACCAGCAGTTCTCAGCGGGCCGTCTTGGCCAGGCGCCAACCAACAAGCCCGTGAACCAGACCTTCCCGGTGACGACGAAAGGCCGTCTCACCGAGCCCGCCGATTTCGACAACATCATCCTGCGCGCGGCGTCGGGCGATGCGGCGATCGTGCGCCTCAAGGACATCGGCCATGCGGAGCTCGGCGCGAAAGACTATACGCTGCGCGGCCGCTACAACGGCAAGACGGCCACACTGCTCGCCGTGTATCAGCAGCCGGGGGCGAACGCACTGCAAGTGGCCAAGCAGGTACGCCAGACGCTCGAGCAGTTGAACAAGAATTTTCCGCCCGGCCTCAAGTATGAAGTCGCGCTCGATACGACCGAGTTCGTGCACGAGTCGATCAACGAGGTGGTCCATACCCTGCGCGATGCGGTGATTCTCGTGATCATCGTGGTGTACATCTTCCTGCAGAGTTTCCGGGCGACGCTCGTGCCGCTGCTCGCCGTGCCCGTGTCGATCATCGGCGCGTTCATCGGCATGTCGGCGTTCGGCTTCTCGATCAACATGCTCACCTTGTTCGGCATGGTGCTTGCCATCGGCATCGTGGTGGACGACGCGATCGTGGTGATCGAAAACGTCGAGCGCAACATGAGCGAGTTCAAGCTACCGCCAAAGGAAGCGGCCAAACGCGCGATGGACGAAGTGAGCGGACCGGTGGTGGCGATCGTGCTGGTGCTGCTAGCGGTGTTCATACCGGTGGCGTTTCTCTCGGGCATCACGGGGCAACTCTACAAGCAGTTCGCCGTGACGATCGCGGTGTCGGTGGTGCTTTCGGGTGTCGTCGCGCTCACGCTTTCGCCCGCGCTCGCGGCCATCCTGCTCAAGCCGGGCGAGCACAAGAAGAACCGCTTTTTCCGCTGGTTCAATGAGAAGTTCGACAGCCTCACCAATGGCTATGGCAGCTGGGTGCAGAGCGCGATACGACGCGTGGTGCTCTCCATCGGGCTGATCGTCGTGATGCTCATCGTCACGGTCGGCCTGTTCAGACATATTCCATCGTCATTCCTGCCCGTGGAGGATCAGGGCTATCTGTTCGGCGCGGTTGTGATGCCCGACGCGGCGAGTCTGGACCGTACCGGCGACCTCTCGAAGAAAGCGGAGGACTGGTTCGCGAAACAGCCTGCCGTGAGTTCGGTGGCGGCGCCGATCGGCTACAGCCTGATCGACTCGCAGTACAAGTCGAACGCGGGCACGTTGTTCGTCACGCTCAAGGGCTTCAAGGATCGCGGCGAGAATGGCTCCGCGCAGGATTTGATCCGCGACGCCACCAAGGAATTTTCGACGTTCAAGGACGGCGTGGTCGTGCCGCTCAATCCACCGTCGATCCCGGGCCTCGGCACAACGGGCGGCTTCGAGTTCTGGCTGCAAAGCACCGGCGACGGCACGTATCAGCAGCTCGAAGACAAGGTGCGCCAGGTGATTGCGAAGGCGCGCCAGAACCCGGCGCTGCGCGGCGTGAATTCCACCATCAACACGAGTTCGCGCCAGTTGCTCGTCGAAGTGGACCGCGAGCGTGCGGAAACACTCGGCGTTCCGGTTCAGGACATCTATTCTGCACTCCAGACGATGTTTGGTTCCTTGTATGTAAGCCAGTTCCCGAAGGGCAGCCGCCTCTTCCAGGTGATCATTCAGGCCGAGCCGCAATACCGCTTGAGCCCGGACGATATCCAGCAGCTCTATGTGCGCAACCGCAACAACGACATGGTGCCGATCAAGGCCGTGACGACCTCGCGCTTCGTGCCTGGACCTGACATCGTGAACCGCTTCAACAACTTCCCGGCAGCGAAGATCACCGGCGACGCGGCGCCCGGCCACAGCTCGGGTGAGGCGATCGCGGCGATGGAGCAGATCGCGGGCGAAGTGCTGGGCGAGGGCTACAGCTTCGAATGGAGCGGCCAGGCGTACGAAGAGAAGAAGGCCGGCTCAACGGCGGCACTCGTGTTCGGCTTCGCACTGCTGATGGTGTTCCTCATTCTCGCGGCGCAGTACGAGAAGTGGTCGCTGCCGATTGGCGTGCTGCTCGCCGTGCCGTTCGCGATCTTCGGGGCGCTGGTGGGCATCTTGCTGCGCGGCATGGAAAACGACGTGTATTTCCAGATCGGCTTGACCGTGCTGATCGCGCTCGCGGCGAAGAACGCCATTCTGATCTTCGAGTTCGCCGTGGAGATGCGCGAGAAGGAGAACATGTCGCCCTATGACGCCGCGCTTCACGCCGCGAAGCTGCGTCTGCGGCCGATTATCATGACCTCGCTCGCGTTCATCCTGGGCTGCGTGCCGCTTGCCATCGCCAGCGGCGCTTCGGCCGCGAGCCGGCGCTCGCTCGGCACCGGCGTGATCGCGGGCATGCTCGGCGCCACGGTGATCGCGCTCTTCTTCATTCCGATGTTCTTCTGGGGACTGGAAACGCTCTCGTCGCGCAAGAAGCCGGACGCCACGCCGCATGCCAGCACGCCCCCTGCGGCGCCGCCTTCGCAGGAGGGCTGAGCGATGAAGACACGTTTGAATTGCACGCTGCGTCCCTTCGGGCTGATCGTTGCGACGGCATGCCTTGGCGCCTGCGCCGTCGGGCCCGACTATCACCGCCCCGCGGTCGAGACACCGTCGACGTTTCGTTACGCCTCGCCGCAGGCGGAAGCCGTCGACACCTCGCTCGAATGGTGGACGCAGTTCAACGACCCGGTGCTCAACGACCTGGTCACGAAGGCGCTTGCGCAGAACAAGGATCTCTTGATTGCGGCAGCGCGCGTCGAGGAGTTCTACGGGCGTTACGTCGTGACGCGCGCGGGTCTTTTCCCGCAGGTTTCGGCGAATTTTGGCGCTTCGCGTAGCCGCGGCGTCCCGGCGCCGGGCTTCCCGCCCGTGGTCGGCAACCAGGTGCAGTTGAGCGGCGCGGTGTCCTGGGAACTCGATTTGTTCGGCCATTTGCGCAGGCTCACCGAAGCGGCGCGCGCCGATTATCTGAGCACGCAGTCCGCGCAGCAAGCCACGCGCATTTCCATCATTGCGAACGTAGCCACGTCGTATCTGCAACTGCGCGACTTCGACAATCAGCTCGTCATCGCGCAGGACACGCTCGAAAGCCGCAAGGGCGCGCTCGATCTTTTCAACGAGCGCTATGCGGGCGGTGTCGTTTCGAGGTTGCAGGTGAGCCAGGCGCAGTCGGAGTATCAATCGGCGCAGACCTCCGTGTATTCGATCCAGCAGGAAATCGCGACGCAGGAAGACGCGATTTCGCTGCTGCTGGGCCAGAATCCGGGGCCGATTCCGCGCGGCAAGTCGATCACCGAGCTGACCGCGCCCGCCATTCCCGCTGGCTTGCCGTCGACGCTGCTGGAGCGCCGGCCCGATATTCTGCAGGCCGAACAAACGCTCATTTCGGCGAACGCTTCGATTGGAGCCGCGCGCGCGCTGTATTTCCCGCAGATTTCGCTCACGGGATTGTTCGGCGCGGCGAGCACGGCGCTCTCGGGGCTCTGGACCGGCCCCGCGCGCATCTGGTCGTTCGCGGGCGCGGTCACGCAGCCGATTTTCCAGGGCGGCGCGATCGCGGGTGGCGTGCATCAGGCCGAAGCCGTGCAGCAGGAAGCGCTCTTCAGCTATGAGCAGACGATCCAGCAGGCGTTCGCCGATGTCGAGAATGCGCTCGTGGGCGTGGCGCGCACGCGCGATCAGCTGGATTCGACGACGCGCCAGGTGACTGCGCTCACGGAATACACGTCAGTTGCGCGCGATCTCTATGAGGGCGGCTACACGAGCTATCTGGAAGTGCTCGACGCGGAACGCAGCCTCTTCAATGCGCAATTGCAGCAGTCGTCGCTGCAGGACCAGGAACTCGCGCAGATCGTGAGCCTGTACAAGGCGCTCGGTTATGGCTGGACGCCGGCAGCGCCGCCGCCGGCGGCGGACAGCGCGAAGCCGTCGCAGTCTTGAACCGCGACGGCTTTGCTTCGAGGTGGCGTGACTAGTGTGATCAAGGTCACACAGGGCGAACCTGGCGCGGGCGCGCCGGTTCGTTTCATGGACTTTCCGAATTCAGCCAGCGCAGCGATTGCGGAGCGGGCTTGGTGGCTTTCGCGGTTTGCACGGCTTTGGGCGCCGGCTTCGCGGCTTTTTGCAACGGGATGGGCCGGGCGGCGGTGAGGGCGGCTGCGTGGCCGCTTGTTTGCGCGAGCGCGACGGGGCTCGCCGACGCGAACGCGAGCAGCGCGGCGGCGAACGTCAGGGTGTGGGGGCGAGTCATCTGAGTTCTCCCGCATGAACGAGCGGCAGGCGTTGGGTAACAGGCCAACGCTGCAAGCGGAAGTATGTTCTGAGGATACCCACCACGCGTCCATCATTTGATGGAGAAACGCGCGGCTTGTGTGGTGAACCCCACTTAACGGATGTGGATTCAGTCGGCGGGGCGGCGGTCGGCGAGCGCTCGTTCGCAGTCCTTGAGCACTTGCAGGACGAGCTTGGCCTGGTAGTTCAGGTCGTCGGTGTCGAGAATCTCCTCGACGGCGTCGCGCGCCCAGACCGCGTCGACGAACCACGCGTGCTGCTGCGCGATGTCCTGCGCCATGGCGGCGAGGCGCGCAATGGCGAGCCAGTCGGCCTCGCGCGCGTGACGGTCGAGCCACTTGTGCGCCGCCTGGACGTGAAAGGCCGCGTTGGGCCATGATTCGTTGAGATAGTAGGCCCCGAGGCTCCCGCAGGTGAGCCAGCAGAGCAGCTCCACGCGATCGCGCGGGCTCAGATGGTGGCGTACATCACTCATGGCGACGCTCGCGAAAGTAACAGAGTTCGATTGACGGGTGCGTGCAGACTTTCGAATCCGATGACAAAACGATATCACGGCTCGTGGAAAATCGCCTGCCCCGCACTGGCGCTGCACGCACGGGTGTTACATGGATAGCGTCGCCTGGCGGCGCGTTGTATGCAAACCAGGAGTGACACCAGGAAGGCGCATGCAGTTATGCGCTTTGCAGCGTTTCGCGTGCCTACGTGCCGCCGCCGCCTTCCTGGCGCTCGATTAGGCCCCTTGAATGACGCGGGCTACGCGCCCTTGCTGCCATCTCTTTTGGCGAGTTGAGCGGCCGTGTCCACCGCGCCCATGGCGTTCGCCACGTCGAGTGCGGTGTTGCCCGCGGCGTCGTGCGCCGCCGGGTTCGCGCCGCGCGCGAGCAGCAGGTCGACGATATCGGAGCGGTTGAACATGGCGGCGACCATCAGCGCGGTGCGGCCGTCGGGGGACGCGCCTTCCACGTCGGCGCCGTTTTCCAGCAGAGCGCTGATCACGTCGGCGTAACCCTTGAAGGCTGCGCCTGCAAGCGGCGTTTGCCCGTTGTCGTTGCGCAGGTTGGGATCGGCGCCGCGCTGCACGAGCGCGCGCACGGCGGCCGCGTGACCGTGATAGCTCGCGAGCATCACGAGGCTGTCGCCTTTTTCGTTGCGCAGATTCGGCGGCAAGCCCTGGTCGATCAGCGTGGCGAGCGTGGTGGCTTCGCCGCGGCGCGCGGTGTCGAACACCTGGCGCGCGAAATCGACGAAACGCGGATCGAGTTCGCCGCCACCCTCACCGGGGCCAGACGAAGAGGATGAGGGTGGGGAAGGCGGCGCGCTGGCGGTCATGGCAGTCTCCTGATTCGGATCGCATATCGATTCGGCGCTGCATGCCGCCGTCGAGGCCCGCTCATTGTCGCCGATCTTCGCGGGGCGCGAGGCCAAGGCGTCGTGCGCGCGAGCGCAATGAAAAAGGCGCTGCCCGAACCGCTAAAAAGCGGCCGGCGCAGCGCCTTTCTTCATGCGCAAACCGCGAACGCTCAGGGCACGAGCCAGAGCGCTGCGGCGTAGATCACGAGCGACACGGCGAACGTCACGGCCGTATAGCCCATCACGCGCTGGATACGGATGCCCGCGATCGCGACGATCGGCACAGCCCAGAACGGCTGCAGCATGTTCGAGACATTCTCGGCCATCGCCACGCCCATCGCGGTGCGCGGCACCGACGCGTGCAGGCTCAGCGCGGCCGGCAGCACGAACGGGCCTTGCACGGCCCAGTGGCCGCCCGCGCTCGGCACGAGCAGCGTGATGATGAGCGAGCTGAGATAGCTCCAGAGCGGCAGCGACAGCGGCGTGGCGATCGTGACGAAGGCCTTGGCGATCATCGAGGCGAGGCCCGTGCCCTTCATCACGCCCATGATGCCGCCGTACACGGGATACTGGAGCAGCATGGAGCCGGTCTGGCGCGCGGCGCGGCGAATGGCGTTCGCGTAGGCGATGGGCGTGCGCTGAAGCGCGAGGCCGATCAGCAGGAAGATCAGGATCGTCGTGTTGATGTCGAGATCGAAACCCTTTTCGCTCCATTCCATCGCGAGATAGCCGGCGCCGAGCACGATCAGCAGTAGCGTGCCGAGCATCGACTGCTCGAGGCGCGAGGCGAACGAAGGCGTGCCGTTGCCGACGCGCGCGTGCGGATCGTCGCTGGCGCCGGCATCGTTCGCTTCGGCTTCGGCCGCCTGCCGGAAGGGCGCCACGTGCTCAGGCTTCGGATGCATGCGGATGAAGATGAACGTCATCACGACCACGACGAGCACGGTCGGGACGAAGACGAACGGCGCGAACACCGTCTGGCTGAGCGGAATCACATGGCCGGTCGCCTTCTCCACGAGGTTGAGCGCGTTGCCATGCGAGGCCTGCGAGAGGGCGATCGAACTGGAGAGCCCGCTATTGCAGATCGACCACGCCGAATAGCTGCCGGCCACGAGCCACGCGAAATCCACGTCCACGCGCTTGGCGATTTCGCGCGAGAGCAGCGCGCCCACGATCAGGCCGAGGCCCCAGTTCAGCCAGGCCGCGATGGCGACGACCGGAAACACCAGCAGCGCGGCGCGCGCCGGCGTTTGCGCCTTGGCCGCGAGTGCGCGCAGCACGCGCTGGATCACGGGCGCCTCGGCAATGGCGTAGCCCGTGGCGAGAATCAGGATCATCTGCAGCGCGAAGCCGAGAATGCCGAACGTGCCTTCGTACCAGGAACTGAGCAGCGTGGGGATATCGCCGTGCGGCGCGATCAGAAGCGCGAGCGCCGCGACGAAGAAGGTGAGGCAGATGGACAGAACGAAGGGGTCGGGCATGACCCGCTCGAAAACATACACGAGGGCGGCGACGACACCCTGGCGGGAGTCGCGCGTTTCAGTCTGGAGGTCTCTTTTCATGCTCTTTGCGCTAGTTCGTAGCGTGTGGCGCTACTGGCTGGCCGGAGCGGACAGGATCGGCGTGACTTGCGGGTGGTCCCGGCACCGGGCGGCTGGCAAGCCAGTTAGCGCGTGGTGGACGGGGAGGCAGGTGCGGCTCCTCCATAAGCGAGAGGCGATGCCGCCCCGGCGCAGCGGGTTCATATCACGCCTCGCACGCGCGGATTTGCACGGCAAGACGGCCAGCCCGTTCTTGTTATTCTCGTGTTCTATATACGAACACGGTTTCGATTATCGAACGAGGCATTATTCGCTTCATGCTTAGTAGATGTCAAGGCTGCGATCTCGTGCGGGTGCAATCTTTTAGCGCTAAATGAGGGTGAGATCCGTTCAGGATGTAATGAAAATGAAATAGGAAAGAAATTCCGAAAGCGTCACGCGGACTACGTAAAATGCAGAAGCGAGGAACACTTTCGCGCGCACGCTGATCCCTCACTGGCCGTAAATCACTGCATTCAGGAGACTGAAGATGACGATTCGTCTTGGAGAAGAGGCACCGGATTTCACCGCAGAGACCACCGAAGGCACGATCCGTTTTCACGAATGGATCGGCGACCATTGGGCCATCCTGTTCTCGCACCCGAAAGACTTCACACCCGTCTGCACGACGGAGCTTGGCTACATGGCAAAGCTCAAGCCGGAATTCGACAAGCGCAACACGAAGATCATTGGTCTGAGCATCGACCCGGTGAGTGACCATGAGAAGTGGGTCAAGGACATCGAGGAAACGCAGGGCAGCGCTGTCAACTATCCGATGATCGGGGATCATGACCTCGCCGTCGCGAAGCTGTACGACATGATTCATCCGAATGCGAGCGGCGCCAGCCCGCGCTCGGCCGCCGACAACGCCACGGTGCGCTCGGTGTTCCTCATCGGGCCGGACAAGAAGGTGAAGGCGATGCTCGTCTACCCGATGAGTTCGGGCCGCAATTTCGACGAGGTGCTGCGCCTGCTCGATTCGCTGCAACTCACCGCGAAGCACACGGTGGCGACACCGGTGAACTGGAAGCCGGGCGACGACGTCATCATCCCGACTTCGGTTTCCGACGACGCGGCCAAGCAGAAGTATCCGCAGGGTTTCAAGACGCTCAAGCCGTATCTGCGCACGGTCGAGCAGCCGAAGTAATGTTTCGGCCTGCATAAAAAAACGCGGCGCACCGGGAGTGCGCCGCGGACCACGGGCCAGCGAGGTTTGCGCCTCACGCGGCCCGGACAGGGGAACCGGACTGAATCAGTTCGAAGGTGTGGGACGCCACTTGAGCAAGCGATGCTCGAGTGCGGTGAGCAGATAGTCGGCGGCGAGCGCGACCACGGCGAGCACGATCATCGCGGCGAATACGCCGCTCGCGTTGAACGCGCCCTGCGCCGTCGAGATCAGCAAGCCAATGCCTTGCTTCGAGCCGAGGAATTCGCCCACCACGGCGCCGACCAGCGCGAAGCCGAAGCTCACGTGCAGGCTCGCGAGAATCCACGAAAGCGCCGAGGGAATCACGACCGAGGTCGTCACCTGCCGGCGCGACGCGCCGAGAATCTGCGCATTGGCGATCATGTAGCGGTCGGCCTCGCGCACGCCCTGGAACGCATTGGCGAACACCACGAAGAACACCATGACCACGGCGAGCGCCACCTTCGACGCCATGCCGAGACCCAGCGCGATCACGAACACCGAGCCGAGCACCACGCGCGGAATCGAGTTGGCGATCTTGATATAAAGGCTGAACACGTCGGAGAGCAGCTTGTTGCGGCCGAGCACGATGCCGCAGAACACGCCGGCCACCGAGCCGATAATGAAGCCGAGGCCCGTTTCTTCCAGCGTGACCCAGACCTGCGTGAGCAGCGGCCCCTGCGAGGTGCCGTTCACGAACCAGTCGATGATCTGATCGAAAATGGCCGTGGGCATCGAGAAGAAAAACGGATCGATCCATTTGAGGCGCGCGGCGAGTTCCCAGCCGCCGAGTACGACGACGAGCACGAGAATGCGCAGCGAAATGACGAGCACGTGGCGCTGACGAATGCGCTTTTGCGCGGCTCGCTCGACGGCGTCGAGCGAGGCGGTATCGAGGCCTTGCGGCAGGGTTTGTTGCGGGGTGGACATGTTTGGACGGCTCCGGTTGTCAGGCGATCTGCACTTCTTCGCGCAGGTCGTGCCAGATCTGGCGCGAGAGTTCGACGAAGTGCGGCGCGTAGCGGATTTCGGACGTCACGCGCGGGCGTGGCAGATCGATCTCGTAGACTTTCTTGAGCGTGGCCGGGCGCGCGGTGAGCACGAATACGCGGTCGGCGAGTGCAATGGCTTCTTCCAGGTCGTGCGTGACGAACACCACCGATCCGGTGCCGCCCCACAATTGCAGCAGCTCGTCTTGCATGAGCGTGCGCGTTTGCATGTCGAGCGCCGAGAACGGCTCGTCCATCAGCAGGATTTCGGGCTTGTTGATGAAAGTCTGCGCGAGCGCCACGCGCTTTCTCATGCCGCCCGAAAGCTGATGCGGATAGTGCTTGCCGAAATTCGCGAGGCCCACGCGGCGCAGCCATTCGTTGGCTTCGTCGTAGGCCGCCGACTTCGAGCGGCCGCGATAGAGCGGACCGGCCGCCACGTTGTCGAGCACCGAGCGCCACGGGAACACGGCGTCGGCCTGGAACACGAAACCGATGCGAGGATCGATGCCGTTCACGGGCGCGCCCATCACGCGCACTTCGCCCGTGGTGGGTTTGAGCAGGCCCGTGATCATGCTGAGCGTGGTGGACTTGCCGCAGCCCGTGGGCCCGACGATGGCCACGAACTCGCCGCGCGCGACCGACATGCTGAAGTCGCGCAGGGCGACGGTCGCTTTGCCGTCCGGTGAAATGAAGCGGCACGAAACATTGCGCAGCTCGATGGCCGGCGTGCCTTGGGAAGGAGAGGAAGTCATTGTTCTCAGTGGGCTGAACGTGGGGCCGACGGGTGGGGCCGAGGTGGGGCCGACTCGGCGGATTACTTCGACGCCGTGGCGGTCGTCGCCGGCAAATAGTCGTTCGACCAGGTCTTCGCGAGGTCGATGTGCTTGCCCTTCACCGAAGGGTTGAACGCCGAAAGCACCTTGAGCACCGTATCCGGGCCGTCTGCGGGCATGCGGCCGTCCTTCGTGAACATCGGCAGCGAGGACTTCAGCGCGGCCACATAAAGGTCCTTGTTGTTGCCGTAATAGTCCTTCGGCATCTTCTCGGCGATTTCATCGGCGCTATGCGTGGCGATGAAGTTGAGCGTGCGCGAGAACGCGTGCGCGAGCTTCGTCGCGTCGTCCTTGTGCGACTGCGCCCAGGCGCGCTGCACGTAGAAGCTCGAAGCGGGATAGGTGCCGCCGAGCGCCGCGCGCGTGCCTTCGAGCGTGCGCATGTCGACGAGCACCTTCGCGTCGCCGGTTTGCAGCAGACGCGAGACGGTGGGCTCCGTGGTCATGCCCGCGTCGATACGGTTCTGCTTGATCGCCGCGATGAAGGTGTTGTCCGCGCCCACCGGCAGCAGCGTGTACTGGTTGGCGGGCACGCCCGAGCGCTGCGCGAGGTACTGCGTGAGGAAGCTCGTGGAGGAGCCGAGGCCCGTCACGCCGAGCGTCTTGCCCTTCACGTCGGCCATGCTTTTGAGCGTGCCGGCCGCCCCATTCGAGACCATTTCCACTTCGCCCGGCACCTGGCCGAACACCACGAGCGTCTGGACTTCCTTGCCCTTGCTCTGCAGGTCGATGGTGTGATCGTAGAAGCCCACCACGCCTTGCACCGCGCCCGCGAGCAGTTCGTTCTCCGCGTCCACGCCGGCCGGCTGCGACTGCAACTCGACGTCGAGGCCTTCGTCCTTGAAGTAGCCGAGCTGTTCGGTCAGCTTGGCCGGGAGATAGATGATCTTGGTCGCGCCGCCAACCATGATCGTGATCTTTTCCGCGTGCGCTGCCGTGGAGCCGGCGGCGAGGGCAAACGCGACACTCGATACAGCGGCGATCTGGCGCAAGGTGGGCATCGTGGAGTCTCCTGAAGGTGGTGCGCCGTGCATGCGGGCGCTTTTTGGTGGATGGGGCGATTATAAAAACCGTAAGCCTTCTGCCAGCCTTCTGGCGCGGTGCTAAATCGTCCGTGTTAACCCGCAGGGCGGCGGCGCGCCGGCAACGGCACAATCGACTCCCCTGAAACGTTCGCTCCTTGCCTGCGCCGCCCATGAAGTTGCTGCTGATCGAAGACAATCCCACGCTTGCGCACTGGCTCGTCAAGACGCTGGAGGAGCAGGCGTTCGCCTTCGACGCCGTGCAGGACGGCGAAGCCGCCGACCAGTTGCTGAAGTCGAATCGCTACGACGTCGTGCTGCTCGACCTCAATCTGCCGAAGCTCTCGGGCAAGAACGTGCTGCGGCGGCTGCGCCAGCGCGGCGACGCGACGCCCGTGATGGTGCTCACGGCGAGCGGCTCGATCGACGAAAAAGTAGAACTGCTCGGCGCGGGCGCGGACGACTATCTCGTCAAGCCCTTCGAGGTGCGCGAACTGGTGGCACGCATCAAGGTGCTGATTCGCCGGCAAACCCCAGCGCGCGCGAACGAAATCGGCTGCGGGGACCTCGTGTTCGACCTCAACACGCGCCAGTTCACGCTGAAGGGCGCACCGCTGAACGTCACGCCGCGCGAGCGCACGGTGCTCGAAACGCTGGCGCTGCGCCTCGGCCAGACCGTTTCGAAGGGCGCGCTCGTCGATGCGATCTTCACGCTCGCCGACGAACCCAGCGAGGACGCCATCGAAATCTACGTCTCGCGGCTGCGCAAGAAACTCGAAGGCAGCTCGGCGGTGATCGTGACGCTGCGGGGCCTCGGCTATTTGCTGCGCAGAAAGGATGAAACGCTATGACGACGAACGCGTGCCGACATGACGGGTAGCCTGCGGATTCGCCTGTTGTGGTGGATGCTCGTGCCGCTCGCGCTTTACGTGAGCTTCACGGCGACTTCCGAGTATCGCGCCGCGCGCCATACCGCCGATCTCGTGCAGGAGGGCGGGCTGCTTTCGTCCGCGCGCATGATCGCCGGTTCCGTGCAATGGGCCGACGGCGCGCTGCGCGCCGACGTGCCGCCCGCAGCGCTCGAACTTTTCGCCTCGCCGCAGCAGGATCAGGTGTTCTACAACGTGCGCGTGGAGGGCGGTTCGCTGCTCGCGGGCATGCCCGATTTTCCGCACGCGGCCTCGGCGCCCGCCGTCGATTCGCCCGTGTCGTACGACGCCGAACTGCGCGGCCAGGCCGTGCGCGCCGTGAGCGTGGTGCGCTCCATGTACGACAACGGCCGTATCTGGCGCGTGCGCGTATCGGTTGGCAAGACCGAGCGCTCGCGCGACGCGATGGTGGAGGCGTTGTGGCGTCCTCAGCTCTATCGCCAGATCGGCATGGTCATGCTGGCGGTGGCGCTTGCCTGCATCGGTCTCACGTTCGAGCTGCGTCCGCTCATGAAGCTCAAGAACGACGTGGCGGACCGCGATCCTTCGCACCTCGAACCGATTCGCGCAGAAGGGCTGCATGTCGAACTGCGGCCCGTTGTGGACGCAATCAATCAATGCATTGCGCGCCTCTCGGCGCAAACGGCGGCGCAGCGCCGCTTCATTGCCGACGCCGCGCACCAGCTACGCACGCCGCTCACGCTGCTGGGCACGCAATTGCAATACGCGCGTCAGCAAAAAGCAGTCGATCCCGCGCTCGATGAAGTGCTGGCGGCCATGCACGTGAGCAACCGATCGATGGTCGCGCTCACGAACCAGTTGCTGCTGCTCGCACAGGCCGAAGCGCTGGACCCCGCGCAGTTGCCGGCAGCGCCCGTCGACATGGCGCGCCTCGCGCGTGAAGTGGTCGAGGCGCTCGCGCTGCTCGCGCAGACGCGCGGCATCGATCTCGGCGCGGAGTTGCCCAGTGAGGCGGGCGACGCGGTCGTGCAGGGGCATCGAGAGCTACTGCGCGCGATGGTCAGCAATCTCGTGGACAACGCGCTGCGCTACACGCCGGCTGGTGGGCACGTGACGGTGTCGGTGCGTGCGAGCGGCCAGGCGGTCTCGCTCGAAGTGCTGGACGACGGCAGCGGCATTCCCGCGGAAGCGCGTGCGCGCGTGTTCGAGCCTTTTTTTCGGGCTGCTACACAGACGGAGGGCACGGGCCTTGGTCTTGCGATCGTGCGCGAGATCGCGCAGTCGCATCGCGGTGCGGTGAGCCTGAGTCCGGGTGCGGACGGGCGGGGCGTGCGCGCCTCTGTTGTGCTCGCCCGCTGGCAGCCCGCGCTGGCGGCCGTGCCTGCATAGGGGCAGCCGACGCGGCGATTCGAGGCGATGTCGTGCTGCTTCGCAGCCCGTACGCGACCACGCTTTAAGGGGCGGTACAATGTGGCCGCCTGAAGCCACTGCGCCGCGTAGCGCCATGCAGGGTCGCTTCGGCGACCATCCGTTCATCCGAAGATCGAGACCATGCAAAAGAAGACGGTCCGCAGTGCCCCGTTGCCCGCCTACGAGCAGATCAAGCGTCATGTGCTCGCGCAGATCGAAAGCGGCGCCTTGCGGCCCGGCGACGTGGTGCCTTCCGAAACGGAACTGGTGAAAGAGTTCGGCGTGGCACGCATGACGGTGTCGCGCGCGCTGCGCGAACTGATGGCCGAAGGCGTGCTGAACCGCGTGCGCGGGTCGGGCACTTACGTGGCGCCGCGCCAGTACGAATCGACGGTGCTGCAGATCCGCAATATCGCCGACGAAATCGCGGCGCGCGGCCATCGGCATGCGGCGCGCGTGCTGGGGCTGGAGTCGAGCGACGATCCGAACGCGATTGCCGCGCTCGAACTCGACGCCGGGCCGGTGTTCCACTCGCGCATCGTGCACAGCGAGGAGGGCGAGCCGATCCAGTACGAAGACCGCTACGTGAATCCCGAGGTGTTCCCCGACTACCTGGCCCAGGACTTTACCGTCGAAACGCCGAATCACTACATGGTGCGCCTCGCGCCGATCCAGCGCGCCGAGTTCCGCATCTACGCGCAGAAGCCCGACGCGCGCGTACGGCAGTATCTGGAGATGGAAATCGGCGAGCCTTGCCTGCTGTTGCTGCGGCGCACGTGGGTAGGGCGGCACGTGGCGACCTCCGTGCGCTTGTGGCATCCGGCTTCGCGATTTCATCTGGCGGGTACGGTTTGAGCAGGTAGAAGCCGCTCGTTCCCCATATTGCCTACCCGCCGTTCGCCGGCCGTTGAACCGCGCTTTGCCGCTTGAGGCATAGCGCCGCAGTTCGCTCAATTCCTTTTTCCTCGACCCCGCCTTTTCGTCCGCGCGGACAGCCCGGCCGCGCCGATACGCCTTGTGCAGCCGCCAGGCGTTTGCTGTCGTCTTGTCTAGCCAACGCTTCTCGCAATGCGCCTACCGATTCATCGCGCCGAATGGGGGATTTCACACGAATACGCCAGGGTAACTACTAACCCACGTTTAATCGAAACGAGTTGTATATACAACTTGCCGGCGTTAGACTTAACCCAGGTTGCAGCGCTCATTGCACCTCCGCGGGCGCAGCCTTTCAGCTTGCTATCCAGACTCGACGGACTCGAACAAACGCCATGAACCACCCGAACTTCACCGACCCCCGCCTCGACCCGACCCGCACGATCCGCGCGCCGCGCGGCGCAGAGAAGGTCTGCAAGACCTGGATTGCGGAAGCCGCCTACCGGATGATCCAGAATAATCTGGACCCCGAAGTCGCCGAGCATCCGCATGCACTCGTGGTGTACGGCGGCATTGGCCGCGCCGCGCGCAACTGGGAGTGCTTCGACCAGATCCTCGCCTCGCTCAAGGACCTGAACGAAGACGAAACGCTGCTGATCCAGTCGGGCAAGCCCGTGGGCGTGTTCCGCACGCATGCGGATGCGCCGCGCGTGCTGCTGGCGAACTCGAACCTCGTGCCGCACTGGGCCACGTGGGAACACTTTCACGAACTGGACCGCAAGGGCCTCATGATGTACGGCCAGATGACGGCGGGCAGCTGGATCTACATCGGCTCGCAGGGCATCGTGCAGGGCACCTACGAGACGTTCTATTCGGTCGCGAACCAGCACTTCAACGGCGACCCCAAGGGCCGCTGGATTCTCACGGGCGGCCTTGGCGGCATGGGCGGTGCGCAGCCGCTCGCGGCGACGATGGCGGGTTTCTCGATGATCGCGGTGGAATGCGATGAAACGCGCATCGACTTCCGCCTGAAGACGCGCTACGTGGACCGCAAGGCGAAGACCATCGACGAGGCGCTCGCCATCGTCGAGGAAGCGAAGCGCACGGGCAAGCCGGTGTCGGTGGGCCTGCTCGGCAACGCCGCGGACGTATTCGCCGAGTTCGTGAAGCGCGGCATCACGCCGGACTGCGTGACGGACCAGACGAGCGCGCACGATCCGATCAACGGCTATCTGCCGCAGGGCTGGACGGTGGAGCAGTGGCGCGAGGCACAGAAGGTTGCACCCGAAACCATCGTGAAGGCCGCGAAGGAATCGATGGCCCATCAGGTGCGCGCGATGCTCACGCTGCAGGAACGCGGCGCGGCCACGCTCGACTACGGCAACAACATCCGCCAGATGGCGCTGGAAATGGGCGTGGAAAACGCATTCGATTTCCCGGGCTTCGTGCCGGCGTATATCCGTCCGCTGTTCTGCGAGGGCAAGGGACCGTTCCGCTGGGTGGCGCTCTCAGGTGATCCTGAGGACATCTACAAGACCGACGCGAAGGTCAAGGAGTTGATCCCCGACGATCCGCACCTGCACAACTGGCTCGACATGGCGCGCGAGCGCATCGCGTTCCAGGGGCTGCCGGCGCGTATCTGCTGGGTGGGCGTGAAGGATCGCTATCGCCTGGGCCAGGCATTCAACGAAATGGTCAAGAACGGCGAACTGAAGGCGCCGATCGTGATCGGTCGCGACCACCTCGACACCGGCTCGGTGGCGAGCCCGAACCGTGAAACGGAATCGATGAAGGACGGTTCGGACGCCGTGAGCGACTGGCCGCTGCTCAACGCACTGCTGAACACCGCAGGCGGCGCGTCGTGGGTGTCGCTGCATCACGGCGGCGGCGTGGGCATGGGCTTCTCGCAGCACTCGGGCGTGGTGATCGTGGCGGACGGCACGCAGGCGGCGCACGAGCGTCTTGGCCGCGTGCTGCACAACGATCCGGCCACGGGCGTGATGCGCCACGCGGACGCCGGCTACGAACTCGCGCAGCAGACCGCGCGCGAGGCAGGCCTGAAGCTGCCGATGCTCGGCCGATGAGCGGCCCGAAAGCGGTAGGCGGCGCGGTGCAGTCAGCGAAGCTCACGCTGCTGCGTGGCGCGGCGCTCGTGGCGTCGCCGTGGAAGAACGGCGGCGGCGTGACGCGCGAAATCGCCGTGGCGCACTTGGTTTCGCACGCTGGCGCGTCGCTCGACACGTTCGCGTGGCGCGTGAGCGTGGCCGATGTCGCACAGCCGGGGCCGTTCTCGCGTTTCGAGGGCGTCGATCGTACGCTGGTGCTGCTCGAAGGGGCGGGCATGCTGCTCGACGAAGCGGGCCGCACGCATCGGCTTACGCAGCCTCTGGACGTCGCGCGTTTTGCGGGGGAAGCCGCGATTGACGCGCGCCTCGTGGACGGCGCCACGCGCGACTTCAACCTGATGGTGCGCCGCGATGCGGCGCGCGGCACGCTCGAAGTGTGGCGCGAAAACGAGCGGCGCAGCCTGCATGCGCAAACGGTATTACTCTACTGCGCGCAAGGCGAGCAGGACGTGCGCGTGGACGCCGAGCGCCACGTGCACCTCGAAGCGGGCGACACGCTGCGCATCGATACGCTCGACGCGCAGTGCCCCGTGCACATCGAAACGCGTGGCGCGGGCGCCTTGCTCGCCGTGACGCTCAATGTGCTGGGCGCGCCACAGCAAGACACTACGGAAACGGCATCGCGCGATGCTGTGCATACCTGATGAAACGCACTCTCTGGCAAAACCTCAAACTGTGCCCGCATGGCGACCCGGGCCACACCGTCGAGAACGCGGCGATCGTCGTGGAAGACGGCAAGATCGCGTGGCTCGGCGCCGCTGCCGAGCTTCCCGCGCAGTTCGCCGAGTGGCCGCGCGAGGACCTGGGCGGCGCCTGGGTCACGCCCGGTCTCGTGGATTGCCACACGCACCTCGTCTATGGTGGTCAGCGCGCCGATGAATTCGCGCAGCGTCTTGCTGGCGTGAGCTACGAAGAAATCGCGCGCCAGGGTGGCGGTATCGTATCGACGGTGCGTGCCACGCGCGCGGCCGACGAAGCCGCGCTATTCGCGCAGTCGGCAACGCGCCTCGAAGCGTTGCTCGCCGAAGGCGTAACGGCAGTCGAGATCAAATCGGGTTATGGCCTCGATCTGGCGAGCGAACGCAAGATGCTGCGCGTCGCGCGTCAGCTTGGCGAGCGCTATCCGGTCACGGTGCGCACGACGTTTCTCGGCGCGCATGCGTTGCCGCCCGAGTTCGCGGGCCGCGCCGACGACTATATCGACGAAGTATGCGAGCGCATGCTCCCTGCGCTCGCCGACGAGGGACTCGTGGACGCCGTCGATGTGTTCTGCGAACGAATCGGCTTCTCGCTCGCGCAGAGCGAGCGCGTGTTCGAGGCGGCTGCGCAGCGCAAACTCGCCGTCAAGATGCACGCCGAGCAGCTTTCCAATAGCGGCGGCGCAGCGCTCGCGTCACGTCACGGCGCACTGTCGGCCGACCATCTGGAGTTTCTCGACGAAGCGGGCATTGCCGCCATGAAAGAAGCGGGCACGGTGGCGGTGCTGTTGCCCGGCGCGTACTACTTCATCCGCGAAACGCAACTGCCGCCGCTCGATTTGCTGCGGCGCTATGAGGTGCCGATCGCCATTTCCACCGACAGCAATCCCGGCACGTCGCCGACTACCTCGCTGCTGCTCATGATGAACATGGCGACCACGCTGTTCCGCATGACCGTGCCCGAGGTGTTGCAGGGCGTGACGCGTCATGCCGCGCAGGCTTTCGGCGACGCTGAGCGTCATGGCACGCTCGCGGCTGGCCGTCCCGCAGACTTCGCTGTGTGGACGGTGCAGTCGCTCGCTGAACTGGCCTACTGGATCGGGCGTCCGCTCTGCGCACGTGTGGTGCGCGGCGGCGAGACCGTCTTTGAGCGTCGCGCATTCGAGCGTCGCGTTTGAGCGTTATTTCACGCATGAATCACACCATCGAAACGAATCCGACTTCACGCGCGCTCTTCGCGGAGCACGCGTATTTGCCCGACGGCTGGCGCCGCAACGTGCTGCTCGAATGGGACGCGGCGGGAACGCTGCGCAACGTGACGCCGGACCTTGCGCAAGCGCCCCAAGGCATCGCTCGCGCGGCAGGTCCGATTACACCTGGCATGCCTAATCTTCATTCGCATGCGTTTCAGCGTGCCATGGCGGGTCTCACCGAATATCGCGCGAACCCCACCGACAGCTTCTGGAGCTGGCGCGATCTCATGTACCGCTTTGCCGCGCGCATCACGCCCGACGATCTTGGCGCGATTGCGCGCTGGCTCTATGTCGAGATGTTGAAAGCGGGTTACACGTCCGTTTGCGAATTCCACTATGTGCATCACGGCAAGGACGGCCAGCGCTATGCGAGCCCTGCCGAACTGGCGCAACGCGTGGTCGACGCGGCGGACGTGACTGGCATCGGCATGACGATGCTGCCCGTGCTCTATCAGTACAGCGGCTTTGGCGCGCAAGCGCCGCGCGACGATCAGCGCCGCTTCATCAACACGCCGGAACAACTGCTCGGTATCGTCGAGGCGCTGCGCGCCTGGCGGCCCGAGCATGGCGCATTGCGCTACGGCGTTGCGCCGCACTCGCTGCGCGCCGTCTCGCACGACTCGTTGCGCACGCTGCTGGAAGGTCTCGACCACGCGCTTCCTGGCGCGCCGGTGCATATTCACATCGCCGAGCAAACGGCCGAAGTCGAAGCTTGCCTCGCGACCGAGGGCGCGCGGCCAGTGCAATGGCTGCTCGACCGCTTCGATCTGAGCGCGCGCTGGTGCCTCGTTCACGCCACTCATGTCGATGCGCGCGAGACCGCCGCGCTCGCGCAGTGCGGCGCGATTGCGGGCCTGTGCCTCACGACCGAAGCGAATCTCGGTGACGGCATTTTCCCCGCGCGCGAGTATCTCGATGCGGGCGGCGCGTTCGGCGTGGGCTCGGACAGCCATATCGGCGTGGACTGGCGCGCGGAGCTTCGCCTGCTCGAATACGGTCAGCGGCTCGCACGGCGCGAGCGCAACGTGCTGGCTGCGCCGCATCGAGCGCAAGTGGCAGACCGGCTCTTCGAAGGCGCGCTTGCAGGCGGCGCACAGGCGACGGGACGCAAGGTCGGTGCATTGACGGAAGGCGCGCGTGCCGACTGGATCGTGCTCGACGCCGAGCATCCGAATCTGGCCGGGCAGAAGCCGCTCACGTGGCTCTCGTCGGTCGTGTTCTGCGAGCATGGCGACACGCCGGTGTTCGACGTCTACACGGGTGGCGTAAAAGTTGTGGAGGCGCGCCGCCATCGCGACGAGGCCCGCCTTTACGCCGACTATCGCGCAGCGCTCGCCAGACTGCTGGCTGACGATTGAACGCGGGTTGAGCGCACACGCCATTCACGAGACTACTTTCCATGACCGATATTTTTTCACTGGAACGCGGCACGGCGCCGCTCATCATTTCGATTCCTCATCTGGGCACACACATACCCGCCGCAATGCACGGCGAGTACACCGACGTGGCGCTAAGCGTCGCCGATACGGACTGGCATCTCGATCGCCTTTACGCGTTTGCGAAGGAACTGGGCGCGACCGTGCTCGGCGCACGTGTTTCGCGCTATGTGATCGACCTGAACCGGCCGCCGAACGACGAGAGCCTCTATCCCGGCCAGACCACCACGTCGCTGTGCCCGACCGAAACGTTTCGCGGCGAATCCCTCTACCGCGACGGCTGTGTGCCCGACGCGCCGGAGCGCCAGCGGCGCGTGCAGACATTCTGGCAGCCGTATCACGACACGCTCGCCGCTGAACTCAAGCGCCTGCGCGCAGCGCACGCGAATGTGCTGCTGTGGGAGGCGCATTCGATTGCGAGCGTGCTGCCGCGTCTGTTCGACAACAAGCTGCCCGACCTGAACATCGGCACTCAGGATGGACGCACGGTGAACGTCGCGGTGCAGGCGCGCGCAGAACGCGCGGCGGCGGCGAGCGGCTATACGTGGATCGCGAACGGACGCTTCAAGGGCGGCTACATCACGCGCCATTTCGGCGCACCGCAGGACGGCGTGCATGCGATCCAGCTGGAGATGTGCCAGTCCGTCTACATGAACGAAGCGGCGCCGTTCGATTACGTTCCCGCGCTTGCGGAGAAAGTCCAGCCCGTACTGCGCGAGATGGTGGGCGGCGCGCTGGAGGCCATTCAGGCGATGAACGAAGCTGCGGCCTGAATTTGGCCGCAGCGTTTTCTGGTTTGACGAGGCAAAGCGGCGCATCGCGCCGCCAGCCTTACTCCTGCTCGACCGGCAAGATCAGGCGTTCGGGAATCACCGGCGGCGTGAGGCGCATGGCGACGTAATAGAGCGCGCCCGGCACGATCAGCCCGAGAATCCACGAGATGTCCGTGCCGCCAAGCGCATCGACGAAGGGCCCCGTATAGAAGCTCGTCGAGATGAACGGCAATTGCACGAGCACGCCGAGCACGTAGATGCCAATGGCTCTGACGTTCCAGCGGCCGTAGCGGCCATCGGGGTTCGAGAGCGCCGGCACGTCGTAGCGCGAGCGCGTGAAGCAGTAGAAGTCCACGAGATTGATCGCGCTCCACGGCGTGAAGAACGCGAGCAGAAACAGAATGAACGCCGTGAACTCCTTGAGGAAAGAGTGGCGGCCCGCGAGTGCGACGAGCGTCGAGATGCCGACCATGCCGATGATGTAGACAAAACGATGCCGCGTGGAGATCGCGCGCTTCGCGCGAAACGCGCTCACGATCGTCGCCATCGACATGAAGCTGCCGTAGGCGTTGAGCGTGGTGACGGTGAGCTTGCCGAAGGCGATGCTGAAGTAGAGCATCGCGGCCACCGCGCCGCTCGCGCCAAGGCCGACGATATAGGCCACTTCGTGATGCGCGAACGCGTGGCCCGCGAGCGCGGCGGCGAACACGCCGAACACCATCGCGGCCTGCGCGCCGATCACCGATCCGAGCCCGACCGCGAGGAACGTGCGCGCGGCCGAAGTCGAGCGCGGCAAGTAGCGCGAATAATCGGCAACGTAGGGACCGAATGCGATCTGCCATGACGCCGAAAGCGACATGGAAAGCAGGAAGCTCGCAATCGAAAAATGGCGGTTGGCCAGCAGCGCACCGACGTCGTGGTGCGCGAAGAGCTGCGCGAACATGAACATGAACGCGAGCACGCCGATCACGCTGGCAATGCGGCCGACGAAGTGAATCGAGCGATAGCCGAGCAGCGTCAGCACGACGATGAGCGCCGCGAACAGGCAGATGCCCGCCGTATCGGAAACGTTGAGCAATTGCGCGGTGGCCTGGCCCGCGAGCACCGTGCCGCTCGCGGAGAAGCCGACATACATGATGCAAACCAGCACAATGGGAATGGCCGCGCCGTAGACGCCGAATTGCACGCGGCTGGAAATCATCTGCGGCAGGCCGAGCTGCGGGCCCTGCGCGCCGTGCAGCGCCATGACCGTGCCGCCGACGAGTTGTCCAGTCAGCAGCGCGACGAGCGACCAGAAGACATCACCGCCCAGCACGACGGCCAACGCGCCGGTAATGATCGCGGTGACCTGCAGGTTTGCGGAAAGCCAGAGCGTGAACTGGCTGAACAGGCTGCCGTGGCGCTCCGCCTCGGGGATGTAGTCGATCGAGCGTGTTTCCAGGATCTTGCGGCCATCGGTTTCGAGGCTGGCGACGGATTCAGGCATGGCCACGGACGGCTCCGGATGTGAGGGGATGTCCGCATGATGTTGAATAGACAACTTGGGTGAAATAGGGGATAACCCTCTCGACTCCGATGCGTGGACTGCCGTGGGCCGCCGTGGCCTACAGCAGCCACTCGATAGGCAGGATCGAGAAGAACCAGACGCTTAGGCGCTGGTTCCATTTGGTGTTCGGCTCAGTGTCGTAGCGGATGACCGTATCGTCGGAAAGGCGCGTCCAATAGAGTTTGCCGTTTTCGTCGAGGTGCGCCTGATAAGCGAGCTGGGGCACGCGCGTCCAGAACGCTTTTTCGATCTGGGTGGCGAGCACGGGGCTGTCGATCACGAGCCCGAGTTCGGTATTGAGGTTAGCCGAGCGCGGATCGAAATTCACAGAGCCGACGAAAACGCGCTCCGCGTCCACTGCGAAGGTCTTGGCGTGCAGGCTCGAGCCCGAGCTGCCGAACGGACCACTGCCTGCGCCTTTGCCCGAGTCTTTGGCGCCCGCCGCGCGCCGCAATTCGAACAGCTCCACGCCGCCTTCGAGCAGGGCCACGCGACGCCGCGCGTAGCCGGAGTGGACGGCGGAAACGTCGGTGGCTTCGAGCGAGTTCGTCAGCACGCGTACGGTCACACCCTGGGCGGCGAGCCGCGTGAAGTATTCCGTGCCCACCTTGCCCGGCACGAAGTACGGCGAAACCAGATCGAGTTCACGGTGCGGATCGCCGACTATCTCGTGCAACTGGCTGAGGATGAGGGTGTCCTTAGGTGCCGTGCCCTGCGCTTTCGCCGGGTCGTCGCTGACCAGTTGCGTCTTCGCCCATTCGAGCGGCAGCGTGCCGTCCAGCAGGCGGCGCACATCGGTGGTCTTGCGCAGCGATTCGATGTATTCCGCCGCGGCAGGGTCGGTGCGCGCGGCAAGCGCGGCGCGATCGAGCGTGGCGAGTGCATCGGGCGCCACGTACGACAGGACTTGCGATACCGGGTATGAAGAGGCGCTGGCCCAGTAACGGTCGAAATCGTGCGCGACATCGGTGGCGGCGGGGCCGATGGCCAGCACGTCGAGATCGGCGAACACCACGCCGTCGGTCGCGCCGAAATATTCGTCGCCGATATTGCGGCCGCCCAGAATGGTCGCCACGCCGTCCGCCGTGAGCGACTTGTTGTGCATACGCCGGTTCAGGCGCGAGAAGTCGGTGACAAAGCCGATGGCTTTGGGCTTGCGCGTGACGAACGGATTGAAGAGGCGCACCTCGACGTTGGGATGCCCGTTGAGTGCGGCGAGCGTAGGGTCCAGTGCGGATGGAATGCCGTTGTCGTCGAGCAGCAGGCGCACGCGCACGCCGCGGTCGGCGGCCTCGCGCAGTTCTTCGAGCAACAAGGTGCCGGTGAGATCGTCGCGCCAGATGTAGTACTGGACGTCCAGCGTACGCTGGGCGCTGCGCACGAGCGCCACGCGCGAGGCGAAGGCGTCGAGCGGGTTCTGGAGCGGGTCGATGCCGGTGAAGTCGGGATGGGTGGCGAGTTCGGCCGCTACCGCTGCGCCAAGTTGAGTCGATCGCGCTTGCTCTGCCGTAAGCGCCGTGGTTTGCGTGCGTTCGCCGAGCGGCGGCAGTTCCTGGCACGCGGCAAGACAGGTCGCAAGCGCGATGGCGCATAGCCTCGGCAACCCGTTTGCGGCCAGCGCGATGAGCGATCTTTGCATGGAGCGTTCGCTTTTCCGTGTCGATTCCGCTTCGAGGCGCGAAGCGCGGGGCTTCGCGAGTGAGCGTGTAACGACGTTAGCTTACGCGATTGGCGTGGCCGGCACCACGCCAGGCGTACAGCTTCGGGGCGAACGCGTGGTTAGTGCGCGTCGAGCGCGGATTGCGCGCGGTCCGGGCGCTGTTGCCGGTTGGCTTCGCGAACTTCCATGCGCTTCTGGCCGATTGGGTCGTTATTCGGAAAATAGATTTGCATTGCTAATTAATTGGCGCGCTTCTTTCAGCGACGCAACATGTCTGCAATCGTTTGTGTGAGCAACGTCTGCTTGTGCGCTTTCCGGTGAATCATGCCCACCGTGCGGATGAATGGCCGGCCGGGGAGCGGCACGAGCCGCAAATTCGGATCGCTGCGCCATTTGCCGCCTTGCAGAACGGGCAACACGCTCACGCCCACGTCGTTGCGCACCAGCGAGACGATCGTTTCGATTGAGTTCAGCTCCAGATATTCGAGCGGTTCGATGCCTAGCTCGGCCAATGCATCGTCGATCACGACGCCCGTCGGCACCCGTCGGTCGAAGCGCAGGAAGCCGCGCTCGCGCAGGATGCGGCGCGCATCGTCGCCGGGCGTCGCGCGGCTTGTGACGAGCATCAGTGGCTCTTCGTAGAGCGGCGTCCACGCGAGCGACTCATGCGGCGAACCATCTGCACTGCCAACCACGACGGCGAGGTCCACGTCACCGTCTTCGACCATGCGCGCCAGTTCGTTCGAACGCGCCGAGGTGAGGCGCACTTCAAGTTCCGGGTGGCCGGTTTTCAGATGCGCGACGGCCAGCGAAAGCGCGCCGATCACCGACACCACCGCGCCGATGATGACCGAGCCGCGCATCGTGTCGCCGGCACTGGCGGGCAACTCGTCGATCAGCGCGAGTATGTGCTCGACCTTCGCGCAGATCTCGCGGCCTTCGCGTGTGAGCGCGACCTGGCGCGCGCGGCGGTCGAAGATCTGGCGGCCGAGGGCGTCTTCGAGCCCGCGCATCTGCAGGCTCACGGCTGCCTGCGTGAGCGCGGTTTTCTCTGCGGCCGTGGCGAACGACCCGCTGCGCGCGACGGCCTGCAAGGTGCGCAGCATGCGTAGTGTGAGCATGTAAATAAAACTTAAGTATCGAGAATAAAATATTAATATTTTTTTGCCTGATCCTTCAAGATAATCGACGGACCGGCATGCGCGGTGCGCGCGCCGCTGCTTTCGTTCATTACCGGAATTCGCACTCCCATGACGCGTTTCAACTGGCAAAACCCCTATCCGACGCCGCGCCTGCCGGTGTTCGCCCGCAATATCGTCTCGACCTCGCATCCGCTCGCCGCGCAGGCCGGACTGCGCATGCTCTGGAAAGGCGGGAATGCCGTTGACGCCGCCATCGCCGCCGCCGCCGCCATTACGGTGGTCGAGCCGGTATCGAACGGCCTTGGCAGCGACTGCTTCGCGCTCGTGTGGGACGGCGCGAAGCTGCACGGCCTTAATGCGTCGGGCAATGCGCCGGCGGCATGGAGCGTCGATTATTTCCGCCGCAAATACGGCGAGGAGCACGGCCTCGCGAAGCAGCCCAAGCGCGGCTGGGACACGGTGACCGTGCCGGGCGTGATCGCTGGCTGGGAAGCGCTGCATGCGAAGTTCGGCAAACTGCCGTTCGCGGACCTGATGGAGCCGGCCATCGAGATTGCGGAGCGCGGCCATGCCGTGGCGACCATCGTCACACGCAAATGGCAGGCGGCGATTCCTGAGTTGCACAATCAGCCGGGCTTTGCCGAGACCTTCATGCCGCGCGGCCGCGCGCCTGAAGTGAGCGAGCGCGTGTGCTTCCCCGGTCACGCGGCCACACTGCGACGGCTCGCGGAACGCGGCCCGCGCGACTACTACGAAGGCGAAATTGCCGAGCGCATCGCCGCGTTTGCGCGCGAAGGCGGTGCGGCGCTCACGCTGGACGACCTGCGCAACTATCGTCCCGAATGGGTCGAGCCGATCGGCAAGAACTATCGCGGCTACACGGTTCACGAGATTCCGCCGAACGGGCAGGGCATCGCGGCGCTCATCGCGCTCGGCATTCTCGAACAGTTCGACATGGGCTCGCTCGCGCTCGACAGCCTCGAGTCTCAGCATCTGCAGATCGAGGCCATGAAGCTCGCGTTTGCCGATGTCTACCGCTACGTTGCCGATCCGCGTTCGATGGAAGTCACACCCGAGCAAATGCTCGACGACGCCTACCTCAAAGAGCGCGCGAAGCTGATCGACCCGAAGCGTGCAACGCAGTTCGACTTCGGCATGCCGCGTTCGGGCGGCACGATCTATCTCTCCGCCGTGGATGAGCGCGGCATGATGGTGAGCTTCATCCAGTCGAACTATATGGGCTTCGGTTCGGGCGTGGTCGTGCCGGGTACGGGCATCGCGCTGCAGAACCGCGGCTGCGGCTTTTCGATGGACCCGGTCTCGCCGAACGTCGTGGAGGGCGGCAAGCGCCCGTTCCACACCATCATTCCGGCGTTCCTCACGCAGCAGGTGGACGGCCGCCAGGAAGCGGTCATGAGCTTCGGTGTGATGGGCGGCGACATGCAGCCGCAAGGGCATTTGCAGTCGGTCGTGCGCATGCTCGACTACGGCCAGCAGCCGCAGGCCGCATGCGACGCGCCGCGCTGGAAGGTCAACCGCGACTTCACGCTCGATATCGAATCGACCTTCAACCCGCAGACGGCACGCGCGTTGCAAGAACTCGGCCACGAGATCAAGGGCATCGACGATCCGTACATGGACTTCGGCTCGGGCCAGTTCATCTGGAAGCTCGACCGGCACGATCCCGAGCGCGGTTATGTGGCCGCGAGCGACACGCGTCGCGACGGGCTCGCAGCGGGCTTCTAGGCGGCGCGCAATGTGTGCCGCGAGCGGGAACGCCTCGCTCGCGGTTCACGACCAACCATGAGTAGACCAAATAAAAAAGCAGGAGACTGATATGGAGACCGGTTCATCGGCTTCGAGAGCGCCGCTCAGCCGCGGCATGGTGCGCCGCATCGTGTTCTCCTCGTCGATCGGCAATGCGCTCGAGTGGTTCGACTTCCTCGTGTATGGCTACTTCGCGCCGATCATCGCGAAGCAGTTCTTTCCCGTGCACGATGAATGGCTCTCCACGCTGCTGGCCGTCGGCACCTTCGGCATCTCTTTTCTCATGCGTCCGCTCGGTGCGATCGTGCTGGGCATCTACGGTGATCGCAAGGGGCGCAAGGCGGCGCTCACGCTTGCCATCGCGCTCATGATGGCGGGCACGCTCGCCATGGCGGTCATGCCGCCGTATGCGTCGATCGGCATCGCGGCGCCGCTCCTGATCCTGCTCGCGCGACTCGTGCAGGGCTTTGCGGTGGGCGGCGAATTCGGCAGCGCGACGGCGTTCATGGTCGAGCACAGCACCGCGAAGCGCGGCTATTACGCGAGTTGGCAGTTCGCGAGCCAGGGCGCGGCGGCGATTCTCGCGGCGTCGTTCGGCGGCGCGCTCGCATGGTGGCTGCCGCCCGAACAACTGCAGGCCTGGGGCTGGCGCGTTCCGTTCTTCTTCGGGCTCGTGCTTGGACCCGTGGGCTGGTACATCCGCTCGCATCTGGACGAGACGCCTGAATTCATCGCAAACCAGCAGGCGCAGAGTACACAGGATGCGCGCGCAACGAAGGAGCCTGGGCTCGGCCGCCAATGGGTGAACCTGCTGCTCGCCGTCGGTATCGTTGCGCAGTCCACCGTTGGCGTCTATATCCTCCAGCTCTACATGCCGATGTACGCGGTGAAGCAGCTCCATATGGCGGCCGCAACGTCGTTCGGCGTCGTGGTGCTCAATGGAGGCCTGCAGTTCGCGCTCTCGCCGGTCATGGGGGCGCTCTCGGACCGCATCGGACGCATTCGCATCATGCTGACCACGTCGATCCTGCTTGCTTCGCTCACCTATCCGATGTTCGCGCTATTGCAGCGTCACCCCACGCTCGGCTGGCTGCTCGTGCTCCAGGGCGCGGCGGGCATATTCAAGGCGGCCTATTCGGGCCCGATGCCCGCGCTGATGTCGGAGATCTTTCCGGTGCGCGTGCGCTCGGCCGGGCTTTCCATCGCATATAGCGTTGGCGTGACGCTCTTTGGCGGCTTCGCGCCGACGATCGCCGAAGTGCTGATTCACGTGACGGGCGATACGCTCGCGCCCGCGTATTACGTGTCGGTTGCGGCCGTGATCTCGGGTGTTTCGCTCGCGATCGTGGGTTGGCGCACGATGCGGCAGGCTTCGATGCGGGCCACGCTCGCGAGCTGATGCGCAGAAGTCCGAACCGACCCGATTGATCTCGCGCCCGCAGAATCGCCCTTTAAAACAGGGCGTGAATGCGGGCGCGGTATTTTTTCACGACTGCCTCGCGACTTCGTGTGGCGCTCGCTGAAGCGTCACGAAAGTGGTGATATAGTCGCCCCCTCACCGCCGTCCGGCGGGGCGAGCATTACGTTTTGTCAGGTTTCGGGAGAGTATATGGCAGTCGAATATCGTGGCTTTCGAGTCACTGTCGATGCGAAAGCAGACGCGACGGACACGCAATGGCTGTGCCGCGCGGTTTTGGAAGGTGTTGATGCACAAGTGGAAACGGCCAGGCTGCCTTCCGTGGAGCTTGCCATTCCCAAGCTGAAGATCGATGTGTTGATGGCGCTCAGCGCGGTCGAGCAGTCGGCCAAGCAAGCCGTCGACGAATTTTGGCACGCCAAGCAGCCGGAAATGGCTTGATGATTCAGGCGCAGGCAACCCCGATGCGGTTGCCGCGCCTCGCGCTCAACGCGCAGTGACTATCGCAGTAACCACATTCCGCGGCTTTCCTTCGTAATAAGCCGTAATGTTCTCGATGAGTTGGTCCGCAAGCGCCTGCATGGCTTCATCGCTCGCCCACGCAACGTGGGGTGTCAGGATGAACGCCGGGTGCGAGACGATCGCCTGGAACGGATGATCGGCAGGCAGCGGTTCCTGTGTCACGACATCGAAGCCCGCGCCTGAAATCGCGCCAGATTGCAGCGCGTCCACCAATGCCGCTTCGTTCACGAGCCCTCCTCGCGCCGTATTGATCAGCAACGGCCGCCGCTTCATGCGCGCGAACGCCGTGGCGTCGATCAGATCCCGCGTCTGCGCCGTCAGCGGACAGTGCAGCGTGATGATGTCACTTTCTTCCAGCAGCGTTTCGAGCGGCACGTAGCCCGCTTGTGCGTCGTTGCGCGTTTTGCGCGCGGCGAACAACACGCGCAGGCCGAGCGCGCGCCCCGTTTGCGCGACGGCTTGTCCGAGTGCGCCGTCGCCAATCACGCCGAGCGTCGAACCCGCGAGATTGCGGATCGGAAAATCGAAAAAGCAGAACTGTCCCGATTCGAGCCAGCGGCCAGCGCGCACGGCGTCGCGATACGCGGCCAGGCTGCGGCGCAGCGCGAATATCAGCGCGAACGTATGCTCCGGCACGCTGTTGCCGGCGTAGTCGCGCACGTTGCTCACGACGATGCCGCGCGCCGCGCAGGCAGGCAGATCGACGTTGTCCGTTCCTGTGGCCGCAATGGCGATCATTCGCAGGCGAGTCGCGCCGGCCAGCGCCTCCGCGGTGATGCGCGCCTTGTTCGTGATGACGATGTCGGCGTTGCGGATGCGCGCGGCGACCTCTTCGGGCGCGGTGCGCTCGAACGTTTCCAGCGTGTGATCGAAAGGCAGCGGACGAAGCTGCGTCTGGGGCGCGAGCGTCGCGCGATCGAGAAAAACGACGTGCATGGTTTCTGGCCTGAGCGAAAGAGGGGCAGTACGTCTATTGTCGCGCACCGGGCGTTACGGTGGTTTGCTCGATCCGCCAACTGACTTTCCGATGAGGAAATTCGCAGCAACGTCGCGCACGAAATGAAACGACGCGACCCCCATGAGCGTGTCGAGTGATCTCGCAGACTTTCCATTTGCTCAAGCCAGATTGAGAAAGCATCGATTATCAAAGGGTGCGGTCAGGTCCATCATGTCTCCCATAGTCAGTCGCAGTCAGTCAGGAGACACAGCCATGCCACGACCACTCGAAGGAATCCGCGTTCTGGAGCTCGGACAGCTCATCGCGGGTCCGTTTGCAGGCCGCATGCTCGCCGAATTCGGCGCGAGCGTCACCAAGGTGGAGCCGCCCGGCGTGGGCGATCCGCTGCGCAAGTGGCGTCTGCTGCACGACGGCACGTCGGTCTGGTGGGCAGCGCAGTCGCGCAACAAGGAATCCATCACGCTTGATCTGCGCACGCCCGAAGGGCAGGACGTGATTCGCCGTCTCGTCGCGCAAACCGACGTGCTGATCGAAAATTTCCGCCCCGGTACGCTCGAAGGCTGGGGCCTCGGCTGGGACGAACTCAGCGCGATCAATCCCGGCCTCATCATGTTGCGCGTTTCGGGCTATGGGCAGACGGGCCCGTATCGCGACCGGCCCGGTTTCGGCGTGGTCGCCGAAGCAATGGGCGGCCTGCGCCATCTGAGCGGCGAGCCCGGGCGCACGCCGGTGCGCGTGGGCATCTCGATCGGCGATTCGCTCTCCGCGTTGCATGGCGTGATCGGCATCCTGCTCGCGCTGCGGCACCGCGAACAGCAGGGCGGCCAGGGCCAGGTCGTGGATGTCGCGCTCTACGAGTCGGTCTTCAACATGATGGAAAGCCTGTTGCCCGAGTATTCGGTGTTCGGCGCCGTGCGTCAGCCGGCGGGCAGCAGCCTGCCCGGCATCGCGCCGAGCAACGCCTACCGTTGCAGTGACGGCAAGTATGCACTGATCGCGGGCAACGGCGACAGCATCTATCGCCGCCTGATGGAGTTGATCGGACGCCCGGACCTGGGCAACGACCCCGCGCTCGCGCAGAACGACGGACGGGTCGCGCAGGTCGAGCGCATTGACGCCGCCATCGGCGAGTGGACCGCGCGCCATACGCTCGATCAGGTGCTCGCGGCGCTCAACGAAGCGCGCATTCCGGCGGGTCGCATATACGATGTCGCGGACATCGCGGCCGATCCGCATTACCACGCGCGCCAGATGATCGTGGACGACACCTTGCCCGACGGCACAGCAGTGCAGGTGCCGGGCGTGGTGCCCAAACTGTGCGGCACGCCGGGTACGATCGAGCGCAGCGCGCCGAAGCTCGGCGAGCATACCGACACGGTGCTGGAATCGATAGGCGTGGACGCCGCAACGCGCGCAGCATGGCGCGCGCGCGGCGTGATTTGAATGGAGAGCGGCAAAATGACGATCGGAAATAAAGAAAACTTCAAGGGCAAAGTGCTGTATCTCAACGAAGTCGCGACGCGCGATGGTTTCCAGAACGAAGCCGCTTTCATCGACACCGACGACAAGATTGCGCTGATCGATCGCCTGAGCGCATGCGGCTACGCGAAGATCGAAGTGACCTCGTTCACGTCGCCCAAGGCGATTCCCGCACTGCGCGATGCCGAGGCGGTGATGCATGGCATCAAGCGCGTGCCGGGCGTCGTCTACACGGTGCTCGTGCCGAACGTGCGTGGCGCGGAGCGCGCGCTATCGTGCAATGTGAATGAAGTGAACCTCGTGATGTCGGTGAGCGAGACGCACAATCGCACCAACTTGCGCATGACGCGCGAGCAGTCGTTCGCGCAGTTGCACGACGTGATCGATACGGTGCGCGGCACGGGCGTGGCGATCAATGTTTCGCTCTCCACAGCAATGGGCTGCCCGATGGAAGGCGACGTGCCCGTTGAGAACGTGCTCGGCTGGATGCGGCGTTTCGCCGAACTGGGCGTGCAGGGCGTCACGCTTTGCGATACGACCGGCATGGCGCATCCCGCACAGGTGCGGGCGCTGTGCGAGCGCGCGTCGCAGGCGTTTGGCGCGCTTGAGCTTACGCTGCACTTCCACAATACGCGCGGCATGGCGCTTGCCAATACGCTCGCGGCGCTCGACGCGGGCATCGTGCGCTTCGACGCCTCGCTCGGCGGCCTGGGCGGCTGTCCGTACGCGCCGGGCGCGAGCGGCAACGTATGCACGGAAGAACTCGTGCACATGCTCGAACTCGACGGCTACGACACCGGCGTCAATCTCGCCGCCGTGCTCGATGCCGCCGCGCTATTGCCTGGCCTGATCGGCCACGACGTGCCGAGCCAGATTCTCAAGGCTGGCCGCCGCCTCGACCTGCATCCGGTTCCCGAACAGGCGCAAGGCATGCCCGTGCAACGGGCGTTCTCATGACAAGGAGCGAAGCATGGCGTTAATCGACCACCTCGACCACCTGGTGCTGACCTGCGTGGACCCTGAAGCGACGAAGCACTTCTATACGGAGGTGTTGCAGATGCAACTGGAGACCTTCGGCGCGGGGCGGCTTGCGTTTCGCTTCGGCAACCAGAAGATCAATCTGCACGTGCGTGGCGCGGAATTCGAGCCCAAGGCGCATGTGCCGGTGCCGGGCGCGCTCGATCTGTGCTTCATCGCCTCGGTGCCGCTCGACGCGGTGATCGCGCATCTCGCTCAGAAGAACTGGCCGATCGTCGAAGGTCCCGTCGAGCGCACGGGCGCGACGCAGAAAATCCGCTCCGTTTATGTGCGTGACCCGGATCTGAACCTCATCGAAATTTCCGAGCTGATTTAGACCGGTTCACTAATCTCGCCAGCTATCGCCGTTGCACCGGAGGGCGCCGGCGCAGCGGCGAGCGCGCCGGCCCGCTTGGCCGGAACGCGCACGTGCATCCCAGCGCGCTCCGCTTCGCCATCCTCCGATCCGCACTTCCTCCCGAGCCCGCGATGCAGGACAATCGTCTCTCGCGCGGCCTTGCCCCAATCATCATGGTCAATCCACTTCACTTCGATCTGCAATCGCTGCGGGTCTTTCTGCTCGTCGCGGAACATGGCAGCCTCACCAAGGCCGCCGAGCACGGGCAGCTCACGCTTTCGGCCGTCAGCAAGCGCATTGCCGAGCTTGAAAGCGTGACCGACTGCGCCTTGTTCATCCGCCGCGCGCGCGGCGTGGATCTCACGCCCGCGGGGCACGCGCTGCTCGAGCACGCCACGCGCGTGGTCGATCAGGTGAATCGTATGGCCACCGAAATGAGCGACTACGCCGCCGGTGTGCGTGGGCATGTGCGCATGTGGGCGAATACGTCGGCGATCGTGCAGTTTCTGCCCGTCGATCTCGCGTGCTTCCTGAATGAGCATCCGGGCATCAAGGTCAGTCTCGAAGAACGGCTGAGCCACGAAATCGTCGAGGCGCTCGGTGCGGGCAAGGCCGACCTCGGCGTGTTTGCCGACAACGTGCCCGCGCCCGGCATCGAGCGGCGGCTCTATCGCCGCGACGAACTGGTGCTGCTCGTGCCGCGCAGCCATCGCTTTGCCGGGCTCGACGTCGTCCGTTTCGCGGATACGCTCGACGAAGACTACGTGGGCCTGAGCGACGGCAGCTCGCTGCTCGCGCGCATGACGGACGCGGCGTTCGCCATTGAACGATCGCTCAAGCTGCGCATCCAGGCTTCGAACTTCGACGGCGTGTTTCGGATGATCGAAGCGGGGCTCGGCATCGGCGTGCTGCCGCGCGACGCGGTGAGCGACGAGCGCGGTAAGGCCGGCGTCGTCAAGGTCAAGCTGGCGGACACGTGGGCTACGCGCACGCTGTGGATCGGGATAAAGGCCGATAGCGCGCCAAGCTCGGACATCGTGAGCCTGTTCGACTACATGTCGTCGCGCGCGGCGCAATGAAAACCGGGGCGGCGCCGCATGACGCGGCAGCCGCCCCGATGATCCAGGGACGCTCGAGGAATCAGCCGGTCAGACCGGATTGATCTCGTCCTGGCTGCGGCGCGTCGTGAGCGGCCCGAGCGCACGCAGGGTCACGGCGACGATGGCCAGCGCGGCGGAGATCACGCCGAACATTGCGATCGGGCCGTGCTGCGTGAGCACCGGCAAGAGGATGAACGGCAGGGCGCTGCTCATGATGCGCGAAAGCGAATACGTGCTGCCAATAGCGGTCGATCTGACGCTGGCCGGAAAAATCTCGGCCTGGTACACGTGATAAGCGTTGCTGAACACATTCGACGCACAGGTCGTCAGCACGCCGAAGCAAACGATCAAGGCAGCCTGCCCGGAATACGCGAAGCCAAGCCCAAAAATCGCAATGGAGATGAGCGAGGCGATCACGAGCGTGCGGCGCTCGATCCAGTTCAGCAGCGGCACGGAGAGCAACGAGCCGATCGGGTAGCCGAGAAACGAGAGCGCGACGAAGAGCGTGCTGCCCGTGACGTCGATGCCGCGGCTTTTCACGACCACGCCGGCAAGCGTGCCGAAGCCGTAATAGCCGAAGGCCTGGAACAGGTGAAACACGACGAGCATGAAGTAGCGCTTGTCATAGGGTGCACGCCGCAGCACGGCGATGCGCTCGGAGAGGCGCAGCGGGTGCTGGCGCGTTTGCGGCTCGGCAAAGCGCTTGGGCATCTGTGCGCCGGCGCTTTGCGCGAAGCGGCCGAGCATCGCATAGGCTTCGTCGTTGCGTCCTTGCGCCAGCAGCCAGCGCGGGCTTTCGGGCAGGCGATGCTGCACGGCCAGCACGAACAGGGCGCCAAGGCTGCCGATGGCGAGAATGATGCGCCACCCCGCGACTCCGCCGAGATGCAGCGGGTTGAGCCAAACCGCGAGGAAGCCGACCAGCGGCACTGCGACATACGACGTGGTATAGGCCCACGCAGCGAGCCGGCCGCGCTTTTCCTTCGGCAGAATCTCCGAAAGAAAACTGTCCGCCACCGGATAGATCGCGCCGACGCCGACGCCGGTCAGAAAACGGCAGACCACGAGCATGGTGGCGTTCACGGAGAATGCGGCGAGCAGCGAGAACGCGCTGTACCACACGAGCGTGAACAGGAAAGCGCGCCGCCGGCCGATGCGGTCGGCGAGACTGCCGAGAAACAGCGAGCCAAAAAACATGCCGACGAAGGCCGAGGCGAGCAGGAGCTTGAACGCGAGGCTGTGCGCGTCGAGCCCATACTCGTTTTGCAGCGCTGCCCCGATCGAGCTGACGAGAAAGATCTCGTACATGTCGAAGAAAAGACCAATGCCGATCACCCACACCACGAAGCGATGCAGCGCGCCCACGGGCATGTCGTCCATGAAGCTGCCGAGCGTGATGCTTTGGGGGCTCGGAAACGCGGCGTCCGCGGCTAGCGGGCGGGTAGGCGCTTCGCCCGGCGCGTCGCCGCCGAGGTCCAGGGGATGGCTGTTCATGCTGTCTCCAGTATTTTTGATGCCGCGCCATGAGCCGCGGCCGGGGCGCGATTCCGTACGAACGATACGGATGAGGCGTGATGCAGAGTGTGGGAGATTTTCGCGAGCGCGAAAATTGAGGAAGGGTGAAGCGTGCTTTCCCGCGGGGAAAGGCTGGGGGTGGGGCGTCGCCCCCAGCACCCCGACCCGGACTACGTCACAACGATGACGCTGCTGCAGTGCTTCCGACTGGCCGAGGGGGATCGATCAATCCCGAACGCAGCGAAATCCCGCGTAAACGTATTGGTAATGCGCCTGGAACCAGTTGCGAAACGTCGGCCGCACCATGCATTGCGCGGTGCGAGGCGAGCCGCCTTTCATTGCGTAGTGCTGACCGTCGAAGAAGTTTGCCGAATACCCCTCGTAGAACGGAAACGCCTTGAAACCCGGCAGCGGCCCGAAGAGCGTAGAGGTCCATTCCCAGCCGTTGCCGTACAGGCCTTCTACGCCCCACGTGCTGGCGCTGTCCGGCGTGGCGTCGACGGCCACCGGGTTCCAGTCGCGGAAATCGAAGTTATCGGTGCGGCCGGGCAGTGCGCCGTGCGCGGCGCGCTGCCACTGCGCCTCGCTCGGCAGCGCCATGCCGCGCCAGCGCGCAAAGGCGCTGGCTTCCGCGTGGCTCACGTACACGGGCCATGCAAGCGGCAATGCGATGTCTTTGAACATCGTGCGCAGCAGCCAGCCTTCGGGGCCGCGCGACCAGAACACGGGGTGCGCCACGTGCGCGCTTTCCTTCCAGGCCCAGTCCGCGTCGTTCCAGAGTTCGCGCCGCTTGTAGCCGCCGTCCTCGATGAATTCGAGAAAAGCGCCGTTCGTCACCATGTAGCGGTCGATCTCGAATGCCGCTACGTCGACCTGCTGCTCGCCGAACTCGTTGTCCCAACCGAATAGTCCGCGCTCGGCGGTCATGCCGAGCGCCGAGCGGCCCGCTGGCACCTGCACCGTCCCGGCCTCGACCGTGTGGAGCGGGTTGGCGCGCGCGAGCGTTGCCGCGGGCGCCTGCTTTTGCTCGAACGGCAACTGGTGGAGCATGTACGCGAGTGTTTCGACATGCATGAGCCGATGTTCGATCGCGACATTCAGCAACTGTCCCGGCGTGTCGTGATTCGAGGCATCGGGCGGCAGGCCGAGCGTCGAGAGTTGCGCGTCGATGCGGCTGCGCGCGTCGTGGCCGTAGGCAAGGACTTCGGCGAGGTCGGGCCAGTCGGCGGGCGTATCGGTCGGCAGGCCGCCATCGACGGGATCGATGCCGAAAGCGAACAGCTGATCGAGGCGCGCATCGGTGGAGGGCAGGTCGAACAGGCGCTTGTCGAAGAGGTTGCGGTCAAATGCTTCCAGATGACCGATATAGAACACGATGCGGTGACGCTCGCGAATAGGCCGCTCGTAGAGAAACTCGGGTTTGACGACGTTGAAGAGCGCGTCGCTGGCGGTGCGCGCCGCTTCGAGGCGGGCAGCGAGCGTGGGAGATTGCGGGAGATGCATTTCGGCGATTCTCCTTGCGTGGGCGTAGGACGAAACTTTAACCCTGCGCAGGAGTTGTGCCAACGGAGATGCCGCGCCGATGAGGCCCGGTACGGGTAACCCGGGCGGCCCGCCCGGGGTTTACCACGAATTACAGGTGCCGCAGACCTTCGAGATCGATGATGCGGATCAGCTTGCCCTGTGCGTCGATCAGGCCGCGCTTTTGAAATCTCGACAGGGTGCGGCTCACCGTTTCGAGCGTCATGCCGAGATAGCTGCCCATGTCCTCGCGCGTCATGCGCAGGTTGAACTCCGCGTGTGAGTACCCACGCTGGCCGTTGCGTTCGGAGACGTCCAGCAGAAAGGCGGCGACGCGTTCGTCGGCGGAGAGCGAGCCGAGCACCATCATTTGCGACGATTCGCGGATGAGCTGCTCGCTCATGAGGCGGTGCAGCCGGTCTTGCATGGCGCCGGTTTCACGGCACAAGTGCTTGAGCGCCGAGTAGGGAATGATGCAGACCGAGCTGTCTTCGAGCGCAACGGCGCTGCAGGTGTAGAAGCCGGTGCTGATGCCGTCGATGCCGAGCGGGTCGCCGGCCAGGCGCAGGCCGGTGACCTGCTCGCGGCCGTCGCGGTGCGCCATGACCGTCTTGAGCGAGCCGGAGCGCGCGACGTAGAGATTGTCGAAGGCGTCGCCGGCGCGGTACACGGCTTCGCCGCGCCGCACACTGCGCGCGGAGCAGATCAAAGCTTCGAGTTTCGGCAGGTCGTCGAGGGTGAGGCCCTGGGGCATGCACAGGTGCCGCATGGCGCAAACCGAACAGCGTGTGGAGGTGCGCGGTGCCGCCACGGGTGTGCGATTGCTGCGGCGCACGGTGGTATGGGAAACGACGTTAGGATTCAGCATCGACAATGCTCCTTTGATCTATGTCCAGGCATTGTCTACCGGGGTCGAATCTCAAATTGGTGGCAAAGTGACGCGCTTTTGAGATGCTTCGTTTTGAGCCTCGTCAGAGGGCGCTTGCGCGCCGTCTGACGGAGCGCAAGCGACTTTTCGATAATGTGCAAAACCGCGTGCACTTACTGCGACTACTGATCGGCATTTCCAGCGGCTGACGGAATCAGGAGGACAGGCAGGGTGGACTGTCGCACGCAGCGTTCGGCAACGCTGCCGAGAATGAGGCGCTGGAAACCGCGGCGGCCGTGCGTGCCCATCACGATCAGATCGGAGCCTGCGGTCTTCGCGGCGTTGAGCACGAGCGTCGGGACGTCGTCGAGCGAGGAGGCTTCACCCGTGAGCATGGCGCCTTCCACGCCTCGCTCGCTCATCGCCTTGTTCATGTCTTCCGCGAGTTCGTTGCCCTGGGCGATCATCTGGTTGCGCAGGATCGAAGGGTCGTAGCCGGGCGCGTCGAAATACATGGGCGTGTTCTCGATCACGTAATACGGCTGCAGGATCGAGCCCATTGCTTTCGCCAGTTCGAGCGCGGCTTCGAAGGCGCGGCGCGACGTGGCGCTGCCGTCGACGGCGACAAGGATGCGTTTATACATAAGACCTCCTCTTTGAGTGGGATCGAGAATCTCGCGGCCCTCGGGCGATGCTGCGACGAGGTGGCGCGGCGTGTCGTAACTGGCGAGAAGCTTAATGGATCGCAAGTAAACATGCAGTTGGACTGTATGAAAGATGGAAGGAACGCGAAGGAAGATCAAGTGGGCTGCGTCGGAATACCGCGCTCCCGTAAGTTTCTCAGTTGCTATTTCATTATGTTGCACGCGCACCGGCATACCGCTATCGTTGCCTCTTTTTCGCTTCGCGCCGTCTTCCCCTCCCGTGAAATCTTCCTCCGCTAACCTGCCGTTTCGCGACGCGCTGCTGGCCATGCTCGGCATTGGCCTCGTCAACATGCTCGTCGCACTCGATCAAACCGTTGTCAGCACCGCTTTGCCCTCGATCGTCGCCGAACTGCACGGCTTCGAGTTCTATGCGTGGATTGCCAGCGCCTACCTGCTGGCCTCGGTCGTGACGGTGCCGGTGTTTGGGCGGCTCGGCGACTACTTCGGCCGCAAGCGCTTCGTGATCGCCGCGGTGATCGTGTTTACGGTGGCCTCCGTGCTGTGCGGGCTCGCGACTGACATGCGTTTTCTCGCAGCGGCTCGCGCATTGCAGGGTGTAGGGGGCGGGATGATGGTGGGCACGGCGTTCGCCTCGATTCCCGATCTCTTTCCCGACCCGCGTGCACGGGTGCGCTGGCAGGTCGTCATGGCGGCCGCCTACGGCATCGGCACGGCGGCGGGGCCGTCGCTGGGCGGCTGGCTCAGCGAGCACTTTGGCTGGCGCTCGACATTTCTCGTCAATCTGCCGGTTGGCGCGCTTGCACTTTATTTCATCTGGGCGCATCTGCCGCGCTACCAGCCGGCGCGTACCGGCGAGGTGCGCATCGACTGGACGGGCGCCGCGCTCGTCGCACTGGTGCTGGGTGCTTTCCAGACCTTGATCGAGGCTGTGCCCAAGAGCGGCCTGACGACTGGCAACGCCGTGCTCGCGGTGGCGGTACTCGTCGGCGCAGCGCTGCTGCTCGCCTGCGAACGCCGCGCGACGCACCCGATCATCCCGCTCGACCTGTTTCGCGACCCGCAGCTCGTCACGTTGTTTACGCTCTCGACGCTCTCGGGCTTCGTGATGTTCTCGCTGATCTTTTTCGCGCCGCTGCTCCTGCAGGGCGGTTTCGGGCTGTCGCCCCAGCAGGCGGGCCTGCTCGCCACGCCGATCGCCGCCTGTATCGCGCTAGGCAGCCTGATCAATACGCGCATCGTGATCCGGCTGCGCAGGCCCACGACGATTCTGACAGTCGGTTTCAGCCTGCTGGTCGCGGCTTCCGCTGGCCTCGCCTTCGCGTCCCGAAACACGGCGCACCTTTGGCTCGAACTGGCGATGTCGGCCGTGGGTATCGGACTTGGCTTCATCCTGAACAATCTGAATATATTCGGCCAGGAGATTGCAGGGCGGGAGCGTTTCGGCATCACGACCGCGTTGCTGCAGTCCACGCGCATGGTTGGCGGCATGCTCGGCACCAGCGTCGTGGCGACGATCGTCAACCACCGCTATGCGGCCGGTGTGGGCGATGCGCTGGCGGTGATCGGCGCGCCGCTGCAACAGCACTGGCAACCCCAGCTCGCCGATCCGCGTGTGCTGATCGACCCGGCGCTGCGCGAGGGCCTCGTCGCACAGATGAAGGCGGCGGGGCTCGACGGCGCGGCACTGATCGATGCGGTGCGCCACGTGCTGGTGGACGCGATCCATCTGGGAATCGGGCTGACGGGCTGTGCGGCGCTCGCGGCGGCGCTGTGCGTGGGGCGGATTTCCCACATCCGCTTCAGCCGTAGTAGCCCTTCGGCGGCGCAGAAAAGCGGCGAAGCGAGAGCCGCCGAGGTCAAGGCCGATTAATGCACCATTGATGCCGCCGCGACCGGCGCCAGGCAGTGGCGCCGAAATGGTCGTTTTAGGTCATATTTGTCAGACAAAAACAACATGTGCCAGCCGGAGCAAAAAGGCCCACCACCCGGACAATGTGAACCTGCCCCTTTCAGGCGTCGCACTTACGCAGCATGCGCCATCGCCCCGAACAGCGCGTGGTGCGTCTGCTCGCTCATCGCGATTTCCAGCGCGACGGCATTCTCCACGCCAATGCGCATCGGCGCGCCAAGCCGCTTCAGTTCGATGCCCGTGCGGCGCAGCAGGCGCTCCATCGGCGTCGTGGTCACCGTCACATAGCTGTTGATGCCCGCGCGGTCGGCGAACGACACGACCGCGCGCATCGCGCTCATGGTCACGTCGGCAAAACCGAATGCCTGGTCGTTGCCGGATTCGATGGCGAAGCGGCTCAGTTCCCAGATGTTACGGGCCGTAGGCGCGGCGTTGCCTTGCAGCAGTTGCGGGAACGTGTCGCGCAGCATGTTGGGGCCTTCGGTGGGCATCAGGCGCCAGCAGCCGCGCACGTGGCCCGCGCCGTCCTGAATCAGCATGTAATGGGGCCCGAGCGCGTCGTAGCCGTCGATTTCCATCCCCGCAATGGTGGGAATGTCCCAGCCCAGGCGGTCGCGGAACACGCGCGCGCGCAGCCTGTACATCTCATTGATGTCCTCGTTGTCGAAGTCCTGTCTCAGTCCGATCCGTATCGCAGCTTGCATGACAACTCTCCCGATTTGTGTGGAAGCGCGGCAGTACGGTTCGAAAGCTATGCGTTATGAATATAAAAAAACACCTATCTAGATAGGTAGGTGCGCAGATAGGGTCTCTTAAGGAGAATCACTTCCGCGGCAGTCACTCATCAGGCATATCTGACAGCGAGAGTCATCATGGAACTTATGGGCAATCAATGGCATTCGGGTGCGAATACCATGTCGTCCCCCGGGGATCTGTCTTCGGTCGTCGACCGCGTCCTGATCATTGCGTATCGGAAGAAGAAGAAAGAGAGCCAGCGCCGCTTCTGGGCGCGTTTCGGCGTGACGCAGTCGCGCGGCAGCCGGTTCGAGTCGGGCGCGGAGATTCCGCCGCCGGTGTCGATCCTGCTCGGGCTGTATTTCAACAAGACGATTTCGGACGGCGACCTTGGCCGTGCCGAGCGCGTGTTGCGCGGCGAAGCACCGATGGTGCTTAGCCCGGGTCAATAAGACCCATCTGCGTCGCAATCACGGCTGCCGCTCGCCGTGAGTTCACGCCGAACTTCCCGCGAATGTTCTTCATGTGGAAGTTCACGACGGCTTCAGAGCAATTCAGGATGTGAGAAATTTCCCAAGTGGACTTGCCTAGTGCAGTCCACTTGAGGCATTCCTTTTCCCGTGGCGTGAGTTTGGGAATCAGCGACTGAACGTGGTCGTTCAGGTGCCGCTGGCTCGTGTCCAGCACGAGATCGCGCAGGAGCACGAGATTCGGCAACGCACGGTTCACGTCCTCCCAGAAATTGTCATTGGGATTGGCGTCGTTGACGAAGCACAGCATGCCGACTTCCTGGCGTGGGCCATGGATTGGCAGGGTGATGCCCGCGCGCAGCCCGTACGAGCGGGCCTCCTCATACATCGATTGTTGCTGCTCTGTCGCGAAAAGCTCCGGCGACCAGATGAGCGGCGCCGAGCGCGTCGTGCAATGCGATACGGTAGGGTCGAAGTAGGCCATACCGTGGTCGTTGTACGTCTGCCGCCACGCGGCCGAATAGTTCGTGCGGATAAACGCGTCCTCGAGCCTCATGCCCGGGCGCGGCAAGATAGCCAGCATGAGCTGGCTGAATCCCCACGAGCTGGCGAGCTTCGCCACCGCGTCGAACCACGCTGCCTCTTCGGGCGCGTCGAGCACGGGCGACATCTGCTCAATAAAATGTAGAGGCACGTTCAACACTCTCCATCAGCGCTGGGCGAGATCGCGGGGCAAGGCCTCGGACACTCGCTCCTCGCTTCTTATGATGTAAGAATTTATCACTAAATTCCTATCCGATCCCCCCTCGTCTGCAATCCTCCCGCTTTGTGGGGTCATTTGTGTCAGATTTCGGTGACATCGGAGAGAATTTCTGCGTCTCCTGAACAAGCGTGCTGTATGCACGAAAGGAGTGCATTGTACCGGCGCTGAAATAAAGCCCGACGGCATTTCGAAAGCGGCAAAAGCGTGCAATTCGCCGGGATAATGCTGTCGATTTATCGGCTTTCATTTATTTTCTGTCTTTTTCATTTCTACTTTTAACCGCACTCGACTGAATACTGTCTGAATCCGCCATTACGGCGATATCGCCTGGATAATCGCAAATGGTTCGCCGCACAACGGGCGGCGAACCGTTGTTCATGGCTTGCGCAGCAATTCGATCACGCGCGTCGGCCGCATGTGGTTGAGCGCAAAGTGCAGGCGCCCCGGGCTGCGGCGCGCCCCTGGTTCGCGCGCGGCGTTGCGCTGCCAGTCGACGTCGTTAGGCTCTTCGGGCTCGCTCATGCCGAGGTCGACGACTTCGTATCCGGACTCCAGCGCGATCGGCAGCCGGTGCACGCCCTTGCGGCTGTCGAAACCCGCCAGGCCGTCATCCGCTTCGGCCACGCTGTTGTCGAGCGTTGCGTTGCAGGTCGTCACTTCGTCGGGGCCGATGCAGCCGTCGCCCGCGAGGCGCGCGGCTTCGCGGTTCTTGCCGTCGGTGTCGACCGAGCTATCGTGCGTGCGGTCGTTGTGGAGCTCGGCGCTTCGCGGCCGCGACTGCGACGCGCTGACATCTCCCACATTCGCTTTTTGCATGTCGTCGGGACGATTCATGATTCTTCCTCCTTGGAAGATGTGGGTGTCTGCATTCAGCAGCCAATTCCGCAAGCGCCGTTCCGCTGCAGCGCCGCACCCTTGAATCGGGGTGAAAAGCAAGCCGGTTCGCCAGGAGAACGCCTCCAGCGATGTTGCATTTTTTTCGTTGGTTTGGGCTTTTTCCCAGGAGTATGATCCTCTTTCAACGAGTTGGCGCGCTTTCAATTAATGGGCCGGGCGAGGGCTCATGCTGTGGCTTTGCCGCACGATCTTGAATGCACGCGCCAAATAAAATGGACGAGGCAGTCAGGGGCGGGTGACACACATGCACTTCGACGCTGCATTTACGCATCGTGGCTATTTGCTGAATTGCGCACCGGCGCGCGCCGGTGACGGTACGTATCAACCGTATGTGGTGATTTCGCGCTCGAGCGACGGCGAACTCGTTGCCAACCGATTTTTCCCTGCTGAATTGCGCTTTTCCGATGAGGCGGCTGCCATCGCCCATGCGCGCGACTGGGCCGTTCGTTGGATTGACGCGAGCACGGTCACGCTCTGAACGCGCGCGCTCTTCGGGCGCAGCCCGTCTCCGACAGTGCTTCGGCGAACTCCCGCAAAACGCGGTAATCTCTGGGGTCGATACACTCACTCCCGCACAGAACTCGCGTCTGCTGCCGCATCACCATGTCCAAAGCTGCTTCCCCTGACTGGGGCCTGGAACAGATCGTCGCCGATCTGCGTGCGTCGCGTGAAGAACGGCACCGCACGCGCCACCCACTTGGTATCCGCGAATTGCCGTCCCGCGATGCGGTCGTCAACATCGTGGCCGGCCTGCGCGCCGCGCTCTTTCCCACGCATTACGGCGCGCCGGACCTGACCGATGAAAGCATCGACTACTACGTCGGCCATACGCTCGACAGCACCTTGCGGCTGCTTGCCGAGCAGATTCGCCGCGCGTTGCGCTTCCTGCCCGAAAGCTCGCAGGCCAGCGAGGACGAACTGCGCATACGTGCATTCGAAGTCGCGCGCGAGTTTGGCCGGCAACTAGCCGATATTCGCGCGCTGCTCGTGAGCGACATCCAGGCGGCGTTCACGGGCGACCCGGCTGCGCAGCACATTACCGAGATCCTGCTGTGCTACCCGGGCGTGTGGGCCATGACGCATCATCGGCTCGCGCATGCGCTGTACCGCCTCGGCGTGCCGCTGCTCGCGCGTTTTATCAATGAGATCGCGCATTCCGCCACGGGCATCGACATTCACCCGGGCGCGCAGATCGGATCGAGCTTCTTCATCGATCACGGCACGGGCGTCGTGATCGGCGAGACGGCGATCATCGGCGAGCGCGTTCGCTTGTATCAGGCCGTGACACTCGGTGCGAAGAGCTTCGCCGCCGACCTCGACGGGACGCTCGTGAAGGGCAACGCGCGCCATCCGATCGTCGAGGACGACGTGGTGATCTACGCGGGCGCGACGATTCTCGGCCGCGTGACGATCGGGCGCGGCTCCGTGATTGGCGGGAACGTGTGGCTCACGCATAGCGTGCCGCCGGGCAGCAGCGTGCGCCAGGGCAAGATTCGCGAGATAGAGCGGGGCGACGAAAGCCCAATGAAGTGAGGATGTGAACGGGACACGGCGTCCCGTTCATTTTCTGCGTGCGTGGTTTTCAGGTATTCGCGACGCTCATCGCGCCGGGATTGCCGACGATCGCAAGAAACTCGCGGCGCGTGGACGGGTCGGTGCGGAACGTGCCGAGCATGCGCGACGTGACCATCTCCACGCCTGCCTTGTGCACGCCGCGCGTGGACATGCACTGATGCGCCGCTTCGAGTATCACGCCCACGCCCTTGGGCTGCAGGATTTCATTGAGCGTGTCGGCGATCTGCGCGGTCATCTTCTCCTGGATCTGCAGACGCTTCGCGAATGCGTCGACGAGACGCGCGAGCTTCGAGATGCCCACCACGCGATGCTCGGGTAGATATGCCACGTGCGCGCGCCCGATGATCGGCACCATGTGATGCTCGCAGTAGCTCTCGAAGCGAATGTCCTTCAGCACGATCATTTCGTCGTAGCCGTCCACCTCCGAGAAGGTGCGCGACAGGATTTCGCGTGGATCAACCTGATAGCCCGCGAAAAATTCCTCATAGGCGCGGATGACGCGACCCGGCGTATCGATCAGCCCTTCGCGAGCGGGGTCGTCCCCGGCCCAGCGCAGCAGTACGCGCACCGCGTCCTCAGCTTCGGCGCGTGACGGACGCGCGACGGTCGCGATGCTCTCGCTCTTTGCGTTCTTGCGTGGCTTTCCTTTCCCGGCCTTTTTTTCTTCGCTCATGCGTGGGCTCCTGTCATGTGCAACGACGCCGCTTTGGCGTGCTCCACGAGCGCACATTGTTTCATGTTTTTTCGTGCCTGGCGCGAGGGGGCATCATTTGGGCCATTCGTCCATGGCGTCGTTGAAGAGTTCCGCCACGACGCTTCGCAGCCATTCGCCACGCTGCATGTTGTGATACTTGCGATGCCAGTGCTGCTTGAGATCGAAGCGCGGCAATGGCAGCGGAGGCTCGACGAGCGTGATAGACGCATGCTCGGACACATAGGCGAAGCCGATTGCATGAGGCACCGTCGCGATGAGGTCGGAGCGCGTGAGAATGAACGGCAAGCTCATGAAGTGAGGCGTTTCGAGCACCGCGCGGCGGCGCATGCGCCTTTTCTCCAGATACTGCTCCAGCACTTCCTGGCTGCGTCCTTCGGCGCGCACGACGGCGTGGCCCATGGCGAGAAATTGCTCGATCGTCATGGCTTTGCCCGCAAGCGGGTGTCCGCTGCGCATCATGCAGATGAAGCGGTGCGTGAAGAGGCGCTGCTGGAAGAAGTTGTTGCCGCCGAGATCGGGGAAATAGCCGACCGCGAGATCGATGTCGCCCGATTCGAGACCGCGCTCGACCTGGCTCGGCGGCAGTGACACCGAACGCAGGTTCGCGTTGGGCGCGCGCTCGGCGAAGACCTGCAGGAGGCGTGGGAGAAAGACGATCTCGCCGACATCGGAGAGCGCGATGGAAAACGTGTGGGTGCTCGTGGCGGGATCGAAGTCCTGCGCTTGCAGCATGCCCTTCTCGATACGCACCAGCGCGTCGCGCGCGGCGGGAATGAGGCCGAGTGCGCGCGGCGTGGGCTCCATGCCGCGCGAGGTGCGCACGAAGAGCGGATCGCCGAAATAATCGCGCAGCTTGCCGAGCGCCGTGCTCACGCGCGGCTGACTCACGCCGAGCCGCTCGGCGGCGCGGCTCACATTGCGCGTTTCCTCCATGGCCACGAGAAAGGGGATGAGATTTAGATCGAGGTCTTGCATGAAGGCGAGGGCGGCGCGGCACTATGTCGAAATCAGATAAAGACTAGTCGATGAATTGAAATTCGGGATATTGGGGTATGTGCCCACGGCCGCGCCTGCCGTGGAAGCGCGGCGCAAAGTGCGCCCGTGTGCGCACCGGCGCGCATCGGCACCGACATGAAGTAGATTGCCTGTGTGGGTAGACCCGCCTTGACAAGCCCGCGAATACACTCCGATAATGCGCTGGACGTTCGCTAAACGAATCAGTGTTCGTATATAGAACTTTTTCGCGATCGGGTGACGTGGACCTTCCGCGATGCGCATCGCTTTCAGGAACAGGCATGATCAACAAGATTTTCGACACGCTTCAAGCCGCCGTGGCCGATGTGCATGACGGCGCCACGGTGATGATCGGCGGCTTCGGCACGGCCGGTATGCCCGCCGAACTGATCGACGCGCTCATCGAGCAGGGCGCGCGCGACCTCACCATCGTCAACAACAACGCGGGCAACGGCGACATCGGCCTTGCCGCGCTGCTCAAGGCGAAGCGAGTGCGCAAGATCATCTGCTCGTTCCCGCGCCAGACCGACTCGTATGTGTTCGACGCACTCTATCGCGCCGGCGAAATCGAGCTTGAACTCGTGCCGCAGGGCAATCTGGCCGAGCGCATCCGCGCCGCGGGCGCCGGCATCGGCGGCTTCTTCACGCCCACGGGCTACGGCACGAAGCTGGCCGAAGGCAAGGAAACGCGCCTGATCGACGGCCGCCAATACGTGCTCGAAGCGCCGCTGCACGCCGACTTCGCGCTCATCAAGGCGTATAAGGGCGATCGCTGGGGCAACCTCGTCTATCGCAAGACGGCGCGCAACTTCGGCCCGATCATGGCGAGCGCGGCGAAGGTCGCCATTGCCCAGGTTTCGGAGGTTGTCGAACTCGGTCAACTCGATCCGGAAGACATCGTGACGCCTGGCATTTTTGTGCAACGCGTCGTGGAAGTGCCGCAAGCGGCCCATCAAGCGCAAGGCCAGGCAGCCTGAAGGAACGGAGAGAGGCAATGAAACGACTGAATCGCGATGAAATGGCCAAGCGCGTGGCCGCGGACATTCCCGAAGGCGCGTATGTGAATCTCGGCATCGGCGTCCCGACGCTGGTGGCCAACCACCTCGATCCGAGCAAGGAAATCTTCCTGCACAGCGAAAACGGCCTGCTCGGCATGGGCCCGGCGCCCGCACCTGGCCAGGAAGACGACGAACTCATCAACGCAGGCAAGCAGCACGTCACGCTGCTCACCGGCGGCGCCTACTTCCACCATGCCGACTCGTTCGCGATGATGCGCGGCGGCCACCTGGACTACTGCGTGCTCGGCGCGTTCCAGGTGTCGGTGAATGGCGACCTCGCGAACTGGCACACCGGCGCGCCCGACGCGATTCCGGCCGTGGGCGGCGCGATGGACCTCGCACTCGGCGCGAAGCAGGTGTTCGTCATGATGGAACTGCTGACGAAGCAAGGCGAAAGCAAGCTCGTGAGCGAATGCACGTACCCGGTCACGGGCGTGGCCTGCGTGGGCCGCATCTATACGGACCTTGCCGCGTTCGACGTTACACCCGAAGGCCTCGCCGTGCGCGAGATCTATTCGGATATCGATTTCGACGCGCTGCAAAAGCTTGCCGGCGTGCCGCTGATCGACGCGACGCAAAACCGTCGCGCAGCGTAAACTGGTTGTCGACGTGCGCATCGTTCGCACGTGCGTGGCGCGGCAGCCGTCGGCATTCGTCGACGGTTGCCGCGCCCGCTTCGTTCCATCTGTACTATCTGAACGCCTGCATTTTTCTACGCGCCACACTCCATGATTGAACGCCTCACGAGCCTGATCTGCGGGACCGAGCCGATGAATGCGGTCTGGTCTCCCGATGCCACGCTGCAACGCATGCTGGACGTCGAGGCGGCGCTGGCGCGCGCCTCTGCCGCGCATGGCGTGATCCCGCAGTCGGCCGTGGCCGCGATCGTAGAGGCCTGCGCGGCGGATCAGCTCGACGCGCCGGCGCTCGCACGCGACGCCGCGCTGGGCGGCAATCTGGCGATCCCGCTCGTCAAGCAGCTCACGGCGCGCGTGAAAGCCGCCGACGCCGAAGCCGCGAAGTACGTTCACTGGGGCGCCACGAGTCAGGACATCATCGATACGGCCACCGTGCTGCAGTTGCGCGACGCGCTTGCGCTGATCGAGCGGGGTATCGATGCGCTCTGCGCGACGCTTGCGGACCTCGCGCACACGCATCGGGCGACGCCGGCGGTGGGGCGCACGTGGCTCCAGCAGGCGCTGCCCATCACGCTCGGATTGAAGTTCGCGCAATGGCTCGACGCCATGCTGCGCCATCGCGAACGCCTCGCCGCGCTGCGCGAGCGCGCGCTCGTGCTGCAGTTCGGCGGCGCGGCCGGCACGCTCGCAAGTTTGCGCGACGCTGCGCCGAAGGTGGGCGTCGCGCTCGCCCAAGATCTCGGCCTCGCGTCGCCTGCGTTGCCGTGGCACACGCAGCGCGACCGTATTGCCGAAGCCGCGTCGTTCTTCGGCATGCTCATCGGCACGCTCGGCAAGATCGCGCGTGACATCTCTCTGCAGATGCAGACCGAAATCGGTGAGCTGGGTGAACCGGCCGCGGCGGGCAAGGGTGGTTCTTCGACCATGCCGCACAAGCGCAATCCCGTGGGTTGCGCAGCAGTCCTGACGGCTGCCACGCGCGCGCCTGGCCTCGTTGCGACGGTGTTCGCGGGCATGGTTCAGGAACATGAGCGCGCGCTCGGCGGCTGGCAAGCGGAGTGGGATGCGCTGCCCGATCTCGCGCGCCTTGCTGGCGGCGCGCTCGCGCAGATCGAACAGATCACGGCTGGACTCGAAGTGCGGCCCGAGCGCCTCGCGGCGAATCTCGACATCACGCACGGGCTCATTCTCGGCGAAGCGGTGATGCTCGCGCTCGGCGACCAGATCGGGCGTCTGGACGCGCATCATCTCGTTGAGCACGCATCGAAATCGGCGGTGCAAAGCGGCCACACGCTGTACGAAGTCCTCGCGGCGGATCCCGCCGTGACCAAACACCTGGACGAAGCGCGCCTCAAGGCGCTGCTCGATCCGGCCAATTACGTGGGGCAGGCGCACGCTTTCGTCGACGCGGTGCTCGCGTCGTACGCAGCGAGCGCAAATCAACGCACGCCCCATTGATCATAGAAGACACACGAGGAGTAACACGCATGCCTTACGCAGCCGTCAACGACACGCATTTGTTCTATCGCATCGACGGTACGGAGAACCGGTCGGCGCCATGGGTGGTACTGTCGAATTCGCTCGGTAGCGACGTGTCGATGTGGACGCCGCAAATCGCCGAGTTCACGAAGCACTTCCGCGTGCTGCGCTACGACACGCGCGGCCATGGCCACTCGGCCGCGCCGCAGGGCCCGTACACTATCGAGCAGCTGACCGGCGACGTGATCGGACTGATGGATCAGCTCGGCATCGAGCGCGCGCACTTCGTGGGCGTTTCGATGGGCGGCCTGACCGGCGTCGGCCTCGGTGCGCGATACGCCAACCGCATCGACCGCCTCGTGCTGTGCAACACGGCCGCGAAGATCGGCTCGCCGGAAGTGTGGGTGCCGCGTGCGGCGAAGGCTCGCAGCGAAGGCATGCTCGCGCTCGCTGACGCGGTGCTGCCGCGTTGGTACACGCCCGAATTCATCGCGAACAACGCGCTCGTCATGTCGCAAGTGCGCGACGTGTTCGTGCATACCGACAAGGACGGCTACGCTTCGAACTGCGAAGCAATTAACGCCGCTGACCTGCGCGGCGAGGTACCGTCGATCAAGGCGCGCACGCTCGTGATCTCGGGCACGCACGATCTGGCCGCGACGCCCGCACAAGGGCGCGAGCTGGCCGAATCGGTGCCCGGCGCGCGCTATGTCGAACTGAATGCCGCGCACATCTCGAACGTCGAGTTGGCGGATGAGTACAACAAGATCGTGGTCGATTTCCTGCTGGGGGCGTGATGAACGACGAAGAACGCTACGAAGCGGGCATGAAGGTGCGCCGCGCGGTGCTGGGCGACGCGCATGTCGATCGCTCGCTCGCCAATCGCACGGAAGTGACCGAAGAATTCCAGAATTTCATTTCGCGCTATGCATGGGGCGAGATCTGGACGCGCGATGGCTTGCCGCGCCACACACGCAGCTTGCTGACGATCGCGATGATGGTCGCGCTCAACCGCAGCGAGGAACTCGCGCTGCATCTGCGCGCCGCGCGGAACAACGGCGTCACGCGCGACGAAATCAAGGAAGTGCTGCTGCAAACGGCGATCTATTGCGGCGTGCCGGCGGCGAACTCGGCGTTCCATCTCGCCGACCGCGTTTTCCGCGAGCAGGACGCCGAGCAGGCCTGATCGAGTGGCGACAAAACGCGGGGCGAGCGTCCCCGCGTTCAGTCGAATACCGGCGACTCCACGCCGAGCACCTTGTGCAGGCGCGTGCTGGTCGTTGTGTACTGCAAATGAATTTTCTTCTCGGGGAACACGTGATGCGCGGCGCCGAACGCGGCGAGCGCGGCTTCGTGGAAACCTGAAAGAATCAGCTTCTTCTTGCCCGGATACGTGTTGATATCGCCGACGGCAAAGATGCCCGGCACGCTCGTTTCGAAGCGCGCCGTATCCACCGGCAACTGCTTGCGTTCGATTTCAAGGCCCCATTGCGCGATCGGCCCGAGTTGCGGCGACAAGCCGTAAAACACGAGCAGGCAGTCAAGTTCCAGCGAGCGCGTGACGCCGTCGCCGCCCGTCACCTTGACGCGCGTGAGCTTGCCGCCTTCGTCGTCGAAGCCGCTCAGCTGGCCGACGATCGACTGCATGCGCCATTCCTCGCATAGCGCGTGCATTTTCGCGACCGTTGCGGGCGCCGCGCGATATGCCTCGCGCCGATGCAGCAGGATCACGCTCTGAGCGACGTCCACGAGTTGCAGCGCCCAGTCGAGCGCCGAATCGCCGCCGCCGCACACCACGATGTCCTTGTCGCGGAAGCTTTCGAGGTCGCGTATGCGATAGAACAGCTGCGTGTCGCGGTATCGCTCGATGCCGCTCAGCTTGAGCGTGCGCGGCTGGAACGAGCCCACGCCTGCCGCGATGAACACCGTCTTCGCAAGAAACTGCGTACCCTTGCTCGTCTGCACGAAAAAGCGGCCGTCGGCGCGCGGTTCGACGATTTGCACCTCCTGGCCGAGATGGAACGTCGCGCCGAAAGGCTCGATCTGCTTCATCAGCGCATCTACGAGCTGTTGCCCGGTGTACATCGGCACTGCCGGAATGTCGTAGATCGGCTTGTCGGGGTAAAGCTCGGCACACTGGCCGCCGACCACGGGCAGCGAATCCACTACATGCGCGTGTATCTCCATCAGGCCGAGTTCGAACACCTGGAAGAGTCCCACCGGCCCCGCACCGATGATGAGCGCGTCGGTTTCAATGAACTGCGGCGGGAAGTGATCGTTGTGTTCGTTCATCGGCGCGCTCTCCTTGCGAGAGGTGGGATCGGCATGGGCGATGATAAAGAGTCCTATTCTTCAGGCTGCACGTCGGCTACATAGCGGCGCAGACAGGCGAGCAGCGCGGCTTCCTCGGCGCGGCTCGCGGCGTCGCTGGCCGAACCCGCGTCGCGCTCTTCGCCGAACATGGACGCGGGCGCGGGGATCGTATCGACCACGTGACCGTCGCGGAACACACGGATTTGACGTGTCGCTTCCACATATTCGGCGATCCAGTGGATGCCCTCGATATGCGTGCCGATGCGGACTGGCATCTTCATGAGATTCCCTCCTGGCGAGGCGCACTTCGGTCGACGTGCGCTCGCCGCAATCGCGTTTGCTATGGCGGATAGGGGCAACGATACGCCGATGGCGCGTTCCGTGCTCGAACCCGGCCCTCGCGGGTACGGCTGCTCGATCCGGCTACCCGAGTATGGCCTGAATCCAACGGCCGGAAAAAGAAAAGGCGGCCCGAACCCGGGCCGCCTGTACGGCGTATTACCAAACGAAAGCAGGCGCGGGCGAGGGCTCGCGCCAGGCGAGTTACTGCACCGTGGCGAGCACGTCGCGCACCGTGCCGAACAGGCGCGCGATTTCCTCTTCGGTCACGATGAGCGGCGGCGAGAACGCGAGAATGTCGCCCGTGAAGCGGATCAGCACGCCTGCTTCGAAGCACTTCACGAAAACCTCGTAAGCGCGCGCGCCCGGCGCGCCATCGCGCGAATCGAGTTCGACGCCGGCAACGAGGCCGAGGTTGCGCACGTCCTTCACGTGCTTTTCGCCGCGCAGCGCATGCGCTGCGGCCTCGAACTTCGGCGCGAGTGCGTCGGCGCGCTCGAACAGGCCCTCACGGCGATACAGGTCCTGTGTCGCGATCGCGGCGGCGGCGGCGAGCGGGTGCGCCGAATACGTGTAGCCGTGGAACAGCTCGATTGCGCCCTGCGCGCCGCTGTTCACGATCGTGTCGTGAATCGTGCGGCTCGCGGCCACGCCGCCCATCGGCACGGCGGCGTTGTTGATCGCCTTGGCCATGGTGATGATGTCCGGCGTGACGCCGAAATACTCGCTGGCCGTGGCCTTGCCGAGGCGCCCGAAGCCCGTGATGACCTCGTCGAAAATCAGCAGGATGCCGTGCTTCGTGCAGATCTCGCGCAGGCGCTGCAGATAGCCTTGCGGCGGAATCAGCACGCCCGTCGAACCTGCCACGGGCTCCACGATCACGGCCGCGATGGTCGAGGCGTCGTGCAGCGCGACGATGCGCTCGAGGTCGTCGGCGAGGTGGGCACCCCAGCCCGGCTGGCCCTTCGAGAACGCGTTGTGTTCAAGATTGTGTGTGTGCGGCAGATGATCGACGGCCGGCAGCAACTGGCCCGAAAACGCCTTGCGATTCGGCGCAATGCCGCCCACCGAAATGCCGCCGAAGCCCACGCCGTGGTAGCCGCGCTCGCGGCCGATCAGCTTGGTGCGCTGGCCTTCGCCGCGTGCGCGATGGTAGGCGAGCGCGATCTTCAGCGCGGTGTCGACCGACTCCGAGCCGGAATTCGTGAAGAACACGCGGTCGAGCCCGGCCGGCATGATCTCCGCGATCTTCTGCGCTGCCTCGAACGCGAGCGGGTGGCCCATCTGAAACGTGGGAGCGAAGTCGAGCTTGGCGGCTTGCTGGGCGATCGCCGCGACAATCTCCTCGCGTGCATGGCCCGCGTTCACACACCAGAGGCCCGCGCTGCCGTCGAGCACCTCACGGCCATCGGTCGTGCGGTAGTACATGCCTTTGGCCGATTCGAGCAGGCGCGGCGCGGCCTTGAACTGGCGGTTGGCGGTGAAGGGCATCCAGAACGACGAGAGATCGTCGATGACAGGGCGCGAAGTCATGCGTGCTTCTCCTCAGGTAGGTTTGGCTCAACTGTAGCGCCGGGGCTTGAAGCGCGGCATAGACAGTCTCTATACTGATCTGCAAACCGTGCTGGACAATTCTCGCCAACTGTATTGGTCGGCGCCCGGATCGTTCGGGTTTTCCCTCGCACTATACGCTGGCTTTCCCATGATCGAACTCGAACTGGAGCGTGGCCGCGGCGCAGCGCCTACGCTCGTCGAGCAGCTCGTACAGGGCTTCACGCGCGCTATCGAAGCGCAAACGCTGCGCGCTGGCGCGCTGCTGCCCTCGGTGCGGCAACTCGCGCAAACGCACGAGCTATCCACCTATACAGTGACCGAAGCGTACAGCCGCCTCGTTTCGATGGGCTTCGTGGTCGCGCGGCGCGGCTCGGGCTACCGCGTGGCGCAGCGCAGCGAGACGGCACGGGCGAGCGGGACGGGCTGGCAGCCGCCCACGCTCACGGCCACGTGGCTGCTCTCCGACGTGTTCGCCGATCATTCGGTGCCGATCAAGGCGGGCTGCGGCTGGGTGCCGGGCGAGTGGATCAACGAGAGCGGCCTGCAGCACGCCCTGCGCGCCATGAGCCGGGTGCCGGCCGTGCGTCTTGGCGACTACGGGCACCCTTACGGCTACGCGCCGCTGCGCGAGCGCATTGCGGCGCAACTGGACCGCCAGGGGCTGCCTGTCGAGGTGTCGAACGTCCTGCTGACGCAGGGCGCGACGCAGGGGCTCGATCTCATCGTGCGAACGCTGCTGCGGCCCGGCGACACGGTGCTCGTGGAAGACCCCGGCTACTGCAATCTGCTGCAGATCCTCAAGCTCGCGGGGCTCACGGTGCACGGCGTGCCGCGCACGCCGGCCGGGCTCGACATCGAGGCGCTCGAGCGCCAGGTGGCCGCGCATCAGCCCAAGGCGATCTTCGTGAACACGACGCTGCAGAATCCCACCGGCGCGACGTATGCGATGTCCAATGCGTTCCGCTTGCTGCAGATCGCCGAGCGCCAGCGCATGTGGGTCGTCGAGGACGACGTGAGCCGCGAACTTGCGCCGCCAGGCGCGCCGCTGCTCGCGGCGATGGAGGGCTTGCAGCGGGTGCTGTACGTCAGCGGCTTTTCGAAGACGGTCACGCCATCGCTGCGTTGCGGCTATGTGGTCGCCGAGCGCGATGTGCTGCGCGAGCTGGCGCGCGCGAAGATGGCCGTGGGGCTCACCTCGTCGTCTACCATCGAGCGCATGGTCGACAAGGTGTTGCTCGAAGGGCGCCACGCACGGCATGTCGAGCTGGTGAACGAGCGGCTGAAGGCCGCGCATGCGTGCGTGGAGGAGCGGCTGGATGCGCTGGGGCTCGAGATATTCCATCGTCCGCGCGCGGGGCTCTTCGTGTGGGCGCGCCTTGCGATCGAACCCGAACGGGCCGGCGCGATTGCTACTGCTGCGCTGCGCGACGGCATCTGGCTCGCGCCCGGCTCTTATTTCCGGCCCGACGACGAACCGAGCGCGTGGTTTCGCTTCAATGCACCGTATTCGACGGACGATGCGCTGTGGCGGTTTATCGAGCGTGCGCGCTAGGTCTCGCGCTCAAAACAAACTCTGCTGTCCCGACATCAGCGTATCGAAATCATCGCGCAGGAAAGGCAGAATCGCGTCCGCAACAGGCTGTAGCTGGCGGCTTACATAGAACGCGTAATCGAGCGGCGAACTCAGCGTTTCGAGCGGCTCGGGCCCGGCCGTCGTCATCACGTAGCTGATCCAGCCGCCGTTCTGATATTGGAGCGGACGGCCTTTCGCGCGATTGAACTCGTCCGCGACGCGCGCGGCCCGCACGTGCGGCGGCACGTTGCGCTGATATTCGACGAGCGGCCGGCGCAATCGCTTGCGGTAGACGAGCTGGTCGTCCAGTTCGCCATTGAGCGTGCGCCGCACATAGTCGCGGATGTACTCCACGTAGGGCTCGCGCTGGAAAATGCGCCGGTACAGCTCGCGCTGGAACTCCTGCGCGAGCGGCGTCCAGTCGGTACGCACGGTCTCGAGGCCCTTGAACACGACTTCTTCGCCGCCGTTCTTCGCGAGCGTGAGGCCGGCGTAGCGCTTTTTACTGCCTTCTTCCGCGCCACGTACCGTAGGCATGAGAAAGCGCGAGTAATGGCGTTCGAACTGCAATTCCAGGGCGCTTTGGATACCGAAGCGTTCCTGCAATTCGGCCTTCCACGATGCGTTGACGTGCTCGACGAGTTGCTTGCCGGTGCGCGTGGCGTCGGCCTCGCTGTGCGCGTGCTTGAGCCAGACGAAGGTCGAGTCGGTATCGCCGTAAATCACGTCGTAGCCCTGCGACTCGATGAGTTGACGGGTTCTGCGCATGATCTCGTGCCCGCGCATCGTGATCGAAGAGGCGAGGCGCGGATCGAAGAAACGGCAACCGGTCGAGCCGAGCACGCCGTAAAACGCGTTCATGATGATCTTGAGCGCCTGCGATAGCGGGGCGTTGTGCTGCCGCTTCGCATTTTCGCGCTCCTCCCACACTTGGCGCACGATTTCTGGCAGACAGTGCTTCTCACGGGAAAAGCGCGCACCGAGAAAGCCGGGCACGGACACATCGTCGCCGGGATCGCTCAGACCTTCGATGAGACCAACAGGATCGATCAGGAACGTGCGGATGATCGAGGGGTAGAGGCTCTTGTAGTCGAGCACGAGCACCGAGTCGTAGATGCCGGGGCGCGAGTCCATGACGAAGCCGCCGGGGCTGTTCTCGCCCACCACGTCGCCGAGATTCGGGGCGACGTAGCCGAGCCTGTGCATCTTTGGCAGATACAGGTGCGTGAACGCGGCGACCGAACCGCCGCTGCGATCCACGGGCAGCCCCGTGACGGACGCGCGTTCGAGCAGAAAGGCAATCAGTTCGGTTTTCTCGAAGACGCGCGTGACCAGTTCGCAGTCCTTGAGGTTGTAGCGGGCCAGCGCGGGTTTGTCTTCGTCGAAGCGGCGCTGGATCTCGTCCATGCGCTGATACGGATTGTCGATGGACTTGCCTTCACCGAGCAACGCCTGTGCGACGTATTCGAGGCTGAACGACGGAAAGCTCCAGGTGGCCGAGCGCAGCGCCTCGATGCCGTCGATGATGAGTCGGCCCGCTGCACCCGCAAAGAAATGATTTTCCCGCATGCCGTGCTCGCGCCACTCCATGACCTCGCCGCCGCGCCCAAGGCGCAGGGGCACGCCCGTTTGCTGGGCATGCGCGTGCAACACACGCAAGTCGAACTGCACGAGATTCCAGCCGATGATCGCGTCGGGGTCGTGCTGCGCCATCCACGCGTTGAGGCGTTCGAGCATTTGCGCGCGGCTTTCGCAGTATTCGAAGTCGAAGTCGATCTGGCTCGCGTCGCCATTGGCGGGGCCGAGCATGTAGACCTGGCGTTGTCCGCAGCCTTCGAGCGCAATGGAATAAAGCTCGCCCTGTGCGCTCGTTTCGATGTCGAGCGACACGAGTTTCAGGTGCGGGCGATAGCCGTTCGCGGGTTTCATTTCGCCGTCGAGCAGTACGGCGCTTTCGTTTGCGGCGTCCGAATCGCCGCGAAACAGCACAGGCGCGGTGATGAACCGCTCCATCATGTAGCGGTCGGGCGGCTGGATATCGGCTTCGTAGACGTCGACGCCCGCTTTGGCGAGGCGTTTTGCATGCCCCGCCAGGGCGCGATATTGCGGCGAGTAGAGCCCCAGCACCCGGCGGCGCTGGAAGTCGCACAGATTGAGCGGGCGGAGCTCGGCGCGCGCGTCGCCCTTTAGCGCGGCACGGGCCGCGGCTTGCTGCGCGGCCGGCACGAATGCGACAGAGGGCTGGGGACGCAGGCGCACCTGGCGCGGTCCCGCGTCGGTCGCGAGCCAGAAGTCGACCTCGGTGTGTTCGCCCGTATCGCGCCAATGGCGGGTGAGAATAAAACCCGCTTCAAACTCAGACAAAGTGTGACTCCGCCGCCCATGTTTCCCGGTTGCGATTGTAGCGGTTGAGTTGGCCGTTGAACCGGCATTTGAACCGAAGAAGGGCGGCGGGCCGTTTTAGCGCTGAAGCAGGTGCGCGAACATCGGATACAGCGAAACGATCAGCGAAAGCGCCATGGCGACGTTGAACAGACGCAGCCGCCGCGGATTCGACAGAAAGCGCCGCATGCTGGTCCCGAACGCGGCCCAGATGCAGATGCAGGGCAGGCCGATCACATAGAACAGGACGGCCATCGCCATCGTATTGGTGCCGAAGTTCGCGGAAAGGCGGATCGTGGTGGCGGCCGTGAGCACCATCATCCACGCTTTCGGATTGACCCACTGGAACGCGATGGCTTCGTGAAAGCGCATGGGCCGGTGCTCGCCGCTCTTGACCTTGAGGTCGCCCGAGGTGCCGATTTTCCACGCGAGATACAGGAGGTACGCAATGCTCGCGACTTCCAGCACGACGTAGAGCGACGGAATGTGCCGGAAGACCTGGCCAAGCCCGAAGCCCACCGAAAGCATGAGCACGACTACGCCCGCGCTAATGCCGAGAATGTGCGGCACCGTGCGGCGAAAACCGAAGTTGACGCCGGACGCGAGCAGCATGGTGTTATTGGGGCCGGGCGTGATGGTCGTGACCACGACGAAGAGCATGCCGGCGGGCAGCGCGCTGAGCATTTCGGGCAGCATGATGCGAGAGGCTCCGGAAAGAGAGGACTGATTCGACGGGAACCAGTTTAACGACAGTGCGCGGTACAGTACCGGTACAGTTGTGAAGACGCTGAACGGTACGGATTGGGGCGTGATGGCGCGGTTCGCCCGGTCGTTGACGACTTCGCGGACACGCCGGCAATGGTGATCGCCGGCATGGCCGAGGCGGTGGGCTCAAATCGCGCTGCGGCCACGGTCACTTTGTAATTTGGTCGTTGTGAATTCGCAAAAGAGAAACATGATTTGTTCATGCCTGTTCAATAGCGATCAAAACGGGAAAATCTCAAGTGGCGTCAACTCCCAGCGGGGATCCTGCAATTGGCCTTGGCGTACTGAGGTGCGCGCCCGATATTCAGCATAAATGTTGGCAAACCGTGCATCTTTAATCTGCTGCCGATGAGGGCGGTTGATTTGTCGAAACGAAACATAAAAAGGTCCTGACAAGATGGTGAACGCGGGTTTTTCCACTCAACGAGCGTTCCCCTGTAAAACCGGCTAGTCTTCATCGGTGCGCGCAATCTTTGAATCCTTGTGCGTGATCAGGTCTCTATCGAGATCGTGCGGATTCTGGAATATCGGATACGCACGATGCCAGGTGACTGAGACTGTCTTTTGAATGTTGTCACAGGATCCGCTCCGGTGACACCAGCAAGGAGACTGGCATGCGAGGTGCCGGCCGTGCGTTTGTCCCTTCGCTTGCTGCCTCGCTCGCGCTTTCCGCCAGCGAGGCCCCAACGTCGGGCTCCACCTCTATGCCGGCCCAGGCGCAGTGGGTGTTCGTCGTCATTCTCCTGTTCGTATTCAAGTACGGGACCTTCCACCTGAATATCCAGTCCGCGACGCAAGAGGGCAGCCTCATTGCGCAGATTCGCGCGACGATGTGGGTCACCGTGTTCGTGTTCGCATGACGTGTCCGATCGTTCGCGATGCGGTCGACTTCTAGCGCTTCAATCGTAGTCGTTTTCGGATGGATACAGCGGCGCGCCCAGCGGGGCTGCAACAGGGCGCGAAGTCATTTCAGGATGGACGCGGGCAGCCTGTCCAAGGATCCAGAGGAATACGCCAGTGTTTGCGAATCATGCTGCAGGTCGAGCGGTTTCCCTGCCTTTTGCCGTGACGCTGTGCGCGCTGTGTGTATTGGCGGCAGGCTCACTGCTGGCGGGCTGCCGTAAGGGCGAAGAAGCGCCAGTGACGGAGGTCCGTCCGGTACGCGTCGTCAGGGTGGAAAAGCAGGAGGCGGGAACAACCATCGCCTTGACCGGAAGGTTGCAGGCGCAGGCTGAGATCAATCAGTCGTTCCGTATCGACGGAAGAATGACGTCCCGCAACGTCGACGTCGGAGACCGCGTCCGGGCGGGCCAGGTGCTGGCGCGGCTTGACCGGATGAACGAGGAAAGCAGCCTCCAGTCCGCCCGGGCACAACTGGCCGCCGCTCAGGCGCAAGCCCTGGAAGCGCGCACCATGTTCACCCGGATGCGCGATCTGCTTGCGGAACATGCCGTGTCGCGTGCTTCGTTCGAACAGTCGGAAGCGATGGCAAAGATCACCCAGTCGCAAGTCGATTCTGCGCAGTCGTTGGTCAGCATCGCTCAGAATCGGCTGAGTTACACCGATCTGGTTTCCGACGTCGCCGGCGTGGTGACGGCGCGTGGGGCGGAGCCGGGTGAGGTGGTCCCGGCTGGCCGCATGATCGTGCAGATCGCTCGCGAAGGCGCGGTGGATGCCGTATTCGATGTGCCCGCCGCGATCAAGGATGTCGCGCCGGCCAATCCCGACATTGTCATCGCGCTTGCCAGCAACCCCGAGGTCACCGCCGTTGGTAAGGTGCGCGAAGTATCGCCCCGCGCCGATCCGGTGACCGGAACCTTTGCGGTCCGGGTTCAAGTTGTTGATCCACCGGCAGCCATGCGCCTTGGCAGTACGGTCATTGGCCACATGAAGCTCCCGCGCGCGGCGGCCATCGAAATTCCTTCGAGCGCCCTGATCCAGCCCGGAGGAAAACCGGCGGTCTGGGTGGTCGATACGAAGACAGGGACGGTTTCGGTGCGTGAGGTCGAGCTTCAGGCATATGGCGAGGACCGCGTTCAGGTATCGCAAGGGCTCACCACAGGCGACGTGGTCGTGACTGCCGGCGTGCAGGCATTGCGGCCGGGACAGAAAATTAACTGGACCGAGGCCCCCAGGTGATTGGCCCGAATCTTTCCGAGTGGGCGCTTTCCAAGCGCCCCCTGGTGGTGTTCCTGATGATCGCTGCGCTTGTCGCGGGAACGCTGTCATTTCTCCGGTTGGGGCGCGCGGAAGATCCGGTCTTTACATTCCGCACCATGGTGGTGGCCGCCGCGTGGCCGGGGGCCACCGTCGACGACACGCTCTCGCAGGTGACCGAGCGGCTCGAACGCACGTTGCAGGAGACCCGTCACCTCGATCGCATACGCAGCTATACGACAGCGGGTCAGACGACGATCTTCGTCGATCTTCTGCAATCCACGCCACCCTCCGAAGTCCAGGACATCTGGTATCAGGTTCGCAAAAACGTGGGTGATATGCGGCAAACGCTGCCGGCGGGCACGCTCGGGCCGTTCTTCAATGATGACTTCGGCGACACCTACGGCATCATCTACGGATTCACGGCCGACGGCTACAACATGCGCCAGTTGCGTGATCGCGTCGAGGCGATTCGCTCGCGTTTGCTGCTGGTGCCGGACGTTTCGAAGATCGAGGTCCTGGGCGCGCAGGACGAACAGATCTACATCGAGTTCTCGACCACCCGTCTCGCGGGCCTGCGTCTGGACTATCCGACCATCGTCGCGGCATTGAGAGCGCAAAATCTCATCAGGCCGACCGGCGTCCTGCAAACCGGGCAGGAGCGGGTGTTCTTCAGGGTGACGGGCGCCTTCGATTCCGAACGCGACATCGAGAATGTCAACCTGGTGCTGGGAGGGCGCATCGTACGCCTGGGCGATATCGCCACCGTCAGACGCGGCTTCGCCGACCCTCCACAGCCCATGTTCCGCGTCAACGGCAAGCCGGCCATCGGGCTCGCGATCGCCATGCGCGATTCGGGTGACATACTGGCGCTCGGTCGCAACCTGAAGGCCGAGATGGCCGACGCCACCGCGAACCTGCCAGGCGGCATCGAGCCGTTCCTGGTCGCCAATCAGTCGGATACCGTCGATGTCGCGATCAACGACTTCATGGCGTCGCTCTGGCAGGCCATCATCATCATCCTGGTGTGCAGCTTCGTAAGTCTGGGCATACGGCCGGGGACGGTGGTGGCATTGTCGATCCCGCTGACGCTCGCGATCGTCTTCGGGGTCATGGACGTCGTGCACATCGACCTGCACCGGGTGTCGTTAGGAGCGCTGATCATCGCGTTGACTTTGCTGGTCGACGACGCCATGACCACGGTCGACGCCATGATCAACCGCCTCGCCGCCGGTGACAGCAAGGATCAGGCCGCGACTTTCGCATACCGCACGCTGGCCGCGCCAATGCTGATCGGCACGCTCGTATCGATATCCAGTTTCGTGCCGATTGGCTTCGCGAAGAGTTCGGCCGGCGAATATACGTTTTCCATTTTTTCGGTGGTGGCGATCGCACTGCTCGCGTCGTGGTTCGGCGCGGTGATTTTCTCGCCGCTGGTCGGTGTGGTGATCCTGAAAGCGCCCAAGGCGGAGAAGGAGCCGCGCAAACCCGGCAAAATGCTCACAGCTTATGGCCGCTTCCTGCGTGGCGCGCTGCGGCTGAGGTGGTTGACGATTGCCATCACGCTCGCGGCGTTCGTGGTGTCGATCTTCCTCGTGCGGTTCGTGCCGCGGCAGTTCTTTCCCGCTTCGGACCGGCCCGAACTGACGATGGATCTGACCTTGCGCCAAAACGCGTCCATCCACGCGACCGAAGACCAGGTCGCGCGGCTCGAAGCCATTTTGAAAAGCGATCCGGATGTCGATCATTTCAGCAGCTACGTGGGCCGCGGCGCAGTGCGCTTTATTCTCACGCTCAATGCTCAGTTGCCCAATCCGTTTTTCGCACAGATCATTGTGGTCGCGAAAAGTCTCGAGGCGCGGGACCGGCTGCAATTGAAACTGGAGAAGATACTGAGCGACCAATTCCCCGGCATCGTCGCTCGCGTGTCGCCGCTGGAACTGGGGCCGCCAGTGGGGTGGCCGTTGCAGTATCGCGTTTCTGGCCCCGACCCGGCGCAGGTGCGCAGGGTCGCACTCGATCTGGCCGGTATCGTGGGTGCGGACGAGCGAACGCGCCACATCAATTTCGACTGGATGGAACCGGCCCGGCAGATCCGCATTCACATCAACCAGGATGAAGCGCGTCAACTCGGCGTGAGTTCCGCTGCGCTGGCCGCCATCATGAACACCGTCATTACCGGCACGCCGCTCACGCAGATACGCGACGACATCTACCTTGTCAACGTCGTCGCGCGAGCGCAGGAAGAGCAGCCGCTGACGGTCCAGTCGCTGAGTACGTTGCAGGTTCCCACGCCGAGCGGGCGCATGGTTCCACTCAGCCAGTTCGCGACGTTCACTGAGGAACAGGAGTCGCCGCTGATATGGCGGCGTAACCGCGTGCCGACGCTCACGGTGCGCGCCGACGTGATGCATGGCAAGCTGCCCGACGAAGTCGTCGCAACGCTCGCGCCGAAGATCGATGCGTTCAATGCGAAGCTGCCCAAGGGCTACCACGTCGCGACCGGCGGCATCTTCGAGGAAAGTGCGATCTCGCAAGCCTCGGTGTTCGCCGTGGTCCCGGTGATGATCGTGCTGATGCTGACGAGCATGATGCTGCTACTCGTGAGCTTCAAGCGCCTGGCCATGGTGGTCTCGGTGATGCCATTGGGCCTGATAGGCGTGGTGCTCGCGCTGCTGATTTTCAACCGGCCGCTTGGTTTCGTCGCCATCCTGGGCATTCTCGCGTTGATCGGCATGATCGCGAAGAACGGCCTGATCCTGATTGTGCAGATCGAGACCTATCGGCAAGAGGGTATGGGTGTGCTCGAGGCCGTTGTCGCCTCGGGCACTTCGCGCATACGGCCAATGATGTTGACGTCGATCTCGACCGTGTTCGGCCTGATCCCAATCGCGCCCACCGTGTTCTGGGGCGCCATGGCCTTCGCAATCATGGGCGGCTTGCTTGTGGCGACGGTACTGACCCTGGTGTTCCTGCCGGCGCTGTACATGGTCGTGTTCGGCAAGGAAGACCGGCCGCCGTCGCAGTCTTCGGGGATGGCGAGCGGGGCGACGTGAGCCACCGTGGCCTGACTCCATCCGGTAGACGCCCGCCGTTTTCGCGCACGCTGGTTTTTCCATAGAGGAGGCGCATCTTCCATGAGCTCACCAACGCTCCGTGCTTTCCTGCTCGACTGGCGTTCGCATTGGCGCGTCGCGCTGGCACGCGCGGTTTGCTTTCTCGCGCTATGGATCATCCTGATGCCGAGCGTGAAGCCGGCCGATCTCATCTGCGGCCTGATTGCGACGCTCGTCGCGACGCAGATGAGCCTGCGTCTCCTGCCGCCCGCCGCGGGAAAGGTGCGCCTCGGCGCCTTGATCGTGTTCGTGCCGCATTTCCTCGTGCAGTCGCTGCTCGCTGGCATCGACGTGGCGCGCCGCGCCTTGGACCCGCGCCTGCCTTTGCGGCCGGGTATCGTGGTCTATCGTGTCGGTTTTCCGCCGGGGACGGCGCGCAATGGTTTCGCCATCATCACGAGCCTCTTGCCTGGCTCGCTTCCGGTTGACGAGACCGCGGACGGGCTCGTTTACCACTGTCTCGACACCTCGCAGCGGGTTGCCGAACAACTGGCGGATGAAGAACGGCGCCTCGCGGGTGCACTGGTCAGCGGTGAACGTCATGGCTGACGTGCTCATTGCCGTTTGCGCGCTGGTGCTGCTCATGGTGGCCGTGGGCTTGTTGAGCGTGCTGCGCGGGCCCACGCGCGCCGACCGGATGATGGCCGCGCAACTCTTCGGCACGGGAGGGATTGCGGCCTTGCTGCTGGTCGGGACGGCAAGCGGCGTCGAGGCGGTAGTGGATGTGGCGTTGACGCTCGCCGTGCTTGCGGCGTTCGCGTCGGTGGCCTTCGTCAAGGCCGATCGTCAGGCAGAAGGCGATATCGCGCAGGAGGACCGGAAATGAAAACAGCAGCCGACATCTTCACGATCATTGCCATGCTCGCCGGCATTTTCTTCTTCGTGGCCGGTACAGTCGGGCTGTTGCGGTTCCCGGACACATACACGCGGCTGCACGCGCTGACCAAGGCCGACAATCTGGGCCTCGGCATGGTGGTGCTGGGGCTGTTGCCGCAGACGGGGCATATCGTGATCGCCCTCAAGCTGATCGTGGTCTGGCTGCTGGTGATGCTGACGTCGTCCGATGTGTCGCAACTCATCGCGCGCGCCGCGCGCCGGCAGGAGGAGGGCACATGATCTCCGCCATCTCTGTCGGCATCGGGATTCTGCTGCTGGCGCTTGCGCTCTGGACCGTCGTTGTGCGCGATACGTTCGCCGCGGTCGCCGGGTTCATCCCTTACGGCCTGCTGCTCACGTTGGCCTGGCTGGTGCTGCGCGCTGTCGACGTCGCGTTGACCGAGGCGGCCATCGGTGCGGGCCTGACCGGCGCGCTGCTGATCCGCGCGGCTTCGCGGCTGGAGGCAACCGAAGCGGCGGCCCAGGCCGAAACACCTGGCCTTGCGATACGCGTCGCAGCTGGAGTGGCCGCCACGGCGGTCACCGTCGTGATCGCCGTTAGCCTGTTGAGCTTGCCGGACCCGGCCCCGACTCTCGCGCCCGAGGTGGCGCGAAACATTCAGACGACGGGCGTCGGCAATCCGATCACGGCCGTCCTGCTGTCGTTTCGCGCGATCGACACGCTGCTGGAAGCCATCGTGTTGCTGTTCGGCGTGGTCGGCGTCTGGTCGCTGGCGCCGGATCGCTGCTGGGGCGGCAGGCCGGGACTCGCGCAGAGGGTCAGTCCCAACGACATTCTGGTGTATCTCGCGCGCGTATTGCCGCCGATAGGCGTCGTGATCGGCATCTACATTTTCTGGGTCGGCGCCGATCATCCAGGCGGCAAGTTCCAGGGCGCCACGGTGATTGCCGCCATGTGGCTGCTCGTCATGATGTCCGGTCTGCGCGATGCTCCGCCGGTCAGTCGCCGCTGGCTGCGCGCCGTGCTGATCCTCGGGCCGGCGGTCTTCATCGCGCTTGGCCTGCTCGGCGCCGTCATGGCGGGAGCGTTTCTGGCGTACCCCGATGGCTGGGCGAAGACGTGGATCATCATCATTGAAGCCGCGTTGCTGCCTTCGCTTGCCGTAACCCTGGTACTCCTGCTGGTCGGGCCGCCGCAGCGGCCGGAGGTGAACGCATGAACGTCTCGCAGCTGTTCGGCTTGACCGCTGCCGCCCTGGTGGGTCTTGGCATGTATGGCCTGATCGTCAACCCGCAGCCCTTGCGCAAGGTGCTGGCCTTCAACCTCACGGGCAACGGCGTTTTTCTGGCGTGTGCCGTGATCGCGCATCGAGGAGCGGGCGCCGGCATGTCCGGCGATCCAGTGCCGCAGGCGCTGTTGATTACGGCGATTGTCGTGTCGTTTGCCGCTTCCGCGCTGGCCGTCGGACTCATGCTGCGCAGGTTCTCGGAAACGGGCTCGAATTCGCTTTCGGCGGACGGTGGTGCGGCGGCGGGCGGCGCGCGCGCCAATACGGAGGCGAGGTGACGACGCTGGCGCTCACGGGGCAATCAACGCCGGGCGGCCTGCTGCTGGTGCTCGCCGTGTTGTTGCCTTTTGCCGGGATGCTGGCGGGGTTGGCGCTCGGTGGCCGCCACGCGCAACGCGTGGCCTGGGTGACGATCGCCTTCGGTATCGGCATGGTGCTGGAAATTGCGGCCAGGCTGCTGGTCTCGGGCGACGCATTGCGCTATCTGCTGGGCGGCTGGTCGCCGCCGCTGGGCGTCATGCTTCGCGCCGACGGCCTCTCGGTCTGCATGATGCTCGTGGTCGCCGTGGTGGTGGGGGCGGTGGCGATTTACGCCAATGGCGACTTCGGCACGCCGTCCGGCACGAGCGAAGCACGCGCGCCGCTGGCATTCTGGCTGCTGCTGCTGGCGGTGTGGGGAGCGCTCAATCTGGTGTTCGTGAGCGGAGACATCTTTACGCTCTACGTCGCGCTCGAACTGCTGACTTTTGCGGGCGTGCCTCTCGTGTCACTCGACGGCCGCGCCGAAACTTTGCAGGCTGCGTTGCGCTATCTGCTGTACGCGCTGATCGGGTCGATGCTGTATCTGCTGGGGGTTTTTCTGCTCTATGGCGCCTATGGCACGCTGGACATCGCGCTGCTTGCCGCGAGGATCGGTGCGCAGCCGCTAGCCTGGACCGCGTTGGCGTTGATGACGGCCGGCATGCTCGCCAAAACCGCGCTGTTCCCGCTGCATCTGTGGTTGCCGCCGGCGCACGCGGGCGCGCCCGCCGCCGCGAGCGCGCTGCTGTCGGCATTGGTCATCAAGGGATCGTGGTTCGTGGTGGTGCGGTTGTGGATCGACGTCTTCGCCGGCATCGTGAGCGGCTCCTGCGCGCAACTGCTTGCGGGTCTGGGGGCGCTCGCGATCGTCTTCGGCAATGTGGTGGCGCTGCGCCAGGTACGGCTGAAGCTCTTGATCGCTTATTCGACGGTCGCCCAGATCGGCTATCTGTTCCTGCTGTTCCCGCTTGCCGTGCAGCACGAAAGCGCCCGAGCCGTCACGGGCGGCTTGTTGCAGGCCGTATCGCACGCGAGCGCAAAAGCGGCCATGTTCCTCGCGGCCGGTCTGATCTATAGCACGCTGGGGCACGACCGTCTGGCCGACCTGCGCGGCGCAGGGCGCGCCTTGCCCATGACGCTGACGGCTTTCGCGCTGGCCGGCGCCACGCTGATCGGATTGCCCCCTTCCGGGGGCTTTCTGGCCAAGTGGCTGCTGATGTCGGCGGCACTCGCGACGGGGCAATGGTGGTGGGCGCTAGTGATGCTGGTCGGCGGCCTGCTCACGAGCGTCTACGTCTTCATGGTGGTGGTGCGCGCGATGGAGCCGGCCGCGCCCGGCTGGTCGCCGCAAAAGCAGGTGCCTCGTTACCAGCAGTTCGCCGTGCTTGGCCTCGCAACGTGTTCCTTCCTGCTTGGCCTTGCCGTACTGCTGCCGGTCGACGTGGCGCAGATTGGCCGCACAGTGATGCCGCCAGCGGGGCTGCCATGAACCTCTCCCAGGCTCTGCTCGCCGCAGCCGTCGGGTTGCCATTGCTGATGCTGCTGCTCTGTGCGTCGGCGCCTGTTCGCAGGCGCCTGCCGTCATGGTTCGCGATCGCTGCGCTGCCCGCGCTGGCCGCGGCCGTCGGCGGCAGCCAGAGCGAAACCTTGACGCTCGGTCACAGCCGGTTCGCCCTGAGTTTCGCGCTCGATACGCCAGGCGCGTTGTTGCTCGGCACGGCGGCGCTGTTGTGGGTCTTCGCCGGAATCTATGCCGCACGATATGTACGCGGTCGCGAATATATCGATGGGTTTGTCGTCTGCTGGTTCATGGCCTTGACCGGCAGCGTGGGCGTGTTTCTGGCGGCCGATCTGATTGGCTTCTATCTGATGCTGGCAGTGTTGAGCGTCGGCGCCAGCGGCTTGGTGCTCCAGGGCGACGGGCCCGAAGCCCGATACGCGGGCGCACTCTATCTTGGTGTTGCATTGCTGGCTGAGGCTTTCGTGCTCGGAGGATTGGTCCTGCTGGCACAGGCCACGCCTCACGGCAGCCTGCTGATTCGCGATGCGGCTGCGGCCTTGCCGGGCTCGCCTTCGCGCAACGCGACGCTGCTATTGCTGCTGGTTGGCCTCGGCATGAAGGCCGGGATGGTGCCGCTGCATTTCTGGATGCCGCATGCCTATCGCGCTGCACCTGTTCCGGCGGCGGCGGTGCTCAGCGGCGCGGTGGTGAAGGCCAGCGTGATCGCATTGGTTCGTTTTCTGCCATTTACTTTCAACGACGCATGGCCGCACTTCGGCATGCCTTTCGCGGCGCTGGGCATGTTCGGCGCGTTCTACGGCGTGGCAATCGGCATCACCCAGTCTCAGCCGAAAGTCGTGCTTGCGTACTCGAGCGTCAGCCAGATGGGCTTCCTCATGGCCGTGATCGGCATGGGTCTGGCCGCAGGCGATCCCGCTACCGTCGTGGCAGCGGCTTACTATGCCGCGCACCATCTGCTGGTCAAAGGCACGCTGTTTCTGGCCGTGGGCGTGGTCGTGCTGACGGGTGCCAGATCGTTGCGACTCGTGCTGCTGCCCACGGCGATCATCGCGCTTGGCCTGGGCGGCTTGCCGTTGACCGGCGGCGCGTTGGCGAAATACGCGGCCAAGGACCTGCTGTCCGGCAATCTGGCCAGCGTGCTGGCTGCGGCGTCTTCAGCCGCGACCACGTTGCTGATGCTTCATTTCATGCGCTGTCTGGGAGCCGTGGCCACGACCGATTCCAACGCGCGCGCTCCGGGGCCGCTCAGGGGGGCATGGCTGGCAATGGTCGTGGTCTCGCTGGCCGTTCCGTGGGTGCTGTATCTGCGTATCCCAGTAGGCTCGCTGCCCGAGGCGCTGGCTCCCGCGGCGCTGTGGTCGGCACTCTGGCCGGTGCTCGTTGGCGCGGCGCTCGCGATTGGCTGGAGTCGATGGGGCAAGACGGTGCCGTCCGTGCCTGTGGGCGATGTCGGTGGCCTCCTGCGCGGTCTGCAACGAGGCGGCGCGGGGGCCGCACGAATCGCGGTGTGTACGGATGCGTTCGTGCGAGGCTGGTCCGTGTCCTGTCTGACGCTGTTGCTCGCGGCGCTGTTGTTCGGTGGCCTGCTCGCGGTGGCCGCGTGATGTGTGTGGCGCAAACGACCGCACGGCCTGCGCATACGGGATGCGGTCGCAGCAGAACCTGGAGTACGTCATGAGAACGCTGACGCGTGCTGCGATATTTGCCGCCGCTACCAGTTGCCTGGGCGGCTGCATTAGCGTGGGTCCCGATTACAGTCGCCCCGAGGTGGCAGTGCCCGCAACGTGGCGGGTCGATTTGCCCGAGGCTGAAGAAGTCGTGGACACGGCGTGGTGGGAGCAGTTCGACGATCCGGTGTTGAACGACCTGATTCAAACTGCGCTAGAGGGCAATCTGGACGTGCGCATCGCAGCGGCGCGTATCGACCAGTTCATCGGCTTGTTGCGCGCTGCGCGCTCGCAGGGTCTCCCGCAGATCGGCTATGGCGCCAACGTGAGCCGCAACCGGACCAGCGAGGTCGGGATGCCACCGCTGTCCCCGGTGCTCGATCCCGTATTCAATCTCTATCAGGGCATGCTGTCCGCTTCCTGGCAAATCGACCTGTTCGGCCGGGTAAGACGCCTGACCGAAGCCGCGCAGGCGCAGGTCTATGCCAGCGAACAGGCCCAGCGGGGCGTCGTGCTTTCGCTGGTGACCGGCGTGGCGACCAGCTACATCACGCTGCGCGGGCTCGACCGGCAACTCGAAATCGCGCGGGCCACGGCGAGCAACTTCGGCGAAACATTACGGATATTCGAGTTGCGCTACCGCGACGGGCTCGTGTCCCAGACGGAGCTTTCCCAAGTGCGCTCGCAGTACAAGCTGGCGCAATCCACGATACCGGCCGTCGAACAGCAGATTGCCATCGTGGAAAACGGCATTTCCATTCTGCTTGGACGCAATCCTGGGCCGATTCCGCGTGGCAAGTCGGTGAGCGAACTCGTGCTTCCCGTCATCCCGGCGGATCTGCCTTCGACACTGCTCGAGCGGCGGCCCGATATTCTGCAGGCCGAACAGAATCTGGTCTCCGCCAATGCGAACGTCGGCGCCACGCGCGCGCTTTACTATCCCACGATCTCGTTGACTGGGGCGCTGGGTTCGGTCAGCACGGCCTTCGGCGACTTCCTTTCCGGGCCTGCCGCGCTCTGGTCGATCGCAGCAGGAGTGACCGGGCCGATCTTCACCTCAGGCGCCATTGAAGGCCAGGTGCAGTCGGCCGAGGCGCAAAAGCGCCAGGCCGAACTGGTCTACAGGCAGACGGTGCTGGGCGCGTTCAACGACACCAACAACGCGCTCGTCAGCTCACAGAAGACCATCGAGCAGACCGGGTTTCAGCAACAGCGTGTCGATGCGCTGCGTGAATATGCACGATTATCGAGTCTCAAGTTCGAAGACGGCCTGGTTGGCTATCTCGAAGTGCTGATATCCGAAAACGACCTGTTCTCCGCCGAGCTTGCCCTCGCCAGCCTGCAGGCCTCGCGCTATAACCAGGTGATCAGCGTGTATCAGGCCATGGGCGGCGGCTGGGTCGATATCGCCGATTCGCGTACGCCTGTGTCCCTGAGCGCCGACCGAAAGGGCAATGCCCCGCAGGGCAGGTGAATTCACACAGGCTGTAAAGACATGGTTGTGCGTTCATGGAACTACGCCGCATTACTTGCCGCGACTTCGTTGCTGTTGATTGGCGGCTGCGCGACACGGCCTGTGAACCCAGCGATCATTCGATACGACCCGCAGCAAATGAGCCCGTTCGACCGGCTGGAGGGAAACCGGCGCGGCAGGCAGGACATGGTCATTCTGGCCTTCTCCGGTGGCGGAATGCGTGCGGCCGCGTTTTCATACGGAACGCTGGAGACGCTGCAGCGTATCGAAGTGACGGGCGCGTCGGGCGAGAAGATCCGCTTGCTCGATGAGGTGGATCTGATCACCGGAGTCTCCGGCGGCAGCTTCACCGCGCTGGCGTACGGGTTTTACGGCAGGCATCTGTTCGACTTCTATGAGGACCGCTTTCTCAAGCGCAATGTGCAGGGCGAACTCATCGCCCGTATTCTGAATCCGGTGAACTGGCCCGCGCTGGCTTCCGCGCGCTGGAGCCGCTCCGAGCTTGCAGCGAAGCTGTATGACGAAGTCCTGTTCAACAATGCGACATTCGCCGAACTCGAGCGCAAGGGCGGCCCGATGATCGCGGTCAGCGCAACGGAACTGACGACGGGATCGCGCATCGTGTTTCTCCAGCAGAACTTCGACGTCATGTGTGCGGATCTCGGCCCAATCAAGCTTTCGCGTGCGGCGGCGGCATCTTCGGCGGTGCCGGTCGTGCTGGCTCCGATCACGATCAACAACTACGGCGGCACGTGTGGCTACGAAGAACCCGATTGGAGTCACGCGCTTGCCAGTGCCGACACGGTGCAACGATCCGCGAGCCGTATCCTCAATCGATTGCAGGATTTACGCGAAATCGTCGACTCGACCCAGAACCCGTATTTCCACCTCGTCGATGGCGGCATCTCCGACAATCTGGGGCTAAGGGGCGTGCTGGATTTCATCGGAACATTCGAGGCGCTCCACGAAGCCGGGCAACCCGCGCCGCTCGACAACGTACGCAGACTCATTATTTTCGTGGTGAACGCTGCGTCGTCTCCGTCGACCAGCTGGAATCTTTCGGAACGTCCTCCAGGCGCCATCAGGACGCTTGTCCAGGCGGTTGGCGTGCCGATCGACCGGTTTTCCAGCGAATCAGTCGAGCTATTGCAGGACATCAAGGCTCGATGGGCGCTGTTGGGCCAGATCCGCAACTCCGAGGCGTTCAGGGGCAACAAGGACCCTACGCTGGCCCGGGCCGTGGAAGCGCCCGATACCGATATCTATGTCGTGAACGTGTCATTCGACGCACTGGCCGACCAAGCCGAGCGGGACGGCTTGAATCAATTGCCGACTTCACTTGCGCTGCCGGATGAGGCAATCGATCGCTTGCGCAACGCGGCGAGCACGATCATCCTGGCCTCCCCGGAATTCCAGGCCGCTCTCAAGGCTGCGGGTGCGCGAATTGTCGACCAACCTGAAACCGGCAAGGTCGAACGGGACGCCGTACCGGCAGAAAACAACAAGGCGGAAGCGCCATAGCGCCGCCCAGTGCCCCTGGAACGCGATTAACCGAATGAAGCTCGAACCTCCCTTATCGGGGGGCAACTGAATATCACGATTTCACAGGCGGCCTATACTCCGATGGCCTGATGGTGAATCGTCCGTCTATTGGCAGTGTGGTGCGCTAACCTGGTAGAGGGGAAGAAGTTCAAGGCCACTCTGTGTTTTGAAGTTGCTTCCAAGAGAAAGCCAATGCTACGCACGTCGCTGAAGGTAATAAAAATATGCGTGTCGATTCTGGTCGTGCTCGCGTTACTCGCACTGGGTTTGCGAGCCTGGTCTTCGCTGCGCGGCCCGGAACTATCGGTCTGGCACACCTACGTACCGCGCGAGATGAGCGTCGAGGAAATGGACGCCGGTGACTGGAATGCGTACATGCGGGAGGAGTCGCGGCTGTTCGAGGATGTGCGCGTCAACGTCGTCGAAAAGGTCAAACCCTCTGAGCGAGTCCCGTCGAATCGATACTACGAAGGCGCACCGATCTATCCAGAGCACTTCGCTGAGGACTGGAACCGCTCATACATACTGGAACCAGCCGGACCGCCGGTTGGTGCGGTGGTGCTGCTGCATGGCATGACGGACTCGCCCTATAGTTTGCGTCACATCGCGCGCAACTATCGTGACCGGGGCTTTGTCGCGATTGCCATCCGTTTGCCTGGACACGGTACCGTGCCTGCGGGACTGACCAGCGTCACGTGGCAAGAGTGGGCCGCGGCAACGCGGCTCGCGGTTCGCGAAGCGCGCCGGCGCGTGGGCCCGGACAAGCCGCTCGAACTGATAGGCTTCTCGAACGGCGGCGCGCTTGCCCTGCAGTATGCGATGGACGCCATCGAGAACCCCGCGCTCACGCCTCCCACCCGGCTCGTGCTCATTTCGCCGATGATCGGCGTCACCCGTTACGCGCGGTTTGCGGGCCTCGTGGGACTACCCGCGGTGTTGCCTGCGTTCGCGCGGGCCGCCTGGCTCGGCATCGTGCCGGAATTCAACCCCTTTAAATACAACTCGTTCCCCGTAAACGCCGCGCGTCAGTCCTGGCTGCTTACCAGCGCCATCCAGGAGCAGATGGCGCGGCTTGAGCGCGAGAATCGGTTGAATACGCTCCCGCCCGTACTGACGTTTCAGTCGGTTACCGATTTCACGGTCAGCACGCCTGCTGTCATGTCGTCGCTGTATGACAAGCTTCCCGAAAACGGCAGTGAAATCGTGTTGTTCGACGTGAACCGCAGCGTGAGTTTCAGAACCTTCCTGCGCGTCGCGTCCTATTCGGCGCTCACGCGGCTGCTGCGTATCGGGCCGCAGAACTATCGCACCACGGTCATTGCAAACGCGTCACAGGATTCGGCTCATACGGTCGAACGCAGTGTCGATGCCGGCAGTGTGGTCACTCACGTTCGGCCTTTGGACATTGACTATCCTCCGGATATTTTTTCGTTATCGCATGTTGCGATTCCGTTCCCCGTGACTGATTCGCTCTACGGTATCAAGCCGGGCGACGACGAGAACTTCAACGTCAACCTTGGTACGCTCGCCCCGCGCGGAGAACGCGGCACGTTGATTCTGACGCTCGACTCGATGTTCCGGATTGCGTCGAATCCGTTCTTCCCGTATCTCCTGCAACGCATTGACGAGGGCATCGGCAAGATGCCTTCTCCGGTTGTCAATTCACCGACGCGCACTCATGAGACCGCCGCCGGAAAGCCGGAGGATCCCGCAGAAGAGTTGAGGGAACTCGAGCAGACCGGCGATGATTACAGCGAACCGTAAGCCGACGGCTGCAACAGCAAGTCGACTGGAAGAATCGACAGCATCCAGACACCGGGCCGGCCAATCTTGTTGCCGAGCCCGGTTTGTCCGATGATACGGGGAGGGTGCGCAAGCTCGCGTGGGGGCCCGCCGCGGCCACCGGCCGACCAGTGACGCCAGCGCAGCACCAGCGCCTGTTGAGTGTTGCGTCACTCCCGGAGACGAGCACCGTGAACATGACCCGATTGCTGCTTGGCAGCATCATGCTTTTCGTGGTGGGCACGGTGTTGCAACTCGTATGGCCGCTCGCGCAGGCGGCGTCCTATCACCACTTCGCGGACCAGCGGGCTCTGGGCTTCATACCGCATGCAGCGGACGTGCTGTCGAATGTCGTCATTCTGGCGGCCGGGCTCGCCTGCCTCGGCTGGGCGAAGCGAAATGCGGCGCGGCAGCCACCAAAATTCCCCGGCATGGTAGTCGCCGGATTCGGTCTCGTGCTAACCGCAATCGGGTCGGCTTACTATCACTGGGCGCCTTCCGACGCCACGCTCGTCTGGGATCGCCTGCCAATGACGATCGTCTTCGCCGGCATCCTGGCGATGCTCTGGACCTCGAACACCGGGCAGCGCGTGGGCTGGGCACCGTTGCTCATCATGGTTGCCGTTTCGCTAGGCACGATCGCGTACTGGCTCGCACTCGACAGCCTGTGGCCGTACGCGATCCTGCAGTTCGGCGGGCTCATGTTCATCGTCGGGTTGACGCTCACGCGCAAGGTGGACAGCGTATTCGGCTGGACGATGGTGATCGTTTTCTACGGGTTGGCAAAGATCTTTGAGAGCCTTGACTGGCAGGTGTGGGAACTCACTCATCATGTGATCGCGGGGCATGCACTGAAGCACGCATCGAGCGGCCTGGCCGGTGCCGCCCTGATTCTGGTGGCGAACGCAGCGCCGCGCTTCGCAGTCGGCACGGTCCCACCGCAGCCGACAGCGATCGACCAGTCCCGCACACCACGCTAACGTGTTCGGACTACAAAGTTTCCGATGACCGCCGGGATGCAGCCGGACTCGAAGTGAAATACTAGTGCGGCGAAGCCACCCGCACGAGCGCGAACACGAAGGCGAGCACAACGACAATCACGCCCGTGGCAACGACCAGACGATCGGCTAGCAAACGGCGCATGGTAGTTCTCCTACACGAAGCTGTAGCGCTCGGAATGATACCGGGCGATCGGCACCTTCATCTCGCCCAGCGCGGTTTCGATGGCGTCCATCATGACATCCGGCCCGCAAATGAAGTACTCGTGGCTGGTGTACTCGGGCGGCAGGTGACGCCTGAACTTGTCCGCGTCGATGCGGCCGGTTTCGCCGGTCCAGCCCGGGTGGGCATCCGAGAGAACATAGACGATCTTCAGGTCGAGCCGCGTCTTCAGCGCATCCAGTTCTTCGCGGAACGTCAGCGATTCCCAGTCCTTGCCGCCATAGAGCAGCACCAGCGGACGCTTGTCGCCGCGATCGGCGAGCGTGCGGATCATGCTCATCATCGGCGTGATGCCGATGCCGCCTGCGATCAGCACGTGCATATCCGTTGGGTTGCCGATCGTGAATGCGCCATACGGGCCGTCGAGGTACACGCGCTGCCCGGCCGTGACCGTCTTCACAGCGCTCGTGAAGTCGCCGAGATTGCGGATCGTCATTTCGACACGCCCGTCCGGCGCCTCGGCGCTCGACGAAAACGAGAACGGGTGCCCGGTGATGCGGAAGGGGCTGGCCCATAGCGTTAGCCAGCCGAACTGGCCCGGCTTGAAGCGAAACCCCGCGTGACCTTCGGGCTGCATGACGAGCGTCGTGGTGTCGCCGCGCTCCCGGCGCACCTCGACGACGCGATACGGCCTGCGCAGCATGTAGAGCGGCTTGACGATGCGCACATAGAGCAGCAACGCGATCCAGAAAACCGTCATGCCGATCCACAGGATCCGCTTGAGCGGATCGGTGAGGTAGAAGCCCCAGCCGACCATATGCAGCATGCCCGCTCCAATCGCGATCAGCGCGAGCACGATATGCGACAGATGCCACGTTTCGTACCGGATTTTCAGCTGCTTGCGCCACAAGGCGGTTACCACGAGCACGATGAGCGCGCCGATCGACAGCACTGCGAAACGGGCGCCCCATGGGATATCCCAGACAGAGTCCGGCATCGCGAGCGATTCCGAGCGGATGGCGATCAGGATCAGCGGATGCGCCACGACGAGACCTACGGCCAGCAGCGAGACGCGTCGATGAAAGTGATAGATGACGTCCTCGCCCCACGGTTCAGTCACGTGCCGAAAGCGTGCCGTGAGGCCGAATTGCAGCCCCATCATCGCAAGACCGGAATAGCCGAGCGCAACCGAGAACTCAGTGGCGAAATTGCGCGCGGGTGGCAGATTGCCCGCGAGCAATGCGAAAAGCGGGGCGAGAATGAAGAGCAGATAGATGGCCGACCAGATGGCTTTGCGCACGAGATCGCGAGAATTCATGAAACCCCCTCTACCTCGGGCCCAGCCCTCGCAGCCTCGCTACGAGCTGCTCAGATACAGGTGGTCAGGAACAGCGCGGGCCCAAACGTGATGACGGTGGCGGCGAGAGCCGCGATCAAGGTCCAGATGACAACGGTGTGCAGGAATGTGCTGATCTGCTCGGGACCGGGGTCGCGCCGCGCGGCACGATAGCGCCACAGCCAGCCGATCGCGACGAGATGCGCGAGTAGCACGATCGCGAGGCTCAGACGCAGCGCGCCGGACGACCAGTCGAACGCGCAACCGATCGCGTGCAGCGCGTACAGGACCGCGAGCGCGAGACACCAGATCGTGAAGCCGACGGCGAGCCACCACAGACGCCGCGGTGGAAGTGGGGGCGCGTTCATGGCCGCGCTCCCAGCATCGCGACGAGTGCGGGCAACGCGAGCACGAGGCCGAGCGCGATGATCGCCGTCACTGTCGTGTAGTCGAGCCACAAGCGCGACAGGCGCAGATCGGTCAGCCGTCGCGGCGAGATGAAGCCCGCGCCGAAGCGCAGCAGGTTGCTCACCAGGAACAGCAGTCCGATGCCGGCATGCAGTGCCACGTAGCTGAGCAGCGCGGCGGCTGTGGCTCCGAGCGCGTGCTCGCGTGGATCAGGCGTGACGCCGGAGATCAGCGAGACGTCGGCGGCAAGCGCCACCACGAGTGCGAGCACGGCAAGTACGATCCAGCCGTGCGGTTTGCCACCCGCCGTGGTAGTACGCAGCGAGCCGCGCGCTGCTGCTGCAGAGACGGCGAGCCCTGCTACCGTGAGGAGTGCGAGCAAACGGCTCGGCTGCGGCGTCACGGCCGCGGGCCAGTTTGGCGCGGCGATCCAGAGATAGAACGTGCCGAAGATCAGCGACGTGAACAGTGTGCCGTTCGCGACCAGTGCGCAGACGAGCGCAAGCCACGATGGCGCGCTGGCCACTTCCGTATGCGGCGGCACGCTGACGCCATGGCCCACCGGCAGCGGACCATAGTCGCGCGGCAGTCCAGCGCGCTGTCCGGCGAAGACGAACATGCCGAAAGTCACGAAGGCGAGTGCGGCTGATAGCAAGTAGAACTTAAAGAGCATCGCGAGCACCGCGGCGCCAGTTACGAGTGCGGTGAAAAGCGGCAAATACGTCGCGTTCGGCAACACGATCAGCTGTTCAGGCTCACCCGACGTCATGTGTACGCCAAGCGTTTCCTGCCAGCCGTTGCGCGTAAAGCCGAGATAGCCTTCGCCGCGCGCGAGCGACACAGCAAGCTGGCCCGGTCCGATGCCGTCCGTCTGCGCGCCAATGCGCGGCAGCGAAGCAAACGCGTAGGGCGCGGGCGGGATCTGCATGGCCCATTCGAGCGTCGTCGAATCCCACGGATTGCGCCGCACGCGTTTGCCGAAGCGCAGTTGCACGATGATGTCGATCGCCACCAGCGCGAAGCCGATCGTCATGATGAAGCCACCAACCGAGGAGAGCAGGTTGAGCCAGTTCCAGCCCTCGTCGCCGCTATAGGTGAAGATGCGCCGCGGCATGCCGAGCAGACCGGTCAGGTGCATCAGGAAGAACGTCATGTTGAAGCCGATGAAGACGAGCCAGAAGGCCGGCAGCGAGAGCCTGTGCACGGCGGTGCGGCCGGTCAGCAGCGGGAGCCAGTAGTAGAACGCTGCCAGCATCGGAAAGGCAAGGGCGCCGGCCACCACGTAGTGCATGTGAGCGACGACGAAATATGTGTCGTGCGCCTGCCAGTCGAACGGCACGATGGCGAGCATCACGCCGGTCAGGCCGCCCGCCGTGAACACGAAGAAAAAGCCGAAGATGTACAGCATCGGCACATCCCAGCGCGGGCGGCCGTGTGACAGCGTGGCGAGCCACGCGAAGAACTGGATCGCGGTGGGCACCGCGACGATCGCCGAGCCTGCCGAAAAGAACGCCAGCGCCAGATGCGGAATGCCCACCGTGAACATGTGGTGCACCCAGATGCCGAAGCTCAGGAACGCCAGCGCGATGATCGCGACGACAATGGTCCGGTAGCCGACGAGCGGATGCCTCGCGAACACGGGGATGATCGTCGACAGCACGCCCGCCATCGGCAGGAAAATGATGTAGACGTCCGGGTGGCCGAACAGCCAGAACAGGTGCTGCCAGAGCAGCGGATCGCCGCCGCGGCGCGGGTCGAAGAACGGCAGCCCGAAAGCGCGCTCGACCTCGAGCATGATCGAGCCGAGGATCAGCGGCGGAAAGGCCACGATCATCATCATGGCCGTCACGAGGATGTACCACGCGAAGATCGGCATGCGGTCCAGCGACATGCCCGGCGCGCGCATCTTGAGGATCGAGACGACGATCTCCATCGCGAGCGAGAGCGCCGAGATTTCGACGAAGGTCACGCCGAGCAGCCAGACGTCGGCGTTGATGCCTGGCGTATACACGTTGGAGCTGAGCGGCGTGTACATGAACCAGCCGCCGTCGGGGGCGACATGCATGATGAGCGCCACGGTCAGGATCGTGCCGCCGAACAGGTAGCACCAGTAGCCGTAGGCCGTGAGCCGCGGAAAGGCGAAGTCGCGCGTGCCGAGAATCTTCGGCGTGATGTAGACCGCGAAACTTTCCACCATGGGAATCGCGAAGAGGAACAGCATCATCGAGCCATGCATCGTGAAGACCTGGTTATAGGTCTCCGCGTCCATGAAGGCGGCATGCGGGCTCGCGAGCTGTACCCGCGTCAGCATGCCGAGGACGCCCGCGATCGCGAAGAATACGAACGAGGTGATCATCATGCGCATGCCGATCACGGTGTGGTTCACAGAGGAGAGCCGCTGGAGGCCAGGCCCCGTGGCCCAGATCGCGGCAAGCTGGCGGTGCAGCCGCAGCGCGTTCATGCCCTGTGACCCAGGCTCGACGGGCACGCTCATTTCTTCACCTCCCCACTGGCGGCCGCTTCTTTGAGGGCGGCGGAAAAGTCTTCAGGACGATCGACGATCACGGTGAAGTGCATCCCGGCATGGCCGAGTCCGCAGAACTGATTGCACAGGCCCTCGTACTGGCCCGGCTGATCGGCCTCGACGCGCAGGCGCGTTTCATGCCCGGGGATCGCGTCGATCTTGCCGGCCAGGCGCGGGATCCAGAACGCATGCACGACGTCTTCGCTCGTGACGACGATGTCGACGGGCGTGCCAGCGGGCAGGTGCAGCACGTCCTTCGTCTCGAGGCCGCCCGCATCGGGATAGCGGAAGGTCCAGCTCCATTGCTGCGCGATGGCCTCGATGCGCGGCACGGAGCGGCCCGGCAGCGGCAGCAGCCGTTCGCCGGCATAGAGCGCGTAGCCGATGAGGGGGATCAGGATCACGGCCGGCAGCACGAGGCCGCCAAGCACGATCCAGCGCGCGGGCGACACCCCCGAGCCCCAGCCCGGTCGCCGGATCACGAGGAAGAACAACACAAGCACGAGCGCGAACAGGACGGCCGCGCCCGCCAGCATCACCCACCACAGCCCTGCTATCCGCGCCGCGGCGGGCCCGGAGGGCGAGAGCGTCGAGAGCGGACCGGCGCAGGCGGACAGCGCCGCGGCCAATCCGGCTTGGACCGGCACACGCAAGGCACTATGATGGCTTGACGTATCACGCTTTCGACGCGGGGAGGATTGACCATGGCAAAGAAGGGCGATTCCGGATCCCGGAACCATAGCGAGGTGATGCTCGAACTGCTGCGGCTCGATGCGGGCTCGGCCGTCGCGCTCGTGGGTCACCCGATTCACGTCATGATGGTGCACTTCCCGATTGCATTCGTGGTCGCCACGCTGGGCGTCGACGTCCTCTACTGGTGGTCGGGCGATCCGTTCTGGGTGCGGGCAGGTCTGTGGGCCGCCGGCTTTGCGTTCTGGAGCGGCGTGGGCGCGAGCATCGCCGGTACGGCCGAGCTGCTGCTCGTGCGCGGCATCCGCTTGCGGGAGGCTAGCTGGTCGCATGCCGTAGCCGCCATGACGCTCGTCGCGATCGCGGGCGCCAACTGGGGCTTGCGCCTTCTCTATCCCGCCGAAGTCCTGCCGCATGGGCTCGCGCTGTCGGTCCTCGCCTCGGTGATGACGGGCTTCGCCGGCTGGCATGGGGGCAAGCTCGTGTTCGATCATGGCGTTGGCATTCTGGTTTCGCCGAAGGACTGATGCAGCCAGCGGGCGAGTCCGCCTGGCTCGAACAGGTGCGGGGCAAACGCGTTTGATGGAATGTGCGGCTTGGCGAGTACGACCCAGATTATCGCGACGATAACAAACACATAAGCGGTTGCTAGGGCAATCGATGAAAGGCGGCTGAAGTGTCCCTCGGGCAGGAAAAGATGATGGAGCACGAGACCTGCCAGGACATGCAGCATCGCCATGATGCCGACGAGCACCATCTTCACCGAAAACCATTCAACGAACGTGGCCTGCAGGAAGATCAACGCCGTGCCGCTTGCGATGGCGACGAAGGCGGCCGGTGAGGTCAGTTCGACATAGACAAGCCGCGTGATGCGGTGCAACCGGTCAAGCTCCGGCCCGACAGCGAGCAGGCGCCGCTGCCAGAACAGGAAAGGCAGCACGATGAGCCCGCCCGACCAGATCGCAATCGCGGCCAGATGGATGAACTTCAGAACAGTTGTCACAGTGCGGGCTCCCCGGCGCGCAGCGAGGACCATGTGATCCAGAGTCCCGCGGCGAGATAAGGGACCATTGCGAGCACCCACATCAGTAATCCGGCCAGTTGCTGATCGGCGAGCGGAGTGAGGCCCCACGCGGCCGTGCTGGCGAAATGCACCACGTAGAGCGGACGGGGCGAAAAGACGATCAGGGCGCCGAGCAGGCCCATCTGCCCGATCGTCGCGACCAGCGCCATCAAGGCGACGCCAGTCTGCACCAGCGGAGAGAATATGCTGCGCCACATCAACCAGGCACTCCCAAGCAGTGTGGCCTGCATCAACCAGTAGGCGGGCACGGTGGCGAGGCCCCAGGTGTAAAGCCCCGGCGCATGCCAGAGCCAGACGATGACGGCATGAGCGGCGACCACCGGCACGAGAGGAGGTGAGGGAATGCGCGGTAGCGGAAAGGCTCGTGCCAGGAGGGGCGCGGCGGCGGCGATGAGAATGATGTGGTGTGTGACTCGCGCCGAGAACAACGCTGACGACAGCGCGCACAGCGGTGAGACGAATACGATGACCATTAGCGCGAGCGCCAACCAGCCGGCGCGCGCATCGGCGCTGCGCCCACTGGCAATGACAAATGCCAGGGCCGCAAGCGCGGCGAGCAACCACGGATCGGTATTCCAGCGCAGCCACAGGTCTTGAGGAGTGCCTGCGGGGCCGCAGTAGGCGATCAGTGAAGCTGGCATGACACGGTGCCCTCCGGATCTGAATCGTACTGTAATGTACGCTTAGCCGTTGGTGTGACAAGACCTGCGAGTCTGCCAACGATAGTAGCAGACGAAGTGCGCGGTACGCTGGGATTTCCGTTTCCAGCTCAGCCTGCGTGACATCGAAGCATTGCTCTTTTCGCGCAATATCGGCGAGCGCGCGAACAGATAGCCGAGACAGCCGGCGGTAGTGGCCGTCGTGATGTCGAGGTTCGAAAACATGAAGGAGAACATACTGATCGCATCGATATCATCGTGCATGAACGCGCGACACAGAGCTTAAGCAAGTCCTGGTGCGCCTTTTCGCCACGACGCTGCCATGCTGCCCGGTTTCTACTTGCTGGTACGGCCAAGTGAAGTGGCGATCGATTCACAAGCTTCGTGGGGTTAGCCCTTCTCACGAGTTTCGATCAGTACCGCGCAGGGTGACCTTTCGATGACTACTCCACATGTCGACGGGTTGGCCCAGCGGCGTAGCCGTGACAAGTGATGATGGCCCATCACAATGACCTCCGCGTTCAGCAGCCGGGCCTGTTCGACGACGATATCAGTCGGATTCCCCGCGCAGAAGTGCTGTTCAACCGTGAGATTCCGGCCGGCAAGTTGAGAGGCGGCGGCAGTCAGCATCGATCGTGCGAAGGATGTCTGCGCGTGTGCGTAAGGATAGATCAGGCCATCAGGCGCGACACCGCTCTCGCAACCGGGAGGCAACGCGTAGGATGGGTCGACAACGCCAAGAAGGTGTACGGTCGCCGTACCCGGAGCGGCCACGCGGCTGGCCAACTCGATGACATGCACACTCTGGGGCGAACCGTCCAGTGGAACGAGGAGGATATTGAACATGGTAGGAGATGCTTTTCGAAGATCCGATTGACATGCTGTATTTCATCGTCACCAGGAGACGTGTCGGGCCGCGAAGCACCGGGATCCTCACGCTTGCCGACGGTCGAGGCGGCGCGCAAGCAAGGCCGGCGGCGTGGAGATTCTGACGATACGTGCGCGCTCGGATATGGTGTTTGGCATTGCCGCCTTCCTGGTTGCACGTAACCAGGTATAGGCAGTTACATGTAACGCGTCAACTCATACAATCAACTGACCGAAGACCTCAAGCACAAGTCGCGCTGTATGACGAAAACATGCTCTCCGGCGCGGCCTGAGACCAGTTGAAGGCCGCTGTCGAGATGGTGCGCGCAACGCGATGGGAAAAATGGGTACGGCGTTCGAATTCTCGCGCTGGTGAGGCGCGCGTTATCCAGGCTGGCGTCCGTCTTCCCAGCGCGGGTCCGCGGTGATCTGCACAGTGAGCCGGTTTTCCAGCGGACTCGCGCTGAGCGTTTCCCAGATACGTTCGCGCAATCTGTCCTGCGAGGCGAGATCGCTTAACGCGGACATCGCGCCGACTAGCACGCTGACTTCGACAAAATTGCGCCGGCCCGCCTGGACGACGTGCGTGTGGTGGCGCAGAATGCCAAGCTCGCGTTCGAGCTTCGAAAGCGCCTTCTCGATTTCCGAACGCGGATTGTTCTCTTCGGGACTCATGTGCAGCAATTCGGCAAAGCTCGTGCGCACGATCTTCACTGGCGCAAAGAGAAATATCAGCGAAAGCCCCGCGGTCATTGCACTGTCAATATAGCGTGCCCATAGATAGTGAGGGCCTTCGGGCAAAATCGAAAACACGAAAAAGCCGAGCAGCGTGGCCGCGCTGAACGCAAATTTCATGATCCATTTCCAGCCGTCGGTTTTGAGCAGCTTCGAATTGATCTGCGCGGCCGCGCGCTTTTTATAGATCACCATCGCAAAGCAGATCACGCAACTCGCGACGCTGATCAGCATGACACCGCGTGCATTGACCACATGGCCGCCCGAACGTATCCCCTCAATCCCGTTCACGAAGCCATATACACAAACGAGCAGCATCATGAGCCCGTTTATGCCATTCACGAGCGGCTCGAGGAACCAATAACCGTATTCGAATCGAGTCGTCGCGGGCCGGCTGATCACGGTTGCCGCGAGCAATCCGAGCGCGGAACTCACGAGGTTGAGCAGATAGAAAATGGCGGTCAGCAGCAACGTGTCGGACTGCACGAAGAAGCCATAGCCGACGTTGGCCACAAAACCGAGGCATACGACGTAAATCGAGACCTTCATCGTGCGTTGTTCGACCGCTGCGAGTTGCGCCTTGCGGAGCGCGTAGCTGATAGGCATGGTTCCTCGCTGTCGAACGTTGGAGCGTTTGAGTGGCCGCGGTGAGTCGAAAAGCAGTCAGGAGACCGATGGATGCGGCCAGACGCAATGACGCACGGCTAACGCCATGCAGAGGCGCCCAGCCCGAAAATCGCGACGAGGCCGCCGCCTATCACCACGAGAAACGCGCACCACTCGGGCCGTGAAAAAAGCGCCTCGCCACGCTCGCGCCGTGCCCACATGTAGAGCAGGCTGCCTGGGCCATACAGGAGCGCGGACATGACGAGCAGTTCCACTCCACAAGCGTATAGCAGGAACAGTGTATAAATCGTGGCGATGACCGCAGTGGCATAGCTCTGCGTGCGTTTTCGGGCGCTCATGGCAGATTGCGGGAGTGCGTGAATCGCCTTGAGCCCGAAGGTCGCCACAAAAAAATAGGGGACGAGCGCCATGGCGCTCGTGAGGCGCAGCATGAGAGAGAAGGCGTCGCCCGACCAGTACGTGCTGATGACGAAGGCCTGCACGACGCCGCTCGTGAGCCATATCGCGGCGGTGGGAAGCTGCCGCGCGTTGCGGCGCGCGAAGATGGCGGGCATGGCGTTCGCTTTCGCGCTTGCATACAGCACTTCCGCGCAGATCAGCGACCACGCGAGATAGGCGCCGAGCACGGACACGATGAGCGCGCCGCCAATGAACACCTTGCCTGGCGAACCGATCACGGCGCCAAGCACCGACGCCATGGAAGGTTGCCGCATGACCGCGATGTCCGCGCGCATGAGGTGCGCGTATGGCAACAGCGTGACGAGCACGAGGAGCAACAGCACGAAGGCGAAGCCGAGTATCGTGGCGGCGCCCACGTCCGAGCGCTTTTTCGCGTAGCGCGAATACACGCTCGCCCCCTCAATGCCGAGAAAGACGAATACCGTGATGAGCATGGTGCCTTTGACCTGGAGGCCAAGCCCTTGGGCGCTTTGCGCGAGATTGTTTGTGAATGGCTCCGCGCTCGCATAGACACTCAAAATGCCGATAAAAACGAAAATGGGCAGAATCTTCACGACAGTGAGAATCGCGTTGATGAGGGTGGCCTGCTGAATGCCGCGCAAAAGCATCCAGTGAAATGCCCAAATGCCGACTGACGAAACCGCAATCGCAATCGGCGTATTGCCGTTTCCAAATGCCGGTACGAATGCGCCGAGCGTGGATTTGATCAGCACCCAATAAGAGACGTTGCCGAAGCAACCGGCCATCCAGTAGCCGAACGCGGAGAGAAAGCCGGCGTAGCCGCCAAAGCCGTCGCGTGCATAGGCAAAGATACCGGAGTCGAGGTCGGGCCGGATTTCTGCGAGAAGCTGGAAGACGCGGGCCAGCATATACATGCCGCCTCCCGCAATGCACCATGAAACGACGGCAGCTGTCGGTCCTGCTTCGAGCGCGAAGTTGCGCGGCAGCGAATAGATGCCCGCGCCGACCATGGACCCTACGACCATGGCCGTGAGGACCGGCAGCGACAACTTCTGGTCATCCGTCGATTTCATGTTCGAGCCTTTTTCCGATCTTCGACCTGTTGTAATGCGAGCGCGCGAAATCGCGGATAAAAAATGCGCGCCACATTGAATTGCTGAACTATTCTCGATCGAGTGTCACGTTGAATACCTCACTGCGAATCGTATTCCATAATGTTCGTCAGGTGTCCGGAGGATGGATGGCAAAAGGAGAGTCGCCGGGCACGTATTGGCCGAATGTTCGCTAATGAATATGAGCGGAATCGTTAGCAAACAGCCCGAATGAATTTACGAACCCGCATTGCGCCGCATTAGGGGGAATGTCATGCGATATCTCACTGCAGCACTGCTTGGCTCCGTGGTTGGCTCGCTCGCGCTTACTGGCTGCGAGGCGCCGACTTCGGGTTCCACCTTCACGCCGGCCCAGGCGCAGCAGGTGTTCGTGGTCGAACTCGGTGCGGTCGAAACCGTGCGGCCCGTCACCATCCAGCCGGGTCCAACTGGCATTGGCGCAATAACGGGCGGCGCGCTTGGCGGCATCGCGGCAGGCAGCAACATCGGGCGCGGCTCGGGCGCCGTAGCGGCGGGCATCGGCGGCGCCGTGCTGGGCGGCGCGGCAGGCAATGCCGTGGAGCAGCGCGTCACGCAGCGGCAGGGTCTCGAGATCGTCGTGCGTCTGGATTCGGGCCAACTGATGTCGGTGGTCCAGGATGCGGATCAGCAGTTCGTTCCGGGCGACCGTGTGCGTGTGCTGCTCGGCAACAACTCGGTGCGCGTGACCCGATGAAGTGAACGCAGGTGTGGTGGGTCTCTCGATAAAGCGAAGTTTCGAACAAAGCGAGGAAACCGATGGCCGATACCGAGCAGAAGATGAGTCGCGTGCAGTTGACCGCGATGGTAGTCGGGGGCATGGTGGGCGCCGGGATCTTTTCGCTGCCGCGAACCTTCGCCAATGCAACTGGGCCGGTCGGCGCGGCCATTGCGTGGCTCGTCGCGGGCGTGGGCATGTACACGCTTGCACGCGTGTTCCAGGCGCTCGCGGAGCGCAAGCCGAAACTCGACGCTGGCGTGTTCATGTACGCCAAAGAAGGCTTCGGCGATTATCCCGGCTTCCTTTCCGCGTTCGGTTACTGGATCGGCAGTTGCATCGGCAACGTTTCGTACTGGGTCCTGATCAAGTCCACGCTGGGCGCATTTTTCCCGGTATTCGGCGACGGCAATACGGTCACGGCCATCATCGTGGCTTCGATCGGCATCTGGCTGTTTCACTTTCTCATTCTTCGCGGCGTGAAGCAGGCCGCATTCATCAACACCATCGTGACGTTCGCCAAGGTCATTCCGATCATGGTGTTCGTCGTCATTCTCCTGTTCGTATTCAAGTACGGGACTTTTCACCTGAATATCCAGTCCGCGGCGCAAGAGGGCGGCCTCATCCAGCAGATTCGCGCGACGATGCTGGTCACCGTGTTCGTGTTCATCGGCATTGAAGGTGCGAGTGTGTATTCGCGCTATGCAAAGGAGCGCGCGGACGTTGGGCGCGCAACGATCATGGGTTTCGCCGGCGTGACCACGCTCATGGTGCTCGTTTCCATGCTGCCTTTCGCCGTGCTGCCGCGCGCGGACGTGGCGGGCATGCGCCAGCCCTCCATGGCGGCCGTGCTCGAAAGCGTGGTCGGCCCGTGGGGCGGGATCTTCGTGAGCATCGGCCTGATCGTTTCCGTGCTGGGCGCGTATCTGGCGTGGTCGCTCATCTGCGCCGAGGTGATGTTCGCGGCAGCGCGCAATCAGGATATGCCGGCCGTGTTCGCGCGCGAAAACGCCAACAACGTGCCGGCCAATGCGCTCTGGATCACCAACATCGTCGTGCAGTTGCTGGTGGCGAGCACGTACTTCTCGCGCGATGCGTTCTCGCTGATGTTGAACCTCACGAGTTCGATGTCGCTGATTCCCTATCTCTTCGTCGCCGCTTACGGGTTCATGGTCTCGAACCGCGGCGAAAGCTACGAGGTGCGGCCCGAAGAGCGCAAGCGCGATCTCGCGCTGGCCGCTATTGCCGTGATCTACACGTTGTTCATGATTGTCGCCGGTGGTCTCAAGTTCATCCTGCTATCGGCGATTCTTTACGCGCCTGGCACGGTGCTGTATTTCCTCGCGCGGCGCGAGCGCAAGCTGAAGGTTTTCCAGCGTACGAGCGACTGGGTCATTTTCATCGTGGCGGCCGTAGCGGCCATCGTGGGCGTCGTTGCGCTGGCCACGGGCGCCATGGCGCTCTAACGAAAACGAGTGGAGATCGATATGTCCAAAGCGAAGGGCGGTGGCAAGAGCGAAAAGGCAGAAAAGGCAGAAAAAGCCGCGAAGGGCGGCAAGGCCAGGACGAAGGAAGAAAGTGCGCTTGGGGTGTATTCGGAAGTCGGGCAACTGCGCAAGGTGATGGTGTGCGCGCCTGGCATGGCGCACTCGCGGCTCACGCCGAGCAATTGCGACGAGTTGCTGTTCGACGACGTGCTGTGGGTCGACAACGCGAAGCGCGACCATTTCGACTTCGTTACGAAAATGCGCGACCGCGGTGTAGAGGTCGTGGAGATGCACAACCTGCTCGCCGAAACCGTTGCCGTGCCAGAAGGCAAGAAGTGGATTCTCGACAATCAGATCGTGCCGAACCAGGTCGGGCTGGGTTTCATCGACGAACTGCGCAGCTATCTGGAAGGGCTCGAGGATCGCAAGCTGGCCGAGACCTTGCTTGGCGGCCTGTCGATCTACGACTTCCCCGAATCGCACGGCGGCGCTGCGCTCAAGGTCGTGCGCGAAGCGGCAGGGTCCACCGAATATCTCTTGCCGCCGCTTCCGAACACGCTGTACACGCGCGACACCACGTGCTGGATTTACGGCGGCGTGACGCTCAATCCGCTGTACTGGCCCGCTCGGCACGAGGAAACGATCCTTGCGGCGGCGATCTACCGCTTCCATCCGGACTTTGCGGGCAAGGTCAATGTGTGGTGGGGCGACCCCACTGAGGACCACGGCATGGCGACGCTCGAAGGCGGCGACGTCATGCCCATCGGCAACAAGACCGTGCTGATCGGCATGAGCGAGCGCACGTCGCGGCAGGCGATCAGCCAGCTCGCCGCCACGCTGTTCACAAAGGGCGCGGCGGAGCAGGTGATCGTCGCGGCCATGCCGAAAATTCGCGCCGCCATGCACCTCGATACGGTCTTCACGTTTGCCGATCGCGACTGCGTGCTGATCGCGCCGGATTTTCTCGCGCGTACCCGAACGTTCACCTACCGGCCCAGCGATCACCCGGCGGGTGTGGAACTGCATCAGGAGAAGAAGTCCTTCGTCGAGGTGGTGAGCGCGGCGCTCGGCATCAAGAAAATGCGCGTGGTGGAAGCGGGCGGCAACGACTACCAGCGCGAACGCACGCAGTGGGACAGCGGCGCGAACCTGGTTTGCACATCGCCTGGCGTCGTGTTCGCTTACGACCGCAACACCTATACGAACACGTTGCTGCGCAAGGCCGGAATCGAGGTCGTGAGCATCGTGGGCGCGGAACTGGGGCGCGGGCGCGGCGGCGGCCATTGCATGACGTGCCCGATCATTCGCGATGCCGTGGACTTCTAGCGTGGAAGCATGCGGGGATTGTTGCGGGCGCAAGTAATTGTGCCGCTATGGTGCCGGATCAAAAGGGTGATGCGAAGTCGGGGCTTTCAAAGCTTACGGTCATGCGGACTGCTGCCTGGTTCTGTGGGGTGCGCGATGCGCGCACCTCGCTTCCATCGCAACCGCTTGATCCCCGATCATGGACGATTTCTTCAACCGCTTTTTTCATCTGCAACCCTCGCTGCTTGCCACGATGACGCACGACGTCATGAATGTGATCGTCAGCCATGCTGATACTGGTTATCGGTTGGTGGGTTTCCAATCGCGTCGCGCGGGTGTTCGCGAGCATGCTGGCGCGCTCGCACGCCGACCCGACGCTCGCGCCAATGCTCGCCGGCATGGCGGCGTGGGCCGTGCGCGTGATCGCGCTCGTCGCCGCGTTGGGCGAAGTGGGCATCGCCACGGCTAGCGTGCTCGCCGCACTCGGCGCCGCCGGCCTCGCCATCGGCCTCGCGCTGCAAGGCACCCTGCAAAATATCGCCGCCGGCATCATGCTGCTGATGCTGCGCCCGTTTCGTGCGGGCGACGTGATCGAAGGCAGCGGCGCGGCGGCCGGCGTCGTGTGCGAAGTGGGGCTGTTCACGACGCGCATCGAGCGTGGCGACGGCAATGTCGTATTCGTGCCAAACATCCAGATCTGGAGCAATCCGGTCATCAACCACAGCAGCGGCGGCACGCAGCGTATCGACGTCACCGTCGATCTCGCGCGGCGCGACCAGGTGGACGCCGCCATCGGCAAGCTCAAGGAGATGGTGTCCGCCGAACCGCGTGTGCAAGGCGGCACGACGCTCGCGCCGACGGTCGCCGTGGACAACTACCCGTCGGGCGGCGGCGCGCGCTTGCGTGTGCGCGCATGGGTGCGCAACGCCGATGCGCAATACGCCGTCGACGATATACGCGGGCATGCTCGCGAAGCGCTTGCGACCGCAGGGCTCGCGGTGGGCAACGCGCGTGTGGCGGGCGCTGACGCTGCTCTCACGCAGCGCTAGCGCACGGTAGAAGCGCGTCCTGCTCTCGTCTTCCGCTACAACTTCCGCGTTTGGGCCAGCAAAAACGGCTAGGCCCGCGACCCTGCAGAGCGGGCGCTCGTGTATGCGGTCGTGAACAAGGTTGAAGCGGCCTATCACCGCACTGATCTGCTTCAAGCGCGCCGCCCGATGATGGAAGCTTGGGCGGCGCAGGTTCTATCTATTTGAAATATTGTTGCTAAACCTGTATCCGAACGCACCTGGCCTGACCCGCACTTTCCTCGACACTGCATCCCATAGCGCAATGGCTTCGCGCGTAGTGAGGGATCCCTTATCGAGCTTTACGAACTTCCCCTGGATTTTCAGTTGCCCCCCGGTATCCATCTCCAGAGAAAGATACGGTGACGAAGGTCCGCTCGTGGTGTCGTTGACAGAGAGTGTGAATGTGTCGCCGCGTCCGTCTCCAGGTTTCAGACCTTCGAAGAGCCATTCTTCCGCCCTCAGGCCTGAAAGTTCCACCGTGCCTTTGCGAATAACTTTGGCGTCCATTGCCTTGAGGGCGTCGAGTGTCTGGGAGTCGTCTGCATGCTGTAGGAGCGTTATCCCTCCCTGTGACGCTGTATCGACAGATACAACGAAAGAGACATCAGGATTACTCGTCAACGTAAATCCTCCGCGCACGTACTGGTCATCAGTTGCTTTTCCTGGCAGAAAGCCGCCCGCGAAGCAAACCCCGGGCTCAGTTGGAATCTCCTCGTTGGGGCGACCTCGCAATTTTTCCAGCAAGTCAAAAACCAGATTTGTTTTCGCCGGTACCTCATTCTTCACGTCGAACTGTTTGACGATTGGATCGTCGGTCTGATCCGGATGCACGTAATCGTAGGTTTCAATCTTCAGCAGGAAACGATACCCACGATCCCATTTGTATCCTTCGATATATCGAGTGGCCGGACTATCGATGAGCGTATCACGGTAAATAAAGTAGTACGTACTTCTTCCACGTGCTGGTCCGGCTGCATACAGGAACGGTCGAGGATAGGTGATTTCGACAGTTTTCAACACTGTTTCGCGTTGCGCAATCTCCTGCCGGTAAGCGTCTTCGGTCATCGCCTTGGCTTCGATATCGACACCTCCGATCCTGGCGTAGCCGTATTCCGTTGCGCCCTCCGGCATATCGACCAGATAGCGGCCCACACACCGGGTCTTCAAGTTTGCAGTCAGTTCAGTCACGATTTGCTTTTCCTGTTGGCTCAAGGGTGATGGCTTGTGATCACACGCGGCAACGACAAATAACAGGCACGTCGCGGCCAGCGTGGTGCGTAGTACTCTCATGCCTTGTAGTCCATGGCCGTGCCCTTGACGCTTTGGACAATGCGCGTAATGGCGTGAAGGGTGAAAAGCCGGGTCGCGTCCAGCTTGTAGGCTCCTTCGTGGTCGATACCTGCGAAGGCTTTACAGACATGCACCCGCTGGCTGGGCGCGCGGCCCGAGCGAACGGGGACTGTGCCATCCCCATGCTCTTCGGCATCCCGCAGGACGAACGTGAAAAACGTGGACTTTTCGTTCTGCATCGTTCCGATCATCTGCCCACCGGACGCGGGGTCGTCGTTACCACGTTTTCCGAGCAGATCGGTAATTGGTGGGATATCGCGCCGCAGGATCGGTGGCGTCTGCTGCACCCACGTCACATTGCCGTACGCCAGGTGTTTTTCATCGTCGCCGTAGAACGCGTAGGTATTGGCGTGATACTTGCCGCTGATTGCTAAGTGAAACGGCTTGACCTTATTGAGGATCAGGTCAGTGAAAATATGCCAATCCCGCTCGACCGTCTTCTTTCCAGGGTCGAGCGGATTGAGCAACTGGTCATCGCACAGCCCCCACCATGTAGCCCGCACCGTATAGATTTCGCTGTACGGGTCCGAGGCCGGCAACTCGACAAACCGTTCCCCATCCCTGATTCTGAGCCACCCCATGCCGTAATCGTGACTCGGCAACAACTGCAACGGGCCGGGCGCGTTGCCGACCACCGCAGTCATGGCGGCCGCGTTTGCTCCCAGTGCGAGAGCCGCCAGATTGCCTTTGATACCGTTGCCTTCCGTACCGGTCTTCATCCGCTTGTAGGTGGCCGCTGCACCCGTGGCGGGCATCACGCCGTGCACGATGCCCAGTACCGTGCCGCGCTTCTCCATGACTTCCGAGTAGTAGCGGGCTACCAGTCCACCCATCGAATGGGTGACGAGAATCACCTTGTCGCACTGGTACCCGAACTGCTTGCGGTACCAGGCCGTAATTTCCTCAATCCGGGATGATAGTCGGGTTGCTGATACAGCGTTCGATTGCAGCCAGTCGTAGCCGACTGCGTGCACCGGGAACTGGTACCTGTACGAGAGTGCTACCTCGGCGCGCTCCAGTTTTTCCAGGCCGGGCGTAATGATATGGCACAGGCTTTCCCGTAAGCCCTTGCGGCCATAGTCGGTTTCGGCATGAGTGTCATTCAGCGCATTTTCGAGCCACACCAGCCACTCCCCGTAGCTCATGTACGCCACTTCGCCCCAGCCGCGGCGACGCAATTCGTCTTCACTCTGCGCTGTGCCGGACGGAATCTTGCCGCCAGGGTGAACTTCCGTTTTGTCCGGATCAAGAATCTGCCTGCGTTCGGCAGGCTTTTTCACCATCCATGTCTTAACGGTCGATGTGCTGTCAAGCAACCAAACCGGCTTCGGCACGGCATCGGTAGTTTCCAGATTGCTCCCCATCACGCCAGGCACAAAGACCACAGGAATGACCCGGCGTGGAAACATATAGCAGACCGCCGTACTGTCATCAGGCACTGAAGTGACGGATGAGTAGTGAACTGATCCGTCATCGGCAATCTTTGGCTGGATAGTGCGTTCTTGTGTAGCCAATGCAGACTTCTCCCATTTACGAGCAACGCGCTCAGGCGGCCTCTGGCAGCACGCGCGGCCTGCCGCATCAGGACTGCATGGGTAAGAGCGGCCGCGATGAGGGACCATTTGCAGGTCCGTCCAGCCTTATACCTGCGGCGCGGCCATGGGGCAATTGTTTCTAGTCCGAAATGTTTTCAATTCTTGTCAAGGAACAATACCAGGCGCTGGCGGGGCTATGCGAGCCTAAGCTGGCTATGCTCGGCTTCGTGAGTCGCGCTCGGCGCGGCTTCTTGCGCCCGATTGGCACGTTGCCTCCATCAATCTGCGTCTACTCTAAACGGCCGTATGGCGCGATATCGCATGGCTGGCAGTCCGTTGAATCGTCTGATTGAAAAGAGGTGCCACTGGAGAGGTTGGCTTCCGCGTCTCTCAATTGAGGAAGTTGATAGGCGGCCTCGGCCAGCAGCGTCGTCAAATGGTCAATATCGACGTCAAGCTCGGCGGCTATGAACGGAGCGACCTTCGCGGGCCACGCTAGTCAGCTATCGCAATTCGTTTGCTGGCCAGTTGTATCAGGTGGTCTCACCACGTTCCGCTACGTTCTTGTTCTGATCGGAACCGCGAGCGCCCGCCGCAATATTCACATCACAAAACCTACGGGGTTTTCGCCTTTGAATTTGGGGGAAATGATGTTCGCCGAAATTCGCGGTCGCGGGCAACGCGCGCATGACGGGCACTAACGCAGCGCTAGCGCACGGTGGCCCAAGTCAAAGCACGTTGAGCATGGCGAGCGCGCTTTCCTGCAGATGCGGCAAAACACGCTGTAGCGCAGCCTCGGGGCTTTCATCGCCCATCGGCATGTTGGTGCTGAGTGCGGCGACCACCTCGCCGTTGCGATTCCTGAGCGGCACGGCAATGCCGCGCACGCCCACCTGCAACTGCTGCTCGATGAGCGCGTAGCCATCCACGCGCGCACGCACGATTTTCTCGCGCAGGCGTGCGCCGCTCGTGATGGTATGCGGCGTGAAAGGCGAAAGCTCGACCGTATCGAGCCAGGCGGAAACCGCTTCCTGGTCGGCCTCATGCGCGAGCAGCACCACGCCGGGCGAGATGAGCGGCGCGGGCACGCGCGCGCCGAGCACGAACCCCGTGGTCATCACGCGTGACACGCCATTGCGCGCGATCACAACGAGTTCCCATCCATCGAGCACGCTCACATAGGCCGATTCGTTGAGCGTCGCGCTCAACTGCTGCAGATACGGCTTCACGGTGCGCGGCAGGCGCGCCGAATCGAAATAGGACCAGCCCACGCGCAGCACGCGCGGCGTGAGGCCGTACAGGCGGCCATCCGTGTACACATAGCCGAGCGATTCGAGCGTGAGCAGATAGCGGCGCGCGGCGGTGCGCGAGAGGCCCGTGCGCTCGGCCGCCTGGGTGGGGGTCATGCGCGCGTGCTCGCTGTCGAAGGCTTCGAGAATCGCGAGGCCTTTTTCGAGCCCCGCGATCCAGTCGCGCCGGTCCAGTGGAGGTTTCTTCATCGGCGCGCAAGACCCTGTGCTGCACGGTTGCCAAAAAAATGGAAAAAGCCGCAGACGCCAAACGCCTGCGGCTCGCGAGCCAACGATGCGCGCGTGTTCACTCCGGCTTCATGCGCGCCGCCACGATCAGCGAGATCAGGCAGCCAACTGCCAGATACGCGGCGACGAGGTGCCACGACCCGCCTCCCACGCCCACCAGCGCTACCGCGATGAACGGCGTGAAGCCGCCGCCCACCACACTCGCGAACTGATAGCCGACACCCGCGCCGCTGTAGCGGTACTCCGCGCCGAACAGCTCGGTGAAGAGCGGCTGCTGCACGCTCACGACCATGTCGTGGGCGATGTTCGCGAGCATCACCGAGAAGATCACGATCCATACCGTGGCCCGCGCTTCGAGCGCGAGGAAGAACGGAACGGCGCTCAACAAGCCGATGAACGCGCCGATCAGATAGATGCGGCGCAGCCCGAGCCGGTCGGCGAGCCATGCGAAGCAGGGGATCGTCACGCAGCTGAGCGCGCCCACGAAGAGCCCGATGCCGAGAAAGAGATCGCGCGACATGCCGAGGTTGGTGGTCGAGTAGCTCAGCGCGAAGGCGGTCACGATATACATCGTGAAAAGTTCGGCGAGGCGCAGCGCGACGATATAAAGGAACGCTTTCGGATGGCGCGTGAGCGCTTCGAGCACCGGCATCTTGAGCTTGCGATCACCGTGCTCGACTTTCTCGACGAACTCGCGCGACTCGTCCATGCTCGAGCGCACCCACAGGCCGATCAGCACGAGCACGACGCTGAACACGAACGGCAGGCGCCAGCCCCACGAGCGGAACGATGCTTCGCCGAGCAGGTGGCTCAGGATCGCGACAATGCCCGTGGCGAGCACGAGGCCCACGCCGTAGCCCACCTGCACGCCGCTGCTGTAGAACGCCTTCTTGCCGCGCGGCGCGCTTTCCACGGCCATGAGCGCCGCGCCGCCCCATTCGCCGCCAACCGCAAAGCCCTGCAGCGCGCGGAACGCGACGAGCAGGGCGGGCGCCCACAAGCCGATCGTCGCGTAGGTCGGCAGCAGGCCGATGGCCACGGTGGAAAGGCCCATCATCATGACGGTGATCACGAGCATGCGTTTGCGTCCGAGCCGGTCGCCGAAGTGGCCGAACACGATCCCGCCGAGCGGGCGGAACAGGAAGCCCACGCCGAAAGTCGCGAAGGCGGCAAGGGTGCCCGTCGACTTGCTGACCTGCGGGAAGAACGCGCCGTTGAACACCAGCGCGGCGACAATGCCGTAGAGCAGGAAGTCGTACCAGTCGACGACCGCGCCGACGAAGCTGCCGAGCGCCGCTTTGCGCGCCTGACTGCGCGACGGCGAGAGAGGGGCGGCGTCGGGCGAGCCGGTGGTGTCGAGGCTTGGGGTCATGAGTTGTCTCCAGACTTTTGCGCATGTGCCATGCTGCGATATGCGCTAAACGTGAGACGCAGCATAGGGCGGGCCGCGCGCTCCGGCAATGCGTGGCGGCGCCGTTTTGCGCGATTATCGCCCAAGTGCGTGCGATTATCGAACGCTTTGCGGGTTTGCACCGAGATGGCGCGTGGACCGTCCGCGCACGGTGGTCTTCGTCAAATTGAACGAACTGGTTAAAATCGGGCGCTGCTTCGCGCACCCTCGAAGTTTGCGGTGTGGCGGCGAAGTGTCCGTTTCAGCGCTTGCGTCAGGAGCCTATTGCATGTCCAGCCCCTCCAATCTTCCGCCGCAGGCGGACAATCCGCTCGGCATGGCCGGTCTCGAGTTCGTCGAGTTCGCCGCGCCCGAGCCCGCCGACCTCGGCCGCCGCTTCGAACAGTTCGGCTTCAAGGCGATCGCGCGCCACGTGAGCAAGGCGGTCACGCTCTACCGGCAGGGCGAGATGAACTTCCTGCTGAACGCCGAGCCCGACTCGTTCGCCGCGCGTTACGCGCAGGAGTACGGCATGGGCGTCTGCGCGATCGGCGTGCGCGTCGACAATGCGAAGCGCGCGTTCAAGCATGCGATCTCGCTCGGCGCGTGGGCGTTCGAGGGCGAGCGCCTCGGGCCCGCGGAGCTGCACATTCCCGCGATCCAGGGCATTGGCGATTCGCACCTCTATTTCATCGACCGCTGGCGCGGACGCGGTGGCCAGCGCGGCGGCGTGGGTGACATTTCGATCTTCGACATCGACTTCCGGCCCATCGACGTCGCCACGGCGCATACCGATCTCGATCACGGCGGCACGGGCCTCACGCGTGTCGATCACCTCACGCAGACGGTGGGCGCGGGGCGCATTGCGGAATGGCTCGACTTCTACCGCGACCTGCTGCATTTCCGCGAGATTCACGAGATCAACGCGAACTGGCATGTGTCCGAAGAGTCGCGCGTGATGGTGTCGCCCGATGGCGAGCTGCGCATTCCTGTGTACGAGGAAGGCACGCGGCGCACGCAGCTATTGCACGACTATCTGCCCGAGCATCCCGGCGAAGGCGTGCAGCACATCGCGCTGGCAAGCAACGACATCCTCGCGAGCGTCGATGCGCTCAAGGCCAATGGCGTGGAGTTCGTCGAGCCGCCGCCCGCTTACTACGACACCGTGGATGCGCGGTTGCCCGGCCACGGCGTGGATCTCGACGCATTGCGCAAGCGGCATGTGCTGATCGATGGCGAGATTGGCGAAGACGGCGTGCCGCGGCTCTTTTTCCAGACGTTTGCGAAGCGCCATCCCGGCGAGATCTTCTTCGAAGTCGTGCAGCGCAGCGGCCACCACGGTTTCGGCGAGGGCAATCTCGACGTGCTCGCGCGCTCGCGCGAGGCGGGCGCGAAACAGGGCAATGCGGGGCAAAGCGCGGATTGAATCCCGCGATCCGCAACGTTACTGTTCCAAACGTGACTTCGGGGCGCCGCCCGCCGTTTTGCGCGCGCGCGTTGCGCCGAGCGCGGCGGCGCGCGGCGGGACCATCGTGCGGCAGCGATGGCGAATCTCCTTGCTGAACTCTGTACAGGCCTGGGTCATCAGGTCCGTGGACCGGTACACCATGAACACGTGGAAGTCCGGCAGCTCGTCGCGAATGGGGAGCGTGTGCAACGCGTCGCGGCGGAGGACGAGCGGCCCGCTCATGCCGTAGAACACGAAATCCGACCACATGCTGATCACATCCGTGCAGGTCGCGAGTTGCAGGCCGAGCAGGTTCGACACGCTGTGCACGATCCGCTTGGGCATATCGAGGCGATTGAGGCGCATGAGGCTCGCGAGCGGGCTGCCGGGATCGTCTAGCGGATCGAGCGTGAGCCAGTCGGCCTCGAGCAGATCGCGCAGGCGCGTCGCGCTCGCCAGCGGATGGCCGGGACGCGCGGCGAGCACCATGCCTACGGAAAAGAGCGGCTCCCACTGAAACGCGCTCGTGCCAGGGCCGCTGTTCGTCGAGATGAGCGCGAGGTCGAGGCGGCCTTCGCGCAGCCCTTCGAGTATCTGCTGCGGGCGCATTTCATAGGCGTGCACTTCCACGCCCGGAAAGCGCGCGCGAAACGCCGCGATCGATTCGGGCAGCGGCCCGCTCGATGCCACGGCGGAAAAACCGATGTTCAGCCGCGCCTCGGCATGGCCGCGCATGCCTTCGATATCTTCCAGCGCGTGGCGCAATTCCTGTTCGACCACGCTCGCGCGCTTCGCGAGCGCGCGCCCGTAATTCGTGAGGCTGACGCCGCGCACCGAGCGCGACATGAGCGTCACGCCCAGTTCGCGTTCCAGTTCCGCAATGGCCTTGGAAAGCGCCGGCTGCGAGATGTGCAGGCTGCGCGATGCCTCGTGCATGCTGCCGTGCTGCGCGAGCGCGAGCAAAACGCGCAACTGATGCAGTTTCATCCGTGGTACTCCCCGCGCGAGGCGCTTCGACGTTTCTCCGACCGGAAGAGATTCTAAACGCTGCGCAACGCGGCGTAAGCGCTTACAAGCGCCGCCTGGCGCGGGCGGCACCGATTCTCGGCACTCATGGAAAACGACAATGGCCGCTACACAGTGGTTATGACGCCGATTCCATCCGGTTATCAAGATGAAAATTTGTGACTTCTTTCAAAAGTCAGACCGGCCTGAATATCGTTCGGCCAGTTCCCATTCCCGCTGTTCCACCGCTGCACCGCTCGCGGAGATCCGCCATGCATGACGCAACGCTCAGCGCCACCGCCCCGATTGCGCCGCCCGCGGCCACTCGTCAGAGCCAGTTCCGCCTGATCGCCGCCTGCTCGATCGGCAATGCGCTCGAAATGTACGACTTCACGGTGTACAGCTTTTTCGCGCTCCTGATCGGCCGGCTCTTTTTCCCCTCGGCCAGCCCTTACGGCTCGCTGCTGCTCGCCGTGGCGACGTTCGGCATCGGCTTCTTCATGCGCCCGCTGGGTGGGCTCGTGATCGGCAGCTACGCCGACCGGCGCGGGCGCAAGGCCGCCATGACGCTGACCATCGCGCTGATGGTGGCGGGCACGCTGTGCATCTCGGTCGCGCCCACTTACGCGCAGGCCGGTGTATTGGGCTCGCTCGTGATCCTCGCGGGTCGCCTCCTGCAGGGCTTCTCGCTCGGCGGCGAAATCGGCGCGTCCACGGCCATGCTGATGGAGTCGGGGGACGTGGGGCAGCGCGGCTTTCGCGTGAGCTGGCAACTGGGCAGCCAGGGCATCTCGGCGCTCATCGGCGCGCTCACGGGCGCGGTGCTCTACGCCACGCTCTCGCCGCAGGCGCTGGAGAGCTGGGGCTGGCGTCTGCCGTTCCTCGGCGGTTTGCTGATCGCGCCGGTGGGCCTCTATATCCGCTCGAAACTCGACGAAACGCACGAGGCCGAGCCCGATGCGCCGAGCCCGCTCGGCACGCTCATGCGCGAGCACGGCGCGAAAGTGGGCCTCGGCATTCTCTCGATCACGGCGGGCACGGTGGGCATGTATCTCGTGGTGTTCTTCATGCCGACCTACATGATCCGCGTGCTCAAGATGCCGCCGTCGCTCTCGCTGCTTTCGGGTTGCGCCACGGGCTTCACGATGCTCGTGGCGTCGCTCGTCTCGGGGCGGCTTGCCGACCGCCTCGCGCGCCGCAAGCGGCTCGTGCTCGGCGCGCTGCTCTTCAACATCGTGGCTATCGTGCCCGCGTTCTGGCTGATGACGCGCATGCCGAGCGTGCCACTCGTGCTCGCGCTGTCGGTCATGATCACCGCCGCCGCGAATCTCGGCTCCACGCCCATGCTGCTGATGCTCATGGAATTGCTCCCCGCGAGCGTGCGTGCGAGCGGTCTTTCGGTCATCTATAGCGTGGGCGTGACGGTGTTCGGCGGCAGCTCCCAGTTCATCGTCACGTGGCTCCTGGCGAAGACCGGCAATCCGCTTTCGCCTGCGGTCTATCTGGTCGTTTGCAGTCTCATCTCGCTGTGCGCCATTGGTGCGATTCGCGAGCAGCGCGTTGGCTAACGAAGCGCTGCACGTAGTCTCAAGCCTTTCGATCCTTCACAGGAATAACGGAATCCTCATGAAACGTGAACCGTCGCTCACCCCGTTCCAGTTGCTGCCGACCTTGCTGCCCGAGATCGAAATCGACGCTGAGACTTTCATCGGCATTCGCCGCCAGATTCATTCGCAGCCCGAACTAGGTTTCGAAGTGGGCGCCACGGCGAAGCTCGTCGCGATGCTGCTGGAGAAGTGGGGCTACGAAGTGCATACGGGCGTCGGCAAGAGCGGCGTGGTGGGGCAGCTCAAAGTGGGCGACGGCAAGCGGCGTCTGGGCATTCGCGCCGACATGGATGCGCTGCCGATCGTCGAGAATACGGGCCTGCCCTACGCGAGCCAGACGCCTGGCAAGATGCACGCGTGCGGCCACGACGGCCACACGGCGATCCTGCTTGCCGCCGCGAAAACGCTGGCGGAGCGCCGCGATTTCGACGGCACGCTCAACCTGATTTTCCAGCCCGACGAGGAAAACCTGTGCGGCGCGAAGGCGATGATCGAAGACGGTCTCTTCGAGCGCTTTCCCTGCGACGCCGTCTACGCGTTGCACAACATGCCGGGCGTGCCGGCCGGGACGTTTCGCGTGCTGCCGGGGTCGGTGAGCCTTTCATCGGATGTGGCCGACGTGACGCTCAAGGGCGTGGGCGGCCACGGCGCGATGCCGCACCGTGTGAAAGACCCCATCGTGGCCGCGGCGGCGCTCGTGACGGCACTGCAAACCATCGTTGCGCGCAACGTGGCGCCTGACGAGTCCGCGGTGGTGTCCGTGGGCTACATTCGCGGCGGCGCGACCCACAACGTGATACCGGAGACGGTCACACTCGGCCTGAACATCCGCGCGGCGCGCGCCGAAACGCGTGCGCTCGTGGAAGCCCGCGTGCGCGAGATCGTGGCGCTGACGGCGCAGGCGCACGGCGTGGAGGCGCAGATCGACTACCGGCAACTCACGCCGCCGATGGTCAATACGCCGGAAGAAACCACACTCGCGCAGCGGGTCTGCGCGGAGCTGGTGGGCGAGGACAACGTGGTCATGCAGGCGCCGAAGGGCTTGAACGGCAGCGAGGACTTCGCGTGGATGCTTAACGCGGTGCCCGGTTGCTACCTGCTGCTCGGCAACGGCGAAGGGGAATTCGGCGGGTGCATGGTGCACAACCCGGGCTACGACTTCAACGACCAGGTGCTCCCGCTCGGCGCGGCATGCTGGGTGCGGCTCGCACAGAGGTTTCTCGTGGCGTGACGAGATTTGATTAGTTAGTCATTCGAATCATCTGTGCCGGCGGTCAGCAATTCGGGCGTCAGGCCCAGCCGCTCGCGCAGATCGATCCAGCCGCGCGCCGTGACCTGCACCGCGCGCGAAGTACTCGTGCGCCGCATCCATCCGCGCTCGCAGAGCAACGTGAGAAACGCCACGCCGAGCGGCCCAGCCAGATGATGCTGGCGCTCGGTCCAGTCGAGACATTGACGCGCGATGCCGTGACGCCCCGGCTTGAGCGCGGCGACGTCGAGTCCGAGTTCGCCGAACCATGCCGCGCCTGCGGGCGTCACCGCGAAGCGCTTGTCGGCTTCAGCGGTGATGAGCCCGGCATCCGTGAGGCGCGCCGTGAGCGCCACGCCGACCTGGCCCGCGAGATGGTCGTAACAGCAGCGCGCGAATCGCAGGTTCTGCGCCTCGCGGCCGAGTGGTTTGCGGCGCATCGGCACGCGCGCGCCGACTGTCGCGAGGTTTTCGAGCAAGGTGGCGACCTGCGCGTCCGCGAGCCGGTAGTAGCGGTGGCGGCCTTCCTTTTCCACGGCGAGCAGCCCGCCGTCCAGCAGCTTCGCCAGATGGCTGCTCGCGGTTTGCGCGGTCACGCCGGCCGCGTAAGCCAGTTCACCGGCGGGCAGCGCGCGGCCGTCGGCGAGCGCCATCAGCATCGCGGCACGCGCGGGGTCGGCGATCAGGAATGCCGTGGCGGACACCCTCGGGTGCATGTTCATGCCATTCATGCGTTTCTCCAGGACATACGCATAGCGTAGCGCGCGAGCATGGTCGCATGTTTCGACACGCATCGAAGCATCACCGCAGCCGTGCGCCCGATACTGGGCTCATGGCCGGCGCCCAACGCGCGCCGGCGCAGCGGGAGAGCCCATGCAGATGCACAAGACGCACGATACAGACAGCCGCGAGCAGCAACGGCGCGTCCTTTGGGCCACGAGCATCAGCTATGTCGTGGTGATCCTCGACACCTCGATCGTCAACGTCGCGCTGGAGCGCATCGGAGCGACGCTTGCGGGCGGCGTGGCGGGCCTGCAATGGGTCGTGAACGCCTATACGCTCACGTTCGCGAGCCTGCTGCTTTCGGGCGGCACGCTCGGCGACCGGCTCGGCGCGCGGCATGTCTATATGGCCGGGCTCGCGGTCTTCACCGCGGCCTCGGCATTGTGTGGCGCCGCGCCGAGCCTCGCGCTGCTCACGCTCGGACGCGTGCTGCAAGGCATGGGCGCGGCGCTGCTCGTGCCTGCATCGATGGCGCTCATCAACGGCGCGTGCGCCAACCCGCGCGAGCGTGCCGCCGCCTTTGGCGTGTGGGCCGGACTGGGGGGCGTCGCGATGGCGGCGGGTCCGTTGCTGGGCGGCGTGCTGATCGGGTTCGCCGGCTGGCGCAGCATCTTCTTGCTCAATGTGCCGGTCTGCCTCGCGGGCATTTTCATGGCCGCGCGCGTGGCGCCGCAGTTGCGCCCAGGCGCGCCCCGCCGGATCGATCTCGCGGGCCAGACAGCGGCCATCGCGGCGCTGGCGCTGCTCAATGCGGCCATCATCGAAGCGCCAGCGTATGGCTGGCACGCACCGATCGTCGCGGGCGGTCTTGCGCTGGCATGCGCATCGGCGATCGCCTTCGTCGCGCTCGAAAAGCACCGCGCGCAGCCGATGCTGCCGCTCGGCTTCTTCCGCGAGCCCGTGTTCAGCGCAGCCGTGCTGGTCTCGATGATTTCTGCGTTCACGTTCTACGGTCTGCTATTCGGACTCAGCCTGTATCTCCAGCAGGAGCGCGGCTACGCGCCGTTGCGCGCGGGCCTCGCTTTCCTGCCGCTCACCGTGGTGGTGCCGGTCGGCAGCCTGCTTTCGCGGCGCGCGGTCGCGTGGCTCGGACCGCGCGCGCTCGTCGCGCTCGCGTGCCTGCTCGCGGGAGCGGGCTATCTCGGCGCGGCCGTATGCGGGACGATGGCGCGATACGACTTGCTGGCCCTGCCGCTGCCGGCCATCGGTTTCGCCGCGAGCCTCATCACGCCCGCGGCCACGGCGGCGCTCATGGCGACGGTCGATCAGGGCCGCGCGGGGATCGCGGCCGGCGTGCTCAACGCCGCCCGGCAGACCGGCGCGGCGCTCGGCGTGGCCGTTGCGGGCGCGATGATCGCGGGGCGCGCGTCGATCGGTGCGGGCATGCGCGTGAATCTGCTGGTCGCCGCCGTGCTCTCGGCGGCAGCGGCGTGGGCGTGGTGGCGAGCGTGGTCCCTCCGCATCGCTCACGTCGCGCATGCCGCCCCGCCGCGCAACGAAAAGAAGACGCGTGCCGCGAAGCAAAGAGCCTGAATCTTCCTGCGCGCGCCCTGGATCATCCACTGCGAATTCTGGGATACAGTGCCGTTGCATGCATCGCGCATTCGCGCGGGCCGTGCGCCATAGGAGGAGTTTTGTCATGGCCGAATACGGGCAACATCCCTCGTCCGTGCTGACGCTCAAGAGCGCCCACGACTTCGACACGACGATCGCGCGCCTGAAGGCTGCGCTGGCCAAAGCGGGCGCGGGCATCTTCGCCGACGTCGACCAGCGCGAAGCCGCCGAGACCGCGGGGCTCAGCCTGCGCCGCACGCGTCTCATCCTGTTCGGCAATCCGAAGGCGGGTACGCCCGTCATGGCGGCCAACCCGCACGCGGCGGTGGAGTTGCCGCTGCGCATGGTGATCTGGGAAGACAACGAAGGACACACGCGGCTCGACTATCGCGACGTCTCGCAGACGCTTGGCCCGCTCTATGGCATCGACACCGAAGTGCTTGTGCCGCTGCAGCGGGTGGTGGGGCTGCTGCAGGCTGCCGTGCAATAAACGGCAAACGCGCTGCACGCCCATCTTCGACAGGCGCTTAAAAATTGACAGGCGCGGCGCGCAGCGGGCTTCGCCCGGCGCGCGTAAAGCGGCGGCCACGCCGCGCGCAGGCATTGAAAGAATGAAAGACGAGGGCGGCGGATCTTGCGCGCCGCCGCCTCAGGGGTTCATGGGCGCTCGATTACCGGGTGCGGCTCAGTGGCCGAACTTCAGCGGCCAAATTTCAGTGGCGAGAAAACACATCGCAATCGGGACGCGGCCAGCACATCTTGCCCGTGCGATGGCCCGAGGCGCTGTGCGTTTCGGGCGTGCCGCCGTACGACATGTCGGTGCCGGCCTGAGCCGAAGCATCGGCGTCATCGGTCATCGTCTGATGCGCGCGCTCCTGCGAGACAGGCTCGTCCTTCGCGCGCGCCGTGCCGGGCGCGACGGTTGCCACGGCCGCCACGCATGTGGCGATCAATGCCAGGCGGAATGTCATATCAACCTCCTTTCTCGAGTTCGTGAGTGCGCCTTCGCGGCAATGACGAAGTCACTGCGGGATAACGGCGGAGTGACTCCGCGGCGAAGGTGCGCGCGAGCGAGAGGCAAAGCCTGAAGCCGCACACTCATCTGGAAAGTCGGGATGCCTGCGCGCAGCGCACGGCTGCCGAACGTCTTAGCTCACTACTCACGTAAGAAGCGCGCCCACGCATTCGGGGGCGGCACAGCGCGGCGCGACGCAAGAAGAAGGGGCGAGCGGGCGCGCAGAGAACATCCGCACTGTAGTTTCAGTTATAGCTCGCGCCCCACGGAGTGCAATGGGCTGAACCCCGGCCCCGCGCGCGGCCCGAATCCAGGGCCGAATCCAGATCCCCGCACCCACAGCCCTGCCCGCGATTCTTTCGGTTTTGAAACTCGATGAAAGTATTCGGAAATTAAACGGTCGCCGTGTAGTCATCTTGCGATGTTGTAATGCGCTCGCTCTGATGTAAGGCGCATGGGGCCCGTGCGCAGAATGGATAGGGCCCGCCTGAAGGCGTGGTGGCAGGGCTCACTTGTGCGCGCCGCGTCTAAAGGACTCTAAAAAGCAACTCAAACAATCGATGGAGCCTAACTACATGTTGTATCGCCGAGCATTACTCGCCCTGCCTTGTGCGGGCCTCGCTGCCGCACTGTTTGCATGTGGCAGCAGCAATTCGAATTCGGGGACTTCTGCAGCCGCTACCGCGTCGGCACAAGACACGTTGTCGACGGCCACGCCGATCAAGCACCTCGTCGTGATCTACGGCGAGAACGTTTCGTTCGACCACTACTTCGCCACCTACCCGAACGCCACGAACCCCAGCGGCGAGCCTGCCTTCGCGGCGGCTTCGGGCACGCCGACGGTCAACGGCCTCACCACCGCGCTGATCAACTCGAACGGCAATGCGAACACGACGCTCAACGGCGCGAACGCGTCGCCGCCGTTCCGCCTCGACCGCACGCAAGCCGCCACGGCCGACCAGAACCACGCCTACACGGCCGAGCAGCAGGCCGGCGACAACGGCTTGCTCGACCTGTTCCCGACGTACACGGGTAAGGGCACGAGCGGCGGCGCGGGCGCCTTCGGCACGAAGGGCCAGGTGATGGGCTATTACGACGGCAACACCGTCACGGCGATGTGGAACTACGCGCAGAAGTTCGCCATGAGCGACAACGCATGGACCACGACCTACGGTCCGTCGACGCCGGGCGCACTCGAAGTCGTGTCGGGCCAGACCAACGGCCTCGAACTCGTGAACACGTCGAAGCAGCCTTCGACGGTTGCGGCGCCCACGTACTACATCGAAGACGGTGCAGGCGGCCTGACGATGATGGGCGACGTGGACCCGGGCTACGACACGTGCTCGAGCAAGAGCGACCAGGGCATGATCAACGCGCAGAACATCGGCGACCTGCTGAACGCGCAGAAGATCTCGTGGGGCGGCTTCATGGGCGGCTTCAACCTGCAGACGGTCAACGCGAACGGCACGACGGGCTGCTTGCGCAGCACGGTCGCGACGGCCGTGAACGCCGCGACTGCCGACTACAGCCCGCACCACAACTGGTTCCAGTACTTCAAGTCGACCGCGAACCCGCAGCACTTGCGCCCGAGCTCGACGGCGGCCATTGGCTCGACGCTCGAATCGGACGGCAAGACGCTGGACCCGGCGAACCACCAGTACGACTCGGACGACTTCTTCGCGGCTGTGAAGGCGGGCAACTTCCCGTCGGTGAGCTTCCTCAAGGCGCCGGCTGCCCAGGACGCGCACGCGGGCTATTCGGACCCGCTCGACGAGCAGCAGTTCGTGACCAAGGTCGTGAACTTCCTGATGCAGCAGCCCGACTGGAAGAACACGGCTGTCGTCGTGACCTATGACGATTCGGACGGCTGGTACGACCACCAGTACATGGCGCCGATGCACTCGTCGCTGAACGCGGCAGACCAGCTCAACGGCAACGGCGTTTGCGGCACGGGCACGCAGCCTACGGGCATCGCTGGCGCGCCGGTCAACGGCCGCTGCGGTCCGGGCACGCGCATCCCGTTCCTCGTGATCTCGCCGTGGGCGAAGGCCAACTACGTCGACCATACGTTCATCGATCAAGCATCGGTCGTGCGCTTCATCGAAGACAACTGGCTCGGCGGCGCACGTCTTGGCGGCGGTTCGTTCGACGCAGCCGCAGGCGACATGCGCGCGCTGTTTAACTTTAGCGGTACGGGTAATTTGCCGGTGTTGTATCTCGACGGCACGCTGGGCACGCAGTTGAGCTCCGCACCGTCGATTTGATCGACGTCCGGCGCGAGTCTCGGCCGTCCGCACGCGCAAGTCCCGCGCGTGCAGGGCGGCCGGCCTCGCGCCGTTGTCACGTCGTGTGGCTCTCGCCGCGTTGCACGCCAGCTTTGACGTTCGCTGGATGCTCGCGGCGTTCGGCTTTTCCTTCTCGTGGTATTACGCAAAGAAAGATCGAATCATGTCCGAGCTTTCCAGTTCGCCTGCACCGTCTTCACCCAAACCGCGCAACGCGTCGAGCCCCGTGCGGCTCGTCCTGCGCGCCGCCGCCGCCGTGATTGCGCTCGGCGCACTGGGTTTTTGCGCTTACGCCGTGGCGTTTCCGGCCAACGTGCCCGATGCCGTGGGCGAGGTCGTCGAGAACCTGACCGGCGCGAATCCGCACCCCGTGGTGCTGCAGCGCCCGCCCGTCGCGCCGCTTTCGGCGATGGCGCAGCTCGGCAAACAACTCTTCTTCGATCCGGCGCTCTCGGGCTCCGGTCAGCAGTCCTGTGCTTCGTGCCATAGCCCAGACCGTTCCTACGGTCCTCCCAATGGGCACGACGTGCAGATGGGCGGCCTCGCGATGAACCAGCAGGGTTATCGGCCGCCGCCTTCGTTGATGTACCTGTACCGTCAGCCGAACTTCAGCATCGGGCCCGACCAGGGCGAAAACGACGACGCGCCGACGGTCGCCCAGCAGGCCACGGCCGCAGCCGACGTCGTGAAGTCGCAGAAGGTGGCGGGCGGCGCATCGACCTCAGTGGAGATGGTGCCGCAGGGCGGCCTCTTCTGGGACGGACGCGCCGACACGCTGCAGCAGCAGGCGTATGGCCCGCTGCTCAATCCCGTGGAAATGGCGAACACGAGCATCGAACAGGTCGCGGCGAAGCTCGAGAAAGCGCCGTACGCCAGGCACTTCACGGAGTTGTTCGGAGACCGAATCTTCAGCGATCCGAAGATGTCCGTGGCCGAAGCGATGTTCGCCATCTCGCGCTACCAGGTGGAAGATCAGTCGTTCCATCCGTATAACAGCAAGTACGACCGCTGGCTCGAAGGCCATGAGCGCCTTTCACAAGCCGAGCTGCGCGGGCTGCGTCTGTTCAACGACCCGAACAAGGCGAACTGCGCGGGCTGCCACATCTCGAAGCCCGGCAAGGACGGCCTGCCGCCCATGTTTACGGACTATCAGTACGAGGCGCTGGGCGTGCCGCGCAACAACAAGCTCGCGCAGAACAAGGACCCGCACTTCTTCGATCTGGGGGTATGCGGCCCGTTCCGCTCGGATTTCAAGGACCAGACGCAGTACTGCGGCATGTTCCTCACGCCCACGCTGCGCAATTCGGCCACGCGTACGGTGTTTTTCCACAACGGCGTGTACCACAACCTCGACGACGTGATGGCGTTCTACAACGATCGCAATACGGACCCGGGCAAGTTCTATCCGCACGGCCCCGACGGCAAGATCGACAAGTACGACGATATCCCGCCGCAGTTCCAGAAGAACGTGGACGTGACCGATGCGCCCTTCGACCGCAAGTTCGGCGACAAGCCCGCGATGACGCAAAGCGATATTCAGGACATCATCGCGTTTCTCAAGACGCTCAACGACGATCCAGTGCCGTCGAAGCAGTGAGCGGGGCGGTCCGCAGCCCGGTGGTATTTGGCCGGGTCGCGGACAGGATCATTGCGTCGCGCTTTAGTGTGCCGGCGTGCCGTCGACGAACTTCTCGATCGCCGCCATCGTGGGGGCCGGCGCTTCTTCCATGAGCCAGTGCCCGGCGCCCGGGATCACGACGCCCTGCGCGTTCGTATCCACGAGCCGCGCCTGGTCGATGAGGAACGTGCCGGACGCCTTCTCGCCCGCCAGTACGAGCATCGGCATAGTAAGCGGCGTTTTCGCGAACGCGGCGAAATCGGCTGCGTCCTGCGGGAACGCGTGGAAGTACTCGAACCCGGCCTTCATGCGGCCAGGGCGCGCATAGGCGGCTGCATAGCGTTCGCGGTCCGCTTCCGGAACCGAGTGCTTCGGGTCCGCAGCGAAGTCGTTCCAGAAGTGCTCGAAGTAGATGCGCTCACGGCCTTCCACGAGCGCGAGCGGAGTTGGCCCATAGAAGTTGAAGTGCCACTTGTCGCGCAGCAGCCAGACCTTTTGCCAGTCGCCTACGCCGGGCAGGAAAGCGTCCATGAGCGTGATGCTCTCGACTTCGTCGGGGTATTGCGCCGCATAGGCATAGGCGACCATCAGCCCGATGTCATGACCCACGAGCTTGACCTTGCGATAGCCGAGCGCCTGCACCATGGCGTGGATATCCTGCGCGAGCGTCTTCTTGTCGTAGCCGCTGGCCGGAATTTCCGAATTGCCCGCCCCGGGCAGGTCCGGCGCGATCACGATTCGCTGCTCTCCTAGCTGCGCCATGAGCGGTTGCCACATATGGCTGGTCTCGGCATAGCCGTGCAGCAGCAGCACCGGGGTGGCGTCGTTCTGCTGGCTGCCGGCCTGCAGATAATGGAGGCGCAGGCCATTTGCCTCGATGTCGTGCCGGGTGATCGCGGCGGATTGCGCAGCGGCCGCCGCCGTTGCGGAAAGGGCCGGCGCCAGGGCCGCGGCGCAGAAGAGGGCGGCGCCGAGCCGCTTGAGCATGCGTAAGGATTTCATCGCGGAACTCCGTGGGTTGTCTGAACGCGGTTGCGTACCAACCCATGATCGTCCCGCGGGCACGGTTTGCCGTGCCAAGGACTTGATGCAGATGTTCGAAAGCTTCGAACGAGTTAGGGGGCGTACGGTCCACTGCCGGAGAAGGCGCGGCAGTGAGCGCGACGAGCCGCGTGGGCAAAGCGCCGCTGCGCTGCGCGGCTACTTGCCTGCGGGGGCAAGATGGATCGTGACGATCACCGAGGCGTCGTCGAGCGCCTCCAGCGCATGCGTTTCTCCGCCGCCGAGCAGCAGCATGTCACCAGCATGCATGGTGCGCGGGTCGCCGTTCACGAAGAAGCGGATCACGCCCTCGACGCATTGCACCGTGATCTCACCCGGCACACTGTGCTCGGGCACGCGCTTGCCCGCTGGCAGCACGAGCCGCATCACCTCGAGTTGCTGCGCGCGGATCAGGGTCGTCGACTTCGCGTTCTTGAGCGCCGCGCCTAGCGGTCGCGCGTCGAACACCTCGCCCGGCGCGGCGTGGGGGATGGCCATGGCAGTCTCTCATCGATGAAGCCGGCAACGCACGCGTGGCGCGTGCGAGCCGGCAGTAGCCAAGCGCTTCCGGCGCGCCCTCAGGCGACGAGCGTCGCGTTGAGCGTGATCTTCGCGTTGTTGGCGAAGAGCTTCGACACCGGGCAGTTCTCCTTGGCGCCCTTCGAAAGCTCGTCGAACTTCGCTTGATCGATACCGGGAATCTTCGCGGTCATGTCGAGCTGGCAGCTCGTGATGGCGAAGCCTTCGCCTACCTTGTCTAGCGTAACGGTCGATTTCGTCTCGATGCTCTCGGCCGTGAAACCCGCCTGGGTGAGAAAGAGCGAGAACGCCATCGTGAAGCAGCCCGCGTGCGCCGCACCGATCAGCTCCTCGGGGTTGGTGCCGGGACCGCCTTCGAAGCGTGAGGCGAAGCCATAGGGCGCTTCTTTGAGCACGCCGGTTTGCGTCGAGATCGTGCCCTGACCGTCCTTGATTCCGCCGTGCCATTTTGCCGATGCCGTCTTTTGCATGATGTCGCTCCGCGTTTGTGGGATGAGGGACGTGCAGGGCGCGCAATTTGCGTACCGCTGCATCTCCCGCGTGGTTGGGTTCAGGGTTGCTTCGGCGGCGTTTCGCCCGCATACCAGGCGGCGGCCGCGTCGATTTCCTCGGGCGTCATGTTGCGCGCGATGTTGCGCATCTGCTCGGAAATGTCGTTATGCCGCGTGCCGTTCGCGAACGCGAGCAGTTGCGCCTTCGTGTACGCGGCAGGCAAACCGTCGAGCCACGGGCTGCCGATCTTGCTGTCCACGCCGCCATGGCAGGACGCGCACGCGGGTATATTGCGCAGCGGCGCCCCGTGCACGACGATGCCGGGCGCGCCGCCATGCAGGTGCGCGATCGGCTGCAGCGAGGCGTAGTACGCCGCGAGGTCGCGCATGTCTTCGTCGGACAGATCGCGCGCCATGGGCGACATCACCGCGTTCTGGCGCGCGCCGGTCTGGAAGTCGTGCAGTTCCTTGAAGACCACGATGGCGAACTGGCCCGCCAGATTCGGCGAATTGGCCATGCTGATGCCGCGCGGACCATGGCACATCGTGCAGCGCAAGGCGAGTGTCGCGCCGCGGCCAATCGAGAGGGTCGTCGCGCCGTCGAGCATGTGCGGCGTGAGTTCGACCTGGCTCAACTGGTAGCCCGGTGCGACCGCCGATTCGACCGGATGCCACTGGCGCGGCACGCCGGCCGCGCTGCAGATCGCCGTCCAGATGCCCTGAAAATACGGGTCGCTCTTGGCGGAAGGCAGCCAGATGAAGCCGATCAGCACGGAGAGGACGAACACGACGATCGCCGTGCCCACGCCCGTGCGAAACCACACATTGCGAAACGAGAACAGGCGTTCGTCGCTCATCGCTGTGCTCCAATCGGGATCGCGGGCACGGCCGTTTCGGGCGTCGCCAGCAGCTGCGCGATCGGGTAACCGTAGTTGGTGATCGTGAGGGCGATCATCAGCACGATCCACAGCCCGAAGCTATTGAGCGCCACCGGCAGCGTGGCCGACTCGTGCACCGGCTTGCTGAAGCGATATTCCTCGAGCGCGGCCGCCTCGCTGCGATGACCCTGGACCAGCACGATGAAGAACAGCACCGCCGAAATCACGAGGATCAGTCCGCCAATTGCGGAAAGCGCCACGAGCGCGCCCTGGCCCGCGAGCGCCGGGTCGCTGTAATCGTAGTAGGCCATGCGCCGCGGCATGCCCATGAGGCCGACCAGGTGCCACGGGAAGGTCGTCACGATCATGCCGATGAACCACAGCCACAGCTGCCAGCGCATGAGGCGCCAGTTGTTGAGCGCGCGGCCGGTGATCTGCGGCCACAGGTCGTAGGCAATGGCGAAGTACATGATGACGATCGCGCCGCCATAGATCAGGTGAAAGTGGCCCGTGATCCATTGCGTGTTGTGCACGGACTGGTCGAGCTGGTAGCTCATGTTGATGAGGCCGCCCGCGCCGCCAAAACCAAGCATGACGAACGAGAACGCCACGGCCAGCATTTGCGGGTTCTGCCACGGCAGCTTCGCGATCCAGCCAAACGGCCCCTTGCCGCCGCGCAGCCGCCCCGCGATTTCAACCGACGCGCAGATCGTGAACACGGTAAGGAGCGTGGGCACGGAGACGAGCGCCGTGAACACCGACTGCACGAACTTGAAGCCCGAGCCCACCTGCGGATCGGTGAAGAGGTGGTGCAGGCCGATCGGCATGGCCACCACGAGAAACAGGATGAACGAGATGCGCGCCATGACGTCGCTGTAGAGCCGGCCGCCGATCGCGCGCGGGATGATCGTGTAGTACGCGATATAGGCGGGCACGAGCCAGAAGTAGACGATGGCGTGCAGCGTCCAGGAGAAGAACACGCGCGCGAGGCCCGCGTCGATGGTATTGCGCCATCCGAAGGCCACGGGCAGGATCTGGAACAGCACTTCGATAGCCGCGCCCACCGCGGTCCAGCCCCAGAGATACGCACCCGCCGTGGTCGCGAACATGGCGAGCGGCAGAGGCTTGCCGCGATTCTCGCGCTTCCATTTCGCGGTGTTCACGCCCATCAGCGCGACCCAGACCCACGAGCCCACCACGACGAGCACGACGCCCAGGTAATAGAACACGTTGCCGATCATCGGCGGGTAGAACGTGTAGAGCACCGAGGCGAGCCCGAGCGCTACGGGCACCGAGGCCGTGACGGCGCCGAGCGCAAGCAGGATGAAGCCGAGCCAGGCCCACTTCACGCCGACGAGCGGGCGCTTGAGCGCCAGCTCGCTGACCGCGTAGCCGAAGCCCATGGCGATGAGCGTGGGAAACACGTAGCCCATCACGGTGCCGTGCTCCGTGACCGAGCGGTAGTACAGCTCGGGGTCGTTGAGCCATGGGTGCATCGGGCTGCGCACGAACATCTGCCACGCGCCGAGCAGCAGCGCCACGCCGAACACGATGAACGCGAGCCAGAAGTGGGCGAGTACGAGTCGCTTGTTATTTAACACAGCTGAGTCTCCGCGCTGAATTGCCTGCCTGGTTCGCCATCTGCATGAAGGCATCCTTGTCGATGACCTTCACGTGGGCCCACATGCCCTGGTGGCCCGTGCCGCAGTATTCGTGGCACGGCATGAGGTGGTCGGCGGGTTTGTCGAAGGTCGTGCGGAACGTCGAGATGTAGCCGGGCTCGACCATCGAGTTCAGGTTGGTGTCGGTGACGAGAAAGCCGTGCACGACATCGGCGCTCGTCGCGCGGAACGTAATCGGCGTGTTCGCGGGAACGACGATGCATTGCGGCGTGAACGAGTACTGTTGCGCGAGAATGCGCACCGTCACGGAGCCGTCGGTTTCGACTGCACTACCGAGGTTCGATTCGACGAATTCGCCGGACACGTGCAGCGTTTCCGGATTGACGAGCTCCACGCGCGAGGGCGGCATCATGGCCCAGTGCAGGCCCGTGAATACCACCACGGCCACGAGCAGGGAGACGAACGCCACCATGAGCGTCGCCCAGCGGCGCTCGACGCGCGCGGCGACTTCGGCACTGGCATGGTTATCGAGCGGATTCGACATGAGGCCGGCCTTTTCTTGTCTGTCTGGTCTATTGGATGACGCCGCGCGGCAGGAACACGACGAAGTAGAAGATGAACCAGAGCGCGGCCACGATCGCCGTGGCGATGCCCGCTACCGCGAGCGCGCCGCCCGGGCCGCTGGCCACGATCTCGTCGACCTGTTCGTGTTGCGGGCGCTCGCCCGGTTGTTCGGGTACGGGAGTTTCGATCATCGCAGCCTCAGAAAAGCGGCGCGGAACGCAGCGCGTTCACTTCATGTTCGGAAACCGGCGTGCCGTGATTGCCCCACGCCGTGCGGATATACGTGACAACGGCCGCCACTTCTTCATCGGAGAGCGACTGCGCGAAGGGCGGCATGCCATAGGGCATGGGGTTCTTGCGCGTGCCCGGCGCATAGCCGCCGTTGAGCACCATGCGGATGGGGTTCACGGCCGAGTTCATCTGAATGGACTGGTTGTCGGCAAGCGGCGGGAAATGCGGCGGCTTGCCCTGGCCTTCGGTCGCATGGCAGACCGCGCACTGCGACTCGTAGATCTTCTTGCCGAGCGGCACGAGGCGGGCGGCTTCCTCCGACACGAAGGTGCTCTTGGGCGACTTGTCGACTTCGTTGTTGTGGCCCGGCAGCGATTTCAGATACACGGCTACGGCGCGCACATCGTCTTCGGTGAGGTACTGGAAGCTGTCGTAGACCACTTCGGCCATCGGTCCGTACACAGCGCCGCGTTTGGACACGCCCGCGTGCAACAGATCGACGATGTCCTCGATGCTCCAGTCGCCGAGGCCCGCTTCCTTGTTCGACGTGAGCGAGGGCGCGTACCAGTTCTGCACGGGAATCAAGCCGCCCTGGAACTCCTTCGACGCCGAGTTACCGCCGAGCGCGTTGATGGCCGTGTGGCACATCGTGCAGTGGCCGAGGCCTTGCACGAGATACGCGCCGCGATTCCATTCGGCGGACTGCGCCGGGTCGGGTTTGAACTCGCCCTGGCGGAAGAACAGCGTGCGCCAGCCGAGCAGCAGCGCGCGCTTGTTATACGGGAAGCGCAGGTCGTGTGCGCGGTTCTCCTTGTGCACGGCCGGCGTGGAGAGCAGGTAAGCGAAAATGGCGTCCGAGTCCGCGCGCGTGACCTTCGTGTACGACGCGAACGGCATGGCCGGATAGAGCAGCGTGCCGTCGCGCGATTTGCCCTCGTGCAACATGCGGTAGAACTCATCGGCGGTCCACGCGCCGATGCCGAACGTCTTGTCCGACGAGATGTTCGGCGTGTAGAGCGTGCCGAAGGGCGTTTCCATCGGACGGCCGCCGCCGAACATCTGTTCGGAGGGCACCGTGTGGCAAGCGATACAGTCGCCGGCGCGTGCGAGGTATTCGCCGCGTGCGATCTGTTCGGCGTTGCTCGCGATCGGCTTGGCATTGGCCGCGGCTGCTGCTGCTGCGGCGCTTGCCGCGTCGGCTGCGTTCGCGTGGGGCGCGGCCGTTTGCGCGAGCGCGACCGCGGCGCCCATGCACAGCGTGGCTGCCGCGAACGACAGGCGAGCGCCGAACGGCTTGAGCGATGCGGGGAGAAGGGATCGAAGTCTGCGCACGTCGAGGCCCCGGCTAGTTATGGACGCTGCCGCACGCGAGCGGCAGCGGCGAGGCCGCCGCTGGCGTCGCATCGGCAGGCGCGGGTTGCGACGAGAGCCATGCCGCGATCGCGGTGATATCGCGGTCGGCGAGACGGGTGGCGATGTCGTGCATGCAGTCCGGCGCGGCGGCGCGGCGCGTGCCGTAGCGGAATGCGCCGAGCTGCGCGCTGATGTAATTCGGATGCAGGCCCACGAGACCCGGAATGGCCGGTTGCATGCCCGTGAGCGAGGCGCCGTGGCAGCCTGCGCAGGCGGGCACGTTGCGCTTGCTGTCGCCGTTCAGGACGAGCGTCTTGCCGAGCGCGAGCGTGGCCGCATCGACCGTGGGCTTCGCGGGCGGCGGATAAGGCGGGTGCTGCTGCGAGAAGAACTCCGCGATCTGCTTGAGGTAGGCGTCGGGCAGATACGCCAGCAGATAGTTCATGGGCGGATAACTGCGGCCACCGTCGCGGAAGGCGACGAGCTGGTTGAACAGATAGCCCGCCGGCTTGCCCGCGAGACGCGGGAAGTAGTCGTTGTCGGTGCCTTCGCCGTGCGCGCCGTGGCAGGCCGCGCAACCCATCACGCGGGCCTGCATCGTGTCAGGCGCGGGCTCGGCGGGCGGCGCCGCCAAAAGCGGCGCCCATGGCAGCGCGAGCGCAAGGATGAGGAAGACGATGCGGTTTCTCAATGATTCCCTCGGTACGGAATGTGACTACACAAACGCGTTGCGATTCGATATCAGTTGAGGCGTCGTCCGTGGGGATTCTCGTTTTCTATGACGGCCGGGCGCGCACCTTTTCGTGGAGATTATCGGAGAACGCCGACTTGTGCAGCCAGGATGTACAAATAAATTTGCTCCGATCCCAACTGCACGATATGTTTGCTAACACAACGATATGTGTTTCTCGTTACGGGAAAGCGAGTCGAAAATTGCATCGGAATACGAAATAAAATGAGGATCATTTAGCAGGTGGGATTTTGTGCTGTGTTCAGGCTTGCCCGGATCGCGTCGATCACGTAGTCATAGGATGTCCTCAGCCGCTTGTGCGTACGCTTTTCCCGCGGTTGTCCGACAACGTATAATGGAATGACATACGCATATCGAGCCAAGGAGATCCACATGGCGGAGTCGCTTGCCACGCCCATCGCCGCGCGTAGCCGCAATCTCGCCGAGCAGGTCGTCAACTTCATCAACGAGCAGATCGCCACGCGCGCGCTCAAGCCCGGCGACAAGCTGCCCACCGAAAGCAACCTCATGACGCAACTGGGCGTGAGCCGCACGGTGGTGCGCGAGGCCATTTCGCGTCTGCAGGCCATGTCGGTGATCGAAACGCGCCACGGCATCGGCAGCTTCGTGCTGGAGCCGCGCCGCGAGCCGCTCGATCTCGATGTCGTACCGGCCGGCACGCTGGACGATGTGCTTTCCGTGCTCGAGTTGCGCATCAGCCTCGAAACGGAGGCCGCGGGTCTTGCCGCGCAGCGTGCGAGCGAGCGCGACCTGGCCGGCATGCGTGCCGCGCTAGAGGCACTCGACGTCGTGATCCGCTCGGGCGGCGACAGCTCGGGCGCCGATCTCGAATTCCACGTTTCGGTGGCGCGCGCCACGGGCAACCGCTATTTCGTCGATATCCTCACGCAGATGGGCGCGGCGTTGATCCCGCGCCGTCGCGTCGATTCGGCGGGCATTGCGCATCGCGATCCGCAGGCTTACGCCGAACTGGTGAACCGCGAGCACGAAAGCATTTTCGACGCCATTGCCCGTCACGATTCCGAAGGCGCGCGCGCGGCCATGCGCATGCATCTGTCGAGCAGCCGCGAGCGGCTGCGCCGTGCGGCGGCGGAGTCGGGGGAAAAGGCGTAGCGCGTTTGAATTTAGAACGTGCATGGAAAAACAGCGGCCAAGGCCGCTGTTTTCATTTGCGCTGCGCGAACGGAGATTACCCGCGCACGAGCTCGCCGTTCTTGCGACGCCAGAGGTCGAGCGGATTGGCGTCCGCGAGCGCCTGCGGCAGCAGTTCGGCCGGGAAGTCCTGATAACAGACCGGCCGCAGGAAGCGCTCCATCGCGCTCGTGCCCACCGACGTCGCGCGGCTATCGGAAGTGGCCGGGAACGGGCCGCCGTGCACCATCGCGTGCGTGACTTCCACGCCGGTCGGAAAGCCGTTCACGAGCAGGCGGCCCGCCTTGCGCTCGAGAATCGGCACGAGGCGCATGGCGGCGGGCACGTCGGTGCGGTCCATCTGGATTGTCGCGGTGAGTTGGCCCGCGAAGTGCTCGGCCACGGCGAGCAGTTGGGCTTCGTCCTTGCAGCGCACGAGCGTCGAGGCCGGACCGAACACTTCGTCTTCGAGGGCGGGCTGCGCGAGAAAGGTTTGGGCGTCGGTCACGAAGAGGGCGGCGAACGCCTGGTTCGGGCCGCTCGCGGGCTGGCCTTGCGCGAGCGCGCTTACGCCCTGGGTTTCGGCCAGACGCCGCGCGCCTTCTTCATACGCCGCATGGATACCCGAGGTGAGCATGGTCTGCGCGGGCTTGACGCCCAGCGCCTGCGCCGCGGCCTGCGCGAACTGGTCGAGCGCCGGACCTTCGATGCCGATCGCCAGACCCGGATTCGTGCAGAACTGACCCGCGCCGAGCACGAGCGAATCGACGAAGCCCTGCGCGATGGCCGCGCCGCGCGCCGCGAGCGCCTCGGGCAACAGGAAGACGGGATTGATGCTGCTCATTTCCGCATAGACGGGAATGGGCTCGGGGCGGTTCGCGGCGATGCGCATGAGCGCCGTGCCGCCCGCTCGCGAGCCGGTGAAACCCACGGCCTTGACGGCCGGATGCGCAACGAGCGCCTCGCCCACGGTGCGGCCCGCGCCGACGATGAGCGAGAACACGCCTTCGGGCAGCCCCATGTCCCGCACGGCTTGCTGGATCACGCGGCCGACCATCTCCGAGGTGCCGAGGTGCGCGCCGTGCGCCTTGACGATCACCGGGCAGCCCGCCGCGAGGGCCGCGGCCGTGTCGCCGCCCGCCACCGAGAACGCGAGCGGGAAGTTGCTGGCGCCGAACACCGCGACCGGTCCGAGCGCGATTTTCTGCAGACGCAGGTCGGCGCGCGGCAGCGGCTTGCGCTCGGGCAGGGCGGCGTCGAGCGTGGGCGTGAGCCACAGCCCCTGGCGCACTTCCTGTGCGAACAGCTTCAGTTGGCCGACGGTGCGGCCGCGCTCGCCTTCGAGGCGCGCCTTGGGCAGGCCAGTTTCCGCGTGGGCGCGTTCGGTGAGCGCGTCGCCCAGCGCGGCGATGCCGTCGGCGATGCGTTCGAGGAACGCCGCGCGCACGGCGAGGGGCAGCGTGCGGTAGGCGTCGAACGCCGCGGCTGCGAGCTTGCAGGCGGCGTCGACGTCGGCTGCCGTGCCGCTGCCGAAGGCCGGCGCGGGGATCGCTTCGCCCGTGGCGGGATTGAAAGCCGCGAGCGGTTTTTCCGAGCCGCGCACAGCGCGGCCTCCAATGAGCATGTCGCCAGTGATTTGCATGTCGTCTCCGAGCATCGTTACAGTGAGTTAAGTCATCGTACAACTATAATACGTCAGATCGCGGTCGCCGAACACCTGCGGCAGGCGCATTTGGCGGGTGAGAGGTGCTAAAAGTACACAAAATCAAGCCATATCGGCTATGATTCCCGTTCCATGACAGGGTAAACACGATATTGGTTCCGGTGGCAGGGCAAGCTTAAAATGTCATCAGACAACGTACCACGAAGCATCCAATCTACGCGCCCTTCGCGCGCATGAAGGAGACAACCCCGATGTCCGCCCCCGCCAACCGTTATGAAGACCTGCTGGAGTCGGCGAGCGCCAAGGTCCTGCGGCACGTGCTCCCGCTCTTCCTCATCATGTTCATCGCGAACTATATCGACCGTGTGAACGTCGGCTTCGCCGGCGCGCACATGAAGGCCGATATCGGCCTTTCGGCGGCGGCGTATGGGTTCGGCGCGGGGCTGTTCTTCGTGGGCTATGCGCTCTTCGAGGTGCCGTCCAACATCCTCATGCAAAAGTATGGCGCACGCGCCTGGCTCACGCGCATCATGGGCACGTGGGGCGTCGTGGCGGGCGCCATGGCGTTCGTGCACAGCGACACCGCGTTCTACGTGCTGCGTTTTCTGCTGGGCGTTGCCGAAGCGGGTTTCTTTCCCGGCGTGATCTACTACTTCGCGCAGTGGCTGCCGCAGAAGGAGCGCGGCAAGGCGGCGGCCGTGTTTCTCGCGGGCTCGGCGTTTGCCTCGGTGCTCTCGGGTCCGATCACGGGTGCGCTGCTTTCCGTGCGCGGACTGGGTCTTGCGGGCTGGCAGTGGATGTTCCTGATCGAAGGCGGCTTTTCCATCGTGCTGTGCGGCGTGAGTTGGGTGTTCCTCAAATCGCGCATTCGCGACGCGCACTGGCTCACGAGCGACGAGCAAGGCGCGCTCGAAACGTACCTGACGCGCGAGCAGGCCGAGCGCGAAGCCGCGACGGGCGCGCACGTGCCGGTGCTGCGCCTCCTGAAGGACCCGCAGATCGTTCTGTTCTGCTTCCTCTATTTCGCCATTCAGCTCACGATTTACGCGGCCACGTTCTGGCTGCCCACGATCATCCGCAAGATGGGCAGCCTCAGCGACTTCCAGGTGGGCCTCTACAACGCCATTCCGTGGATGATCGCCATCGTCGCGATGTACTGCTTCGCGCTGCTCTCGGCGAAGTACCGCTTCCAGCAGGCGTGGCTCGCCATCGCCCTCGTGATCGCGGCCTGCGGCCTGTTTGCTTCGACCTCGTCGGACCCGGTGTTCTCGTTCGTGGCGATCTGCTTCTCGGCCATCGGCTTCAAGGCGGCTTCGTCGCTGTTCTGGCCCATGCCGCAAGGCTATCTCGACACCCGCGTGGCCGCCGGCGTGATCGCGCTCATCAATTCGCTCGGCAACCTGGGCGGCTTCTTCGCCCCGGCTACCTTCGGCTATCTTCAACAGCATACGGGCTCGATTACGGGCGGCCTCTACGGCTTGGGCGTGACCTCGCTCATCGCCGCCGCCGCCGCGTTCCTTGCCCGCAACAAGCCGTCGCACCGCGCCTTTGCCGATGATCCGGTCCGCAGCGGCGCGCACTGAACCCGAGCGCAACCCTCAATCGAGAAGGAAACCCACACCATGAACCAGCCGAACCCCGAACGCTTCTTCGTCTACGTCGCGAATTCGAAAGACGGCGACATCGGCGTGTTTCATCTCGACGCGCGCAATGGCACGCTCACGCCGCAAGCGCGCGTGGCCGCGCAGGACAACGTGATGCCGATGGCGCTCTCGCCCGACCGCCGCCGCCTCTATGCGGCCACGCGCGGCGCGGACAAGCGCATCAACGACTACGCCATCGACGCTCAGACCGGCAGCCTCACGCCGCGTGTCCAGACGCCAATCGAAACGAGCCTCGCGTATCTGTGCGCCGAGCCGCAGGGGCGTTTCCTGCTGGGCGCTTCGTACGGCGAGCATCGCGTGAGCCTGTATGGCGCGAACGATCAAGAGAACGGGCGGGGCGCGCCGCTCCAGGTGATCGATGACATCGAGCATGCGCACGCCGTCATCGTTTCCGCCGACGGGCGCTTCGCGTATGCGTCGTCGCTCGGCAGCAACCGAGTGTTCACTTTTGCGCTGGGAGACGAAGGGCGCCTCGTCGAAATCGGCACGGTCGATTTAGGCGCGGGCTTCGGTCCGCGGCATCTGCGCTTTTCGCCGGGCGGCGACGTGCTGTACGTGCTGAGCGAATTTCGCGCGACGGTGGCGGCTTTCGCGCGCGACGCCGCCACGGGCAAGCTCGCGGCGCTGCACGTTTCGCCGCGCGCCGCCGATCTCGCGCATCTGAACGACGGCTTTGCGCGCCCGAGCCCCACGGACCCCGTGCAGCCCGACCCGGCGGTGCTCGCGAAGAACATTTGGGCCGCCGATATCCACGTCTCGCCCGATGGGCGCTTCGTCTACGTGTCCGAGCGCACGACGAGCCAGATTCTCACGCTGCGCGTAGCTCAAGATGGTGCGCTCGAATACGTGGGCGCGACCGCGACCGAAACGCAGCCGCGCGGCTTTCGCATCGACCCCACGGGCCGCTTTCTGGTGGCGTGCGGAGAGAAATCGCAGCACGTCTCGGTCTATTCAGTCGACGCGGCGAGCGGTGCACTCACACCCGTCTCGCGCGGCGAGGGCGGCAATGGTGCGAACTGGGTGGAGATCGTCGCCGCTAGCGCCTAACCGGTTCAACCCAAAGTTTCGATTGTCAGGGCGCAGCGCGCCGCACTTTTACAGGTAATACGTTCATGTCTACACAAACCGTTCAACCGAACGCCACGCCCGTTGTGACCGAACTGCGCGTCGTGCCCGTGGCGGGCCGCGACAGCATGCTGCTGAACCTCTCCGGCGCGCACGGTCCGTTCTTCACGCGCAACGTCGTGCTGCTGCGCGACAGCGCGGGCAACACCGGCATCGGCGAAGTGCCGGGCGGCGAGGCGATCCGCAAGACGCTCGAAGACGCGCGTGCGTTCGTGGTTGGCCAGTCCATCGGCAATATGCAGTCGGTGCTCAACACTGTGCGCAAGCAGTTCGCCGACCGCGATTCGGGCGGCCGCGGCCTGCAGACCTTCGACCTGCGCACCACGATTCACGCGGTCACGGCGCTCGAAGCCGCGCTGCTCGATCTGCTCGGGCAGCATCTGAACGTGCCCGTTGCCGCGCTGCTGGGCGAAGGCCAGCAGCGCAGCGAAGTGGAGATGCTCGGCTATCTGTTCTTCATCGGCGATCGCAACAAGACCGATCTCGCGTACGTGAGCGGCGCCGATGGCCGCGACGACTGGGAGCGCCTGCGCACCGAAGAAGCGATGACGCCGGAAGCCGTCGTGCGTCTGGCCGAAGCCGCGAAAGCGCGCTACGGCTTCAACGACTTCAAGCTCAAGGGCGGCGTGCTGGCGGGCGACGCGGAAATGGAAGCGGTCACGGCCCTCGCCGAGCGCTTTCCCGAAGCACGCGTGACGCTCGACCCGAACGGCGCGTGGACGCTCGCGGAAGCCATCCGCCTGTGCCGCGACAAGCACGACGTGCTCGCCTACGCCGAAGACCCCTGCGGCGCGGAGAACGGCTATTCGGGCCGCGAAGTGATGGCGGAGTTCCGCCGCGCGACGGGCCTGCCCACGGCCACCAACATGATCGCGACCGACTGGCGCCAGATGGGCCACGCGATCCAGCTGCAATCGGTGGACATTCCGCTTGCCGATCCGCATTTCTGGACCATGCAGGGCTCGGTGCGCGTGGCGCAGATGTGCAACGACTGGGGCCTCACATGGGGCTCGCACTCGAACAATCACTTCGACATTTCGCTCGCGATGTTCACGCACGCGGCAGCAGCCGCGCCTGGGAAGATCACGGCGATCGACACGCACTGGATCTGGCAGGACGGCCAGCGCCTCACGCGCGAACCGCTGCAGATCGTGGGCGGCAAGGTGCAGGTGCCGCAAAAGCCGGGCCTTGGCATCGAGATCGACCTGGACGAGCTGGAAAAGGCCCACGCGCTCTACAAGGAGCACGGCCTCGGCGCGCGCGACGACGCGATCGCCATGCAATACCTCATTCCCAACTGGAAATTCGACAACAAGCGTCCGTGCCTCGTGCGCTGAACGCCATCTTCGACTAAACACCTTTACTGACTTCGCAACAGGATCAAGACCATGACCACGCCGCAAGAACTCAAGCAAATCGTTTCCGAAGGCCTGCTTTCGTTCCCCGTGACCGACTTCGACGCGCAAGGCAACTTCCGCGCGAGCACCTACGCCGAGCGCCTCGAATGGCTGGCCCCGTATGGCGCGAGCGCGCTGTTCGCGGCGGGCGGCACGGGCGAATTCTTCTCGCTCACGAAGAGCGAATACTCGCAGGTCATCAAGACGGCCACCGAAACCTGCAAGGGCAAGGTGCCGATTCTCGCGGGCGCGGGCGGCGCGACGCGCGTGGCCATCGAGTACGCGCAGGAAGCCGAGCGCAATGGCGCGCAGGGCATTTTGCTGATGCCGCACTACCTCACGGAAGCCTCGCAGGAAGGCATTGCCGCGCACGTGGAGCAGGTCTGCAAGGCCGTGCCGAAGATGGGCGTGATCGTCTACAACCGCGCCAACTCGAAGCTGAACGCCGACATGCTGGAGCAGCTTGCGGACCGCTGCGAGAACCTCATCGGCTTCAAGGACGGCGTGGGCGAAATCGAAGCGATGGTGACGATCCGCCGCCGTCTGGGCGACCGCTTCTCGTACCTCGGCGGCCTGCCCACGGCCGAAGTCTACGCAGCGGCGTACAAGGCGCTGGGCGTGCCCGTGTATTCGTCGGCGGTGTTCAACTTCATTCCGAAGACGGCCATGCAGTTCTACCGCGCGATTGCAGCCGACGACCACGCGACGGTGGGCAAGCTCATCGACGAATTCTTCCTGCCGTACCTCGCCATCCGCAATCGCCGCGCGGGCTACGCAGTGAGCATCGTGAAGGCGGGCGCGAAGCTCGTGGGCCGCGACGCGGGCCCGGTGCGCGCACCGCTCACCGACCTCACGCAAGAGGAAGTGGCGCAGCTCGATGTGCTGATCAAGAAGCTCGGCGCGCAGTAACGCGTTCGGTGTTCACGCCATGCCCGCGCCAGCCGGTGCGCGGCCTGGCTTTCGACAGGGCCCTGGCGGCCCTGTTTGCTTGTGAAGGGCGAGTGCGGCTAGTCAGGCGTTGTCGGCGGTGTCGCCGAACAGGTCCAGATTGGCGCGCTCGCGCCTTTTGCCTTCTTTGCCGTCGGTCTTGCGTGCGCGGCGTGCGGCCCGTTCCCGGCGCGGTTTGCCAAACACCTCGTCGGGCGTGAAGCCGAATTCGGCGATTGCCGCGCGCACGTTGGCCAGCGCCTCGTGCGCCGCTTCGGCGCGCGCTGCTTCGATGCGCTCGTCGAGCTCGCGTTTCTGGGCGAGCAATTCGCGGTAGGTAGCCATCGATGATTCTTGTCGAGTGAAAACGAGCCGCTGATTTTACGCGCTGCGCGGGCTTCGCGTGGATTTGACACGTTAATTTGCGGCATCAAAGATATGCGGCGAGGAGGGCGACCACGACGCCCGATAACCCCATCAGCAAGGCCGCGAGCCACAGCGACCGGCGCGCGGGCGCACCCACCGAGGCGGGTAGCCGCTTTTTGCCGCTCAGCATCGGGCCGATCAGATTGTGGCCTTTCACGAGCGCATAAATGGCAATCGCGCACACGTGCAGTACGACCGCTGCCGCGAGCACGTCCCACCCCCAAGCGTGCAGGCTGGCTATGGCATTCGCGATTTTTGCGGGCACGATTTCGCTGAGCGGGCCTTCGTCGGCGATATCGTTGTTGTCGTAGAGGCCGGTGAGCGTTTCGACCAGCAGCAGCGCGAGCAGCAGTAGAACCATCCAGCCGCCCGCCGCGTTGTGGCCCACCTGGACGTCGGGCTCGCGCCTCAACAAGTGGCGCAGATGGTCGATCGCCTTGCGCGGCGAGGCGACGAAGCGCGAGAAGCGCGCAGTCTCGCTGCCGAAGCACCCCCACAGAATGCGAAACAGCACGAGCGCAAGCAGCGTCTCGCCGAGGCGCACGTGCATCTGCATCCAGTTCATGCGCTGCGTGACGTACGCCGCGGCCACGAGCACGACGGTCAGCCAGTGGAACAGTCGGGTTGGCAGGTCCCAGACGGGCACGCGGCGCTCAGGGCGCTCAGAGCGGTCGCGGGTTGCGGATGTCGTCGAGTTCATGATTCGTGGCTGGCTGACTGGCTGGCGTGGCGCTCAACGGCATCATAGGTCAGGAACGCTCGCGTGCCATGTGCAGCGCAAGATACGCAACTGCGTTGCCGCCACGGCGACGTGGCATCGCGCGGCGACTTCGGCCATACTTGCCGCTTGCCTTACATCCCTTGCAAGCCGATCCCGCAGATGGAAAAAAACCGACTCGAAGCTTTCAGCGATGGCGTGCTCGCCATCATCATCACCATCATGGTGCTGGAACTCAAGGTGCCGCACGGCGACAATCTCGCTGCGCTCGCGCCGCTCTGGCCGGTTTATCTGAGCTATGTGCTGAGCTTCATCTACGTGGGTATCTACTGGAACAACCATCATCACATGCTGCAGGTGGCGCGCCGCGTGAACGGCTCGGTGCTCTGGGCCAATCTGCATCTGCTGTTCTGGCTTTCGCTGCTGCCGTTCACGACGGGCTGGATGGGCGAGAACGAGTTCGGACGCTGGCCGACCGCGCTTTACGGCGTCAACCTGCTGCTTTGCGCGGTCGCTTATGTCGTGCTGCAATTTACGCTCGTGCGCTATCACGGCACGCAAAGTCCGCTTGCCATTGCATTGGGCAACGACTTGAAGGGCAAGATTTCGCCAGTGATTTATACGGCGGGCTTTGCGCTTGCGGCGCTCGACTATCCACGCGTTGGCGCGATTTTCTATTTCATTGCGGCGCTGCTCTGGCTCGTGCCCGATCAACGCATGGAGCGGCTCGCCCTGGCCGCGGGCGAAAAGAAAGAAGAGTAAACGGCACTGGGGCCGGCGCGCATGCGGCCGGCCCCTTCGTGCATCACGTCGTCATCAGCCTGCCAGATGCTTGCGCTTGGCGAGTTCCTGAGCCTTGGCGTAGTCGGCCTGGATCACGGGCAGGCCTGCCGTGGCGGCCTTCTTGAGGCCGGCGTCGCGGCCCGAGGCGATCTCCGCCTGGAAGGCCGAGAGCGTCTTCTGCTGGCCGGCCAGCGCGACCTGCTCGATATACGTCTTGTCGAAATCCGCGCCGCGCAGATTGTTGATGCTGCTGATCACCGCCGCATCCGGGTCGTTACGCGGCACGTCCACGCCGCGCGGGCTCGCCGCGCGCATCGAGTCGGAGAGCTTCGAATAGTCGGCCACCAGTTTTTCTGCGAAGGCCTTCACTTCGCGGTCGGTCGAGCGCGAGTCGGCAATGCGCGCGGCATCGCGTTGCGTGGCGACGGTTTGCGTGCCGTCTGCGATGAACGCCTTGTCGGCTTCGTGAAGCTGGCCGGTCGCGGCCGTGGTGGAGGCAGAAGCCGCGGAAGGCGCGGGGGTCTGCGCATGGGCGCTCAGCGTAACGGCGCAAAGGCTGGCGGCCGAAGCCGCGATGAGCGAGGCAAGCGAGAGGCGAGTCATGTGAACTCCTTTCTGCGTAGTTGGTATCGATTGCGCGCGCAGCGCCGCGCTTATTGCGGCTTTCCGTGCGGCGCTGCGCGGGACCGTTCTGGCGTGGCGCCTTGCTGCTCAACGGTCTGAGGAATTCTATGAACTCGCGTGCCGTACAGGTGAAACGATTGCTTCGCTTGTGTAACGGTTGGTAAGAGAGCATGCGAAGAAAATAACGATCCGCGTATTCACATCGACGTCATGCGTTTATGCCAATACGGCGTTTTCCATTTGCGCCAACCGGCGCACAATGTCCCTCGCGCGTATCGTTGCGCCCACAGCGAAAAGTCCCACGATGTGGGCGCGAACGCGGTTTGAGTCCCACCGAGCGCGCGCAAAAGCGCACGCAAAAAACGTAGGCCAACGAGGAGGAGACACGATGGACGACAAGCTGGTTGCAACCGCATCCACGACTACATCGAGCGCCGCAACCGCCACCGCCGCGAACTTTCGCTGGCGCGTGCTGATTTGGCTGCTGTTCGGCGGCATCATCAATTACCTCGATCGCGCGAATCTCGCGATCGCCGCGCCCGGCATGATTCACGACCTGGGCCTCACGCGCACTCAAATCGGTCTGCTGGGCACCGTGTTCGCCTGGACCTACGCCGTGATGCAGTTGCCGGCGGGCTGGATCATCGACCGCTTCGGCGCAAAGCGCGCCTATGCAGTGGGCATGATCTGGTGGAGCGTCGCGACGTGGCTCACCGGCGTGGTCGGCTCGATCTCGGGCCTCATCGTCATGCGCGTGCTGCTTGCAGTGGGCGAGGCGCCTTGCTGGCCGACCTCGGCGAAGATCACGGCGGCATGGTTTCCCGCCAAGGAGCGAGGCTTCGCCACCGGCATCTGGGATTCGTCGTCGAAGTGGGGGCCCGCGCTCGCACCCGCCGTGCTGGTCGCGCTGATGATCGCCTTCGGCTGGCGCTCGCTCTTTCACGTGACGGGCGCCATCGGCATCGTCTTCGCCGTGCTGTTCCTTTTTCTCTATCGCAACCCGGTGCAGAGCAAGCGGCTCACGCGCGAGGAGTTCGCCTATATCGAAGCGGGAGGCGGCGGCCACGAGCGTTCGCTCACGACCGCGCCTATTCGCTGGCGCGCGCTGTTCGCTTCGCGCAGCGTGTGGGGCATGATTTTCGGTTACTTCTGCGCGATCTGGCTTTGGAATATCTTTCTCGTGTTCCTGCCGCTCTACCTGCTCGACCGCTTTCATATTTCATTCGCACAACTGGGCATCTACGCGAGTATTCCGTGGTTCGGCGGCGCGGCGGGCGAGATCGCCGCCGGCTGGATCGCGAAGAAGCTCGTCGATCGCCATGTGGCTTCGCCTATGGTCGCCAAGCGCATGCTGATCGTCGTGTGCGCGATTGGCGCGGGCGTGTGCGCGGCGGCGCTGCCACTCGCGAACACGATAGGCGCGAGCGTCGCTCTGATGACGTTGGGGCTCGCGTTCATCGCTGCCACCATCGGCAACGCGTGGGCACTCGCGGCCGATATCGCCCCGTCTTCGATGGTCGCTTCCGTAAGTGCGATCCAGAACTTCGGTGGCTATTTCGGCGGGGCGTTCTCGCCGGTCGTGGCGGGCTTTATCGTCGACCGCACGGGATCGTATTCGCTGGCGTTCGTCATGGGCGGCGTGATTGCGGCCTGCGCGGCGCTGTTCTACTGGTTCATGGCGCGCGATACGGTGGGCCAGTCAGCGGACGCAGGTTGAGGAGACGGACGTGAACGCCTACGAAAGTTTTCCCTGGCACGTGCTATACGACATCGGCATCGAGGCGAATCCTAAGCAGGACTATACGAACGGCCTCGACCTGTTCGCAGCGGCGCTCGCGCGCGCGCCGCATGAGAGTGCGCTGCTCTACTTCGACGGCAGGCTCGACTGGCAGGCGCTCGACGAGTGGAGCGACCGCATAGCCTGCGTACTTCTCGACGAAGGCGTGCAGCGCGGCGATCGCGTGGCGCTGTACTTGCAGAACGTGCCGCAATTCGTGATGGCCTTGCTCGGAATCTGGAAGGCGGGCGCCGTGATGGTGCCGGTCAATCCGATGAATCGCAGGCGCGAACTGAAACTGCTGCTCGACGATTCGCAAACGCGGCTGCTGATCTGCGACGCCGCGCTCGAAGGCGAAGTCGTTCGCGAAGTGATCGCGAACATCGAAGCCGAAGGCAACGCCGCGCCGCGCGTCCTCACCACGCACGCGCGTGCGCTGCAAACACGCGACGATGCGCGCGTGTTCGGCGCATACCGCGAGGACAGTGGAGCAAGCGAGCGCGCAGGCGATCTTTTGCACGTAGCGCAAGCCGTGCAGCAAGGGCGCAAACCGCCGCCGGTCGCGCTGGCGGCGAGCGACCCCGCCATGCTCGTCTATACCTCGGGCACGAGCGGCCGCCCGAAAGGCGCGATCTGCACGCACGGCAATTTCGCGTTCAACGCGCAGACCTACCGCGATTTCTGCGATCTGCGCGAAGGCGGCCCGATACTCGGCGTGGCGCCGCTCTTTCACATTACCGGCCTGGTTGGCCATATCGGCGCGTCGTGGATTGCGCGCGCACCGCTGATTCTCACGCACCGCTTCGACCCGGCGGCTACGCTCGACGCCATCGAGGAACACCGCGCGGAGTTCACGATCGGCGCGATCACGGTGTTCATCGCGCTGCTGCATCACGCCGATGCGACCCGCGAGAAACTGGCCACGCTCACGAAGATCTATTCGGGCGGCGCTCCCATCGCGCCCAGCGTGGTTGAGGCGTTTCGCGCGAAGTTCGGCCGCGTGATCCACGGCGCGTACGGGCTCACCGAAACGAACTCGCCCACGCACATGGTGCCGCTCGCGAGGACGGCGCCCGTCGATCCACGCAGCGGCGCGCTGGCCATGGGCGTGCCGGTGCCTGGCGCCGAAGTGGCGATCGTCGACGATGACGGCCGCATGCTCGCGCCCGGCGAAACGGGCGAGATCGTCTGCCGCGGGCCGATGGTAGTGCCCGGCTACTGGAACAACCCGACGGAGACCGGCAATGCGTTTCGCGGCGGCTGGTTCCATACCGGCGACGTCGGCTTCATGGACGAAGCGGGCTGGTTCTATCTCGTCGACCGCAAGAAGGACATGATCAACGCGGCCGGCTTCAAGGTCTGGCCGCGCGAAGTGGAAGACGTGCTGTACGGTCATCCGGCCGTGCGCGAGGCGGCTGTGGTGGGTGTGCCCGATCCTTATCGCGGCGAGACGGTGAAAGCCGTAGTGAGCCTGCGTGCGGGCGCAGTGGCCGACGCAGCGGAGTTGATCGCGTTCTGCAAGGCGCGCATGGCGGCGTACAAATATCCGCGCATCGTCGAGTTCCGTGACGAATTGCCGAAGACGGCCACGGGGAAGATATTGCGACGGGAATTACGGTAATGGTTGCGCGAGCAATTTGATGAGATGGAAAACCGATGCGCCCCGAGACAGGCTCGGGGCGCATGAAACGGGCTTAGTGCGCTAATCCGCCTTATTGCACCTGATTGCGCAGCGCCTTGGCGGCAGCAACCATGTTGGTCAGCGCAGGAATCACCTCGGCCCACTGACGCGTCTTCAAACCGCAGTCAGGATTGACCCACAGACGCTCCGCCGGAATACGCTCAGCGGCTTTCTGCATCAGTTGAACGATATGTGCTTCGGTCGGGATATTCGGCGAGTGAATGTCGTACACACCTGGCCCAATTTCGTTCGGATACCTGAAGTTATCGAAAGCGTCCAACAATTCCATATCCGAGCGCGACGTTTCAATCGTAATGACGTCCGCATCCATATCGGCGATCGACGCGATGATGTCGTTGAACTCCGAATAGCACATGTGTGTGTGGATCTGCGTTTCGTCTTCCACGCCGTTCGCCGTGATGCGGAACGATTCGACGGCCCAGCGCAGATACTCGCCCCACTGTGCGCGGCGCAGCGGCAGACCTTCGCGCAGCGCGGCTTCGTCGATCTGGATCACGCCCACGCCGGCCTTCTCCAGGTCGAGCACCTCTTCACGAATGGCGAGTGCCAGCTGGTAGCACGAGACCGAACGCGGCTGGTCGTCGCGCACGAAGGACCAGTTGAGGATCGTCACCGGGCCCGTGAGCATGCCCTTCATGGGCTTGTTCGTGAGCGACTGCGCGTAGGTGATCCACTCCACCGTCATCGCTTTCAGGCGGCTGATGTCGCCGAACAGAATGGGCGGCTTCACGCAGCGCGAGCCGTACGACTGCACCCAGCCGAGCTGGCTGAACGCGTAGCCCTCGAGCTGCTCGCCGAAGTATTCGACCATGTCGTTGCGCTCTGCTTCGCCGTGCACGAGTACGTCGAGGCCCAGTTGCTCCTGCTCGCGCACGCTGCGCTCGATTTCGGCGCGCATCGCGGCCTGGTAGCCCGAGTCGTCGAGTGCGCCGTTCTTGAACTGGCTGCGCGCCTGGCGGATCTGGGCCGTTTGCGGGAACGAGCCGATCGTCGTGGTCGGGAATGCGGGCAGCTTCAGGCGTGCGGCCTGTTTCGCGGCGCGCTCAGCGTAAGCGTGCCGGCGATTGCCGAGCTGCGCGTCGATGCGAGCGATCGCGGCCTTCACCGCGGGGTTGTTCACACGCGGCGACTGGCGGCGCGCCTGAACGGCAGCGGCGTTCGCGGCGAGTTCGGCGGCGACCTTGTCGCGGCCGTCATTGAGCGCAGTGGCGAGCACTTTCACTTCGTCGAGCTTTTGTAGCGCAAATGCGAGCCACGAACGGATTTCGGCGTCGAGCTTCTCTTCGCTCGCGAGATCCACCGGCACGTGCAACAGCGAACATGACGGCGCGATCCACAGGCGCTCGCCGAGTTGCTTTGCGAGCGGCTCAAGCCAATCGAGCGTGGCATTCAGGTCCGTCTTCCAGATATTGCGGCCGTTGATCGCGCCCACCGAAAGCACACTCTGCGCAGGCAGCTTTTGTGCGGCCAGCGCGACTTCGGTACGGGCGTTGACCGCGTCGATATGCAGACCGTCGACGGGCAGCGAGCACGCCAGGTCGAGATTGTCCTGTAGTTCTCCGAAGTAGGTGGCCAGCAGAAGCTTGACACTGCGCAGCTCGAAGCCTTCATACGCCGTCGCAAACGCGGCGCGCCATGCCGGATCGAGTTCGGTCACGAGAATCGGCTCGTCGATCTGCACCCACTCGACGTCCATCACGCGGAAGTAGTCGAGCAGCGCGCGATACACGGGCATGATGCGCGGCAGCAGCGCCAGCTTGTCGGAATCGTCCTTGGCCTTGCCGAGCCACAGGTAAGTGAGCGGCCCGATGATCACGGGCTTGGCCTTCACGCCCAATTCGCGCGCTTCGCGCAGTTGTTCGGAAAGACGCGACGTATCGAGGTTGAACTGCGTATCGGCCGTGAACTCGGGGACGATGTAGTGATAGTTCGTGTCGAACCACTTCGTCATTTCGCCGGCCGCGACGCCGCCGCAGCAAGCGGCATGGTCGTCGGCGCCGTGGGCCGAGCGGCCACGCGCCACGCGGAAGTAGTTGTCGAGCTTGTCGCCGTGGAAGCCCCGCACGCGCTCGGGCAAGTTGCCGAGCGTGAAGCTCATGTCGAGCACCTGGTCGTAGAACGCGAAGTCGCCGGCGGGCACGAAGTCGAGACACTTCTGGTTCTCCCAATGACGTGCGCGCAGTTGCGCGCCGAGCGCCTTCAGTTCGTCGCGTGAAGATTCGCCTTTCCAGTAGCGTTCGAGACCGAACTTGAGTTCGCGTTTCGCGCCGATGCGCGGAAAGCCGAGATTGTGCGTGGTGACCATGTGCGTTGCCGTCCGAAATGAATGTGCTGAAAACGATCCAGAGTGGCACCGATCATAGAGGTATCCGACGATGAAGAAAAATGGCATTATTTCATCCATCCATTAGTTTCATTCATCTGTCGCCGCATTGGCGCGGGGTGGCCCTTTTCCATGCTCGAACGTGTTCATCTTGTCATCGTCCGCGAAGTCGCCCGGCAGGGCTCGCTTACCGCAGCCGCGGAGTCGCTGTTCCTCACGCAATCGGCGTTGAGCCATACGGTCAAGAAAATCGAGCAGCAACTCGGCACCCAGATCTGGGACCGCGAAGGCCGCAGCCTGCGGCTTACGCAGGCCGGCCAGTACCTGCTGTCATTGGCCGAACGGCTCCTGCCGCAGTTCGAACTCGCGGAAGAGCGTATGAAGCAGTACGCGGCCGGGGAGCGCGGCACGCTGCGTATCGGTATGGAATGCGCTCCGTGCTATCAGTGGCTGCTCAAGGTGGTGTCGCCATATCTGGCGCGCTGGCCCGATGTCGATGTGGACGTGAAGCAGCGTTTTCAGTTTGGCGGCATCGGCGCGTTGATCGGCTATGACATCGACGTGCTGGTCACGCCCGACCCGCTCATCCGGCCCGGACTGCGCTTCGATCCGGTATTCGACTACGAGCAGGTGCTGGTGGTCGCGGAAGACCATCGGCTCGCGAACGTGCGCTACGTGAAGCCCGAACAGCTCATCGACGAAACGCTCATCACGTATCCCGTGGATACCGACCGGCTCGATATTTACAACCAGTTCCTGCGGCCCGCGAACATCACGCCGCGCCGTCACAAAACGATCGAAACGACCGACATCATGCTGCAGATGGTCGCGAGCCATCGAGGCGTGGCCGCGTTGCCGCGATGGCTCGCGGAAGAATACGCAGACCGCATGCCGCTCGCGATCGTGAAGCTCGGCAAACAGGGCATTGCGAAACAGATCTTTCTTGGCACGCGGGAGGGCGATGCCGTGGTCGATTACCTCAAATCGTTCGTCGAATTCGCGCGTGCCCCTGTCTGGCAGACACCCCGTGTGCGCGGCTGATGCCGCACGGCGCATGCAAGGTCTTACATTTTAAAAATGAAAGGAACGCTGCCGAAGTTCGTATATTGATCGTTCAATTAACTTAAAGGCGCTGCTCCGGGGGCTTCGCAGGAATCGCTTGTCGCTTCTGCGCAATTGCTCGTCGCAATTGCTACGTTAGTCCGCTTTTTGCCGGACAACTATGTGTCATGAGACTTCATGACCCTGCGACGCAGTTCGATTCCTCGAGGAGATGACGATGTGCCGATTCCCCCTGCTTAAGACAGGCGCGCTCGCGTGCGCCGCAGTCCTCTGCGCCAGCGCTTACGCGGCCGATCCCGCCGCGTGCAAGGACGTGCGTTTCGCCGACGTGGGCTGGACCGATATCGCGGCAACCACCGGCGTCGCATCGACGATCCTCGGGGCGCTTGGCTATGCGCCGACGAAAACGATCGCCTCGGTGCCGATCACGTTCGCCGGGCTCAAGAGCAAGCAGATCGACGTCTTCCTCGGTTACTGGTCGCCGACCATGGACCCGATCATCGAGCCGTTCACGAAGTCTGGCTCGATCAAAGTCCTTTCGACGCCGAATCTCACGGGCGCGAAATATACGCTCGCCGTTCCCGATTACGTCTACCAGGGCGGCCTCAAATCGTTCCAGGACATTGCGAAATACGCAGACAAGTTGCAAGGCCGCATTTACGGCATCGAACCCGGCAACGACGGCAACGCGCTGATCCAGAAGATGATCGGCGCGAACCAGTACGGCCTCGGCAAATTCAAGCTCGTCGAATCGAGCGAGGCGGGAATGCTCGTGCAGGTGAACCGCGCCGTGCGCGAGAAGCAATGGATCGTCTTCCTGGGCTGGGAGCCGCATCCCATGAATGTTCAGATGAAGATCGACTATCTCTCAGGCGGCGACGCCGTGTTCGGGCCCGACTACGGCGCGGCGCGCGTGCTGACCGCCGAACCGCCCGACTATGCCGCGCGCTGCCCGAACGTGGCGAAGTTCGTCTCCAACCTCCAGTTCACGACCGCGATCGAGAACCATTTGATGGTGCCGATCGCCAACAAGGAGGACCCCAACAAGGCCGCCGCCGACTGGCTGCGCAGCAATCCGCAGGTGCTCGAAAACTGGCTCGCCGGCGTGACCACGCTGGACGGCAAGCCGGGCCTGCCTGCCGTGCGCGCCTCGCTGGGCGTGCATTGACATGCCTTCGTCCGCGGTGAAAGCCGCGGACATCCCTGCGGTACATCCCTATTTGCGCAGCAATTTTGGTTGATTAGCGTTCAAAAGAGGAGGAGGCAGATGGAGCAAGCAGGAATCGGAACGCACGGCGCGGAGGAGAGCGCCGCACGAGGCAGTCATGGCCACGCGCTGCAACGCGGCCTTACATGGAAAGATGCGTTCTGGGTGACGAGCGGTGTGCCCGCGGGCGTGCTGTTCACGATTGGCGGCGTTTGCGCGACTATCGGCCAACCGGCCTGGGCCATCTGGATCGCGTCGATCACGATGGGCCTCGTGCAAAGCGCCACTTACGCCGAGATTTCAGGGCTCTTTCCCCATAAATCGGGCGGTGCTTCGGTGTACGGAGCAATCGGCTGGGTCCGTTACAGCAAGATGATCGCGCCGGTTTCCGTGTGGTGCAACTGGCTCGCATGGTCGCCCATGCTCGCGCTTGGCTGTGGACTCGCCGCGAACTACGCGCTCGCCACGCTGTTTGCGCCCGAAGCGGCCATCATGCAGTGGCACTGGACGCTCGCCAACCTGGACTTCATCAAGCCTGGTCTCACGCTGCGGATCAACGCCACGTTCCTGATTGCGGCGGCGTTCTTGCTCATCACATTCCGGCTTCAGCATAGCGGCGCATCGAAGGCCGCGAAAACGCAGAAGATTCTGGGTATCGCTTCGCTGACGCCGCTTTTGATCGTCGGACTCGTGCCATTCATCACGGGCGACGTGCCTGCAAAGCATCTCTTTCCGCTGCTGCCGCTCGGGCATGATTCGCACGGTAATCTCACTGCTTCGGTCTTCGGCACATGGAACGGCCAGGGTGTGGTCATGGCGCTGGGCGCGATGTTCATGGCGGGATGGGCATCGTACGGCTTCGAAACGGCGGTGTGCTATACGCGCGAGTTTCGCGACCCACGGCGCGATACGGCGAGGGCGATATTCTGGTCGGGCGCGCTTTGTCTCGTCGTGATGACGCTCGTTCCGCTCGCGTTTCAAGGGACGCTTGGCACGGCGATGATGCTCGATCCGCGCATCGGCGACGGCACGGGCGTGGGCACCGCGATGGCCGCAATGGTGGGCGGCGGCGCCTGGGTGGGCAACGCCGTGGTGGTGATGCTCATGCTCTCGATTTTGCTGATCGTGATGACGTCGATGATGGGATCGTCGCGCACGCTCTATCAGGCTTCGCTGGACGGCTGGCTGCCGCGCTATCTCTCGCGGGTGAACGAGCACGGTGCGCCGACGGCGGCGATGTGGACCGATCTCGGCTTCAATCTCGTCCTGCTCGCGATGTCGGACTATATGACCGTGCTGTCGATTTCGAACGTCTGCTACATGTTGTTCGTTTTCCTGAATTTGCAGTCGGGCTGGATTCATCGCATGGACCGTGGCACGTGGGCGCGTCCGTATCGTTGCCCGACGTGGCTGCTCGCGCTCGGTGCGCTGTGCGGGTACGCAAACCTTGTGTTCGTGGGCGCTGGCGCCAATCTGCAAGGCGAGGGGACGTTGCGCAATGGCCTCATCGCCATGCTGCTGATCGTACCGGTGTTCGCTTTCCGGCATTACTGGCAAGATCGCGGGCGGTTTCCGGCGGGTAGTGCGCTCGATATGGAAGTGAGCGTGCCGGTGCGCAGCCGGTGGTTGAGTCTCGCGCCTTATGGTGCGCTTGTGGCGGCGGCGCTGACGATTGCGGTCTCGCATTGGCTGGCCGCTTTGGTCTGAATGGGCTTCAGTGTTGGCGGCATCGTGCGGGTCGAGTATTTGTGCTTTGCCGCCTTTTTGTTTGGAAACTACCTTTTTTCACTTCGAATAGATTGGATTTTCAGACGTACAGGGACGTTTGACTAATTTGGTTAACTATCTTTAGGCGTAGGTCGAGATCACTTGCCATAAACTGTGCGATATCGCACAGTCTTATCCAGACACGTGATGAGACCTTGTTCCGTAGCGAGGTTTGACCGAAAGCGTTCGGCGAAGATGGTCTCTCAATACGGTCCCGTCGATATATTCGCCGGTCTCGATGCCGTTGGATGCCAGTTCCACGCCCAGGCACTCGAGCATTATATAGCGCGGAAAGCAGCATTCTCGCTTCGGCCTTTTGCCCGCTCGATTCACAGAGAACAAGAAAGATTCGGTCAAAGTCGACAGTGAATGTCCTGCTGCGCTACCTCGCCTGTAATCCTTTATTCCAGATGCCGGCAGAAGATAGCTATGATTGTGCGGAGTGCTTGATAGTATTTTTTCCGCCTTCACGACGTTTGCCATGAGGTGATGCATACATCGAAAATATTGATTTGGAGCTTGTCTACAGTCGATACATTATTTCCAGATAGCTCCGATCCGTCCTGTTTTGGAGTCGATAAAGCATTCTATATCTCGATATAGTGAGGACAAGCGGAGAGCGTATGTCGACCAATATGGATATGAGGACTCACGTCCAGCGCAGACGTTCGTCTGCTAAACCCGACTTCGTCGATACAGTAATGGCGTCTGGGCTGCCTTACGCGATTGTCGACCACGAGGGCAAAGTATTGCGGGCGAGTGAAGTACTCCAAACAATGTTCCCGGGAATATGCGGCATTTCGATCGTCGAAGCCTTCCGGGTCGATCGGGGATTGCTGCTCGCCGACGTCGCCCCGTATCCCGCGGTCCCCGGCATCTGCGAAAATTCACGTGGTGAAAGCCTACCCGTGATGCTCCAGACCGCACTGGAGTTTCCAGACACCCGCTGGCGGCTCATCCACGTGACAAACGGGGAACAGTTTAGGCGTGCCGAGAACCAGCGCTTCGATTCCACGCCTTATGCAGTGATGCGCGTGTCGCCAGACGGCATTGTGCACTTCGCCAATGCAGAATCCTTCAATCTCTTCCCGCTCCAGCCGCATGGCGTGATAGGTCGTTCACTCGGCGCGCTCTTTGAGGGCGAAAACAGTGAGTGCATCGCGCAAAAGCTTGCGGAATGTATGCAGACGCTCAACCGGGTTTCAGTGGACGTCTCAATGTGCGATCGGACGAACAAAAGAGAGCAGGTGCGGCTGTTGCTGTTGCCAGACCTCACAGTCGACCGCCGTCCGCTTGGCGCGCTCGTCGTGATTCAGTCGACGCTGCTCGAACGGGTCCGCGACGATATTGCCAAAATCGCGCACGATTCCAGGATTCCGAGCTGGGAACAGCGCCTTGAATTGATAGTCGAATGCGTGCGCAGGATCTTCGACTTCGATCACGCGAATTATGGCATCTATGACGACGACGTGAGCGTATTCAGGGCTCTGGCGATTTTCCCGCACGAGGAGCGCATGAAATGGACCGAGCGATGGTTGAGGTTGCCGCCGGGCATTGTGCCGTGGTTAAAGAGCGGGCGGACCGCGGTACCGGATATCAATAAATTCTTGAAGGATTATCCGGATCTGGCCAACAGCGAAGTCGCACAGATGTATGTCAGCAAACGCATGCGTTCTTCGGCGACGCTGGTTGCGATGGGTGCGAGAGATATTCCGACCTCGGCGCTTTCGTTCTCGTCCATGCAGATGGGGAGGCTTGGCCAGGCACACGTCGACTTGCTGCGGGAACTGGATCTGGAGCCCGTGCTGATCCGAATCGAAAATGAAATTCGCGCGGAACGGGAAGCGTTGGCGGCTCACCTGCGCAGCGAACTGGCGCGCGCGCCGGTCCTGCCGGTAGTGGCGCGCGAGATCGTGGATCGGATAGCCACCAGTTTTAAATGGGATTTTGTTGCGCTCTTCCGTGTCGACCGGCACAAGGAGCAGTTTGAGCTGTTTCATCACAACCCCTGCAAAAAGGGTCTTGCGATGGGTGCGCCTTATGTGCAGCCGATCGATAAAGGCATGCTCGCGGCCACACTGAAAGAGAAGCAGACGCTCATCGTCAATGATATCGATGAGACCGGCAAGAACGGTGTCGAGCAGTTCGGCTATCTCGGTTTGGGCAGGCCAGCGCGATCGGCGATGACCATCCCGGTGCATCTGAACGGGCGCATTCGCTGGGTTTTGAATATTGAATCGAAAGTCGCGCATGCTTTCCATGGGCCGGACCGGGAAGCTATTGAGCGTTTGATTGCGTCGCTCGAAGAGGGGTTGAAGCAGCGTACGCTCGCTGAAATCAACAAGCTCGTGCTCAAGGAGACGGAGCAGGGTGTGGTTACAGTGGGCATGGACGGCGTGATTCTCAATGTGAACGCGGTGGCCGAGCGGCTGCTTGGCAGGGTGGAAAACTCGGCGAGCGGCACCCAGCGGGAGCTTTTCAGCATGTACGCGTCTGCGGACGACCCGCGCACCGCCGACGTGCTCAAGGGTCTCAGCGGGACAGAAAAGCGGCGCATTGAAATAGTCGGTGACGATGGCGAAATACGTCCTGTCCTCGCGACCTACATACCGCTCGACGAGAGCTTCGATGCCGCCTTGTGGTTCCTGACTGACTTGCACGGCGACCGCTGGACTGTTGACCTGCGCTTCCTTCGCGAAACCGTTAGCGATGTCGCGCAACAGACGCGCGCACCGCTTGCGCTTGCTTCATCGCTCGCACGTCAGTTGCCGCGGCTCTGGACCTCGGTCAGTCGTGCGGCGGATGGCGACGCGCCTTCTCCGGCCGATTCGGAGGACCTTTCCAGGCGGCTGATTGCCGAGATCAACAAAGCTGATATCACATTTGAGCGACTCGCGGAAAATCTCAATGTGCGGCGCGAGCCAGTCAGGAACAAGCAACTCCTCAATTTCGCGTATTGCATCGACTCGGTCATCGAAGGGCTGCCCAAGCGAGACCGCGAACACATTGAGCATGCCGGACCGAAGGCGCCGCTATTCGTGGACGGCGACCCGGAGCGACTCGCGTTCGTGGTTCGCTCGATCGTGGCGCATCTCATGCGTATCCTTCCAGCGGAAGAGGGCGCACGGGTCTGGATCTCGCTGTCATTGCATGATGCAAAGGTAGTCCTGATTCTGGCGATTGCAGACAGTTTGGACTCCGCCGCCGCGGCGGGCAGCGCGGCCGCATTGCTAGCGAATCCGCGGCCGGATGCCCTGTGGCGTGCGTATAAAGCCGCACGCGGTGACGCCAGCCTTGGCCTGAGCGCTGTGCGGCGCGTGATCAAGGCCCACGACGGCAAGCTGAAGGCGCAGGCAGGCGACGCGGAGCCAGGCGCTATTTCGCCGCCGTGGGTTGCCTTTCGCGTAACCCTTCCTGTCGCCACCCGGAGCGTCCAGCCATGAATACCGTAATTGAACGGGCCGAGGTTGTATTGATCACCGACGACAACGACAATGCCGCGCTGATTAATGCCGCATGGGAAGATTTAGTTCGCCGCGAAGGCGCGCACCAGGATGTGCATCGCTTCATTGAGGCAATTCCCACGCGATGGGTGTCGGTGGCAATGGCAGAGGAAAAACTGGGCGCCATCGAAAAAGGGGAGAATCCGGTGCTCATCATTCTCGACATCATGGTTCGCAAGGAGACGCGCTGCGGGATGCCCGGTACCGGTGCGGCAGGGCTCACGCTGCTCGACTGGCTAACCGCCAATAAGCCGGATGTTCCGGTGATCGTGCTTAGGGCCCACGGCGTTGAAGGCATCGAAGCAAGGCTGTTGCGGCGCTTGAACATCGCGAGCCTTTCGATTGGGCATGATGACTTCAACGGCGCGTTCTCCAAGGCCGCGTCATGGTTGACTGTGAAATCTGCGTCGTCGCGCCGGCGAATCACGGTGAAGGTGGGGCACTACGACGCGTGCTATTCCATCAACGATGGTTATCGCGAAGTGAAAAGCGAGCCGCATCAGTATGCGAGCCGGAATTTACTGGACGAACTCGGGCATAGAACCGACGCCTTCAAACCCGCCGGCCCGGGCTGGCAGGACACCGTTCGAGAACTTGGTGATGCGGTGTTCAAGTCGGTCATTGCTGGCACGATCGGGCCGCATATTCTCACATTGCTACGGCAGCGCGCGCCTACGAAAAACGAGTCTTCCTCTAGCGTGGATCTGCGCTTCGAGATTTTTGTACCGCGCAACGAATCGACGAAGCATTTCGGTGTGCCGTTCGAACTCGCTAAACCCCCCGAGGACATCGACAATTACTTGTGTACTCGCGTGCCGATGGCGCGCCGAATGTGCTTTGAGGACACCCTGGACGAAGACCCCGCGTCCGGGACGGAAGCATGGCCGCCCGATAGACCCCTGCGCATGCTTTTCATTAACGCGAGCTTCGATGGAAACGCGATCGCGGTGCACGAGAGAACGGGCAATCGCATCCAAGTGGATGTGGGCCGGCTCGAGAACACGGCAGCAGAACTGAAAGCGGTGAAGCAGTTCGCAACTCCCGAAGGCGGCGGCGGCCTTGAGTTGCCGACAGTGCTGGGCGGCGCGGCGAGCCGTATCTGCGCGCAAACGATAAGAGACCAGTTCGAAGCGCAAGTGACGAACGGCAATTTCGATATCGTCCACTTTGCCGGCCATTCGGTGACGCTCGACGACGGCGGTGGAACATTTCTCATTCTTCCTGGCAAAAACGGCCAAGGCATAGCCATATCGGTTCGCGAGATCGCGGAATGGATCAGACAGGGAGGGTCAAGGCTCGTGTTCGTACTTTCCTCATGCAGCGGCTCGTCGCTGCGTACTGCGATCGAAACCATGCGCGCCGGAGCAAAAGCGGTAATCGGCTTTCGCTGGGATGTGAACGATCACGCGTGTGTCGAGTATTTCCGGCGGTTTTATACCGAATATATACGCAACAAAAAAACACTGCCCGAAGCCTATTGCGAAGCATGCCGAAGGATTTCACTGTCGCAACGTGGTTTGCCAATCTGGGCGTCCGCCATCGCGGTCGTGAGGGACTGATATGCCAATACGTCAAATCGCGGGGACGAAGCTCAACTACTTCCTGTTTGCGTTCGACGAAAACGGCAAAGAGCGCCCGGAAGACGGCAATTGCATGCTCAGCGATGCCGTGATCAAACGGTTGAAAGACCGGAGTGCGCCGATCACCGACGTTTTTGTCATGGCTCACGGCTGGATGGGCGACGACGAGCGGGCACAGATGCAGTTCGACCGTTGGACGGCGATGATGCTTTCCTGCAAGGAAGACATCAGGACGTTGTCCGAACGCGAGCAAGGCTTTACTCCCTTGGTGATCGGCCTGCACTGGCCCAGTCTGCCGTGGGGCGTCGAGGGTAACTCGGCAGCACGCACCCTTGCGCCAATGGCGGAGGACGACGGCAGCGCCGAGCTCTCCGATATCGATGCCGCCGCTTCGCACTTCGCGAACACGGCGAGGGCGAGGCAGGCGATTGGGGCGATTTTCAGCTACGCGAAAGCCGCGCGCTCGGCCGTTCTGACGCCCGAGATCGTCGACGCTTATGCCGCACTCTTCCATGAATCGCAATTGCGGGTCGGGAGTCTCCTTGGCCGTCCGGGTTCGGACCAGGAGGCGTTCGACGTGAATTTCATCATGGAGCAGGCCCAAGGACAAGGCGATCACGGGGCTTCGGCTCAAGGGGTCCTGGGCATGGGGGGCATTGCCGAATCAGTCAAGGACGCGGTCCTTGCACCGCTGCGGCAGCTGTCGTTCTGGAAGATGAAAGATCGCGCGCGCGCGTTCGGCGAGGGGGGGGCGCACGCGTTGCTCTGTGACCTCCAGACTTCCGCGCCCGAGGCGGCAGTCCATTTGATGGGCCATAGCTTCGGCTGCATCGTCATCTCCGCGATGGTCGCGGGTCCCGACGGCACCCAACGCTTGCCGCTGAAGCGCCCGGTCGATTCGATGTTTCTCGTGCAGGGCGCGCTTTCGCTGTGGTCGTATGCCACGGACATCCCCTATGCGCCTGGAAAGTGCGGCTATTTTCAGCACATCCTGCGCGACGGCCGGCTTCGCGGGCCGCTCCTCACCACCTTTTCTACGCACGACTCGGCTGTCGGCACCTTTTATCCTCTCGGCGCACGCCTGAAAGGCCAACGATTGCTGGGCGAAACGTATCCCGAATACGGAGGGATAGGTGCGTTTGGCATACGCGGGAGTTTGGGCGTGCAGGATCTGGTTATGCAGGCCAGCGACTTCATTTATGCGTTCGAACATGGCTGCATTTACAACCTCGACGCTAGTGACGTAATCAGGAACGGCAACGGACCCGCGGGCGCACACAGCGATATCGCGCATCCGGAAGTAGCGCACGCGTTCTGGAGCGCTGTCCTCACGATGAAGCTCACGGCCGCAGTGCCCGCAACGAGAGACTCAGCGGCGTCGACCCCGAAGCGCAAGCCGATGCTGCTGGATAGCGGCACCGTAAGGCGCGAAGTGGATCGAACGGTAACATTGACAAACCTCGGGCCGGACACACGGGATCGCGGCGTCCGGATATTGGGCATCGAAGGCGAGGGCAGCGCGGAGGCGCCGCACGCTCCTTCCGCCGAGCGCTGGATCAACGCGGACTTTGAGGGAGTCGACCCTCCCGAGGCGCTCGTTAAGGATAAGTGGTACACATTGGCGTTCGATGTCGACACGATTCGCAATGCAACCGCTCAGGCGACAGTTTTCGCAGAAGAAGGCGTGTTTGCGCCGGATATCAATGAGGTCGTGCTGACGGTTCAGATAGATACCAAGGACTTCGACGTGTCTGGCCGAATCAGCCAGCTGCGCGTTCCACGCGTGGGGAAGTCGCATACCAAAGCGCGCTTTGACATATCGCCGCTCAAGGAGGGTCCATGCAAGATCACGGCGACAATCCTCAAGGAAGGTAACTTCATCCAGCAGATGGAACTGCGCTTTGACATAGGCAAGCAGAGGCACGAACAACCCGCTGAAATGCCATCATGCGGGCGGGCGTTCAGCAGCGCAGGACTGTTGGAATCGAGAGATATCGGACTACTGATCAAGCCAGGAGACGGCGGATACGATTGCACGGTCTGGGGTGCGGTGGCTGCCAGTGCGCACCTGCCGATCACGCCCGCGTATCTCGACGATGCCATTCGGGTTGCCCGCAGTCAGCTGATGCAAGTAGTCATGCAGCGTGATGCGGCCGGCAACTACGTGTTTCAGTCCGATGAGCCGATATCGAGGGACGCAACGGCGCTTGCGCTAAAGACAATGTCTTTCGCGGGTGCTTTGTTGATGCAGAAGCTATTTTACGGTCCCGCATCCGGCCTTGATTCAAAAGCCATCGGCGATGTGTTGCGCCGTCTGGCCGGCGACCGTACATCTCGCCTCAAGGTGCAGATCATCGCGGAAAGCCTTCCCATACCATGGGGCCTGCTTTACATGGGTGATCTGTCCGATGGCACCAAGCTGGACTGGGACAACTTCCTCGGCATGCGTCATGTGATCGAACAGATTCCGCTGCAAAATCCCATGAGAGTGACGGATCGCCGTATTCGCGCCGACCCCGCGCTCGCGGTCAGCATCAATCTGAACGATGACATCGACACCGATATGAGTTGCAACTTCGTCAAGACGCAACGCGCCGCCTGGTGCTCGACAGAACGGATAAAGGTAATCGGGAGGGCGACCACGGAAGAGCTGGTGGCAGCGCTCAACGATGTTAACAACACGGATCAGATTATCTACTTCTACGGTCACGCTGGGTCAAACGGTCTAACGGATCCAGGCGGCCCGGGCGGATCAAGGCTTGCGCTGACTAACAGCGTCGTGACACTGGACGAACTGACGCTGCGTGCGCCGGCCGACGTGCAATTGGCCGGCAGTCCGCTCGTGTTCATCAATGCCTGTGAATCAGCCGAGATGTCGCCAATGTTCTACGCTGGGTTTGCACCTTACTTCATGAGCAAGGGTGCGCGAGGTGTTATCGGCACGGAATGCAAAACGCCGGCCTTATTTGCTATGTTGTGGGCACAGCGGTTCTTTGGTCTGTTTCTCAAGGGCGAGCCCCTTGGCACAGCATTTTTGAAGCTGCGCCGTGAATTCCGTGACGAGGGCAACCCGCTCGGTCTGTTGTATGCGATGCATTGCGACGCCGATACCAAGGTGGATCCTGCTCTATGACGCGGCACCCGCGCACCGACTCTTGTCGTTAGATTTCCTGATGCGTCACGCTATGCGCACGTATTTTCTCCGTATGCGACGTGCCACTCGCGGCGGATAATCCCGCCCCGCGCGCCGGCTCCCCCTTTGCCACAAAATACGGCGCATTCGACCGCGCCAGCGCCTCACGCCCTCGAATCCGGTCCGCAATCTTTTCCGCGATCATGATTGTCGGCGCATTGAGGTTGCCGGTGGTAATGCGCGGCATGATCGACGCATCCACGACGCGAAGGCCGTCGACGCCATGCACGCGGCCTTCGCCGTCCACCACGGCCATATCGTCGTAACCCATCGCACATGAGCACGACGGATGATAGGCAGTTTCCGCGCGGTTGCGCACGAAAGCATCGATCTCGGCGTCCGACTTGAGCGCCGCACCGGGATTCAGTTCGCGTCCGCGAAACCGGTCGAGTGCAGGCTGCGCAATGATTTCGCGGGTGATGCGGATCGCGTCGCGGAATTCGCGCCAGTCGAGCGCTTCGGCCATATAGTTGAAGAGAATCGAAGGATGCTGGCGCGGATCGCGTGAGCGCAGCTTCACGCGCCCGCGGCTCGGAGATCGCATCGAACCTACGTGCGCCTGGAAGCCGTGCATTTTGATCGCATTGCTGCCGTTGTAATTGATCGCAACGGGCAGAAAGTGATACTGAAGGTTCGGCCACGGATCGTCGTCGCGCGTGCGGATGAAGCCGCCCGCTTCGAAATGATTGCTCGCGCCAATACCAGTGCCGCGCAGCATCCATTCGATCCCGATGGCGGGTTGATTGCGCATGAGAAGCGCAGGGTAGAGCGAGACCGGCTCCTTGCACTCGTACTGCATGTACATTTCCAGGTGATCCTGAAGATTTTGGCCCACGCCAGGCAGATCGAGCACAACGGGAATGTCGAGTTCGCGCAACCAGGCACCAGGTCCGACGCCAGAGCGCTGCAGAATCTGCGGCGAGGCGATCGCGCCCGCGCACAGCAGCACTTCGCGGCGTGCATAGCGGGTCACGCGCGCGGGCCCGTCGAGAAAGACAACACCGCACGCCCGCTTGCCACTGAACAGAATGCGGTCCGTCACTGCGTGCGTGACGATGTCGATGTTGGACCGATGCTTGGCCTGATCCAGATAGCCGCGCGCGGTGCTCGCGCGCCGGCCTTTGGCGGTCACGGTGCGATCCATCGGTCCGAAGCCTTCCTGGCGGTAGCCGTTGAGGTCGTCGGTGCGCGGATAGCCTGCCTGCACGCCGGCCTCGATCATCGCCTCGAAGAGCGGGTTCACGCCCGGCTTGCTCGTCGTCACGTGAACGGGACCTTCGCCGCCGTGATAATCGTTCGCGCCGATGTCGCGCGTTTCGGCCTTGCGGAAATAGGGCAGGCAGTCCAGATAGCTCCAGTTCTCGAGGCCTTCGTGCTCGGCCCAGCCATCGTAGTCGAGGGCATTCCCGCGGATATAGCACATGCCGTTGATGAGCGACGACCCGCCGAGCCCTTTACCGCGCCCGCATTCCATGCGCCGGTTGTTCATGTGCGGCTCGGGGTCGGTTTCGTAGGCCCAGTTGTAGCGTCGGCCCTGTAACGGATACGCGAGCGCCGCTGGCATCTGCGTGCGGAAATCGAAGCGATAGTCGGGGCCGCCTGCTTCGAGCAGCAGCACCGTTGCATCGCGATCTTCGGTGAGGCGCGCGGCGAGCACATTGCCCGCCGATCCTGCGCCGATGATGATGTAGTCGTACTCTTGCGCTGCCATTCAGGACTCCCTCAGAAAACGGGCTGATACGGTCCCAGTTCCACCTGGACGGATTTGATGCGCGTGTAGTGTTCGAGCGTCGTGATGCCATTTTCGCGGCCGACGCCCGACTGCTTGTAGCCGCCCACGGGCATTTCGGCGGGCGACTCACCCCACGTGTTGATCCAGCAGATACCGGCTTCGAGCCGATGAATCACTCGGTGCGCGCGCGATAGGCTTTCGGTCACGACACCGGCGGCGAGACCATAAAGCGATTCGTTGGCGCGCGCGATCACTTCGGCTTCGTTGGCGAAGGCGAGAATGCTCATCACCGGGCCGAAGATTTCTTCCTGCACGATGCGCATGTCGTCACGGCAACCGGAAAACACGGTGGGCTGCACGTATTGGCCGCGAGCGAAATCACCCTGCGTGAGGCGCGCGCCGCCCGCGATCAGCCGTGCGCCTTCGCGCTTGCCGCTCTCGATATAGCCGAGCACCTTGTCGAGTTGCGCGGCGCTCGCGAGCGGCCCGAAGTTCGTTGCCGGATCGGCGGGATGGCCCACGCGGATGCGCTGCACGCGTTCGAGCACACGTGCTTCAAACGCGGCTATCACGGATTGATGAACGAACACGCGCGTGGCGTTGGTGCACACCTGGCCGGCGCTGAAGAAGTTGGCGGTGACGGCGATATCGGCGGCGCGATCGAGGTCGGCGTCTTCGAAGACGATGAGCGGCGACTTGCCGCCCAGTTCCATCGTGACTTCCTTGAGCGTGGAGCCGCCTGCGGCCGCCATGACCTTCTTGCCCGTTTCGACGCCGCCCGTAAACGAAATCTTCTCGATGCCAGGGTGCACGCTCAGCATGGCACCCACGCGGCCGTCGCCATGAACCACGTTGAACACGCCGGGCGGCACGCCTGCCTCGATATAGATCTCCGACAGTTTCGAGGCCGAAAGCGGTGTGATCTCGCTCGGCTTGAAGATCATCGCGTTGCCGGCCGCAAGCGCGGGGGCCGATTTCCAGCAGGCGATCTGCAGCGGGTAGTTCCAGGCGCCAATGCCTGCCGTGACGCCCAGCGGCTCACGCCGCGTGTAGACGAACGAGGTCTCGCGCAGCGGAATTTGCTGGCCTTCCAGTGCGGGCGCGAGACCCGCGTAGTACTCGATCACGTCGGCGCCGGTGACGATGTCCACGCTGCGCGTTTCGGCGATGGGCTTGCCCGTGTCGCGGGTTTCGAGCGCCGCGAGTTCGTCGTTGCGCTCGCGCAGCAACTCGACCGCGCGCCGCAGCACGCGCGAGCGCTGCATCGCCGTCATGGCTGCCCAGACGCGTTGGCCGGCGCGCGCCGATTGCACCGCGCGGTCGATATCGGCGGCGCTCGCGTGCTGCACCGTGGCGAGCCTCGTGCAGGTGGCGGGATCGTAGGTGTCGAAGGTCTCGCCGCTGGTGGCGTCGGAGTAACTGCCGTCGATAAAGAGGCGTTGCAGGGGAAAGGGGGACATCGTGTGGCTCCGGGCCGGGTTATTTGGCCGACTTGCCTGAGCGCGGCTTGGCGCGCGCTTCGAGCAGCAGGTCGATGTAGTCGTTGGCCACGCGCAGCGCGGCCTTCGTGTCGAACGGTTCGCCCGTGAGCGCGCCGCGCAGCCAGAGGCCGTCGATCAGCGCGGCGAGTCCGCTCGCGGCGCGCCGGGCCGTGGCGCCTGGCAGCACCTTTTCGAACTCCGCGCAGAGGTTCGAATGGAGCCGCCGCGTGTTGACGCGCTGTAGCCGGCGCAGCGCGGGCTGATGCATGCTCTCGGCCCAGAACGCGAGCCACGTCTTCATGACGGGCGCGTTCACCTGCGAAACGTCGAAGTTGGCCGCAACGATGGCGCGCAAGCGTGCGCGCGGTTCGTCTTTCGCGGCGAGGCGCCGCCGCACCGTGGCTTCCCAAAGGTCGTGCAGCACGTGGCGCATGGTGGCTTCGAGCAGGCCGTCCTTGCCGCCGAAATAGTGACTGACGATGCCAGTGGAGATCTTCGCGTGCTGCGCGACAGTGGCGAGCGTCGTGCCCGAGAGACCCGACTGGTCGATCGATTGCAGGGTCGCGTCGATGAGTTGTGCGCGACGCACGTCGCGCATTCCGATCTTGGGCATGGTGATTCCGGGGTGATGCGGGAAGGTTTCCACTCTAGGGATTTTTTATTGAATGATCAATCAATAAAAACGTAGAAATGGCGGCATCGGCGGATTTTACAAAGTCTGCGTCGGATTACCGATGATCGCGTGTCTGGAACCCCGTGCGAGCCCCGCCCCATAACGGATTGCGCCTGTTTTGCGGGGTCTTTTCCGCGCTGGGCGTGTCGCGTTAGCGCCAGCGCGTGTCGTGTCTGCGCAAGTCGCGTGAGATTTGGACTTGTACGTTTTGATCCACCGCGCAAGGCGCCATGCGTGCCCGGCGCGTCCCGACAACCGGTATCGCCAGACCAGAGAGACCCGACACCATGAGAAAACTGAATGCGGTGGCACTGAGCGGCATTGCGATGGCATTAAGCGCTGTTTCGAACGCATGTCACGCCCAAAGCAGCGTCACCCTGTACGGGATCATCGACGCGGGCGTGACGTATGTGAGCAACGCGGGCGGCTCGCATCAAGTGAAATTCGACGACGGCATTGCGCAGGCGAACCGCTGGGGTCTCAAGGGCACCGAGGATCTCGGCGGCGGGTTGAAGGCCGTGTTTCAGCTGGAGAGCGGCTTTCACCTCGGCAATGGGCAGATCGCCAACGGCGGCTCGCTTTTCGGCCGTCTCGCTTATGTCGGACTCCAGAATGATTGGGGAACGCTCACGTTCGGCAATCAGGCCGACATGACGCAGGAGTTCGTGTACCTCTACAACGTCACGGCGTGGGCGAGCGGCTACGCGATCAACCAGGGCGACTTCGACCGCATGAACGGCGACCATCTGCCGAACGCCGTGAAGTTCATGTCGAACACGTTCGGCGGATTCCAGTTCGGCGGCATGTACTCGTTCAGCAACACACCCGGCGACTTTCACACCGGCAGCGCCTGGAGCGCGGGCGCGCAGTACCAGAACGGCCCGTTCGCGATGGGCGCCGCCTACACGCAGCTCAACAACCCATCTGGCATTTACGCGTTCGACCCGTACAACATGATCGGCGTGCGCACGTTCTTTGGCAGGCCGACCGTAAGCGTCGATCCGGCTACGGGTGCGGTCAGCTCACTCTATAGCGAGACGCCATTCCCCGTGGATAAGCAGGCGACGTTCGGCACGGGCGCGAGCTACGCCATCGGCGACGTCACGTTGATGGGCGCTTTCACGTACACGCAGATCAAGGCGTTCGGCGAGAGCGAGCACATGCAGGTGGGCGAAGGCGGCGCCAACTGGCAAGTCACGCCCGCGTTCAGCGTGGCGGGCGGCTACCAGTACACGCACTTCGACGGCCACCACTGGAACCAGCTTTCGGCGGGCCTGCATTACCTGCTTTCGAAGACCACGGACGTTTATCTCTCGGGCGACTGGCTGAAGGCTTCGCAGGGCGTGGACGCGGTGATCGGCTACAGCTTCACGCCGTCTTCCACCACGACGCAGGCCGACGTGCGGATCGGCTTGCGGCATTCGTTCTGACCGTGCAGGCGGGTGCTTTTCCGCCGCGAAACTTCGGGAAAACCCCCGGTAAGGCCGAGATGCGACGTCCGCCGGAGTCGCCAGAAACCCCCGGCTGGCGAGGCCGTCCAACGGCGATGGCGTTTTTGTTCTATCGGTTGCCATGGCCTCTTTGGTCTACTTGCACTCAAGCTCATCCATGCGCTCAGCGCGAAGGGAAGTCAGATGAACGTCAGCGTTTTCGACCTCTTCAAAATCGGGATCGGTCCGTCCAGCTCACACACGGTCGGCCCGATGGTCGCCGCGTGCCGCTTTGCGTCCCATGTCGAGGACGCCAATCTGCTCGCCTTTGTGCGCCGCGTCAAAGTCGAGCTGTACGGTTCGCTCGGCGCGACGGGCAAGGGCCACGGCACTGACAAGGCGGTGCTGCTCGGCCTCGAAGGCAATCTGCCCGACTCGGTCGATCCTGACCAGATCGAGCCGCGCCTTGCCGCCATTCGCCGCGAGAAGACGCTCGTGTTGCTCGGCAAGCAGTCCATCCGCTTCGACGAGAAGGAGTGCATTGGCTTCTTTCGCAAGACGATGGGCGGCGCGAGCACGCTGCACCCGAACGGCATGCGTTTTCAGGCCTTCGACGAAAACGGGCAGTTGCTCGTTGAAAAGGAGTACTACTCGGTGGGCGGTGGCTTCGTCGTGAACCGCGACGGCGACCGCGTCAACGGTGTGCGCAGTGGACGAGACGTGCCTTATCCGTTCCGCACGGGCGATGACCTGCTGCGCGTTTGCAACGAGAGCGGGCGTTCGATTGCCGAAGTCACGCTTGCCAACGAGTGCGCGGCACGTTCGCCGGAAGAGGTGCGCGAAGGGCTGCTCGTGATCTGGCGCGCGATGGCCGCTTGCGTGGAGCGCGGCTGCAAGATGCACGGCGAGCTGCCCGGCCCGATGCAGGTAAAGCGCCGCGCCGCCGATCTCTCGGTGCATCTGCGTTCGCGCTCGGAAGAGTCGCTGCGCGATCCGCTTTCCATGCTCGACTGGGTGAACCTCTATGCAATGGCCGTGAACGAGGAGAACGCTGCGGGTGGCCGCGTTGTCACGGCGCCCACGAACGGCGCGGCGGGCGTGATTCCCGCGGTGCTGCACTACTACGTGAAGTTCGTTGCGGGCGCAACCGAAGACGGCATCGCCAATTTTCTGCTCACGGCTGCTGCCATCGGCATCATCTACAAGGAAACGGCGTCGATTTCGGGTGCGGAAGTGGGCTGCCAGGGCGAAGTGGGCGTGGCGTGCTCGATGGCGGCCGCGGCGCTTGCGGCGGTGATGGGCGGCACGCCTCGCCAGGTGGAGAACGCCGCTGAAATCGGCATGGAGCACAACCTCGGCATGACCTGCGACCCCGTGGGCGGCCTCGTGCAGATTCCGTGCATCGAGCGCAACGCGATGGGCGCGATCAAGGCGATCAACGCCGCGCGCATGGCGCTCAAGGGCAACGGCGAGCATTACGTCACGCTCGACAACGTGATCAAGACGATGCGCGAAACGGGCGCAGACATGAAGACGAAATACAAGGAGACGTCGCGCGGTGGTCTCGCCGTGAACGTCATCGAGTGCTAACTGAAGCTAATGGTAACGCGCAACAAGGGGTCCGCGAGATGAGCCGCTATTCGATATTCAGTCTGTTCCGCAATGGGTTGTCGTATCACGAGAACTGGGAGCGGCAGTGGAGAAGCCCGGAGCCGAAAAAGGAGTACGACGTGGTGATCGTCGGCGGCGGCGGTCATGGTCTCGCAACGGCCTATTACCTCGCGAAAGAACACGGCGTGAAAAACGTCGCGATTCTGGAGAAGGGATGGATCGGCGGCGGCAATACGGCGCGCAATACGACCATTGTGCGCTCGAACTATCTGTGGGACGAGTCTGCGGCGCTCTATGAAAAGGCGATGAAGCTCTGGGAAGGGCTTTCGCAGGATCTCAACTACAACGTGATGTTCAGCCAGCGCGGCGTGATGAATCTCGCGCACACGCTGCAGGACGTGCGCGACACCGAGCGCCGCGTGAACGCGAACCGCCTGAACGGCGTGGACGCCGAATTCCTCACGCCCGAGCAGATCAAGGAAATCGAGCCGACCATCAACCTGAATAGCCGTTACCCTGTGTTGGGCGCCTCGATCCAGCGCCGCGCGGGCGTGGCGCGCCACGACGCCGTGGCGTGGGGCTTCGCGCGCGGCGCGGATCAGCACGGCGTGGACATCATTCAGAACTGCCAGGTGACAGGCATTCGCCGCAACGGCGCGCGTGTAACGGGCGTGGATACGTCGAAGGGTTTCATCAAGGCGAAGAAGGTCGCCGTGGTAGCGGCGGGCAACACCACGACGCTCGCGGACATGGCCGGCGTGCGTCTGCCGCTCGAAAGCCACCCGCTTCAGGCGCTGGTTTCGGAGCCGATCAAGCCGGTGGTCAACACCGTCATCATGTCGAATGCGGTGCACGCCTATATCAGCCAGTCCGACAAGGGCGATCTCGTGATCGGCGCGGGCGTGGACCAGTACACGGGCTTTGGCCAGCGCGGCAGCTTCCACATCATCGAAGGCACGCTGCAGGCCATCGTCGAAATGTTCCCGGTGTTCTCGCGTGTGCGCATGAACCGGCAGTGGGGCGGCATTGTCGATGTCTCGCCGGACGCCTGCCCAATCATCAGCAAGACCGATGTAAAGGGTCTCTATTTCAACTGCGGCTGGGGCACCGGCGGCTTCAAGGCGACGCCGGGCTCGGGCTGGGTGTTCGCGCACACCATTGCGAAGGACGAGCCGCATCCGCTGAATGCGCCGTTCTCGCTTGACCGCTTCTATACCGGCCATCTGATCGACGAACACGGCGCAGCCGCTGTCGCGCACTAAAGGAGACCACAACATGTTGCTGATCGAATGCCCGTGGTGCGGTCCCCGCGCCGAGATCGAGTTCACGTGCGGCGGCGAAGCCGACATCGCGCGACCGCTCGACACCGACAATCTCACCGACAAGGAATGGGGCGACTACCTCTTCATGCGTCACAACCCGCGCGGCGTGCACAAGGAGCAGTGGCTGCACGCGCAGGGCTGCCGCCGCTGGTTCAAGGCGACGCGCGACACCGTCACCTATGAGATCCAGAGTTACGAGACCTTCGGCGCGGCCAACGGGGTAAATGCGGTGGCAAATGAAGCGCAAGGCAACAAGCAAGGGAGCACGCAGCGATGAGCCAGAAGAACCGCTTGGGCGCCGGTGGGCGCGTCAACCGCGCGATTCCGCTGAATTTCACATTCAACGGCCGCACGTATCAAGGCTTCCAGGGCGACACGCTCGCCTCCGCGCTGCTCGCTAACGACGTGCATTTCGTCGCGCGCAGCTTCAAGTACCATCGCCCGCGCGGCATCATGACGGCAGACGTGGCCGAGCCCAACGCCATCGTGCAGCTGGAGCGCGCCGCGCATACGGTGCCCAATGCACGCGCGACCGAAGTCGAGCTTTACCAGGGGCTCATTGCGACGAGCGTGAACGCCGAGCCTAGCCTCGAAAACGACCGCATGGCGATCAACCAGAAGTTCTCGCGCTTTTTGCCGGCGGGCTTCTACTACAAGACCTTCATGTGGCCGCGCAAATGGTGGCCGAAATACGAGGAAAAGATTCGCGATGCGGCGGGCCTCGGTAAGGCGCCCGAAGTGCGCGACGCCGACCGCTACGACAAATGCTTCGCGTATTGCGACGTGCTCGTGGTTGGCGGCGGCCCCGCCGGCCTCGCGGCTGCGCATACGGCGGGCGCGAGCGGCGCACGCGTGATTCTCGTCGACGATCAGCGTGAACTGGGCGGCAGCCTGCTCTCGTGCAAGGCCGATATCGACGGACGCCCCGCAGTTCACTGGGTCGAGAAGATCGAAGCCGAACTCAAGCAAATGCCCGACGTGAAGATACTTTCGCGCAGCACGGCTTTCGGCTATCAGGACCACAATCTCGTGACCGTCACGCAGCGTTTGACGGAGCATCTGCCGGTTTCCACGCGTCAGGGTACGCGCGAACTGCTGTGGAAGATCCGCGCGAAGCGCGTGATTCTCGCGACGGGTGCGCACGAGCGTCCCATCGTGTTCGGCAACAACGATCTGCCGGGCATCATGCTGGCCTCGGCGGTATCGACGTATATCCATCGCTACGGTGTGCTGCCGGGCCGCAATGCTGTCGTGTTCACGAACAACGACGCGGGCTATCGCTGCGCGCTCGACCTCAAGGCATGCGGGGCGACCGTCACCGTCGTCGATTCGCGCACGCAGGGCAACGGCGCATTGCAGGCCGTCGCGCGCCGCCAGGGTGTGAAGGTGATGTACAACGCTGCCATCCACTGCGCGCATGGCAAGCAGCGCGTCAGTTCGGTCGATGTGGTCGGCTACACGAACGGCCAGACCGGCGCACAGCAGGGCACGCTCGCGTGCGATCTCGTTGCGGTGTCGGGTGGCTTCAGCCCCGTGCTGCACCTCTTCGCGCAGTCGGGCGGCAAGGCGCTCTGGAGCGACGCGAAGGCGTGCTTCATGCCGGGCAAGCGCGTGCAGGAGGAAGTGAGCGTTGGCGCGGCGGTGGGCGAATTCGGCCTTGCGCGCGCGCTCACGCAGGGTGTGGACGGCGGCATCGACGCGGTGAAGTCGCTTGGCCTCCCGTACAAGCGGCCCGCCGTGCCGAAGGCCGCCGAGGTAGCGGAAACCCCGCTGCAGGCGCTGTGGCTCGTTGGCAGTAACAAGGACGCGGCGCGCGGGCCGAAGCAGTTCGTCGACTTCCAGAACGACGTTTCGGCAGCGGACATTCTGCTCGCCGCACGCGAAGGCTTCGAGTCGGTCGAGCATGTGAAGCGCTATACGGCCATGGGTTTCGGCACTGACCAGGGCAAGCTCGGCAATATCAACGGCATGGCGATTCTCGCCAGCGCGCTCGGCAAGACGATTCCCGAAACGGGCACGACGACGTTCCGCCCGAATTACACGCCCGTCACGTTCGGCACGTTCGCGGGGCGCGAACTCGGCGACTTGCTCGACCCGATCCGCAAGACCTGCATTCACGAATGGCACGTGCAGCATGGCGCTAAGTTCGAAGACGTGGGCAACTGGAAGCGCCCGTGGTACTACCCGAAGAGCGGCGAGAATCTGCACGCAGCCGTGAAGCGCGAGTGTCTTGCGGTGCGCAACAGCGTTGGCATTCTCGATGCCTCTACGCTTGGCAAGATCGATATTCAAGGGCCCGACGCTGCGAAGTTGCTGAACTGGGTCTACACGAATCCATGGCTCAAGCTCGAAGTGGGCAAGTGCCGCTACGGCCTGATGCTCGACGAAAACGGCATGGTGTTCGACGACGGCGTGACGGTGCGCCTCGGTCAGCAGCACTACATGATGACCACCACGACGGGCGGCGCCGCGCGCGTGCTCACGTGGCTCGAACGCTGGCTGCAGACCGAATGGCCCGATATGAAGGTGCGTCTTGCTTCCGTCACCGACCATTGGGCGACGTTCGCCGTGGTCGGCCCGAAGAGCCGCAAGGTGCTGCAGAAGGTGTGCAAGGACATCGACTTCGACAACGCCGCATTCCCGTTCATGTCGTACCGCAACGGCACGGTCGCGGGTGTGAAGTCGCGCGTCATGCGCATCAGCTTCTCGGGCGAGTTGGCGTATGAGGTGAACGTGCCGGCCAATGCAGGCCGCGCCGTGTGGGAAGCGTTGATGGATGCGGGCGCAGAATTCGACATCACGCCTTACGGCACGGAAACGATGCACGTATTGCGTGCGGAGAAGGGCTATATCATCGTGGGCCAGGATACGGACGGGTCGGTTACGCCATTCGACCTCGGCATGGGCGGTCTCGTCTCGCAGACGAAGGACTTCCTCGGCCGCCGCTCGCTCAAGCGTTCGGACACCGCGAAGGAAAACCGCAAGCAGTTCGTCGGACTGCTAACGGACGACGCGCAATACGTGTTGCCCGAAGGCGGCCAGATCATCGCGCCCGACGCGCAAGCGCGGCCCGATGGCACGACGCCGATGATCGGCCACGTCACGTCGAGCTATTACAGCCCGATTCTGCAGCGTTCCATCGCACTAGCGGTCGTGAAGGGCGGCTTGAACAAGATGGGCGAGCACGTGGTGATTCCCATGGCCGATGGCCGGCGCGTAAAAGCGCAGATCGCGAGCCCGATTTTCTACGACACGGAAGGAGTGCGTCAGCATGTTGAATGAAACGAAAGACCCCCTGCCGGTCGCGGAGCGCGTTGTCGGTGTGCGCCTCGAGTCGCCGCTCGTCGGCGCGGCGGATCTGATCAAGGCGCAGGAGGGGCGCGCCTCGAAGGCGTTCGCCATGCGCGAGCTGCCGTTCCGTGACCTCGTGAACGTGCGCGGCGAATTGAGCGATCCGGCGTTCGTCGCGGCATTCGCGAGCGTAGTTGGATGCGCGCCGCCCGCGGCGCCGAACACCGTCGCGCGCAGCGACCACTACGACGTGCTCTGGCTCGGGCCCGATGAATGGCTCGTGCGCTCGCTCGCACCCGTTCAAACAGGCATGCTCGAAGCGAAGCTCACCGCCGTGCTCGGCGACGCTTATGCGGCGGCGGTGGACATCGGCAGCGGCAACACCGTGGTCGAGATCGAAGGCACACGAGCGCGGGACGTGCTCTCGCGCGGTTGTCCGCTCGATCTGCATCCGCGCCTGTTCAAGCCGGGGCAATGCGCGCAGAGCGTGTATTTCAAGGCATCGATCGTGCTGATTCCCACTGGCGACGACCGCTTCGAAAGCGTCGTGCGCCGCAGTTTCGCCGATTATTTCTGCCGCATCATGGTCGACGCCGCGGCGTCGGTCGCGCCATGAAGATCGTCGATGCGGCGTTCGAACCGGCGCTCGGCGCGCTGGGTGCAATCGGTGCGCTCAGTCCGCACGACGAGCCACGCGGACGTGGCTGGAGTGTGTTCGTCGAAGCGTTGAGCGTGCCGGCGCGCATCGGCATTTATCCGCACGAGCACGGCGCGCCGCAGCCGCTCGTGATCGACACGCAGCTCGGCTATCGCTGCATGCCGCGAGAAAAGAGCGCAGCGGGTGAAGCGGGCGACTGGATCGACTACGACGGCTATTGCACACGCCTCGCCGACTATCTCGGGCGCAAGCCGCACACGCGGCTGCTCGAAACGCTGGTGGCGGACATCGCGGCGTTTTCGTTTCGCGAATGGCCCGCGCTGGAAACGCTCAGGCTCGCGGTGCACAAGCCGAAGATCCGGCCGGGCACGCGGCGTGTGGGCGTGGCGCTCGACTGGACACGCGCCGACTATCGCCAATGGATTCGCGCTGAGGGGGGCGGGCAACCGTAGCGGGCGGCACGCGTAGCCCGATGTCGGCGCCATGCAAAGGCGCGTCGTTTTTTGCACATCGTCGTATGCGGCGGGCAGGCTACGCTCGAAGCATCGTTACCTCACGCGAGAGGCTGCGCGGGGCAACGCCAACTAGTGAGCAGCGTTGCGAGCTGCATCGAACAGGAGACAGCGAGATGAGCGGTAATCGAGGCGTCGTGTATCAAGGGCCGGGCAAGGTCGAAGTGCAGAACATCGCGTATCCGAAGATGGTCGATCCGAGCGGTCGCTCGATCGGCCATGGCGTCATTCTCAAGGTCGTCAGCACGAACATCTGCGGTTCGGACCAGCATATGGTGCGCGGGCGCACGACGGCACCCGTCGGTCTCGTGCTGGGCCACGAAATCACTGGCGAAGTGGTGGAAGTGGGCAACGACGTCGAAACGCTGAAGATCGGCGATCTCGTTTCGGTGCCGTTCAATGTGGCCTGCGGGCGCTGCGCGATGTGCCGCGAGCAGCACACGGGCGTTTGCCTGAACGTGAATCCCTCGCGCGCGGGCGGCGCTTATGGTTACGTCGACATGGGCGGCTGGATCGGCGGCCAGGCTGAATATGTGCTCGTGCCGTACGCGGATTTCAACCTGCTGAAGTTTCCGGACCGCGATCAGGCCATGTCGAAGATCCGCGATCTCACGTGCCTCTCCGATATTCTGCCCACGGGCTATCACGGCGCGGTGACGGCGGGCGTGAAGCCGGGCTCGACCGTTTATATCGCGGGCGCGGGGCCGGTCGGGATGGCGGCGGCGGCTTCGGCGCGCCTGCTCGGCGCGGCCTGCACGATTGTTGGCGATATCAACGCGGAGCGTCTCGCGCATGCGAATGCGATGGGCTTCGAAGTCGTCGATCTATCGAAAGACGCGACGCTCGGTGAGCAGATCGAACAGATTCTTGGCAAGCCGGAAATCGATTGCGCTGTGGATTGCGTGGGATTCGAAGCGCATGGGCATGGCGCTTCTGGTCACTCGGAGGAAGCGCCGGCCACCGTGCTCAATTCGCTGATGGAAATTACGCGGCCCGCGGGCATGATCGGCATTCCGGGCCTTTACGTGACCGACGATCCGGGCGCGCGTGACGTGGCCGCGCAGCATGGCAGCCTGAGCATTCGCTTCGGGCTTGGCTGGGCCAAGTCGCATACGTTTCATACCGGGCAAACGCCCGTGCTCAAGTACAACCGCAATCTTATGCAGGCGATTTTGTTTGATCGGTTGCCTATTGCCAAAATCGTTAATGTGTCGGTGATTTCTCTCGATGAGGCGCCTGAGGGCTATAAGAAGTTTGATGGGGGCGCGCCGCGTAAGTTTGTGATTGACCCGCATGGGTTGCTTGCGGCTTAGTCTTTTGTCGCGGTTCCTTGCCGCTTTGGCATTTCCTTGTGTTCGTGTCGGTATGCGAGCGTTGCCCCTGTGCGGGGCGGCACCTACTTTTCTTTGCAGCGGCAAAGAAAAGTAGGCAAAAGAAAGCCGCTCAAACCGCCAGCGCCTGCCACAGTTCACCTTTGGCCGTTCCTGCCGGTGGCTCCGGAGCGTCTGCCACCACGCGCCGCCAACCGGAGTGACAAGGCGCTCATCCTTCCGGCGGCGCTACGCGCGCCGAAGGGCATAACTAAAAACCGTTGGGGCGCGCGAGTTTTCGCCCACCTCATTCATACCTTTGGTTTCCCTTGCAGACCCGGCCGCTGCGCGCGTAGCGAGCAGCGGGATGAATGAGCCCTTTGTCACTAGCTTGTGTGGTGCGAGGTGACAGACGCTCCGGAGCCACTGGCAGTGGTGGCGAGAAGTGAACTGTGGCAGGCATTAGCGGTTTGAGCGGCTTTCTTTTGCCTACTTTTCTTTGCCGCTGCAAAGAAAAGTAGGTGCCGCCCCGCACAGGGGCAACACTCGCATACCGACACGAAAACAAGTTTCAAACATGCACAGTTGCAGGCGCAAGAGCAGCAGCAGGCGCATCCACCCCCGATAGCGGCGCAATCCGCTTCCGCCTCTCACCGGTAGGCGCACTACCAAACGCATCACGATAGCTCTTGCTGAAGTGACAAGCCGACTGAAACCCGCAAGCCATCGTAATCTGCATAATCGACATATCGGTCTGCAGCAGCAGTTCGCGAGCACGACGCAGGCGCAGCGTCAGATAGTAATGTGTCGGCGTCATGCCGAGATGCTCATGAAAGAGCCGCTGCAATTGCCGCTGCGACATATTCGCAAGACGCGCCAGTTCTTCGCGGGAAAGCGGCTCCTCGATATTATTCTCCATGAGCGAGATGACTTCGAAGAGCGACTTGTTCGCTGAGCCGAGCCGCGCAACGAGCGGCATGCGCTGCTGGGCAGAGGTATCGCGCACATGCTCGACCACGAACTGCTCGGCGATCTGCGTCACGCGTGCGGTGCCCACGCGCGCCGTGATGAGGTGCAGCATCATGTCGAGCGGCGCGACGCCGCCGGTGCAGGTCACGCGGTCGCGGTCGATGACGAAGAGCTCCTTGAGAAAACGCGTGGACGGGAACTCTTCCTTCAGCGCCGACATGTTCTCCCAGTGAATCGCGCAGGCATACCCGGCCAGCAGGCCGGACTTCGCGAGCGCATAGGTCCCCGTGCAAAGACTGCCCAGCGCGACGCCCATGCGCGCAAAGCGGCGCAAGGCAGCGAGATGAGCGGGCGTGGTGGCGCGCTGCACGTCGATGCCGCCGCAGACGAACACGATATCGGGTTGCCCCACGCATTCAGCCGGGCCGGTGTCGATGGAAAGCCCGTTGCTCGACGTGACCGGACCGCCCTCCGGGCTGATGATCGACCACCTGTAAAGCGGCTGGCCGCTCAGGTAGTTAGCCATACGAAGGACTTCGATGGCGTTCGTGAACGCGATCATCGTGAAGTCGGGCAGCGGCATGAACGCGAAGTGCGCTAACGACGCTGTGCGATCCGGCAGCATGGGGGACGATTCCTTGTGATTGGTAGCCTGATGCCCAATGGAGGCCCGGTGAGGCCGGGGGGCGGCTACGCTACCGCAATTTTCGAATTTGCTGGGTCCAGTGTGCCATGCGGCAAAACCCTGAGTCATCTGGACAATAAAGCCGAAGGCGGGAAAAAGGACGAGGGTGCGGGATTGGTGCACTGCGATGCACGATAAATAATTCGGATTGGGAAACATGGGGCACAGCGCACGGTAAACGGGCGCAGCCAGGGGCCACTTGTGAAAAATGGACGCGGATGGCGGAAAAGGAAAAGAACGCGTCTGAATTTCGACGTTGAGCGCCAATTCGAACGACAAGAATAGAACCGTCGGTCCCCAGCCGGTTAGACCACCGTAAAGCCAGCCGCGACGGGGCCTCTAGCATTGCAGCAAGTCCTTCATTCATCGTCACGGAAGCCCTATGTCGAACACTCAACCTTTCTTTTCGCAAACGCTGGCGCAGCGCGATCCCGCGGTTCGCGGCAGCATCCTGAAAGAACTCGAGCGGCAGCAGTCGCAGGTCGAAATGATCGCGTCGGAAAACATCGTGTCGCGCGCCGTGCTCGAGGCGCAAGCCTCGGTGTTGACCAACAAGTACGCAGAGGGCTATCCGGGCAAGCGTTACTACGGCGGTTGCGAATTCGCCGACGAGGTCGAAGCGCTCGCCATCAACCGCATCAAGCAGCTTTTCAACGCCGGTTTCGCGAACGTGCAGCCGCACTCGGGCGCGCAGGCCAATGGCTCGGTCATGCTCGCGCTTGCCAAGCCGGGCGATACGGTGCTCGGCATGTCGCTCGACGCGGGCGGCCACCTCACGCACGGCGCAAAGCCGGCGCTTTCGGGCAAGTGGTTCAACGCCGTCCAGTACGGCGTGAATCGCGAAAGCATGCTGATTGACTACGACCAGGTCGAAGAACTCGCGCAGCAGCACAAGCCGGGCCTCATCATCGCGGGCTTTTCCGCCTATCCGCGCGCGCTCGACTTCGCGCGCTTTCGCGCCATCGCCGACTCGGTCGGCGCGAAGCTCATGGTGGACATGGCGCATATCGCAGGCATCATCGCGGCGGGGCGGCACCAGAACCCGGTCGAGCACGCACACGTCGTCACTTCGACCACGCACAAGACGTTGCGCGGCCCGCGCGGCGGCTTCGTGCTGACCAACGACGAGGAGATCGCGAAGAAGATCAATTCGGCCGTGTTCCCCGGCCTGCAGGGCGGCCCGCTCATGCACGTGATCGCCGGCAAGGCCGTGGCATTCGGCGAAGCGCTCGACGCGAGCTTCAAGACCTATATCGACAGCGTGCTCGCCAATGCGAAGGCGCTGGGCGACGTGCTGAAGGCGGGCGGTGTGGACCTCGTGACGGGCGGCACGGACAACCATCTACTGCTCGTTGATCTGCGGCCCAAGGGCCTCAAGGGCAATCAGGTCGAGCAGGCGCTGGAACGCGCCGGCATCACCTGCAACAAGAACGGCATTCCGTTCGACGCCGAAAAGCCCACGGTCACCTCCGGCATTCGCCTCGGCACGCCGGCGGGCACCACGCGCGGCTTTGGCGTGGGCGAGTTCCGCGAGATCGGCCGCCTGATTCTCGAAGTGTTCGACGCGCTGCGCTCGCACCCCGAAGGCGACGCCGCCACCGAGCAGCGCGTGCGCCGCGAGATCTTCGCGCTGTGCGAGCGGTTCCCGATCTATACGCAAGCCTGATTCTTCACACCACCGACTTTCAATTTCATTCGCGAGTTCCGGAGCGGCTAATGAGCACTCTGCACGACAACAGCATCATCATCGACGGCCTGAACATTTCGAAGTTCGAACGCTCGGTGTTCGAAGACATGCGCAAGGGCGGCGTCACTGCCGTCAACTGCACGGTTTCCGTGTGGGAAGACTTCCAGAAGACCGTGGACAACATCGCGAAAATGAAGCAGCAGATTCGCGAGTACAGCGAGATCCTCACGCTCGTACGTACGACCGACGACATTCTGCGCGCGAAGAACGAGAACAAGACGGGCATTATCTTCGGCTTCCAGAACTCCTATGCCTTCGAGGACAACCTCGGCTATATCGAGGTGTTCAAGGAACTCGGCGTGAATGTCGTGCAGCTTTGCTACAACACGCAGAACCTCGTGGGCACGGGCTGCTACGAGCCGGACGGCGGGCTCTCCGGCTATGGGCGCGAAGTGATTCAGGAAATGAACCGCGTGGGCATCCTGGTCGATCTTTCGCATGTGGGCGGAAAGACTTCGTCGGATGCGATTGCCTGCTCGAAGAAGCCGGTGACGTACTCGCACTGCTGTCCGTCGGGTCTCAAGGAGCATCCGCGCAACAAGACCGATGAGCAATTGAAGGAAATCGCCGATGCGAACGGTTTCGTGGGCGTGACCATGTTCGCGCCGTTCCTCAAGAAAGGCCCGGATTCGACCGTCGAGGATTATCTCGAAGCGATCGAATACGTGGTCGATCTGATCGGCGAAGACCGCGTAGGCATCGGCACGGATTTCACGCAGGGCTATAGCACCGAGTTCTTCGACTGGATCACGCACGACAAGGGCCGTTATCGCCGCCTCACGAATTTCGGCAAGGTGGTGAACCCGGAAGGCATCCGCACGATCGGCGAATTCCCGAATCTCACCGCCGCCATGCAAAAAGCTGGCTGGAGCGAGACGCGCATCAAGAAGGTGATGGGCGAAAACTGGATGCGCGTGTTCGGCGAAGTCTGGGGCGGTTGACCGCCAGGCCTGACCGGGTAACACGGAAAGGCCATCGATACCATTTAGAAACCCTAAATAAATTCGCTCACTGAGTTACTGGAGCCCCACGAAATGCAACCGCAACTGCCGATCGATGTCGATCCCGCCACCGGCGTCTGGACCACGGACGCGCTGCCGATGCTGTACGTGCCGCGTCACTTCTTCACCAACAATCACACCGCCGTGGAAGAGGCGCTGGGCGGTGACGTGTACGCCGGAATTCTCTACAAGGCCGGCTACAAGTCGGCGTACCACTGGTGCGCGAAAGAAGCTGAAAAGCATGGCATTGCCGGCATGGCCGTGTTCGAACATTACCTGAAGCGCCTTTCGCAGCGCGGCTGGGGCCTCTTCACGTTACGCGAAGCCGACCCGGCGACGGCCCGCGCGAAGATCGAATTGCGCCATTCGTCGTTCGTGCTCGCGCAGCCGGGTAAGGAAGGCAAGCTCTGCTACATGTTCGCGGGCTGGTTCGCGGGCGCGATGGACTGGGTGAACGACACCACGGAAGGCGGCAAGAACGCCCCGCGCGCGCGATCGACGGAAGTGCAGTGCGCCGCCGAAGGCCACGCGCACTGCGTATTCGAAGTCTCGCCGATTGCCGCCTGAACGGCCGCGCGCCCCGTAACACAGGACATACCGAAAGACACGAACACCAGAGGTCGTCTGCGATGCGCTACCCCAATTTGTTCAAACCCTTGACGCTCAATCAGCTCACGCTGCGCAACCGCATCGTCAGCACGGCCCACGCCGAGGTCTACGCGGAGCCGGGCGGCTTGCCGGGCGACCGCTATATCCGCTATTACGAGGAGAAGGCCAAGGGTGGTGTGGGTCTCGCCGTTTGCGGCGGGTCGAGCCCGGTGTCGATCGACAGTCCCCAGGGCTGGTGGAAATCGGTGAATCTCGCGACGGACAAGATCATCGATCCGCTTGCGCGTCTCGCGGAAGCCATGCACCGCCACGGCGCGAAGATCATGATCCAGGCCACGCATATGGGCCGCCGTTCCGCCTTTCACGGCGAACACTGGCCGCATTTAATGTCGCCTTCGGGCGTGCGCGAGCCCGTGCACCGCGGTAATGCGAAGATCATCGAGGTGGAGGAAATCCGCCGCATCATCGGCGATTTTGCGGCGGCCGCGAAGCGCGTGAAAGACGCGGGCATGGACGGCATCGAAATCTCCGCCGCGCACCAGCATCTGATCGATCAATTCTGGAGCCCGCGCACGAACTTTCGCACCGACGAATGGGGCGGCTCGCTCGAAAACCGGCTGCGTTTTGGCGTGGAAGTGCTCAAGGCAGTGCGTGAGGCGGTGGGCAAGGACTTTTGCGTCGGCCTGCGCATGTGCGGCGACGAATTCCATGAAGACGGCCTCGATCACGAGCAGTTGAAGGAAATCGCGCAGGCGATGTCGGAAACGGGCCTCATTGACTATCTCGGCGTCATTGGCTCCGGCGCGGACACGCACAACACGCTCGCGAACTGCATGCCGCCCATGGCGCTGCCGCCTGAGCCGTTCGTGCATCTCGCGGCTGGCATCAAGTCGGTGGTCAAGCTGCCCGTGATGCACGCGCAGAGCATTCGCGACGCGGGCCAGGCCGAGCGTTTGCTCGCGAGCGGCATGGTCGATCTCGTGGGCATGACGCGCGCGCAGATCGCCGACCCGCATATGGTCATCAAGATTCGCGACGGCCGCGAAGACGAAATCAAGCAGTGCGTGGGCGCGAACTATTGCATCGACCGCCAGTACAACGGGCTCGATGTGCTGTGCGTGCAGAACGCCGCAACGTCGCGCGAAGCGACCATGCCGCATGTCATCGAAAAGTCGCGCGGCCCGAAGCGCAAGGTCGTGGTGGTCGGCGCGGGCCCGGCGGGTCTGGAGGCGGCACGCGTGGCCAGGCTGCGCGGCCACGACGTGGTGTTGTTCGAAAAGAACGACGTCGTGGGCGGCCAGATTCTGCTCGCAGCGAAAGCGCCACAGCGCGAACAGATGGCGGGCATCGTGCGCTGGTTCGACATGGAGACGAAGCGCCTGGGCGTGGATCGCCGCCTTGGCGTGAGCGCCGACGAGAAAACGATCCTCGCGGAAAAGCCCGACATCATCGTGCTCGCAACGGGCGGTTCGAGCTTCACGCAGCAGGTTCCGGCCTGGGGCGTAGAAGAAGGGCTTGCCGTGAGCGCTTGGGACATTCTGAGCGGCAAGGTCGAGCCGAAGCAGAACGTGCTCGTCTACGACGGTGTGAGCACGCATGCGGGCGCGGGCGTTGCCGACTTCATTTCGAGCCGTGGCTCGAAGGTCGAAATCGTCACGCCCGACGTCAAGGTCGCCGACGACGTGGGCGGCACCACGTTCCCGATCTTCTACCGCCGCCTCTATGCGCAGGGCGTGATTCACACGCCGAATTACTGGCTCGACCGCGTGTACGAAGAAGACGGCAAGAAGATCGCCGTGCTGCGCAACGAGTACACGGAGGAACAGGAAGAGCGCGCCGTCGATCAGGTGGTGATCGAAAACGGCAGCACGCCGAACGACGCCTTGTACTGGACGCTCAAGCCCGAATCGGTCAATCGCGGTCAGGTGGACGTGCACAAGCTCTTCGCGGCCGAGGCGCAGCCATGCCTTTCCGAAGACCTCGGCAATGGCCGCTTCCTGCTCTTCCGCGTGGGCGACTGCATCTCCTTGCACAACATTCACGGCGCGATTTACGACGCGCTGCGGCTTGCCAAGGACTTCTGAACCATGAATCCGACCTGGCTCATTACCGCGCTGTTGTGGATGTCGATGGCGGGGCTCGCGTTCGCGGTCGCGAAGCGCGCCGCTTTCTGGCGGGTAGGGCGCGCCGCCTCGCCCGGCTCCGTGGGCGTCGGCAAGCTGTTCAGCATCCCGAAGCGTTATTTCGTCGATTTGCACCACGTGGTGGCGCGCGACCCGTATATCGCGAAGACGCACGTCGCGACGGCGGGCGGCGCGATCGCGGCGCTTGCGCTCGTGTTCGTCAACTATGGGTTGGCGATCTATTCGCCGTGGCTCGACAAGCTGATCTTTCTCGCGGCGCTCGCCATGCTGATCGGAGCGGTGTTCGTGTGGCGCCGCCGTCATGCGAAAGATGTCCCCGCGCGTCTCTCGCGCGGACCGTGGAATGCGCTGCCGTGGCTGCTCGGTTCGTTCGCGCTGGGCGTGGCGCTCTTTACGGTGGTGCCCGCGGCGGCCATGTCGGGCGGTTTTGCGGTGCTTTGCGCCGTGCTGATCGGTATTGGCGCGTGTGCGATGACATTTGGCGCAGCGAAGGGCGGCCCGATGAAGCACGCGATCGCAGGCCTGCTGCATCTGGCGTTCCATCCACGCCAGGAGCGTTTTTCGGCAACGCGCGAGGGTTGGACCGGCAACGGCACGGCCACGCCGCCCACGGCGCTGAAGCTCCCCGACATCGAAGAGAAGCGGGAATATGGCGTGGCGAAACCCGTTGAGTTTCGCTGGAATCAGTTGCTGAGTTTCGACGCCTGCGTGCAGTGCGGCAAATGCGAGGCCGCTTGCCCCGCATTCGCCTCGGGCCAGCCGCTCAACCCCAAGAAGCTGATTCAGGATCTCGTGGTCGGCATGGCGGGCGGCACCGACGCGGCTTATGCGGGCAGCCCCACGCCCGGCATCGAGGTTGGCCAGCATAGCGGCGCGCCGAACGGTCCGATCGTTTCCGGCCTGATCGAAGCGCAAACGCTGTGGTCGTGCACCACCTGCCGCGCCTGCGTGCAGGAGTGCCCCATGCTGATCGAACATGTCGACGCCATCGTCGACATGCGCCGCAACCAGACGCTCGTGCATGGCGAAGTGCCGGGCAAAGGTCCCGAAGTGCTGGCGAATCTGCGCGAAACGGGCACGGCCGGCGGCTATGACAAGACGGCGCGCTACGACTGGGCGGTCGATCTCAACGCGCCCGTCGCGCAGCCGGGCAAGCGCGTGGACGTGCTCGTGGTGGCGGGCGAGGGCGCGTTCGACATGCGCTATCAGCGCACGCTGCGCGCGCTCGTGAAGGTGCTCAACAAGGCGGGCGTGAATTACGCGGTGCTTGGCGCGCGGGAAACCGACACGGGCGACGTGGCGCGCCGCCTCGGCGACGAGGCAACGTTCCAGCGCATGGCGAAGCAGATGATGGCGACGCTCGCCACGCTGGACTTCGCGCGCATCGTGACCGCCGATCCGCACGTCATGCACAGTCTGCGCAACGAGTACCGCGCGCTTGGCGGGCGTTATGAGGTGCTGCATCACACGACCTTTCTCGCGGAACTCGCCGCAACGGGACGCATCGCGCCGAAGGCCGTGCAGGCGCTCGCCGAGAAGCGCACCACGTATCACGATCCGTGCTATCTGGGCCGCTACAACGGCGAAACCGAAGCACCGCGCAAGCTGCTCAAGACCATCGGCATCAAGGTCGTAGAGATGGAGCGCAGCGGCATGCGCGCACGCTGCTGCGGCGGTGGCGGCGGCGCGCCGCTCACCGATATCCCCGGCAAGCAGCGTATTCCCGACATCCGCATCGCCGACGCGCGCGCCGTCAACGCCGACGTCGTCGCCGTGGCTTGCCCGCAATGCACGGCCATGCTCGAAGGCGTGGTGGGTCCGCGCCCGGACGTGCTCGACGTGGCCGAGCTCGTAGCCGCCTCGCTGGAGTGAATCGATGAATACCCTCAAACGAATCGATCCGCGCCGCCCCTTCGTCGTCACGGCGGCGGGCCTCAGGCGCATCACGTTGGGCGAGACCGGCAGCGCGGATGCAAGCGCCGCGCAATGGCTGACGCAACACGGGCATGCCGGCGCTGCGAAGCCTCGCCGTATGGTTAGCAACCCGAATCAGTGTTTTCTCGTAGCCGCTCACGCCGAACGCGGTGCGCTCGACGACCACGCGTGCCAGGCCATTGCCGCCGCCGCACTGCTCGCCGATGCGCAAACCGAAGTGGCGCTGCTCGTATTCGGCGAACTGAAAGACGACGCTGGGGCGCTCGGTGTGGACAAGCTGATCGAGCTGCCCGGTTTCGAGCGCCGCGGGTTCACGCCGGAAAGCGAGTTGCGCGCGCTGCAGGCCTGCGCGGCGGCGCTCGCCCCGAAGCACGTGTTTCTGCCCGACAACGCTCATGGTGACGGCGACCTCGGCCGCCGCTATGCGGCCGCCGCTGGCGCGAGCGTGGCGACGCATGTAGTCGAAATCGATGCGAAGCATGTAGGCGTGTACGAGCAGGCGAAGCGCGCGTGGGCCGCGCGTTCGCTGCCCGACGTGATCCTGCTTGCTGCGAACGCCGTCGATGCCAAGCTGCCATTCGTCGGCGCGGGCGAACGCCTTGCGGGCGATTTCATCCGGCCTGCTAACGATCTCGCGTCGCCATACAAGGATCTTGGCCTCGAATCCATCGACGCTGCCCAGGTCGCGCTCGAAGAAGCCGATTTCATCGTCTCGGCGGGCAACGGCGTGACCGATATTGCGGCGTTCGGCCGGCTCGCGGGCGCATTCGGCGCGGCAATTGGCGCGAGCCGCGTGGCCGTGGACAACGGTCATTTCACGCGCGACAAGCAGGTGGGCGCAACCGGCAAGACGGTCGAGGCGAGCGTGTATATCGCGTTCGGCATTTCGGGGGCCGTGCAGCACTTGCAGGGCATCAAGGACTGCCGCCATGTGATCGCCGTGAATCTCGACGGCAGCGCGCCGATCGCTAAGCGCGCCAATCTGACCGTAGTCGGCGACGCGCAAGGCACCATCGCCGCGCTGATCGAACAGGTGCAAGCCGCACGCGCAACGCGGGGCGGGGCGAGCGCCGTACACGACGAAACGCATACCGCAGGAGTCGCCGCATGAACGCGCGCCATGATCCTCAACGTGGAATCGAGCGCATCGCGGTGCTCGTTTCCGTCGGACGCCACCCGGTAAGCGGCGCACCGCGCTATAGCCGCAACGACGCGCTCGCGCTCGACCTTGCGCGCACGCTCGCGGAACGGCATCACGCTCGTCTCGACGTGCTGCATGCGGGCGACGCCGCCGACCCCGCGCTCGCCGAATACCTTGCGCTCGGCGCGCACGAAGTGGAGGTGCTCGCCTGCACGCCGACCGGCGACGCGGCCCGCCTGCTCGCCGAACGCGTGCGCGGTTACGACCTCATATTGACCGGCACGCGCGCCGAAGGGGCGCACGACAGCGGCATGCTTCCGTACCGCGTGGCGGCTGCGCTTGGCGTGCCGATGGTGGGAAGCGCCGTGGACATCGACGTCGATGTCGCCACGCGCGCCGCCGTCGTGCGGCAGTTCCTGCCCAAAGGGCTGCGCCGGCGCGTGCAGACGGCGCTGCCCGCCGTCATCGCCGTGCATCCGCTCGCGAACGCCCAGCCTCGTTACGCCTATGCGCGTCTGCGTGCGGGCGCGGTGCGGCCCGAGCGCGCAACGGGGGCGAACGTAACCGATTCCACCGAAGCCGCCGCATGGACCGTTGGCGCCATCGAGCGCAAACCCGTGCGGCTAGCCGCGGCGGAGAAGCGCTCGGGCCACGCACGCATGCTTTCGGCGACCACGACCGAAAGCCGGGGCGGCAACGTCGTAATTGAAGGGAGTTCGGTCGAAAAAGCACAAGTGATCCTCGCGTATTTGCGGGAGCATCAACTCATCGACTACTGATTTTGCTGGCGTGTCGGCAACGAACTAGGATGAAAAATCCGGAGCACACATGAAAGTAACGGCAGAGATTCGCGCGCTGATCGAGCGCCGTCAGGAAGGGTACAGCCTGGAGGCGCCTTTCTACCTGAGCGAGGAGATTTTCGCGCTCGATATGGAGACGATTTTCCGGCAACACTGGATCGAGGTCGCCACGGAAGCGGAAATTCCCGAGCCGGGGGACTACGTGACCGTCGATCTGGCGGGCGACTCGATCCTGATCGTGCGCGACGACGACATGCAGGTGCGCGCGTTCCACAACGTCTGCCGCCATCGCGGTGCGCGCCTGTGCAATGAAGAAAAGGGATCGGTGGGCAATATCGTCTGCCCGTATCACAGCTGGACATACAACCTCACCGGCGCGCTGATGTTCGCCGAGCACATGGGCGAGCAGTTCGACCGCTGCAAGCACAGCCTCAAGAACGTGCACGTGGAAAATCTCGCGGGCCTGATCTTCGTGTGTCTCGCCGACGAACCGCCCGCCGACTTCGCGGACATGCGCGCCGAGATGGAGCCGTATTTGCTGCCGCACGATCTGGCGGGCTGCAAGGTCGCCGCGCAGGTCGACATCATCGAGAAGGGAAACTGGAAGCTCGTGATGGAAAACAATCGCGAGTGCTATCACTGCGTCGCGAACCATCCCGAGCTGACCATTTCCCTTTACGAATATGGCTTCGGCTATGCACGCACGGAAGCCAACGCGGAAGGCATGGATGCGTTCGAGCGCACCTGCAACGAGCGCGCGCAGCAGTGGGAAGCGATGGACCTGCCATCGGTCGAAATCGAAAAGCTGCTGGACGTAACGGGTTTTCGCACGCAGCGCCTGCCGCTCGACCGCTGCGGCGAGTCGCAAACGCTGGACGCGAAGGTCGCCTCGAAGAAGCTGCTCGGCGAATTCCGCACGGCCGATCTGGGCGGTCTCTCGTTCTGGACGCAGCCGAATTCATGGCATCACTTCATGAGCGATCACATCGTGTCCTTCTCGGTCATTCCGCTTTCCGCGGGCGAGACGCTCGTGCGCACGCGCTGGCTCGTTCACAAGGACGCGCGCGAAGGGATCGACTACGACGTGGAGAATCTCACCGCCGTGTGGAACGCGACCAACAACCAGGATCGCACGCTCGTGGAGTATTCGCAGCGCGGCGCGGCGAGCAGCGCGTATGAGCCGGGCCCTTATTCGCCGTACACGGAAGGGCTCGTCGAAAAGTTCTCGGCCTGGTATATCGGCCGCCTCGCCAGGCAGATTGGCGCATAACGCACGCGCTTAAAGCGAAAAATGCGGCAAAGAGAGCGGAGTTTGACATGATGCGAGACGCGGCCCAATTCAATCCACTCGATCTCAGCGACAGCCGGGTGACGCGCCCGGCGTTCTGGGGCGCGTTGCCCGAGCGCTGGACGAGCGAGGTTGAGGAAACCCTCGAGTGCTGCCACGTATGGCAGGAAACGCACGACGTGAAGAGCTTTTTCCTGCGCTCGCCGCAGGGCCGCACGTTCTCGTTCGAGCCGGGGCAGTTCCTCACGCTCGAACTCGAGATCGACGGCGAGCCCATCAACCGTTGCTATACGATTTCGTCGTCGCCCGCGCGGCCTCATACCATTTCCATTACGGTCAAGCGGGTGCCCGGCGGCAAGGTGTCGAACTGGCTGCACGACAATCTGCGCCCTGGCATTTCGCTGCGCGTGCTCGGACCGGCCGGCGAATTCACCTGTGCACGTCACCCCGCGCCGAAGTATCTGTTTCTTTCCGCAGGGTCCGGCGTGACGCCGCTGATGTCGATGAGCCGCGCGCATCACGATCTCGCCGAAGACCGCGATATCGTTTTCGTGCACAGCGCGCGCACGCCCGACGACATCATCTTCGCGCGCGAGCTGGAACTGATCGCTTCGAGCCGCGCGAATTTCCGCACGTCGTTCGTCTGCGAAAGGGTGGGCGCGCGCACCGATTGGCCGGGCGTAACAGGTTTTCTTTCCCTGCCGCTCTTGAAGCTCATCGCTCCGGACTTCATGGAGCGCGAAATCTTCACCTGTGGCCCCGCGCCGTATATGAAAGCCGTGCGCGATCTGCTCGACGAAGCCGGCTTCGCGCGCGAACGCTACCACGAAGAGAGTTTTTCATTCGAAGCGCTTACGGCGCAAGCGGATGAACGGGCGACATCACCCCCGGCAGAATCGGATTCGTCCGTCGAAACCGCCAGCTTCAAGATCACCTTCGCGAAGAGCCGCCGCGAGATTCAATGCGGTCCACAACAGACCGTGCTCGATGCCGCGCGCCAGGCGGGCGTACGGTTGGCCTCCTCGTGCAGCCAGGGCATGTGCGGAACCTGCAAGGTCAAGCTCGTTTCCGGGCAGGTGGAGATGAAGCATAGCGGTGGCATACGCCAGCGCGAAATCGATCAAGGCATGGCGCTGCTGTGCTGCTCGAAGCCGCTGTCCGACCTCGTCGTCGATAAATGAGGCCGGCGTCGCGCAACGACAAGAACACGTCGCAAATCGACGTTAGCCGCAGATTGTGGCGGGCGAATCTGCATAGGCACGGGGCGCTTGCCCATATCACAGGAGATCGACCATGAAGCGGGCTGGAAAATTTTTTTGGACCGGTGTGTTATCGGCGATGGTGAGCATGAGCGCCCCGGCGTTTGCCGACGGCAAGCCAACCTTGAAGATCGGTTATGTCGAAGGCTGGGACGACAGCGTGGCGACTTCGAACGTGGCCGCGCGCATCATCGAGAAGCGCTATGGCTATCCGGTGCAGCTCGTGCCCGTCGCCGCCGGCATCATGTGGCAGGGCGTGGCGCGCGGCGATCTCGACGCGACGCTTTCCGCCTGGCTGCCCGTCACACAGGGCGCGTACTGGGCGCAATTCAAGGACAAGGTGGTCGATCTCGGCACGAACTTCCCGGGCGCGAAGATCGGCCTCGTGGTGCCTGACTACGTGAGTGCGAAGAGCATTGCCGATCTCAACGCGGACAAGTCGGCGTTCGGCGGACGCATCGTCGGCATCGACGCGGGCGCGGGCGTGATGCGCAAGACCGACGAGGCGGTCAAGCAATATGACCTCAGCTACAGCGTGATGCCCAGTTCGGGCAGCGCGATGACGGCTGAGCTGGCGCGCTCCGTGGGTTCGAAAAAGCCTGTGATCGTCACGGGCTGGACCCCGCACTGGATGTTCGCCAAGTACAAGCTGCGCTTCCTCGACGATCCGAAGAACGTGTACGGCGCAGCCGAACACGTGGACAACGTGGCCAACCCCGAACTGGAGAAGAAGGCTCCGCAGGTGGTGGCGTTCCTGAAGAACTTTCAGTGGAAACCGGGCGAGATCGACAGCGTGATGCTGGCGATCCAGAACGGTGAGAAGCCCGACGCCGCCGCCGACACGTGGATCGCCGCGCACGGCGACCGCGTGAATGCGTGGGCGGCCACGCAGTAATCGTCAGCGCAAAAAACGGCAGGGGGCCCGCCGTGGCCCTGCCAGACCCGTGCCCGTTGCGGGGCGCGCGCAGTGCGATTGTGCACGTGCAGCACATGATTTTCCTGATGCGGCGCCGTGTCGCTTTTGCGTAAGCGTCTGTCGCAATTCGCCATCCCGGCAGGGCTTTTTCTGGCAACCATGTAGACATACCGTGCGGGCCGGCGCCTGCCGTTCGAGGAGACGGAGTCGATGAAATCCCCCAAGATCGTGGTCGATGGACTATGCAAGGTGTTCGGGCCCAACCCGAAGCTTGCACGTGAGCTGCTCGCGAAGGGCGCAACAAAGGACGAGCTATTCGCGAAGACCGGCTATGTGCTCGGCGTGAACAACGCGTCGTTCGAGGTGCACGAGGGCGAGATTTTCGTGCTGATGGGGCTTTCCGGCTCGGGCAAGTCCACGCTGATCCGGCTCATCAACCGGCTCGTGGAGCCCACCGCCGGCAAGGTCATCATCGACGGGCGCGATATCGCCGCCGTGCGGCGCTCGGAGCTGGTCTCGCTGCGCCGCACCGACATGAGCATGGTGTTCCAGTCGTTCGCGCTCATGCCGCAGCGCAGCGTGCTCGCGAACGCCGCGTTCGGTCTCGAAGTGGCGGGCGTAGGGCGCAAGGAACGCGAGCGGCGCGCGCTCACCGTGCTGGAGCAGGTCGGCCTCGCGGCATTTGCGCAGAAGCTGCCCGCCGAGCTTTCGGGGGGCATGCAGCAGCGTGTGGGTCTCGCTCGCGCGCTCGCGGTGAATCCTTCTCTCATGATCATGGACGAAGCGTTTTCCGCGCTCGATCCGCTCAAGCGCAAGGAAATGCAGAACGTGCTGCTGCAACTGCAAAAGGAGCAGCGCCGCACGATCATGTTCGTCTCGCACGACCTCGAGGAGGCGCTGCGCATTGGCAGCCGCATCGCGATCATGGAAGGCGGGCGCATCGTGCAGATCGGCACGCCGCAGGAAATCATCAGCAATCCTGCCGATGACTACGTGCGCGCATTCTTCGACGGCGTGGACACGAGCCGGTATCTCACGGCAGGCGACCTCATGCAGCGCGAAGCCGTGCCGCTCATTCGCTCGCTCGACGCGAAGAGCGTGGCGTCGTCGCTCAACGGCAGCGCCGAATACGCCTTCGTGCTGGACGCTCAGCGGCGCATCAGCGGCTTCGTCACGCGCGATGCGATCGGTGCCGCGCAGCCATCGCTCAGGAAAGTCGAATGCATTTCACTCGGCATGCCGCTGGAGCAGGTCGTTACGCGCGTGTGCGCGAACACGACGGCGTTGCCCGTAGTCGACGACGAGGGCCGTTACTGCGGCTCCATCGATCAGGCCGCCGTTCTGAAGGTCATTACGCGTAATCGAGGTGCCCATGTCTGAGATCATTCCCGTCGGCCAGTGGGTCGATCAGTCGGTTCACTATCTGCTCGACCACGACGCCAACAGTTTCGACGCCGTCGGCCGGGCGATCGAGGGCTTCGCCGCACTCGTCGAGCACGGCTTGCAGGCCATCCCCATGTGGGCGCTCATGGCGCTCTTCATCGCGATCGGCCTGTGGCGCGTGGGCTGGCGCTTCGCAATCTTTGCAACGTGCTCGCTATTGCTGATCTACGCGACCGGCTTCTGGGATCAGACCGTCGTGACGCTTGGCCTCACGCTCTCATCAACGGTGATCAGCCTCGTGATCGGCATTCCGCTCGGCATCTGGACGGCGAAGAGCAAGCTCGTGCAGACCATCGTGCGGCCCATACTCGATCTGATGCAGACCATGCCGGCCTTCGTCTATCTGATTCCCGCCGCGATGCTGTTTGGCCTTGGCCGCGTGCCCGGCATTCTCTCCACCGTGATTTTCGCCATGCCGCCCGCGGTGCGCCTCACGAGCCTCGGCATCAAGCACGTGAACCGCGAGATCGTGGAAGCCGGGCAGGCGTTCGGCTGCACGCCGTGGCAGTTGCTGTACAAGGTGCAGTTCCCGAATGCGCTGCCCTCCATCATGCAGGGCGTGAACCAGACCATCATGATGGCGCTTTCCATGGTCATCATCGCTTCGATGGTAGGCGCGGGCGGTCTTGGCAACGATGTGCTCGCAAGCATTCAGCGGCTGGATATTGGCCTGGGTTTCGAAAGCGGACTCTCCGTCGTGCTGCTCGCCATCATTCTCGACCGCATCACCGAAAGCTTTGGCCGCGCACCGGGCGCTGTGAAAGCACCGTTGTTCTCGGGGCTCAAGCATCTGATGCGCGTGCGGCCCGCCGTCGTCGAGGCATAACCGTTGAAATAACACGATCAACCGCCGTTCCCGAGGAGCGCAATGTGACGACCGACATCGCCGTGCCCGAGCCCGAAACGCGCACGGCATCGTCTCTCAGGCATTTCGGTTTCCTGACCTTGCAGAACTTCTCGATGATCGCGTTTTCGAGCGCGGTCGAGGTTCTGCGCATGGCGAACTACGTGGGGCGCGCCGACCATTACCGCTGGTCGATCTACTCGCTCGACGGCGCACCGGCCCGTGCAAGCAACGGCATCACGGTGCGCCCCGCGCAAGCGCTCGACCCGGCGTGCCTGCCCGACGTGCTGATCGTGTGCGGCGGCATTCGCATTCGCGAGATCATGAGCGAAGGCGTGCGCGCCACGCTCGCCATGGTGGCGCAGCAGGGCGTGCCGCTTGGCGGCATCTGCACCGGCGCTTACGCGCTGATGGCGAGCGGGTTGCTGGACGGTTATCGCTGCGCCGTGCATTGGGAGGATCTCACGGTCCTGCACGAAGAGTTTCCGCGCGTGCGCTTCGCCGATGAGTTGTTCGTCGTCGATCGCGACCGCCTTACCTGCACGGGCGGCACCGCGCCGCTCGACCTGATGCTCGATCTCGTTGGCGCACGCCTTGGGCAAAGTCTTGCCGCCAAGGTGTCCGAACAGTTCATCCTCGAACGCATTCGCGGCTCGACCGATCTGCAGCCCATACCCGTCGATGCGCGCGTGGGCTTTTCGCGCGCCGAACTGGTGGAGGTCGTGCGGCTGATGGAGGCGAATATCAAGGAGCCGCTCTCGCTGGAGGAACTGGCGCGCCTCGTGCGGCTTTCGCAACGGCATTTGCAGCGGATGTTCAAGGCGTATCTGAACGTCTCGCCAACTCATTACTACCTCACGTTGCGCCTGAAGCGCGCGCGTGAATTGCTGCGCACGACCGATACCTCGATCTCGCATGTGACGGCAATTTGTGGGTTCAATTCACCGTGCCACTTCAGCAAGGCGTACCGGGTGCAGTTCGGACATGCGCCAAGCCATGAGCGGCGCGGGGCGGAATGAAAAGTTAGTGTAACGAAGCGTTGATGCCGATGCCGTCGGCGGGTTCGGCCAATGCAGCGTCGTTGCGCAACAGCGCATCGAGGTCTGCCAACTGCGTGGCGTCCTGCCCGCTGCGTTGCGCGCGAAACATGACGGGCGGCACACCGAACTGCTTGCGGAACTCGCGGCCCAGATGCGAGGCGTCCGAAAAGCCGCAACTCGACGCAATATCGGCGACGGTGCGGTCCGAACTCGTGAGCAGCCAGGCGGCAGTGCGCAGGCGCAGGACATTGGCGAACGCGCGCGGGCTCTTGCCGGTTTCCGCCTTGAAGAGCCGTTCGAGCTGCCGCGGCGAGAGGTTCAGCTTGCAGGCCAGTTCTTCCAGCGGCACGTTGCGGCCAACCTGCTGCTCCATCAACAGCACGGCGCGCTTGACCTTCGGGTGCGTGGCGGGTTCGAGGCCTGGCGGGTGCGGCTGGGGTGCATTGCCCTTCTGCATTTCGCCGACCAGCAGAATGCGCAGCGCCTTTTGCACGGTCGCGTGGTCGAAGTGGCGCAGCAAAATGGCGGCGGCGACGTCGATCGATGCACGCCCGCCCGAGCACGTGATGCGGCGGCGGTCGATGGCGAACAGGCGGTCGGCAACGATGGCGTCGGCATTGACGTTTGGGAAGCGCTCGATGAAGTCCCAATAGTGAAACCAGCTCACGCAAATACGGTGGCCTTCCAGCACGCCGGCGCGCATGAGTGCGAACACGCCCGTGCAGATCCCGACCACTGTCGTCTCGCCGCTGGCCGCGCGGCGGATGTACTGCAGCGTGGCTTCGCTCGCGTGCGGGCCAGAGTGGAGCAGTCCGCCCACGACCACCAGATAGTCGACTGGCTCGGCGTCGGCAAAGGTCTCCCACGGCGCGATCTGAATGCCGCAACTCGCACGCACGGGTGCGAGCGTTTCGCCGATCACGCGCCACGAGCAGCGCACCGGCTTGCTGTAGTCGCCTTCATCGGCGGACAGACGCAGCATGTCGACGAAACCGGAGAACGCGGTCAGCGTGAAGTTCGGCAGCAGCACGATGCCGAAACGGATGCGCTCCTTGGGAGCGGCGTCGAAAGAAACGGCGGTGGCGAGTGTGTCGGACATGGAGGCTCAGGAAAGCGGCGATGCGAGTTCAGCCAAGCATCCCCGATATGGCCCCGCGGCGCTTGTCGTTTTCCGCCATCGATCTTCGCAAATGCGAAATCAGCGGGATGTTCAGGGAATACACCCCGCATGGCGGGGCGGTTCCGTCGCCGTGGCGCGTTCGTTCTAGCGGCTGCGCCGCCGCTTTGGTCAACTCGCTAGTGGGCACGCGCCCCACGCCGAAACCATCCACGAGGCCTGCTTTCATGCCGCGCACCGAAACCGTCGAACTCAACAAACGCGCCTGTCACGGCGACGCGCAAGCCGCGCTCGCGCTGCTGGAGCAGAGCATGGCGCGCGGGCACGGGCGCATCGGGCTGCTGCGCTATCTGCAGGCGCGCTGCGTGGGCGCGGCGCTCGAGCAGCGGCATCACGACTACGCGCAACGGGTGGCCAGCAAGATGAGCGAGCGCCCGTTCGCCGCGCTGGTGGCGCAGGCGCAGCGCCGCCACCGCAATGCGGCGGCATGAACGCCCACGCCCCGCTCACAGCACGACGGTGCGCCCGTCGTTGATGAAGACCCGGCGCTCGAGAAATACCCGCACCGCGCGCGCGAGCGTCACGCATTCCACGTCGCGCCCGACGGCCAATAGACGCTCGGGGTTCAGCGAGTGGTCGACCCGCTGCACCTCCTGCTCGATGATCGGGCCTTCGTCGAGATCGTCGGTGACGAAGTGAGCCGTCGCGCCGATCAGCTTGACCCCGCGCACGTGCGCCTGGTGATAGGGGCGCGCGCCCTTGAAGCCAGGCAGGAAAGAATGGTGGATGTTGATGGCGCGGCCGGCGAGCTTCTGGCTCGTCTCGTCGGAAAGAATCTGCATGTAGCGCGCCAGAATCAGCAGCTCCGAACCGGTCGAGTCGAACAGGTCGAGGATCGCGGCTTCCTGTTCGCGGCGTGTTTCCGGCGTAACGGGAAGATAGTGAAACGGCAGGTCGTGCTGTTTTGCGAGCGGTTCGAAATCGCGGTGATTCGAGGCAATGCCCGCAATGTCCATTTGCAACTCGCCCATACGCCAGCGAAACAACAGGTCGGCAAGACAGTGTTCGAGCCTGGAGACCATGATGAGCACTTTGGGACGCACCCGCAGATCGTGGATGGCCCAGGTCATCTCGTGCCTGCGGCCGACGCTCGCGAACTCGTCGCGCAGGCTCGCGAGATCGAAGCGCTCGCCCGCGCCAGCCTGCACGACCTCGTGAAAGACGCAGCGCAGGAAAAAGCGCGTGCTGATGTCGTCGTCGAATACCGTGAGTTCGTCGATATAGCCGCGGTGCGCGTCGAGAAAGCCGGCGACCGCGGCAACCTGCCCCGCGGCGGCGGGGCAGGACAGCGTGAGCACATAGCGGTGCTGCGGGTCTTCGGTGGGCATGCGCGTTCTCCTCGTGTCGTGGTGCGCCCGGTGCATCTTGCGGCTCGTGCCGGGGCGCTGGCGTGATGGCGCAAGTAAGCCACCAATCGGCACGCGGCACATAGAACCCACGCGCTGTATCGCGAGAATGAATACGCCAAATCAGCGCCAAACCCGGCGCCAACTCGAAGAAGACCGCTTTTGCCCTGATGGCTGTCGCATTCCTCCTATCCCCCGTTTTTTTTCAAGGCAAGCATAGGGCGGTGGCTAATCGGGAGCGGAGATGGAGAGTTACCTGGGTGTGCGGGCGAGCGCGTGGAATGGGCAGCGTGGCGCGCTTTTTCGCGTGCATACGTCGGTCGCCGACGTGTATCTGTCGGTGAGCCGCTCGAACTACGGCAACGAGGAACGGGCCGTGGTCGAAGTGGACTGCGCGCGCCTGCTCAGGCTATGGCGGGACGCGCCGCGCTGCGAGCACGCGGGGCTGGCAAATCTGGCAATTCTGGCAAGTGGAAATCCGCAGACATGGCGAGCGCACCCGCGCTTCGAACTGGCCGCCGAGGGCTTCAGTTTCGGCGAGCACGACCCCGTGCCGCTTGCTGAGGTCAGCTGCCAGGCGAGCGCCGTTGTGCCGTACGTTACGTTCACGGATGGCGTGATGCGGACCCTCTGGCTTGCCGCGTACGCAGCGAAGTCTTTTCCGGTGGAGTGCGGCGTGCACGAAGCCGAAGCGCTGCAGCGCCTCGCTGGATCGGCCGGCAGCCGCTGGCGCAGCGTCGCCGAACTCGTTCCGCCACAGGCGGCTTGAGGTTGGTAACGACGCGGTAGCGTCAGTGGGCGAGCGCCCACATGAGCGACACGGAAAAGGCGCCCACTACGACGGACGCGCAACGCTGAAAGAACGCCGGACGAATGAACGGCGCACGCCCATTGCGCGGCGCGGCGCCGATGGCGATCCACGTCAGGCCAATGGGGATCAGCAAGACCGCGAAGATCGCCATGGCCTGGAGCCACGCAATGACGCTCGCGAACGCCGCGGGCGGAAAAATCGATCCGGCGAACAAAATGGCCTTGGGATTGAGCACCGTGGCGCTGAACAGCGTGCGCATACCGATCACGCCGTTTGCCGACGTTTCGATCGAGTTTGCCGTGAACCAGAGACGCAAGGCGAGCCACGCGAGATAAAGGCTGCTGGCCACGCGCAGAACGTTCGGCAGCCAGCTCAGCGAATGCGACGCATGGGTAAAGCAAAGCCCCCAGACGGTTATCGACACCAGGTAGCCGGCCAGTTCGGCGGCGGTCAAATGCGCGCTGTGCCGCAGACCCTGCCTCAAACCGGCGGCGGCGAGCAGGGTGTTGGTCGGCCCCGGCATGAGCAGCACGATCGCGCAGCCCGAGACCATCAGCCCGATGGTGGAGAGGGAAAGCATCAAATGGCGATTGGAGGAATAGGGGCTCGGGTTATTAGAGGCTGGGGGTAGGGCCTATCGTAGCCCATGTCGCGCGCAACCATCGACTTGGCGACGTCGCGTCTGGAGCGGGTCTGTCCGGGCCGATACAAGCGTGTGCCGAGTATTTAAATTATTGATTCAAATGAGACGATTGATGCGTAACAAATCGTCTCAAATTATTTCGGCGCTTGTCTTCCCGGTCGCAAAGGGGGCTTCGGTGAGTCCATCTCTCCATCCAGCGTTTTAAGTCTGCCAGGTCCATCCCACTGTCCACGTGAATAAGCGCGGCGCGTTGCGAATACGAGTGATTTCGGGCGTGTTCTAACGGCCTATCGCTCTCCCTCCCGTTGCCGTCATTCGCGCGGGAGGGCCAATCACATCAAATCCTTCCTTTGTGTTCCGACCGCGAGATTAAAGTCGCGCGCCTGGCCTCCCTCAAACCACCGTCACGTGACCAGGTGTAACGCCTGCGGATCAGTCACGGAAAGCTTTCGCAAAATTAATAAGGATTCCAATTCAAGAAATCTGACTAATATCAGTTTGATTTGGATACCGATATATTTTATCGATATTGGCGAAGGGCCTCGTTGATGAGAATAGGCATTGCAAATGCAAGGGCGGTGCGAGGGATGTCAAAATCACGGCGTCACGCAGCGCAGTGCGCTTGCATTGGGCATACAAGACGTAACAGGACGTAACAAGACGCACAGAAGGGATAGGACTATGGCAGAGAGCACTGGAGAAGCAGTTATGACCCCATCCACGCGACGCGAAGCCGTCGATGTGGCGATCATCGGCGCGGGCCCCTCGGGCGCGGTAGCGGCGGCGTTATTGCGCAAGGCCGGGCGTTCGGTGCTCGTGCTGGAGCGCCAGCATTTCCCGCGCTTTTCGATTGGCGAGAGCCTCCTGCCGCAAAGCATGGCGTACCTCGAAGAGGCCGGCATGTTGCAGGCGGTAGTGGAAGCTGGCTTTCAGTACAAGAACGGCGCGCATTTCGTATGGCGCGATCAGGGGACGTCGTACGACTTTCGTGACAAGCATTCGGCGGGCTGGGGCACGACATACCAGGTGGAGCGTGCGAAATTCGACGAGCTGCTGATCAACTGTGCCGCGCAGCAGGGCGCAGAAGTGCGCTTCGGTCACACCGTGGTCGCCATGCGCACGGGCGACGCGCCGATGCTGGAAGTCGTCGACGAAAGCGAGGCGCGCTATGAAGTGCACGCGCGTTTCGTGCTCGACGCGAGCGGCTTTGGCCGCGTGCTGCCGCGCCTCCTGAATCTGGAGGCGCCAACCGGTCTGCCCACGCGTGCCGCGATCTTCAGTCATGTGCGCGACGGCCTGCCGCTGGACGCCTTCGATCGCAACAAGATTTGCATCGCGACGCACCCCGAGCGCCGCGACGTATGGTTCTGGATGATCCCGCTCGCGGGCGGCCGCTCGTCGGTTGGCTGCGTCGCCGACGCCGCTTTCCTCGACGTGCCCCAGGCGGAACGCGAGGCGCGGCTGCGCGCGCTCATTCGCAAGGAGCCGACCCTGAACCGCCTGATCGGCGACGCACCGTTTCTCATGCCCGTGAACCAGATCGGCGGCTATTCGGCCAACGTGGAACGACTGCATGGGCCAGGCTATGCGCTGCTCGGTAACGCTGGCGAGTTTCTCGATCCGGTGTTTTCTTCGGGTGTCACGATAGCGCTGCGTTCGGCGCATCTGGCCGCGAAGGTGCTCGAGCGCGCGCTCGGCGGCGCGGCGGTGGACTGGCAGACTGAATACGACGTGCCGCTGCGCAAGGGTATCGACACATTCCGAGCGTTCGTCGAGCGCTGGTACACGGGCGAGTTGCAGGACATCATTTACTACCCGCGCCAGACGCCCTTGATCCGTCGGATGATTAGCTCGGTACTGGCGGGCTACGCGTGGGACGAGAGCAATCCTTACGTGGCGGACCCGGTGCGCAGGCTCAATGTGCTGCATGAGGCGTGCATGCGGTCCATGTAGCAAGTGGGGATGGCCGCATGTCGGGATAGCACCTGCGGTCGGTCAAAGGGCCATCCCGGCTTTCGCGGCTTCATTGGCCCGGTGGACGAACCGCGCCTAGCTGGATCATCAACCCGAGTGTGTCCATGATGAGGCGCGTTTCCTTGATCCTGTCTTCCTGAAAGCGGTCGATGACCATGCCCCATACCTTGATGGAGCGTCCCGTAGCGTCCACGCCGAGGAACGCTCCCTTGTGCGTGCCCGTCCACTCGAAGCGGGTCAGCACGCGGTCACCCTCGGTGAGTTGTTCCTCGACGCGCCAATGCATGTCCGGGAACGCGGCTCGCATCCCTCGCACGACATCCTTGAGGCCCTCGATTCCCGGACCCTGCCCGGGGAACGGCACCTGCTCGACCATGTCCTCCCAGAAATACCGGTCGGCGGCGTCGATCTGCCCTTGATTGAGGACTTCCTCGATAAACGCGCGAACTATACCGCTTGTCTCATGCATGGGATGAAAGCCTCCTGGCTGGAAGATGGGATGGGAAAGCCGGTTGCTGCAGATTAGGCGGGCAAGCGTAACGACGCCCGGCGGAGTCGCGTGAAAACGTGCGGTGGCGCACATTCCGGGCTTTGACGGTCAATGACCTTCACGAGCCTGCGCGGCCTGTGGCTGCGCTGCCCGTGAGTTTCGCGCGCCGGCGGATTGCTTTCACCTCTTCGCGTGTCAGCCCGAGCGAAACCAGAAACGCTGCGTGCGAGTCTGGGTTTTCCGCCTCGAACCCGGCATGCCATCTGTCCATCTCGGCCTCGTCGAAGCCTGCGCAACGCAGCATCGCAACCCATGCGTTCTTGCCACGTTGCTTGCCACCCCGGCGAAACGATGGTTGCGCGAGCAACGTTGCAATGACCTTTTGACGTTCCTTGAGACGCGAAATCTCCGCCGTCAATGCCATTAAATGCGCTTCGAGGATCTGTGCCGCGGCGTTGCCCTCGCTCTCGAGTATGTCGCGTATTGCGGCCAATGGCAGCCCCGCGGCCCGGTAGGCGCAGATTGCGCGCAGGCGCTCGTGTTGTGTCTCGTCGTAGAGCCGGTAGCCCGCGGTGCTGCGAGCGACCGGCATCAGCAAGCCGAGCGCTTCGTGGTGCAGGAGCGAGGAGCGCGAGAGTCCTGCCTCGCGTGCCAGTCGTCCTAAAGTGAACCTGGTGCGTGTCATGACGGCAAGGGAAGTCGGTCGGGTGAGAGAAAGCCACATCGCGCTTCGGGCCGGGCCAGCAATTCGGGCGAGTAGTGTTCGGCGACAAGCGCGCGGCAATCGCCGGTAAACACCGGTGCATGGGCAAGAAATCCCTCGAACGAATGCCATGGATTCGACGCGCCGGCATGCGCCATGAGCCGGATCAGCGCTTCGGTCATTGTACGGTGGTATCGATCCGGCGCGCCGAGATGCGCAGCGTATTGCGCAATGCCGGCACAGGTCCGCTCAATGGCCTCTTCCAGCGGGTTACGCTGCAAGTGAATCCACGTTACACGCAGATGATTGCGATGATTGAACGCAGCCGGTGGCAACTGGCAAGTGAGGAAGGCTTCGAGAAAGGCGTCGTCGGTGAGATGGTGGGTCGTTTCCACGGTTCGACACAATGTTCGTTAAACAGAACGTCGATCATGAAGGTGACTACGGTAGTCGGGTCAAGCGGAATTTCGGGTATTGAAGCTCCATGACGAATGCAAAAGACCCGGCTGCAATCGTCATCGCGCGAAGATCCGCTTTTGACGAAACTTGGCAATTGAGTGATTTAAAACGGAATCATTTTCAGCGATGAGCCGCTGTCTTCAATCTAATTCGTAAAGGATGATTAAATCCGAGAAGGGGACGAAAGAAGACGTGAATAGTCGATATACGATGCGCGCTTTAGTTTGTCTTGAGTTCACCACCTCAATCATGAAACGCAGCGTCATCCTGTTTTTGCTCGCGTGTATCTGCGTCGCCATTTCGTGCGCTGCGCACACTGTCATGAAGAACGTGCCGGAGCGCAACGTGTCCCACGCGGCCGACACGCCGTTGACGCCAGTCATGCGTCACCCGCAGCTCGACAGAAGCTATTGGGGGCTCGCGCACACCTTCCACCAGCGCGGCGGCAAGCGTCGCAATCGGGGTTGCAATCATGGTCAGTTCCAGGAGCAGCCCTGTTCCGGAGCAGACAGGCAAGAGCGCGATCCGTCGAACACGCCGGCAGCCAAACACGACGCGTAGCTCCACATGAAAGCGACACCACTTCGAGATTTGGGCCTCGGGATGAATATAAAGATCGGCGATAGATGCGTTGCAATTGACCTTCTGCGACGCCGTGCACGCTTCGCGATTCCAGTGCTTTGTGCCAGCGCGCTCCTGGCGAGTGGTTGCACTAGCACGGCTGGATCACCCGGTTGTGAGCCGCAGGCGGGTACATTCGCACGCGAAGCACTTTTTCCAGCACGCGCTGGATACTACCGTGCCAACAGTGGCGACACTGTCTCATCGGTGGCGTCCGGGCTCTCGCGCGATCCATCGTTGATCGCCCAGTGGAACAGTATGTCCGTCGACTCGACTCTCGTAACGGGTCAACTGTTGCGCGTCGCGCCGGTCGCAGGGGCAGTCGCGGCACCCTCTGCGCCAGCGTGCGAAGCGCAGCCCGGAGGAAACAACGCCGGAAAGCACGAACTCGCGTGGCCGGCGAACGGTCCGGTTCTGAAAGCGTACGGAACGGACGGCTCCAGAAATATGGTGATTGCCGTCGCTCCTGGTGCTCCTGTACGTGCCGCGCGAGGCGGCCGGGTCGTGTACGTCGGTAGCCAGGTCAAGGCGTACGGAAAACTGATCGTGATTAAGCACGATAGTCACCTTCTGACCGCGTATGGCAACACGGGACGAGTCCTTGTCCGGGAAGGTGCTGTCGTCACCAGGGGGCAGGTCATCGCGGATGTGGGCGATCAGTCGGATGAAAACCGCTCACTCATATTCGAGGTTCGGCAGGACCGTGTTGCCGTCGATCCCGCGACATTCCTGCCTGCGTGCCAACAGGCAATGTGAATTCGACAGAGGGCGGAAACAAAGCGCAAGACCGCTCAAGCAGACGGTTCTTCGAGGCGACTGCAACGCATGTCATCCAGCTCTGTATCGACCTGCCGTATTCATAGACAACACAGGTTAATCCCGTGATCAGAAAGACGCGTCATATCAGGTTGGCCATCATGATGTCTGCGGCGGCTGTGCTGGCCGGCTGCGCGCGGAACCCCCTGGCCCACAATTCGAAGGTCACGGCACCGCGCAATGACTCTGGAAGCAACGATCATCCGGAATCCGAACATCCGGGCGCCGTTTCTCCTGAAACGTCGCGCGACAGCGCACTGGGACAACGCGTGTTCCGCCAGTCGGGCGTTGCCTCGTGGTATGGACGCGCGTTTAACGGTCGTCGCACGGCAAACGGCGAGCGCTTCAACACGAACGCCATGACCGCCGCGCACAGAACCTTGCCGCTCGGTTCGTATGTGCGAGTGACACTTGAGCGTACTGGAAAATCCGTCACCGTCCGTATCAACGATCGCGGACCGTTTTGCTCCCATCGAATCATCGATCTTTCATACGCTGCGGCATCCGCATTGGGGATACAGAGAACAGGAACGGGTCGCGTCGTAGTCGAAGCGGTTGGTTCGACGACTCTATTCCAGGCCAAATCGCGAAAAGGCGAAAGTCAGAGGCTTGGCTAAGCAGATGAGAACCCGTCCGGTGAAGGCAGGCAGGCCATTTTTGACAAAGGCAATGCTCCTGCCGCTGCCTGAGTCACGCGTCCTGGCCTTGTCACTCGAGCATCATCTTTCCCTGGCGACGCTTCGCGCAGGTCGCGGCGACTTCTATCAAATGAGTTGCCTGTTGAGGGCAATTTATCTCTCATACTTCATCGATGGTGAACTGAAAGACGTCACCCCAGTGTTATTCACCTGCGCAGAACAGGCACTCGGCAAAATCGTCGATCGGCAGGAGAGCGGGGAGGGTTGGTCAATTGCGGTTGACGAATGGCGGGTGATCACCCCGATACTAGCCATACTAGACCGTCAGCTATCCTGCGTTTCACGACACATCTTCGAACGGGCGTGGGCACGTTTGCTGAACTTTGTCTCCAGCGATCTGGAATCGCCGATTCGCGATGAACGACGGCAGTAGCTCGTCGTACATCTTAACCAAGGTGATTCCGTTGAAATCTGCAGGCCAGGTAAATGGATTCTGCTTCACTGCATCCCATCGTCCTGGCCTCCGAAACTCGCGATTGATACCGTGATTTTCGCGGTAACTCGATACTTACCCGTCAGTCAGAAGTTGCCGAAGAAGCCGCGCGCCGCGACCATGCAGAACGGCGCGACGATGCCGCCGTGGTAGTCCTGGAGGACGGCGGACATGCCGCCATCCGTGGCGCCCGCCTGGACCGCCTGTGCGGCGACTGCCGCTTCGGCCTGAGCAAAGCCTGCCTTCACTGCGGCAAACGGATCGTTCGCGACAGGCGCGGAATCGACGTCCAGCACGCTCGTCAGGCCCGGCGCAACTTTGGCGTTTTTCCAGTAGGCCTGTTCGATCGCCGCGTTGAAGAAGAACACGGTCGGGTCGAGGTGGCCACCGCATAGCAGCACGGGTGAGCGCGGCACCCAGTTGCGCAGATCGTTGCGCTTGAAAGCCTGCCGCAGCGGCTGAGCCGGAGTCGCAGCCGGGGCCATCGCAGCGCTCGGCGTGGGATACGCGCCATCCGGGTTGACGATCTGGTCTTCGAGGATGCTCAGACGATAGCTATTGCGCACGAGATTCGCTGTGCCGAATCCCAACGCGAATAGCGGCGTCAATTGAGCAGGCGCGAGGGGTGGCGCAAGAGGCGGCGTCAACGAAGCGAACTGCGGCGCAGGCGGCGTGCTGCTGAAGAGTTGCGTTGCGGGCAATTTTCCGCTGGCGAACAACGCATCCATCGACGTGACGCTCGGCAGCAGACTTTCTATGCCGGGGGCATAGGCCGCCTCGAAAAAGTCGCCTGGCTTGCGATAGATATTGCCGTATGCGTGCTGGTAGCTCGTGGTCACCAGCACCGTAAAAATCGTCGAGCCGAGGTCGACCTCGCCCTGGACCAGCGCGTCCGCCATCGCGCCGAGCGCGTACGGGCCCGAGCCGGGTGCGGAGGCCGTGACGTTGATCCCGGCGGCCTGCAACGCGCGATGGGTGGCGAGCGCCACGTAGCCGCCCTGCGAATAGCCGGTGACGAACAGCTTGCCGTTCTCTCGCGTCTTGTTTGCCGGGTCGGGAAGGGCCATCGCGAAGCGGGCCGCGCGTAACGAATCGATCATATCGGCCGACTGCTGGTCACCGTTCAGATAGGGGTGGTACGGCAATGGCGAGCCTGCGTAGCCGGCATAGTTGCTTGCCACGACGATATACCCTTGCGCCGCGTAAATCGCCGCCACGGCAATGCCTTCGCCGGCGCCGTCGCCGTTGGCCGGGTCCGTTTGGGTAATGTCGGCGATGTTGTAGTTGCGGTAGGTAGTCGTTCCGTGCGCATACAGCATGAGGGGGCGCGGACCCGTACACGAGGCGCCGCCGCCAGGAATCATCAGCGCGGCGCTGGACATCGTGGGTTCTCCTGCGCCGCCTATCGTGAGGTAGCGGAAGTACTTGATTTCGATATCGCAGCGCGGCGTGCCGGCGACCTGCAGCAATTGCTGGCCCGTAGCGTTCGTTCCTAAAAGCTTCGTGAAGTCACCCGCGCTCAGGCGCAAGCTCGTTCGTTGCTCGACCAACTGGCCGCGGAAAAAGCAGCTCAAACCGCTGCAGGTTGAACCGGCCTGCACGACAACGCTGGCGCTCGACAAAAAGAAAGCCAGCAGTACCCAACCCGTCTTAAGAATCGCTGCTCGCATTTCACGCTCCGTTTTTGTTGGTGTTCGGAAAATGGGGCTGCCTTGCAGAGTCAAACGAGTATAGGTAAACGAAATCGCTGATTGCTACTTGTTGTGGGAACAATTTTCCAGTGAAGCGTCTTATGAAGAAATTGCGCCAGCATTTCGTAGGAGGAAATGAGCGTATGTAATTAAACTTTATGTGCGAAGCCTGATCGCAAAATGAAAGCACACCCAGTTCGCTCAGGTCCGAGTTTCGTCCCCCCCGGCGATGGCTGTATTCGCAACGGGACGCTTTACGGCACGAGCGTAGAAACCTGCCCCGGCTGAACCACCTTGATCACGCCGCCCCACATGCAAACGAGCGTAGCCTGAGCATCCAGCGTCGGCATAGCGCCGAGCGTGACGGTTGGCGCACCACCAGGAATCCATGGCGACGGCGTTGCCGGAACGCAGGGCATGGGCGTGAAAACGCCCAGGGCAGCGGCAGTTGCGGCGATCACCGTGGGGTTCGCCGGGCTTTGGCACAGGGCGAACGGCGTGATATTGGCGACGGGAATCGAGTCGGCAATCGTCGCGGCAGGCACCCCGCCCACGAGCACACGATTGACAGGCATAACGTTCAGCGTGCCTGGCGCGCCGCCAAAGGAACATTGGAGTGTGGCGCCGGCGCAGACTTGTGGACTTGTCATCGTGTGGCTCCTTTTCGTGTTGCCATGCGGGCTTTGCAGGCCGGAATCAGGCCGAAGACGGATTGGCGAGCGATTGCCACCACTGCTTCCAGCGTGGCAGCGGCTTGCCGTCCGCCGCTATCGGACGGCGGTCGTCGGTATAGCGTTTCGCGGCTTCGAGCGGCTTTCCCGCGTTGAACGGTTGCCGCAGCGCGAGGGACCCATTCGGATGGAAGCGTTGCAAGACGCCATGCAGCTTGCCGTTGCGGTAATGCGCTTCTTCAAGCAGCGTGCCGTCGGCCAGCCACGTGCGCGAAATGCCGTGCAGCACGCCGTGCGCGTAGTGGGCCTCGCGCTGGATCTTGCCGTCGGGGAAATAGAAAAGCGTTTTGCCGTCGAGCTTGCCGCTCGCATATTGCACCTGCGCCGAGGGGCTACCCTCAGGATAGAAGTAGGTGGCTGGACCGCTGAGCACACCGTTTGCATAACGAATCATCGCCACGGGACGGCCTTCGGACTCGATGCGAACCGGACCGTGCAGCACGCCGCCCAGCGTCGAGCCTTCGATGCGCGTGTCGTCGCGTTCTATTGTGACCGGCTGAATCGTCTCCATGTTCGCCTCAGTTGATCTTCACAATGCCGCCCTTGACCACCAGCATGCCGCCTCCGTCCACCGTCTGCTGCACGGCGCCCTTGTTCGTCACGCTCTGCGCCTCGTTCGAAAGCGTGCCGTCCGATTTGTTGGTGAGCGATGTCCCGGCCTGATTCGTGAGCGCCACAGCAGCCTGATTCGTAAGCGATGCATCGCTCTTCGCCGTGAGGTTGCCCGTGCTTTGCAAGGTGAGCGTTCCGCTTACCTTGATGGTGAGGTTGCCGTCCACGGTGAGCGTCATGTTGCCCGTCACGGTCTGATCGAGATTGCCGCCCACCGTGCGCGTTTCGTTGCCGCCAGCTTTCACGGTGCGCGCGCCTTTGATGTCGACCGTTTCGTCGCCGGTCTTCACCGTCGTGCTGCGGTTGCCTTGTTCGACCGAAAGCGTATCGTTGCCTTCCTTGATCGTATGTGTACGGTCGTTCTTGATCGTGCTGGTTTCGTTGTGGTCGATGGTCCACGTGGCGTCGTTGATTACTTTGGCATTCAAGTCCTTCTGCGCCTGCAGGAAAACTTCTTCGCTGTCCTGCTTGTCTTCGAAGCGCAGTTCGTTGAAGCCGTTGCCCCCCTTCGAGGTATTCGTCTTGATGCCGGACTGCGTCTGGTTGTCGGGCAGCGTATAGGGCGGCAAGTTCGCCCCGTTATAGACGCTGCCGGTGATGAGCGGCCGGTCGGGATCGCCGTCGATGAAGGTCACCACGACCTCGTCGCCCACGCGCGGCATGAACTGCATGCCAAAGCGCTTGCTCGCCCAGGGCTGCGCCACGCGAATCCAGCATGAACTCTGCTCGTCGTTCTGGCCGTCACGGTCCCAGTGAAATTGAACCTTCACGCGGCCATACTGATCGGTCCACAATTCCTCGCCGCTCTTGCCGACCACCGTCGCGGTCTGCGTGGGCATGAAGGGCCGCGGCGTCGTGCGTGCGGGGCGCCAGGCCGTCGCAAAGGGAAACGCTTCGAAGCGGTTGCGATAGCGGTTGTGATCGGCTTCGTGGACCACGCTGCGCACGACCCATTCGATGTTGGCGTCGCTCGATTCGTGATCTGCCAGCGTGAAGCGGCAGCCCGGCGCGAGCGCGCGGCAATCGCTTTCGCCTATGAGCAGCCGTGTGGGCGCGCGCAATGCGTCCACACGATGCTTTGAAAGCGTGGAGCCATCGCCGCTGGTAGCGTAGCGTCCCGGATACTCGTACACGCCGTGTCCGTTCGATGCCGCTTGCGCCTGCGAATAGAGTTGTGCGCTCGGCGTTTCCCATGCGTAATCGGTATGCGAGAAGATGCCGGTGGCCGTTTCTTCGACGACCTCGCAGTGAACGATCTGCGTCGATTCGCGCGCGCCACTCGTGCCGCCCGTGTAGTGCAGCGTCGCGTCGCCGGGCAGCGGCGTGAAGGCGTCGTTACTGTCGGCAATAACGAGTGTATGGCTACCTGTATCGTGGCGGAAAAAATAAAACCAGCCTTCCTCCTCACAAAGACGGCTGACGAACGCAAAGTCGGACTCCGCGTACTGCACGCACCATTCGCGCGTGGCAGGGGTGCCCGTGACCGAGAACGAGTAGTCCGTCAAGCTGTGACCCGCCAATACCGCCTGAATGATTTCCTGAGCGTTTTTACCCTGAAATATGCGGTTATTTCGTGAGAGCGTGAGGAGCCAGAGCCACGAGCGCAACTCGAGCGTGAAGTGGCTCGTGTCCACCGTGGAGGGCAACTGCGCGGCGCGCGTGCACACGGCATCGATGAGGCGCGGCGACTCGCCCCACGCGAGCGAGAGCGTTGCATGATTGCCGGTCATGCCCGAAGGCGCGGGTGGCGGCAATCCTCCATGGGCGCGCAGCGTCAGTGCGGTGGGGGCGTCCAGTGCCTCGCGCGCATCGAAACTGGCGGGAAAAAGCGTGCTGAACGCACTTCCGGTGAGGCTGATGCGTGCATCGGTAGCGGCGAAAATGGGGCGGTTCATCGTCTGGATTATGTTCGGGTCGTGTGCGTCGTCATTCGAGCGCCCACTGCGCGAGCGTGCCGACCAGCTCGTTCATGAGCACGTTGTCGATCTCGCGCGCGCCGCCCGCGGCGCGGCAGCGCGCGAGCACGGCATCGATGATCCGGCTGTCGAACGCGAACTGCTTGCCCGTGGCGTCGCGGTAGCGCGTGCGCAGTTGTTCGAGCTTCTTTTCGATGATAGCGCGCAACACGGTGTCGTCGAGCGCGGCATACGGCACGGCGGTCATGCGGGCGAGGAACGCGGGGCGAAACGCCTGCCGCAATTCCTCGTGCAGCCGCCGCGAAAAGGCGTCGGTGGCGAGCGTCGCGGCCGGCGTATTGAGCAGCAGTTCGGCGCCCACGTTGCTGGTCGCGAGGATCACGGTGTTGCGAAAATCCACCACGAGCCCAGTGCCGTCTTCCATCACGCCCTTGTCGAACACGTTATAGAAGGCTTCGAGCACATCGACATGCGCTTTTTCGATCTCGTCGAGCAGCACGACACTATAAGGACGCCTACGCACTGCCTCAGTGAGCTGGCCGCCGCTCGCATAGCCCACGTAGCCCGGCGGCGCGCCGCGCAACTGCGAGACGGCGTGCGCTTCCTGGTACGCCGCGAGGTCGATCACGATGAGATTGCGCTCGCCGCCATAGAGCGCGTCGGCGAGGGCGTAGGCCGTCTCGGTCTTGCCGACGCCCGTCGGCCCCACGAGCAGGAATACGCCGACCGGGCGCAACGGGTCGGCGAGTCCCGCGCGCCACGCCTGGATGCGCATCGCGATGCGGTCGAGCGCAGCGTCTTGTCCGACGATGCGCTGTGCGAGGCGGCCCTTGAGCGTGCGCACGGCGTGGGCTTCGTCGGCAAGCATCTTGCCCACCGGAATCCCGGTCCAGCTCGCGATCACGGCAGCGATGGCTTTCGAATCCACGCACACCGGGACCATGGGGTCGTCGTCGCGAATCGCTTCGAGGCCGCTTTCGAGGCGCGCCAGTTCGGCGGCGAGGTCTTCGCGCGGGTCGGCGGCTTCGTTGCTTTCGTTCGCATCTTCGCTCTCTGGCGGTTCTTGCGCGCCGGCTTTGGATGGATCGCGAGATTCGGCGTCGAGTGCGACGAGGCGCGCGCGTACCGCGAGAATCTCGCGTACGGTCGCCGCCTCGTCGTGCCAGCGCGCTTCCAGCGTCTCGACGAGCGCTGCGTTATGCGCATGTTCGGCTTCGAGCACGGCGAGGCGCTGTGTGTGGTTCGCGCCGAGCACCGTTTCCGTGCGCAGGCGCAGCAGTTCGTCGTCGAGCGCGAGCTGCCGGTGCCGGGCCGCTTCGAGTTGCGGCGGCGTGTCGTGCTGCGCCAGCGCGACGCGCGCGCACGCCGTGTCGAGCACGGCGATCGCCTTGTCGGGCAACTGGCGCGCCGAAATGTACCGGTGCGAGAGCTTCACCGCATCGACGATGGCGGCGTCCAGGATCGTCACGTTGTGATGCGCTTCGAATTTTTGCGCCAGCGCGCGCAGCATGGCGATGGCCGTCGGCTCGTCAGGCGCTTCGATCTGGACGAGCTGGAAGCGCCGCGCAAGTGCCGGATCGCGCTCGAAGTACTTCTTGTATTCGAGCCACGTCGTGGCCGCGATCGTGCGCAGTTCGCCGCGCGCAAGAGCGGGCTTGAGCAGGTTCGCGGCATCGCTGCCGCCTTCCGCACCGCCCGCGCCGATCATCGTGTGGGCCTCGTCGATGAAGAGCACGACCGGCCGAGGCGAGTGCCGCGCCTCGTCGATCACCGCGCGCAGGCGCCTCTCGAATTCGCCTTTCAGGCCCGCACCCGCCTGCAGCAGCGCGAGGTCGAGCATGCGCAGCGAGACCTCCGCAAGCGGCGGCGGCACGTCGCCCGCCGCAATGCGCAGCGCGAGACCTTCGACCACGGCCGTCTTGCCGACGCCAGGCGCGCCCACGAGCAGGGGGTTGTTCTGCCGCCGCCGCAACAGGATGTCCAGCGTCTGGCGGATCTCCGCATTGCGCCCAACGATCGGATCGATGCGTCCAGCACGCGCTTCGGCGGTCAGGTCGAGCGTGTATTGGTCGAGCAGGGCGGACGCGGGCGCGGCGGCCTCCAGGGCGCTAGCTAGTGCGGGGATGCTCGCGTTGTCGGCTATGGCCGCTTCGAGCGGCACGTCCGGCGGTATCGGTACAACGGGCGCAAGCGGCACCGCCGCCTCGCCGGGCGCGAGCCAGACGGCGAAGTTGGCGCGCAGCGCTGCGCTCGCCACACGCAGCAGCGTCGGCGCCGCATGCACGGTGCGTGCGCGCAGCGCGTCGTTTTCGAGCAGCGCGATGAGCAGCGTCGCCGCACGCACGCGCGGCTGCTGGAGCACGACGGTGGATTGCACGAGCGCGTCCTGGAGCCACACGAGCAGGTCGGGCGAGAACGACGGCATGCCGGTATTGCCGCGTTTGAATCGCGCGATGGCCATGCGGATTTCGGCGCTCAGCGCGGCGCGGTCCACGCCGAAGTGCGGCAGCACGCACGCGAAGTCGCCGCCCTCGGGTTCGGCGAGCGCGAGCAGCCAGTGCTCGATTTCGACCACGAAATGCGTCTCGCGCAGGCATTGTGCCGCTGCGCGTTCGAGCGCTTCGCGCGGTTCGCGCTCGAGGCGCGCAACGAGCGTCTTGAGATCGAGCGTCACGGCGCGGTACGCCCCTGGATGTCGTCGGGCGCAAGGCACGTGAGGCGCGCAGGCGCCGATTCCGCCGCGCCTGCCCAGGCGGTCCAGCCTAGCCGCGGCGGCACGTGCTGCGAAAGGCGCGCGCGCGGCAATTCGCCTGCTGCGAGCTGCAGTTCGAGATGCACTTTGAGTTCGGCGCCGAACCACTCAGCGGCCAGCGAATGCAGCGCTTCATGAGCCGGCGCGCCCGGCAGCAATGCTTCGTACTGCTCACGTCGGAGCGGCCCGAGGCGCACGCGGATGCCCTGGTGTTCGTCCCAGATCCTCGTGCCCGCAACGGCGTCCTGGCCGAGCCGCCGGTTGCGGCCGCCCGAGCCGATGGCTGTGCGGCTCGCGGGGGGCAGCGTGCGCCAGCCGCCCGCGAACGGCGTGGAGCGCACATGCACGCGGAAGTGATGAAGCACCATGACATCGAAGCCCGCGAGCGAACGCCGGCGGTTCGCAAAGAGGCCCGCACGCGCCAGTACGGCGCGCATGTCGAGCGGCTCGGGCGGCGCTGGCGCTTCTTGCGCCGCTTGCGTCACAGGGTTGCCGTATGCGAGCGAACTCAGTGAGGCGTTGCCCGTGAGCGCGCGCAGCACGACATCAGCCGAACGCTGCGCGGTGGCCGGCAGCGGTTCGGCGCTGCGGTACTTGCGCTGCGCGCGATAGAGCAGTGCCAGCAGCCGGTGCTGGAAGATGTCGAGAAACGCCGCTGCCGAGCGGTCTTTGCGGCGCAGGCGGTCCTGCAGCCATTCCTGCCATGCACCGGGCAGTGGGCCGTTCGGCCCGCCCAGCGCGAACGCATTGACCTGGAGTTGCGGCGGTGCGGCATGGTCGGAGGGTTCTTCGCCCGCCTGTGGCGCAAAAGCGAGCGAGCGCGGCAGGCCGCGCCGCAATGGCCCGAGCGCGCTTGCGGGAAACGCGGGAGAGAGATTGCCGCTCAACGCGAGCGCTTCCTGGCTGGGGTCGAGCCCGGTGCCGAGCGGCTGGGCATGCGGCTGCAGCAATTCGAGCAGGCGCACGGCCTGCGTGAATTCGAACACATGCGGCTCGTCGAACAGCCGCTGCGTCAGAGAACGAGCGGGCTGCCCATCGTCGGCCGCCATGTGCGGATCTCCCGACCGTCGCGCACGAGCGAGGTCTGTACGAAACGGTTGACGCTCGCATAGAGCGAGAAGAATTGCGCGAGCACGCCGGAAAAGAGCACGGTGCTCGCGCCCACGAAGCTCGCTTCATCGAGTTCGATACGCACGCCAAGTCCGTTGCGCCAGCCGCGCCAGCGGTCCGCGCCGACATGCGCGACGATCGGTTCGCTCGACACCGACACGAGTCCCGCGATCTGGCGCTGCGAGGGGGCGTGTGCGCCGAGATTGTGGAGCATGAGCATTTCACGCAGCGACTGCAGCGCTTGCGGGCCTTCCACGATCGACGCGTGGTTGAGCACGAGTTGCGACACGAGACGCCAGCGCGACGTGCCGTCGAGCGCGGCCACGATCTGCGGCGTGGGGCGATGCGCAATGCGCACCCTCGCCACGGGACCGGGCACTTCGAACGAGAGCGCGGCGCCCGGCGCCAGCCGATGCGCGAGATGACGATTGGTGCACAACAGGTCCGCGGTGAGCGTGCGCGCCGCGGGCGCGGCGGGATTGAAGCGCGTGTCGACGAAGGTGAGCATGACGTCGCTGCCGGGGCGCGACGCATGCAGGCCGCTCACGCGCCGCGCGTACCAGTAGACGGCCGAATCCGCGCCGTGCATCGAGCCATACCAGGGCGCCACTTCTGTTACCGTGCGGCCGGCCACGGCGCGCACATTGCGCACGGCGTAGATCTCGGTGCTCGATTCACGATGCGCGTCGGGACTCACGCGCATTTCGCGCGCCGTGCCGTCGGGCCGCAACGGCTCTGAAGTGCGTGCGAACAGATTGAGCGCGCTCGCGCAGCCGAGCTGGATATCGTGCGTGTGCAACGTGAAGCGTCCGCGCGGGGCGGCCGTGAAGCCAATCACGAGATCGAGGCTCTCACCGGCATCGGCGGGCGGCTTGAACGGCAGGTCGAAAAACGCGAACTTCTCGGGAAATGCGAAGTATTCGACGAGCAGTCGGCAGGCCGGATGCGCGCCGTCTTCGAGCGGGAGGAGCGCGTCATCCTCGTCGAAGCCAACCGGGCGGGGCAGACCTCGTTGTTCGCGCAACGTTCCGTCTGGCGCTTGCAGCCAGGTGGCGGCGCTGTGCGCGCCGAGCAGATCGTAGAGCGCAGCGGACGTGACGGGCGAACCCGCGAGGCGCACGCGCAAACGCTCGATCGGCAGCGCGCCAAGCTTGTGTGGCCCAATCCCGCGCAGCGTGAGACGCAGCGCCGATTGGAGCGATGCGTTACCCGTGAGCGCCTGCGTTTCCTCGGCGTCGAGCAACTGGGCCGCGCCGAGCATGAGCGGCCAGAGCGTGACATCGCTGCTCGTGCGCCAGTGGATTGTCGTGCCGCTTGCGTCCACGTGCATGAGAGGCGTGTCGCGCGGCACGCGGTATCCCGCAGCGATGCTGCCTTGCGTCGGGTCCGGCTCGAACTGCACGATCGTCATGGAAGGCACAGGTCGCGACGCATACGGATAAAACTGTTCGAGCAGGCCATCCGTGAGCGTGGTGTATTCGTCGTCGAGCGTGCGCTGGATGCGAGCAGTTAGCACGGCGAAGCTTTCGATCAGGCGTTCGACGTTCGGATCGGCGCTTTCGCCGGGGCCGAGTTCGAGCCGCCGGGCGATCTTCGGATAACGCTGCGCAAAGCCTTCGCTCGCGCGGCGCAGATAAGTCAGCTCGCGCTGGTAGTAGTCGAGCAGTTGCGCATCAAGCGAGTCGTTCATCGACGATCCCGATGGACTGCGTTTCGCCGTCCTGCCCGGCGACATAGGTGACGACGTGCTCCACACCGTCGCTGCCGCGCAGCGTTCCCCGAATGCGCAGGCATAGGCGCCAAGGCGCCATTGCGTCCGCTTCGATTTTCACGCGCGGGCCGTGAAGGCGCGGCTCGAACGCGCGAATGGCCTCGGCCACTTCGCGCTCGATGACCGCCCGGTCTTCCGCGCGCGCCGCACTTTGTCCGCTCCAGTCGGGCAGGCCATAAAGCAGCACGTCCGGCGCGCGCGGCACGCGCGGCGTGCCGCGGCGCGTATTGAGAAGGCGCAGCAACTCCGAGCGAACCGACGCGCGCAGGCCGGCCGCGTCGAGCGTGCGCGCGGCAAGTTCGTCAACGGACTCGTGTGCGTCGAAAGGCGCGTCGTCGGCCAGCCGCTCGAAGAGCGGCATGGGCGCGATGGCGATGAAGGGGCGGACGTTCGCCACAGGCGCGCGCTAGCCTGCCGCCTTCACGACTTTGTTCGCGGCCAGGTCCCACGTGGAAGCCGCGGTGCCTTCCTTGGTGGCGTCGTCCTTTTGCGCGGTGAGTTCCCACTTGATCTTCGTGAAGTTCAGCGAGAGCGTTTCCACCGGCTTGCCGCCCGCGCCGCCCGACACGCTCACGTTGCTCAGCACGACATTGTTCAGCGTATAGGTGATGAACGGCATGATTTTGCCGTCGCTTTCGGCAGCGTTGCGGCCCACCACGACGGTCGCGCTCGCGATGGCCTTGCCGCCGCAGCAATATTCGTTGAGCGTGGGCGTGGAAACGTCCACGAATTTCGTGACGGTGAATTCGCCGATATGGGGCTTGCCCGAGGTGCGCTCCGAATTGCTGACGTCGTTCGTCACCTGCATCGCCACATTGTGACTGTACGACATCAACTCGATCTTGTCGGTATAGCCTTCCAGCGTGCACTCGCCTTTGATGTCGCTGCCCAGATCGAGAATGATCGAATCCATGATTTACGGCTCCCGAAGCAGTAAAGGAACACGCGGGCCACGTGCGCGGCGCCAGGCGCGTTCAGGGACCAGGGGCGCTCATGCGCCGCCTGGCCGTCGTATCTTCATCGAATCGCTTTCGTCGCTGGTGGGTCAGGCGGCAGCCGGCGGCGGCAACGTTGCCACGAGCCGGATCGACGCGGTGAGTTCCTCGAGCTGGAAATGCGGCCGCAGGAATACCGTCGCGCGGTAAGCACCTGGCTTGCCGGGCACCTCGGTCACGTCGACGCGCGCCTCTCGCAGCGGATACTGCGCCTTGATTTCCTGCGGCGCATTGTCGTTTACGAGCACATAGTCGGCAATCCACGTGTTGAGGTAGCTGCGCACGTTATCGCGCGTCATGAAGCTGCCGACCTTGTCGCGCATGATCGCCTTGATGTAGTGGGCAAAGCGCGACGCCGCGAGGATATACGGCAGCATGGCCGAAATGCGCGCGTTCGCCGTGGCCTCGGGCGTGTTGTAGAGCGCTGGCTTGCAGGCAGTCTGGCCGCCGAAGAACACCGCAAGACCCTCGTTCTTCTTGTGCACGAGCGCGATGAAGCCGAGCGAGTCGAGCTCCTTTTCGCGGCGGTCAGTGATCGCCACTTCCGTGGGGCACTTCATGGCTTTGTCGCCCGAGGCCGTCTGGAAGATATGGTCCGGCAAGCGCTCGACGGCGCCGCCGCCTTCCACGCCGCGAATCGCCGCGCACCAGCTATATTGCGCGAACGCGTTGGTAACGCGCTGCGCAAGCGCGTACGCGGAGTTGCCCCATAGATATTTCGAGTGGTCCGTGCCGTCGACATCCTCGAAGAAGTTCATGCCTTCCACCGGGTTGCTGTCCGGATGATAAGGACGCCGCATCAAGATGTGCGGGAGCGTGAGCGCGACATAACGCGAGTCTTCGCTCTTGCGGAATTCGCGCCAGCGGGCCATGTCGATCGTCTCGAAGACCTTGGAGAGATCGCGCGGCACGCCCAGCTCCGTAAAGCTCGCCATGTCGAAAAGTTGCGGGTGCGCCGCCGAAATGAACGGCGCATGCGCTGCGGCGGCCACGGAGGCGAGCTTTTCGAGCAGGCTCACGTCGGGCGTCTGGCGTGTGAAGTAGTAGTCGCCCACCAGCACGCTGAACGGAAAACCGCCGAACGTGCCGTATTCCTCTTCGTAGATCTTTTTGAAGAGTGCGCTGGTGTCGACGTCGATGGCCTTCTCGAGATCGTTCTGCAGGTCTTTCTTCGAAGCGTTCAGGAGGCGCAGTTTCAGGCGCGTGCCCGTTTCCGAGCCCTTCACGAGAAAGTGCAGCCCGCGCCACGACGACTCCAGCGCCTGCATCTCGGGGTGGTGCAGCACCTCGTTGAGTTGCTCGCTGATGAGTTCGTCGATCTTGCGGATGTGGTCGTTGATCATCGCCACGGTGTCGCGGCTGATGGTCATGTTCTTGTCGAGCACCTGCAGGGCGAACTCGGCGAGCAGCTCGCGCGCGTGCTGCTGCTGCTCCTCATATTGCGCCATACGCCCTTCGTGCACGATGCGGTCGAGCAGCGTGACCGTACCCGCCTGCGCGGTCGCGGCGGCTTGAATATCGGACATGGTTGTCTCCTCGTGTTGGGCTTAGCTGGCCGGCGTGTCGCTGGCAGGGGCAGCGGCGTCGCCCGGCTCCGGTGGCGGCAACTGCGCAGTCGGGGTGTCCTGCGGGTGCGCCGAGCGGATTTCGCTCAACCCCTTCGGGTCGTGCACCACTTCCTGGAGCAGCTTGTCCAGTTCGTCGTTACCGTCGAGCTTGGTGAGGAGGTCGCGCAGGCGCAGCCGCGCGTCGTAAAGCTGTTTGAGCGGGCCGATCTGCTGAACGATGCTCACAGGATCGAAGTCGTCGATATGCTCGAACTTCAGCTCGACATTGATCTTGCTGCCGTCGGCGGCGAGCGTGTTGTCGACCTGCAGCGTCACGCGCGGCCCGATCGACTTCATCACGTCGTTGAAATTGTCGCGGTCGATGTCGACGAAGCGGCGCTCCGTCATCTTCGGCAACGGCTCGACAGGCTTGCCGGACAGGTCGGCAAGAATGCCCACGACGAGCGGCAGCTCGCGCTTTTCGATGGCATTGCCCGTTTCAACGTCGTACGTGATCTGGACACGCGGCGGGCGGTTCCGTTCGAACCAGTGCTGGGTACTGTCGGCCATGGTCACCTCGGTGGCGGTCGTTGTTCTATTGCATTGTGCAACGGGAGGAGATGCGTGTTTTTCGTCAATCCGCTTTTTTCATGATGCATTTTCTTTAAGACGACAATGGCCCGCAAAACGTAATGAAACGATTGCCAGAGCCATTCCCGGTCCTTCAGAAAAAACACAGCTAAAGCATGCTCGGGATTCTTCAGACGAGAGCATTCACGGCGTTAAGTGTTCGCGCTGCATGGTTCTTCAGCTTGTCCTTCGTCGCGCGAGTCGTGAAGATAGACGGTCACGACTTTAGGACAGTAAACGGGGAAATTCAAAGTATATTTACTGTGCATAGATTGAACGCCTTTCAAATTTATTTACGCATTCTTTTTGAATCGATCGGTTATAAATCGTTATTGCAATTACGTGTTGGGCGCTTGTAGACTACGCGCGAAACAGGCTGCGCGGCGGAACATGCGTCTTGATTAGAAATACGAACTAGCATGAATTCTCCTGCGCGCGGGCAGGAGACATCGCAGACAAGAGGCGGCGCACACAATGGGGATTGCGCAGTGTTCACCACGTTAATCGCCGGCGCGTCGCGCGCCGCGCAGCCGCACGGCTGGCGCGCAGCCACGCTCGTGCTGCTCGCGCTCGCGCAGATGCTCGCGGCGTGTTCGTCGCTGCCCAAGGTACAGGTGGATACCCTGGCCATTGCCGTTTCCATTCAAGCGAATCAGGACACGCCCATTGCCGTGGACGCCGTGCTCGTGCGCAATCCGCAATTGCTCGACGCGTTGCTGGGCCTGCCTTCGGCGAAGTGGTTCGCGCAGCGCGATCAATGGCGCCGCGATCACCCCGAGGACATCACGGTCGTGTCGTTCGAGGTCGTGCCGGGTCAGCAGATCGCGGCGGCCCCATTTCCGTTTGGTGGCAAGCGTGGCGCAGGCGTCGTGGTGTTCGCGGATTACCAGACACCGGGCGCGCATCGCGTGAGGCTCGACACGGGGCCCGCTCACGCGCTGCTGCTGCTTGGCGACCAGGATCTGAGCGTGCAGGCCTCACATTGATGTGACGCCAATGTGTCACGCGAATGTGTCACGCAATGGCGCGGCAACACTGAACGATGAAAACGTTTAGCAATAGAAAGCAAACACATCATGCGAACTTCGTTTCCCGATCCGGTCTGCTGGTTCGACGGCATGCCCTTGCTGCCGCAGCATTTCCAGACGCAGGCGCTGCACGCGGCGGGACACGCCGCGCTGCTGGCGAGCGCCGCGCGCGCACACTATTGGGGCGTGCTCTCGCTCGAGCACGACGCCGCGGGGCTTGCCCAGGGGCTCGTGCGAATCAGCGCGCTGGAGGCGATCCTGGCCGACGGCCTCGCCATTCGCCACACGCCGCACGACCCCGTGCTGGAGATCGACGTGAGCCACGCGTTCAGCGCGCCGGATGAAGCGCTCACGATCTATCTTGCGGTGCCGCCGCTGTACCGCGGCGGACAACTGGATCCGCAGGCCGGGCGCTACACCCAACGCGAGAGTCCGGATGTTCCCGATCTCGTCTCGGGCGGCGAGCCGGCTTCGATCACGACGTGGTCGCCGCGCCTGCACCTCATGACGGATCTCGGCCGTCACGAATTCGACCGCTTGCCGCTCATGTGTGTGAGGCAGCAGGGCGGCGGTGTGGCGATTGCGGATTACGCGCCGCCGTGTCCCTTCGTGCGCGCCGACTCGGTGCTCGGTCAACGCGTGATGCGGCTGCTGCTGCGTGTGCGCGAAAAATGCGTGTTCCTGGCCGGGCGTCTGCAGGCGGCGCAACGTGCCGAGGAGCGCGACGACGCCGCGCAGATCGAGCGCCAGCTCTGCGCGCTCTGGAGCCGCCTGCCCGAAGTGGAGGCGACGCTCGTCACCGGCATCGCGCATCCCGCCGAACTGTATCGCGCCGTTGCCGGCATGACGGGCGCGCTCGCGGCACTGCGGCCCGGGCGCGGCGTGCCCGCATTCGCGACGTTCGATTACATGGCGCTGCTCGCGTCGTTCGATCCGCTGCTCGAGTGGGCGGACGAAGCGCTCGCGACGATCCGCCAGGGTTATCGCGTACGCGCATTCACCGAGGAGGGCGGCAGCTTCTGGATCGCGCCGCCGTTCGAAAGCGGCGGCAACGTTGCGCGCGAACTCGTGATCGGATTGCGCATGCCGCCCGACGCCGGCGAGCACGACGCGAGCGTGTGGCTCGACCATGCCGTCGTCGCGTCGAGGCCCTATGTGCCGACGCTCGCCCGGCAGCGCATGCGAGGCCTCGCGCGCCGGCGCCTCGCGCGCGAGGAGCGCGCCGCTTACGCCACGGGCGACGACACGACGCTCTTCGCCGTGACCGTGGAGGACGCATGGTTCGACCGCGCGCAGCCGTTGTGCATCGAAGTCCGCACGACTGGGCCGGGCCGCGCGCCCTGGGCCGTGCAGCTTTTCACGCCCACGGGCGACGCCGCCGACGACGCAGGCCACGCGGGAGCCGATAATGCTTGATGCCAGCGATCAGAGCGAGGAGCGCCTGCCGCTCATGCGCGCATTCGTCGTGGCGTTCGCTTTCGCGGAGAACGCGCGCCTGCGCGCAGTCGCCCACGCAGTGAGCACGGCGAATACAGCAGACGCCGCCGGTGCGGAGCCACCCGCCGATCCCCAGCGCGAAGCCGACACGCTCGCCACGCAGTTGCAGTCCGCCACGCGCAAGCTCGCGCGCGACGCCATGGCGTGGACTGGCGCGGCGGGCGAAGCGGACATCGCCGCCGCGCAATACGCCTATGTCGCGCTGCTCGACGAATTGCTGCTGTTTTCGGCGTGGAATGGCGCGAGCGTGTGGGAGACCTGGCCGCTCGAAGCGCGCATCTTCGGCACGCGCGCGGCGGGCGAGCGCATTCCGGCCGCCATCGAATCGCTGCTCGCGCAGCGCGATCCGGCGCAGCGCGACCTTGCCAACGTCTATCTCGCCTGCCTCACGCTGGGTTTTCGAGGCCGCCTGCGCGGCGAGGCGGGCGCCTTGCGCCACGACCAGTTGCGCCATGCGCTGTTCGCCTTCGCCATGCAGCGCGACCCTGAGCCCAACCGACTCGGCGCGCCGCTCGAACGCGCCGCGCTGGCGCCTCGCGAAACACGGCCGCTCACGCAGATGTTTCCAGACCGCGCACGCCTCGCGCTGTTCGTGGGCGGCGGATTCGCGGTGCTGCTCGGCGTGTCGCAACTGCTGTGGCTCTACGCGACGGCGCCTGTGCGCCCATCGCTCGAACAGTTTGAAACGGTGTCGATGGTGCAAGGGCGTCCGTCGCAGGTCAGCCATACGAGCACCACGGGCATGGTGCTGCCGCGCGCGAGGACGATCCGCAGACTGCGGCCGCCGCCTGCGCCAGCAGATTTGCAGAGCGTGCCGCAAACGCAGGACACACCCGCAGCGCCGACGGTTTCCACGACGCCGCCCGCCACGCTTGCGCTCGCGGCGCGGCGCATCGTCATGGTGAGCGTGCAGAACGCCGACGACTCCAGTGAGGAAGGGCCGGACTCCACGCCGCGGGGAGCCCGACCATGACGACCACACTCATAGTCGTCCTTATCGTTCTGATCGCGCTGCTGATCGTGGGTCTCGCTGCCGCGCTCGTCGTGCGCTGGGTGCGCGCTCGCGACGAACGCAGGCCGTTGCGCAATTTCACCGCCATGATGCGCACGGCGCACAACGCGATGGGCGTGCGCGACCCGTACTCGGTGCCGCGCGTGCTGGCCACGGGCGCACCGGCGGCGCTCGACGCGCTGGCGCGCGGCTGGCGCCTCGCGAGCGTTGGCGAGCCGGCCTGGTTCGGCAGGCTCTGGCACGACGCGGAAGGCATTCTGATTGCTGAACCGGGCGATTCGCTCGGCGCACGCGCGGCCGCCGAGCGCCGGCGCGGCTCGACCGGCGGGCGATTGCTGCGTGGCTTGCTGCGCAACCGGCCGGGCCGTCCGCTCGACGCGCTCGTGTGGGTGATCGCACTCGATACGCTCATCGACGAAAACGGCACAGCGCGCGCGGATACCGACGCGGCGCTCGAAGCCTCGCGCACGGTGCTCGCGCTGCAACGTCAGCTCGGGCAGATGCTGCCGCTCTACGTGGTGGTGACGGGCTGCGACGCGCTGCCCGGCTTCGATGCGCTCGCGGCACGCCTGCGTCGCGAGCGCATCGAAACGCCGCTGGGCTGGGCATCGCCGTACGCGCCTCGGCGCGCGTTCGAACCCGCCTGGGTGGACGAAGCCTTCGCCGACATGAGCCGCGCGCTCGCGGCGACCGTCACCGAAATGGGCACGCTCGACGGCGCGCTCGATGGCGACGTGTTCCTGCTGCCGCAGCGCCTCGACACGCTGCGCGAGCCATTGCGCGAGCACCTCGAACCCACCCTGCGCGGCGCCGCCGACGGCACCGCGCCGCTCATGCGCGGCATCTGGTGCGTGGGCGCGATGCCGCAGGCGCAGGAGCGCGAAGAGCCCGCCATCACGGACGCGGCGCGCAGGGAGGCGCGCGCTGCGGCGGCGCCGGCTTTCGCATCGCGTCTCTGGCACGACGTGCTGATGCCGGGGCAGGGACTTGCGCTCGCTATTCCGCGCGTGCTCGCGCTGCGCATGCGGCGCTACCGCATCGCCACGTTCGCCGCGATCGCGCTGGGCGTGTGCTGGTGCGTGGGGCTTGGCGTGACCACGTGGCACGTGCGCAGCGACGCGCGCGCGCTCGCCGGCAGCTACGACGCGCTTGCGCTCGCGAGCGTCGCATGGCACGAAGCGGGCGCGAGCAGCAGCGAAGCGGCGCAGGCAAGCGCGCTGAGCAGCGCCGCGACCGCCTTCGTCAAGGTGCCGCGCTGGCAGCTCGCCACGCCGTTCATGCCGCTGTCGTATTTCGGCCTGCACCGCCGGCTCGACGACGCGCAATACCACGTGTTGAGCGGCCTCGTGTTCACGCCGCTGCGCGCGCGGCTCGTCAGCCGTCTCGCCGATCTGAACTGCGATGGCGCAGCCGTTGCATCGGGCAAGAACGCAAGCCTCGCAGCCGCCGCGCGGCGTCCTCAGGACCTGCCGGAGTACACGCAGGGCACGCGGCTCGTCACGAACGCGGCGCAAACCGAGCGGCTGATCACGAACTACAACGAACTGGTAGAGCGCGACTCCGGCAACACCGTGATGCTCGCGCAACTCATGCGCGGCGCGGTGGGCGTGAGCTTTTCTCCCGATCATGTGGCCGACCGCGCGGGGCTCGACGATGCGGTGCGCGCGACTGCAGTGGAAGGCGGGCAACTGCCGTTCGACGGCACGGAGGCGCGCGCCGCGCAAGCGCGCGCGAGCGTGTGCTTCGAGGAGACCTTCGATCACTGGTTCGACGATATTTATCAGGACTCCTCGCTCACGACGAACGCCGCGCAAATCCAGGCCATGCTCGCCGATCTGAAGGCGCCTGGCGCGGTTCCCACCACCGCTTCGCTCTCCGAACTGGCCACGCGCATCGACACGCTCGCAACCCAGGTCGATACCGCCGACCACGGTTGGGCGGGCACGCACGGCCAGGAACTCGTGCCCGGACTCTCGGCGACTTTCGACACGGCAAAAGGCCTGCGCCTGATCGGCGCGACACCGGTGGCGAGCGTGCTGGAGCACGAGCAGAGCGAACAAAGCGCATTCGCGGCGCGCTGGCTCGCGAGCGGCAACCTGCCTGGCGTGCTGGCTTCCAATCCGACGACGGGGCTGCAACTGGCGCCGGACCTGCTGCCGCTGCGCGATGCGTTGCGCACGCTGCTCGGCCAGTCGTTCGTTGCTGGCGAGGGCAACGCGGCGGCCGAAATTCGCAGCGTGGATGCGGACTCGGCGCAACGCGCGCTCGCAGTCCTGCCCGCCTACAAGCAATATTCCGCGGGTCTTCTTGCGCAGGCGCCCGAAGCGTGGCGCGGCGCGCTGCTCGCCGCGGCAGGCAACGCGACCGTGCACAGCATGGTGGCCGCGCTTTCGGCGCCTGCCGCGCCCGGTGGGGCGCGCAACGTCGCCTACGCGCCGCAAACGCAGGGCGCACCCTTCGACACGCTGCGCAAGAACGCAACGGATCTCGTGGAAGCGTTCGACTCGCTTGGCCGCCCCGATCTCGCGCAGGCAGTTGCCCTGCGCGTCAGCGACGCCGCACTCGACGTGCTGCGCTCGACCGATGTGCAAGTGCAATCACTCGAACCGTTCCGGCCGGTACGCGGCGACTTCTCGGCCTGGAACGGCAGCGCCGGCGGGTCGATGCGCGCGTTTGGCGCCGCGACGCCCGAAGCGCTGCAAACCTACCTCGCCGCCCAGGCGGGCGCGGTGGCCGACACGGCCACGCTCGCGTCGAGCGCGCTCGACTGGCTCACGGCGCAGAACCCGCCGCTCTCCACCGCGGACGCGCGGCTCGTTGCGCGCTGGAAGGCGCTCTTCGCGGACCTTGCGCAGTACCGCGCGCGCAGCCCGGCGAGCGCGCTCGTGGCGGTGCCGTCGATCATCTCCAACCAGCTCGACAAGATGGACCTCGACACATGCAGCGCCTCGCTCGCGCAGGTCGATGTGCCGGGCGCGGGCGACATTGTCTCGAGCGCGGGCATGCGGCTCGTTTCGTCCGCGCGCGAACGCTGCTACCGGCTGCAGATCGGCACCGGCGGCGAGGCCTATGAGCAGTTGCGCAGCTATTTCGCGCGTTATCTGGCCGGGCGCTTCCCGTTCTCCGCCGATGCGAATGCGCAGGCCGCCGACCTGCGGCAGACGGCGGGGTTCGTCGCACTGCTCGATGCGAAACTCGCGGACGCGCAACGCGGCATGAGCGCAGCAGCGGCGAGCGGCGGCCAGCAAGCGGGCGCGCCGCAGTTTCTGGCGAAGCTCGCGCGCGCGAAGCCCTGGCTCGACGCGCTGGTGGCGCGCGGCGCGGACGGCGCGCTCGTGGGCGTGGACGTGGCGGTGGACTGGCGCATCGATCGCGCGGACGAAGCCGGTGCGGACCAGGTGATCCAGTGGTCCCTCGCGAGCGGCAGCCAGACGCTCGCCTGGCCCGCTGTGGCTGGCACGCCGCTGCGCTGGGCGCCGGGGCAGCCCGCCGCGCTCAGCTTGCGCTGGGCGAAGGACGGCCCGTGGCGGCCGATGCAGGACGCTTCGCAGCCGACACTCTCCGTCGACGGCGAGGCCGCCACCTGGGCGGCAAACGACACATGGGCGCTGTTGCGCCTCGTGCGCCTGCATGCGGTGCCGGACGACGGCGTGGATACCGGCACGGGAGCGGGCAACGCACGCATGGTGCTGAGTGTGCCGGTGCGCGACCGCAACGGCGGCACGCAAACCGCGCGCATGTTCATGCGCGTGGGCATGACGGGCGCGTCGAAAACGGCGCTCACGTGGCCCGACCTGCCATACGCGGCGCCGGGCTATAGTGCGTACGGGACGCCCGCGGTGACTTATGGACCGTATCCGTCGAGCAACTCGAACACCCAGGCGGGGCGCGGATGAACCCGGCATTCGACATCGAAGCACTCGTTCAACCGATACCGGGCGGCGCGCCAGCCGGCGTCTCGCTGCTGCACGACGCCGCCTTCGACGCGATCAAGGCGGCGCGCCGCGAGGACGATCCGGCATTGCCAGCGGGTATCTGGCAAACCACGCTCAAGGTCGCCGATTGGGCTGCGGTCGAAGCGGGCTGCGAGGACCTCCTCGCGCGCCGTAGCAAGGACCTGACGCTCGCCGCGTGGCTCGGCGAGAGCTGGCTGCAGCGATATGGTTGTGCTGCCTTGCCAGCTTGCTTCGCATTGCTGAGCGAATTGTGCGTGCGCTATTGGGACGACATTCATCCACTGCCGCGCGACGGCGACCTGGGGTTTCGGGCCGCGCCGCTCGCCTGGGTTGCCCAGCAGTTCCCGACCTTGCTCGCCGGGCGTATCGCGCTGTGCGCGGGACCCGATGGATCTGCGCTGACGCTTGCGCGCTGGCAGGGCGCGCAGCGCGAGGCCGTTGCGGTGAAGGACCGCAAGGACGTGCCCGCAGCGAAGCGCGAGGAAGCCGCACGGTTGGCACAGGCTCTGTCGCAGGCCGCGCACGACGCCGCGCCCGCCGCGCTACGCGACCAGTTGCAGGCGCTGCGCGCGGCGCGCGCGCCCATTGCGAAGCTGGACGCGTGGTGCACGCAGCGGCTCGGCGCGGAAGCGCCGTCGTTCGGGGCGCTGCTGGAGACGCTGGAGCGCATGGAGAGCGTGTTGCGCGACTGGCTCACGAAGCATCCCGACTGGGAGGACGTACCGATGGTTGAGGCCACATCGATTCAGGAACAGGCGGTGGTCGAGCCTGCTGCGCTTCAGGTTGCTACGGCTGGCGCGGGGCAGGAGCCGAAGGGGCCGGGAAGGCTCGATGGGCCTCAGTCGCGCGATGAGGCGTACAGACTGCTGGCCGTTGTCGCCGATTACCTCATGCGCTATGAGCCGCACAGCCCTGTGCCTTATATGCTCAAGCGGGCACTCGACTGGGGCGGCAAGCCGCTGCCGGAGTTGCTGGCCGAGTTGATGGCGGGCGAGCGAGGCAGGGCGTTGGGGGCAGCGCTTGGGTTGCTGCCCGAGAGTGAGCAACGGTAATAGGTCAGTTCCAGGCCCGCTTACGGCCGCCACGCCTCACCGTCAGGGAAAATGTATCTTTCAAGCGAATCCGGTTTCATTTCGATGCTATAGCCGGGCGTTTGCGGCGGCATATACCGCCCATTGCGTATCACGACTGGATCGACAAAATGGTCATGCAAATGATCGACATACTCGAGCACCCGGTTCTCCAGCGAAGCCGAAACGCACAGATAGTCGAATAGAGAAATATGCTGCACGTACTCGCACAGTCCAACACCGCCCGCATGTGGGCACACCGGAACGCCGAACTTCGCCGCCATCAAGAGCACGACGATCACTTCGTTCAGTCCACCTAACCGGCAGGCATCCACCTGGCAAAAATCGATCGCTTGAGCCTGCAGCAACTGCTTGAACATCACGCGATTTTGACAATGCTCGCCCGTGGCAACCCCAATCGACCCCAAACGCCGACGAATCTCCGCATGGCCGAGAATATCGTCTGGGCTCGTCGGTTCCTCGATCCACCATGGATCGAACTCCGCGAGACGCCGCATGTTTGCCACCGCTTCGTCCACATCCCATACCTGGTTGGCGTCCATCATCAGCTTCAGGTTCTCGCCGATCTCCTCGCGCAGAATGCGTGCGCGCCGTACGTCCTCGTCGAGATTGCCGCCCACTTTCTGCTTGAAATGCGTCCAGCCCAGCGCGACGCCTTCGCGCGCGAGACGGCGAATCTTGTCGTCGTCGTAGCCTAGCCAGCCAGCCGAGGTCGTATAAGCGGGATAGCCCTGCGCGAGCATTTCCGCTTCGCGCGCGCCCTTCGTCTTCGCGTGGCGGTGCAGGATGGCTAACGCTTCGTAAGGCGTGATCGCATCGGTCACATAGCGAAAATCGAGGCACCGCACGAGTTCTTCGGGGATCATGTCGGCGAGCAGCTTCCATACGGGCTTGCCAACCGATTTGGCCCAAAGGTCCCACACTGCATTGACGACCGCCGCCGTAGCCAGGTGAATCGCGCCTTTATCCGGGCCGATCCAGCGTAATTGGCTGTCCGAAGTAAAAGCGCGCCAGAATGCGCCCATATTTGCGGTAATGTCTTCGAGACGCTTGCCGACGATGAGGGGCGCCAGCGCGTTCACCGCTGTCACGCAAATTTCATTGCCGCGCCCGATGGTGAACGTGAGGCCGTGCCCGGTGAATTTGTCTGGAGAATCTGTTTCGAGCGTGACGTAAGTGGCGGAGTAGTCCGGCGCGGCGTTCATGGCGTCGGAACCGTCAAGCGAGCGCGAAGTGGGAAAGCGGATGTCGCGAACGGACAGCTTGCTGATCGTGGTCATTCGAACTCCCTATGGAAGGGACGGCTTTCGGGTAGGGGAAAACCAGGCGTTTGCACGCGTTGACAACGTTGAATCTGCTACCTAGCATGCTAGCATGTCTTCTCAAAATCAAGCGCGCCGTGAACTCTTCATCCGAAGTGGCGAGTGTTGCCGGCAATCCCTATGTCGCACTGCAAAAGATTAGAGGCGGCGAGCGCGGCAGTCTGACCGATGCGGTCGAGCAGGCGCTCAGAGAAGCGATCGTGACGCTTGCGCTGGAACCCGGAATGATGATCGACAAGATGGCGGTCTGCGAACGCATGGGCGTGTCGCGCTTTCCGGTTTCCGCCGCGCTGGCGAAGCTTGCGCACGCGGGTCTCGTCGAGGTTTTGCCGCAGCGCGGCACGCGCGTCAAACCGATCGCGCTCGACGATATTCGCCAGCATCTGTTCATTCGCAGCGCGCTCGAAGTCGAAACGGTGCGCGGTGTCGCGCGCATGAAGAACAGCGCCACGATCGACGCACTGGCCGCCAATCTCGAGGAGCAGCGCAAGGTCGCCGGTAATGGTCAGCGTCACGCGTTTCATGAGCTCGATCTCGCGTTTCATGAAATCCTGCTCGACGCCGTGAACCTGCCGCGCGTGAAAGAGATCGTCGCTGTGTCGCGCAATGCGCTGGACCGCGCAAGGCAATTGCTGGCGAGTCCCGAGCGTCTCGCGCATACGCTTGACGAACACGAACGGATTTTCGATGCCATTCGCGCCGGCCGTGCCGACGCGGCGGCCAAAGCCATGCACGACCATCTCGATCAGGTGATCGAGGAGTTGCACCGGTCCGCGAAAAAGCGGCCGGATCTCTTTGCGCCTTGAGCAGCTTAAGCACCTTAGCCTTACGTCAAGCAACGACCGTACTTCAACCACCTTCGTGCAGCGCCGCAAGCAACGCCGCGCACGTAATCAAGGGGCCCCGGTAATGTGTCTGGCTTTTCTTTGCGGATTTGCGCCATGACGCCGCTCATTTCCGTTAGTAAGCTGAGCAAGAGCTTTCCCGGCGTGAGAGCGCTTCACGAAGTGCAGTTCGAACTCGTGGCGGGCGAGGTGCACGCGCTGATGGGTGAGAACGGCGCAGGCAAGTCGACGTTGATGAAGATTCTCGCGGGCGTGTATACGCGCGACTCGGGCGACATTCTCTATGATGGCCAGCACGTCGCGTTCGCGAGTCCGCGCGAGGCCCAGGCCGTGGGCGTCGGCATCATTCATCAGGAACTCCAGCTGATGAATCATTTGACCGTCGCGCAGAACATGTTCATCGGCCGTGAGCCGCGCGGGCGTCTTGGCCTCTTTCTCGACGAAGACAAACTCAACGCGCAGGCGCACGCGATTCTCGCCCGCATGCACGTGCAACTCGACCCGCGCACCGTGGTCGGCTCGCTCACCGTCGCGAGCCAGCAGATGGTCGAGATTGCCAAGGCGCTGTCGTACGATTCGCGCGTGCTCATCATGGACGAGCCGACTTCCGCGCTCAACGACGCCGAAATCGCCGAGCTTTTCCGCATCATTCGCCAGTTGAAAGAGCGGGGCGTGGGGATCGTCTACATCTCGCACAAGATGGATGAACTCAAGCAGATTGCCGATCGCGTCACCGTGCTGCGCGACGGTGAATACGTGGCCACCGTCGCCGCCGCCGATACGAGCGTGCAGGCCATCATTGGCATGATGGTCGGCAGAACGCTCGCCGACGTCGCGCCGTATCCGGGTCCGGCGCACCAGGGCGAAGTCGCGCTCGAAGTGAAGCATCTGAACGCCGGCCCGCTCGTGAGGGACGTGAGCTTCACGTTGTGCAAAGGCGAAATACTGGGCTTTGCGGGACTCATGGGCGCGGGCCGAACCGAAGTCGCGCGAGCCGTCTTCGGCGCGGACCCGGTCGAATCCGGAGACATCTTCGTGAAAGGCGCGAAGGCAACGATCAAAACGCCAAGCGACGCGGTCGCGCACAGCATCGGGTATCTCTCCGAGGACCGCAAGCGCTTTGGTCTTGCGACCGGCATGGATGTCGAATCGAACATCGTGATGTCCAACCTCGGCAAATTCCTCTCGCTGAACCTCTTTCTGCGGCGCATGCAGATCCGCAAGACGGCGGCGCATTTCATCAGTCTGCTCGCCATTCGCACGCCTTCCGCCACGCAGCCGGTGCGCCTGCTATCGGGCGGCAATCAGCAGAAGATCGTCATTGCGAAGTGGCTGGAGCGCGACTGTGATGTGCTTTTCTTCGACGAGCCCACGCGCGGAATCGACGTTGGCGCGAAAAGCGAGATCTACAAGCTGCTGCGCGCACTTGCGGAACAAGGCAAGGCGATCGTGATGATCTCGTCGGAACTTCCGGAAATCCTGCGCATGAGCGACCGGATCGTAGTGATGTGCGAAGGCCGTATCACTGGCGAGCTCTCTGCCAGCGAGGCGACCCAGGAGCGCATCATGCATCTCGCGACCCAGCGCGAAACCTTGCAAGCGGCATGAGCCTCAAGAGGTCGAATCCATGACTATGCAATCGGATACTGCGGCGCTGGCGAATCAGAAACGGTCGACCGGTTTGAGGGCGCGCCTTTTCTCGCCGACTGCGCTGCAGAAAATGCTCGCATTCGCGAGCCTCATCCTGCTGCTGATCTTTTTCAGCTTCGCTTCGCCTGCATTCATGCAGATGGACAACATCCTCGGCATTCTGCAGGCAACGGCTGTGAACGGCGTGCTCGCCATTGCGAGCACGTTTGTCATCATCACGGGCGGCATCGATTTGTCGGTCGGCACGTTGATGACGTTTACGGCCGTGATTTGCGGCGTGTTTCTGACCTATTGGCATTTGCCGATGTGGATCGGCGTGCTCGCCGCCATCGCAACGGGCGCGCTGTGCGGAACCATTTCTGGCACGCTCACGGCGAAGATGAAAATCCCGCCGTTCATCGCGACGCTCGGCATGATGCTGCTGCTCAAGGGGCTTTCGCTCGTGGTGTCGTCCGACAAGCCCATCTATTTCACCGATACCGAAAACTTCTACATGATTTCGCAGGACTCGCTGATCGGCTATTTCCTGCCCAGCGTGCCTGTGCCGAACGCCGTGCTGATTCTGTTCGTGCTCGCCATCGTGAGTTCGATCACGCTCAACCGCACGGCGCTTGGCCGCTATACGTTCGCGCTAGGCAGCAATGAAGAGGCCGTGCGCCTTTCGGGCGTGAATGTCGATCGCTGGAAGATCGCGATTTATGGCCTTGGCGGCGCGATCTGCGGCATTGCAGGGTTGTTGATCGCCTCGCGTCTGAATTCGGCGCAGCCGGCGCTCGGCCAGGGTTACGAGCTGGAAGCCATCGCGGCGGTCGTGATCGGCGGAACGTCGCTGAGCGGCGGGTCAGGCACGATACTCGGCACCATCATCGGCGCGTTCATCATGAGCGTGCTGACGAACGGCCTGCGCATCATGTCGGTCGCGCAGGAATGGCAGATCGTGGTGACGGGGCTCATCATCATCCTCGCGGTTTATGCGGATATCTTGCGGCGCAAGAAGCGTTGAAAGAGGAGACGGAAGAAGCAAGGAAAGAACGGGGAGTAAAACAAGGCTCCCTCAACGGCTGGAGGTCTATGGCCCACCTTAGGAGGAGAAATGTCATGTTGAAAAGAAAACTGATCAGTGCCGTAATCGGAGTGGGCGCGCTCGTGGGCGCGTCGAGCTTGACCTATGCTGAGGAACCCTACATTCCGATCATTTCGAAGGGATTCCAGCATCAGTTCTGGCAAGCCGTGAAATCCGGCGCGGAACAGTCGGCGAAGGCGAACAATGTCCGCATCACGTTCGAAGGCCCTGAAACCGAGGCCATGGTCGACAAGCAGATCGACATGCTCTCGGCCGCGCTCGCGAAGAAACCGCAGGCGCTCGGTATTGCCGCGCTCGACAGCAAGGCCGCCGTTCCGCTGCTCAAACGCGCGCAGTCCAGCAAGATCCCTGTGATCGCGTTCGACTCGGGTGTCGACAGCGATATTCCGCTTACGACCTGCGCCACGGACAACCTCGCCGCCGCCGCGCTCGCCGCCGACAAAATGGCGGAGATGATCGGCAACGCAGGCGAAGTCGGCGTGATCGTGCATGACCAGACGAGCCGCACAGGTATCGATCGGCGCGACGGCTTCCTCAACGAGATGAAGACGAAGCACCCGGGCATCAAGATCGTTTCCGTGCAATACGGCGCTGGGGATCACCTGAAATCGGCGGAAATCGCCAAGGCCATGATTCAGGCGAACCCGAACCTCAAGGGCATTTTCGGCGCCAATGAAGGCTCGGCGGAAGGCGCGGCGATCGGCGTGAAGGAATCGGGCAAGAAACTGGTGCTGATCGGCTTCGACTCGGGCAAGGAGCAGAAGGAGGCCATCATGTCCGGCCTGATGGCGGGTGCGATCACGCAGAACCCGGTGGGCATCGGCAAGTGCGTCGTCGATTCCGCGGCGAAGGCGTTGAAGGGCGAGACGCTGCCCAAGAAAATCGACACGGGCTTTTACTGGTATGACAAGACGAATATGAGCGACCCGAAGATCGCTGCGGTGCTTTACGACTGATTGGTGTGGTTCACGCGCAGGGCGGGAGGAAGAGCAGCAGCTCTTCCTCTTTACTTTTTAGGTCTGCGGCGCGCGGGGCGCTTAGGATTAGAAAAGACCGCGCTCGGCGAGATTGACGTAAAGGGCTCGCACGCCGAACGTCCACGGTTCGATTTCGGTGCAAAGGCGCACGGTGTTGACGATGGCGCCAAGCGGCGGCGCGCTGATCGTGACGCGGTCGCCGAGGTGATGGGTGAAGCCGCCGCCGGGCGCATCGCGGTCCTTGATCGGCGAGAACATCGTGCCGAGGAACAGCATGAAACCATCCGGATACTGATGATGCCGCCCCCACGCCTGCGAGACGAGATCGAGCGGGTCGCGGCTGATTTCCTGCATATGGCTCACGCCTTCGAGCAGGAAGCCATCGTCTGCACCCTCCACGCGAAGCGAAACGCTAGTGGCGCGAACTGAGTCGAGCGTGAAGGTTTCGTCGAACAAACGAATGAACGGGCCAATGGCGCACGAGCCGTTGTTGTCCTTGCATTTGCCGAGCAGCAGCGCGGAGCGTCCTTCGATGTCGCGCAGATTGACGTCATTGCCGAGCGTCGCCCCGACCACCTCGCCCCGGCTGTTCACCGCGAGCACGATTTCGGGTTCGGGGTTATTCCACGCAGAGGCGGGATGCAGGCCGATGTCGGCGCCGAACCCCACGGCGGACATGGGCTGGGACTTCGAGAACACCTCGGCGTCCGGGCCAATGCCGACCTCCATGTACTGCGACCATGCGCCCCGGCGCTGAAGTTCTTCCTTCAGTTTGATCGCGGCCTCGGAACCCGGTTTGATCTTCGAAAGGTCCGTGCCGATCAACTTCGTGATTTCCGCGCGCACGTCCTGTGCCTTGGCGGGATCGCCACCGGCCTGCTCTTCAATGACGCGCTCCAGAAGACTCACGGCGAACGTCACGCCGCAAGCCTTGATGGCCTGCAGGTCACACGGCGCGAGCAGCGAAGGGCGATCTTCGGGGCGATCGCCCGCGAGGCTGTGTTCGACCAGCGCTTCAGCCGTGCCGAGCGGTTCGCCGGGTGTATGCCGCACGACATCGAGCAGATCCTCATACTCGAACAAGTCGGCTGTGGTGGGTGCAATCTGCGAAATATCGAAGACCATGCCGCCGCGCACGACGACGACGCAGGGGCCGTCGCCCTCTGGGGTGGGCCGCCAGACGCGGCCAACGAGTAGCGCGTGATCGAGATCGTGCGGAAGATAAGCGGATGTTGAGGACATGGCAAGCGTTCCGGAGTGAGAGTTGCGACACGCATCGTAGGGCGGATGAGCGTGATCGTCCAAACGAACGCCTCATTATCCAACAGGATGGACGGGCGAGCCGCCTCCCACGAATCGACCGGGCGGCGGCTCGTGCTGCGGGTTAGAACAGGTGCTTGATACCCGCAGACACCGCAAGCTGATTCGACGTTGTCGAGGGAGACAGGTAGCCGATGTCCGCGACCGCCTGGCGGCCCCACGAATCCACGCCGCTTGCGTGCTGGTACGCGGCCGTTGCGTACAGTTCGGTGGCTTTGGAGAGCGAGTAGCCGGTGCCGAGGTTCCACTGCTCATAGCGCGCGCCGCCACTGCCGTTCAGGTTGCCGCCGTTCGTGTAATCGAATGACGTGCCCACGCGCAGAAACGGCGTGACCTGGTAACGCACGCTCGCACCCACGGTGTTGAACGAGGCCGTGCCGTGATAGTTCTGCGTGTTGAGCGAGGCCGTAGCCCCGAGATCGCGGTATTGCGTGTTGGACCAGGCGAGACCCAGGATGGCCGATCCTATCGTCCAGGTCGAGGCCACGGCGACAGTCTGCTGCGTGCGCGCGGAGGCGAATCCCGAGATGGATGGGTTCGACGCCGGCGTCGTGGCGGAACCGGCGGAGCCGAGATTGTTGCCGGTGGCGCTCGCGTTCGCATTCGTGCCATAGAGCGAGTTGTTCGGATTGCGCGCGTTGATGATCGACGCCGCGACCGCAACGCTCGGTCCGGTATAGCTGAAGCCTGTGGACCAGTACTGGTTCTGCGTGAAGTTGCCGGCTATGCCGCCCAGGCTGTACAGCGCGCCAAACCGGAATCCTCCAAAGGAGTCCGAACTGTATTTGATCGCGTTGTTGATGCGATGCGTGAAGTTGAGGTTGTCGTAATCGGCCGGATGGATCGCGAGATTGCCGAAGTACCAGGCATAGAGCAGCGGCGACACATAATCCACAGCGGCGTCGGACTGACGCCCGAGCGATGCGGTGCCGTAGGTGGGCGCGGTGAGCCCGATCCAGGCCTGACGGCCGAACAGGGTGCCACCCTGGCCGAGCGTGCCATTGCTAACGCTAAAGCCGCTTTCGAGCACGAACAGCGTCTTCACGTCGCCACCCAGATCTTCGGTGCCTTTCAGGCCCCAGCGGCTCGAACTCGGGCCCGAGGTGCCGCTGTCGAACTGGGCGACCTGCCCGCCGCCGGTGGGTTTGCCACCTGCTGGCGTTGCCGCCGTTTGAACGTTGTTTGTATAGGTCACGTTGCCGGTGACGATACCGTAGAGCGTCACGCTGCTCTGAGCGTAGGCTGCGACGGGTGACAGTGCGATTGTCGTTAGCGCGAGAAGTGTTTTTTTCATGTCTAAGGGCTTCTTCAAACCGTTGTCGGCTGATGGGAATCGGTGTCAATGCGGGAAGTAATCGGGCAGGCGATAGCCCTTGTAGGTTTCATTGCGCAGGATCGCCGCACGGAATTCCTCTGACCGATAGGCCGCGACGATATCGGCGGTCTGCTGTGAATCACGGTTCGCCGATTTGACGACCACTTGATTCACATAAGGCGAGCGCATTTGCTCGAGTGCCAGCGCTTCGGTCAAACGGTGTCCGCTGGAGATTGCGAAGTTGCCCTGGATTGCTGCGAAATCGACGTCCTCGAGTGCGCGTGGCGCCTGTGCGGTTTCGAGCGGGACGATGCGAATGCCAGCGGGATTGGCGACCACGTCACGCTCGGAGACATCGACAGGATTGGGATTCTCGCGAATACGGATCCAGCCAATTGACTGCAGAATCTTGAGCGCGCGTTCGAGGTTGACGGGGTCGTTCGGCACGGCGACTGTCGCACCGGGCTTCACCTCGGAGAGCGAACGATGGCGGGTAGTGTAGAGGCCCATAGGCGGCGTCGGCACCTGTACGACGCCGACGAGATCGGTGCCGTTACGATCGTTGTATGCCTTCAGATAGACGCTGTGCTGCATCACGTCGGCGGCGATCTCGCCGTGCCACACGGCCTGATTCGCTTCGAGCCCGGTGCTGAAGTTGACGTACTGAATGGTGTAACCCTTGCGCTTGAGTTGAGGCTCGACGCCTTCGCGGAATTCGTCGGCGTATGGACCAGGCACGAAGCCGACGCGCAACACGTGGGCGGCGCTGTCGGCAGCGCGAACAGCCGGTGATTGCAGCACAAACAGCGCGATGGTGGACAATAACGTTTGGATAACTAATCGATTTATCATGACGAGTGGTTTCATGGTCAGGAAACGCCGATTATGGTTGTGGTCTCCTGGGCGGGCCAATATTAAATCGAGATTTACATATCGACTGGTCACATAGAACACAACGTAATTCGGTTATCTGCTGCGGGAATTAGAAGCGCAGGATTTGATGGTTTTCACTCTGCCGGGCGGCTTATACCATCGGCGTTCTTCCTTATTCACCGTCGATCTCACGTCGAGGCAACCGAGCATGAACGCACGCCGTAACTTCATTCGAATCTCAGCGGGAGCCGCTGCGCTCGCCGCTTTGCCTGTGCTCAGCGCGGGTCCCGCGCGCGCGGCCAGTGCGTCGCGTACGCTGCGCGTCGGCAATCAGAAAGGTTATCTAAGTCTTCTGAAAGGGCGTGGAACCCTGGAGAAGCGGCTCGCTCCGCTTGGTGTCGCCGTCACGTGGACCGAGTTCGATGCAGGCCCAGTGCAGCTCGAAGCCCTCAACGTAGGTTCGATCGACTTTGGCGACGTGGGTGAAGCGCCGCCCATCTTCGCGCAGGCGGCCGGTGCGCCGCTCGCTTATGTCGCGGCAACGGTGCCGCGCCCGCAGTCCGAAGCGGTGCTCGTGCCCCACGCCTCAGCCATACGCGGCGTGGCGGATCTCAGGGGAAAGACCATCGCGCTCAATCGCGGCAGCAACGTCCACTATTTCCTCGTGAAGCTGCTGCAAGCGCACAACCTCCAGTATGGCGATGTGAAGGTCGTATTTCTCGCGCCCGCCGACGCGCGCGCGGCGTTCGAGCGCGGCTCCATCGATGCGTGGGTGATCTGGGACCCGTTTCTCGCCTCCGCGCAAAAATCCCTCGACGCCCGTATTCTCGCCGATGCGAGCGGCGTGGTCGACAACCGCGCCTACTACTTCTCATCGCTCAGCTATGCGAAGCAAAATCCCGATGTCATCAAGATTCTCATCGAAGAGTTGAGTGAGATCGATCAATGGGGGCAGGCTAACCGCGCCGCGCTCGCCACCCAACTCGCGCAGTTGTGGGGCCTGCCCAACGACGTGGTCAGCGAGGCAATCGCACGCGTGCCGTTCGGCACGGGCCCGATTACGAAAGCCATTCTCGCCGAGCAGCAGCAAATCGCCAATACGTTCTTCGACCTGAAGCTGATTCCGAAGCGCGTGAACGTGCTGGAAGCGGCTGCGCCGGGCATCGTCTAGCGCTCACCACTTCGCATCAACCCCGGCCGCAACTCACGCGCCGGGGTTTTCTCACAAGCCCAGCGCGCGGCGCGCCGCAAGGGTCCGCAGCAAACTATTGGACGGCGCGTGAATGCGCGCGCACTGCACATTACGGTGATGGCGTTCGAGCGGATTGTGCCGCGCAATCCCATGATTGCCCGCGAGTTCGAGCGCGATATCCACGGCCTGAATGGCGTTGTCCACCACGTTATGCTTGACGACGGCAGACAGTTCGGCAGGCGCGGTGCCTGCGTCGATCGCCTCGGCGTGCGTGCGCAGCAGCCAGTCATTGCTAACCAGCAGCATCTCGATGCGCCCCACGCTTTCCTGCACGATGGGAACGGTGGCCAGCGCCGCGCCCCCGAGCGCAGCAGGCTTGCGTTCGTTGAGGAAAGCGAGCAGCCAGTCACGGGCTGCGCGCGCCGCGCCGTCGTAGACCGTACCGACCAGGCTGAAGTACCACGCCGTGGCGTGCGGATCGCGCTGCACGCCGAGATGCGCCGGCCGCAAGCCGACCACATCGTCAACGGAAATCGCCACGTCCGTGAACACCACATCGTGACTCGCGCTCGCGCGCATGCCGAGCGGATCCCAGTTCTCCACGATGCGCACGCCTGCCGTCTCGCGGGGCACAAGGAAATGGCCGAGGCGTGGCTCGGGTTCGTCGGTGCGTGCGAGCACGTTGATCCATGTAAGCAGGGGCGCGCCCGTCACATAGAGCTTGTGGCCGCTGATGCGCCATGAGGCGCCTTCGCGGCGTGCGAGCGTTTCAGGCAGGCCGCCATGCGAGGGCGACCCGAGCGCCGGTTCGACCTGGGCCGCGTTGACGAGCGCACGGCCTTCCACGCTCGCGCGCGTGAGGCGTTGCGCGAGCGCTGCGGGCCAATTGCCCGTGTTTTCGCGCGCGTCGTGCACGATCATGGCGTGCTGGCTGTAGTGCATCGAGAGAATCAGCGCAACCGACGGATCGCCATAGGCAACTTCGGCGACAATGGCGCGCGCCAGCGCGAGCCCTGCGCCAAAGCCGCCATCGCTGCGAGCAATATTCGCGCGTAGCAGGCCCGTTTCGCGCAACGCGCGGAACTGCTCGAGCGGCGGGGTGGCGTTGTGGTCATGCTCGTCGGCCACGGCGGCAAACGCGCGGCCGAGCAGCGCCGCGCGCTCGATCAACGCGGCCGCCTGATCGTCGTCGCGTGCGAGCACGGCGTTTGGCGTGAATGCATTCATGGTTCACTCCCTGAGCGGTTAGCGTTCGCCGCCCGGCGCGCGCGGGTCTTGCGTGGCGCCGTGGCGCACGAGACGCCCGAAGAACGGGTGGCCGGGGTCGTTGAATCCCGGGGTCGACGGATGGCCGCTTGCCACCAGAGAATTGATGAATGCTTCGTCATCCTCATTGACACGATACTGTAGCGCGGGCAGATAGTCGCGCCATTGCGCCTCGGTGCGCGGCCCCGCGATCGCCGACGTGATATAGCGGCTATTGAGCACCCACGCCAGCGCGAACTGCGCGGCGGTGAGATTGCGCGCGTGCGCATGCACCTCTACGCGCCGCGCGAGTTCTATCGTCTCCGCTCGCCATTCGGTCTCGTTCAGGCGGCGGTCTTGCCGTCCCGCGCGCGTGTCGGCGCCGGGCTGGGCGCCTGGCTCGTACTTGCCGGTCAGCACGCCGCGCGCGAGCGGGCTGTACGAGATCACGCCAAGTCCATAGTGCCAGGCGGCGCTCAACTGTTCCGCCTCGACCTGGCGATTGGCGAGGTTGTAGAGCGGCTGGCTCGCAACAGGCCGCGGCACGCCCAGTAAATCGGCCACACGGCTGAACTCGGCAATACGCCATGCGCGATGATTCGACAGGCCGTAATGGCGTAGCTTGCCGGCCGCGATCAGATCGCCCAGCGCGCGCACCGTCTCTTCGACCGGTGTGTGATGGTCCTCGCGATGCAGATAAACGAGGTCGAGATAATCGGTATCGAGGCGGGTCAGGCTCGCTTCGACCGCGCGGATCACGTGCTTGCGCGACGCACCGGCGGCATTGATATCGCGGCTGCCGCTGCCCGGCGAAAAGTCGAACGGATTGCCGAACTTCGTGGCGAGCACCCAGCGCTCGCGTTGCCGCGCAATATGCCGGCCAACCACGCGCTCCGATTCACCCTGGTGATAGACGTCGGCGGTATCGATTGAATTCACGCCTTGGTCTTGCGCGGCGCCAATGATGCGTTCGGCCGTGGCGTCGTCGGTGGGACCGCCGAACATCATCGTGCCGAGCGTCAGCGTGGAGATTTTCAGGCCGCTATGGCCAAGTTGCCGGTATTCCATGAATATTCCCTGGTTCATTCAAACAGTGCGACGTGCGCGCTTACCGCGAGAGCCATACATCGGCGAAACTCGCGGCCGTGCCGTCGGGTGAAATGGTGTGGTCGTGCACGCGCTTCGAAGCGAGCGTCACCCACTGCGGCGAGACGAGATTCAGATCCGGCAGATCGTGCTCAAGGATGCGCTGGATTTGCGCGAACTGTTGCTTGCGCTTCGTTTCATCGCTTTCTCGCGCGGCTTGTGCAAACAGGCCGTCGATTTGCGGGTTGCTGTAGTGCGAGCCGTTCGTGAACGGCACGCCGGGGCGAAAGTTGTCGGTCGTATATAAACGCGCCACGCCGACCACCGGATCGAACAGATTGCTCATGCCATTCACGGTGAAATCGAACTGCCGGTCGGTATAAACACGCTTCAAATAGGCTGCAAGATCCTGATTGCGGATCGTCACGACGATCCCCACGCGGGCGAGTGCCGATTTAATGTAATCGCCTGTGCGCGCCGGGAGGTCGCCGATAGGCAGCGGGTCGAGCGTGAGCGCGAAGCGCGTGCCGTCCGCCTTGCGCGGATAGCCGGCCTCGTCGAGCAGACGGTTCGCGCGCGCCACGTCGAACGGGTAGGGCGTGGGGGCAGCGTCATAGTAGGGGTTCGACGGCATCAGCGGGCTCGCGGTGGGTGTCGCGTAGCCGTAGTAAATGACCCTGCGGATCACTTCGCGATCGATCGCCGAGGCGATCGCCTGACGCACTTTCAATGGCTTGAGAAAGGGATTGTCGAGGTTGAACTCGATACGCGCGACGCCCGCCTGGAACTCATAGCCACGCGTTTCAATACCGAGCTTCGGGTTCGCCTTGAGGCGATCGAGATCGGCGAGCGGCACGGGCGTATCGCCGGCGAGGTCGACCGAGCCGTCCTCGAACGCCACCGCACGCGCGGCGGGATCGGCGATGATCGTTACGGTGATGCGGTCCAGATACGGCTTGCCAGCGTTCCAGTAGTCGTCGTTGCGTGCATATTCGATGTAGCTGCCGCGCACCCACTTGACGAAGCGAAACGGACCGGTGCCGATGGGCGCGTTGTTGGCCGGATTCGCGAGCACGTCCCGGCCCTCGTAGATGTGCTTCGGCAGAATCGGCGTTTCCGAGGCCGAGAACGCGCGTATCAGCCACGGCGTGGGTTCGCTGAGTGTCAGCACGACCGTATAGGGGTCTGGCGTGGAAATCGCAGTGACGTTCGCGAACGTGGTGCGCGCACGCGGATGCACCTTGCGCAGCGTTTCGATCGACCATGCAACGTCGGCCGAAGTGAACGGCGCACCGTCGTGCCATTTCACGCCGTGCCGCAGATGAAACACATAACGGCGTCCACCATCCTCGATTTCCCATGACGTGGCGAGCAACGGCTTTGCCTTCAAGTCGAAGTCGTAGTCGAGCAGCCCTTCAATCACTTTCGGGCTGACCTTGAGGACATTGACGGCCGTCGTGGCGACATCCACGAGCGCCGTCGGCTCCGGCGTCACCACGAAATTGAGCGTGCCGCCGCGCGTTTGAGCGTGTGCGGCAACGTGCGCGAGAACGCTCGCCATGACCAGAAGGAGCAAAACGACACGGCGTGGCGCCGTGCGCAGGAGGAGAGGAATCATCGGTTAGGCCAAAGGCGATCAGAAAGATAGGAGCGCAGGAGCGCAACGCTTCACAGGTCAACCGGCCAACGCCGCGCGACGCGCCAGCGCTGCTTCGAGTGGCGCCGGTTCGACCCATTGTGCGAAGTCGAACTCAGTCGCGATGAAGCCGTGCTCGAAGAGAAAGCGCTTGAAATGCTCGAGGGCATCGAGCACTCCGGCATCCAGCCCGATTGTCAGTTGCCTGTGCAAGCCCGCGCCATACGCACGTGTCACCCAGTGCTCGGCGCTGCGCACTTCGCGCGCGACATAGCGCGTGACGTCGCCCCGATGCGCGTTGGCCCACGCGGCGACGTCGAGCGTGCGTGCCAGCACGCGTTCGACGAGGTCGGGGCGCTCGCGCAGGAGTTGCGCGTCGACTGTGAGGGGGCGCGGTGTACCGTTGTTCGCATGCGCGCGGCGATCGGGATGCGCGCTGATGTCGACCAGCACGCGCGCGCCGATCACGTTGGCGATGTCGAGGCCCGTCGCGCCCTTGACGAACACCACGTCGGCTTCGCCGCGCAGGAGCGCCGCCGCCTCGCGCGAATATTCGTGAGCGCGCTGCGCATCGAGCCATTGCGCGAGCGGCGCGGATTCATCGGGCTTCGCGCGCGTGAGACCACGGGGCGCATGCGGCAGATCCACTAACTCGACATCGGCAGGCGAGACATCGATGGCTTCGAGCAGCGTGTTAATACCGCGCAGCGCGGTGGCGCGATGAAAATCGACCACCTCGGCGGCAGTATTGATTGGCAATCCGAATCGACGCCCGGATAGAGAACCGCGCGTTGGCGAGAGGTGCGGATCGAGCGTAATGAGCGCCTGAAACTCGTCGACCCAGCTCACACCGATGAGCCGCGTGTCGCTGCCTTGTGCTCGCGCCCATAGCGCCGGAATGTTGCCGCCCTGACGAAACGACCACGGCTGCGTATGCGTGAAGTGCGAGCGGCGGATGGACGGATCGGCGGCATCCTGCAACGCCTTCACCTCGATTCCATCGGCAGCGAATTCCTCCTGCAGCAGTCCTTGCTGCGCGGCAATACCGAATGGCGTCGGCGCAGGGCAACGGGTGTACCAGAGAAGCGTCATGAAGATTCCTCGGTCGCGAATGTGTGCATCGCGCACAACGTCTGCGCGGGCAGCATGGAGCAATCGATTATCAGCAAGCGCTTGCCGCGAGGTCAAAGAACGAATCGTGAAATAGGTCCGCGTGCCAGCGTGATTTGCTTTGGCCGCAACGTCATGCTGCTTGAATGCGCGCAATGCTGGCCAACGCAGACATGCGAATAACAAAAGACGAATTCTGTGGTTAGTCGCAGGCAACGCGCTCCCTATACTTTTCCTTTTTGGCAAAACGCCTTGAGGCCGCCCGCGTATCAGAATGATTCGCGGGCCTGACAAAAAGAGGAAAACTCAATGTCCGCTCTTCCCACTCAACTTCCGGTACGCGATCGCGCAACGAGTTTGTCCTTGCAGGAAGCGCTCGCCAACTTGCCATCGCTCGCGAATGAAATCGGCAAAGAAGCAGCGGCGCGCGAAGGGCGCCGCGAATTGCCTTTCGAGGGCTTTGACGCGTTCCGGCGCTCGGGGCTAGGGCGGCTCCGGTTGCCGGTGGAATGGGGCGGTCTGGGCGGCTCGCTCGTGGACGAATTCGACGTGATCGCGACGCTGGCCGCCGCCGACAGCAATCTCGCGCACGCGCTGCGCATTCACTACGACCAGACCGAAGCGCTGCTGCTCTCGGCGCGCACGCCGTTCAACGATTTGCAGATTCAGCGCGTGATCGACGGCGCCATTTTCGGGGGTGCCTCGACCGAGCTGGGTACGTCGCGTCCGGGCGAATACACCACGGCGCTCAGGCGGGACGGCGAAGACTATCGTCTTGACGGCCGCAAATACTATTCGACCGGCACGGCCTTTTCCGACTACGCGCGCCTGAGCGTGCTGAACGACGAGGGCCAGCCGGTCGTGGCGATCGTGCCGGTGCGGCGCGAAGGGCTCACGGTGCTCGACGACTGGGACGGAATGGGGCAGCGCATGACGGCGAGCGGCAGTCTCGTGTTCGAGAATCTGCTGGTACGTGCGGACGAGATCACGGAACGCGGCCTCGCCACGCTCGCCGGCCGTCACGGCGGCGCGCTGCGGCAACTTCATCTGGTGGCGGTGGCAGCGGGCATCGTTCGCAACGTGGTCGCGGACGCGAAGCGCTACGTGCTGGAGCACGGGCGCCCCGTACTGCACAGCACGGCTCCCTCCGCGCGCGAAGATGCGTTCATCCAGCAAGTGGTCGGCACGCTCTCCGCACATAGCCACGCGATCGATGCGCTGGTGCGCGAGAACGCCCGCACGCTCGATCGATCGGCACAAGCGATACGCGCGGGCGCGCCGGACGCGGATTCGCTCGTGCTCGAAGGCGCATTGGCAACAGCACGCACGCAGCTCGTGGTCAGCAAGCTCGCGCTCGAAGCGGCCGAGCGCCTGTTCGAAGCGGGTGGCGCTTCCGCCACTTCGCGCGCACACAATTTCGACCGGCACTGGCGCAACCTGCGCACGATCTTCAGTCACAACCCGCTGCTGCACAAGGCGCGCGTGGTGGGCGACTACGCCTTGAATGGCGTGACGACGCACCTCACCGAAGGCCGCGTATTTTGAAACCCACGATTCGAGGAGTGTCCACGAGATGAGTCGAACTTCGGTCACCGCAACGTCGCGCCGCCTGCATTTGAACGTCAATATCCTGCACTCGGGCTTCGTGCCATCGGCCTGGCGTCTGGCCGACGCCGATCCTCGCGCATTCGTAGACGTGGGGCACTACGTGCGCGTCGCGCAACTCGCCGAGAGAGCGAAGTTCGATGCGGTCTTTCTCGCCGATAATGCCGCGATCATCGACCAGATCGACTTCCGTCCGATCACGGCGCTCGAGCCCACCGTGCTGCTGGCCAGCATCGCGGCGGCGACTACGCACATCGGCGTGATCGGCACGGCTTCGACGAGCTACAACGAGCCCTATAACATCGCGCGTCGCTTCGCTACGCTCGATCATGTGAGTCGTGGCCGTGCGGGCTGGAACGTCGTGACGACGGCCGATTTGCCCTCGGCGCGCAACTTCGGCCACGACGCGGTGCCCGATCACGCGCAACGCTATGCGCGGGCCGCGGAGTTCACGGAACTCGTCAAGGCGCTCTGGGATAGCTGGGATGACGACGCCTTCGTTGGCGACAAGGAAAGCGGCCGCTTCATCGACGTGACGAAAGTGCGGCCTGTTGCGCACGAGGGGCGCTTTTTCAAGGTGCTGGGGCCGCTAAATCTTCCGCGTGCGCCGCAAGGCCATCCTGTGCTCGTACAGGCGGGCGGCTCGGGCGACGGCCGCGATCTCGCGGCGCGTCACGCGGAGGCCGTATTTTCCGCATCGCAATCGTTCGAGGAGTCGGCTGCGTACCGGCGCGATCTCAATGCGCGCGCCGCCGCATACGGGCGAACACAGGGTGTGCAGGTGTTGGCGGGCCTCACCACCATCATCGGCGCGACCGAGACCGAGGCATTGCGGCGGCGCGACGAACTCGTCGAGCAGATTCCCTGGCGCTACAGCCTCACGCGCCTGGCCGGCACACTGGGTCTTTCGCCCGATCAGCTCGAACTCGATGCGCGCCTGCCCGAGAACCTCGCGCTGCCGGGCGGCGGCAACGGCAACCACACGTTCTTCCATGCCACGATCGCCGAGGCGCGGCGGGGCGGCCACACGGTGCGCGAACTGATCCACTCGCTCGCGGGCGGCGGCGGGCATCGCGTGATCGTTGGCACACCTGAGCAGATCGCCGACGATATCGAGCGCTGGTTCAAGGGCGGGGCCGCAGACGGCTTCAACCTCATGCCCGATGCACTGCCGGACGGTCTGGAAGCGTTCGTGAACGGTGTGGTGCCGATCCTGCAACGCCGTGGACTCTTTCGAACCGAATACGAAGGCAACACCTTGCGCTCGCATCTCGGGCTCGAGCGGCCGCGCGTTCGTGAGACGGTGGCGGGCGCACAGCTTCAGCGCGCCTGAAGCAGAGCGGATGCGGCGCTTTAAGCGCCGCGAATTCGCAATTCAGCGGCGAAGCCCGGCTTCATGCAGCAACGGCAGCACGCGTTCACCGAAGAAGTCCAGGTCGGGCTGAAAATCATAGAAGCTCAACTGCACGCCGTCGATGCCTGCCGCGTGAAGCTTGATGATCTTGTCGGCCACCTCTTCGGGCGAGCCCACGATTGCAATGTTGCCGCCAACGGCCCGCGAAGCCGCCTTTGCGCGATCTTCGAAACCGCCGCGCCATGCGTGCGCGTCGCTGTCGAAGCGGTGAAAGCTCCCTTCGTCGGCGTGCGCGACGATGGCGTCATGATAGTCGCGCGCCTCGGCGGAAGTCTCGCGGCAGATCACCATCGGATTGATCAGCGTGCGCACCTGGCGTCCATACGCGCGCGCTGCATCTTTCACGCGCGCGACGTGTGCGGGCAGCGCTTCCAGCGCGCGATCGATCTGCGGTCCCGCTGGGCTCGTGATGAACACCACATCGGAATAACGCGCGGCGAAGTCGATGCCGGCGGCGGAGCCCGTTGCATTGATGAGCAGCGGACGTCCGTAGCGCGGCTTGGGCGTCACGAACGCGCCCTGCAGCCGCCATCCCGAGAGTTCCGGCTCGAAACTGAAGTTGTCCGGTTGCGCCCACAACTGCTGCACGGCGTCGAGGAATTCGGCGGCCATCTCGTAGCGCCGGTCGTGCTCGATGCGGTTCCAGCCGAACATTTCGTGTTCGACGGCGCGATGCCCCGTGACCACATTGATGCCCCAACGTCCGCGCGAGATGTGATCGAGCGTGGCCGTGAACTTCGCGAAGTGCAGCGGGTGCCACGGCCCGTAGAGCACGTGGGTCGTTGCGGCAAGGATGATGCGTTCGGTGCGTGCGGTCAGCGCCGCGAGCGTCATGAACGAGTCGAGCGCATGCCCGTCGAACACGCCGCCATAGCCGCCTTTTGGCAGCCATTGCGACAGGGCGAAGACGAGATCGAAGCCGAGCGCTTCGCACTTTTCCACGAGCGCGGCGTTGTAATCGAACGACCAGTCCGTGCCGCGCGGCAGCGTGGACGCGCTCCATCCGCCAGCCTGTATCGGCAGAAACAGGCCGAGCATGAGCGGCTGCGCGAACGCGCGCGCCACCGGGCTATCGGGAAAGTCGGCGGGAGAGGCCACGGACACGAACGGCGTAGCTGCGGGAGTGGATGCGCGCGGCTCGGCCACGGAGTTTTCGCTCAAGACAGACACCTTGGAGGTTCGTTGCGGCGCCGGGCGCCATGCTGGTCGATCAGTCGATCGAATGATTAAACACGTGCCGCGCGCGAATAACAAAGAAGCTTTTCTGCTTTCCAATTGCGTTGCCGTGCTGCTGCATTTGCAGTTTGGCGCGCCAGTTCATATGGATAGCAGCATCGCTTGGTTAGCGCGTGAGGAGGCCGTTGCTACGATTGCAGCACTGTCGCCACGGCGCGAATTTACCGGCTCTCGCAGATCGCAGCGTTTAGTCCCATTGATATCGGAACACATCAGCATGTCACGTTTGACCCGTCGAGAATTTCTTGTTGCAAGCGGCGCGGCCGCCGCCACGGCGGGGTTTCCCGCGCTTGCCCGCGCCCAGGGCGCCGTTTCGCGCAAACGCGGCGGCACGCTGAACGTGCTGATCAATCCCGAGCCGCCCGTGCTGGTTTCGATCTTCCAGACCACGGGTCCGGCGCTCGCCGCGAGTTCGAAGGTGCTGGAGGGCCTGCTTGCCTATGACTTCGACCTGCGAGCGCAACCGCAATTGGCGACCGCATGGACCGTGAGCCCCGATGGTCTGCGCTACACGTTCAAGCTGCGGAAAAACGTGCGCTGGCACGATGGCGAGCCGTTCACGTCAGCGGACGTGGCGTTCTCGATCGACTTGCTCAAAGCGATTCACCCCCGCGGGCGCAGTACTTTTGCGAACGTTACGAAGGTGCAGACGCCCGACGGCAGCACGGCCATCATCGAATTGTCGAAGCCCGCGCCATTTCTCCTCAAGGCGCTTTCGGCGGGCGAGTCGCCGATGGTTCCCAAGCACCTGTATGCGTCCGGCGATCCGCTCACGAACCCGCACAACAACGCGCCCATTGGCACCGGGCCGTTTCGCTTCAAGTCGTGGACGCGCGGTGCGAGCATCGTCTACGAGCGCAACCCGGACTACTGGGACGCGGGAAAGCCTTATATCGATGCGCTCGTGTACAAGGTCATTCCCGATCCGGCCGCGCGTTCGGCGGCGTTCGAGACCGGCGCGCTCGATCTGGGCGGCGAGAACCCCGTGCCGCTCACCGACTTGCCGCGCCTCACGCAGTTACCGCAACTCGTGACCGAAACACGCGGCTATCGCTTTCTCGAGCCCTTGGCGGAGATCGATTTCAACCTCGATCATCCGGTGCTGAAGGACCCGCGCGTGCGTCAGGCCATCGCGCATGCAATCAACCCGCAGGTCGTGCAGAAAACCGTGGCCTACGGCTATGCGGATGTCTCGCCCACGCCCATTACGCCCGCTTCGCCGTATCACGACGCGCAAATCACGCCCTACGCATTCGACCCGCATGCGGCCGAGGCGCTGCTCGATGCGGCAGGCAAGCCGCGCGGCGCGGATGGCGTGCGCTTCAAGCTCACGCATGACTACCTGCCATACGGCGACATGTACCAGCGGCAGGCGGGCTACGTGAAATCGGCGCTCGCGCGCGTGGGTATCGATGTCACGGTGCGCTCGCAGGATCTGCCGTCATTCCTCAAACGTGTCTATGCCGAACGCCAGTTCGACTTCACGAGCATCGGCGTGAACACGCTGTTCGATCCGGCGGTGGGCGTGCAGCGTCTTTACTGGTCGAAGAATATCCGGCCCGGCGTGCCGTTCTCGAATGCGCCGCATTACAGCAGCGCAGAAGCGGACCGTCTGCTCGAAGCGGCATCGGTTGAAATCGATGAAAGCCGCCGCGTGAGCCTCTACAAGCAGTTTCAGCAGACCGTTTACCGCGATCTGCCGATCCTCAATCTCGTCGCGCCGCGCATGGTCACGCTCGCCAACCGCCATGTGCACGATCACACAGTGAGCGCACAGGGTCTGGAAGGCAATTTCGCCGATGTCTGGCTCAGCGCCTGACTGCGCACCGCAACACCAAACGGAGCCCAACGATGAGCCGAAGCGCCCGCTGGCAAACGATCCTGCGCCGCACAGCCTGGCAGGCGCTGCCCACGGTGCTCGGCATCGTGATCCTCAACTTCTTCCTGCTCAAGCTGATGCCGGGCGACGCCGCCGATGTGATCGCGGGCGAAGCCGGCTCCGCGACGACGGAAACGATGACCATGCTGCGCGCGAAGTTCGGGCTCGACCAGCCCTTGCTTGTGCAGCTCTGGACGTATCTGAAGCATCTCTCGCATTTCAGCCTTGGCTATTCGCCGCGCTACGACATGCCCGTGATGCAGCTGATCCTCTCGCGGCTGCCCAACACCTTGCTGCTGATGGGTGTGGCGCTTTCGCTCGCACTCGTGGCCGGCGTGGCGCTCGGCGCGGTGATGGCGCACTGGGCCGGCAAGTGGCCCGATCGCGTGTTGTCGGTGGGCGCGCTGCTGTTCTATTCGACGCCGGGATTCTGGATCGGCCTGCTCGCCATCATTCTTTTCGCGGTGCGGCTAGGGTGGCTGCCGAGCGGCGGCAACGTCACGATCGGGGCGAACCTGCACGGCTTCGCCTACGTCGCCGATGTCGCGCGGCACGTGTTGCTGCCCGCGGCGACGCTCGCCAGTTTCTTCGTAGCGATCTACGCGCGCATTACGCGTGCCGCGATGATCGAAGTGCAGCGGCAGGATTTCGTGCGCACGGCGCAGGCCAAAGGTCTGCATCCGTGGCGCGTGACGTTGCGTCACGTGTTGCGCAGCGCACTGATGCCGCTCACCACGCTCGTGGGACTGCATTTCGGCACGCTGCTTGGCGGCGCGGCGGTGACGGAGACCGTGTTCAGTTGGCCGGGGCTGGGCCGCCTTGCACTCGATGCGGTGCTGGCGCGCGACTTCAGTGTGCTGCTGGGTGTGCTGCTCTTGTCGTCGCTGCTCGTCATCGTCGCGAACGTTGTGGTCGATCTGCTGCAGGCGTGGCTCGATCCACGAGTTGGTTAACGGAGGGACAGCAATGAGTTTCGAATCGCCGGATCTGCCGGTTGAAGCACGAGGCGCTGGCGCGCGCCACGGTTCGCCGTGGCGGCGTCAGCTGGCGTTGGCGCTGCTTGGCCGCCGCGGCGCCGATCGCGACGGCGCGAGCGCGCGCCGCGCCGGGCACGCTTTCTGGCGTGCGCTGCTGCGCAACCCTTCGGCGTGCGCCGGCCTCGCGCTGCTCGCCGCATTCGTTGTGCTTGCCGCGCTCGCGCCGCGACTCTTTCCAGGCGACCCGCTCGACATGGTGGGAGGGCCGTTCGAATGGCCGGGCAGCGACCCGCAATTCTGGCTGGGCACCGATTCGCTCGGGCGCGACGTAGCGGCCGGCATTGCGCATGGCGCGCGCGTGTCGCTCTTGATCGGCGCAGCGTCGGCAGGCATCGGGCTCGTGATCGGCACGCTGGTGGGCGCGATCGGCGGTTATTTCGGAGGGCTGATCGATGACGCGCTGGTGCGCCTCACCGAACTCTTCCAGACCGTTCCGTCCTTTTTGCTGGTGATCGTGCTCGTGGCGATCGGGCGGCCCAACGTGGTGGTCATCGCGCTAGCAATCGGCATTGCCTCGTGGCCCACGGTCGCGCGCATCGTGCGCGCGGAATTCCGCACGCTGCGGCGCTCCGACTTCGTGCTCGCGGCGCGCAGCCAGGGGTTCAGCAATACGCGGATCATTTTTGGCGAGATCCTGCCCAATGCGTTGCCGCCGGTGATCGTCACGGCTTCGGTGATGGTGGCGAGCGCCATTCTGATCGAATCGTCGCTGTCGTTCCTTGGCATGGGCGACCCGAACGTCATAAGCTGGGGCGCGATGATTGGCGCCGGACGCGATTCGCTGCGCACGGCGTGGTATCTCACGGCAATTCCCGGTGCGGCCATCGTGCTCGCGGTGCTTGCCCTCAATCTGCTCGGCGACGGCCTGACCGAAGCCCTCAATCCGCGGCAGCGGCAACGACAGTAAAGGTGCCACGTGAGCCAACTGCTTGAAGTGCGTGATTTGCGCGTGAATTTTGGCGTGCACGAAGCGGTGCGCGGCGTGAGCTTCGACATCGCGGCGGGCGAGACGCTGGCACTCGTCGGCGAGTCGGGCAGCGGCAAATCCGCTACGGCGCTTTCGCTCATGCAGCTCGTTCCCGAGCCCGGGCGCGTCACGGGTAGCGTGCGCTTCGAAGGGCGCGAGCTGCTCGGGCTGCCGCCCAGGGCGGTGCGCGAACTGCGCGGCAAGCAGATCTCGATGATCTTTCAGGAGCCGATGACTTCGCTAAATCCGGTGCTCTCAGTCGGCGCGCAGATCGTGGAGACGTTGCGCCAGCACGAAGCGCTGTCGCGCCGGGCCGCTCGCGCGCGCGCCATCGAATTGCTCGATCTCGTGCGCATTCCCGAACCACAGCGCCGCTTCGACGACTATGCGCACGAACTATCGGGTGGCCAGCGCCAGCGCGTGATGATCGCGATGGCCGTGGCGTGCCGCCCCCGTCTGCTGATCGCCGACGAACCCACCACCGCGCTCGACGTGACCATCCAGGCGCGCATTCTCGAACTGCTCGACGCGCTGCGCCGCGAGCTATCGATGTCGCTCCTGCTGATCACGCACGACCTGGGCGTCGTGGCCGATCATGCCGACCGCGTAGCGGTGATGCTGGCCGGGCGCAAGGTCGAGGAGGCGCCAACCCAGGACCTCTTCGCGTATCCTCGTCATGCTTATACGCAAGGTCTCCTGAACGCTTCGCTCAATCTGGCCGATGATTTGCACTACCGGTCGTGGACCTTGCCGGAAATTCGCCACACGGCAACGGTAGATCGGGCCGGTGAGGAGGGTGGCTTCGTGATGATGCCGCGCAAGGTGCCCGAGCGCGCAGCGCCGCGCGCGCGGGAGGCGGCTGCTGCGCCGCTGCTCGCGGTGCGCGACCTGCGCGTGGCGTACCCGCAGCGCCATGGCGCACCGGCGCTTCACGCCGTGGACGGTGTGTCGTTCGAGATTGGCCGGGGCGAGACGGTCGGCCTCGTGGGCGAATCGGGCTGCGGCAAGTCCACGCTTTCGCGCGCGATCATGCGCCTCGTGCCGGTTGCGGGCGGCTTGATCGCGCTTGACGGCACTGAACTCGTATCGCTTGGCGAGCGCGCGTTGCGGCCATTGCGACGCAAGGTGCAGATGGTCTTTCAGGATCCCTATGCATCGCTCAATCCCCGCCGCACGGTGGGCGACATTCTCGAAACCGTGCTGGCTGTGAATGGTGTAGGCGACGCGGGAGCGCGCCGTGCGCGCGTACGCCTGGCGCTCGAGCGCGTGGGTCTTCCCGCGGCTGCGCTCGCGCGATTTCCGCATGAGTTCTCGGGCGGCCAGCGTCAACGCATCGGCATTGCGCGCGCGCTCGTGCTCGAGCCCGCATTGCTGATCTGCGACGAACCGGTCTCGGCGCTGGACGTCTCGATCCAGGCGCAAATCCTCAATCTGCTCGTCGAACTCAAACGCGAGCTGGGGCTTTCCATGCTCTTCATCTCGCACGATCTTTCGGTCGTGCGCTATATCGCCGACCGTGTGCATGTGATGCAACAGGGCAAGATCGTCGAGAGCGGCGACCATCGGGACATCTGGCGCGCGCCGCGGCATCCGTATACGCGTACGCTACTCGCCGCGATTCCGGGGCGCGAGCTTACGGCCGAAGCGGCTTGAAGCGCGCGGCGTGGCACAACGATCGGCGCTATCGCGCTTCAAGTGCTTCAATGAGCGTTGCGCCGCCTTTGACGGTTGGCCTCCGATCAACTGCCCCTTCTGGCCCCTATGACGAACCCCACCGAAATCAAGGCCCTTGTATTCGACGTTTTCGGCACCGTGGTGGACTGGCGAAGCGGTGTTGCGAGAGAAGCCGCCGCTTTTCTGCAGCGCCACGCGCCGAACCTCGATGCTTTCGAATTCGCCGACGCCTGGCGACGCGAGTATTCGCCCTCGATGGAGGAAATCCGCAGCGGGCGCCGGCCATACGTGCGCCTCGACGTTCTGCATCGTGAGAACCTCTTGAAGGTGCTGGAACGTCGCGGCATTGCCGGGGTGACGGACGCCGAGATCGACGAACTCAATCTGGCCTGGCATCGGCTCGATCCGTGGCCGGATGCGGTCGGCGCGCTGGGCCGCCTGAAACGCCGATTCATCATCGCGCCCTTGTCCAATGGAAACATCCGGCTCATGGTCGATATGGCGAAGCGCGCCGCGTTGCCGTGGGACGCCATTCTCGGCGCTGAAGTGGTTCGCGCTTACAAACCCTCACCGCAGGTGTACAGCGAGACGGTGGACATTCTGGGTCTCGCGCCCGCCGAACTGTGCCTTGTCGCGGCGCATAACGGCGACCTTGCCGCAGCGCGCCGGCTCGGTCTTTCGACCGCATTCGTCGTGCGGCCGACCGAGCACGGGCCCGATCAGAAGACGGACCTGGAAGCGGACGAGGCGTGGGATTTCGTCGTGGAGGATTTGAACGCGCTCGCGAGTCAGCTTGATGCCCCGATAGATTGAGCTTTTAATGGTAATTGCCATGGAGGGCGTCTCTCTAGATCAGGGGCTATATGCGCTGCACAAATTGTGGCTTCGAATGCCGCGAGGGCGCGAGATTTTGCGAGCAGTGCGGCACACAGGTCGCTGACACTGCGTCGCTCCCATCCCCTGTCGATTACACGCCTTCTCACCTGGCTGAGCAGATTCACGCCGCGCAGGCGGCTCTTGAAGCCCGCGGCAAAGCGGTCAGCGAACGTAAGACGATTACCGCATTGTTTGCGGACATGGCCGGCTCGACTGCACTCATATACGGGCTGGACCCGGAAGAGGCTCACGGGCTGATTGCGCCCGTCATCGAATTGATGATGGAGGCCGTTCATCATTACGAGGGCTTTGTTGCGAAATTGCTCGGCGACGGCATTCTGGCCTTGTTTGGCGCGCCGATCGCACACGAAGACCATCCGCAGCGCTCGCTATATGCCGCACTCAGAATGCAGCAGGCCATGCGCCGTCATAGCGACCGCATTCGCCTCGAGCGCGGCATTCCCTTGCAGATACGCGTGGGTGTCCACACCGGCGAGGTCCTCATGCGTTCGATCCACAAGAACGATCTGCAAGCCGACTATGACCCTGTCGGCAACACGATCCATATTGCCTCGCGCATGGAGGCCATTGCGACACCGGCATCGATACTGGTCAGCCAGTCCACTTACCGGTTGACCGAGGGCTATTTCGAGTTCAAGGCCTTGGGGCAGACGCAGGTCAAAGGCGTGGCCGAACCGCTTGCCGTGTATGAGGTCCAGGGGCCTGGTGTGCTACGCACACGACTTCAGGTGGCCGAGCGGCGCGGACTTGCCAGGTTCGTCGGTCGCGCGCCTGAACTCGCGACATTGCGCGGAGCGCTCGATGCGACGCGAGCCAGGCGATGCAGCATCGTCGGCGTGGTTGGCGAAGCGGGCGTGGGGAAATCGCGGCTCTTTCATGAGTTCAAACGCTCGGCGCTAAAAGGCTGCCTCGTCGTGGAGACGTTCTCGGTTTCGCACGGCAAGTCGTTCGCGTATTTGCCGCTCATCGAATTGCTGAAGAACTACTTTCAGATCACATCCGAAGACGACGAACGGCGAAGCCGCGAAAAGGTGACGGGCCGCGTGCTTTCCCTCGAACGCAATCTCGAGGACGGGGTGCCTTATTTGCTCCATCTCCTCGCGGTCGGCGAAACGAGTCCGGCCCTCGCGCAAATGGATTCGCAAATTCGGCGCGACCGCACGTTCGAAGCCATCACGCAACTCTTCGTGCGCGAAAGCGCGAACGAACCCGTCGTTCTGGTGTTCGAGGACCTGCAATGGCTCGACAGTGAGACGCAAGCCTTCCTCGCTTACCTGATTGAACGCGTATCGAGCGCACACCTTCTGTTGCTGCTGAACTATCGCCCGGAGTATCAGCATGATTGGGGAGATCGCAGCGGGTATACGCAGTTGGCTCTGGAGCCACTGGATCGTGCCGATGCGCAGGGCCTGATCAGCGCGCTCGTCGGCGACGATCGAACGCTTTCTGGCGTCAAGCAGCATGTGCTCGACAAAACGGAAGGCAATCCGTTCTTTATCGAAGAAGTCGTACAAACTCTGGCCGAAGAACACGTACTCGTGGGGGAGCCTGGTCACTACCGAATGGAAGCAGCACCGGTCGCGTTGCATATCCCAACGACGGTGCAGGGCGTGCTCGCTGCGCGTATCGATCGGCTGCATGCCGCGGACAAAGCGTTGTTGCAGACGCTCGCGGTGATTGGCAAGACGTTCCCGGCAAATCTTGTCCAGTACGTCGTCGACCTGCCGGACGACGACCTGCACGCGAGCTTGTCACGTCTGGAAGCGGGGGAGTTCATTTACGAGCAGCCCGCCTTTCCGGATGTGGAGTATGGCTTCAAGCATGCATTGACGCAGGAAGTGGCCGGCAGTTCCATGCTTGCCGAGCGGCGACGGCTTCTGCACGAACGCATCGGCCAGGCGATAGAAACGCTTTTCCATACGCGCCTCAAGGAATACTGGAACGAACTTGCGCATCACTACAGCCTCAGTGGAAACGTACCCAAAGCGGTAGAGTATTTGCATAGCGCCGGTCAACAGGCGTCGCAACGTTCGGCTAACGCCGAGGCGCTGCGCCAGCTCGGCATGGCGCTGGATCTGCTCTCAGGCCTGCCTGAGACGCCCGAACGGGCAGACCGTGAACTCGCGTTGCGGCTTGCTATCGGGCCAGTCTTGATGGCCGCGAGAGGATGGGCTTCTCGCGACGTGGAAGCGAACTACTCACGTGCGCTGGATCTGTGCAGGCTGGCTGGGCGAACGCTGCATCTGTTCCGGGTTCAAAGCGGGCTGCGTATGTTTTATCAGTTGAGTGCGGAATATAAAACGGCTAAAGAAATCGCCGAACGAATGCTCGCACTTGCAGAGCACGCGGACAATCCCACGCAGGTCATGGAAGCGCATTATCTGCTCGGTATGAGCCTGTTCCGGCTCGGCGAGCTTCCCTCCGCGCATGCCTATCTTGCCGGCCTGGCGAAATCGTCGGCGCTTCAGGACGCCGGGCAGCTCGATGAAGAGATCTTTGCGCACGGGCGCGATCCGCGCAGCGTCGGCGAAGGCAGCCTGGGTCTCGTTCTTTGGCACATGGGCTACCCGGATGCAGCGTTAAGGCATGCTGAGCAAGCGATCAATCGCGCCCGCTCGATACACGATCTGGTCAGTCTCGGCCAGACGCTCATCTTCAAGGCCGAGCTTCATCAATTGCGTCGCGAGGCTGCACAAACACGTGCCTGCGCTGAGGCCGCCATCGCGCTTGCGACGGAGCAGGGCTTTCCCATGATTCTCGCGTGGGCGACCATGCTCCACGGCTGGGCGCTCTCGGAGGCAGGAGAAAAAGAGGAGGGTATTGCGCAGGTGCGCCGCGGCCTCGCCGACTATGAAGCGACCGGCGCTCGCCTTGGCCGCTCGTACTTTCTGGCTTTGTTGGCTGAAACCTACGCCAGGGCGGGTTTGCGCGAGCCCGGGCAACATGCGCTGGCCGAGGCAATCGCGGCTTGCGAAACGTCGGACGAACGGTATCACGAGGCCGAGTTGTATCGGCTCAAAGGTGCGTTGTCGCAGCTTCCAGCAGGGCTTTCGAGCATCGCAGCCGCGGACCGCGATGCGGCGCAGGGGAGTTTCAACCAAGCCATCGCAATCGCTCGCCGCCGAGGTGCCAGATCGCTCGAACTGCGCGCGGCGTTGAGCCTGGCGCAGCTTCATACGGAAGTGGGAAGCACGCGTGCAGCCCGGGAAATACTCGCCTCTGTTTATGAATCATTCACCGAGGGGTTCGAAACGGCAGACTTGCGAGAAGCCCGTCAATTGCTTGACGCGCCCGTATAGAGCATGAATCGGTAGTCACGTGTGTCGGCGCTTCGGCGCGGCATCTCTGGAAAGCACATAGGCAGGCCGACACCGAAGCGTCCGCCTGCCTATGCCGGTTCACCGTTTGCGCGGCGATCAGATTTCGCGCGACCGTCCCGCTACAGGCGACGGATCATGCGTGGCCGCCTTAGAAGCGATGGCGGATACCCACGGTCGCCACGGCTTGCGAGTTCGAATCCGACGCGGAAACTCCCATGATGTCCGCGTGAATCTTGCCCTCGCCATCCACGACACGCTGATACGCGGCTTCGGCGTAGAGGTCGGTGCGCTTCGAAAGCGCGTAATCGCCTTGCAACGTGAACTGATGGAACTTCGGATTCACGCCTTCCAGGCTCGCATCCGTGTACGTGTAAGCACCCGACACTGTGAACGCAGGCGTAAACGCGTAGCGGCCGTTGATTTCGTAGTTGGTAAAGCGCGCACTGTTGCCAGCGAGCGAAGTCGTCGCACCCGCGTTCGCAGAGTTGATAGCCGTGAGATTGCTCAACTGCGTCTGCGTGAACACGAAACCCACGTTGGCCGCGCCGAAGGCGTAGTTCAGGCCCGCGCCGTACGTGCGCTGACGCGAAGCGGAGAAGGTGGCGTCGTCACTGACCGCGCCGCTGCTGTTGATGCTCGAACCCGCGTTGTTCAACTGGAGATAGCCCGCACCCGCCTTGAGGCCGCCGAACGAGTACGTGGCGCCGAGGCTGTATGCGCGGTTATTCGCGAAGCCGCCTGCGGCGTTCGAGAAGCCGTACAGCGCATTGAACTTGAGGCCGCCGTAGTTCACGCTCTGGTACTTGAGCGAATTGCTCACGCGGAACGAGTTATTGAGGTTGTCGTTGTCGTACGGGTGCGCGGCGAGCGTGCCACCGTACTGCGTGCCGTTCAGCGACAGCCCGCCCAGGTTGTCGACCACGCTGTCGTACTGACGACCCAGCGTGACCGCGCCGGCCTGGTCGCTCGAAAGGCCCACGAACGCCTGGCGGCCGAACATGCGGCTGTTCTGCTTCGCCGCGCCGGTCGAAATGCTGAAGCCGCTCTCGAGCACGAAGATCGTTTTGAGGCCGCCGCCCAGGTCTTCGCTACCGCGCAGCCCCCAACGGTTGCCGTTGAGCGCGCCGCTTGACTGCTGCACGTTCGAGCTGCCCGACTGGTTGCTCGTGTACAAGACGCCAGCGTCGATCAATCCGTAAAGCGTAACCGAGCTTTGTGCGTGTGCCACGCTGGCGAAAGATGCAGCGGCGACTGCGAGAGCGGATAGGGTGTTCTTTTTCATCGTTACTCCATTGCTTTGATTTTCGCTCGAAAGCGAGCGAGCGCGGAGCATAACGCGATATATGGAGTGAACTTCAGTAATTGTGGCATGCATGCCACGATTACTGGCTAACATTGCCTTACCTATTCCGGCTTGTTACGTCTTCACCGCGATAAGTCAAAATATCCGGTAAAACAAGGGTGTTCTGCAACACCTACGCTGTTGGTGAAACGCCTTATTTTTATTATTTCGATGGTCATTTCGAGAAATACTCGACGAGTAATATAATGAATTATTACAGCAAATGAATAACGCGAAGAAATACATGTTATTCAACGAATCGAATTGACTGAACTGATCCTTATTGCGATTCCCAGCGACGGGGCGTGACGAAATGGGCCGAGCGCGGCAGAGGTAAAACCCCGCCTTGCGTACTCATCCATGCCTCCGGGCGCGAGCGCCTCGCGTTCCCATGCCTGACGCGATCGTTGCGCCGCTCGCCCAGGCGAAGCAGCAGATCTCCCCCGGCCGCATCGAGGCCACGGTGCACGACCTGCAATCGATCCTGCAGACGAATCCCGACCACGCCGAAGCGCTGCACGGCGCAGCCATATCGCTCATGCAACTGGAGGAGCCAAGGCTGCTCGCCTATCCTGGCCGCCTGGCGCGTCGCTATCCGAACGCTGCTTTGGCCTGTTGGCGATTGCCCAACACCGCTTGTCCAGGTGATGGTCGCGCCCAAACTCGCATCGTCGCGATGCACGCTGGGATGGGCTCTACGCGGATCGCGCCCGGATGGCATGCCCCCTGCATAGTGTGCCGCGAGTCGCTATCGCGCCCCTGCTGGCGTGCATGGCGACGGCATGCCGGAGAACTCCGTTGGCGAGCGCCGCTGCCACGGTTGAGAGTCCGACGACCTATGAAATGCAGAGGCGTAACCGCGGAGGCTGACGTGGACCAAACGTGGCTGGGTATGGCTGCCGGCACGATCGTGCTTGTTGTCGCTGTGGTTGGCGTGGTGGCGCACTACCTTCGTGAGCGTAGGAGGGCAGATTTTCTGCGCAACTTCGATCACCACGAATGGTGGCAACGGAAGCACGGAGCAGCCTGTCCATCAAGCAGGACGCTGCGAGCAAACAAATACAACGCCTGGAAATGAAACCGATACAGGAGGAAACAGCGAAGTGAAGCGGCTTGTTTGTGCGGACAAGAAGGCTCGCCGCACCCCATGTGGCAATCGTTAGAGGAAGCTCACCATGAAATCCCTTGGTAAAACATTCGTCATCCTTATCATCGCGTCGGCTCCGGTTGTTTCGTTCGCGCAATCGAACTCTGCCGTGACTCCTGAGCAGGTCCGCGCGGAGCTCGAGCAGCTGGAACAGGCCGGCTACCACCCTGGTGACGGCGACAACACGAACTATCCAGCCGATATTCAGGCTGCCGAAGCGCGCGTGGCAGCGCAGAATGGCGGGAGCAGCTACGGCGGGATGGTTAGCGGCGGGTCGGCGTCTGGCGCGCCCACGGCCGGTGACAGCATGAAGCCGATTTACTTCGGTCAGTAAGACATTGCGATGAAGAGGCCCTTCCTCCGGATGGAGGGGGGCTTTGTTCGGGTTCGTCACCCGCAGCGAAATGAGGGCCGGACTTTCAAACCCATTGCAAGAAACCGGAAAAGTTGCGAGGATTTTGGCTTGCCCGGGCACGCGAAATGCGCAGAACCTTGAAAACGTTTACTTCCCGCTCATTGACTGACATGTGGTCTATGACGCCATCACCCCGCTATGCGGCAGTGTTCGCAATCTGCGCCTTATTTACAGCTTGCGGACAGATCGCCCCCAAACAGGCTGCCTGCGGCGTTGATTCCTGTCGCACGCGGCACGAGATGGTGCAATCCGGCGAGGCTTCGTGGTATGCGGAAAAATTCCAGGGGCGTCAGACCGCAAACGGAGAACGCTTTGATCCCGGCGCACTGACGGCTGCGCACCGGACATTGCCGCTCGGCAGCTATGTGCGCGTCAAATCATTGGCGACTGGAAAGTCGGTTGTCGTGCGCATCAACGATCGCGGCCCCTACGTCAAAGGCCGGATCATCGATCTCTCCTATGCCGCGGCGAAGACCCTGGGTTTGACAGACGCGCGGTCGATGCAAGTGCAGATCGAACGTGTGGGAAACAAGGCGAACGCACGGACAGAAGCGGACGGCGGCGGAGTCTTGACGACAGAACGGTGAAATGAGGCGTGGTCCGCGTCACGCCACGCTCCTGCCGCGAAATCCTCGACGCCGCTCCCTTGAAGCTGCAAAAAACCCGCTGCGTCATCCGGTAGTTTGAGCGGCGTTTGCGCTGCTCTGCCTGAAATGGCTCGGCTTCAGCGCCATGACGGCTACGAGACTGAGCGCGATGCCGATCATCACGTAGAGCACCGGCGCCAGCGGCGAGCCCGTGAGCGCGATGAGCCACGTCACGAAGGTCTGTGCAAAGCCGCCGAAAATCAGGACAACGACATTATTGACCACGGCGAGCGACGTCGCGCGCGTACGCTTGGGGAACATCTCGGCAAGCGTCGTGCAATAGACGCCAAGGAAGGACGCGCTCAGCACGCCGATCACGATCTGCGTAAGCAGGAGCCGGGGAACCGACGGCGCCGCCACGACCCACGCATAGAGCGGATAGACCGCAACCAGGTACGCGCCCAGCGAGCCGACCAGCAGTGTCTTGCGGTCGTAGCGGTCGGATAGCGCGCCCGCGATCGGGGTGACGATCAGCATGACGATGGCCGCGATCATCTGCACCATGAAGCTTTCCGAAACGGGCAGTTTGAGAATCTGCTTCGCGTAGGTGACGGTGTAGCCGAACGTAACGTAAAACGTCACGGTGCTCGCCACCACCATGCCCATACCGATCAGATAGTCCGACAATCCGCGCTTGACAGCGGCCGCCTCCGTCGCCCGGGCGCGCGGCGCTGCGTGGATGCGTGCGTAGGTTTCGCTTGCGTGGCGGCGCAGGTAGACAGTCAGCGGCGCAATGAGTAGCCCCACCGCGAATGGGATGCGCCAGGCGCCCGCGAGCTGCTGCTCGGGCGTGAACGCCTGCGTGACCACCATGCCGAGCGCGGCGCCCAGCATCGTCGACATGAGTTGTCCGCTCATCTGCCACGATCCGTAAAATCCGGTGCGATTCGGGGGCGCCAGTTCGATCAGGAATGCCGTCGAAGTGCCGAACTCACCGCCTATCGAGAATCCTTGCAGGAGCCGGGCCGCGAGCATGAGCAGCGGCGCCGCGAGACCGGCCGTCGCATAGGTCGGCGCGAAGGTCATGATCGCGGCGGCAAGCGCCATGATGCCCATGCCGAGCGTCATGGCGGCCTTGCGGCCATACGTATCGCCGTACAGGCCGAGCAACACGCCGCCCACGGGCCGCATGAAAAAGCCCGCGCCGAAGAGGGCCGTGGTCAGCAGGATGGCGTTCAGATCCGCACCCGCTCCGCCGTGCGAGGCCGGAAAAAACAGCTTGCTGATGATCGGCGTCATCGCTGCGAAGATGGTGAAATCGAACCACTCCATCGCATTGGCCAGCACGGCGGCCACGATTACAGGCTTGATGCCTGGTTGAGTTTCCATCGGCTATCCCCGGGTATGGGTTGAAGGGCGGTCCAGCATGGTTCTGGTCAGGCGGCGGGCGCCGGCTCGGGAAACACGGGTTCGCCGAGATTGAGCATCAGCCGGTTTGCCCACGCGAAAATGGCGATCGAATGGATCAGGTCGAGAATTTCAGCATCCGTAAGACCGGCCTCGCGCAATTCGCGCAACTGGCCTGCCTCGATCTCGTTCGGGTGCTCGGTCAGCGCAGCCGAGAAGCGCGCGATCGCCTCTTCGCGCTTTGTCGTGCCGGCGCTGTGAGGATCGGCAAACACCTGGCGGATAACATCGTTGCGCTTGGCGAGCTGCTCGAAACGCTGGGCATGAACCGACGCGCAATACACACAGCCGTTGAGCCGCGAGACAACCGTGGTCGAAAGTTCCCGTTCCGCGCGAGGCAAGCCACCGGGCGCGTACATGATCGCGTTGAACGCGGCGGAGCGCTGCCGCAGGATTGCGGGTTGATGGACCAGAAATCGGTAGTAGTCCGAGACTTTTGCCTTGGGATGGCTTTCTTCGAGAACGGCGATCTGATCCGTCGTGGCATGGTCGAGGTCGACAACGTCGAGCCACGCATCCCATTCAAGTGATTCGTTCGTGAAGCCGTGCGATCGGATGATGCCCGTCATGATGAGCGCTCCAGCTGCTTGAGGGCTTGCAGACCCGCGACGAGGCGCGTCTGATACGACAGAAAGGCGATGAGTTGTGCGAGCGCGACGACGGCGGGCGTCGTCAGTCCGGCGGCGGGCAGCGTCTGCAGCGCGGCCTTGTCGCCAGCGACCGGATTTTCGATCAGCGTACGCGTGAACGCGAGGATCGCGCGCAGGCGCGGCGCAGACAGATCCTCCGGCGCACCCGTTGCCACAGCGGCGAGCGTCGCCGCATCGACCTCGTGTGCGGCCAGTTCGGCGCGGTAGTGGGCAACGAGCGCCGGGGAGGGGGCCAGTCGGCTCGCATAGAGCGCGACGAGTAACCGCTCGACGAGCGTGAGGCCGTCGAGTGCGGGATCGAACAGCGCGTCGTAGCTGCCCTGGGTCGCTTCCACCACCTTGGCGCGCTGGTGCCGCAATGCATGCGTGGCCGAGTCGGGCCCCAGGTCGGCGACGCGATCGATGATGTCGTCGTCAGTGTCGTATGTCATGGTCAATTCCGGAAGACTGCGGATTCACACGCTCATTTCGCCTCGCGCTCGGCGAGTGCCGGAGGCGGCGGCGCGGGCGTCCATTCGTCGCCTTCGACTTCCGGTTCGGCGAAAGTCGCCATGTTGGCGTAATGCAATTCGACATCCTCACGATAGAACGTCGCGGCAAGACCCTGTGCGAGCCGCTTCGCGCCTTCGCTGACGGCCGGGATGTCGCCCGACAGCGCGCCGTGCGAGAGCGTCGCGGGCGCGCAAAAGCAGTGAATGCGGTCGAGCCCGGGGCACGCGCCGGGCGTCCTTTCCTGAAACTCGAAGGCCGCTCCGAGATCGGGCGAATCGGCAAGCTCGATGTCATCGTCGCCTGCGGGCGGCGCGTAGCGGTCTTTCCACGCACGCACGTGACGGGCGAACGACGCGAATTCCGGGCGGCTTGCCAGATCGATACGGAAGCCCGTTGCGAACACCAGGAAGTCCAGTACGAAGACACCCTTCGGTGTACTTACGTACAGTTCGTTGTCCACTTGCTCGATACCGGCGACTGGCGCGCCGAGGTTGAATCGCGCGTTGGCGTGGCGCGACACCCGCAGCGTACTGCCGCGAGGCGGTGGCACCTGCTGCACGTTGATGTAGTGGCGGATGCGCCACTTCCAGTCGTCGGACAGCGCGACATGGCCGTGCGTGAGGCCCGGATTGCCCGCGCCCTTGCCTTTGTTGATACGCGGGATGTCCGCGCGGCGAATCAGCAGATCAACCGAGGCCGCGCCCGCTTCGAGCGCGGTTGCCGCGCTATCCATCGCCGACGCACCCGCGCCGATGACGCCGACCCGCTTGCCGCGCAGCGTGCCGTAGTCCATTACATCGGACGAGTGGGCATAGAAGCGGCGCGGCAGATCACGCGCGAATGCAGGCACGGACGGGCCGCCCAGCCCGTCGCGGCCCGTCGCGAGGACGACGTGGCGCGCAAAGACGGTCTCGCTGCCGGCGAGGCTCGTGACAGACAGCGCGACGCCGCCGTCCGCGCGTGGCGTGATCGCGGTGACCCGGTGTTCGTTGCGCACATCGATATCGAGTACATCGCGATACCAGCGCAGATAGTCCATCCATTGCAGGCGCGGGATCTTGTCGAGCGCATCCCACGCCTCTACGCCGAACTGCGCTTCGAACCACGCGCGGAACGTGAGCGAGGGCACGCCGAGCGCGGGGCCAGTGAGCTGCTTCGGAGAACGTAGTGTTTCCATGCGCGCCGTGGTGGCCCACGGGCCTTCGAAGCCGCGCGGCGACTGATCGTAGATGACGGCGCCGATGCCGAGATGGTCGAGCGCGGCGGCCAGCGCAAGGCCCGCCATACCGCCGCCGACGATCGCCACGTTGATAACGGGGCGGCCGTCAAGGGTGCGTTCGGGTATCCAGCGCTTCGCGGGCAGTTCGAGCCACGCGAGATCCTCGCGCAGGCGGGCTTCGAGCGCGGCGAGACCTGCGGACGATGGGGTGGTCGGATTCATTACAGCAAAGATTCCTTGTTGGCAGGCAGATCGCCATACAGCGACTGCAGGACTTGGGCGTGATCGGCGCTCGCGCGCAGCGCGAAATCGGGCAGCACGGCGCGGGCTGCGTCGGCGAGCGCGTCGATGAGCGTCGCCGCCACGGGGGGCAGCGTGATGGCATCGCGCGAGATCACGCCAAAGAAATAGGGAATGTCGGCGTCGATTGTTCGGATCGCGACGCCGGGAAGCGGCATGCCGTAGGCCGTGACCGGTTCGAGCACCGAGATGCCGAGACCGGCGCGAACCGCGGTCAGCGCGTTCATCGACGAATTCGTTTCGATGAGTCCGGCCGGCGTGACGTCTGCCAGCGCGAACGCATGGTCGAGCCGGCGGCGCAGGCGATAGGGGTTCTGCATGGTGACGATGCGCCGGCCCTCGCAGGCCGACAGCGGCAGCCGGTCATGCTGCGCTAGCGGATCGTCGTCGCGCAGCGCCGCAACGCATGCGGATTGCCCGATCCAGTGCACGATCACGCCGCGGTGTTCGAGCGGCAGGCTCGCCACGCCAATGTCGGCCGCGCCGGTGAGGACATCGTGCACGACCTGCTCGGGGGGCATGCTGCGCAGCTGGATCGTCTGCGCAGCACCTGCCAGATCGGTGCGCGCGAGCGCGACGGGCACGAGGCCGGCGGCGAGCGCGGACGTGGCGGCAATGCGCAGCGGACGGGTTTCCCCGCGGCCAATCTCCCCGGCACGCTTCTGGATCTGATGCAGTCCCGTCAGCACGTGCTCGACGTCCTGATAGAGCAGGATGCCTTGCTCGGTCGGCGTGACGCGCGGGCCGTTGCGCGTGAACAGCGCATAACCGACCTCGGTTTCGAGCTCCTGTATCAGCCGCGTGATCGCTGGCTGCGAGCGCCCCAGCAGGCGGCCGGCGGCGGTCACGCTACCGGTCGTGATCACTGCGGCGAAGGCTTCGAGCTGGCGTAGTTCCATCTTTCGGTCGGTGTCGGGGCGCGGAAGAATTCTGATTTCACATTCTTACGCGCTCAGAATGTGTTTTTCAAATAATGGATTTGTATATCGTTATTCCGGAGCAGTGAAAGAGGGGTTTGCCCTAACCGGGCTGATCGCATCAGCGCAAAGCTCGCGATTTTTCTTGGGAGAAGCACGGCAGTCGCAAGATGATTGCGGGATTGTCGGGGGCAGCAGTGGCGGTATAGCAGCAGACATCTGCGCGCTGGCGATGCATTCGGAAATGCTCGCGGTCACTCAAGTCGATTTCGCCGGAAAACGGAATCGTCGATACGAGCACGCGTCCGTCTGTGCCCACAACCGTCCCCTGCAACGCGATGCCTCGGCCGTGACGAGTTCGTAGGACTAGTACTTCTTGAGATCGAACGTCGTGGGCAAACTCTCAAACCCGAACTTGATGAGCCGCGCGATCTCATAGCACGGCCAGGATCAGCACGGTCAACGCGGGCAGCAGGATGAGCGCCCAACGTGGCGCAAGTTGATGACCGTTTGCGAAACAGCACGGACGTATTCGTCGCGGGGCTGTCACGGCGGATCCGTAACATAGGGCGCGACGTTGCGAGCGCACCGGTTTTGAATGGGCACAGCCGACCGATCATGCATCGTGGCGCCAACCTCGTCAGCACGTTCCTGCATATTGGTGAAACCCCTTATCAAGAAGCGACGATGGCGTGGATTTAACAAAGTTAGAATGAAGTCTCTAGATTGTTCGGCGGGCGTCGCGCGGGTTGCCGGCGCCGGTGTGCGGACGATCCGCCGCAGTGGCAGCGGCCACGCCTTTTGGTGAGCACCTGGAGCCAATTCGTGAGCAATCCTCAAGAGAATTTGTTTGCCACAACCGCAGCCTGTCCGGCTGCGTTCCCCGTCCTGGCCGGTCATCGGGTTGCCGGCTTCAGCGAACCCGCGCGGTTGAATCTCGCGATTTGCGGCGTTCTGCTCGCCGGCGCGCAGAACGCCCGGGAGGGCGTCCTGCCGTCGCCGACGCTGGGGCGAAGACCGTCGCGCTAATTTAGCGCGCCGTCCGGAGAGCCATTGCGCGCCGGATCGCTGCTGGAGACCGATTGCTTTCCAAACGGCCCAATGCCAGCGAGTGTCATGCTGAGCCCCATGAACTTGCCACCTTGATGCTCGTGAAGGACGCGTCTGAGCGGATGGACGCTGTGCGCGAGGAAGTTGGCCTGTTTCGCGCGCTCGAACTGATTTCGCTCGAGCAGCCCGATGCGGGCCGGACGATGCCTCGCGTGACCCCGATGGCTTGCCACGAGCGCGGCCTGTATTTGTGATGCGCACCGCCTGCGTCCTGAGGCGGTTATCCCGGAACTAACTTAGGAGGCTGTCGTGGACCAAACCTGGCTCGGTATGGCGGCCGGCACTATCGTGCTTGTTATTGCAGTGGTCGGCGTGACCGCGCACTATCTGCGTGAGCGGCGTCGGTCTGAACTTCTGCGCAATCTCGATCACCATGAATGGTGGCAATGGTCCCGGTCACGGCGTTGAGTGCGTCGGGCGCAGAGCAGGTGACTCCGATGCAAGGGAAGGGTAGTCGTACAAGAACGATGTGGATACAACGAACAGGGAATCAATTGTGAGCAGCGAATTTGCCGAACGGGATCTGGCGCATATCAGGAACGTACTAAGCCATCTCGAACATTCGGCCGACAGCATTCGCGCCATGGAGACGGGGACGGTGGTTAGCCTCGGCTACTGGCGGACGAGGCTTCGGGGCATTCTGGCAATGCCTTTGCTACCCATGCACATTGAGAAGCAGGCAAAGGATCTGCTTGGCCGTCTCGATCGACTTGAAACGCCAGCGCATCGAGAGGCAGGTGGGCATTCGCAATGACGGTGCCCGATGGCTTGACTAACTAAGTAGAACTGAAAATCATCGATGGAGACGAGACGATGCGGCAATGTAGCGAGGACGTGCTGGTGGCCATGCTAAATATCGATGCCGAGATCAGGGCCCGCCTGGACCGCCTTGCGGAGATGGAGCGCGGCGCGGGAGACTCCCTGGCGCCATGGCTCGACGAAGCGCGAAGCGTTTTGCGGACGGACCTGGCCATGTTGAGGGCGCGCCGCGAAGAACAGTTTCTCAGGCTGGCTTGATCCGCGATTTGAGCGCGTATCGCCGGGCGACGATCTAATCCCTGACTATCTGAGCCGTATCAATACGAGCGCGTTGGCGCCGGAAAAGCCGGCGCAACTTTCCCTCACTGGACTTCCGCATCGTTGCTTACGCTCATGCCGATCAGGCAAAACGAGACTGGCGCCATAGTTCGGCGTTCGCACGCTCCTGCTTTATTTTACATAATATAATTTATCGCACTTTAATTTGTAGCGGCCAAGTTGAAATATCCGCCTATTCAGCGTTGCGCCCCCCCGACCCAAACACGCAACGCCGATTCCCTTGCAACTCTCCTAGTCGTAACGATAGACACCGCGCCCAGTCTTGCGGCCCAGACGTCCGGCGGCCACCAGTTCACGAAGCAACGGACACGCGCGGTATTTCGAATCGCCGAAGTCCTTGTAAAAGACGTCCGTGACCGAAAGAACCACATCGAGCCCAACCATGTCGGCCAGCGCCAGCGGGCCAATCGGCTGATTCGCGCCGAGACGCATACCGGTGTCGATATCCTCGGCGGGCGCAACGCCTTCAGCCAGCAGGAAGAAAGCCTCGTTGATCATCGGCACGAGAATGCGGTTGACCACGAAGCCCGGCGAATTGCGCACGCTGATTGGCGACTTGCCGAGCCGCAATGTCAGTTCGCGGACCGCCTCCGCGGCGGCGCTGCCGGTTTCGAGTCCCCGGATGATTTCAACGAGCGGCATCAGCGGCACTGGATTGAAGAAGTGCATGCCGACCAGGCGCGACGGGTCGGAAAGCGCAGCACCCAGCGTGGTGATCGAAATTGAAGACGTATTGGAAGCGAGAATGGCGTTGGGCCGCGCGACCGCTTCAATCTGCTTCAAAATGCGCAATTTCAGATCGAGGCTTTCGGTGGCCGCTTCGATAATCAGCCCGGCAGCACCGAGTCGCTGATAGTCCGTGGACGTCTCGATGCGCGCAAGCGCGGCGTCGCACGCCGCCGCGTCCAACTTGTCTTTCGCTATGAGCCGATCGAGACTTCCCCTCACTGCGGTGAGGCCTCTGTCGAGTGCCGCGTCGCTGACGTCGACCATGATCACGCGCAGGCCAGCGAGCGCGGCGACCTGCGCGATGCCGGAGCCCATCGTCCCGGCGCCGACAATTCCCAATGTTTCGATTTGCATTGCTTTTTATCGCGCGACCGAAGCCGCATTCAACGATTACTGAATGTTTTCGAAAATGGCGGCGATACCCTGCCCGCCGCCAATGCACATCGTGACGAGCGCGTAGCGGCCGCCAATGCGCTTGAGTTCGTGCAGCGCCTTCACGGCAATCAGTGCGCCAGTCGCGCCAATGGGATGGCCGAGCGAAATACCCGAACCATTCGGGTTCACCTTTTCAGGGTCGAGGCCCAGTTCCTGTACGACCGCGCATGCCTGTGCGGCGAAGGCCTCGTTCGACTCGATCACATCGAGATCCGCGACGGACAATCCCGCGCGCTGCAACGCAAGACGCGTAGCCGGCACCGGGCCAATGCCCATGTAGAGCGGATCGACGCCCGCGTGTGCATATGCCACGAGTTTCGCCATCGGCGCGAGGCCGCGCGCCTCGGCCGCTTCGCGCGACATCAGCAGGACGGCTGCGGCTGCGTCGTTGATGCCGGAAGCGTTGCCCGCCGTGACCGTACCGTTCTCTTTCGCAAATACGGGCTTGAGTTTCGCGAAGTCGTCGATCGTTGCATCGTGGCGCAGGTGTTCGTCGGTGTCGAAGACGTTCTCGCGCCCTTTCACCGTGCGCTTGACAGGCACGATCTGGCTGGAGAACCGGCCTTCGGCAATAGCCCGCGCCGCGCGATGATGCGACTCGAGCGCGAGGTTATCCTGGCGTTCACGCGAAATCCCATAACGGCCCGCGACATTTTCGGCAGTGACACCCATCGGCACAGTGTGGAAAGGATCATTGAGCGCGCCCAGCATCATGTCGATGAGGCGTGCGTCGCCCATGCGTGCGCCGAAGCGCGCTTCGGTCGTGATGTACGGCGCGCGGCTCATGTTCTCGGCACCGGCGCCGATCGCTACCTCGGCATCGCCGAGCAGAATCGTTTGCGCGGCGGAAACGATCGCCTGCAGGCCCGAACCGCACAGCCGGTTGACGTTGAACGCAGGCGTCGATTCAGGAATGCCTGCGTTGATCGCGGCGACGCGAGACAGGTAAAAATCCCGCGGCTCCGTGGCGATGACATTGCCGAACACCACATGACCCACATCCGTGGCTTCGACGTGGCTGCGCGCGAGCACTTCGCGCACGACGATTGCACCGAGTTCGGTCGGCGGTACATCTTTCAGGCTACCGCCGAATTTGCCGATCGCGGTCCGCACACCGCCTACCACCACGACTTCCCTGCTCATATGGATTCCTTAATTATCTGTTTGATGCCTGCAAAGCAGCGGCGCAGCGTGTTGCTACGCCTGGTCCCGACCTGTTTTGCAAGCACCCAAGGCACGTCATGCGAATCCTAGCGCCAACAGCAGTCGGACAGACTGATGAAACTGGCCGACATACTGACAAAACTGGCCATGTCATGCCGTCAACGGCGGCCAGACGATGGATCTTGGGCATGTCTGTCTGCTAGAGCGATCGTGCAGCGTGGTTTCGTTAAGGTCGATCGGGCACTCTCGGGCAGCTTGATTGCGGCCTATGCGATCCTGCTGCTCCCGGGCGTGCTGGCCGCACTATGGCTCAAAGGCGCAGACGAGCGGCGCGCGCTGGCCGTGCGTGCCATGCCGGCTTGCTCGCTCTCAGCATCAAATAGCTGCTCGAGAAGATGCACGCTTCCGCCTTCATCGTCTTCGAATTCTCATAGAAAGGTGAGCTTGCCGTTCTTGATGTCATACATCGAGCCCGCCATTTTTACGTTCCCCTTGGTTTCCAGATCGGCCAGAATCGGGCTACCACTGCGGATCGCAGCTATCGCGCCCTGAACATTCGATCGCGCTACAGCATCGACAAATTCATAATTCTTACTGGTTCGCTCTCCCGAATATTGCGTGGCTGTGATCGCGGGCTGAATCTTCTGGAGCAAACCCGTCAGATTTCCCAACTGAACATTATCGATTGCACCCTTTATCGCCCCGCATGCGGTGTGCCCCATCACCAGAATCACCTTTGCGCCAGCAACGGCACAAGCGAACTCCATACTGCCGAGTATGTCCTGATTTGCGATGTTTCCCGCGATTCTGGCATTGAAGGTATCGCCAATTCCCATATCCAGAATGATCTCAGCTGGCGCGCGAGAGTCGATACAACTGAGGACGATTGCTGCAGGATACTGGCCGGCAGCGCTCGCCCGCTTCTGCGCGAGAAAATCCTGCTTTTTCATCTTGCCGCTGCGAAACCGCTCGTTGCCGGCCTTCATCATTTCGATGATTTGATCTGGAGTCAGCGCGTTGCGCTGCGATTCGGACAGCGCCGCCGCGTGCGCATCGCCCACAGCGAACCGCGTGCCTGCAACGAGCGTAGCCACGCTGACGCCGGCCTTAATCCACCTGCGCCTCCCCCCGTCTTCCAGGTCGGGAACATCAATCACCGTGTTTGCAGACATTGGAAATCTCCTTTATTTGCGGAGGTCGAGCCTTGACTCGGGGAGAGGTCTTGATCGATGTTCGCTAACAGCCTCAAATCAGCGCGAAGGAAATGTGAAGATGGGTGGTCAGAGTATAGGCGGCGTGTGAAATCGTGATACGGCCGCGCCTGCGCAAGGAGGATCGCACTGCCCTCCCCGGCACGGCGCAGGAGTGTTCCAGGCGCCGCACGTCTTCCGTTTTCCAGGGAAATTCGATGTTGCTCGCGACTATAAAGATAATCCTTCTTATCACAAGGCACCAATTTTTACGTTAAACTCCAAAGCATGAAAACGCGCCACACGCCCTTGCCAGCCCCCGCTCCCAGCGAGGCACCCGGATTTCCCGATGCCGACGAACTCGCCATGCTGCGTGCGTGGTATGCAGGCCTCGCCGTGCGGTCAGCCGTCGAGCGCTATCTGCCCTCGGCACTCGGCGACGGGAAATCAGCGCGCGGCGTGCTCGGGCGCATCCGGCGCAGGCTGATCGCCATCGCGCGCGCGGCGCATCGCGACGATCTGGTGGCGCTGCTCGACCATCCGGTGGAAGAACGCGAGCGGCACGCCAAGGCTGTCGCGCAGGCAATCGACAGCCTGCGCACCGCCCGCCCTCCCGAGCCCCAGATCGCCGACGACATCGCACAGTGGTTCGCTCCGCGCGCCGTACGGGCGCTGTACGCGCACGGCATTACCACGCTCGCCGACCTCACCGTGCGCATTCCGCGCCGCCGCCAATGGTGGAAGGCCGTGCCAGGACTCGGCATGGCGAGCGCCCGCGCAATCGAAGCGTTCTTCGCGGCGTGGCCCGCACTCACGGAAAAGGCGCGCGCGCTCATCGTGGCGAGCCAGCGCGGCGACATCGCACCGTGGGAATCGCTGAAGCTGCCGCACGAAGTCGATGGCTCCGAAGGCGCGTTCCGGGCACCGCGCGCGACCTGCACGCTGGATGCTTCGAACGACTATGAAGCCGTGCAGACCTGGCTGGCGCTGCATGAATCGCCCGCCACGCAGCGTACCTACAGGAAGGAAGCGGAACGCCTGATCCTCTGGGCGATCGTCGAGCGCGGCCGCGCGCTCTCGTCGCTCACGACCGAAGATGCCATCGCCTACCGCGCGTTCCTGCGCCATCCGTCCCCGCGCGGCCGCTGGGTCGGGCCTGTGCGAGCGCGCACCTCGCCGGACTGGCGGCCGTTCAACGGCAGCCTCTCGGCGCGCTCGGTCGCGCATGCGCTGTCGATCCTCGGCGCGCTGTTCCGCTGGCTAATCGAGCAGCGCTACGTGCTCGCGAATCCGTTTTCGGGCGTGAAAGTGCGCGGCGCGAGCGGCGCGCAAGTCCTCGATACCTCGCACGCATTCAGCGAAGGGGAATGGGCGCTCGCGCGCACGATCGCAGACGGCCTCGAGTGGTCATACGGCTGGTCGGCGCCGGCGGCACAGCGGCTGCGCTTCCTGCTGGATTTCGGCTATGCGACCGGCCTGCGCGCGAGCGAACTGGTTGGAGCCACGCTCGGACATGTCGAGACGGATGCGCGCGGCGATCACTGGCTGCGCGTAACGGGCAAGGGAAAGAAACTTGCGCGCGTCGCCTTGCCGCCGCTCGCCTGGGAGGCGCTCGCGCGCTATCTGGCCGAACGCGACCTGCCGGTCGTGCCCTTGCGCTGGAATCCGGCGACTCCGGTCATCGGCAGTCTCGAGGCCGACAGCGACGCGACGATCAGCAGCGCGCGTTTGTGGGGTGTGCTTCGGCGTTTTTTCCTGCTGGCCGCACAGGCCATCGAGGCCGATCATGCGCCGCTTGCGGAAAAGCTGCGCCGCGCGAGTCCACACTGGATGCGCCACACGCATGCCACGCACGCGCTCGGCCGCGGCGCGGAACTCACCACGGTACGCGACAACCTGCGGCACGCTTCTGTCTCGACCACCTCGATCTATCTGCACAGCGACGAGGTCAAACGCGCACGGCAAATCGCGGACGCGTTTGCCAAGCCAAAGTGAGCGTGATCCACGCGGGTTGCGTATCAGCTAACCGAACCCATCGCCGACTGCTGATAGTTTTCAAGGCCGATCTTGTCGATCAACCCAAGCTGGATTTCCAGCCAGTCGATGTGATCCTCCGTGTCGTCGAGGATCTCGACGAAAATCTCCCTCGACACGAAATCCCGAACGGATTCGCAGTACGGAATGGCTTCCTTGCACTGCGCCTGCGCAATACGTTCGAGCTTGAGGTCGCACTCGAGCACCTCGCGCACATCCTCGCCGATCAGAAGTTTGCTAAGGTCCTGCAGATTAGGCAGCCCGTCGAGCATCAAAATGCGCTCGATCAGTTTGTCGGCATGCTTCATCTCCTCGATCGACTCGTCATATTCATGTTTGCCGAGTCCTGCAAGGCCCCAGTGCCCGTATAGGCGCGCGTGCAGAAAATACTGATTAATCGCCGTCAGCTCGTTTTTTAGCTCCGCATTGAGATATTCGATAACTTTCGGATCCGATTGCATGACTCCCTCCAGAGCGCTGCGCCGTTGTCGCGTCGAGACAATTAGAAGGAGCATAGACATTCAGCGTGCGCACCGTGCGAACAAAAGCGTCAATGAGAAGAATTCCGCTTTATATCTGCCCGATTTGTACAGAGGAATGACGCTTTGAACCGCTCCCCATTGGTTAATGGTTATACACGCGAACATAATCTCGGGGCCGCGCATTTACCCGTGCGGCGCGAAGAACGCCACCACCGGCACTCACGGCGATTTTCGCCAACTGACCGACGTGCCTTGCACCAGCGGCCAGTGAGCGTTTCCCGGTCTGCGAACGTGCGGGCGGTTCGGGTATGATCGCGGCAGCATCGCATTCTATTCGTATTCCTCACGACTAAATTGTCATGGAAACAGGTATGTCGACGTCACAGCCGGCCCGTGCGAGATCCGCGCTTGAAGTGCTGCGCGTCTTTCTGAAACTGGGCCTGACGTCCTTTGGTGGTCCCATTGCCCATATCGGCTACTTCCGTCGCGAGTTTGTCGAGCGGCGTCGTTGGCTCGACGACGAGACCTTTACGGACCTGGTCGGCCTCTGCCAATTTCTCCCGGGTCCCGCCAGTAGCCAGACCGGATTCTCAATCGGTCTGCTGCGCGCCGGCTGGCTCGGCGGCCTGGCGGCCTGGTGCGGCTTCACGCTGCCGTCAGTCGCGCTGCTGATCGCGTTTGCCATCATCGCGCCCGAACTCGGGGGTCCTGCGGGAAGCGGACTGATTCATGGGCTGAAACTCGTCGCCGTTGCCGTCGTCGCGCAAGCCGTATGGGATATGGCGCGCCGCCTATGCCCTGACCGTCGCCGCGGCGGCATCGCACTCGTTGCCGTCGTGTTTCTCGCCATGATGAATACGGCGTATGCGCAGTTGATCGTCATCGTGCTCGGCGCAGTGCTCGGTATCGTGCTATGCCGCTCCACTTCTTTGGGTACCGTTGTCGGCTCGCGTGAGCCTATGCTGGCGTTTCGCGTGTCGCGTACCACTGGTCTGCTCGCGCTTGCCCTCTTTTGCGCCCTGCTTTTCGGGCTTCCGGCACTTGCCGCATTCGACACGACGCATACCATCCGCGTGTTCGACGCCTTCTACCGCTCGGGCGCTCTCGTCTTCGGCGGCGGTCACGTCGTGCTGCCGTTGCTGCAGCGTGAGACCGTGGCTACCGGCTGGGTATCGCCTAACGATTTTCTTGCTGGCTACGGGGCTGCCCAGGCTGTGCCCGGCCCGCTTTTCACGTTTGCCGCTTTCCTTGGATGGATCATGAGCGGCCCATCCAGTCATGCGCTGGGTGCCACGGTGGCGCTGGCAGGTATCTTTTTACCCGGCCTCCTTCTGGTGCTCGCGGCGCTGCCATACTGGCTGGCGCTGCGCGCCCGTCCGTCGATGGCGGCCATGCTTGCGGGCGTGAATGCAGCCGTGGTGGGGCTGCTCGCGATGGCGCTCTATTCGCCCGTCTGGACGAGCGCCGTACAAACGCGGATCGACTTTGTCATCGCGGCCATCGGCTTCGTTTTGCTCACACGCTGGAAAGTGCCGCCACTCGCCGTCGTGGTACTTTCAGCGGTGGCGGGTGTCGCTGAAATGCTCTCTCGGTAAGCGGCAAAACTCAGCCTCGCCAGGCCTGAAGAAACCTTAGCCACGCCGTCGCGCCAGGATCGGCGTGACCGATACTGCGTTCCTGCACCCACGCCGCGCGCCCTTTCTTCGACTGCAACGCGGCAGTGGCGAGAACCTGCCGCTGTGCCGTGTCGATCATCGCGTCGAGGAGCGCGCGCTCGTCACCACTGCCTGATTCGAACGCTTCGAGTGTGTCGAGGCTCGGCACGAGTGCATCGAGCAGCGTCTTGTCGCCGAGCTGCGCTTTGCCCCGCTCGGCAATGCGCGCGGCTACCGTGCGACCCATGGCGAGCGCTTCGGCCCTGCCCGCCTCCTGCCGACCCGCCACGGTCTTGGCAGCCGCGAGCAGACCGCCCCCGACGAGCGCGCCGAACGTCGAAGGGTTCGCCGTAGAGAAAGCCTTGCCCACGGCGATCAGCACGTCGCCCAGCGCGGCGTCAGGAGGCAGCTTCGCGATCGCATCGGCCGCTGCGAGCGAGCCCGCCTTCACGGTAACGCCCAGATCACCGTCACCGAGCGCGGCGTCGAGTTCGCGCAGTTCCTCTGCGCTGGCGGGCATGGCGTTCAACGCGCCGATGAGCCGCGTCTTTATTTCGCTGACCGAAAGACTCATCGCGGGGCTCCTTCGCGAACGCGCCATCCATCGCGCCAGAACGGCGAACGCACCGGCGCGTCAAGCAGCGTGTCGAGTTCTTCGTCGAGTTGCATCACGGAGATCGACGCGCCCGCCATTTCGAGGCTGGTCACGTACTCGCCCACGTAAGCGCGCGCCACACGCAGCCCGGCAGCGACAACGGCCTGTTCGGCGCGTCGATACAGCAGATACAGTTCTTCGAGCGGCGTCGCGCCGAGTCCGTTGACGAGCAGCGCCACGCTAGACCCTGCCTTCGCCTGGAGGTCGCCCAGGATCGCACCCGCAAGCCGTTCGGCTATGGCATCCGCGCTCTCCAGCTTACCGCGGTGCGTCCCCGGCTCGCCATGAATGCCGATGCCGATCTCCATCTCGCCATCGGGCAGCGTGAAGGTGGGCTTGCCTGCTGCCGGCAGGATCGTGGGCGAGAGGCCCACGCCCATGGTGCGCGTCGCGCCGTTCGCCTTCGCGGCAATGCGCGCGACTTCGTCGAGTGTGTCGCCGCGTTCGGCCGCCGCGCCCGCGCACTTGAAGCCGAACACCATTCCCGCCACGCCGCGGCGGTCCGAGGCCCGTTCGGGTGGCGCGGAAGCCACGTCGTCGGCTACGAGCACGGCGCGGGTCTCGATGCCGTCTGCGTCTGCAAGATCCGCGGCGAGATCGAAGTTGAAGACGTCGCCTCCGTAATTGCCGTACAGGTAGAGCACGCCCGCGCCGCCGTGGACCGCCTTGGTGGCTTCGTAGATCTGCTCCGACGACGGCGAGGAAAACACGTTGCCCACGGCCACGCCGCTTGCGAGCCCCCGGCCTACGTAGCCGAGAAAGCCCGGCAGGTGTCCTGAACCGCCGCCGGTCACAATCCCGACCTTGCCCGCGTTCGGCGCGTCGGCGCGCACGAGCGCGCGGCGGTCGGCGGTGACCGGCTTGAGCCAGCCCGGATGGGCGAGCAGCAATGCATCGATCATCTCGTCGACAAAATGATCAGGATGATTAATGATTTTTTTCACGTGTCGCGTCTCCTGTATGGGTGGCCTTCACACCACCGCTAACGTTGACTTCTGCGTTCAAAGCTTGCGCCGTTGGCTCAGCGCGTCGAGCAGAACCGCCGCGAGAATCACGCCGCCCTGGATGAACTGCGTCCAGAACGGATTGACGCCAAGCAGCGAGAGCCCGACATTGATCACGCCGATCAGCACGACGCCTATGAAGGTGCCGACGATCGAGCCACGGCCGCCTGCGAGCGACGTGCCGCCAATCACCACGCCAGCGATCACCTGCAGCTCCAGCCCATTGGCCGCCGAAGGCAGCGCCGAATTGAGCCGCCCCGCGAGGACGATGCCCGCAATCGCGGCGGTCAGGCCAGCGAACGTGTAGGTGAGAAAGATCACGCGGCTCACCGGAATGCCCGCGAGCCGCGCCGCTTCCTTGTTGCCGCCGACGGCGAACACCTGGTGACCGAATTCGGTCTTGCGCAGCAACACGTGGCCAACGACGAACACGGCCAGCATCACGAGCATCGGCGCGGGCAGGCCTGCAAATGTCTTCGCGCCGAATTCGGTAAACACATTGGGGAAGTCGAATTTCGTGCGCCCATCTGAAATCGCAAGCGTGAGGCCGCGCCCCATCGCCATCATCGCGAGCGTGACGATGAACGGCACGAGCCGCAGCCACGCAATGCCGAAGCCGTTGAGTGCGCCCACGGCCGCACCGGTCACGAGCGCAATGGCGAGTCCTGCCACGCCAAGGCCAACCGCGCCGGGGCTCGCACCGGCCATCACAGTCGCGGCCACCATGCCGCTCAGCGCGACGAGCGAGCCCACGGAAAGGTCGATACCGGACGTGATGATTACGAAGGTGCCGCCCACTGCCGCGATGCCGACCACGGACACCTGCACCATGATGTTCGTGAGCGTGCTCGTGGTAAGGAATTCGGGCGACGCCAGCGACAGCGCAACGCAGATGAGCACAAGCGCCGCAACGAGCGGCCCGAGGCCGCTGCGCATCTGGCGCAGCACGCGTTGTTGCAGGGTTGGTGTTTCTTCACGCGGTCGAACCGTGGTGGACGTCATGCCGCAACTCCGGTGGTAGCCCATTGAATGATCGTCTCCGAGCTGGCGTGTTCGCGCGCGACCTCGCCGACAATGCTGCCGCGATACATCACGAGCACGCGGTCCGACATGCCGAGCAACTCGGGCAGTTCGGAGCTAACGAGCACGACGGCGGCGCCCGCGCGCGCCATCGCAACGATATGCGCGTAGATCTCGGTCTTCGCGCCGACGTCGATGCCGCGCGTGGGCTCGTCGAGCAGGATGACTGCCGGAGACGTGGCGCTCGCGCGCCCGAGAATCACTTTTTGCTGATTGCCGCCCGAAAGATTGCCAGTGAGCGACGTGACCGATGGCGCGCGCACTGCGAAGCGCTCGACCGCCTCGCGCGCGAGCCGGCGCTTTCTCGCGGCGCTCACGAACCCACCGCGCACCAGCGCTCGCAAGCTCGAAAGCGCGACGTTTTCCTCGATGCTCGCTTCGAGCACGAGCCCTTCGAGCTTGCGGTCCTCGGCGGTGTAGACAATGCCTGCGCGCATGCCTTGCGCGGGCGAGCGCAGCGCGATCCTGCGCCCGCGCAGCCGCAGTTCGCCGCCGGTGAGCGGCAGCGCTCCGCAAAGCGTCTTCAGAAGTTCGGTGCGTCCCGCGCCCGCAATGCCGCCTATGCCCACGATCTCGCCCGCGCGAATGCTGAAGCTCGCGTCGCGCAGCACGGGCGCGCTCGCCACGTTGTGCGCTTCGAGCACCACGTCGCCATAGGGACGCGCCTCCCATGGATAGAACGAGTCGAGATTGCGCGCGACCATCGCCTGCACGAGCGCCGGTTCGTTCCATCCGGACATCGGCCGCGCGCCGACCGTTGCGCCGTCACGCATCACCACGGCCGAATCGGCAAGTTCGAACACCTCTTCGAGATGGTGCGAAATGAAGATGATGCCCATGCCCGCCGCGCGCAAGCGCCGCACGACGGCGTAGAGATGCTCGATATCGTGATGCTGGAGTGCGGCCGTGGGCTCGTCCATCACGAGGATGCGTGCCTCGCGCGCGAGCGCCTTAGCAACCTCCACGAGCTGGCGCTTGTTGAGTGGCAGATCGCCCAGGCGCATGGCCGGCGGCACGCCTTCCAGCCCGACCTGAGCCAGCGCCTCGCGCGCCATGGCGTTCGCGCGGCGATGATCGACGAGGCGATAGCGCCGCGGCATGCGGCCAAGAAAGAGGTTTTCGGCCACCGTCATGTCGTTGACAAGCGAAAGCTCCTGATAGATCACGGCCACGCCCGCGTCGATCGCAGCCTGCGTGCCGCGCGCGAGGCGCGCGCCGTCGATCTCGATCACGCCTTCGTCCGGCTCGTAAGCGCCGGAAAGCGTCTTGATGAGCGAGGACTTGCCCGCGCCATTCTCGCCGACGATCGCCATCACGTGTCCCGCGTGCAGTTCGAGGCTCACGCCTCGCAGCGCCTTCACGCCGGGAAAGCTCTTGACGATGCCACTCATGCGCAGAAGCGGCGGCGCGCCAGCGCTGCCGCTTCTGCTCGTGCTCTCTTGCGACACGTGCATTGCCGAACCTGATTCGCGTTTCATCCGTTCATCCTGGGCGCCGGCGCACGCATCGCGCGCGGCCGGCGCGTAGACCGATGCCCGTTACTGCTTGACTTCGAGCGCCCACAGACCGTATTGCTTCGCGCCATCCGAATCGATGTTCGACTTGTCGATCAGATAGGTCGGCCACGCGTAGTTCGCGGGCACGTCCTTCTTCGTCTCGTAGTCGGTGATGAACGTCATCGCCTTTGCCGACATGCCGATCGGGTTCTGCGAGATCGTCGCGTCCTGTTTGCCCGCGCGGATCGCCGAAAGCGCCTGTGCCGTGCCGTCCGCACCGATCACCATGATGTGGCCGGGGTCGCCGAGCGGTTTGTAGCGGCCCGCATTGTCGATGGCTTTTTCCGCACCCACCGTGTTGTCGTCGTTCGCGCCGAATACCGCGTCGATCTGCGGATACTTCTGGAGGATGCTCGTCATCGCGTTGAGCGACTTCTCCTGGTCGAAGCCGCCTTCCTGGCGCGCTACGACCTTGATGTCGGGATACTTCGCGATCTCGTCTGAAAAGCCCTTCTCGCGGTCCGTCGCCGCCGTGGTGCCGATGAGGCCTATCAGGTCCACCACGTTGCCCTTGGGCGAGCCATAACGCTTCGTCAACTGGTCTGCGATCCACTTCGCGCCGGCGGCGCCAAGCGCTACGTTGTCCGAAGCGACGAACGAGGTGACCTTACCGCCGTCCGAGCCCCGATCGAGCATGAAGACCGGCACGTTCATCGAATTGGCCTTCTCGACGGCCGGGATGATCGCCTTCGAATCGATCGGGTTGAGCACGATCGCTTGCACGCCCTGGCTCAGCAGGTTGAGCGTGTCATTGACCTGCTGCTGGGCGTCGCCGTTTGCGTTGGTCTGCACGAGATCGAAGCCCTGCTTTTCCGCACCGCGCTCCACGCCATTCTTCAGGCCTACGAAGAATGCGTTGTTGAGCGTGGCGATCGAGAAGCCAACTTTGATCTTCGTCACCGGCGCCGCAGTGGTCGAAGGCGACTCGCTCTTCGAGCAGCCTGCCAGCATTGCCGCGGCGGCGAACATCGTCACGCCTGCCGTTGCTCCCATGCGCGCGCTGCGCGCCACCCATCTGTCGAACCCTGCTGAACTCCACGCCATCACCGTCTCCTGTCTTTGATCTGCTGGTTTTTGACTGACCTGCGAACCGCCAACCGACTGCGTAATCGTTTGTACCGCGTGTGTATCCCATTGCCACGACTGACTTGGCGCGCGAGCGCCCGCGACTTACTTGCGCGGGCCGTAGCCCTTGAACTTCTCGATGACTTCCTCCATTTGCGCATCGGAAAGCAGCGGCGGCTCGCCCAGCTGGCACGCCAGCAAATACTGCTTCGCGAGCACTTCCACTTCGTTGGCGAGCCACAGCGCCCGCGCGAGGTCGCGCCCGAGCGCGATGACGCCGTGATGTGCGAGCAGGCACGCGAGTCGCTCGTGCAGCGCTTCGAGCGCGTGATCGGAAAGCGCCTGACTGCCGAAAGTTGCATATGGCGCGCAGCGAATCGAATTGCCGCCCGCCGCTGCCACCATGTAGTGATGCGCGGGAATGCCCCGACTGTGAATCGCAAGCGCCGTGGCGGCCTGCGAATGCGTATGGACCACGGCGTTCACATCGGCGCGTGCGCGCAGGATGTCGCGATGAAAACGCCACTCCGAAGAAGGGCGTTGCGCTTCGAACAGCGGATCGTCATCGCGCACGTCGAGCGGCATCCAGACGATCTGCTCGCGCGACAGCGCCGCACACGGCACGCCACTCGGGGTAATCAGGAGTCCACACTGCCAGCGCGCGCTCACGTTACCCGACGTGCCCTGATTGATGCCGAGGCGCTCCATCTCGCGCGTGGTATCAACGATCTGCTGACGCATTTCGGTTTCCGCCCGCGCATCGCGCGCGCGTTGCGCTGCCTCACCCGCTCGAAGGCCTTCGGTCGCGCCGCTCACGCTGCGGCTCCGGTTGCGAAAAGCGCGGCCAGACTCGCCTCGAATGGCGCGCGTACGATGCCGCGCTCCGTCACGATGCCGGTCACGAGTGCATGCGGCGTCACATCGAATGCCGGATTGCGCACCTGAATGCCCTCGGGCGCGGTGCGCTGCCCCGCGAGATGCGTCACCTCCGCGGCGCCGCGTTCCTCAATCACGATTTCCGCACCGCTTGCAGTGCGCAGATCCAGCGTGGACGAAGGACATGCCACATAGAACGGAATGCCGAAATGCTTCGCCGCGATCGCCACGCCGAGCGTACCGATCTTGTTCGCTACGTCGCCGTTCGCGGCCACGCGGTCGGTGCCGACGATCACGAGGTCGATGAGACCCTGAGCCATCAAAGTGGGCGCCATGCTGTCAGTGATTAACGTAACGTCCAGCCCTGCCTGTTGCAGTTCGTAGGCGGTGAGGCGCGCGCCTTGCAGGAGCGGTCGCGTCTCGTCCGCATAGACGCGAAACGCCACGCCGTCGCGATGCGCGCAATAGAGCGGCGCAGTCGCCGTGCCGATGCCCGCCGTGGCTAGCGCACCGGCATTGCAATGCGTGAGCACGCCGCTGCCGGGCGCGATCAGCGCGCGTCCGGCCTCGCCGATCCGCGCACATAGTTCGACATCCTCATCATGAATGCGCTTCGCTTCGGCAACGAGCGCTTCGTAAAGTGCGGCTCCGGTTGCGCCCGGCTCGGCGCGTATGTGCGAAAGCATCCGCTCGAGCGCCCAGCGCAGATTCACCGCTGTGGGCCGCGCGGTGTCCAGATACGCGGCGTGCGTTTCGAGCCGCGCGAGGAACGTATCGCGGGAATCGGCCGGCTCGCGCCGCATCGCCACGCACAGGCCATAGGCGGCGGCGACACCAATCGCGGGTGCGCCACGAACACGCAGCTCGTGTATCGCACGCCAGACCGCCTCGACCGTGTCCACGGCTTCGACCACGCACTCGCGCGGCAAGCGTGTCTGGTCGAGCAGATAAAGGGTGCCATCGCGCCACTCGATGGTGGGTGGAAGACTCGATTGTTGCGCCTGCAACGTCATACATTCTCCGTCGATGCGGGTTGTCCTGGCTCTGCCACGCATTGTGGCAGCCTGTTTTCGCTTACGCCGATTCCGCGAGCACCTGAGCGGATAGCGCGCTGACCGCCTCGATCGAGGCCAGCTCGCGCCGCTGAACCAGCAGCGCTTCGGCAAGTTTCAGGCAACGCACTTCGATGCGCGCGCGCACCGCTTCGTCCTTGATACTGGTAATCTCCGCCACCTTCGCCATGCCGACGATGCGGCGGATCATCTTGCAGCCCGCAAAGCCGAGTGTGTCGGCGAAGAGTCGCCTGATGAAATCGTCGCGGAAGGCCTCCGCCGCACGCGTGCCCGCCGAGCCGCCAATGTACGCGTGGCCAGTCTCGCGCTCTTGCGCACGCCAGATCTGCCCGAACTTCTGCGCGAAGGCGTTCCACACGGCCTCGACCTGTTCGAGCAGCCAGCCCTGGTATGCGGCAGGATCGCGTCCCGCCTCGCGGTCGTGCCAGTCGCGCGCGTAATATGCGAGCAGCAGGTTGGCAATGAACGCACCCGTGTCAAAACCCATCGGCCCATAGAACGCGAACTCGGGGTCGATCACATACGTCTCGTGCTCGTTCGCCATGATCGAGCCCGTGTGCAGGTCGCCGTGCACGAGCGTTTCGGCATGGTTCATGAATGCCCACTTCATCTCGCCCGCCGCGAGCCGCAACGGCTCGTGCGTGCGCAACCGTTCGAGCGCCGCCGCGGGCAACGCGGGGCTGTAGACGTTCGAAGGATGATCTTCGAATGGGAACGTGAAGACGAGTTCCTCTGTAATCCTGCACAATTCCGTATTGATGTCACCGCCGACCGCCGCTTTCTTCGCATCTGGCGCAAGATAGAGGTCGGAGCCATGAAACAGCGTGCGGGCGAGATATGTGGAAATGTGATCGGCAAGCCGCGGATACACGATGCCGTCGATCAGCCCCCCACGCAGCACGCGATGCGAATCGAGCCGCTGCATGACCATGAGGAACTTCTCGCTGTCCGCGTGAAAAACGCGTGGCACGTGCTCCGGGCACAGCGCGCCGAAGCGCCGCAACGCCGCCACTTCGCGCTCCATGCGCTCGCGCGGCAAGGGCCACGCTTCGCCAACCAGCCGCAGGTACGGCGGCGCCTGCTTCACAACGACGCTGAAGCGCGGGTCGCGCACGCTGCTCACGAAGTAGACGTAGTTGAGGTTGCCATCGCCCACTTCGACGACCTGCAATTCGCTGTCGTCGCCAAGCTTTGCGCAAACGGCCGGAATACCCAATAAATATTCGGTCAGTTCGGAAGAGCTGAAAGCTTCGAAGTGCATACGTTTCCTGTCGGGAAAATGGGCCACTGGCCCGCCTAACGTCGTTTGCGCACGAGATCGAACTTGAAAATGCTGGCGTTGTAATAGTCGTTGCTGTAGCAGACCGCGCGGCCGGTCTCATCGAAATCCACTTCGTCGATCAGCAAAAACAGGCCGATACTCTCCTGCAATTCCGGCAAATCCCGTGGGGTAAGAATGGTCGGCTGGATCGAACTATGCGTATGGGAGAGCCGAACGCCCGCGCGCTCCAGCGTGCCGAACAGCGACTCGCCCAGTTCCTGCCCTTCGAGCAACGCCTTCGGCACGATATCGATGCAGTACGCGGCAATCGCATCGTCGGCGCGACGCACGCGTTCGAACCGCACGCAGGGGTCGCCTTCGGCGAGGCCGAGCTTTTGCGCGAGACTGCCCGAGGCCGCGATCGTCCTCACCTGCAAGCGGCTCGTGGAAGGCACCGCGCCGACACTTCGTATCATGTCCGTCACAGACATCAGATCATCCAGACCACCTTGCAGTTTGAGCGTGATTTGTCTGACGAAGGTCCCCTTGCCGTGCACGCGCGTGAGAAGACCGTGGGAAATCATCTGCGCGACCGCCTCCCGCAGGCTGGAGCGGCCCACGCCCAACAGTTCGCAAAGTTCAGGCTCCGGGGGGATTTGATCGCCCGGCTTGAGCGAACGCTCTCGGATCATTTCCAGCAGCGAATCCTGGATTCGCTCGCACATCGACTGATCGACGCTCAGGCGCATGTTTTCCGCATCATTGCTTGGGTTGGGTACATTGGGCTCCAATCTACATCAGACGTCTGATGTCATGGGCTCGTGGTTTTCCCTTTCATGCGCCGCAGCATGGCGATGGCAGAGGCGGCGCGCCCAGGCGCTGCGCTATTTGATACTCACCGAAATCGGCACCGACTCGAGCAGATCTTCGAGCCCGAGCCACAAAATCTGCAGGCCGATGCACAGCAGCACGAATGCTAGCAGCCGCATCAGCACTTCGGTGCCGACCGGCCCGAGCCGCTTGCCCACGTGCCCCGCGAAGCGCACGCACAGATAAATGCAGCCGCAAAGAACGACCAATGCAAGCAACACGCCCACGATATTGACGAGTTGCACGTGACCGCGCGGTCGGCCAGTGCCCAGCGCAATTGCGACCGCAATCGACCCCGGTCCAACGGTAACCGGCAGCGTGAGCGGATAAAACGCCGTGGCGCGCAGCGTCGCTTTGCGTGCCGGATCCGGCGGCGCCTGCGAGATCGTGGCATCCCCGCCATCGGACGATTTGTGAAGCAGGTTCCAGCCAGCGAACGCAATGACCATCCCGCCCGCGACCCGCAAAACGGGTATCGATATGCCAAAGAACGAGAGCACGTAGGCGCCCATGATCAGCGAACCGAGCAGAATGAACAGGCTGTTGATGGCGATGATGCGCGCGAGAAATGCGCGTTCGCTGGCCGTCGCACGCGGCAGCATGCTCAGCACGATGAACCCCGCCGCGGGTGGATTGAGGACGGGAAAGAGTCCGGCGAAAACGAGCAGGAACGTGTCGGAGAGTTGATTGAACATCTCTGTTCTCCCGTAGCATCACGGAGTATCCGGGCCCGCGCGCCGCCCGTTCAATACGACGATGGTCCCATTGAACGACGATTATGGAGCCGGAATGGAACTTCATCGCCCGATGCGGCTCGAACAAAGCCGCCAAAATCCCGCCGCACGCCGCGCAAAACCAACGTTCAAGCCCATCTGTCGATGCCCTTTGCTTCCCGACTTCGATTGCTGCCCAGTCTCCTCGTCCTGACTGTCGCGGGCCTCGCGGCTGGCGTGGCTCCCGCTTCTGAGCGCGCAACCGCTCATCACACGGTGGCCGAAAGCACTGTCCACGCAACGCCCAAAAAGAAAAAGAGAGTCGCGCACAAGACGAAGCCCGTGCATCGCTCGACGCCTGCCGACGCGTCCACCTCCAAACTCTCCGCACCGAAGCGCCGTACCAAACGCGCGAGGACGAGGCATAGCTCGCCACCGGCACAGCAACACGCAGTGCACGTGAGCGCCCAAAACGTGCACGCTCCCCGCCTGCTAGCCCGCTGCGGCTTCACGCCGGCTTCGCGCAAACAGCTCTTTTCGCATGCGATCTACGTCGTCGACGAAAACACCCACACGCCGCTCTACGCGCGCAATGTCGACGCGGTGGCGCCTATCGCGTCGGTGTCGAAGCTCATGACGGCGATCGTCTGGCTCGACAGCGCGCATGCGCCCCTGCAACAGCGGCTCTCGGTCACGACCGCCGATCTCGACACACTCAAATTCACGCATTCGCGGCTCGGCGTGGGAGCGTCGCTCACGCGTGCCAACATGCTGCACGTTGCGCTGATGTCTTCGGAAAACCGTGCGGCTTCGGCGCTCAGCCGCGACTACCCGGGCGGCCGCCCCGCGTTCATTGCGGCAATGAACGCGAAGGCACTGCGCCTTGGCATGACGCACACGCATTTCGTCAACGCGACTGGGCTCTCGCCGCAGAACGTCTCAACCGCGCGCGAACTGGCAAGCCTCGTGCGCGCGGCCAATGGCTACCCGCTCATTCGCCGCTATTCGATCGACAATCAGGAACGCGTGCCCACTGGCCACGAGCAATTGCAATATGTGAACAGTAATCGGCTGGTGCGCTACGGGCAGGTGCGCGCGAGCGTGCAGAAAACCGGCTTCATCAACGAGTCCGGCCACAATATGGTGATGCGCGTGATGGTGCACGGGCGGCGGCCGGTGATCGTCACCCTCCTGGGGAGCGCCACGCCCGACGGGTCGCGCCTGGACGGCGTGCGTATCGCGCATTGGCTTTCGTGCTCCCTACGCTGAGCGAGTGCGTCAGCGATTCGTCACATCAGCGCCCGGCGCTCGCCGAGTGCATTCCAGCGGCGTATGGCGCGGCTTTCATGGTCGAAGCCGAGGATGCTCACCGAAGCCGTGTCGAGATACAGATGCTCGCCTAGCGCCGCCGAACCGGACATCCAGCAGCCCGCCAATGCGCGCAGGAAATGCGCATGCGAAAAGAGCGCCACGCGGCCCCGCATGACCAGCAGGCCCTCGATCACGGCCGCGGCGCGTGCCTGAACGCGCGCGAGATCCTCGCCCTGCGCGATGGGCGAATGCCATACGCTCCAGTCGGGTTCGGTCTTGCGGATATCCGCTGTCTTGAGGCCTTCGTAAATCCCGTAGTCCCACTCGTGCAGGTCGGCCGAAATCGTCATCTCGTCGCCGAGGCCCGCGAGCTGGCACGTCTCGATGGCCCGCGCCATCGGGCTGCAAAGCACCGCATCGAAGCGCTGCGTGGCGAGCGACGGCGCCAGCGAGCGCGCCTGCTCGCGCCCGTGCTCGGTGAGCGCGATATCGGTGCGGCCGGTGTGCTGCCCAGAGAGGCTCCATTGCGTTTCGCCATGACGGATCAACCAGACTTCGCGCAGTCCGGGGGACACGCCGGCAGGATTGGCAGACATCGGGAACTCCACGTTCGCGCCCCGCGCGGGACACGCGGGATGCTCGCAGCATACCCGTTTCGAGGACATTTCGCCGCCGCGCTACCCTCTTGTTGCGCTTCGCAAAATGAAGGCTTATCGAAAGCGGCGCGGCCGCCGGGTCGCACTGCTTCGCTGTTGATTTGCACTCCGTAGTGATTCGCTTCGCAAGGGATGAGTGCCCGCACAGCGGCATGCTGGCCCCCTTGCACTACATGCGCAAAGCATGACGCCGCCGCCCCTTGCGAGGCGGCGGCGCTGTGGGTTAGCCGTCGCTTATCAGTGATGGCGCTTCACGTCCTTCGCCATGTCCTTTGCGGCTTCCTTCATGTCGCCAACGTTCTTGCGTGCCTGACCGGCTTCCTGCTGGAGGTCGCCCTTCAATTCACGCGCCGGGTTGTCGGTTGCGCGGCCCACGGCCTCGTTGACCTTGCCCTTCATCTTTTCAGCCGTGCCCTTCACCTGGTCCTTGTTCATGATCACACTCCACAGTAGAAGCGACGGGGTGTCGCGACGCTTCGTATAGCGCATGCACTGTGCCCGAGGTGCCTGGCGGCCGCGCGTTACCCTGTTCCAGAGCGCGCGCATTTAGGGACGCAACACCACATCAGCCGTCAATCGTGCGCCATGGCGCGGTCGATCGAGATCTGCGTGGGCATCATGTTGACGTTCGCGTTGTGCATGACCCACAGCGAAAGCCCGACGATCACCACAATCAGAAACGCCGTGCAGATAAAGATCGCCGTATTCGAACGCTGCTCGCGCGACGCGCCGATATGCAGGAAATACACGAGTTGCACGACGAGTTGCGCGATGCAGAGCAAGACGATGGCGGCCAGCCCGAAGCCCGGCGAAACGACTCGAAACATCACCACGCCGAACGACGCCAGCGTGAGCACGAGCGAAAGCACAGTGCCGATCATGTAGCCCTTGAGGCTGCCGTGCGACGCGTCATGCACGGCGTGGTGAGTGGCGTGGGATTGGCTCACAGGAAACCTCGCAGATAAACGAACGTAAACACACAGATCCACACGAGATCGAGAAAGTGCCAAAACAGGCTCAGGCACGCGAGGCGGCGGCGGACCGTGCCGGTCAGGCCGAACTTGAAGGTCTGGTGCATCATGATCGCGATCCACAACAGACCCGCCGTGACGTGCAGGCCGTGCGTGCCGACCAGCGTGAAGTACGCCGAAAGGTACGCGCTCGTGCCGGGCCCCGCTCCATCGGCGACGAGCTTGGCGAACTCGTTCAGCTCCATTGCGACGAAGCCCGCGCCGAAAAGGAACGTCACGGCGAGCCACACGATCACCTGGCCGCGCCGCTGCGCGTAGAGATTGAGCATGGCCATGCCGAACGTGACGCTGCTTGCCAGCAGCAGCAGCGTTTCGCCCAGCACGTACGGCAGTTCGAACAGATCCTTCGCGCCCGGACCGCCTGCCGTCGCATTCGCGAGCACGCCGAAGGTGGCGAAGAGCGTCGCGAAGATGAGGCAGTCGCTCATCAGGTAGATCCAGAAGCCCAATGTGGTCTTGGCGCTGTCGTCGTGACCATGACCATGAGCGTGAGTAGTAGCAGCGTGAGCCATGGTTTAAGCCATCTCCTCGATTTGCTCGGATTGATCGAAACGCTGGATGCCAAGTTGCCTGAAGCGCGCGTTCTCGATGCGCTCGACCTCGGCGGCCGGGACCCAGTAGTCCACATCCTGGTCGTAGGTGCGCACGATGAACGTGGCGATCATGCCGACGAGTCCCACCGCCGCGAACAACCACATGTGCCACACGATCGCGAAGCCGAACAACAGGCTGAATGCGGCGATGATGAAGCCCGCACCCGTATTGCGCGGCATGTGGATGTCTTCGTACTTGCGCGGCTGCACGTAGGCGCGGCCGGCTTCCTTGTTGTCCCAGTGCTGCTCCATCGAGGTGATCTCCGGCAGCACGGCGAAGTTGTAGAACGGCGCGGGCGATGAAGTCGACCATTCGAGGCTGCGGCCGTCCCACGGGTCGCCGGTCACGTCGCGGTTCGCTTCGCGCTCGCGCAGGCTCACCACGATCTGCACGATGAACGCGAGAATGCCAAGGCCCACGAATACCGCGCCCACGAGCGCCACCACGAGCCACGGATGCCACTCGGCCACTTCGTAGTGGTTCATGCGGCGCGTCATGCCTTCGAAGCCGAGAATGTAGAGCGGCGTGAACGCGAGCCAGTAGCCGATCAGCCAGCACCAGAACGACACCTTGCCCCAGAACTCATTGAGCGTGAAGCCAAACACCTTGGGGAACCAGAAGCTCACGCCCGCAAGGCAGCCGAACACCACGCCGCCGATGATCACGTTGTGGAAGTGCGCGACGAGGAAGAGCGAGTTGTGCAGCACGAAGTCCGCGCCCGGCACGGCCAGCAGCACGCCGGTCATACCGCCCACCGCGAACGTCACCATGAAGCCGATAGTCCAGAGCGTGGCGCTGTGATAGCGAATGCGGCCTCGATACATCGTGAAGAGCCAGTTGAAGAGCTTCACGCCGGTCGGAATCGAAATGACCGTGGTCATGATGCCGAAGAACGCATTGACGTTCGCGCCCGAGCCCATCGTGAAGAAGTGATGCAGCCACACGAAGAACGAGAGAATGCCGATCGACGCCGTGGCGTAGACCATCGACTTGTAGCCGAACAGCGGCTTGCCCGAGAACGTCGCGATGATTTCGGAGTACGCACCGAACGCGGGCAGGATGAGGATGTACACCTCCGGGTGACCCCAGACCCAGATCAGGTTGATGTACATCATCGCATTGCCGCCCAACTCGTTCGTGAAGAAATGCATGTCGAAGTAGCGGTCCATCGTGAGCAGCGCGAGTGTGCCGGTGAGCACCGGGAACACCGCGACGATCAGGATGTTGGTGATGAACGCCGTCCACACGAACACCGGCATCTTCATCATGTCCATGCCCGGCGCACGCATACGCAGGATCGTGACGATGAAGTTGATGCCCGAGAGCGTAGTGCCGAGACCCGATAGCTGGAGCGACCATATGTAGTAATCCATACCAACGGTCGGGCTATAGCCCAGCTCCGAAAGCGGCGGATACGCCACCCAGCCCGTGGCCGCGAAATCGCCCACGAACATCGAGACCATCACGAGCACCGCGCCCACCACGGAGAGCCAGAAGCTCAGCGAGTTGACGAACGGATAGGCCACGTCGCGCGCGCCGATCTGCAGCGGCACGACCACGTTCATCAAGCCGAGAATGAGCGGCGTGGCCACGAAGAAGATCATGATGACGCCGTGCGCCGTGAAGATCTGATCGTAGTGATGCGGCGGCAGATAGCCCGCCGAGTCGCCGTAAGCGATAGCTTGTTGCGCGCGCATCATGATCGCATCGGCGAAACCGCGCAGCAGCATGACGACCGCGAGGATGATGTACATGACGCCAATGCGCTTGTGATCGACCGAGGTGATCCACTCGCGCCACAAATAGCCCCACTTGCCCGCGATCGTGATCGCGGCGAGCAAGGCGAGGCCGCCGAGCGCCACGACGGCGCCCGTGGCCATGATGATCGGCTCGTGCCAGGGAACGGCGTCGAGCGTGAGTTTTCCGAACATGGTGTGATTACTCCGCTGCCAGGGTGGCGCTACGGTTGAGCGTGAGCGCCGGGGCGCTGGTGCCAGGGGCTGCGCTTGGGACCGTGCCGCAGATCGGGTTGCCGTGCACGTCGCGCATGTATTTGCCGACCACGCCGTCGAACAGGCCCGGCGCGACGTTCGAATAAAGCGTCACCGGCGTCTTTTCGCCGGGTCGCGCGAGCTGCTCGTAGGCCGCGCGGCTCAGCATCGTGGGCGACGCCTTCGCTTGCGCGATCCACGCGTCGAAGTCGGTACGGCTCTTGGCGAGCGTTTCGAAATGCATGTCGGAGAAGCCCGGGCCGCTGAAGGCCGCCGAGCGGCCCGCATACACACCGGGCTCGTTCGCGATGAGGTGCAGCTTCGTCTGCATGGCCGGCATCGCATACACCTGGCTGCCCAGTTGCGGAATGAAGAACGAATTCATCAGCGACTCGGCGGTGAGGTTGAACTCAACGGGCGTATCGACAGGAATCGCGAGCTGGTTCACCGAAGCCACGCCGTAATCCGGGTAGATGAAGAGCCACTTCCAGTTGAGTGCGACCACGTCCACACGTACCGGCTTCGTTTGCGATTCGATCGGGCGGTACGGGTCGAGCGAGTGCGTGGTGCGCCAGATGAGCACGGCGAGGGTGAGCACGATCACGCAGGGAATCGTCCACACCACCACTTCGATGGCGGTGGAATGCGACCAGCGCGGCGCGTAGGTCGCGTTCGCGTTGGAAGCGCGATAGCGCCAGGCGAACCACAGCGTGAGCACGATCACGGGAATCACGACGAGCAGCATCAGACCGAGTGCGATCAGGATCAGATTCTTTTCCTGCACGCCGATATCGCCCTTCGGGGCGAGCAGCGCCATGTTGCAGCCGCTGAGCAGCACGAGCGGCCCGGCCACCGCGGCCAGGGCCGCGCGGCGCGCAAAGCGTGCAAGGAGCGGGGGATGTGATGAAGAAGGCGGGCCGGCCGTAGCGGCCCGCCCCGAGCGAGGGTCTGGATTGCGCATGTCTGGTTCCAAGGTTGACGTTCGCGCAAACCCATCCATACGTGCTCACTCTGCTGCCGCACGAGCAGCCTCGCAGGGCCGTCACAGAAGCCATACATAGCCTATATGTATGGATTTACGCGCTTCATGCACGCATGCTAGAGTAAGACATGACGCATACATCCGCGACACAATGACACACGACCAACCTACCGAAAGCGGCGGTGAGATCAATGTATGGGCCACGGCGATGCAGTCCGGCAACGGCCCGCGCTATCTGCGGCTCGCTGATTTCATCGAAGACGCGGTGGCGCAAGGCACGCTGTGTCCCGGCGAGCGCGTGCCCGCGCAACGCAGCCTCGCCACCCTGCTTTCGGTCGATCTGACCACCGTCACGCGCGCCTTCAACGAAGCACGGCGGCGCGGGCTGATCGAGGCGCGCGGGCCGCTTGGCACGTTCATCGCCGCGCCGCGCGCCGAGTTGCTGCAGCGCGTGGACCTCAGCATGAACATCCCGCCAGCGCCCGTTGGCCTCGACATGAACGCGCTGCTGCGCGAGGGCATGGCGCGCGTGCTGGCTCGCAGCGACGCCGATCTGCTCATGACGTACCACATGGGCGGCGGCGGCCGCGCCGACTGGCAAGCGGGCGCGAAGTGGCTGCAGCCCATGCTCGGCGCGGTTGCACCCGAGCGCGTGGTGGTCTGTCCCGGCGCGCAGGCGGCGCTCGCCGCGCTCATCCTCGCCTTCACGCAGCCCGGCGACGTCATCGTCGCCGAGCCGCTGCTCTATCCGGGCTTGCCGCACGCGGCGGCGCAACTGGGCCGCCGCATCGAGCCCATTGCCGTCGATGCCCACGGCATGCGGCCCGACGCGCTGGAAGCGGCTTGCCGCGAGCACGCGGTACGGCTCATCTACCTGAACCCCACGCTGCAGAATCCGACCACGGCGACCATGCCGGAGGGGCGCCGCCTGGAGATCGTACGAGTGGCGCAGCGCCATGGAGCGCGCATCATCGAGGACGATCCTTATTGGCGCTTCGCGCTCGATGCGCCCCCGCCGCTCGCGCGCATCGCGCCCGCGCAGGTCTGTTATCTCGCGACGCTCTCCAAAACACTCTCGCCAGGGTTGCGCACGGCCTATCTCGCGCTGCCCGATGAAGAGGCGCATACACGCCTCGTGAGCGCGCTGCGCACGTTCTCGCTCATGGCCGCGCCGCTCACCAACTCGCTCGCCACGCACTGGATCGAAGAAGGCGTAGCCGAGCAAATCTTTGCTGATGTGAAGGCCGAGGCGCGCGAGCGCCAGCGCGTCGCCGCGCACACGCTGGGATCGTCGGCGGGCGCGGGAATTCACCTCTGGTACACGCTGCCGCGCTACTGGCAGGCGCGCGAACTGGCCGTCGCCGCGAGCACTGAGGGCCTCGCCGTCGCGCCCTCCACGGCATTCCAGCAAGGCCCGGAAACCGCGAACGCGATCCGCATTTCGCTGGGCGCGACGGGCGGCCGCGAGCCATTGCAGGCCGCGCTGCGCAAGCTCTCGGCGCTGCTCGCGAACGACCGCAGCGCGCAGTCCCAAGTGATCGTGTGACGGCGCTTGCCGCGTTTCATCCCCTGGCATCGCAATTGCTACGGCTTTCGTTCTTCAGTGCGGCTGCGCGACCGAGCCCACATAATGGCAAAGACGCGGGCTAGCGGCGCAAGTACACTCGTCGCAGCGGCCGGCGACCGGATTCGAGTGACCGCGCCCGCAAGGGCGCCCCAAATGCGGGAGATACGACGATGGCAAACGAGCAAATGCTTGCGCAGATGCGCGAAAAACCGGGCTTCATCGCCGCGCTGGACCAGAGTGGCGGCTCGACCCCTGGCGCGCTGCGCCAGTACGGCATCCCCGAAGGCGCATATAGCGGCGACGCCGAAATGTTCCATCTGATGCATGAAATGCGCGTGCGCATCATCAGTGCGCCCGCGTTCTCTGGCGAGAAGGTGATTGGCGCGATCCTCTTCGAAGCGACCATGGATGGCCAGGCGCAAGGCAAGCCCGTGCCCGCCTTCCTTTGGAACGATCGTGGCGTCGTGCCCTTCCTAAAGGTCGACAAGGGGCTGGAGGCCGAGGCCGACGGCGTGCGTCTCATGAAGCCGATCCCAGGCCTCGACGCCCTGCTCGAACGCGCGGTGAAAGCCGGCATTTTCGGCACCAAGATGCGTTCCGTGATCGAGCATGCCTCACCTTCGGGCATCGCTTCGATCGCCGCGCAGCAGTTCGCATTCGGTGCGCAGATATCCGCGCACGGACTTGTGCCAATTCTCGAGCCCGAAGTCTCGATCAAGGCGCCCGACAAGGCAAAGGCCGAGAAGCTCCTGCGCGACGAACTGCTCAAGGGTCTCGACGCGCTGCCGGCCGCCCAGAACGTGATGATCAAGCTCACGATTCCCGATACGCCCGACTTCTATCTGCCGCTCATCGAACATCCGCGCGTGGTGCGCGTCGTGGCGCTCTCCGGCGGCTACTCGCGCACCGACGCGTGTGCGCGTCTCGCGAAGAACCATCGAATGATTGCAAGCTTTTCGCGCGCGCTCATCAACGACCTCACGAAGTCGATGAGCGACGCCGAGTTCGATGCCGCGCTCGCCGCGAGCATCGACGAAATCTGGAAGGCTTCCGTGCAGAAGGCCTGAAGCCGCGCCGGGCGCGCCGCCCGGTCCTGACACCGATCAGGGTTGTGAAAACGACATGTCAAACAGCCGGCCCCATTAATCGGGGCCGGTTATACTTGCGCCTTCTTTTTTCTCCCTAATGCACCGGCCATGAGGCAGTTACTCTGCCTGCTCGCCCTGTTGCCGGGCCTCGTGCAAACCGCGGCCGCGCAGGCGTCGCAGCAGGCGCCCGTTAGCGACATCATCAGCGCATCGGCTACGAGCGGGGTGGCTCCCGCAAGCTCACCCGCCGATGCCGGCGCCGTTTCGAAATATCTCACGCAAAAGTTCGGTATCGCGAAAGAGAAGGCCGCGCTGATTTCGCAAGCCGTCACGGGCGCTGCGGAAAAGTATTCACTTCCGCCTGCCGTGCTGCTCGCCATCATCTCGATCGAGTCGCGCTTTCGCGAGAAGGCGCACGGCGCGAACGGCGCGACCGGACTCATGCAGGTCGTGCCGTCTGCGCATCGCAATATCCTGCACAATAAGGACCTCACCGACCCGGAGGTCAACATCGACGTCGGCTCGTCGATCCTCTATGGCTACGAGCGTGCCGCCGGCGGCGACCTCAACGCCGCGATGAAGAACTACGGCGGCTCGAAGGCCTATGCGGAAAAGATCCGCACGCGCGCCGTGGAGTTCAGCCGGGTGCTGGACAGCCCTGACTCGCCAGCCGCGAGCGATGCAACCGCAAGCGCCGGCCTTGCGGCTTCGGCGGCTTCAGCCTTCGCGGCTGCGGCGGCTTCGGCTGCGATCGGCGCATCCACGCCTGCCACCGTACCCTCCGCAGCGTCGGCCGCCTCCGCACAGGCTGCCGCACAAAACGCCGCTTCGGGAAGCGCGCGCTAAATCCGCTTCCTGCATCGTTGAGCCGGCCTTGCGTGGTATCGGCGGCTATACGCGCCGAACGTTGCACACGCATCGATCTGCAGCGCACCGTCCGAGCGCGCACAGCGGCTCGCCAGATGCGCAAAAACCCTCGCGCGGCACAGCCGCGAGAGGGTCGTTCAGGAGGCGGGAATTCCGGCGTGGGCTCAGGCGCCGGTTGCAGGTGTCTCGCCGTTTTCCGGTTGCTGTACCGCTGCTTCCGGCACGTCGGACGAGGCTTGCGGCTCTGCGTTCTGGGCTTCGGGCTGGGGCTGGGGCACGGTTTCGGCCTTCGCCTCAGCCTTCACTTCGGGCTTGGCCGCGGGCTGCGCGTTGCCCTCTTCGCGTGCCTTGGCTTGCGCTTCGGCCTTGGCCTTCTGACGCGCAAGCGCCGCATTGGCGCGGCCGACGTGCGACGGATCGATGCCCGGGCCTTCCGAGGCCGTGCCATCGAGTTCGTAGCGCGAGCCGCCCGCGGCCACACGCTCGTGATAGCGTGGATGGTTCACGTGGCGCTTGAGCACGGCGACGATCATCGTGCGTTCGTACTCGGGGTGACGCGCAACGAGATCCTCAGCCACGCCGATCTTGAGCGGCAAACGGTCGCGGAAAGCCGGATAGTGCTTCGCGAACACGTTCCAGACCGTGTTGAGCTGACGGTTGCGCTCGATGCGCGCCTTTTCGGCCTCGCTCAGATTTGCGGCCGGCGGCTGCTGGGGACGCGCCGGACGGCGGCGCTGCTGCGCGGAACCATCCGCCTGCGGCGCGCGAGCCGGCTTCGGCTGCTGCGGCCGGCGAGGCTGCTGGGCGCGCTGCCCCGGCTCCCCCTGATTCTGCTCCTGCGCTCTCGCGCCCTGCGGGCGGCCGTGGCGCGAGCGCGAACGCTCGTCCTTGCCGCCGGCCGCGCCCGCAGCCGCAGAACCGTCTCTCGGAGCACGCGGGCCCTTCGGGGCGTGCGAGCCGCCATGGCCCTTCGCGCCCTTGTGAGCGGGCTTGCCTTGCGATTTTTGCGCCTGTTCTTCGGCGGGCTGGCCTGCGCCACCCCCCATGCTCTTCTTGATCTCAAGAAGACCTTCCTTGAAGCTCAGGGTACGGCGTTGTTGCGATGCGGCTTTCACGTCCAGATCTCTTCCATATGGAACCGGACGCTATGATACCGAAAACGCGGCCGACCCAACCGGGCAATCACTTGCCACGGCCGGTTTTGAGTCCGTCATCGCGCGCCGCGCCACACCGCGAATCCCTGCGGCACGCGGCAAAATCCCTCGAATTTCATGCGCCAACACCTTGCGTGCGCAAGGATTGCATCCCTTTTTTTCACGACACCATGACGATTTCGACATCCGCCCCCCGTTCTGCCGTTCGCGCCATCGTCACCGGCCACACGCGCGGATTGGGTGCGGCGCTCGCGCAATTGCTGCTGCAACGGGACATCGACGTGCTCGGCCTTGGCCGCGGCGCGCACGAGGAACTGGCTTCCCTCCATGGCGCGCGGTTCACTCAAGCTGTCGTGGATCTCGCCGATCCCGCGGCGCTCGAGCGCTGGCTGGCCGGCGACGCGCTGAACGCGTTTGCGCACGGCGCGCAATGCGTGCTGCTTTTCAACAACGCGGGCACCGTCGATCCCATCGCGCCGCTCGGCGAACAGGACGCGCTCGCCATTGCTCGTGCCGTGACGCTCAACGTGGCAGCACCGTTGATGCTCGCGAATGCGCTCGCCGCCACGCGCGCCCTGAGCGCGGATGCGTCGCGCCGCATCGTGCATGTTTCGAGCGGCGCAGCGCGCAACGCGTATCCGGGATGGAGCGTGTACTGCGCGACCAAGGCCGCGCTCGATCACCACGCGCGCGCCGTCGCGCTCGACGCGCCAGCCGGCGTGCGCATTTGCAGCATCGCGCCGGGCGTGATCGACACCGGCATGCAGGAGACGATCCGCGCGACGAGCGTCGACCAGTTCCCGATGCGCGAGCGCTTCGAACAACTCAAGCAGAACGGTTTGTTGTCCACGCCCGAAGCGGCTGCGCAGCAATTGATCGACTATGCGTTGAGCGATGCATTCGGATCGGTGCCTGCCACGGACGTGCGCGAACTCGGTAACGTGTGAGCGGGCTGCGCAACGCACGCATCCTTAGTCCTCCCGAAAATCCTCACCTTTGAAGGTTCGCCGTCGCGCTTCATGTGAGCGCGACGCGCGGCCGTACCGCTTTCAGGCGCCGCACACCACCGGCGAGAACAAGCAACGCGCCGACTGCAAGCACATCGCCCGCGAACCGCGCCGGCAATGAAGCCGTGACATGCGTTGCGCGCAGCAGCGTGTCGATGACGTTCGAAGCCACCGCGCCACCCACGAAACAGACGAGGCCCTGCTGCCCCACGGTGACGACGGCTGGCAGTCGCTGCGCGAGCCACGCTATCCAGCCTTTGCGCACCGCCTGCGCAGCGAGCCAGGCCACCGCGGCGAAGTTCACGATACGCACGCTCGCGAGGTTCTGCTTCATGTAGCCCGGCTGGGGGTCCAGATCGGCGAACAACTGGATGAACGCGAACGTGACAACGAGCACCAGCGCGAACGCTGTCAAGGTGCGGCCCGACCACGAGACCTGAAACGCGTGCGACACGGGGTAGATGCGGCACAGCAGCCCCAGCATGAACATGGCCTGCCAGGCAAACGGGTTGAAGGGCCATATGGCGCCGGGCGCGGCAGGCAGGTAACCCACGAGCCAGCACCCGCCGAACCACAGCACGAAACTGCCCACGAGCACGAGATCGGGCGAGCGGCGCGCAAGCGGCATCACGAACGGCAAGACCATCACGAGCATGATGTACATCGGTAGCACACCGGCCAGATAGGGCTGATCGCGAAAGACGGCGATATTGGCGAGCATCGTGAACGGCTGCGCGGCGAAGCGGAGATAACCCGACTCGGCAACCAGTGGCGAATCCACCCGCAGCATGACCGCGGCGGCACCCGAAAGCAGCATGAGCGCGGCCGTGCATAGATAGGCGGCGTAGATCTCGCGCCCGCGACGCCAGAAACGGCGGTTGGCCGCACCCTCTCCCTTGCGCCCGGCAATGGCGAGCCAACTCGCTGCGCATACATAGCCACTCACGAAAACGAAAACTTCCGCGGAGTCGCAGAACGCAAAATTGTGCAACATCGCATGCGAAAGCACGCTGGAAGGAATGTGATCGAGCGCGATGGAAATCAATGCGAAACCCCGGAAAAAGTCGATTTCGATCGATCGCTTCGCTGTCTGACTCATTGATGACGACTCCCGTTCGTGTCGAAGATTACGATTGAAGGGGTACGCGTCCTCGACTCGATGAAGCTGTCAGCTTTATAGATCTTTTTGTAAGGATAACTGATCGATTCGTGGCCGCACGCGCTACGCATGAAAGGGTTCCGTAAAAGGCTGCGCCGCAGCGCCGCCTCACCATGCGACTTTAATGCCAGCTCGACACGAAATGGGGCTGCGTAACCCATGGTAAGCATTTCGCGCGCTCGACGCCTCCTCGCAGTCGCGCGCGCACGCCCGGACGGTGCGCGCCATGCACACCGAACCAGCGTTCGCCCTTTTCTGGTGCCACATCGCGCAGTGTCGCGTCTGCGGCATCGCACCTCGCGGAAAGGCTCGCGAAAGCCTGCCTTTGCTTGCGTCATGGCGAGTTGACGCCTGGCCGCGCCAAGGGTTCCGGAAAAATTCAGATGTTTCGCGCTCGCGCCCAGGGTCATCCCGCCCTCGTCGGCAAAGCGCGGCGAATTACTTGACACCTAAAGCAATTAGACCTACATTGCCCTTGCAGATCGAACGAAGGAGCGAGCATGCGCATTGTTTGCATAGGCGGCGGGCCGGCAGGCCTCTATTTCGGCCTCTTGATGAAGCGCCGTCACCCCGACTACGAAATCACCGTGATCGAACGGAACCGCCCGTACGACACATTCGGCTGGGGCGTGGTGTTCTCGGACCAGACGCTGGGCAACCTGCGCGCGGCCGACCCCGAAAGCGCCGACGAAATTCTCGACGCCTTCAATCATTGGGACGACATCGAGATTCACTTCCGCGGCAGCGCGATCCGCTCTTCGGGCCATGGCTTCTGCGGCATTGGCCGCAAGCGGCTGCTCAACATCCTGCAGGCGCGCTGCGAAGCGCTCGGCGTGAAGCTCGTGTTCGAATCGCAGATCACCGACGACGACGTGACGAACGCCGACCTCATCATCGCGAGCGACGGCCTGAACAGCGCCACGCGCCAGAAGTACGCCGCCACGTATCAGCCCGATATCGACATGCGCGATTGCCGCTTCGTGTGGCTCGGCACGTCGAAGCTCTTCGACGCCTTCACGTTCGCGTTCGAAGAAACCGAATGGGGCTGGTTCCAGGCGCACGCCTACCGCTTCGACGACAACACTTCGACGTTCATCGTCGAAACGCCCGATCACGTGTGGCGCGCAGCCGGCCTCGAGACCATGAGCAAGGAAGACAGCATCGCGTTCTGCGAGAAGCTGTTTGCGCGCTATCTCGACGGCCACGCGTTGCGCTCGAATGCATCGCATCTGCGCGGCTCGTCGCAATGGATCCGCTTTCCGCGCGTGGTCAATCGTGAATGGGTGCACTGGAAAACCGCGGCCGACGGCAAAGAAACGCCTGTCGTGCTGATGGGCGACGCGGCGCACACCGCGCACTTCTCGATCGGCTCGGGCACTAAGCTCGCGCTCGAAGACGCGATCGAACTCGCCAACAGCATGGAAGAACATCCCGCCGATCTGCGCGCGGCGCTCACGCACTACACGAACGTGCGCAGCGTGGATGTCCTGCGGATTCAGAACGCCGCGCGCAATTCCACTGAGTGGTTCGAGCACGTGGACCGTTATGCGAAGTTCGATCCGGAGCAGTTCGCCTATTCGCTGCTCACCCGCTCGCAGCGCATTTCGCATGAAAATCTGCGCGAGCGCGACGCGGGTTATCTGTCCGGTTTCGAAACATGGCTCGCGCAGCGCGCGGGTGGCGAGGCACGCGCGGTGCCGCCCATGTTCACGCCTTATACAGTGCGTGGCGTGACGTTGAAAAATCGCGTGGTCGTCTCGCCGATGGCGCAATACTCCGCGCATGACGGCGTAGCCGGCGACTATCACCTCATGCATCTCGGTGCGCGCGCGATGGGTGGCGCCGCGCTCGTCATGACCGAGATGACCTGCGTTTCGCCCGAGGCTCGCATTACGCCCGCCTGCCCCGGCATGTATGCGCCCGAGCATTTGCAGGCGTGGAAGCGCATCGTCGATTTCGTGCATACGAACTCGGACGCGAAAATCGGCATGCAGCTCGGCCATTCCGGCGCCAAGGGCTCGACGCGCGTGGCGTGGGAAGGCATCGATCAGCCGCTCGACGCTGACAACTGGCCGCTCGTCTCCGCTTCGCCGCAGCAATATTTGCGCGGCGTGAGCCAGTGGTCGCACGAAGCGAGCAAGGAGGAACTGCGCGAGATTCAGGCGCAATTCGTGCACGCCACGCAAATGGCAAACGACGCAGGCTTCGACTGGCTCGAACTGCATTGCGCGCACGGCTATCTGCTTTCGAGCTTCCTCTCGCCGCTCACGAATCAGCGCACCGACGAATACGGCGGCTCGCTCGAAAATCGTCTGCGTTATCCGCTCGAGGTTTTCAAGGCCATTCGTGCGGTGTGGCCGGAAGACAAGCCGATTTCAGTACGCGTCTCGGCACACGACTGGGTGGAAGGCGGCAACACGCCCGACGATGCCATCGAGATCGCGCGTGCGTTCAAGGCGGCAGGCGCCGACATGATCGACGTTTCGTCGGGTCAGGTGAGCAAGGAAGAAAAACCCGTCTTCGGCCGCATGTTCCAGACGCCGTTTGCCGACCGCATCCGCAATGAAGCGGGCGTCGCGACGATCGCCGTGGGCGCCATTTCCGAGGCGGATCACGTGAACGGCATCATCGCGGCCGGGCGCGCCGACCTGTGCGCCGTGGCGCGGCCGCATCTGGCCAATCCGTCGTGGACGCTCACCGAAGCCGCGCGCATCGGCTACCTCGACATCAAGTGGCCGAATCAGTACACCGCGGCCAAAACGCAACTCGAACGCAATATCGAGCGCGAACGCGCGGCCGCAGCAGCGGCGGCCGGACTTTCGCCGATCGAGCGTGCGCAACGCGCCGAAGGAACCGTGTGAACATGAACCAGGCAATCCTGAACGATCGTCATGCCATCGTGACCGGCGGAGGCAGTGGCATCGGCGCGGCGACCGCTGCCGCGCTCCTGCAGGCCGGCGCGCGCGTCACGCTGATGGGCCGCGACGCCGCGCGGCTCGACGCACAGCGTACCGCGCTCGGCGGCGGCGAGAACGTGGCTTGCGTGAGCGTGGATATCACCGACGAAGACGCCGTGAATGCCGCGTTCGCGCGCGCGGCCGAATCGCTCGGCGCTGTCGATATCCTCGTGAACAACGCGGGCCAGGCTCAGGCCGCGCCATTCGCGCAAACCGACCTCGCGCTTTGGAAACGCATGCTCGACGTGAATCTCACCGGCGCCTTCCTCTGTACGCGCGCAGTATTGCCCGGCATGCTCGCGCGCAAGGCGGGACGCATCGTCAACGTCGCGAGCACGGCGGGTCAGGTCGGCTACCCGTACGTAGCCGCCTACTGCGCCTCGAAACACGGCGTAATCGGCATGACGCGCGCGCTCGCACTCGAAGTCGCCACGCAAGGCGTGACCGTGAATGCCGTGTGCCCCGGTTACACGGAAACGGAACTGTTGCAGGCGTCGCTCGAGCAGATTACCCGCAAGACCTCGCGAAGCGAAGCCGAGGCACGCAGCATCCTCGTGCGCCACAATCCGCAGCAGCGTTTCGTCACGCCGGAAGAAGTTGCGAACGCGGTGCTGTGGCTCTGCGCCCCCGGATCGTCGGCGATCACGGGCCAGTCCATCTCCGTCTCCGGTGGAGAAGTCGCATGACATCGCCCGCATCCACACGCAAGAACGCCACCGCGAAGGCCGCAACGAAAACGCCGCGCAAGGGCGTTGAAAAACCGGCAGAAAATGTAGTCGACATGGAAATGAGTACGGGCGCCGACAGCCACATGGGCCTGCGCCTGTGGCTGCGCCTGCTCACCACGACGAACCTCGTGCAAGCCGAGTTGCGGCGCCGCCTGCGCGTCGAGTTCGACACGACGCTGCCGCGCTTCGACCTGATGGCGCAGCTCGAGCGCTACCCCGAAGGCCTGCGCATGACGGAACTCTCGCGACGCCTCATGGTGACGGGCGGCAACGTCACGGGCATTACCGATCAGCTCGAAAAGGAAGGCCTCGTCGTGCGCGATGTGGCGCCCGACGACCGGCGCGCCTTCGTGGTGCGCCTCACGGCCGAAGGTCGCGCCCTCTTCGGCCGTATGGCGGCCGCCCACGAGCAATGGGTGGTCGAATTGTTCGGCGGCCTCTCGCTCGACGAGAAGTCGAAGATGCACGAGCGGCTTGGCAAGCTCAAACAGCATCTGCGCAACGGCCTCGAAGGCTGAAACCACTGAAATCGCAAAGATCCGGGAGACATATCTTGACGACACGTTCCAGCGCCGAAGCGCTGCTCGCGGGCAACCGTGTGACGCTTGCCGGTTATGAGGCGCGACACTTCGGCTGGTCGGTACAGGGCCGCGTGGCGACCATCACGCTCAACCGCCCCGAGCGCAAGAATCCGCTCACGTTCGAATCGTATGCAGAACTACGTGATCTGTTTCGTCAACTTGCCTATGCGACCGATGTGAAGGCCATCGTGCTGCATGGCGCGGGCGAGAACTTCTGCTCGGGCGGCGACGTGCACGACATCATCGCGCCGCTCATCGATCTGCCGATGCCCGAATTGCTGATGTTTACGCGCATGACCGGCGACCTCGTGAAAGCCATGCGCCACTGCCCGCAGCCGATCATTGCCGCCGTGGATGGCGTATGCGCCGGTGCGGGCGCCATTCTCGCCATGGCCTCCGACATGCGCTACGCCACGGCGCGCAGCAAGCTCGCGTTTCTCTTCACGCGCGTGGGGCTCGCGGGCTGTGACATGGGCGCGTGCGCGATCCTGCCGCGCATCATCGGTCAGGGCCGCGCCGCCGAACTGCTTTATACGGGCCGCTCCGCAAGCGGAGAAGAAGGCCACGCGTGGGGTTTCTACAACCGTATTTGCGAGCCCGAAGCGCTGCTCGCCGATGCGCAGAAACTCGCCGCCGATCTCGCTTGCGGCCCGACCTTTGCGCACGGCATCACCAAGACGATGCTGCATCAGGAATGGACGATGAGCATCGACGAGGCCATCGAGTCCGAAGCGCAGGCGCAGGCGATCTGCATGGCCACGCGCGATTTCGGCCGCGCCTATGAGGCGTTCGCGGCGAAGACGCGTCCGGTTTTCGAAGGGGACTGAATTGAACGCTGACGTCAAAACCAATCTCCACGACGCGCTTGCGTGGCCGTTCTTCGAGGATCGCCATCGTGCGCTTGCCGCGGGAATCGAAACGTGGTCGCGTGAGCATCTCGCGCACGTGCCGCACGACGATGTCGATGCAACCTGCCGCGCGCTCGCGCGCAAGCTAGGCGCTGCCGGCTGGCTGCGCTACGGCGTGGGCGGTACCGCTTACGGCGGCCAAGGCGACACCATCGACACGCGCGCCGTCTGCCTGCTGCGGGAAACGCTCGCAAAGCACTCGGGCCTCGCCGATTTCGCGCTCGCCATGCAGGGCTTGGGCTCCGGCGCCATCTCACTGGCTGGCAACGACGCGCAGAAGTCGCGCTATCTGCCGCGCGTGGCGCGCGGCGAAGCGATCGCCGCGTTCGCGCTCTCCGAACCGGAAGCCGGCTCCGACGTCGCAGCGATGGCGCTCGCCGCACGCGCTGAAGGCGACGACTACGTGCTCGACGGCGAAAAAACGTGGATCTCGAACGGCGGCATCGCCGACTTCTACGTCGTGTTCGCCCGCACCGGCGAAGCGCCGGGCGCACGCGGCATCAGCGCGTTCGTGGTCGATGCCGACACGCCCGGGCTCGAAATCGCCGAACGCATCGACGTGATCGCGCCGCACCCGCTCGCGCGCCTGCGTTTTAGCGGTGCGCGCGTGAAGCGCAGCCAGATGCTCGGCGCACCCGGCGAAGGCTTCAAGATCGCCATGCGCACGCTCGATATTTTCCGCACGTCGGTCGCCGCGGCTTCGTTGGGCTTCGCGCGCCGCGCGATGGCTGAAGGGCTCGCACGCGCCGCTTCTCGCAAGATGTTCGGCCAGACGCTGGGCGATTTTCAGTTGACCCAGGCAAAGCTCGCGCAAATGGCGCTCACCATCGACAGCAGCGCCCTGCTCGTCTATCGCGCGGCATGGCTGCGCGACCAGGGCGAAACCGTGACGCGCGAAGCCGCCATGGCGAAGTGGCATGCAAGCGAAGGCGCGCAGCAGGTGATCGATGCGGCCGTGCAGCTTTGGGGCGGCATGGGCGTCCAAAGCGGCAATATCGTCGAATCGCTCTATCGCGAGATTCGCTCGCTGCGCATTTACGAAGGCGCGACGGAAGTGCAGCAACTGATCGTCGGGCGTGATTTGCTCAAGGCATACAACGCCGCGTAAGCGAAGGCTTCGCGACGCTTTCTACGGAACCGGACGAAACATGAAACAAGCCCTTCTTCCCGCAGGCTGGGTCAAGCCGCGCGGTTATGCCAATGGCGTCGCCGCTTCCGGCACGCAGGTCTATATCGCCGGGCAAATCGGCTGGGACGAGAACGCGCGCTTCACGAGCCGCGAATTCGGCGCGCAGGCCGTGCAGGCGCTGCGCAATATCGTTGCCGTGCTCAAAACGGCCGGCGGCAAGCCCGAGCACCTCGTGCGCATGACCTGGTACGTCACCGACAAAAAGGAGTACCTGGCATCGCTCAAAGAAATCGGTGCCGCGTTTCGCGAGCTGATCGGCGACTACGACATCGCGATGAGTGCGGTTCAGGTGGTTGCGCTCATGGAAGACGACGCAAAAGTGGAAATCGAAGCCACAGCCGTGATTCCCGACGACGCGCGCCTCACGCGCCAATAGGCCGCCGCCCACGCAACGGAACGATCAGCCCAAATAGACAGCCGGAGACGCCATGCAACCCACCGCCCATGTCGATACGTTCGCACGCGATCATCTGCCGCCCGAGTCGCAGTGGCCCGACATGCTGCTCGACAACCCCGACGTCGCCTACCCCGCGCGCATGAATTGCGCCGTCGAGTTGCTGGACCGTGCAATCGAGGCCGGGCATGGCGAGCGCCCGGCCATCTGGTCGGACATCGACGGCAAGCCGCAAGCGACCACGTATGCCGAGCTGCTCGCGCTCGTCAATCGCAGCGCCCGCGTGCTAGTGGAAGACATGGGGCTGCAGCCGGGAAATCGCGTGCTGTTGCGCGGGCCGAACACGCTGCAGATGGCGGTGGCGTTTCTCGCGTCGCTCAAGGCAGGTCTCGTGGTGATTCCCACCATGCCGCTGCTGCGCGCGAAGGAACTCAAGCAGATTGCAGACAAGGCGCAGGTTTGCGCGGCTTTGTGCGACGTGCGGCTCACCGAAGAACTCACGCGCTGCATGGACCCCGCCGATGAATTCTTTTGCGAAGGCATAAAACAGGTTTGCTATTTCCACGACGACTCGCCGGGCACCCTGGAGGCGCTCGCAGCAGGCAAGTCAGCCGAGTTCACGGCGTGCGAGACAGCCGGCGACGACGTCTGCCTGATTGCTTTCACGAGCGGCACGACAGGCATGCCCAAGGGCTGCATGCACTTTCACCGCGACGTGATCGCGATGTGCGATCTGTTCCCGCGTCACATCCTGAAGCCCACGGCCGAAGACGTGTTCTGTGGCACGCCGCCGCTCGCGTTCACGTTCGGGCTGGGAGGGCTGCTGTGTTTTCCGCTGCGCGTCGGCGCGTCGACAGTTCTGATCGAAAAACTCACACCGGCGCTCTTGCTCGACACGATCCAGCGTTTTCACGCGACGATCGTCTTCACCGCGCCTACGTTCTACCGGCAGATGGCGGCACTCGTCACGCAGTACGACCTTGCCAGCCTGCGCAAGACGGTATCCGCCGGCGAGGCGCTGCCACCGGCGACGCGCGACCTGTGGCGCGACGCGACGGGCATCGAGATGATCGACGGCATTGGCGGCACCGAGCTGATCCATATCTTCGTCTCGTCCGCTGGCGCCGATGTGCGCCCCGGCTCGATCGGTCGCGCAGTGCCCGGTTACGTCGTGCAGGCGCTGGACAATGACCTGCAACCGGTGCCGCCCGGCGTGACAGGCAATCTCGCCGTGCGTGGCCCGACCGGCTGCCGCTACCTCGCCGACGAACGCCAGGCGGTGTTCGTGCGCGGCGGCTGGAACCTGCCCGGCGACGCCGTTTCCATCGACGCTGACGGCTACGTGTTCTATCAGGCGCGCTCCGACGACATGATCGTTTCGTCGGGCTACAACATCGCGGGGCCCGAAGTCGAGACAGTACTCATGCAGCACCCCGCCGTGGCCGAGTGCGGCGTAACGGGCGTGCCGGACGAACTGCGTGGGCAGGTGGTGAAGGCGTTCGTTGTCTTGCGCCCCGGCTTCAACGCGGGCGACGCCCTGGTCGCGGAATTGCAGAACTTCGTGAAGAACGCCGTGGCGGCGTACAAGTATCCGCGCTTGATCGCGTTTATCGACGCATTGCCACGCACCGAGACTGGCAAGCTGAAGCGCTCGGCGTTGCGATCGATGTGAGGCGGCGCAAGACGGAAAAAATACTACGTAAACCGTTGACTTTTTGACGATTTTCGAGCCGTCGCCCGATTGAGGATGTGCGCATAATTTTGCGCATATGCACTGGTAAGTGGCTTCTTTGCGCAGTATTGTGCACATTTCTCGACAGGAGACTCTCATCTTGTCGATGCGCACAATACTGCGCAAAATACCAAAAATCGACCTATAATGCGCATCATGATGCGCAAACAAACCGCGAACCTCTCAATTTCCAATGTCGAGCGCCTATCCGACGACCTGCGCGCGACGCGCCGCGAGCGCAAGCTGACCCAGCAGGCACTGGCTGAGCAGGCGGGCGTCGCCCGCCGCACCGTCACGAACGCTGAACACTCAGGCAACGTCGGCATCCGCGAACTCTGCCGTCTCGTCAACGCGCTTGGTTATGAAGTCGTGCTTCGCCCCATGGACACCGTAATCCTCGAGGACCTGAACGACATATTCAGGGACGACGAATGACCGCCGACGCATCATTCGACCTCGAGCGGCTCCTGCGCGAAATCCGCAACCTGGAAGTCCATACGCCGCAGGGCCCGAGCGGTCTACTCGCGCGCGAGAGCCGCTTCGTCTTCAACTACGGCGACGTGCCGGACGCGGCCGCCATATCGCTCACCATGCCGGTGCGGCGCCAGAGTTATGCGAGCGGCGACCTGATGGGCATCTTCGCGATGAACCGGCCAGAGGGCTACCTGCGCTTCGTCATCGAGGAGCGGCTCGCGCGTTACGGCGCGCCGAGCGACATGTTTCTGCTCTTTCTCGCCGGCACCAATCAGATCGGCCGGCTCACGTATTCCGTGCCGGGCGAGCGCGTGCCGCAGAGCGAAGGCGAGCGTCTGGACGAATTGCTTTCCTCGCCCTCCGGCCGGCTGTTCGAGCGCCTGATCGACCGTTATGCGCTTGGTTCGGGCATCTCCGGCGTGCAGCCGAAGGCCGTTGTTCCGCTCGCCGCTGAAACCGCCGCGCGCCCCGCGGAGCACACGGCACTGCCCTTGCGCACGGTGATCGTGAAGGCAGAAGGCGACGACTTTCCAGGGCTCGCGCGCAACGAATACTTCTGCATGTCGGTGGCAAAGGAGGCGGCGCTCGAAGTTCCCGACTTCTGGCTTTCCGATGACGGCAAGCTCTTCGTGATGTCACGCTTCGACCGCGAGACGAACGGCGCGCCCATCGGCTTCGAGGACATGAGCGTGCTCACTGGCAAGGCGAAGTACGAAGGCAGCTACGAGATGATCGCCAAGGCCGTGGACATCTATACGCGTTCGGACCCGGCGCAAAAACGCCGCCTTTTCGAGCGCATCGCCCTTTCGTGCCTGTTGCGCGACGGCGATGCCCATATGAAGAACCTGGGAATCCTCTATATCGACCCGACCGGGCCACGCCGTCTTGCTCCGGTGTTCGACGTGGTCTGCACGGACATCTATCCGGATCTCGACGGGCGCATGGCGCTGAGCCTCAACCGGAGCAAGACTTTCCCGCTGCCGGCGGAACTTCACGCCTTTGCCCGTCGCCTCGACCTGCGGCAGACCGAAAGCGAGGAGATCATGGGGCGTCTGCACGACGCCTATCTCACGGTCGCCGAGCGCTTCTCAGACGACCGGCGATTCCACGAAGGCGATCTGCTCGCAAAGATCCGGCGGGCCGTCGAGCGGCCGGGCGTCAAACCCGTCTCACGTCCGAAGCTGGTGCGCTAGGCGCGCGAGTACGGTCATCGATCGACGCTCCGGACGACTGCATCGGCGCTTGCCCGCCTACTGCAACGCGAACGCCATGCGTTTGTCCGCCGCGTCGTAGCGGCACACGACTTTGGCACCCTCCTTTACACCGCCCTTGAGCATTTCCTTCGCCAGTTCGTTCTCCACCGCCTGCTGCATCTTGCGCTTCAACTCGCGCGCGCCGAATTCCGGCCGATACCCCTCCGCCGAGAGGTAATCGATCACGCTGTCGTCGAACGTCAGGTCGATGTCCTGGCTGCGCGCCATGCGCCGGACCTGCTCGAGTTGCAGCCGCACGATCGAGCGCAGCTCGTCGCTGGTGAGCGGCTGGAACATGATGATCTCGTCGATGCGGTTCAGGAACTCGGGCCGGAAGTGCTGGCGCAACTCGCCCATCACGGCGCCCTGCATCGACCCTTCGGCGCTGGAGAGGAACCCCGGCCCCGAGCGCTTCTGCCCCGAGACCACGTCGGAGCCGAGATTGCTCGTCGCGATCACGACCGTATTGCTGAAGTCGACCACGCGCCCCTTGCCGTCGGTGAGCCGCCCGTCGTCGAACACCTGCAGCAGCACGTTGTAGACGTCGGAGTGCGCTTTCTCGATCTCGTCGAGCAGGATCACGCAATAGGGACGGCGGCGCACCTTCTCGGTCAACTGGCCGCCTTCGTCATAGCCGACATAACCCGGCGGCGAGCCGATCAGGCGCGACACCGCATGACGCTCCATATACTCGCTCATGTCGATGCGCACGATGGCGTCCTCGTCGCCGAACACCACTTCGGCCAATGCCTTCGCCAGTTCGGTCTTGCCGACGCCAGTCGGCCCGAGGAACAGGAACACCGCCGTGGGCCGCCGCCCGCGCCGCAGCCCGGCGCGCGAGCGGCGCACCGCGTCGCTTACCGCGACGATGGCCTGCTCCTGGCCGATCACGCGCTCATGCAGCCGCTTTTCCATTTCGAGCAGCCGTGTGCGCTCCTCGGCAGTCAGCTGCGTGACCGGTACGCCCGTGAGCTTCGAGACGATCTCCGCGATATCCTCGCTCGTCACGTCAGAGGTCACGGTGCCGAGCTGACCTTTCCAGTCATTGGTGGCCTGTGCGAGCGCCTTTTCCTTGTCGGCGATCGGCTCGTCCAGCGTGTGCGCGCGCTCGAAATTCTTGCGCGTCGCCGCGTAGTCCTGCTCGCGCCGCAACTGCGCCAGTTCCGCTTCGAGTTCGAGAATCGCCGCGGGCCGCGAGGTGGCCGAAAGATGCACGCGCGCCGCCGCCTGGTCGATCAGATCGATCGCCTTGTCGGGCAGGAAGCGCCCCATCACGTAGCGGTCCGATAGCTCGGCCGCCGAAACGAGCGCGTCGTCGCGAATGGTGACGTGGTGGTGCACTTCGAGCTTGTCGCGCAAACCGCGCAGGATGTTGATCGTCTGATCGACGCTCGGCTCGGAGACGAATACGGGCTGAAAGCGCCGCTCGAGCGCCGCGTCCTTCTCGATGTACTTCTGGTACTCCGAGAGTGTCGTCGCTCCAATCAGGTTTAGTTCGCCGCGCGCCATGGCCGGCTTGAAGACGTTGGCGATGTCGAGGCCGCCTTCGCCACCGCCCTGGCCCGCGCCGACGATCATGTGAACTTCGTCGATGAAGAGCACGAGGCTCTCGCGCTGAGCCGAGATTTCCTCCATCACGCCTTTCACGCGCTCTTCGAATTCGCCGCGATACTTCGCGCCCGCAATCAGTCCGTTGACGTTCAGCTCGACGAGCCGCCGGCCGCGCAGCGATTCGGGCACGTCGCCGTTGAGCATGCGTTGAGCGAGGCCTTCGGCGATCGCCGTCTTGCCCACGCCCGGTTCACCGATCAGCACCGGGTTGTTCTTGCGCCGGCGCGCGAGCACTTCCACCACGGTCTCGATCTCGCTCGAACGGCCGATCACAGGGTCGAGCTTGCCCTCGCTCGCAAGCGCCGTGAGGTCGCGGCTGTATTGGTCGAGCTGCGGCGTCGCGCTCGGGCCCGTCGCGGCGGGACGCTCTCGCTTGTCGCCCTGGGCCTCCACGAGCCGCTGCAACACCTTCTGAGGCGTGACGCCGTAGCGGCCGAGCAGATGGCCCGCAAAACTTTCCGGCACCTGCGTGAGGCCGAAGAGCAAATGCTCGGGCGCGACGTAGCTGTGACCCAGTTCACGCGAGACGAGAAACGCGCGGTCGAGCGCGCCCTTCAGGCGCGGTGAGACGCCGATGCGGCCGTCTTCGGGAACACCCGCGCCTTCGCGCTTCTGCGCATTGGCGTCGATGAACGCGCGCACGTCATCGGGCTGAATGCCGAGACGCTTGAGGATCACCGCGCCGGCGTCGTTGCCCGCGAGTTCGTAAAGCAGATGCTCGGTGTCGACCTCGCGCCGCCCGAACTGCACCGCCCGCTCCGCCGCGCGCTGCAGCAATTCACGGGCCACGTCGCTGAAGTAGCGCTCGACGATGGCGCCGTCGCTCGCTTCCATCGCCTGTGGCGGAGGTTCGCCAGCCGCGTCGCTGGCATCGCCTGCGCCGTCTGCCTGCTGCGAGGCGCGAAACAGCGCCTCCAGCGGGCTCAAGGTGCGCTGATGCCGCGTGAGCTGCGCGTAGTGATAATCGCAGACATCGAGAAAACGCCGTCTGCCGTCCTGCAATACGGCGACCCGCACCGTCGCGGGGCGCACGCCGCAGATATCGCAGTTGAACTGAGCCATTTCGTCTCCTTGGAAGCGTGCGCAGCGCGCGCCGCCCGCGACCAGGAATGGCACGAGCATGCCGCCGCGAGCGACGCATGAATGCTCTAACGAATGCCGAAGCGAAGTTCAGACGTCATCGTAACGTCGAATCGAACTACGCGTCGTCACGAGGAGACGTTTGCTAATCGATGGCGTTGGCTGCGCGGCGTCAAACCTCCCGACGGGCTGCCGGGTTGGCCGTATCGCGGGCTTGCGCCGCCGGGTCGCGTATCCATGCAGTCAGCAAGGTCGACGAAACGGCGAGGATCACCGGCCCGATGAAGAGCCCGACGATCCCGAAGGCGAACAAGCCGCCGAGCACGCCGGAGAGAATCAGCAGCATCGACAGATTGACGCCGCGCCGGATCAGCACCGGACGCACGAGGTTGTCGAGCATGGCAACCATCACCGACCACACCGCGAGCAGGGTGCCCGCGATATGCGCGTCATGCACGAACAGCCAGATGACGCCGCCGAGCAGCGGCAGCGTCGGGCCGATCTGCGCGAGACAGAGCATCAGCATCACGGCGGTGAGCACGCCCGCTCCCGGCACCCCGGCCACCCACAGGCCTATACCGCCGAGTGCCGACTGCAGGACTGCCGTCACGACGATGCCCAGCGCCACCGCGCGAACCGAAGCGCCCGCGAGCTTGACGGCCTGCTCGCCCTGAGCGGGAGCCACGCGAATGGCAAAGCGCGTGACATAGTCGGCGGCATATTCGCCGTTGCTGTACAGAATGCCCGTGATGATGACCGTGATGAACATGTGCATGACGAACACGCCCACCGAGGCGGCATGGCCGATCAACCAGTGCGCTGCGATCGAAACGTACGGTTCGAGTTGCGCGAGCAGGCCGCCTGGGCCTGCGTCCGAAAACTCCTGCCACTTGCTGGCGATGCGGCCGCCAACCACGGGAATGTCACTGACCCACTGCGGCGGCGCCGTCAGCGCATAGTCGGGCAGCTTGCGGATCAGTTCCATGATCTCGCCGCCGTGCAACGCGAGCGTCGAGATGGCTTCATAGAGCGGCAGCACGATCACGAACAGAAGAATGAGCAGCATCACGAGCGTGGCGAGCCAGCGGCGGTTGCCGCAGCGCCGCTCGATGGCTTTCATGGCAGGCCAGGTCGCTACGACGATCGTCGTAGCCCAGATCAGTCCCGGGAGGAACGGGCGCATGACGTAGAGGCTGCCGATCGTCAGCGCGCAGAGTATGGCAACAACGAACAGGATGCGGGCCAGGTCCGGCATAAGTTGCGGCTTCACGTCTTGCGGCTTCACGTACTTCTCCTCACAGCAGGGCGCGCCTCATGGCGCCGACGCGCTAGTCTATATCGGATACGCCACGAATCCCTTCTAAAAGTGCCGCAGCGCAGCCGTTAGGAACGCACTCTGGAATAATGGCCCTTTCCCCGACCTTGCAACGAAGAAGAGCCAGCCATGACCGCAATCGATACGAAACTGCCCTGCGTGCTCCTCACCAACGACGATGGCATCGACGCGCCCGGCCTCGCCGTGCTCGAAGCCGTGGCCGCCGAACTCGCGCACGAAGTCTGGGTCGTCGCGCCCGAACACGACCAGAGCGGCACCTCGCACTCGATCAGCCTGCATACGCCGCTGCGCGTCTCCCGGCGCGGCGAACGGCGCTTCGGCGTGCTCGGCACGCCGGGCGATTGCGTGGTGATGGCCGTGCGCCAGCTCATGGGTGACGTGCGCCCTTCGCTCGTGCTCTCGGGCATCAACCGCGGCGGCAACCTTGGCGTGGAGACGATGTTCTCCGGCACGGTGGGCGCCGCCATGACGGGCCTTTTGCTCGGCCTGCCGTCCATCGCTTTGAGCCAGACCTTCCGTGACCGCGAACGCGTGCGCTGGGACACCGCCCGCGCGCTCGCGCCGGACGTGATCCGGCGCCTCGCCGCCGTGGCGCACGATGCGCCCGTCTGCCTGAACGTGAATTTCCCCGATATCGACGCGAGTGCAGCGGGACCGCTCACGGTCACGCGCCAGGGCGTGGGGCTCGTGCAGGGCATCGACGTCGTGCCGCAGATCGACCCGCGCGGCATGGATTACCACTGGCTGCGCTTCAATCGCGGCCCGCGCGAAAACGGGCCCGACAGCGAAACAACCGTGGTGAACTCAGGCCGCGTGTCGGTCACGCCGCTGCATTTCGAACGCACCGACGACAAAACCTTCGTCACGTTGCAGGCGGCGCTCGGCGCTGCCGCCTGAACACGGCTCGATGATCATTCGCGCGCGGCGGACGCCATCGCCCGCGCGATGGCGTCGCGAATGTCCTCAGGAATGCCAATCGACTTGTGGGTGTCGAGCGAGGTGGTCACGATAGTCTGCCGCGCCGCCATGCGCAGCACGCCGTCCACGCCCGTGCAGGCCCACGCGAGCGTGAGCGACGCCCCGCCCAGACGCTCGACGTCGAGCGAAAGCCAGACCTCGTCGCCCATCTTGCTCACCGCCTTGAAATCCACTTCGAGCCGCACGGTCGGCATGCCCACGCGGCGCCCGCCGATCACGCCGTGATAGCCCTCTTGCGGCAGCAACTCGTCGATCCACGATTCGACGAGATCGTTGAAGAGGACGAAATACTGCGGATAGAACACGATGCCGGCGGGATCGCACTCCGAGAAGTGAATCTTGTGTTTGCGGCGGTAGGTGGGCGTCGCCATGCGTGTGTCTCCTGTCATGCCTGCTCGCGGCAGCGTCAGATCACGAGCCGCGACACTTTCACGCCTTCCAGCGACACCCCGGCCATGAGGCCCGCGTTGGTCAGCACGAACGCTTCCACGGGGCTCGTAGCGGTCGAGGTATCGACGTTGCCGTTCGCGCCCACCGTGACTACCGCAACCGTGGCATCCGCGCCGGCCGACCAGCCCTGGCTGCTCGTGAAATCGTTGAGCGCGACCGGGTTCATGAACGCGAAGATGATGGCCTTGGACTGCGCGCCGATCTGCAGTCCGAACGAGCCCGCAATGGTGCTGTAGTAGCCCGTCGTGCGGCCATCCACGCGCAGCGCGCCGGTGCCGTACTGCCCGCCGAACCAGAAGCCTGCCGAGAGAACCTGCGGAAAGACGAGCACGCCGCTCGACTTCGAGATCAGTTCCTGCGAGCCGCTCACCGTGTTGTAGAGGCGCGTGAGCGTGGCGTCGACGCTCGCGTCGATCGAATTGCGCTTCGCCGTGTTCTGCGAAGCGCTGTTCTGGGAGCCCGGCGGCGTTGTCGTGCAGCCGGCAAGCGCGAGCCCGCTGGCAGCAAGAGCGGCACTGGAGCTGAGAAGAAATTGACGTCGGCGCATGAGAGGGTTCCTGTGCAAATGGGACTTCGAATGTCCGCGCCAGCCCGATCGTGGACATTCGGGCCGCGCGCAAAGCGCTACAGGATAGCGCGCATGGCCGTCGCCGTGGCAAACCCGCAATCTGGCGCACGGACATCCGGCCGGCCGGCTGCGGCGGCCATGACCGCTCATCCTTGGGGGTATAGGACCATGCAGCGGGCATCGAGTTCGCACAGAGATGTAAGCAAATCCCTAGCCGAAGTCGCTTCGATGCAACGCAACATCGTCGCGCTTTTCGAATCCGTTCGATGTCGGCAAGCGGCGCCCGTCGCTAAATTGTGGACATGCCAGAGCGCAGGCTGCGACTCCCGCGCAGCGCGCCGCCCCGCCTCATCCCCCGGAAGAGATTCGCCATGTTCCCAAGCAAGCCAGATCGATCGTCACAACCGCGCACGCCGATGCTGACGCGCGTCTGCGATCGCCTGAGCGGCGCAGGCGTCTATCTGCTGCCGCCGCTCTACGTGGGCTTCGTCGCCATGCTGTTCCTGCTTTGCCGAGCCCCGGTCGGCGCCCTCTGGCTGCTGGCCGCGGCCGGCGCGCTCGCGGGCGTCATGTGCATCTGCTCGCTCGTCTTCTATGCGGCCAGCGCCCCGCGGGTCGCCCCGCTCCAGCCGACTGCCTCACGCGCCACGTCTTCTCACGGCACGGCCCGCCCGCTGCCGCAGCGTTTCGTCCAGATGACCACGCGCACGTGCAGCCAGCACTGCGCCGGGACCGATGGCGCGCGCACGCGGTTCACGGTGTCGTGCTTTCACGCGCATTGCCATTCAGGCGCGGCAAGCAAAGAGACCACCTGAGCGTCCAATTGGGTGGCCACGCCCTACATCAGGCCCAGGCAAACTCCGATAACGATAAGAAATCCCTGACTTATAATTGCCCAAACCATGACAGAGCAACGTACGCGCTGAATCCGGCTCTGCAGGTCTCGCCCTCCGGCCTATCCGACTTCAGGCGACACGCTCACGACCATGACGAAGGCAACGCAAGATGTGCGGATCGTGGTGGCCGACGACCATCCGGTCGTGCTGACAGCGATCAGCGACTACCTCGACAACCTGCCAGGCTTCAGGGTCGTCGCGAAAGCCGCCACCGGCGCGGGGCTCATCGACGCCTTGCGCGACACCGAGTGCGAGTTGATCATCACCGACTTCTCGATGCAGGGCGACGTCGAAGACGAAGACGGCCTGCGGCTCGTCAGCCGGTTGCGGCGGCTCTATCCCGCCACACCCGTGATCGTGTTCACGATGGTCACCAACGGCGGCATCCTGCACCAGCTTGCGCAGCTCGGCGTGGCCGGCCTCATCGGCAAAGATGAGCCGATTCCCGCGCTCGGCGAAGTCTGCCGGCGCGCGCTCGCGGAACCGGGCACCGCGCTTTCCGCGCGGATTGCCGAACGCCTCGCCAAGGAAGGCTCGACAGTCGACGAATTTCAGCGCAACCAGCCGCTGTCGCCGCGCGAGCTCGAAGTGGTGCGGCTCTTCGCGCTGGGCCTGAGCGTCACCGAAATCTCGAAGCGGTTGAACCGCTCGGTCACCACCGTCGCCACACAAAAGCGCGCGGCCATGCGCAAACTCCATCTCGAATCGAATGCCGATCTGATCCGTTACGCCGGCGAACACGGATTCGCGTAATGCCACGCTCGGCCCATCGGGACGCTTTCACCCAGGCCTCGCCTTATGAAGCGCTCAGGGCGCTCGAGCGCAACCTGAGGCGGGAGCGGCGCGTCTTCGCGATGCTCACAGGCCTGCTGATCTTCGCGGCGCTGTGCATGGCGGCGGTCGCGATCGGCAGTCTGGGGTTCGCGGCGCTGCGCGCGCAGACGCTGGAGGCGATCGCCTTGAGTGCGCACGCCAACACGCGGCTCGAGCGGCAGTTCACGATACTCGGAAGCGCGGCAGTTCTCCTTGTGAGCGCAGACTCCTCCGCATCCGCCGCACAAACGGACGCCACGTCATCCCAGCGCTGTTCACCGGCGTTCAACGGCATGGAAGACGCATCGGATCTGAGTGCGGTCTGCGATCGCTTCGTGTCAGCCGTCGGCACAGTTTCGTCAGACGTCCCCGTCATGTTTTTGCGAGTCGACGGCAGTGCCGCGTACGGGCACGGTATCGCGCCGAAGGGTTCCCGGTTGCCTCCTCGCGACGCGGCGCGCCTGCTGGCCGATACGGTGCTCCTGCGCATCGCGGCGCGTGGGCAGGATAGCGTCGCCATGGCCCATGCCTTGAAGGTCGTTTGGTTCCGGCCGCCGCCGACACTCGGTTTTGCTCCCAATCTCGCACTCGGCGCGCTGCCGGTGCTCAGAAACGGCAAGCCCTACGCGTTCGTCATCACGAGTGTGGATGTCGAAACGCTCGACCGCCCTCCCGCTGGCGCCCCCTCGTCGATTTCTGCCACGCTGTTCAATGTGGACGGCGCAATGCTCACCGGCCCGCTGACGCCCGCTGCGGCACAGTATCTCGACCGGATCGTCGCGTCCCTGCCGCGCAGCGCCTTCCACGTACTGCCGCGCTTCGGCTACGTATGGCGCGAGCCGCCGCTCGCGCACGACTTCGGTCACTACATCGTGGCGCTCTCGTGGCGCGACTTCTTCGCCCTGATCCGCACGCCCGCGCTCGTCGTTCTCGCGCTCACCGCGGCGCTCATCGCCATGCTCCTCGCGCTCTCGCGCTACTGGAACCGACATGTGCTGATGCACACCTACGACGAGGCCACCCGTGCGCTCGAAGGTGAGCTGCTCAACCATCTGCTCGTTCACGCCACGCCGGTCGGTCTTTGCATCGTCAGACGCAGCAACTTCGAGATCGTCGTGGCCAACCAGATCGTGCGCAACGTGCTCGGCCTCGACGCGCACGCCACGCGTCTGCCGAGCGCCCTGTGCGCGGAATTCGAGAAGCACTCGCCGTGGCCAGAAGCCGCGAGCCGCGACGAGAAGACGCCGGTGTACGAGCTGCCCTACTCGCTCGAGCGCCCCGACGGGGAAGGCCTGCATCTCGCCGTCACCTATGCGCCCGCCACCATGAATCGCGAAGATGTGATGTTCTGCGCTGTCGCCGACATGTCTAAGCACTACGAAGTCGAGCGGCTGCTGCGCGAAGCGAAGCGCTTGAGCGACGAAGCCGCGCGCGCAAAAGTGAGCTTCTTCGCCGCGATGAGCCACGAGATCCGCACGCCGCTAGGCTCGCTCGTCGGCAATATCGAGTTGATCGCACGCGGTCCGCTCGCGCCGGAACAAGAGGCGCGCGTGCAGGCCATGCAGATATCTGCTGCGGAACTGCTGCAGATCGTGAGCGACGTGCTCGACTTCTCGAAGATCGATGTCGGCCAGATGAAGCTGGTCGAAGAAGCCGGTTCGATTGCCGGGCTGCTCGTACGCGTCGCGCTCGCCCATGCCCCCCTCGCCGTGCGTCAGCGTGTGCCGTTCTACCTCGTGATGGACCGCGCCATTCCGGCTCAGCTTCACTTCGACGCCATGCGGCTCGCGCAGATCGTCAACAACCTGCTGAGCAACGCGTTCAAGTTCACCCGCTCCGGCAAGATCGTGCTGCGGGCGCGCTGGCGCGAAAGCGCGCTGGAGATCAGCGTGAGCGACTCCGGCGGCGGCATTGACGAGGACCTCAAGCCCCAACTGTTTCAGCCTTTCACGCAAGGCGACGCCCAGAAACTCACGCAGGCGCGTGGCACCGGCCTCGGGCTGTCCATCTGCGCGCGCCTGACCGAGCTCATGCACGGACGAATCGCGCTCGACAGCGCGCTCGGCGTGGGCACGCGCGTCACGGTCACGCTACCGCTGCGCTCCGAGGGCGCGGCCACGGCAGGTGAGGCGTGGACGCTTCCCGACGTACATCCCGCCATTTTGTGCCGTGCGCCTGAAAACCACGAATGGCTCGCCAATCTATTCGATACGCGTGTGAGCACGCCAACCTTCCTGAGCCCGGATGAACCGCAGCACGAGGGTTCGTTCGATTACGTGCTTGTGACCGACGAGTTCACACGCGACGAAGTTGCGCGGCTCTGGCCGGCCGGCATGAAAGTCGTGTGGCTGCGTCAGGACGGCCCGCTCGTGCCGCTCGAACTCGCTGGCGGCGCCATCGAAGTGAGCCTGTACAGCCTGACCGGCATTCGCGCGGCGACACAGTTACTAAAGCGCGGCACGGCAGCGGCGGCGGCCGTCGAGATGCCGCACCACGTCCCCGCCAACGGCGATCACTTCGCAACCCTGAATGTTCTGATCGCCGAAGACAATCTGCTCAACCGCGGCCTGCTGCGCGACCAGTTGCGCACACTCGGCGCAAGCGTGGTTGAAGCGAAAGATGGCGAAGAAGCCCTTGTCCGGCTGGACGAGCATCAAGTGGATCTCGTGCTGACCGACCTGAACATGCCGGGCATGAACGGCAGCGCGCTGCTCCAGGCGGCGCGCGCGAAGTTCCCTCTGCTGCCGATCTACGCGTTGAGCGCCGACGCACTGCCCGAGCAGATCGCCCAAGGCCGCGCGCTGGGTTTCACCGATTACCTCACTAAACCGCTCGCGCTCGCGGAACTCGCCCGCGTGCTGGCATTCGTGTCCACACAAATCCGCTCAGGGCAGGAAAGCGGCGAAACCGCAGTAGCAGCCGGGACCGACCGACCCGGCTACGCAGTTGAAGAGGATTCCGAATCACCTGAAGACGAAGAACCGCCTCGCTTCCCGACACTCGCTCCGGCGCTCGCCGAACTCTTCATCGAGCAGGCCGACCGCGACATCGCCGAATACGCCCACATCGCGCAGCAGCGCGACTTCACACGCTTGCGCGAATGGGCGCACCGAGTCTCGGGCGGCCTTGCGGTGCTGGGCCCCTCGATGCTCAACGAAGCCTGCCTCGAATTGCGCACGACCCTGCGCGAGCGGGGCGAATGGACCGGCGACGTGAGCGATCTCGCGGCGGCCGTCGTGGAAGAACTCGAAGCAATGCGCGCGCTCGCGGCGCACCGCGATGCCGTGTGAGCGCCAGGCATTCGCGTCGCGCTCAGCGCGTGCGTTTGAGGAACATGGGGGTTTCAGCGAGCGCATCCTTCGGGCAAGCGCCGTTCTGCAACCGCACGCACCACTGACGCAACGCAGTGTCCTCGAGCGGGCAGCACACCGGGTTGCGCGGCGTGACGTGGCGGTGCGCGCTCAGACGCTGCGCGAAGCTCTCCGGAAGCTCGAGGCCACACGACGTTTCGCTCGTGCCGCGCGCGAGCGGGGCGAACCCCGCAGCCACGTGCGGCTCGTCCGCCTGGGAATGACGCTGGGGCAGACGCGGTGTCCAGCGCATGCCGGGCGCGCGTCGAAAAGAAAATGCGGACATGGGCGTTTCCGCCCTCTGCGGGCGGCTCCTGGGTCGTATCGGACAGCTTCGATATTCGCCCGCGTCTTGCGCCCGATCCATAGAATGCCTTCTAAAAGCGCCCAAGCCCGCGTCATCGCGCCGCGCTTATTGCCGCCCTCAGACCTGCTGGCTAGCCTGCGCAAACGCGACATGCCGTGTTAGACTCCGCGGCGCAATCATTCTCATTCTCATGAATTCACGCAAGCATTCACTGCTGACCGCATGGCTTGGCCTCGTCGCCATGTGGCTCATCGTGCTTGCGCCGCTCGTGAGCCAGCTCGTCGCCGCGCAGCACGCGCATGAGCCGGACGCCGCGCTATGCTCGGCCATACAGCCGGCCGGGGCCGCGAGCACGCCGCATCTTTCGCACGACGATGCATTCGGCGCATGTGGCTACTGCCACCTGCTCGAGCATCATGTGGCGATGCCTTCGGTCGCCGCGCCCGAGCCGCTGGCCGCACTCATCCTCGCGCGCGAGACGATCGCGCCGCCGGTCACGCACGACATCCCCTTAGGCGCCTTCCCTTCGGGCAAGCCGCGCGCCCCACCCGCTCTTTCCTGAGTTACGCCGTTTTCGTCCTGCCGATCGCGATCTGATTGCGTGCGCAACGAGCACGCATGACGCTTGCCGGCTGCTCGTTTCCCGTTTTCAGGAAAGCACCACATGTCCACGCTTGCCACGCGTGGCGCTGGCGTTCGCTCGCGCGAACGCGCAACGCCGCGCGCGCTTCGGCATGCCGGGCGCCTCGCGCTCGCCATGCTGCCGCGCGTCTTGCCGCTGCCTCTCGTTACGCCCATCGTCGTTCATGCAGCGTATGCTGCCGAGGCGCAAGCCACTGACACCACCTCGGCGACCACGCTGCCCACCGTCACGGTCAGTGCCGCCACTGGCGCGGCCGCCACGCCCGCAGTCGACCCCAACCTGCCCGCGACGGTGGAAACCGTCACGCCCGCACAATTCGGGAACTGGAACGTCGTCAACACCGAGGATGTGCTCAAGTACCTGCCCAATCTCGCCGTGCGCAAACGCTACGTGGGCGACTTGAATTCGATCATCGCCGTGCGCGGCACGAGCAATACGCAAAGTGCGCGCGGCCTCGTCTATGCCGACGGCCTGCTCCTTTCCAATTTGCTCGGCAACAGTTACAGCTTCCCGCCACGCTGGTCGATGGTGTTCCCCGACCAGATCCAGCAAGTGGATGTGATTTATGGGCCGTATTCCGCGCTCTATCCCGGCAACTCGCTCGGCGCCACCGTGCTCATCACCACGCGCATGCCGAAGGCGTTCGAAGCGAACGCGGACGTGCAGGCGTTCACCCAGCATTTCAGCCTCTACGGTGTGAACCAGAACTTCAACGGCAGCGAGATGAGCGCGTCGATCGGCGACCGTATCGGCAAATTCTCGTATTTGCTTGGCGTGAACCACCTGGAGAACACGAGCCAGCCGCTGCAGTTCGCCACGCTCGCGCAATCGACGAAACCCGCGCAGCCGGCCGACGTGCCCGTGCACGGCGCGTACTTTTACAACAACCAGACGAACACGCCCACCGTCGTGCTCGGCGTGAACGGCGAAGGCATGCAGCATACGGTGCAGGACCAGTTCAAGCTGCGTATGCAGTACGATTTCACGCCCACCGTGCAAGGCGGCGTGACGCTCGGCTACTGGCATCAGTCCTACAACAACGCCACGTCGACCTTCCTTTACGACGCGAACGGCAACCCCGTGTATAGCGGCAAGGTGTCGATCAACGCCTACGAGTACACCGTACCCGCCGCGGCGTTCGCACCGAGCCGCGGCTGGAGCGAAAACTGGCTGTATGGCGCGACGCTGCGCACCCACCAGGCCACCGGCTGGAACGCAGAAGCCATTGCTTCGTACTACGACGTAAGCAACAGCGTGGCGCGCACAGCGAACGCGGGGGGACCTGGCAATGGCCCCGGCGTCATGACGCTCGGCGACGGCACCGGCTGGAAGACGTTCGACCTCAAGACGACGTGGACGCCCGCCACGCCCGATGCCGGTCTCGCCGCGCACTGGCTCACTTTCGGCTATCACTACGACGACTACGCGCTCGACAACCGCACGTATAACACGCTCGCGTGGCGCGACGGCGGCGCAAACAGCTTTGCCAATGCCTTCGCGGGCAAGACCGAAACCCAGGCGGTCTACGCACAGGACGCCTGGCGCTTCCTCCCGCGCTGGAAGTTCGTGTACGGCGTGCGCTACGAAAACTGGCGGGCTTTCGACGGCTATCAGGCGCTCGGCAGCGTCAATGTGCCTTATGCGAACGTCGGCGACCATCACTTCTCGCCAAAGGCTTCGCTCTCGTTCGACGTCACCGACGACCTCACGCTGCGGGCATCGATTGCGCGTGCCTACCGCTTCCCGACTGTGAGCGAGTTGTTCCAGGGGCAGGTGAACGGTTCGTCCATCGTCAACAACAATCCGAACCTGCGCCCGGAGGACGATCTCTCGAAGGAACTGAGCGCCGAATGGGCGCACTGGAACGGCCTCTTTCGCTTGACGCTCTTTCAGGACGACGTAAAAAACACGATCTTCAGCCAGACCGACACGACCGTCATTCCGAACGTCACGAACTTCCAGAACATCGGCAAGGTGCGCTCGCGCGGCGTGGAAACGAGCTATCAGGGTGAAGACGTCATGCTGCGCGGGCTCGATCTCGCGGCGAACGTGGCGTACACACAATCGAAGATTCTGGAGAACGCGCAGAACCCGGCGAGCGTTGGCAAGTACTTCTATCGCATTCCACTGTGGCGCGCGAATCTCGTCTCGACGTACCGCTTCGACGCGCGCTCGGCACTCACGCTCGCCGCGCGCTACTCGGGGCGCCAGTACAACACGCTCACCAACACGGACACGAACCCGAACGTCTTCGGCGGCACGAGCACCTACACGGTCGCCGACGTGAAATACACCTTCCGGCCGACGAAGAAGAGCCAGATAGGCGTGGGCGTCGACAACCTGTTCGACGCGCGCTACTTCGTCTATCACCCGTATCCCGGCCGCACGTACTACCTCGAAGCGAAGCTCGGCATTTGAGCGGCTCGCTCGCTGCCTTTATTTGCGCGTGCCTTTTCGTTTGAATCATCCATGGATTCGAGCCGTGCTGGCTCGACAAGGAGTTCCCGATGTCCACGATATCCGACCCGGTGAGCGCGCCGTCTGTCCGCTCGACCCAACCCGGCTACCGCACGCTGTGGCGCTGGCATTTTTACGCAGGGCTCTTCGTCATGCCCTTGCTGCTCGTGCTCGCCATCACGGGCACGATCTACTGCTTCCAGCCGCAAATTGAACCGCTGCTTTACCCGCATCGGCTGGTGGTCGCACCGACGGCTACACCGCGCCTGCCCGTGGATGCACTGCTCGCCCGCGCGCGGGCCGCGGTGCCGCCAGATGCGCGTGCGCTGCGCGCGCACATCGAGTCGAACCCCGCGCGCAGCGCCGAGTTCGTTTTCGCGCTGCCTGGCGGGACCAAAGAGAGCGTCTACGTGAATCCTTACGATGGCGCCGTGCTCGGTACGCTGGACGTCGATCGCCGCTTCATGCAAGTCGACCGCATGCTGCATCGCAAGCTCCTGCTCGGCAAGCCCGGCGAGTTGCTCATGGAGTTGGCCGCCTGCTGGACGCTCGTGATGATCGCCACCGGCATTGCGCTCTGGTGGCCGCGCGCGGGTGCTTCGTGGCGCGCTGCGCTGCTGCCTCGCTTCGGCGCGAGCGGACGGCCATTCTGGAAGAGCGTGCACGCGAGCGTCGGCATCTGGCTCGCCGTGGGCGCGCTCGCGTTCGTGCTGAGCGGCTTGCCGTGGACGGGCTCGTGGGGCAAGCAGTTCAAGGCGCTCGCCACGCGCGCGAGCCTCGGCGCGCCGCGCGGCGCGTGGGGTGGCGGCCTCGCGCTGAAGTCGGTCTTGCCGGGTGTGCCGGCCGCTGGCGCGGCCGCAGCTAGCGGCGCCGCGGCGCATCCTCGCACAAGCCACGCCGATCGTCAGGAACAGGGAGAGCACGCGGGCCACGACATGGCGTCGATGCCAGGCATGGTGATGGACGACATGCCACTGCCGCTCGTGCCCTGGGCGGTCGGCGCGGTTCCCGTGCCGCACTCTCGCGACGTGTCCAGCGCACCGCCGCACTGGACGCTCGCCCAGGTGGTCACCCAGATGCACGATCTCGGCGTGCGCGACGGCTACGACATCGTGCTGCCCGCTTCGCCGGACGGCGTCTACACGGTCTCGTACTTTCCGGCCGATCCGAAAGCGGAGCGTACCGTGTATATCGACCAGTACAGCGGCGCCGTCCTGAGGGATATTCGCTATGACGATTACGGCGCGGTCTCGCAAGCCATTTCGTATGGGACGTCGCTGCACATGGGCCGCTACTTTGGCCTCGCTAACCAGCTGATCTGCGCGGCGATCTCACTGGGCCTCGGCGCGCTCGCGGTGACCGGCTTCGCGATGTGGTGGATGCGCCGCCCCGCGCGCGCGATGGGGGCATCTGGCACGCTGGGTGCGCCACTGCGTGAGCGCGCCGCGCCGCCGTTGCGCGCCTGGAAAAGCGCTCTCGTGCTGCTCGGCATCGTGTTTCCGCTGATGGGCGCAACGCTCGTGGCGGTCTGGCTGTTCGACCGCGCAGCCTTCCGACGCGCGTAGAGGGTGTCGTCTTGCCGGCATCGGCGACATCGGCAACGAGAGCAGCCCTGCGGTAATCTGCGGACACAATTGCGTCTGAACCCGGCTGCTCCAAACGGTTTCAAACGCATATATGCGGAGATCATCGTGTTGCGGCTAATTTCGGCAGTTGGCGCGGCCGCGGTGCTTGCGAGCTGCGCTGTCGCGCCTTATCCGGGTTACTACGGCTATGACTACGGCTACCCGTATTATTCAGGCTATCCGTACGCCTATGGCTACGACTACTACCCCGGTTATTTCGGCGGCGGCTATGGCGGCATCACCATCTGGGGCGGTGGCGGCGGATGCTGCTATCACCATGGCTGGCACGGCGGCCATGGTGGCGGCTGGCATGGTGGCGGCTGGCACGGCGGTGGTGGGCACGGCGGCGGCTGGCATGGAGGCGGTGGCGGCACGTGGCAAGGCGGCGGCGGTGGCATGGGGGCGGCGGGCGGCGGCCACGGCCACTGACCGATCGCACCGGGACCGGCCTGCTCAACGCGCCCCCGCGCCTTGTGCGCGGCTATAGCGCCTACACGCGGCCGTTCACGGGAATCAGCGCTCCCGTTATTGCCTGCGCGTCAGCGCCCAGCAAAAACGCAATCACCGTCGCGATTTCGCGCGGTTGCACCCAGCGCGTGAAATCGGCGTCTGGCATGTCGGCACGGTTTTGCGGCGTGTCGATGATGCTCGGCAAAATCGCGTTCACCGTCACGCGCTTGTCCTTCAGTTCTTCCGCGAGCGCTTCCGTCAAGCGCGCCACGCCCGCCTTCGACGCCGAATACGCGCCCATCCCGAGCCCGGCCTTGAGCCCCGCGCCCGCGCCGATGTTGACCACACGCCCCGCGCCGCTCTTCACGAGATGAGGCAGCGCGGCCTTCGAGGCATTGAGCGCCGTCTTCACGTTCACATCGAACATCAAATCCCACGTGTGGGGGTCGCCGTCGCCGATGGTTTCCCACCGAAACGCGCCCGCGACGTTGACGAGCGCGTCGAGGCCGCCGAGTTTCTCGTGCAGCGTGCCGAACGCAGCCTGGGCCGCCTGCGCGTCGGCGAGATCGACGCCGCCCACACACAGCGCGCCCGCGAGCGCGGCGGGCAACGCAGCCGCTTCGGGGGCCGCTCCCCGACCGATCAGCGCCACGCGGGCGCCACGTTCGGCGAGCAATTGCGCTGTCGCCAAACCGAGGCTGCCAAAGCCGCCCGTCACCGCGACCACCTTGCCGTTCAAACCGTTTTCCATGTGCTTCGTCCTCTCATTACTTCACTAACCTGAATGCGATGCGGCCCGCGCGATCCATGCGGGCGCCGCTGGCGCCACGTTACGCGAGGCGCGGCCATCCATCAACCCGCGCTCATTCATCCATGTCGCGCATCCGCGCGCACCGTGGCGAGCGCGCGCTGCTTGCGCAGGTTCTCCGTGGTTTCGCCGCCGCCGTCCGCGCGCCAGCCCGGCGGCAGAAACACATAACGCACGGCGGTCCAGATGCTCTTCGCCGTCACGACGTCGCGTACGAGCGTCGCCCAGTGTTCGAGTTCGACGACGAACGGATTGCGCGAGCGCACGGGCGTAACGAGGCCGTAGCGGCACGGTTCATCGGCGCGCTCTTGCACATATGTGCCGAACAGGCGGTCGAAAACGATCAGGACTCCGCCATAGTTCGCATCGAGGTAATCGACATTCGACGCATGGTGCACGCGATGATTCGACGGCGTATTGAACACGTACTCGAGCCAGCCGAGCTTCGGAATCCACGTGTTGTGCAGCCAGAACTGATAGAGCAGATTCAACGAGAGGATAGCGATCACGACTTCGGGACGCACGCCAAGCCACACGAGCGGCGTGAAGAACATGGCCGGGCCGGTGAGCTTGCCGGTCCACCCCAGCCGGTACGCCGAAGAGAGCGTCAACTGGTTCGGCGAATGGTGCACGGCATGCGTCGCCCAGAAGAAGCGGATGCGGTGCGACGCGCGGTGATACCAGTAATAGCAGAACTCCTGACCGATGAAGACCAGCAGCACGAGCGCAACGGTGTCGATATTCAGCGTAAAGAGGCGGTGCTCCCAGGCGAAGTCGAAGATCGGCGTGGCGAGCGAGAGCGGCAGGAGCGCGAAGAGCTTGCGGCCCGCGAGGTCGGCAAGCGAGAGCCAAACTTCAGACCAATCGAAAGGGGCCTCTCCTTTTGTTGCGCGGCGCTTCCTGAAGGTGAGCACGCATGCCTCGATCAGCGACACGGCAACGACGAACAGCGTGACATAAAACGCGAGTTTTCCAGTGGTGAGCATGATGGATCGTGTGCAAAGGGCGCGTCTAGCGCGGTGAAGAAAGACGCGTATTGCACGGGAAAAGCACCTGCAGCGCGTCGGATGAAGGGGACTGTACTGGCGCGCAGAGGGAAAAACCACGCGCAAAGTATGTCGGGATATGTCACGCGCGCGGCGCGCGAAACACGCCGACAAGCCCGCCGCGGCGCGTGCGTGGGGTGCCGGCGGCCGGGGCCTCGTGACATGTAACACCGCGACATGGTTTATGACGCGACTTGAGCAGAGCCCAGCCCTATAGTTCGTTCCGCTGACACGCCACAGCGTGCCCCCCGAAACGAACCGCAAGGACCTCTGATGAAAACGCTCCCCCTCGTCGTCGCCGCGATCATCGGCTTCGCCAGCGCCCCCGCCTTCGCCGGCTGGTCCGGCCACGGTACGGCGTACACGCCCCACGGCACGTACAACGGCGCGCACTACGGGTCCTGCGGCGGCGGCACCTGCTCGCATGCGGGCGGCGTGGCCGGTCCCTGGGGCGGCGTCGCCACCAACAGCGGCTCGGTGACCCGCACCGCGCCCGGGCAGTTCAGCAACAGCGGCACGGCCTACGGTCCGAACGGCCGCTCGGTCCAGCATTCGGGCGACACGAACTGCGCGAACGGCACCTGCTCGCACACCGGCTCGCTCGACGGCTCGGATGGCCGCAGCGCGAGCACCTCGGGCAGCGTGACGCGCACGGCGCCGGGCCAGTACTCGTCGACGGGCACGGTCACGACGGGCAACGGCAACACCTACGGGCACTCGGCGTCCACCTCCTGCGCGGACAGCACGTGCAATCGCTCGGGCACCGTCACCGGCACGCAGGGCGGCAGCGTCTACCACTCGGGAAGCGCCACGGGCGTCGGCACCGGCGTGGTGACGACGGGCGGCGGCACGACCGTCGTCCACGGCGGCACGGTGACCACGGGCGGCACGACGGTGGTGCATGGCAGCACGGTCACGACGGCGGGTGCGACGGTGGCCGTCGTGGGCGCCCCGGCCCCCGCGCCCGTGCCGGTTGTCGTGACGACGCCGCCGCCCAGCACCACGGTGTACGTCGCGCCGCCGCCGCCCGCGCCCAAGACGGTCGTTGTGGCGCCGGCGCCCGTACCGCAGACGGTTTATGTCGCGCCCGCCGCACCGAAGACCGTCTATGTCGCGCCGCCCGCGCCTCAGCCGGCCGCGCCAAAGGTCGTCTACGTGGCCCCGCCGGCACCCAAGGTCGTCTACGTGGGCCAGCCGCTGCCGCGCGCCGTGTACATCGCGCCGCGCCCCGCAGTGTGGATTCCCGGCCACTGGATCGGCCGCGTGTGGGTCCCCGCCCACTGGGCCTGAATCACCACGGGCGGCTGCGCATTCGCTTGAGCTGCAGCCGCCGTTCGCTTCACCCGCCTCATTCGCTTTATCAACCGGCCGGCAAGCTACGTCGGCCACCTCACGGAGAACACCATGAAGAAGATGATCGCTGCCCTCGTTTTGTGTATCGTTTCAGCAGCGGTTTGCGTGCCGGCATCGGCTCAGGCCTTGCCAGGCAGTTCAGGCGCGACGAACAGTGCCACAACCGGCGACGCGCGCGTCGAACGCATGATGGCGCAGTTGCAAGGGCGCTTCGCCGCCGCGAACACAACGCACGACGGCAAGCTCACGCGCGAACAGGCGCAGGCGGGCATGCCGAGGGTCGCGCAGCACTTCGACGAAATCGACACGCAAAAGGCCGGCTTCGTCACCCTCGCGCAGATCGAGGACTTCATGCGAGCGCGCGCAGCAGCCCGATGAACGCCGGAGGCGGCACATGGAGCAGTCAAACAGGATCATCGTGCTCGACGACGAAGCCGAACTGCGCAACATGCTGCAGCGCTTTCTCACGAGCCAGGGTTTCGAGGTGCGCGCCGTCGCCGACGGCAAGCGCCTCGACCGCCTGCTCCAGCGCGAGCCCTATGACCTGCTCGTGCTCGATCTCATGATGGAGCCCGAAGACGGCCTCACGGTCTGCCGCCGCCTGCGCGCCGAAGGACAGACGCTGCCGATCCTCATGCTCACCGCGAAGGGTGACGCCGCCGACAAGGTGATCGGCCTCGAAACGGGCGCCGACGACTACCTCGCCAAGCCCTTCCTGCCCGACGAACTGGTCGCGCGCATTCGCGCGCTGCTGCGCCGCCAGAAGATGGCCTCGGGCGAACCCACGGTCACCTCGCAAATGCTGCGCTTCGGCGACTTTCAGTTCGACGTTGGCAAACAAACGCTCTACCGCGACGGCGCGGCCGTCGAAGTCCACTCGGCGCAGATGCTGCTGCTTCACGCACTCGGCTCGTCGCCGAATCGCGCCGTGAGCCGCGAGAACCTGCTCGCCCGCGCGCGCGGGCGCGACCACAACGCGCTCGACCGCAGCGTGGACGTGCAGATCCTGCGCCTGCGCCAGATCGTCGAGGACGATCCCGCCAAGCCGCGCTTCATCAAGACCGTCTGGGGCATCGGCTACATGCTGGTGGCCGGCGTCGAATCGTAATGCGCTTGCGTCTGCCGCGCTCCCTGCTCTCGCGCAACATCGCGCTGCTGGTGGCGCTCGTCGCGCTTTCGCAAATCTGCTCGCTCGCCGTGCTTCTGCACTTCGTGCAGCGCCCGCGCATCGAGCGCGCATCGATCATCTTCGCCGATTACGTGAAGCTGCTCGACACCACGCTCGCGTCCATGCCGCCCGATGAAGGTCGCGCGGCCGCAGCCCGGCTCGAGACGCGCAACATAGCGCCACCTCAAGCGCCTGCCGATATGCATCCGAGCCTCGCAGACTTTTTCCGCACCTGGCAGCGCGATGTGTTCGTCGAAGCGCTGCAACGCCATCTGCCGTCCGGCCTGCTGGTGCGCTGGGAAGCGAACCAGGACGAAGCCGGACCCGCGACGGATGGCGAAGCCGCGCAGGAACGTCTGTGGATACGCCTTCACGCGGCGGGCGAACCGGTATGGGTGGCACTTCCCATGACGGCAGACGCGCGCGCGAGCGGCATCACCACGGCGTTGATCCTCTCCGCCGCGCTCGCGCTGCTCGCGGTGCTCACGGGCTACCTGTTGCAGCGACACATCAACCAGCCGCTGCGCAAGCTCGCGCGCGCGGCGCGGCGCGTGAGCGCTGGCGAAACGCCGCCGCCGCTGCCGACCAACGGCCCGACCGAAATCGCGCAAGTCAGCCTCGCCTTCAATCAGATGACCGAAGCGTTGAAGCAGGCCGAGGCCACGCGCGCGCTGATGCTGGCCGGCGTGTCGCACGACATCCGCACGCCGCTCACGAAACTGCGCCTCGCAATCGCGATGGCCTTGCCGCGCGGCAGCAACGATGCGCTCGTAGCCTCGTCCGAGAGTTATCTGGACCAGATCGACACGATCCTCCAGCAGTTCATGGACTACGCGGGCAGCGGCGAGCGCGAAACTCCCCAAACGGGCGACCTCAACGCGCTCGCTGGGCAGCTCGTTGCCGACTTCGCGGGGCTCGGCCATGAGTTCGATTTCGACGAAGGCGAGCTGCCGATGTTCGCGTTCCGGCCCATCGCCGTTATGCGTCTGCTGATGAATCTCATGCAGAACGCTGTGAACTACGGGCGTACAGGTCTGACGATTCGCACCTGGCGCGACGGCGACACCGCCTGCGTGATCGTTGCCGATCGCGGCAACGGCATCCGCGCCGAAGAGCTGGAGCGCCTCAAATCCCCCTTCAGCCGCGGCGCGAACGCCCGCACGCATTCGGGCGGGTCGGGCCTGGGCCTTGCCATCGTCGATCGGATCGCGCGGCTGCACGGCGGCTCGCTCACCTTCCGCGACCGCGAAGGCGGCGGCCTCGAAGCGGTCGTGCGCCTGCCGCTGAACCGTCCCTCAGCAGGCCAGAACGGCGCGCCGCACACCGCGCGTGCATGACATGACTCGACATAATTTGCGCGTGGATTTCGCGCGCCCTACCCCCCATACTTGCGCCTGAGCCTGAGCAACGGAACGAAGCAAACCGCAGCCCAGACGCCGAAGCACCAAGGTCGATAGTTCGCCATCCTGAATGATTTGCGAGTATCGGCAGACACGAGACACTCTTTCAGGCAAAGGACATCGACATGCAATCGCTCATCAACTTCCTCGTCAACAAGGCCAAGCGCGTCGCGGGCGCCACGTTCCTCGCGGGCGCGCTCTTCGCGAGCGGCTGCGCATCGGCCGCGCCTGTCGTGCAAACGAACGGGCCGCTTCCGCAACTGCACGCAGACGTCGTCTACGTCTACACGTTCGACGCCGCCGCCGACCAGGTGCAGCTGGACAGCACCGGCATGCTGCACAAGCTCAAGACGATGGCGAGCGGCGAGTCGTCGGCGCAGCAGCAACAGCAGGCCGCGCTGCAAACGCGCGAGCATCTCGCCGATCAACTCGTGAGTGAACTCCAGAAAATGGGTCTGCCCGCCGTGCGCATGGACGGTCCCGCGCCCGCCGGACGCAACGCGCTGATCGTCGAAGGCCGCATCGACACGATGGGCGCGGGCAGTAGCCGCCGCCGCATGCTGATCGGTCTCGGTGCGGGCAAGAGCGAAGTGGGCGCGACGATCGCCGTGCTGTTCCAGCCGGCCAATGGCGGCGAGCCGCAACCGCTCCTGAGCTTCCAGACGAAGGCGGACAGCGGCCATATGCCCGGCATGGCCGAAACGGCGGGCGTGGGCGCGGCGGCCGGCCATGTCGCAACGGCGGCCGTGGTGGGCGGTGGTCTGCACGGCGCATCGGAGGCAAAGCGCGACACGCTCTCGTCGGATGCCGGCAAACTGGCTCGCTCGATCGCGAAAGAAGTCGCGCAGATCAGCACGCAGAACGGCTGGATGGCAATGGCAACGAAGAGCTAATACGGGGGAAGCACGCTGGGCAGCGCAGCGCGAGGGGCTCATGCCCCTTCCGGCGACGGTTCGATAACCGCCGCCGTTTTTTGTTTACTGGAAAGAACGGCAGCCGCTCGAAAAACGCGTCGCAGCGGCTCTTGAACGCGAACAGCGCGGGCAGACGCTGCGTGCCGAGATGCTGGATCAAGAGGCAGGCCAAAAAAACTCACCCAAGCCCCATGCGCGTCTCGTCGACGAACTTCTCCGTGTCGTCGTCGATCTTGCGGCCCTTGCGGCCGGTGGGGCCATGAATGTAGACGGTCTTCATATCGACCTGCGCCGCGCCGCTCATACCGGGCGGCGGCGTCATCTCGTAGTGGACTTCGCGTGCATGATCGGCCAACTGCAGGCGCGGATCGAACACCGAGTTGAAGCGCCACAGCATGCGCACGAAATTGGTCTGGCCGCGCAACAGCAGATGCGTGGCCTGCCCGGCCGCGCCGCGCAGCGCAGTCCAGCCCATGTGCTTGCGATTGAGCACCTGCTGCGTTTTCACGAGTTCCGCGTAGAACTCGGGAAGCGGGAGCTTCGTCGGCACCACGGCGTGCTGGATGTCGTAGAGCCGGTAGTCGAGGCTCATGAGGCGCCGCGCCTCGCGCTGCCAGTTCTCCGTGCCCGGATACGGCGTATTCACGCTGATGTTGACGATCTCTGGAATCTCCAGGCACCACTTGCGGATCGTCTCGAAGCGTTCGCGGTCCCACTCCGGATCGGCAATCAGGTTGATCGCGACGGTAATCCCCAACGAACGCGCGAACTCGAGCGCCTCGAAGTTCCGGTCGAGGCTGATGCGTTTGCGAAACGCCTTGAGCCCCTCCTCGTCGATCGCCTCCAGACCAAGGAACATGTACTTCAGCCCAATGGACTCCCACAGGCGGAACACGTCCTTGTTGCGCAGAAGCACGTCTCCACGCGTTTCCAGGTAGTAGCGCTTGTTGATGCCACGCCGCTTGATCGCCTCGCCGATCGCCATGCCGTGTTCGGCATGCACGAACGCCACATCGTCGACGATGAACACGCCCGGTTCGCGCAGCGAGGCCAGTTCGTCCACGACGACTTCGGGGCTGCGCGTGCGATAGCTGCGTCCGTAGAACGTCCACGCGCTGCAGAACGTGCAGTCCCACGGGCAGCCACGCGCGAATTCGATGGAGGCGCACGGATCGAGCGTGCCGATGAAGTACTTGCGGCGATGGCGCAGCAGGTCGCGCGCGGGCCGCACAGGATCGAGATTCTCGACGAAGCGTGGCGACGGCCCCGAGCCATGGTGCGTCAAGACGCCGGGCACGGCGAGCAGATCCGCGCCGTGCGACACCGCTTCGAGTAGTTCGTTCACCGAAGCTTCGCCTTCGCCGCGCAGCACGCAGTCGATCGCGCCTTCGGCATGGCGCAGCAGATCGTGCGCGGTGAATGACACGCTGTGCCCGCCCACGAACACGAAGCACGAGGGCAGCGCAGCCTTCACGGCCTTCGAAAGGTCGATGATCTCAGGAATGTTGGCCAGATAGTTGCCCGAAAAGCAGAGCGCTTCGGGCTTCCAGTTGCGCACCATGCGCATGAGGTCGCGGTGCGTCTCGACCTGCAGATCGAGAAGCCGCACGTCGTGGCCGGCGTCGCGCGCCGTGCCGGCCACGGATTCGAGACCCAGCGGCTCGAGCCGCAGGAACACGCGCGTGTACATCAGTCCGCTCGGGTGGACTGCAAGCAATTTCATGAAGCCTCCTGGCGAAAGGCCGCTGCATCGCGAGAGTCTACGCGCGTTGGCGGATCGTTGCCCAGCGGCGTGTCTCGCGCGGGAACAACGTTCAGAAACTGCCGAACAGCGTCCCGAGCACGATCACCACGGCGAGCGCGATGAGCGCGCCGACGATGCTCACCACTACGAGGTCGCGGTAGCTTTCGCGATGCGTCGAACCGCACACGGCCAACAGCGTCACCACGGCGCCGTTGTGCGGCAGGCTGTCGAGCGTGCCCGACGACATCACGGCCACGCGGTGCAGCAAAGCCGGATTGATGCCGTGCTGGGCGGCGAGCTGCATGTAGGTGCCGCCGAGCGCGTCGAGCGCGATGGTCAACCCGCCCGAGGCAGAGCCCGTGAGCCCGGCGAGCAGGTTCGTGGCCACGGCGAGCGAAACGAGCGGGCCACCACCGATGCCGAGCACCCAGTCGCGCACGGCTTCGAACGCGGGCAAGGCGGCAATCACGGCGCCGTAGCCCACGAGGCTGCCCACGCTCAGCACCGGCAGCACCGACGCGTTCGCGCCCGCATCGACGCTCTCGCGCAGCGCACCGAGCCGCCCGCGATTCAACGCCACCAGCACGATAATGCCGAGCGCGAGCGCAACCGAAACACCCCACACCCCCGCCACCGCCGAAAGCGTGGTCGAGCCCCAGCGCGGTTCGGCCAGGTAGGACGCGTCGATGCGCGGAAACACCACGACGTTCATCACGAAGTTCATCGCCACGACGACCACGAGCGGCGCGAGCGCGACGAAGGGCGACGGCGGCCCGGCATGGTCCGATGCCGCTGCGCCATTGCCGATTTCGGCAGGGTCGAAGGCTTGCGCGAGGCTCGCGCGCTCGCGCACGAGCGAGGACTTGCCACGATCTTCGTCGTCGGCGCCGCCGTCGTCTGGCTCGACGAAGCCCTCGCCGTTGCGCCGCGCCGCTGTCGCCGCGCGCCCGAGCCACCAGAGGCCGAAGCCCGCCATCACGAGGCTCGCGATCACGCCGAGTCCCGGCGCCGCGAACGGCGTCGTACCGAAAAACGGCATGGGAATAGCGTTTTGCAGCGCGGGCGTGCCGGGCAGCGCCGACATCGTGAAGGTCGCCGTGCCGAGCATGATCGCGGCGGGCATCAGGCGGCGCGGAATATCGGCGGAGCGAAAGAGCGCCTGCGCCATGGGCGCGAGCACGAAGAACGCGACGAAGAGGCTCACGCCGCCATAAGTGACGAGCGCGCCGCCCAGCACCACGGCCACGAGTGCGTGACGCGTGCCGAGCTTGTCGATCATGAGGCGCGCCACGGCATCCACCGAGCCGCTGTCCTCCATCAGCTTGCCGAACAGCGAGCCGAGCAAAAAGAGCGGAAAAAACTGGGCGAGAAAGCGGCCCGTGCTCGACATGAAAGTTTGCGTCCAGTGCGCGAGCACCGGCTCGCCGGAAATGAGCGCGGCCAGCATGGCGCACAGCGGCGCAAGCAGCAGCACGCTCCAGCCGCGATACGCGAGCCAGATCAACAGCGAGAGGCTCGCGAGCATGCCCGCGAGGCCGATGACAAGCGTGCCCGCGCTCATTGCAGCACCCCTTCGAGCAGCGCCTCGAAGTCGAACGTCGACGCCTCGCCGAGTTGCGCGCCGTGCTGCGCGAGGAATTCATCGGCGGTGCGGCGGCCTTCGTCGCGCAGCATCGTGATGAACGACCACTCGGCGTTGAGCTTCGACGACGAGCCCAGCGTGACGAGCTTCGCGCTATGCACGCGATGCAGGCGCATACCCGCCCAGCGGCGGCCCTCCTCGCTGCCCGCGTCCGCGACCTTGTGCAGCAGCGCCATCATGCGCAGTTCCTTGAGTAGCGGCGAGTTGAACGCGATCTCATTCACGCGGTTGATGATGTCGCGCGCCGAGCGCGGCGTGCCCGCGCGCTCCACGGGGTTCACCTGCACGAGGATCGTGTCGATCGAATCGGTCTCGCGAATCAGCGGCGTCATGGTGGGATTGCCCGCGTACCCGCCGTCCCAGTAGGCTTCGCCGTCGATCTCGACGGCCTGGAAGAGCGTGGGCAGGCAAGCCGAGGCGAGCAGTGCGTCAGGCGTGACGTCGGCATTGCGGAACACGCGCGCCTGGCCGTTGGAGACGCGCGTGGCCGTGACGAAAAGCTTGATGCGCGAGTGACGCAATGCGTCGAAATCAATGGTGTCGGCGAGGATCGTGCGCAAAGGATTCACGCGCCCCGGATTCAGATCGTATGGCGAGACGACGCGCGCCATCATGTCGAGCGCGACAAACACGGGCGAATGGTCGAGCGACCAGCGACCGAGCAGGATGTCGACGGGGCCGCGCCGGAACGGGCTGAAGCGCGCTGCGTCGGACACGCGGCGCCAGAAGTGCTCGAGCGCCTCGCGCGCGCCGGCCGCGCCGCCGCGCGCATGGCCGCCCGCGAGCACGGCGGCGTTCATCGCGCCCGCCGAGGTGCCGGAAATGCCTTCGATCTGCAGCCACGGTTCTTCGAGCAGGCGGTCCAGCACGCCCCATGTGTAGGCGCCATGGGAGCCGCCGCCTTGCAGCGCGAGATCGACGAGCAAGGGCTCGTTGCGGGTCGTGCGGGTTGACGTCTCGGCTTCGGCGGGCATTGCGGCTCCGTTCCAGATCGACCACGAGCGAGGTTACAGGAAAAGCGCAAATGGCCGCACGAGAATGACGCAGCGCGCAATGCGGGTTCACGCGGCTTCACGCGCGCTTGCGCTGGCTCGAATCGTGCTGGACAGAGCGGCGCGCCAAGGGGGCGTTTGGTAGACTGGATCTTCTGTCACGCTTTCCAGCCTTGCCGTGTCGAATGCCCATCCGCTTCACGGGCCGCTTTCGCTATCGGACCCGCTTCCTGCCCTGCTCGCCGAAATCCGCGCCTGCCATGCCTGCGCGGACGCGCTGCCGCTCGGCCCGCGCCCAGTGCTTCAGGCGAGCGAAACGGCAAGTCTGCTGATCGTTGGCCAGGCACCGGGCGCAAAGGTCCATGCCTCAGGCGTGCCGTGGGATGACGCGAGCGGCAAACGGCTGCGCGCGTGGCTCGGCATCGATAGCGAAACGTTTTACGACGCGGCCCAGGTCGCGCTCGTGCCGATGGGCTTTTGCTACCCCGGACGAGGCGCGGGTGGAGATAACCCGCCGCGCCCGGAATGCGCCCCGCTCTGGCACGCGCGGCTCATCAAGCAATTGCGCGGCGTGCGGCTGACGCTGCTCGTCGGCCAGTATGCCCAGCGCTATTTTCTGGGCAGCGAGCGACGCGGCTCGCTCACCGAAACAGTGGCAGCCTGGCGCGACTATGCACCCAATTTCGTGCCGCTTCCGCATCCGTCGCCACGCAATCAGGTGTGGTTCAAGCGTCACCCGTGGTTCGATCACGATGTCGTGCCCGCGCTGCAGGCGCGCGTGCAGGCGTTGCTGGCACCCGGGCAGCGCCACGCGCCATCCTCAACCAGGGAACCGACAATGACGAAACCGGCAATCGATATCCAGCGAGTCTACGAGCCGCTGCCCGAGGATGGGCGCCACTGCTTTCTGGTGGACCGGCTGTGGCCGCGCGGCCTGAGCAAGGAAAAACTCGCGAACGTGGAATGGGCGAAAGCGGTCGCGCCGAGCACCGAACTGCGCCAATGGTTCCACAAGGATCCGGAACAGTGGGACGAATTCAAGAAGCGCTATCTGGCCGAGCTGAACGCCAACCCGGACGCCTGGCATCCGCTCGCCGAAGCGGCCGGTAAGGGGCACATCTCCCTGCTCTATGGCTCGCACGACACGCAGCGCAATCATGCGATCGTGCTGCGCGACTATCTGGCGAAGCACACGAAGCACAAATGAGCGGGCGGCGCGCAGGCGCCGCCCGCCTCACGCTCAAAAGAGATACATCCCTGCGACGAACACCACGCCCGAGAACAGCAGCGTGGTCACGCAGTAACCCATGATGTCGCGCACGCCAAGGCCTGCGATCGCGAGCGCGGGCAGCGCCCAGAACGGCTGCGCCATGTTGGTCCACGCCTCGCCGTAGGCGATCGCCATCGCCGACTTGCCGAGGTCCGCGCCGAGCGCCTGCGCCGCCGGCATCACGAACGGCCCCTGCACGACCCAGTGGCCGCCGCCCGAAGGCACCGCGAAGTTGATCACCGCCGAGCTGAGAAACACGAGCAGCGGAAACGTGTGCACGTTCGCGATATCGACGAACCACTTCGTGATGACACCCGCGAGACCCGAGTGGTCCATGAGCGCCTGAATGCCCGCGTAGAACGGAAACTGGATCATGATGCCCGAGGCGCCCCTCGCGGCGCCGGCCACGGCACGCGCGTAGGCCATCGGCGTTTTATGCAGCACGAGGCCAGCCGCGAGGAACACGAGATTCACGGTGTCGATGTCGAGCGCGAAGCCCTTCGTGTGAAAGCGGATGCCAAGGAACACGAAACACAAAGCCGCCACCAGCAGCGAGAGCGCGCGGCTTTCCTCGATGCGCTCGGCGAAGGTCGCGTCCGGTCCGAGCTTGCGCTCGACGCTCGGCGGATCTTCGAGCAGCGCGGGGTCGACCGAGACCACATCTTCGGGCTTCGGCATCATGAGGCGCACGAGAATCGGCAGCAGCACGATCAGGCCGAGCGTGATGAACGCGTTGTAGCCCGTGAAAATAGTTTGCGAGACCGGGATCAGGCCAACGGCCTTTTCCATCGGATTGCCCTTCGTGGCCGCCACGAGCGGCACCGAGCCGGAAAGCCCGCCGTGCCACGTGAGAAAGCCCATGTACGCGGCGGCGACGAGCAGCCGGTAGTCCGTGCCGCGCACCCGCCGCGCCACTTCGCGCGAAAACATCGCGCCGAGCACGAGGCCGAAGCCCCAGTTGATCGCGCAGGCAATCGCGCCCACGAACGCAACCAGCATCACACCCTGGCCCGGCGTGCGCGCGCAACTCGCCAACGCGACGAGCATGCGCTTGATCGGGCCGGAACTGGCGAGCGCATGGCCGGTCACGAGAATCAGGACCATCTGCATCGCGAACGCGAGCAGGTTCCAGAAGCCCGAACCCCACATCATGACTAGCGCTTCGGGCGGCTGCGGCGTGAGCGAGAACGCCAGCACGAAAGTCACGACGGTGAGGAGAATGGCGAAGATGAGCGGGTCCGGCAAGATCCGATGCACTACGCCGGTAAAGAAATGGGAAATACGCTGAATCACGATGGTCTGCTCCTCGTCTGCTGATACGGAATCGGCCGCGTGTTTTCTTGGATGCGAACCGAGGCCGCGATTTTTGCACAGCGCGGCACAATGCGTGTCCGCCGCCGGCAATTCGGCAACCGCGCGCTGAACGCCGCGCCGGACCCGCGATTGCGTGCCCGCACGAAATAAGCCGTAACACGCTCAAACTCGCCCTAAAAGTCTTATCTGCTACCGTAGACGTTGCTATCTCAATAAATATCCGGGTGACTCCGCCCGGCGGGAGGCAGCAATGCGCAAGCAGTTTCTCGGTGTCGTGCTCGCCGCGCTAGCCGGCATGTTCGTGGCTTCGCCGCCCGCACACGCCCAATCGCAGGCATTCACGAATCAGACCGTCAATCTCTACGCCGGACCCGCAGCCGATTTCCCTATCGTCGCCCAGATACCGGGAGGCGTGGCAGTGACGGTGTGGGGTTGCGTCGCTGGCTTTAGCTGGTGCGACATCGGTTTTCCGGGCCTGCGAGGCTGGGTCTACGGCACCTTTATCAGCTATCCGTGGCAAGGACAGCGGGTGCCGGTGATGAGCTATGGCCCGCGAATCGGTCTGCCCGTCGTGACGTTCTCGCTCGGCGCGTACTGGGGCAGTCACTACCGCGACCGGCCATGGTTCTCCAATCAATCGCGGTGGGCGCGCCATCCGGGGCCGCGGCCCGTGCCGCCGCCGCCCGTGCGGCCGCGGCCGCCCAGCGGCCGTCCGCCCAGCGGCGCTCGGCCGCCTGGTCAAGGCGGCGGGAATCGTCCACCTAACCAAGGCGGAGGGCATCGTCCGCCCAACAACAACGCGGGACAGGGAAACCGGCCACCCGGCGCGGGCCCCGGAAACAACAACGCGCGGCCTCCAGGACAAGGGAATGCCCGACCGCCTGGCCAGGGCGGCGGACGGCCACAGGGACAAGGCGGCGGGCGACCGTCCGGTGGCGGGAATAATCGGCCGCAGGGTGGTGGTGGCGGCGGTGGTGGGTCTGGCGGTGGCGGTGGCGGAGGCGGCGGCGGCGGCGGAGGCGGCGGCGGGTCTGGTGGCGGCAGCGGCGGCGGTGGCGGCGGCGGGTCTGGTGGTGGTGGCGGCGGTCGTCCACCTCCGGGTGGTTGACGCGGCGACGCGCGCGAGCAAGTCCATGCACAAGCATGCCACGCCCGCGCTGGCTACATCGCCACACTCAGAACCGATAGCCGATACCCCCCAGGATCACGTCCGTATCGCGGCTATAGCGCGTAACGACGCGATTCCACGTAACGCGCGCGGCCCAGTGCTGCGTCAAGCGATATGAAGCCGAGACGGAAATGAGGCCCGAGAGAATACCGTCGCCGGTATCGCGCTCGTCGGGGTGCTCGCCGTGGTGAATCGCGGCGTAGAGGCCCGCTCCGAACCCCAGCGTGAGACGCTTGTCGAAAAACGCGCGCGTGAGCCAGAGTTGCGCCGTCGCGCCATCGCGCCGCGCCGAGATGCCATTCCCCTCGTGCAAATACCCCACCGTAGCGTCGAGAAAGGAGTTGATGCCGCGCCGGTACTCGATCGCCTCGGCCGCCGATGTCTGCGATTCGAGGCTATTGAGGATCGTCTCGCCCGCCATCAGCGTGATCTCGTTGTTCGTCACTTTCTGCGTGCGCGGCAACGCGAAATCGCGCGGGCCTGGCGTATCGGGCGCGTCGAGCTGGTAGCCGACGCCCAGCATGAGCGATGTCGTCGATGGACCGCGCGATACCTGCACGCGATTGAGCTGCAGGTTCGCAGTCCAGCGATTCGCGGCGTACCAGGTAGCGCGCGCGCTATAGAGCACGCCCCAACCGTGCGTGTCGGACCAGCCTTGGCCCTGGGACGCGGCTTCGGTGTCGAAATAGCGATACGGCCCGACGCCTACCGCAAACACAAAGCGGCGCTGCGCGAGCGGCAGGCGCGCCCACGCCTGGATGCTCTGCCCGTCGCGGTGATGATTGGGAATATGGCCTTCGTTCAACCACGCTATGCTGCCAGCAAAATACTGGCCGAAACCCTCCGTGTAATCCATTTGCCACGAATAGGTATGATCGGCGCCGCTCTTGAGCGGCCCTGTATAGAGCGTGAACTCCTGCGCGCAAACCGGTCCGGAAGCCATAGCGAGCGCGCTGACTGCAACACTGGATGCGGCTAGCGACGTGATGTTTTTCATTGCTTGCTTTGGCGCCTTGCGGTTTCGATGGCGAGACTCGCTGCAAGCAAAATGTATGCAACGAAACGCGGAGCATATCGCGCCGCGATATTTTTTGTGTGACCCCGCTCTTTCAATTAATTACGAGATGTCGCAGCACAAATATCCGATTTTTATTTCGTCATCCTTATTACATGACTTAAAAAGAAACGCCGCACAGAAGTGCGGCGTTTTGCCCTGCAGTCAGTTTCGCAGTCGGCGCAATTTCAGTGCACGTGATGGCACACACGTTCAGCGTGATGGTGAACGTGTTCGACGTGGCACACCTCGTGGTGATACGGTGCGGCGACAGCAGCGAGCGGCGCGAAGAGCGCGGCGCAGGAAATCAGGGCAAACAGGCGGACAACGGGCTTGGTAACGGCGTTCATGACTCGGCTTTTGCGTGTGAAAACAGCGTGGGTTGGAACCAAAAGCCAGCACTGTATCGCAGAGTGTTCCGCAGCGTATTACATGAATGTAACGGGCGTAGCGCTCAATGAAACGCTCTTGACACGCGTTGCTGCACGACACCGGGGTGTCCCGACCGCTCAAATACTGCGCTCGCCGCCCTCGTCATGCGTGAGACGCCGCAGCAGTTCGCGACCGCGTGTTGTGAGCCGCAGCGTGGGGTCGCCGCCCGCTTGGTCCATCTCGACGAGACGGTAGCGCTGAAGCGCCAGGAAATCGGAATCGAGCGTCTGAATCGGCGCGTCTGTATCACGGATCAGCAGCAATGTCGCTAGTTCGTGGTGGCTGAGCATCGGGTCTCTCCAGTGGTTGGCCAGAGTCAGCGTTTGCGCGCCAATTCCGGCCACATGCCCGAAAAGCATTCGACCGAAGGGCCGTGGGCTTGAGTCTCCCCAGCATAGCGAGTCAATCGTACAGTTTCGCTACAGTCGTGTTTCGCTGCGTTACTTGTCGATGAATCGGCAACGTCCTGCCCTAAAAAAGCGGCGCGCAACTGCACGATATGCAGTCTGCGCGCCGCCCGCTCTACACCTGTTCTGCCTTAATTGATTTCGAGGCGCTTACTGGCGGCCGCGGCCCGCTTCGGCAGCGCTAGCGTCAGCACACCATCCTTGTATTGCGCGCTCGCCTTTTCGTCGTCGATTTCCGCAGCAAGCGTAAACGCACGGCTCACGCTGCCCGAATAGCGCTCGCGACGCACGACGCGCTCGCCTTCCTTCAGTTCGCTGCCTCGCTCGACCTTCGCCGCGATCGAAACGAGATTGCCATCGATTTTCACGTCAATGTCCTTGCGATCGACGCCGGGCATTTCGGCCTTCACCGTGAAGCCAGCCTCGTCTTCCGTCACGTCGATCCGGATGCTGGCCGCCTGCCCTTCCACGCCACTCGTGGCACGCAACGGCCGAAACAGCCCGTGAAACAGATCGGGCACACTTTCCATCGAAAACGGATCGTAACGCGAGATATTGCTCATTGATGCCTCCATGGGCTGAACGTTTTCCTTGTCCATGCAACGATCAACGTTACATCGGATTCCTTAATTATCTGTCAGTTAGTGCAGGCGCATGACGTCCCTACGGTCAACGACAGATAATCGCCGGCAACGAATCGCGCCGCTCACGCGGCGCGGTCGCTGCCGCTTACCGTTCCAACATGAAGGCGCCTTGCGCGTTTGCAAGACCCTTTTTTTGCCGAGCGCGAAATTATTGCGTCGCTGCGCGGCGCGTCATTGCATGTGCATGCCGCCGTTGATCGCGATATCGGCGCCGGTGATGAACCCCGCGTCGTCCGAGCAGAGGAACGCCACCAGTGCCGCGACCTCGTTTGGCTGGCCGAGGCGGCCCACCGGAATTTGCGGCAGGATGCGCGCGTCCAGCACGTCCTTCGGCACGGCTTCCACCATTTGCGTGGCGAGATAGCCCGGCGACACGGTGTTCACCGTCACGCCCTTTTTCGCCACTTCCAGTGCGAGCGCCTTCGTGAAGCCATGCATGCCCGCCTTCGCCGCCGAATAGTTGGTCTGCCCGAAAGCGCCGCGCGAGCCGTTGACCGAGCCGATATTGATGATGCGCCCGAAGCCGCGCTCGATCATGCCGGGCAAGAACGGCTTCGTCACGTTGAAGAGCGCGTCGAGATCGGTGCGCAGCACGGAGTCCCAGTCGGCTTTCGACATCTTGACGAAGCTGCGGTCGCACGTGATGCCCGCATTGTTGATGAGCACGTCCACCTGACCGAGATCGTCGAGCGCTTGCAGCGCCGCGCGCTCGCAGGCTTCGCAATCAGCAACGTTCATTTGATGACAGCCGAAATCGCGGCCCGACGCGCGTTCGGCGGCAAGCCACGCGTCGGCCCGCGTGTTCGCCGCAGAGCATGAGACTGCGACGGTCATGCCCGCGTCGTGCAAGCGCCGGCTGATAGCCTCGCCGAGTCCGCCCATGCCGCCCGTGACGAAGGCAACGCGCTTAGTGGCCATGCTGGCCTCCGCCCGCGCTCGCGCCGTGTGCGCGGCCTGCACCCGCTGTTTTGCCCGGATGCGCGGCGCCATTGGCGGCGCTGCTCATCGCACGCTCGAAAGCGTTCATCCACTCGCGCATCGGCAGCGCGCCGGGGACCTTGGACGCGCCGGCTTGCGCACCCGCGCAGGCCTCTTGCCACTGCTGCGTGAAATCGCGCGCACTGTCGGACCACGTGCTCGCGCCCTGCATCGCCGCCGCGACGCTCTCTTGCCAGAGCGTGGTGCTCGCGCCGAGATAATCGCGCCAGACCGATTGCGTGGCGACCGCAAAATCGGTCCAGTCGCGTGCGGTGCGCAGCGATTCGAGCAGGCCCTCGACCGCCTCGCGGTCGCGCTCGATGCGGCGCTGCTCCAGCTTCAATAGCTGCTCGCGCCATTGCTGCTGCCCGACGAGCAAGCGCAGCGCGGCTGATGTGTTCGTGCGATACGTGTCGAATGAGGCGCCCAAGGCGTTGCCGAGCGAGGCGTCGAATGGGGGATGGGAAGCGGTTGCCATGATCAATCTCCTCCGTATGTAGCTTTCGCCCGGCGGCGGCGCCGGTGCGTTTACTGCCGAAGTGACAGCGTAGACCGCGATGGAACGCGGCCCGCGACGAGCGAAATGAAAGCGCTTCACGCGCGACGATGAGAGACGGGATGCTTCGGGATGCCGTGTGTTCGCAACACACTCGGCTCAAGCCAACATCATAGGCAGGAAGACGGGCTCCCGCGCGACGAATGGGCGATTTGTCGCTTGATAAACGTCACAAATCGAGACAGTTGATGCGCCGCGATTCAAAACTGGGCTTGCTATTGCGGGTATTTCGCGACGGATCGCGACGGCGGGCGAACAGCCCGCGCAAAGGCTGACCGGCCGATCGCGCCCTCGCGGCTAACCGGCCGGTGGAACCGGGCACCCGGCTCAGGCGACCGGCGCCTCTTCGTCGCGCACCAGCATGACCGGCCGGTCCGCCATACGCAGGAACGATTCGGCCACGCTGCCGAGCAACAGGCGCTTCATGCCCGACAAGCCGCGCGTGCCCATCACCACGAGGTCGGCTTCGTCCTCTGCGGCGATGCGCGAGATTACGGCGGCAATCTCCTCGCCGCTCGCGTCTGCTGCGCGCGTGGTGCCCGGCACCTGGGCCCGCGCGAACACCAGTTTCGCCTCTTCGAGCGCCGCCGTTGCGGCGTCGTTCTCCGCCGAGTGGCGCGCCTGTTCCTCGGCGAAGCCCGAACTCACGTCCACGAGGCGCGCCGGATGCCGCACGACACACAGCGCCTGAACGGCGCCGCCAGTCGCCTTCGCGATCTTCACGGCCTCGTCGAGTGCGCGCCGGCCGCTGCGGCTGCCATCGACCGCTACCAGAATCTGCTTGTACATCGTTGACCTCCCGGGTCTTGCCCAAATTGCGCGCCGGCTCCCGGCGCGCCCCATCCAATCTATAGATTGTTTTAGCGCATTTGGGTACGGATGCGCGCCGTAGCCAGTGCGACCCGTTGTCTCCATTTCGTCAGCATCGACGTCGGCCTGACAGGAGGCACACTCACCGCATCGTCAATACCGCCGCGCCCGTGAGCCGGCCCTCGCGCAAATGAGCCAACGCTTCGTTCGCGCGCGCGAGCGGGTACGGCGTGGTTTCGATTTCGAGCTTGTGGCGCGCGGCGATCGCCATGAAGGTCGCGCCGTCCTCGCGCGTCAGATTCGCCACCGAGACAATGCGCCGCTCCTCCCACAACCATGCGTAAGGAAACGAGGGAATGTCGCTCATGTGGATGCCGCCGCACACGACCGTGCCACCCTTCGTCAGCGCCCGCAGCGCAGCCGGTACGAGTGCGCCGACCGGCGCGAACAGCAGCGCCGCGTCGAGTTCTTCGGGCGCGCGCTCATCGCTGCCGCCGGCCCAGGTTGCGCCGAGGCGCCGCGCGAACTGCTGCGCCGCGGTATCGCCGGGACGCGTGAATGCGTAGACCGTGCGCCCCTGGTGGCGCGCGACCTGCGCGACGATATGCGCCGCCGCGCCGAAGCCGTAAATGCCGATGCGCCGCGCATCACCCGCCATCGCGAGCGAGCGATAGCCGATGAGTCCCGCGCAGAGCAGCGGCGCGGCTTCGACATCGCTGTACTGGCGCGGGAGATGGAAGCAGTAGCGGGCGTCGGCGACGGTGCGCGTGGCGTAGCCGCCGTCGATCGTGTAGCCCGTAAAGCGGGGCGCGTCGCAGAGGTTCTCGCGCCCGTCGGCGCAGAAGCGGCAATGGCCGCAGGTATGGCCGAGCCACGGCACGCCCACGCGGTCGCCCAGCGCGAAGCCCGTCACGCCGGCCCCCAGCGCCGCAACCGTGCCGACGATCTCGTGGCCGGGAATGACAGGCTTTTTCGGCTGATCGAGATCGCCGTCCACGACATGCAGGTCAGTGCGGCACACGCCGCACGCACGGATGTCGATCAGCAGTTCGCCGGCGCCTGGCGCCGGGTCGGGTAAATCGGCCTCACGCAAACGCGGATTCTCGCCGTCGAACAGCATTGCCCGCATCGCCATCCTCCTCGCCAGAATGCGGCTTAACCCACCGCATCGATCACCATAACCATGTTATGCAATCGGGGCGCGGGCTGTCGTGCATCGCGCGCTGCGTCGCAGCGTCACGGCTCGACGCCACTCGATGTGATCCACACCGGCGGGACGTCCAGGCGTCTCACGCCGCGCGCTCGTGGCGACATAAGGCGAATCCCGCAGGACCACGAGGCGCCGCATGGACGGGCTCGCGCAGCGCGCCTGCGCCAGACGCTGCACGACAAACCGGGAGCGCGCGACACACCGGGCGGCGGCGAAAAGGCTTAGTGGCGGCTCATCGACGCGTTGTGTCGTTCAGGCCGAAGCCGGCTTCGCGCGCCCGAACACTCGCGCGAACGCGGTAACGAACGCGTCGAGTCGGTTCGATTCGAGGCAGTCGATGCCCGCCGCGCCCACCCGGCCGTTTCCGCTGGGGAACGCGCGGCAGAGTTCATCCGCGCCGCGCGGTTCCGCGAGCGGCGCGCGCACGCTCACCGCGTAGTTGCCGTCGGCGTTCACGCTCAACACCGCGTGCGCGCGCGAGGGCTCCTCGTTCGCGAGCACGTTGGCGAACACGCCGCGCACCCGGCGCGCCCACGGCTCGTCGGGCAGCACACAGACGCTGCCGTACTGCAACGCGATGAGCGGCGCGATGGCCTGGGCGAGTTCGAGATCGTCGCGACGGCAGCGGGTGAGCTGACCGACGATAGGCTCCGAGGCGATGAAATCGAACGGGTTGCCATAGGGTTTCATCGCCGCATACAGATCGAGCGGCGCGATCACGAGATCTTCGACGCAGTCGCCGTAAGCGTTGTAGTTGATCGACTCGCCAAGCTCGCGCAACTGTTCGGTCTGCACGGCGTCGAGCCCGGCCTGCTGCGCAAGCGCTTGCGCCGTGTCGGGCAGGTTGTCGCCCCAGGCGGCCGCGGTCGCCCAGGGCCGGTAGCGGCCGGCGAGGTGCCGGTCGACGAGCACGCTCGTGCAGACCTGCGCTGTGGTGTCGATATGTGCGACGAGATTCCTGGACATAGGCAGGTCGCCCGCGTGGTGATGGTCGAAATATTCGATCGCGACGTCCTTCGCGAGCAGCGCGGTGAGCGCCTTGCGGTTCACGTCGAACGAAATGTCGAGCACCGTGAGCGAGTCGCCGGGCTGGGCCGGCACGCGCTCGACGAGTGCGATATCGCGCTTCGCGCCGGTGATGAGCGTCGCTTCGCGCGGCCTTGCGAGCCGCAGTTGATGCAGCGCGCAGATGCCGTCTGCGTCGCCGTTGAATACGTCGAAATGCGCCATGTCTCCGAAATTCCGTTAGGTTGAACTCGACAGTATCGCGCAGCCTCGCCGGATTGCACAAAAGGTGCAATAAGCCAATGACCATGCAGGCCGTTTCGATCAAGGCCGTGAGGTGCCGCGCAACGGGCATCGAAACGCATATTTCCGTGGTGTATTTCGCTGGGCGGTACGCGCACAAGTTCATGAAGTCCGTCGATTTCGGCTTCGTCAATTTTGTGCGACTCGATGCCCGACTCCGCTGCTGCGAAGCTGAGATTCGTCTGAATGCGCTGCCACCGCGACCCGCATCTCGACACTATTGTGCGGTACCGACGTCACGCGTTGATGTTCGATTGCGTCGAGTTCGGCGACGCGCTGCGTTGGATCGACGCGACCTACGATCTCGCGTTTTGCGGAAGGATCTGCGCGCGCACGGCCGCGCTGTGTCACGGCTTTTCGGAAACGGGTAAGTCAGTGGCGAGCCGGGCGCTCGCCGAATTGAGCGGGGTGATCGGAGTGTCGAGCGTCGCTCTTGTGCGCGACGTGCTGAACGCGGGCTACAGCGCAATCGTCGATGCGACGTTTCTCGAGGCGACACATCGCGAGCGGCGGTGCGCCGTCGGTCTCAACACCAGCATGGAAATCGAGGCCTTCTCGCGCGAGCCATGGTGGGCGCCGCCGTTCGCACGGGTGCGTGCGGAGAATGGGGAGATTTGATTCCGTGGCGGACTCATGAGCCGCCACCGGACCGCTGCACCCTGCTCGCTATCGTTCCACGAAAGGCCGCACGAGCGGCCAGCGCAGCGTGGACGCCACCGGATAGCGCGGCTTGCGGCC